>NZ_JALNUP010000034.1 GCF_026540855.1 Sphingomonas sp. GC_Shp_5
GATCGGCGCCGCGGTCGACCGCATAGCCCGCTGCCGCGCCGACCCCGGCGCCGATTAGCGTGCCGCCCAGCCGGTTGCCCCGCCCGGCGATCACATTGCCGGCGACCCCGCCGACCACCGCGCCGGCGACCGCGCCGCCTACGCCGTCGCTCCGCCGCGCCGGGCCGTGATCGTCATAGCCGGGATGATCATAGCCGCGGTCATAACCACGCTCGTCATAGCCGCCGCGATCGGCGGGGCTGGCATAGACCTGCTCGTCATCCGCGCCGTAATCACCATCGGCGACATCATATTGATCCCAGTCGAGCCCCTCGACCGTGTCGTAGATCGAGCCGCGCGAATCGATCAGCACCGCATCGTCATAATAGCGCAGCCAGTTATAGCCGTAAGGCGGCTGCGACAGGCCATAGCCCTGCCAGTCGCTGATGTAGAAGCGCGGGCTGATCCAGTAATTGGGCACCACCCAGCCGCGGTGCGGGCGACGATAGGCGTTCCAGCCGCCCGGCGCGTTGACCCCGCCCCACCAGTGGCCACCGATCTTGCTGCCCCAGCGCGGTCCATGCGGCCGACCGCCGGTGCCGGGCCGCACCGGTCCCGGCGCGATCACCGGCGGCCGCACCACGCCCATCCGCGGCGCCATCGGTGCGGTGCCGGGCATGGGATAACCGGCGCCCGGACCATGGGCGACGACCCGCTGCTGGGCCGCGGCACTCCCCGCGGAGACCAGGCCAAGCCCCGCACCGGCGATCATCGTCGTCGCCATCAAGATCCGTCCGGTGACCGCCAAGGTCCGCATCGTCATCTCCCTGTTGCCCGCGCACCGCCTCCGGGCATCACGGTTAACAAAATATTGACGACATGCTTACCATTCCGGCCGGAGAGTCGCCAGCTTGGCGAACGTCCCGATTCGGATCAGCCGGCGAGCCGTGCGCCGAGCAGCGCCACCAGTGCCTCGCAGCCGGCGGCATCCTCCGCATCGAACCGGGCCGGCACCGGGCTGTCGAGATCGAGCACGCCGAGCAGCACGCCATCGGCGACGATCGGCACCACGAGCTCGGAGCGGCTCGCCGCATCGCAGGCTATGTGCCCGGGAAACGCATGGACGTCGTCCACCAGCTGGGTGGTCCGGCTCGTCGCCGCCGTGCCGCACACGCCCTTGCCGAACGGGATGCGGATGCACGCCGCCTTGCCCTGGAACGGCCCGAGCACCAGCTCGTCGGCGACGTTGCGGTAGAAGCCTGCCCAGTTGAGGTCCGGCAGATATTGCCAGATCACCGCCGCGGCATTGGCCATGTTGGCGACCGGATCGGGCTCGCCTGCGGTCAGCGCGTCGACCGCGGCGAGCAGGTCGCGATAGAGCTCCGGCTTTGAGCCGACGGCGACATCAAACTGGTACACGTCAATTCCCCTGCAGAGGCTTCGCATGTGCGCAGGCCGGCGCTGCTGCACAAGGGCCGCCGATTACGCGCGGGCCAGTGACAAGTTGAGGAAGTTGACACTCACGCGCGAAACGATCGACCCCATCGTTTCGGTTCGCGATGACGCTCCCACTGTGACGACGTACACCGCTCGGCGGCTGTAGGACAGAAGGGAGGCAATCTCCTGCGCAGCCACAGCCACTTGCCTTCAACCGGCCGTGAAACCCCCTGTGTTCACCAGACCCTTCCCGCCCAGACCAGCTGATCCGGCCTGCTCGATAGCGCGACAGCGCCATGTCACTTTCGGGCATGATGGGCGGCCATCCTCCCGAAAAGGTCATCCGGTTACACGGCAGCATTACCGTTGCAAAAATGTGATGCCACATACATCACATTGAATTGTAACATTATATTTCCTTGCCTCTGCTGCCCTCAAGCAGTTTGTTGCACCGCACCACCCAGGCTTGGGGGCTACGAAGCAGAGGCCGAGTGACAATGAAGAAGACGAACAACAAGCTGGGCGCCCGCCTGGTTCTGCTGGGCAGTGCCGCAGCGATCATGGTGCCAGCCGCCGCGATGGCGCAGACCGATCCGCAGGCAGCGCCACCAGCAGCGACCGCGGCCGATGCAGCCCAGACAGACGCATCTTCCGTGCCGGTGGCAGCGACCGTGCAGGACGATACCATCATCGTCACCGGTTCGCGCATCAAGCGCACCGCCGCCGATCTCGATCAGCCCGCCGAAGTGCTCGGTGCCGCCGAGATCGCGCAGCGTGGCTATACCGATCTCGGTCGCGCGCTGCAGGAGCTTCCCGCCTTCGGCGTTCCCGCCAACAGCCAGATCGGCTCGCAAGGCTCGTTTAACGCCGGCGCCAGCTTCGCCAACCTATACAACCTCGGCGCGCAGCGCACGCTCAGCCTCGTCGACGGGCAGCGCTTCGTGTCGTCGGCGACCTCATCGATCTTCGGCGCGGTGTCGGGCAGTCCGGTCGACCTTAATTCGATCCCGACCACGCTGATCGACCGGGTCGAAACGCTGTCAGTGGGTGGCGCGCCCATCTACGGCTCCGACGCGATCGCGGGCACCGTCAACGTCATCCTGAAAAAGAACTACCAGGGCCTGCACCTCGACGCGCAGACCGGCATCTCCGAGAAGGGCGATGCCGGGGAGCAGCAGGTGTCGCTGCTCGCGGGCAAGAACTTCGCCGAAGGCCGTGGCAACATTACGTTGTCGGTCCAGTACAATCACCAAGACGGCCTGCCAACTTCGGCGCGCTACACTACGGGTGGCAGCTCGCCGTTCTTCGGTACATCGACGGGCGATTCGCCCTACGTCAATTCGTTGTACTATGGCGGCAAGCACTACAATGAGTTCACTAATACCGGCATGCCGCTGTTCGCGGACAGCTACCCGATCCTTGGCGGCCAACCTAACGCCTCGATTACCAACGCCGCCGGCCAGCCGCTCTACTTCAACAACGCTGGCCAACTCGCAGTGTTCAACACCGGCCAGGCAACCGGCAGCGCGATCTACGCCGCCGGCGGCGACGGCTTCGCGATTGGCGACTATGACAATTTGATCACCAGCAGCGATCGCGTCCAAGCGACATTGCTGACGCACTACGACTTCTCGGACCACGTCCGCTTTTCGGCCGAAGGCTGGTATGGCCGGACATCGGCAACCAATCTCAGCGCCCAGCCCTACTACAACACCTATCTGTTCAACGACGCCGGGCAGACCAACGGCGACCTCATCCTGAGCACCGCCAACCCCTATCTCAGCCATGCTGATCGGGCGACGATCATCAGCAACCTGGTCGCCAATGGCCAGGACCCAAGCACCTTTTACCTCGCTCGCGCCAACACCGATCTGTCGACCGGCAAGTTCACCACCACCAGCGAATTGTACCGCTTCGTCGGCGATCTCGCTGGCGACTTCAATGTCGGTAGCCACAATTTCACCTGGGATGTCAGCGGCACCTATGGCCACGTACGGTCGGTGACTAAGACGCGCGAGGTAGTGACGCAGAACCTTTATAACGCGCTTAACGCGGCGACCGACGCAGGCGGCAACATTGTCTGCGCGCCCGGCTATACCAATGCAACCATCGCGACGATCAGCAGCACCTGCGCCCCGCTCGACGTGTTCGGCGTCAACCAGGCGAGCCAGGCTGCGCTCGATTACATCACCGCCAACGCCCGCACCACGCAGGTTAACGAGCAATATGACATCATCGCCAGCCTCGGCGGCGAAATCGTCAAGCTGCCCGCAGGCGCTGCCAAATTCTCGCTGGGCTATGAGCACCGCTACGAAGGCGTGAACTTTGATCCGGGCGCCTTCTACTACGGCGAAGACAATGGCGACGGCACTCGTACACAATATGGGAATTCTATCCCGATCGATCCGGTGTCAGGTTCATATCACACCAACGAGGCGTTCGCGGAAGTCAGCGTGCCACTGGTGGCACCGACCATGAACGTGCCGCTGGTCTACAATTTGAGCCTCCAGGGCTCGGGCCGCTACGTCGATAACAGCATCGTCAGTAAGGGCTTCTGGACCTACAGCGGCGGCGGTGTCTATGCGCCGACCCGCGACATCAGCTTCCGCGGCAACTACACGCGGTCGTTCCGGTCACCGGCGATCACCGAGGCCTTTGCCCCCACCGGTCAGGTCTTCAATACGGCCAACGATCCGTGCGACGCCCGCTATTTGGATGCCGGCCCGAACCCGGCACGCCGGCAGGCCAATTGCGCCGCCGCCGGGCTGCCCGCCAACTTTACCTCGAACATCGTGGATTACACGGTACAGGGCACCACCGGGGGCAATCCCAACCTCCAGAACGAGGTCGCCAACAGCTGGACGGCAGGCGGTGTGCTGACGCCGCGCTGGCTGCCCGGCTTCACCGCCTCGGCCGACTACGTCAGCATCGACATCAAGAACGAGATTGCGACTCTCGGGCCGCAGGATCTGCTCAATGCCTGCTATGATTCGGACGATTTCCCGAACAACGCGTTCTGCGGCACCTTCACCCGTGGAGCGGATGGTCAAGTGACGTCGTATACCGGCGGCAACTACAACCTGGCGGTGGAAAAGTTCCGTGCGTTGCAGGCGACCGTTGATTATCGCTTTCCTCTCACTCGGCTCGGGCTGCCGGAAAGCGCCGGCATGCTTGATCTCGGCGTGAATTATCTTCACACTTTCAAGCACTTCTACCGGATCGGGAGCGGCGACCAGACCTACACCGTCGGCACCTCAACCGAGCCGGCCGATAATTTCACCGCCAATCTTAACTACTTCAACGGCGGCTTCAACTTCTTGTGGCAGACGCAATACTTCGGCCCGACCAAGATCACTGTCAACGCTCCAGATACCACCTACGAGTATCCGGAGGTTAAGCAGTATTTCATGTTCAACACCTCGGCCGGCTATGACATCGACAAGCGCTATCATGTGCGACTGGTGGTGGATAACGTCCTCAACAAGGGTGTACCGTTCCCCTATGATGTCAGCACGACGCGGTACTATAGCGCGATCATCGGGCGCTATTTCCACCTGAACTTCGGCGTGGACTTCTAAACGACGGTATCATGCCAGCAGCAAAAAGCCGGTCGGACCACGGTCCGGCCGGCTTTTTTCTTTTCCGCGCCTCGCGGTGCCGCGCGTTAACCGATATCTGCCTGGCTTAATCCCGCACCTTGCCCCGCCCCGCCTTCACCGCCGAGCGCCGCACCTTGCCGTCGACCCGCCGGGTCTGCGAGGCGCGGGTCGGCTTGGTCGGGCGGCGCTTCTTGGGGACGATCGTCGCCTCCTTGATCAACGCGAACAGCCGCTCGCGCACCTCCTGGCGGTTGAGCAATTGCGAGCGCGAGCCCTCGCTCCGCAGCACCAGCACGCCGTCGCGCGTCAGCCGCGAGCCGGCGAGGTCGGCAAGCCGGTGCTTCACCGCCATCGGCAGCCCCGGCGAGGCGCCGACGTCGAAGCGCAGGATCACCGCGCTGTCGGTGGTGTTGACGTGCTGGCCACCAGGACCGCCGGCGCGCGTGGTGGTCTCGATCAGCTCGCTGTCGTCGATCGCGATCGATCGGGTGATGGGGATGGCGACCATGCGCTCACGCTGCCGCGGGATCGACCTTCTGCGCCGAGGTCGGCGCCGCGCCATCGGGATCGGCGTCGACGAACACGCCGAACCGCTCGGGCGTCGGCGCGACCGCGACGATCGGTTCCTTGCCCTTGCGCGGCACCGTCAGCTCGCGCGCGTGGAGCAGCATGCCGGCAGGATCGGCCTGGCCATAGGTCGGGTCGCCGACCACCGCAACGCCGAGTCCGCTCGCGGCATGAACGCGGATCTGGTGGGTCCGGCCGGTCTCGGGCCGAAATTCAACGAGCGCGCGCCCGTCTTGGACATGGAGCAGTCGCCATGCGGTGCGCGCCGGCTTGCCGGCCGGATCGGGCACCATCCGCCAGCCCGTTTCGCGGCTGCTCACCTTGGCGAGCGCGAGATCGATCAGGCCGCCCTCGCCCACCGTGGCGCCCGCGGGCACGCCTTCCAGCACGGCGAGATATCGCTTCTGCACTAAGCCCTGTTCGAACGCCTGCTGGAAGCGGGCATGCGCCTTGGGGTTGCGCGACAGCAGCAGGCAGCCGCTGGTGTCGCGATCGAGCCGATGGACCGGATGCGGCCAGCGCTTGAAGCCGAATTTCAGCGAATCGAGATGATTCTCCAGGCTCAGCGAGCCATCGCGAGGGGGATCGACCGGAAGCCCGGAGGGCTTGTCGATCACCAGGGCCTCGCCATCGAGGTACAGTACATGGTCGCCGTGCATCCGCTGCCCTTGCCACTGCGCGCGCCCGCATGCCAGAGGCCGCGGCAATGCATCGCCCGCGTCCGTCGCCGATCGCCCGCGCCGTGGCCGCGCTGCTGATCATGGCCAGCCCTTCCCTCGCCCAGGCGCAGCTGTGCGCCGGCGCCTCGTCGATCATCTCGCGCGATGGTCGCGTATTCGGCCATCTGCCTTATGGCGACGCACCGTCGGACGAGCTGGTCGAGGCGCCGGCCGGCTTCGCGCTCAACAGCTGCAAGGTCCGCCGCGACCTGATCCCCGATCTGCAGCGGCTGCTCGCGGCCGCCCGCGGCGATCCGGCGGTAATGGGCCAGTTGCGCGGCCTGTCCTGCCACCGCTCGGTGATGCGCCAGGCGGGGGTGTTCTGCCGCGATCATCCTGCAGATGACACCGATCGTGCGATCTCGGTAGCACCACCGGGGCATAGCGAGCATTCCACCGGCTATGCGATCGACTTCGCGGTGCGGCCGATTCGCGACGGCTGCCGCGACGCCGAGGGCTGCATGGCGGCAACGCCGGCAGCGCGCTGGCTGGTGGCCAATGCGCCGCGCTACGGCTTCGAAATGAGCTTTCCCGGCGGTAACCGCCAGCAGGTGAAATGGGAGCCGTGGCATTGGCGCTGGGTCGGCACCAGCGCCAGCGCCCCCGGCGCCGCCCGCGCCCGCTTCGTCTTCGCCCGCGCCCGCGACCAGTTTCCCGCCGACCCCGCGGTGGACCCGGTGGTGATACTCACCCACGCACCACCGCCGCCGGTGTTCATCACCGTCCCGCCCTGGACGCCGCCAAAGAAGGTGCGCCGGCGCCGCTGAGCCCCACAGGTGATCCCAGCGGAAGCTCGAGTTTGGCGTTGTAGATCGAATTTCCGCTCGCCCCGTCGCACCAGTCAAACCGCCATCCCGGCGAAAGCTGGGCTCTCTCGCGGCAAGCGCTGAACAGGAGTTGCGGGAGACCTCAGCTTTCGCTGGGGCGACGGTCTGAGGCGGGATGCAATCGCCGCCAGTAAATGGGGGCGAACCACCGGCCGCCCCCATCGCTCCGCTTACTTCAGCTTGGCCGCCGTCTCGGCGATCCGCTGGCCCTGATAACGCGCAGCGGCGAGTTCTTCCTCGTGCGGCTGGCGGCTGCCGTCACCGTCGGCGATGGTGGTGGCGCCATAAGGCGAGCCGCCGCGGACTTCGTCGACACCCATCTGGCCCTTGAAGCCATAATCGAGCCCGACGATCGTCATGCCGTGATGCAGCAGATTGGTGATGATCGAGAACAATGTGGTCTCCTGCCCGCCATGCTGGCTGGCGGTGGCGGTAAAGGCGCCGCCGACCTTGCCGATCAGCTTGCCGCCGAACCACAAGCCGCCGGTGGTGTCCCAGAAGCTCGCCATCTGGCTCGGCATGCGGCCGAAGCGGGTCGGCGCGCCGACGATTATGGCATCATAGTCGGCGAGCGCATCGGGGCTCTCGATCAGCGGGTGGGCGGTGTCGGTCTTGAAATGCGCGGCAGCGACCACCTCGGCCGGCGCGGTCTCGGCGACGCGACGGATGTCGACCTCGGCCCCGGCGGCGCGGGCGCCCTCGGCGACGGCATCGGCCATCTGCTCGATATGGCCGTAGGACGAATAATAAAGCACCAGAACCTTGGTCATCGGATCAATCCTGTTTGGGCGTGGAACAAATAATGGCGTTGGCGGCACCGGAAGGAACTGCCCCGGTGCCGCCAACGATGGAAGACGCGGTTACGCTGCGTCCACCAGCACGATTTCCGTATCGGTCAGCGCGGTGATCGTCACCGTGCGACCGCCGGACAGCGCCGCGCCGTCGCGCGCCTCGAAACGGACCGGAACGCCTTGCTCGTCGGCGATCTCGATGCTGCCGGTGGCGGGCACCAGATAGACGTGACGACCATCGCCGATGGTGTGGGTCGCGGTGTCGCCGGCGCGCAAGGTTGCCGCCATCACCCGTGCCTCGGCGCGGATCGGCAACGCATCGCCATCATCGGCAAAGCCGCTCGCCAGCGTCACGAACGATCCGGAGCGCTCGCCCTTGGGGAAGGGCTTGGCGCCCCAGCTCGGCGCGCCGCCCTTGCGGGTCGGCTCGATCCAGATCTGGAAGATCGTCGTCGTCTCGTCCTCGAGATTGTATTCGGCATGGCGCACGCCGCTGCCGGCGCTCATCACCTGGACGTCGCCGGCCTCGGTGCGGCCCTTGTTGCCGAGCGAATCCTGGTGGGTGATCGCGCCGGTGCGGACATAGGTGATGATCTCCATGTCCGCATGCGGGTGCGGCGGGAAACCCGATTGCGCGCCGATCTCGTCGTCGTTCCAGACGCGGATCGCGCCCCAGCCCATCCGCTGCGGGTCATAGTAATTGGCGAAGGAGAAATGATGGCGCGCGTTGAGCCAGCCGTGGTTGGCATGGCCGAGCGTCGCAAAGGCGCGGCGGTCGATGGCAGCGTTGGTGTCGGCGTCGGTGCGGGGAGCAGTGTCTGTGGCGATCATGGGATGCCTCCTTTGTTGCCGCCAAGATAAGAGCTCGAATCGTCACGTAAACGGAAACGCTGGAAACCGATCGTTTCACGGGCTATGCACGGGCAGCGACGATCGACGGAGGATCCCAGCGCCATGCGACTACCTGATCTCGAAGCCTGGGCAATCTTCGCCGCGGTGGTGGAGCATCGCTCGTTCAGCGGCGCCGCCGAGGGCATCGGCCTCAGCAAGGCCACCGTGTCCAAGGCGATCACCCGGCTCGAGGCGCATCTCGGCCAGTCGCTGTTCCACCGCACCTCGCGCCGCCTCGCCCTCACCGAAGCCGGCAAGCCGCTCGCCGAGCATGCCGCGCGAATCCTCGCCGAGGCCTATGCCGCCGAGGAATCGGCGCGCGATGCGGCGAGCGCCCCCTCCGGACGGGTCCGGCTGGCGGCGCCGATGAGCTTCGGGGTCAGCAACGTCGCGCCATTGCTCGCCGACTTCCTGACCGCCCACCCGGGCATCGAGATCGACCTGCATTGCTCGGATGCCAAGGTCGACATCGTCGCCGAGGGCTTCGACGTCGCGCTGCGCATCGCCGACCTGCCCGACAGCTCGCTGCGCGCGCGCCGGCTATGCAGCATCGCCGCCCACACCGTCGCCGCCCCTGCTTATCTCGCGGCGCACGGCACGCCGACCCACCCCGGCCAGCTCGGCGACCATCGCCTGTTCGGCTATTCCAACGTCGCCGGCCCATGGCGCTTTCGCGGCCCCGGCGGCGCCGAGGTGTCGGTCAAGCCGCAGGGGCCGCTGGTGGCCAACAGCGGCGAGGCGATCGTCCCCGCGCTGCTCGCCGGCCTCGGCATCGCCCGCCTGCCGGGCTTCATCGTCGGCCCCTATCTGGCCGATGGCCGGCTGGTCGAGATCCTCACCGATTGGCCGCCGTCACCGATCGGCCTCCATCTCCTCACCCCGCCCAGCCCGCTGCGGCCGGCACGGGTCGAGGCGCTGATCACCTTCCTGTCGGAGCGGCTGCGCGAACCCTCGGCGCTCAGCCAGGCGAAGGCGGCGTGAGCCGGTCGCCGGACCCTTTGCCCCTCTACCGTATTGATACGGTCATGACCGTGTCCCCACCCGCATGAACCGCCTCGCCCCCGACGCCGATGATTCACGTTTCATCCGCCGGATCCTCTACATCCTGGTCATCGTCGCCGTTGCCGCGGCGCTGTTCCGCGCCGGCAACCTGCTGATCCTCGCCTTTGGATCGATGCTCGGCGCGATCGCGATCCACGCCATCGCCGATCTCTACCACGATCATTTGCGCGTGCCGGCCAAGCCCGCGCTCGGCCTCGGCATCGCTACCGCGCTCGGTGTCGTCGCCTTTCTGGTCTGGCTGTTCGGCGTCCAGTTCCGCGAGCAGGTCAACGTGCTCGTCACCCAATTGCCCGGGCTGCTCGACCAGCTCGCGCGCTACCTGTCGCAGTCTGCGGTCGGCGCCAAGATCGTCGACGCGGTGCAGCAGGCCTATGCCGGCTCCAAGGTCGCGCAGGACGTCGGCGGGCTGGTCGCGGGCGCCGGCGAGCTGCTCCTGAACTGCATCCTGCTCCTCGTCGGCGCGATCTTTTTCGCCGCCGATCCAGGCATCTACCAGCGCGGCTTCCTGTTCCTCATTCCGCCGGCCAAGCGCCCCGCGATCGAGGATGCCTTGTTCGACGTCGGCTCGACGCTGCGACTGTGGCTGCGCTCGTCGCTGATCCTGATGACCAGCATGGGCGTGCTGATCGGGCTCGGCCTGTGGGCCGCGGGCGTGCCCTCGGCCGCCGCGCTCGGCCTGCTCGCGGGCCTCAGCGAGTTCATCCCCTATATCGGCCCCACCGCGGCGATGATCCCAGCGCTGGGCCTCGCCGCGACTCAGGGCACCGGCTCGCTGATCGGTGCGCTCGTCACCTATGCCTTGGTGCGGCTGGTCCAGACCAACTTCATCACGCCCTATGTGCAGAATCGGGTGATATCGATCCCGCCCGCGATCACCGTGTTCGCGATCCTCGGCATCGGCGTGATCTTCGGCATCTTCGGTCTGTTCTTCTCGGCGGCGTTGCTGGTGGTGATCTTCACCCTGGTGCGCAGTCTCTATCTGCGTGAAGTTCTTGGCGAAGACATTCCCCGCGCGCGCCACCAGACTCTGCTCGGCCCCGATCTCATTCCGCGTGACTCCCCTGATTCCGGCGATTAAATCGGAATTAACCTTTTGCCTTCAGATGTTCTTTGGTTAATGAATCAGGGCCGGCCGTGAGCAGGGGTGCTCCACGGGCTCGCCAACAGGGGACGACGCAATGCGGGTGCTGCTGATCGAGGACGAGCCGACGACGGCCAAGGCCATCGAGCTGATGCTCGGGACCGAGGGGTTCAACGTCTATACCACCGATTTGGGCGAAGAGGGCTTGGACCTCGGCAAGCTCTACGATTACGATATCATCCTGCTCGATCTCAACCTGCCGGACATGCATGGTTACGACGTGCTCAAGAAATTGCGCGTCGCCCGGGTCTCCACCCCGGTGCTGATCCTCTCGGGCATCAACGAGATGGACAGCAAGGTCCGCAGCTTCGGCTTCGGCGCCGACGATTACGTCACCAAGCCGTTCCACCGCGAGGAGCTGATCGCGCGCATCCACGCCGTGGTGCGCCGCTCGAAGGGCCATTCGCAGTCGGTGATCCGCACCGGCAAGCTCGCGGTCAATCTCGATGCCAAGACCGTCGAGGTCGATGGCAGCCGGGTGCATCTGACCGGCAAGGAATATGCGATGCTCGAGCTGCTCTCGTTGCGCAAGAGCACCACGCTGACCAAGGAAATGTTCCTCAACCACCTGTATGGCGGGATGGACGAGCCCGAGCTCAAGATCATCGACGTGTTCATCTGCAAGTTGCGCAAGAAGCTCAGCCTCGCCTGCGATGGCGAGAATTACATCGAGACCGTCTGGGGCCGCGGCTATGTGCTGCGCGAGCCCGAAGAGGTGGTCCAGGTCGCCTGATCCTGCCGATACGGCAGCGACAAGGCCGCGGCGTCGGGGGGCGCCGCGGCCTTTTTCGCGCGCGTCACACGCCACTTCCTTCTCGTCATGCTGAACTTTTTCAGCATCCATGGCCTACGCTTTCCGCGAGTCTGCGGCGCGCGATGATGATGGGTGCTGAAACGAGTTCAGCATGACAGCGAAGGTTGGCAACCAAGCCGCCCGATCAACGTCCCGTCACCCTGAACGTGGTTCAGGGTCCATCCGCCCGTCGCGCGCCGCAAGCGTGACCTACCGGCTGAGTCCGTGATCCAGCGCCAGATCACGCCATTGCGGATTGCTGGCCTCGATGAGGTTGATCTTCCACGCGCGGTGCCAGCGCTTGAGCTGCTTCTCGCGCAAAATCGCCGGCTCCATCGCGCCGAAGAATTCGACATGCACCAGCCGATGAACACCATAGCGGCGGGTGAACCCGTTGATCACGCCGACGCGATGCTACCACCAGCGGCCGATCGGCTGGCTGGTCACGCCGATGTAGATCGTGCCGCTCTTGTGGTTGGCAAGGATGTAGACGGCGGGAGTCTTCTCCATCGGGCAGCCCCATGGCGAGTTCAGGCCATGGATCCTGAAACAAGTTCAGGATGACGGCAAGCGCTGGCGCACACCACCGGGCATCCCACCTCTTCGTCACCCTGAACTCGTTTCAGAGCCCATGGCCGACCCCATCCGCCTGCGCGCCGGCCGTCGTGCGGAACGACGCCCTCCCTACTTCCGCTCCCAGACCTTGGTTCCGCCGATCCACGTCTCCTGCACCTTCGTCGCCCGCAGTTCGGTGGCGCTCGCGAGCAGCGGATCGCGATCGACGATGATGAAGTCGGCAAGCTGCCCGGGGGCGAGCCGGCCGAACTTGTCCTCGGCGAACTCGGCATAGGCCGCGCCCACGGTATAGGCCCACCAGGCCTGCTCGCGCGTCACGGCTTCTTCCGGCCGCCAGCCGCCGAACGGCTGCCCCTCGGCATCCTGGCGGGTGAACGCCGCCGCCCAGCCCGCCCAGGGATCGGGCTTTTCCACCGGATAGTCCGAGCCGAAGGCGAGCGTCGCGCCGTTGCGCAGCATCGAGGCCCAGGCATAGGCGCCGGCAAGCCGCTGCGGGCCGAGCCGCGCCTCCGCCATCGTCCGGTCGCTGGTCTGATGGGTCGGCTGCATCGAGGCGATCACGCCGTTCTTGCCAAACCGCGGCAGATCGACCGGATCGACGATCTGGGCATGCTCGATCCGCCAGCGGCGATCGCCCTTGTAGGTCTGCGCCATCTCGTCGATCGCATCGAGCGCCTCGGCGTTGGCGCGATCGCCGATCGCATGCACCGCGACCTGATAGCCGTCCATCGCCGCGCGGCTCATCAGGTTGCGGATCACGTCATCGGACATGAACCCCGCCCCCGACTGCCCCGGCGCATCGGCATAAGGCGCCTTCAGCCACGCCCCGCGCGAGCCGAGCGCGCCATCGGCATAGAGCTTGACCCCGCCGAGCTTCAGCTTGTCGCCATAGAGCCACGGCGTCGGCCCGGTGCCGCCGATCTGCACCGCCGTCTCGACGCCCAGGCCATAGCTCATGATCCGCACCCTCAGCGCGCCGAGGTCGCCGATCCGCCGATAGGTCAGCCAATCGTCGAGGCTGGTGCCCATATCGGCGGTGGCGGTGATGCCATAGCTCATCAACATGGCCTGCGCCTTGATGAAGGCGGCGTTGCGATCCTTGCCGAGCGGCTGCGGCACTAGTTTGCCGACCAGCGCCTGCGCGGCGTCCACGAACACGCCCGCGGGCTGGCCGCCGGCGCCCTTCTCGATCCGTCCGCCGGCCGGCGCCACGCTCTTGGCGGTCACCCCCGCGGCCTTCAGCGCGGCGGTGTTGCCCCAGCTCGCATGGCCGTCGGCGCGCGCCAGCCACACCGGGCGGTCGGGCACCGCGGCGTCGAGCTCGGCGGCGGTCGGGAAACGGCCCAGGCCCCAGACCTCCTGATTCCAGCCGCCGCCGAGAATCCACGATCGCTCGGGATTGGCCTTGGCATAGGCCGCGATCTTCGCCTGCGCCTCGGCAAGCGTGCGGGTGTCCGACAGGTCGAGCTCGAGCGCGCGGAAGCCGAGTTCCATGATGTGGCCGTGCGCGTCGATCATCCCGGGCAGCAGCGTCCGCCCCTTCATGTCGGCGCGCCAGTCGAGCTTGTCGGGCCGCTTGTCCTTGGCGGCGAGCAGCCGGGTGACATGGCCGTCGGGCGACAGCAGCATCGCCTGGAAGCGGATTACCTTGCCGTCCTTGTCCAGCGTCATGCCGTTGACGTTGTCGATCAGCGCGTCCGCCGCGGCGGGCAACGGCGCGAGACCGAGCAGCAGCGCTGCCGCGGCGGCGGCGGCACGTCCGGTGAAGAGGGGGAAGCCTGCCGCAATGACGGGTTTAGCGGGAGCGATCGGTGACGATGATGCCATGGTGCCGCGCATAAGCGGTGTTCCCCCACCACGCCAGATGGTCTAGCGCCGGGGGATGGCTACCCACCCAGCGCCCACGCCGTTCGTGTCGCCCGTGTCGATCGACGATATCCACGCCGCCCATGCGCGGATCCGCGACGCCATTGTGCGCACGCCGACGCTGATCAGCCGCACCTTCAGCGAGATGACCGGCGCCAAGGTCTATCTCAAGTTCGAGAACCTCCAGTTCACCGCGGCTTATAAGGAGCGCGGCGCGCTCAACACGCTGCTCCAGCTCTCGCCAGAGGCGCGCGCCAAGGGCGTCATCGCCGCCTCGGCCGGCAATCATGCCCAGGGCCTCGCCTATCATGCCCATCGGCTCGGCATCCCGGCAACGATCGTGATGCCGCGCAACACCCCCACGGTGAAGGTGATCCAGACCGAGGGTCACCACGCCAAGGTGGTGCTGGAAGGCGACACTTTTGACGCCGCCTACGCCCACGCCCGCGTGCTCGAGGGCGAATGCGGCTACACCTTCGTCCACCCGTTCGACGATCCCCGCGTGATCGCCGGCCAGGGCACCGCAGCGGTGGAGATGCTCGAGGACGTGCCGGGGCTCGACACCTTTCTGGTGCCGATCGGCGGCGGCGGGCTGATCTCGGGCACTGCCACCGTGACGCGCGCGGCCGGTCATCCGATCGAGGTCGTCGGCGTCGAGGCGGAGCTGTTCCCCTCGATGTACAACCGTATCCGCGGCACCAACATGCCCTGCGCCGGCGACACGCTGGCCGAGGGCATCGCGGTCAAGGAGCCGGGCGGAATCACCTCGCGGATGGTCGCCGAGCTGGTCGACGACATCGTCCTGGTCGGCGAGCGCGCGCTGGAGGAAGCGGTCAGCCTGCTGCTCCAGATCGAGAAGACCGTGGTCGAGGGCGCCGGTGCCGCGGGCCTCGCCGCGCTGCTCGCCTATCCCGAGCGCTTCAAGGGCCGCACCGTCGGCATCATCCTGTGCGGCGGCAACATCGATACCCGGCTGCTCGCCAACGTGCTGCTGCGCGATCTCGCCCGCTCGGGCCGCCTTGCCCGCCTGCGGGTGCGGCTACAGGACCAGCCCGGCGCCCTGTTCAACGTCGCGCGGATCTTCGACCAGGAGCGGGTCAACATCATCGAGGTGTATCACCAGCGCATCTTCACCAGCCTGCCCGCCAAAGGGCTGATCACCGACATCGAATGCGAGGCGCGCGATCGCGATCATCTCAACCGGCTGATCGCGGCGTTGCGCGAGGCGGGCTACGAGACCAGCATGGTCGAACAGGCCTGAGGCGCCAGACAAGATCCTGAGAAGATTGGTCTAAAACAAAACGGGGGCCGCAACCCGTGGTTGCGACCCCCGTCTCGTGACAAGACCGAAAGCTTAGTTGCTGTCGGAATCGTCGCTCTGCGTGGCAGCAACCACGCCGATGGCAACCACACCGGCCGCGATCAGGCCGGCGAGCAGCACGCCGCCGCCAGCAGCCTTGTTCTTGCCGGTGGTCGGGGTGCCGGCGCGGACGCTCTTCGACACCGACAGCGAAGCCGCCGGGTTGCTGGGAGCGGCAAACGCCGGTGCCGCTGCGATCGGCGAGGCGGCCATGGCGAGGGCGGCCAGCGAGCCGCTCAGCGTCTTCATCTTCATACTCATACTCCCAATAGTTGGTCGTTCACTCGTCGCGCCTAACGCGAAGTCGGTACTATTGTTCCACGGCGCGACATTAGCAACGTCCCTGTACCGAAATGGGTGCAAAACAACTGTGGTAGCCCCGGGTTAACCCACTTTCATGGTAAAGCGCCTTTTCAGAATCGGTGCGGTATCACATATAGATGCTTCACGCCGCCTGTGCGGCCCACCTGCATCATGAGGTTTCACCGGCGGTGACTGCGCCTTTCCGTTTCCCGCGCTTTTTCGTCACCAGTCCAGCACCTTGCCCCTATTTGCCCGGGCGCCAGGAGCGGAAGGTGTTCACTGAGCTCAACGGTCCCAACGCCACCGAACTCAACGACGCGCTCGGCCGGATCGGCTTCCGCCGCAGCCAGGGCGTCGCCTATCGGCCGTCGTGCGCGGGCTGTGCCGCCTGCGTGTCGGTGCGGGTGGTGACGCGCGATTTCCAGCCCAATTCCACCCAGCGCAAGTTGCTCAAGCGCAACGCCGACCTCGAGGTCACCGCCTGCCGCCCCTGGGCGACCGACGAGCAGTTCCAGCTGCTGCGCGGCTATCTGTCGGCGCGCCACCCTGGCGGCGGCATGGCGGGGATGGACGAGGACGATTATGCCGACATGGTCGAGCACTCGCCGGTCAACTCGCTGATCATTGAATATCGCACGCCATCGGTAAACGGGGTGCGCGGCCGGCTGGTCGGCGCCTGCCTCACCGATCGTCAGGCCGATGGCCTGTCGATGATCTACAGCTTCTTCGCCGCCGACGACGATGACGGAGCCGAGCAGGGCGGCGCCCGGCCGGGGCTCGGCAACGTCATCATCATGGATCACATCACCCGCGCGCGCGATGCCGGGCTTGATTACGTCTATCTCGGCTATTGGGTGAAGGGCTCGGCGCGGATGGCGTACAAGACCCGCTACCGCCCGCTCGAGGTGCTCGGCCCCACCGGCTGGCGGCTGATCGAGGATGCGGACATCGTCCCTCCCGAGCCGACGATCCGCACCGTCAGCCTGCAACCCGGCTGACAGCCGCCGCGCCCCGGCGTCAGATCGGGTCGCCTTCCTCGCCGATGGTCGCGCCCTGCGAATCGACAACGGGCGCGACACGCCCGCGCGGCGCCACGGCCCCGACATGGATCCGCACGCCTGACGCCACGGTGATCCGCCGCGGTCCGACATGCACCGTCACCCCATCGGGAGCGTCTGGCACCTCGCTCGCCACGGCGGGCGTGACCGCAGCCACCAGCTGGCCGCGATGGACGGTGACGCCGCTGTCGTCGACACCGGCGGTTTGCATGCCCACGCCGGCGGCAAAGGCGCTCGGCGCAACCGGCTCGGTGCCGGCATAGGCCTGGCGGAACGACAGCGCGCGCTCCATCGCGCCGCGCCAGCGATAGAAGATATGCGAGCCGACCATGCCGATCCGCGCGAGGCTCGGCGCCCACCAAGGGTAGACCGCGCCGGTATGGTAGAAGGTCGCCGCGCCGATCGGCGCATAGACGCTGCCGGCGAGCGCCTGCTCGGCGACGCCCCGCGAGCGCAACCACGAGCGTTCGTCGCGCGCCGCGGCCATCGAGCCGTCGCAGGTAAAGCTGAACTGACAGCCGGTGCGCCGCGTCGACCCCTGGTAAACCACGCCGCACACGCTCTTGGGAAAGGCGCGGTCGCGGACACGGTTGAGCACCACCTGCGCCACCGCGCGCTGGCCGTCGATCGGCTCGGAGCGCGCCTCGTAATAGACCGCCGCGGTCAGGCAATCGACCGCGCGCGCGGCATCGTCGTCGCTGCGCGCCGCGGCGAGGAACGGCGGCGCCGCGGGCACGAACGCCGCGGCGGCATCGTCGGCCGGCGCCGGGGTCAGCGCCGCCGACAGCTCCGGCCGGTCGGGCACGTCGAGCGCAAGGTCGTGGAGCAATTGCTTGCCGGTCGCCGGTGCGCGCGGCGGCACCGCCTGGCTCACCCGCTCCGACGGTGCGCACGAGCTGGCGGCGAGCAGCGCCACGACGAGCGAGCCATGATAGATCATCGGGGGGCGAGGCTGTGTCATCCAGCCTCGACGCCTAAGGCGCTTGGGTTAGGACACGGTTAACCCGCCGCCGCGTCGCGACCGGTCGGGTTCAGCTACGCCTGCGACACCGACACGTCGACGTCGAGCTCCTCCTCGCCCTCGCCCAGCCGCGATCCCGCTACCGGCGCCGCGCCGGTCGCGTCGAGCGCCGCGGCGACGCGGACATATTCCTCCTCGGGCGAGCGCGCCGTCCAGGGATCGAAGCCGATCCAGCCGAGCCCGTCGACATGCGCCTCGGCCCAGCCGTGCGGCGTCGGCCGGTGGCTGCCGTCGACCAGGCTGTAGCCCGACACGTAGCGTGCCGGCACGCCGATGCTGCGCGCCGCCACTGCGAAGATATGGGCAAGGTCGCGCGACGTCACCGCCTCGCGCGCGAACGCCTCGCCCGCGCTCAGCCCCGCCTCGGGCCGCCGGCAATCACGGCCGAAGCGCTCGTGCAGCGCCTGCTTGATGCGGTGCAGCGACGCGATCGTGCGGTCGTCGTGGAGCCCGCGGGCAAATGCCGCAATCCCTTCGTCGGGGGTCGTCGCCGGGGTCGCGCGCAGGAACAGCGCCGGCGGCAACACCTCGGCGACACCGCGCACCACGCCGTCGGAATGGCTGGTCAGCACCTCGCCGCGCACCGCGATCTCCAGGCTGGTCACCGGCCCGTCGCAATAGAGCATCGTCACGGCATTGCCGAAACCGTCGCGACCGCGGCGCATGATCGCGTCGCAATCGACATCGATCCGCCACCGCGCCACCGTCTGGTCGTGGCTGTTCTCCGGCGTCATCCGCAGCATCTGGACGATTCGTACCTGCGGCGCGCTGAACCGGTAGACGGTGCGATGATCGATCGACAGGCGCATCAGCCGAACCTGAACTGGCGGCCGATCGCCTCGTGCAGCCGGCTGTTCTCGTCGATGAACGATTGCAGATATTGATGCAGCCCGCCGGCGATCACCTCGCCCGAGCGGGTCCGCGCCAACCGCGCCGCGCGCATCCGCGCCATCCGGTCCGCCTCGCCATGGCTGCCGGTGCGCTCGGCGAGCAGCCCGAGGATGTCGACCGCGGTCTCCGCCGAGGCGACCAGGCTGCGCGGCAGCTCGGGGCTGGCGATCAGCAGGTCGATGACGTTGGCGGGCGTGAGCCCGTCCGAATAGAGCCAGCGATAGGCGGTCACCGCCGACACCGTCTGCAGGATCGTGGTCCATTGATCGCGATCGACCACCCCGCCCACCACTTCGCCCGCCGGCAGCAGGATATGGTATTTGACGTCGACCAGCCGCGCGGTGTTGTCGGCGCGCTCCACCGCCTGGCCGAGGCGGATAAACCAGTGCGACTGGTTGCGCAGCATCTGGTGAACCGCGCCCTCGAAGCCGCGCGTCTCGTTCTTCACCGCTTCCACCAGCCCCAGCGCCTTGGCGGTATCGCCGACGCTGGTGCGCTTCTCGAACAACAGCCAGGCGCGGTTGATCGCGGTCCATGCCTCGCGGCTGAGCGCGGTGCGCACCGCGCGGGCGTTGTCACGCGCGCGATCGAGGCAGCGCGCCACCGATCCGGGGTGGCTGGTGTCATAGGTGAGGAAGCGGACCACGTCGGCCTGGGTCATCGCCCCGCCGTTCGCCGCGAACGCATCCTCGGTTTCGGTGACCGCCAGCGCCGACGACCAGGCGATCTCGCCCGCCGGGCGCGACGACATCACGTCGAGCCGCACCGTCGCCTCGATCAGCCGCGCGATGAAATCCGCGCGTTCGATGTAGCGGCCGAGCCAGTACAGCGACGACGCCGTGCGCGAGAGCATCATGCGTGGATGCCCCGCGCCTGCCCGCCGAGACCCTGTATCTGCCCGCCGGGGCCCTGCGACTGCGTCATCCCGCCCAGCGACTGGCTCTGCCCGGGGCCATCGGCCATCAGCACGAAGCTGTCCTTGGTGCCGCCGCCCTGGCTCGAATTGACCACCAGCGAGCCTTCCTTGAGCGCGACGCGGGTCAGCCCGCCCGGCACCACCTGGACGCCGTTGGAGCCGGTCAGCACGAACGGGCGGAAGTCGACATGGCGCGGGCTGAGGCCGCTGTCCGCGAGCGTCGGCACCGTCGACAGCGCCAGCGTCGGCTGGGCGATGTAGCGATGCGGCTCGGCGATCAGCGCGGCGCGGAAATCCTCGATCTCCTGTTTCGACGCGGTCGGCCCCACCAGCATGCCATAGCCGCCCGACCCATCGACCAGCTTGACGACCACGTCGCCGAGATTGTCGAGCACATAGCGCAGCGCCTGCGGTTCGCGGCACCGCCAGGTCTCGACATTGGGCAGCTTGGCCTCGCCGCCCGAATAGAAGCGGACGATCTCGGGCATGTAGCTGTAGATCGCCTTGTCGTCGGCGATGCCGTTGCCCGGCGCGTTGAGGATCGCGACATTACCCGCGGCATAGGCCGCGATCAGCCCGGGCACGCCGAGCATCGAATCGGCGCGAAACACCAGCGGATCGAGATAATCGTCGTCCACCCGGCGATAGATCACGTCCACCTTCACCCGGCCGGCGATGGTGCGCATCCACACCTGGTCGTCGTCGACCACCAGGTCCGCCGCCTCGACCAGCTCGATCCCCATCGAATCGGCAAGGAAGCTGTGCTCGTAATAGGCCGAATTGTAATGGCCGGGGGTCAGCACCACGCACACCGGGTTGGCGCCGGTGCCGCGCGGCGCCACCGAGCGCATTGTCGCCAGCAGCCGGTCGGGGTAGCTGTCGACCGGCTCGACGCGATATTCGCGGAACAGCTCGGGACACAGCCGCACCATCGCCTCGCGGTTTTCGAGCATGTAGCTGACGCCGGATGGCGTGCGGGCATTGTCCTCGAGCACGTAGAATTCGTCGGGCCCGGTGCGGACCAGGTCGATCCCGCAGATATGCGCCCAGATCCCGTGCGGCGGGCGCATGCCGGCAATCTCGGGGCGGAACTGCGGGTTGCCGAGGATCAGGTCGGCCGGCAGCACCCCTTCCTTGAGGATCCGGCGCTCGCCGTAGATGTCGTCGAGAAAGGCGTTGATCGCCTCCACCCGCTGCACCAGCCCTTCGGACAGGCGCGCCCATTCGTCGGCGAGGAACACCCGCGGCACGATGTCGAACGGGATGATCCGCTCGCTCGCCTCGTCGTCGCCATAGACGGCAAAGGTGATGCCGAGCTGGCGGAAGGTGGTCTCCGCCGTCTCCTGGCGACGCCGCAGGTCGTGATCCGGCGTCTCCTCCAGCCACCGGCCAAGGGCTGCAAGCGGGGGCCGAGGCGGCTGTTCGCCGGTCATGCCCATGATCTCATCGAAAGCCGGTCTGTTCCCCATCGAAGCCGTAAAGTCCTCCAGCTGCCCCTGGTTCCATGCTGCGCGGGTTCATCGGGACGCACAAGCGCTGAATGGTGCGCAGCAGCAGCAGCTTGGTGCGTTAATGGCACATTAGGCGGGTATCGACGCCGGCACCGCAATCATCCCCCGATGGGCCCAGCCCCGCGCGGCCGCGCCCAGCCCCAGATCGTCATCCCGGCGAACGCTGGGATCTCCTCGAGGCAGGCAGGACAAGCCGCAGACGACCCCAGCCTGCGCTGCGGTGACAATGCGCTGGGCGCCGACACACCGCTCACCCGCCCAGCTTCTCCAGCATCCCCGGGGTGAGCACCTGCGGCAGCACCTCGGGCTCGGCCGCGCCGGGGCGATAATAGAGATACAATGGCACGCCCGCGCGGTTGTGCGCCTGGATGAAGCGGCCGAGCACCGGATCGCCATTGGTCCAGTCGCCCACCAGCACCGCCACCTTCTTCGCCGCAAACGCCGAACGCACCCCCGCGGTCTCGATCGCCGCCTTCTCGTTGACCTTGCAGGTCAGGCACCAATCGGCGGTGAAATAGGCGAACACCGGCCGCCCCTGCTTGCGCAGCGCATCGAGCTTGGCCTCGCTGAACGCCGCGTCCGCGCCGGCGACCGCCGACGCCGCCGGGCCGGCCGCCACCGGCCGCAGCCGCGTCGTCACCCCGGCCGCGATCACCAGCACGATCCCGATCACCGGCACCAGCCCGAAGCTGAGGCCGCGATGCTGGCGCCCACCTGCGACCCACAGCAGCAGGCCGAGTATCATCGCGAGGAGGAGCGCGAAGATCACCCCGTCGACGCCGGCCTGCCGGCCGAGCACCCAGAAGAGCGCCAGCGCCGTCAGCCACATCGGCACGCTGAGGATCCGCCGCAGCCGCTCCATCCACGCGCCGGGCCGCGGCAGCCGGGAGCGCAGCGCCGGCACGAAGCCGATCAGCAGAAACGGCAGCGCCAGCCCGATGCCGAGCCCGGCGAACACCGCCATCGCCGCCGGCCACGGCAGCACCAGCGCCGCGCCGAGCGCCGCGCCCATGAACGGACCCGAGCAGGGCGTCGCCACGAACGCCGCCAGCGCACCGGTCATGAACGCGCCGCCGGTGCCGCCGCGCCCGGCGAAGCGTGGCATCGGCACCTCGAACAGGCCGGCAAGGTTGAACGCGATGGCGACGCTGAGCAGCAGCAGCACCACGATCGATCGGCTGTCCTGCAGCTGGAACGCCCAGCCCGCGCTCGAGCCGCCGGCGCGCAGCGCCAGGATCACGACGCCGAGGCCCAGGCAGACCATCACCACGCCGCCGGTATAGGCGAGCGCCTCGCCCCGCGCCTCGCGCGGCCCGGCATTGGCGCGCGCCAGGCTCAGCGCCTTGAGGCTGAGGATCGGGAACACGCAGGGCATGACGTTGAGGATCAGCCCGCCGAGCAGCGCACCGGCAAACGCCACCAGCGCCGACCAGGCCCAGCCGTCGCCGGTCGACGCCATGCTGCCGGATGCAGCCGCCGCGCCCGGCGTCGCGCGGACGGTGAGCCCCAGCGTCGGCCCGATCCGCAGCACGCCCTCGATCGCGCCAGCGGGCTTGCCCTTGGTCGCGATCATCAGCCGGTCGCCGTCGCGGGTCACGGTCTGTGGCGCGGCATAGTCGAGCGCATGCTCGGTGACCGCGAAGAAATAGGCGTCCTTGACGCTGGCCGAGGCGGGCAGCGGCACCGCCAGCGTTACCGCGCCATCCTTGGCCTGATAGGTCGCTGCCGCGTCGAGCGGCTTGGGGATCGCCGCGCGCCAGCCGTCGAACGCCGGGCCGGCGGTGGCGGCGCCGTCGCCCACCGTCAGCGCCAGCGACAACGTCTGGTCCTCGGGCACGCACAGCGAGCTGGTGCAGACCAGATAGCTGATGTGCAGCTTGACCGGCAGCGCCGTGCCTGCCGCGAGCCCTGCCGGCACATTGAGCGTCACCAGCGGCGCATAAGGCCGCTCGTAGACATAGTTCATCAGCCCGGCGATCAGCAGCGTCGTCGGCACCGGCCATTGCGGCGCGCTCGCGGTGGCGCCCTTGGGGAGGGTCCAGTCGAGCTTGGCCGGGAAGCCGGCGTCGCCCGGGTTGCGCCAATAGCCGTGCCAGCCCGCCTCGGGCCGGGTGTCGATCGCCAGCATCACCGTCTGGCCGGCGCGCGGATGATCGCTTTCCGTCACCAGCCGCATCGCCAGGTGCGGCGTGCCCATTGGCCCGAACGCGTCGGCCGCGGCGGGCGGCACCCCGATCATCACCGCCACCAGGGCGAGCGAGAATGTCATCAGAGCGCCATACAGCGCGCGCATTGCGAACGTCATCGCCGCGGAGCATAGCCGCGACGCCCCGTCATTGCACCCCAGGGAAGTCCATGAAAACGTTGATCGCCGCCGTTCTGCTCGCTTCAGCCGCCGCGGCGCCGATCG
>NZ_JALNUP010000035.1 GCF_026540855.1 Sphingomonas sp. GC_Shp_5
GTAGCCGCGCGCTAGACGTCAGGTATTTGGAAGCATAGCCTGCCCACATGGACACGGTCGAACGCGCAGCAAGAGCCCTTGCGGAATGGGAGCTGGGACTTTCCGGCGATCAGGTCGACCAGCTGCGATATGGCACTGCACTGCCGGAGCGTCGGGCGTTGGTCGACCAGCTCTGGCGAGGGAAGGTCGAGCAAGCGGCGCATGTATTGCGTGCGATAAATTATCCGCAGTCGCCGGATGCGTAATCTGCTCCTGAATCTAAGCCAAGCGCTGAACGATCTCGCCGCATCTGTAGGCACGCCAACTCCGACGCCGGAACCTACCCCTCCCGGCAAACACCCTGGCGGCCGACCGAAAGGGGCCATCGGGAAGCGCTGGCGTGATTGCCTTCGAGCCGTGTGCGGTCCTGACGGCGCCAGGACTTTTGGGGTCAGCGACATCTCTCGAACATGTGGCAAGCCGATCACCAGATCAAAGATGCAGCGAGAGTTGGAAACGCTGATCCAGGCTGGGCATCTTGCAACCCGAACGGAAGGCAGCTTCCAGATTACAGAGCAAGGATTAGCGATGCTGTACGCCACCGAGTTGGCGGACGACAAGTACTGAGCATAAGTGCGGTCGATACGCCCAGAGCCCTCCAATAGCTACGAGGTCGGTCAGGTCTCAGCCTACCGCAAGATGACCGAGCTCCTCGGCAGTGATGCCGTACATCTCGCATATGTGCTGCCGTAGCGCATGTTTCGCTTCGGCCATTTCGTTGAATGCTGCTTCTTCGCTGGCTTCTGCCGACCAGTCGACGATATCGCGGCTGGGTACCAGGGCATTCCAGGCAAGGTTGTGTTTTTTAGCAGCGGCGCGGACTTGGTCCACCAAAGCCCTTGCTGTGAGTCGAATATCTACCATCATTACCTAACGCTGCGTAAGGCGAAGCCGTTCATCGAGGCGGCACAGGCATGCACGCTGACGGTCGCTGACTAGCTGGTGGGCTGAGCGCCTGGAACGCCACTGTTGGCACGTGCGGCTTGGCCCGGCAGAACGTCGCTACCTACGACCGGGCCATGCGGCTCTTTTTGCAGCCCGCGTACTGCGATCCAGGCGAACGCGGCGATGGCCAGAATGATGAGCAGGAACAGGCATTTGGCGACGCCGCCAGGTCTTTTATTGTGCCGGTCTACCATGACTCATCCCCGTCTGACGCGTCGACCTACGACCCCAAAGCTGAACAGTGCATGGTTAAATCACTGCGCCACCACGCTGGCGATCAAGACTGACCTTTCGACACCATCTTCCATGGCCGCTGAGCTGGGTGCGGAGGCTGCCGTTCATCCGGCTGCTCGCGGGCGATCCGGACCCTGGATGGAAGACCTTGCAGGCGTCGACCTGGACTCAACACAGCTGGCAATGCCACCCCACCGTTCGTCGCGCAAAGCCTACCGCTCAGCTAGCAGTGGCTCGGGTCAGCCACCTCTCTCCCGCCGCATCGCGGCTTCATAACCAACCAAACGACTTGAGCATAACCAACCATTACGGTTTTTGTCCCGATGCGAGCCTATTTAACGTGGCCTTAACTGCTGGCCAGTAGAGGTACCTATAGGAACTTAGGCTGCGCTGGCTCAGCAATCGGCGACGCCACCCTGCGCACTCCTTTAGCGAAGGTCGTCAAAATGATTGGTTGGTTTGAAAAGACGGCGCCTATCCGTACGAAATTCAAGGTTCTCCTTGTTATTCATACCGCTGTTGCGGCAGCCGCAGTAGTCACTACCTTCCTCGCCTCGGAAGCGACGCCAGCTGAACTCTACACCTATG
Organism: Sphingomonas sp. GC_Shp_5; assembly: GCF_026540855.1. GTDB lineage: Bacteria > Pseudomonadota > Alphaproteobacteria > Sphingomonadales > Sphingomonadaceae > Sphingomonas. Next base: position 1,807 of record NZ_JALNUP010000035.1, read on the forward strand.
TCTCGATCGCCGTTGGGCTCTTGATCCTAACGATAGCTACGGTTCTGGTCAGTGGCCATCTTATCAGTACGCCTTACGTCAACACTGTTGCCAGGATGGAAGCACTTGCCAGTGGCGATCTGGACAGCCCCATCCTGTATACTGCCTATCAAGACTGTGTAGGCCGGATGAACCGAGCGATGGAGGTGTTCAGGCGTAACGCGGAGATCATCAACGAGTCGAGCGCAACCCAACAGATGATCGTTACGGCGCTCGGGGAGGGGCTCAGTCGCCTCGCGAGCAGTGATCTTAGCTATCGCCTGGATCAAGACTTTCCTGTCGATTACGTCGCACTACGCTCTGATTTTAACCGGGCGATGGACGCGATGACGACCGCGATGACTGCGGTCAGCCAAGCAGCCAACGGCATTAACAATGGTGCCAGCGACATCCGGCATGCCTCGGACGATCTCTCGCAACGCACAGAGCAACAGGCTGCAAGCCTGGAAGAAACTGCAGCAGCAATGGACGAAATTACGTCCACTGTTCGCCAGACGGCAGCAGGGGCAACCCGTGCCAACGCGGTAGTTGGCGAAGCCAGGATCGAAGCGGAGCAGTCGGACGAGGTTGTTCGTCGCGCCGTCGACGCAATGGCGGGGATTGAACGCTCCTCGTCAGAAATCTCCGAGATCATTTCGGTGATCGACGGCATTGCTTTTCAGACTAATCTGCTCGCGCTTAATGCCGGGGTCGAGGCGGCCCGAGCTGGCGATGCTGGCAAGGGCTTTGCTGTTGTTGCCTCTGAAGTACGCGCACTCGCTCAGCGATCGGCTGAGGCCGCCAAGGACGTCAAGACGCGTATCCTCGCCTCGTCGCAGCAGGTCGGTACCGGCGTTGAACTGGTGAGCGAGACCGGCAAGGCGCTGCAGCGAATCGTCGGTCGTTTTGGCGAGATCAGCACGCTGGTTGCCCAGATCGCCACCGCGGCCGAACAGCAAGCCAATGGTCTGCAGCAGATCAACACCGCAGTTTCCGAGATGGACGGCGTTACGCAGCAGAATGCCGCGATGGTCGAGGAGGCTACTGCGGCGGCTCGCAGCCTGTCGACTGAAGCCGATCAGCTGGCTCGACAGGTTGCTCAGTTCAATCTGGGTTCGGGAGCAAGCATGGCGCCTGCGGCCAAGTCCGGCGCTGTAGTGCACCGACTGCAAGAACGCGCTGCCGAGGCTGGCCGTCAGATTGCTCGGGGTGCCCGGCGTAGCGGGGGCAGCACGGCCGCTGCGCTCGCTGATGATGATTGGTCCGAGTTCTAATCTGGCGACGATTGGCGGAGGATCGGACATGAAGGCGCATCAGCTTGCCGCAAGCCTCGATACAGCGGCCGCGGAACCATTACGTGCTGCATTGCTAGGGCGGATTGAAAGCCGCCAGCCGCTGCTGCTTGATGGTGCCGAGGTAATGAGGGTGGGCATGGCATGCCTGCAAGTGCTGGCGAGCGCGCGTGCCTCCGCCATCGCGGACAGGCTAAGCTATGACATCGGAAACGCCAGCATGCCCTTACGCGAAATGGCCACTCTAGCTGGTTTTGCAGCCGTGCTCGAGCCGGTAACCTGAAGGAAGCCTCATGGACCTCGACCAGATCCAGCAGATCTTCTTCCAGGAGTGCGAGGAAGGCCTCACGGCGATGGAAACCAATTTCGGCATCGTTCGGCAGGGTGCCGCCGATTCCGAGACGATCAACACCATCTTTCGTGCGGTTCATTCGATCAAGGGCGGCGCCGGCGCCTTCGGGCATGAGCGGCTGCAAGCCTTCACCCACGATTACGAGACGCTGCTCGACCTAATCCGCAACGGCACGCTGACGCTGACGCCCGAGCTGCTAGGCACTATCGTCGCCGCGTTCGATCTGCTCGCCGACCATGTCGCCGCGGCGCGCGATGGCAGTGCGGCGCCGGCCGATGGCGCGATGCTGGCGCGGCTGGTGGCGGCGGCGCAGCCGGGTGCCCCCGTGATCGCCGTGAACGATCCGGTCGGGGCGGCGCCTGCCACCCCAGCGGCAACGGGCGATGACGGCTTCGACGATCTGTTCGCGATGTTCGATACCGGCGGCGACGACACTGGGGACGATGGCACCGCGCCGGCATGGCGGGTGATCTTCCGCCCGGGTGCGAGCGCGCTCGATCATGGCGGCGAACCACTGCTGCTGCTGCGCGAGCTGGCGTTGCTCGGCGGCGCCGTGATCGAGGCGGATTGCTCGGCGCTGCCGCTGCTCGGCGACCTTGATCCCGACCAGCCTTATGTCGGCTGGACGCTGTCGGTGCCCGGCAGCGTCGCCGAGGACGATATCCGCGGCGTCTTCGACTTCACCGATGGCGCGCTGCTGGTGGTGGCGCGCGAGGGGGCGGAGACGCCGGTCGCCGACGCGGCGATGCTCGTCGATCTGTCGCCCGAGCCCGAGCATGCGCCGGTCGCGCCGCCGGTCACCGTGATCCCCGAGGTGTTGCCGCCCGCCGCGCCGGTCGCGGTGCGCGACATGCCGGCGCCGTCCGCGCCCGTTGCTGTCGCGCAGACCATCCGCGTCGATCTCGACAAGCTCGATCGGCTGGTCAACCTGGTCGGCGAGCTGGTGATCACCCAGGCGATGCTCGCGCAGCGCTTGTCCGAGCAATCGATGGCGGGAATCGCCGAGCTGACCGACCTCGAGCACCTCACCCGCGAGCTGCAGGAGTCGACCATGGCGATCCGTGCGCAGCCGATGAAGACGGTGTTCAGCCGCGTGCCGCGGATCATCCGCGAGCTCGAGACCGAGACCGGCAAGCGCGTCCGCCTCGATGTCGAGGGCGAGATGACCGAGGTCGACAAGACGGTGGTGGAGCGGATCGGCGAGCCGCTGACCCACCTCATCCGCAACGCCGTCGACCATGGCCTGGAGACGCCCGACGAGCGGGTCGCGATCGGCAAGCCCGCCGAGGGCGTCGTCCGCCTCTCCGCGGCGCATCACTCGGGGCGGATCGTCATCACCGTGGCCGACGACGGCCGCGGCATCGATCGCGCGCGGGTGCGCGCCAAGGCGGTGGAGCGCGGCATCATCGCCGCCGATGCGATCCTCACCGACGAGGAGATCGACAACCTCATCTTCGCGCCCGGCTTCTCGACCGCGGCGGCGGTGACCAATGTCTCGGGCCGCGGCGTCGGCATGGATGTGGTGCGCAAGAACGTCCAGGCACTGGGCGGGCGGATCGGCATCCAGTCGGCGCTCGGGGCCGGCTCGTCCTTCTCGCTCAGCCTGCCGCTGACGCTCGCGGTGCTGGACGGCATGATCGTCACCGTCGGCGACCAGACCTTCGTGATCCCGCTCGGCCATATCGTCGAGAGCCTCCGGCCGAGCCTCGGCGGGGTCAAGGTGATCGGGCCCAACGCGTCGCTGCTCGACGTGCGCGGCGAATATGTCCCCGTTCACCGCGTCGCCGAGCAGCTCGGCATCGCCGGCGCGCAGACCGACCCGACCCGGGCGGTGCTGATCGTGGTCGAATCCGACTCCGGCCAGGCGGTGCTGATGGTCGACAGCATCCAGGACCAGCGCCAGGTGGTGGTGAAGAGTCTGGAGGCCAATTACCAGGCGATCCCCGGGCTTGCCGGCGCCACCATCCTCGGCGACGGCCGCGTCGCGCTGATCCTTGACGTCGATGCGCTGACATCGCGGTGGCGTCACGACCCAAAAGCGGCCACGCCGCTGAGCCTTGCGGCATGAGCCCCACCAGCCTCAAAGCTGCCGCGCGGCCAATGGAATTCGTCTTCACGCCCGAAGACCACAAGGCGATTTCCTCCTTCGTCTACGCCGAGGCGGGGATATTGATGCCCGCTGGCAAAGCGCAGCTAGTCTACGGTCGGTTGGCGCCCCGGGTACGCGAAAACAAACTGACCAGTTTCGCTGATTATATCGCGTTGATCGAGGATGATCAGGAAGAGCGAACGCTAGCGGTTGACGCGCTGACTACTAATCACACCAGCTTTTTCCGTGAGTCGCATCACTTTGATCACTTTATCGCTGAGGTTTGGCCAGCCCTCGAGCAGCGGCTGCTCGGTCGCGGCCGAGTGCGGATCTGGTCGGCAGCCTGCTCGAGCGGCGAGGAGCCTTACTCATTGCTGATGGCGATGTTCGGCACCGACCGTGGTGCTGCGCAACGGTTTGCCCGTACTGACCTACGCATCCTCGCCACGGATCTCTCGACTGAAATCCTGGCTGCGGCCAAGGCAGCGCGCTATTCGCAGGAAACTGCGCAGAGCATTCCGGCTGCGCTGCGCAGCCTTTGGGTGAAGCGTGATGACCGCGGTGCGGAGGTGCACCCGCTGATCCGCGAACGGGTGGCCTTCCGACGCCTCAATCTGCTCGAAGGCTGGCCGATGAGCCACCCCTTCGATGCGATCTTCTGCCGCAACGTGATGATCTACTTCGATGAACCAACCAAGGAACGGTTGCAGACCCGCCTCGCCGATCAGCTCGCAGTAGGTGGAATGCTATATATTGGCCATTCAGAGCGGTTGGCCGCGAGCATTGCCTCGCGCTTCGAGTGTGTCGGGCGGACGTCGTTTCGCAAGGTAGCCGCATGACCGTGCGCACGCTTGTAGTCGACGACTCGCCGTCGATGCGCGCGATGGTGAGCCATGTGCTTAGCCAGGATGCCGAGATCGAGGTGGTAGGCACTGCGGATGGCCCGCACAGCGCTCGCGAGATGATCAAGGCGCTCAATCCGGATGTAATAACTCTCGATGTAGAGATGCCGGGGATGAACGGGCTCGATTTCCTCGACAAGATCATGCGGCTGCGACCGATGCCGGTGGTGATGCTATCGACGATTACCGGCCGCGGGGCCGAGGCGACGATCCGCGCGCTTGAGCTAGGCGCATTCGATTGTTGCCAGAAGCCAGGCTCAACGTTCACCGCGGCTACTGCTGAAAAATTGTCTCACATGGTCAAGGCGGCAGCGCTGAGCCGGAGTCGCGCGCGGACGCTGGCGCCGTCGCGCGGTCCGGCCGACTATACCCCGCGCGCCGATGCGCTGATCGCGATCGGTTCATCGACTGGCGGCGTCGAGACGCTGATCGAGCTGCTGGCGGGCTTCCCCGTCAACTGCCCGCCGACGGTGATCGTCCAGCACATGCCCGCACCCTACGTGCCGACCCTTGCGGCGCGGCTCGACCGGCTGTCGGCACCCACGGTGAGCGAAGCCTATTCGGGCGCGCCGCTGAAAGCCGGCCAGGTCTATATCGCGCCAGGCGGCACCCACCATCTCGAGGTCACCGGCGGCACGCTGCGTCGCTGCCGGCTGATCGCAGACGAGAAGATGAGCGGGCATCGTCCCTCGGTCGACCGTCTATTTCATTCGGTCGCCAGGTCCATCGGCGCGCCCGCGGTTGGCGCCATCCTCACTGGCATGGGCGCCGATGGCGCCGCGGGCCTGCTAGCAATGCGTGAGACCGGCGCGATGACGATCGGCCAGGATGAGGACAGCTGCATCGTTTATGGCATGCCGCAGGCAGCGCACCAGATCGGCGCCGTCACCGTCCAGCTATCGCTGCCGCGGATCGCACCGCGGCTGCTCCAGGAGTGCCGGGCATGAACGCCGCGGGCACGGGCGGCTTGCGCCGGATCAACATAATTCAAGGCGAAACGCGGGTCTCCGACGATCCGAGCGTCGTGCTGACAACGCTTCTCGGTAGCTGCATTGCTGCCTGTCTGTATGATCCCGTCGAGAAAGTTGGCGGCATCAACCATTTCCTGCTCGCCGAGCCAGGCAGCCGCGACACCGATCCAGAGTCGCTACGCCGCTACGGCGTCTATGCGATGGAGGTGCTGATCAACGCCATGCTGGCGATGGGGGCAACGCGTTCCAGCCTCAAGGCGCGCATCTATGGCGGCGCTGCCTTACGCGATGGCTTCCGTGACATTGGGGCCGCCAACGCGCAGTTCGCCCGCCGCTTTCTAAGAGACGAGCGCATCGCTCTGGTCGGCGAGGATGTCGGCGGTTGCGGTGCACGGCGCGTTGAATTTCGCCCAACTGTCGGGCTCGCCCGCTGCCGTGTCGCCATCGACCGGCCGCCTGAGCCCCGTACGGCACCCGCTCCCATCGCTCTGAGCGTGAGCAGCGGCGAGGTTGAGTTCTTCTGATGACCATGCTGACCCGAGGAGTTGCTGTGCCGACCACGATCATGACCGTTGATGACTCACCCAGCATGCGCATGCTGCTGCGTGTCGCGCTCACCGACATGGGCTATGAGGTCACCGAGGCCGAGGATGGTCAACAGGCGCTCGATCGGCTGGGCGGCGCTCTGCCCGATCTGTTGATCACCGACATCAACATGCCAAACCTCGACGGGTTCGGGCTGATCGAGCGGCTGCGGGCCAACCCTGACAATCGCTCGTTACCGATCCTGGTGCTGACCACCGAGAGTTCCGACGAGAAGAAGCAGCGCGCGCGTGCCGCAGGAGCCACCGGCTGGATCGTCAAGCCGTTCCACCCCGACAAGCTTGCGGCGGCGATCCGCCGCGTCCTCCACTGATCCGCCGTCCACAAGGATAAACGCATGCCCCGCCAGCTCATTACCTTTCAGATCGGCGACCAGATCCTTGGCGTCGACATCATGGCGATCCGTGAAATCCGTGCATGGTCGCCCGCAACGCCGTTGCCCAACGTACCCGCGCACGTCCGCGGCGTCGTCAATCTGCGCGGCGTGGTGCTGCCGGTATTGGATCTCAGTCACCGCTTGGGCTGGGGATCGACCGATCCATCAGCACGCCACGTAATTATCGTCGTGCGCGTTGGAGATCAGCTTCAGGGACTCATTGTCGACGCAGTCAATGACATCGTCACCGTGCCCGACAACGGCATGCAGCCGCTGCCCGACATCGGCGAGACAGCTGCCGCGAACTTCCTGGAGGGTCTTGCCACTATCGATCAGCGCCTGATCCTGGTGCTCGCCCTTGATCGTTTGGTCGATGCTTCCCTTCCCGTTGAAGCCGCCTGATTTTGCTGAACCAAGGATTCTAAGATGGTTGCTCCTACCAAGGTTCTCGTAGTCGACGATTCGCTGACGATGCGCGCGCTGTTGTCCGGTGCGCTCGAGCGGATCCCCAATGTCGTGGTGGTCGGCTCAGCCGACGGCGCCGACGAGGCACGCGCGATGACCGAACAGCTCCGCCCCGAGGTGATCACGCTGGATGTCGAGATGCCCGGGATGAGCGGTCTCGAATACCTCGCCGAAGTGATGGCCAAGCGACCGATGCCGGTGATCATGTTCTCCACCCGCACCGAGGCAGGCGCCGAAGCCTCGGTAGAGGCGCTGCGCCTAGGCGCGATCGATTGCTTTCCCAAGCCGAAGGTTGCGGTCGCCGCCGAGTTCGACAAGATCCTCGCCAAGCTCGGCAAGCGGATCAAGGCCGCCAAGGGCATGGTGGTGCACGCGGTCAGCGAAGTTAAACCGGCGGGAGCGGCCGCAGAGCTCGATTGGAACGGGCGCCTGCTTGCGGTCGGCGGCGAGGCATCGAGCACCCAGGCGATGTTCGCGCTATTCGCGCAATTTCCCGCCAACTGCCCGCCGACGGTGGTGGTGCAGCATCTCGGCCCCGGCTTGGCCGAGACGCTGATCGCCAAGCTCGGCGAGCAGGTCGCCCCAAAGGTCGTGCTCGCCGCCGACGGCATGGAGCTCGAGCAGGGCACGATCTATCTCGCGCCGCCGGGCTACAGCCATGTGGTGGTCGACGGCTGGCCGAACGGCCGGCTCAAGATGCTTAGCCGCGATCCCGTGGCGGGCGAGCGGCCGTCGATCTCGATCCTGTTCGCCTCGGTCGCCAAGGCGGCTGGCGGCGAAGCGGTGGGCGTGCTGCTCGGCGCCGACGGCGAGGATGGCGATGCCGGAATTAAGGCGCTGCAGGCGGCCGGCGGCTACGGCTTGGTGCCCGCCGAAACGCGTGCGGACGGCTTCGTGCTCGGCCGCCGCATGGTCTCGCAGCCGGTGCCGAGCGACCAGCTCGGCCGCAGCATTCTCAAGTTGTGTAGCCGATGACTTATATGGCACCAGATGCCGTCGCGACAGCATCGCTGGCTGATCACGCCATGGCTATGGCACTCGCCGATGAACTTGTCGCCATCACAGCTAAGCTGGCGGACATGGCCTATGAGCTTGGCGCAGATCCCGCCACCCTTCGCCGTCACATGCATACCTTACAACAGGTAGACGAGATTACCCAGGTTCAGCTGATCATTGCCGATCTGCTCCGGACCGAGGACCTAGGAGGTTGCCATCTATCCCGGGTCGGGATCAGCGACTTAGCTCAGCGCCTACAGTGCAGTTACGAACATTATAGCCGTGCAGTGCAGATTGCCAAATCTTGAAGGCCATTATTTATCAATATATATATCGAGGAATACGTGGCTAACAGTGTAGTATCTTCGGCTCCCCGCCACCTGAGCGATGGCGATAATGGCATCAACGTCTGGAACGAGCTCGTGTGTCACCATAAGGTGCTTCTCGATAATCTGGACGCTCTTCGAGATCTGTGTTGCTCAATCGAACCCTCACAAGATGCGATTGCCTCGTTACGTTGGAAGATTGCGCAAGCCAGTCGCCATCGTATGGGCTTTCTCAATGATACTGTTTTCCCGGCAGGGGGCAGAGCTGATAGCGATGAGGCTAGGGCAAAGGTGAATGCGCTCCGGACAATCACTCCATGCTACCAACGCGAAATATCGGCATACGTCTCAAGATGGCCCACTGACCGCATCATAGCGGAATGGAGTGACTACTGTATCGCTGCCGCATTGTTGCAAGCCAAGGCGAGAAAAAGGGTCGCCGCCGAGATCGCGGTCTTGCAGCCCGTCCTTCTAAGCAGTTACCGTTAACATCATATCGCAGCCGGAAAGCCTAAGCGTCAGATCAGCCACCTACCCCAATAGCGTCTACCTTTTAAATCGCAGTCAGGCAGCGCAACACCACCTTCATATTCGAGGTTCGCGCAACTGCTGAGATATGGTTCTCCGATATCATGGCGATGGAGATCACAAAAAGTGAAGATGGGTAACACATCGGCAGGAGCCGCTGCTACACTGGCGGAGCACGAGGATCAGCAAACTGCTATTTTCCGCACGTGGATCGAGATGGAAAAATATTTGCTCGAGGGAAGCTACGATAAAGCCTATGAGTGTTGCGAGGCGGCAAAGCTAATCTGCCAGCTCGATCGCCATGCCTAGACGTATCAACGTTATGTGAGCGGATCGCCGGACTGGGCAACGGCAAGGCCGCAGGTCGTTGGGGATTGCAGCTCACTAATAGACGCACCGACCTGCAAGATGGGCCATCCACATCATCTGCTCACGTTGATTAGGCACAACCCAATCCTCAAGCCGCGACGCAGGTGGCAAAATCTGCAGCGCTCGCCTGGAGATCAGCAAGGGTATGCTCGAGGGCGATCACACCCGTCCCGACACTAGCAATGTCGCTTGCAACGCGTTTCGTGTCTTCACGTATCACTGCAATGCTGCCCGCCATGGCATCAGCGGCGAGAGCCGTTTCATCCACCGCGGCAGTGATCGCGACGACCTTCTCGCCTTGGGCCTCCATGGCACTACGGATGTGATCGGCTGATCGTTGAACCTCGGCAACGATCGCCCTGATGCCAACATTCATCTCGACAGTAGATTGTGTTGCGGCCTGTATGGCGGCAATCTTCGCCGCAATTTCGTCCGTTGCCCGAGCGGTTTGTCCTGCCAGTCCCTTTACCTCCTGCGCGACGACAGCAAAGCCACGGCCGGCGTCGCCAGCCCGGGCTGCCTCGATGGTTGCGTTAAGGGCGAGCAAATTGGTCTGGCCCGCTATGTTACGGATAAGGGAGAGGATGGACTCGATCGACTTGGCATGTTCGCTGAGCGCCTGCGACATCATAACGGCGTTGCCAGCTTCGATAGAAGCTCGACCGGCAACCTCAGCGCTGCTCTCCACTTCCACCCGAGCATCATTAATGGCTAGGATTAGCCCTGCAGATGTTCGGGCTGCGTTGCGCATCGCGCTAGCCGATTGCTCCGCAGCGACCGCGACCTCAGCGGCCTGATCAAGCATGCTGTGTGCTGACGTGGAACTACTCTCCGTCTGGCTCCGCAACACCAGGGCACTTGCGTTTGCCTCCTCCATGATTCGGGAAAGGCCGTTGTTGAATTGGCGAGCAAGCTCATCTCGCCGGGAGCGCGCATCTTCCTCCATGCACCGGGTATAGAGGCTGGCGTAGACGTCGCACTCCAACGAGCGCAGACGGAAACAAACCTCATTGATATGTTTGCGCTCCTCCTTGGAGCAATCATAAAGCCGAGTGAGAATTTCCTGAACCTGCAGCGCTGCTGCGCTGCCCATGGCGAACATCGCGGTGAGCGTCACCCCGGCTTCGAACGCGAGGCGCACTCGCTTTTCCGCTCGCCTCACCCATTGTCCACTGACCGGATCCAGGAGCCGATCATGCAGGTCGGCGATGATGATCTGAGCCGCCTTGCCCCAATCAGCAGACTTTACGGCCAGATTGTCCGGGACTGTCCCGTTCCAGTGCTTGATTTGAGTATCGGCAACCTCGGAGATCTCCGGCTGCAGGATCGACCACATCGCTCGCGCACGCATGAAATCGTCAGCGGAGAACTCAAATGTCTTAAGCCGGCTGGCGATGTCTAGCGGCTGGTTCGGTCGGCTAGTAGCGTCCGCTTCCACTGTTCCGATCATGCAGATCCCCTTGGTGTGAGCTGCGTCGCAGATTGCCGTGATTATCTGGTTAATTGCCATTGAGGAGCGATGGCTTGATCTGCGGTGTAGTTACCGCCAATTTTCGCGAAGCCGCCTATAAGTATGTAGGCAGGCACGCCGGTACGAAGATGGGCGCAGTGCGCTCGAGCGGTCGGCACTGCTCAGCAACTAGGAATTGTCGATTTTGGCCACCACCCGGCTGGGTGAGCAGCGACGCAGCATGTCCGCAAGGGGATCGGCCAACGGACGGTTGCTGGCCGACCTGTCGAGCAACGGCAAACCGCAATAAAACCAGTCTCACATAGCTAGTACGGTATCTTTTGCGTTGAAGGGGCCTTCTACGTTACAGGTCGGACTATGACTAACACGCTGATCGGCTATGCCCGCTGCTCGACCGATCGACAGGACCTCGCCGCCCAGCACGACGCGCTGCGCAAGCTCGGTGTGGCGGTTGATCGCATCTATACTGACAAGGGCTTTACCGGGACGAACCGGGATCGCCCCGGTCTCGACCAGGCGTTGGCAGCAGTCCGGAGCGGCGACACGCTGGTAGTGCCTAAGCTAGACCGGCTTGCACGCTCCGTGCCTGACGCGCGTGCGATCTGTGACAGCCTTACTGCACGTGGTGTGAAGCTGCAGATCGGCGCCAGCGTCCACGATCCCGCTGATCCGATGGGTAAGCTGTTCTTCAACATCCTTGCTACCTTTGCCGAGTTCGAGGCGGACCTCATCAAGCTCCGAACCCGAGAGGGAATGGCGGTCGCCCGCGCCAAGGGGAAGCTGCGAGGCAAGAAGCCTAAGCTGTCCGACCGCCAGCAAAAGGAGCTTCGGCGTATGTACGACACGGGCAACTACTCGATTAGTGATCTTGCCGAGCTGTTCTCGATTTCCCGCCCCACTGTGTATCGCACCTTAGGGCGACAGGCGCCGACACTCATATCTACACCGGCATGACCTTCAAGGCGTTGCTGTGGTTTTGGCAGCACGGCATTGTCAGCTACCGTCGCGCTGTACTATAACGGTAATACGCCATATTATGGCCTGGGTCAGCATCCAGGAGTCAAGTTGCCGCCCCGGGCAGCCGCTATTCGATATGTAAGTGCAAGAGGCTAGGATGTATAGCGTCATTGAAAGTCCAGTAGAGGAGAGTAAGTCTCAGCCTTGGCGTGTCCTGGTTATAGACACGGATCCAGTCGCACGGACAGGGCTGGTATCTACTCTAAACGACTATGGATTTCATACTACGGCGAAGGTCAATGTCAGTGCCGCCTCACCAGCTGACCTTGAGCACGATATCATTGTTATAAGTTGGAGCTTGGATACGGACCTGGTATCGTCTGTGATTGATTTGTCATCGCTTCCTCACCGTCCTGGGTTGGTTGTACTAGCCAATAATGCATATGAAGCCGACCGAATTATAGGTTTGGAGCTAGGCGCAGACGACTTCATTGACCGACCATGCAGTCATCGAGAAATCGTGGCACGTATGCGCGCTGTACTACGGCGTCGCTCTACCGTGCACCAGTCATGCCAGAACAGTGCCATTCACGCGCTGCCGGACCCTGGCAACAGTAACAAGGGGTACTACAAGTTCTCGGGGTGGACCCTGGACCGTAAGCGCTGGCTACTTAAGGCGCCCAGTGGAGATCAGGTTATGCTTACAGCGGCAGAATACATGATGCTGAACTTGCTCCTGCAAAACCCCGGCGTCCCCCTTAGCCGCCAGGCCCTTCTGGAGAATACGGGCCGCGCGGGAAGCACTAGCTCGCGCATTGTCGACACAAACATGGCGCGTCTCCGGCGCAAGCTTGAAGCGCTTGATACTAAGCCAATTATCCAGACAGTTCGCGGAAGGGGTTACGCAGTCGAGCTCGGAGTTTCATACCACGCCTGAGAAATCCAGTGGTAGATTGCTTGCAGACCTACTGAAGGTGCGCTGGCAATGCTCAGAACGGAACAACAAAAAGGCGGCCGTTAGGCCGCCTTTCCGTTAATCAATAAGCTTGCGTGGCCTAGAAGTTGAACTTGGCTCCGGCGAGGAAACGACGGCCGTAAATACCCTCGCCAGCCTGAACCGGATTATAGAGGTAGGCGCCGTAAGTAACCGGATCGAGGCCTGGCAGGCGATCGAACAGGTTGAGTGCATTAACGTAGAAGGTCAGGCCATCGCCTACCTTTACCGAGGCATTGAGATCGAAGGTGATGTAGCTCTTCACACGGCAGCCCGTGTAGGCAGGTTGCGGCGCCAGACCGCAGTCACGATACTCGTTACCCTGGTCTTCAGCCGACAGGTCGTAGCCCGAGGTGTAGTTCACGGTGCCGGTCAGCGCATACGGCCCCGTGGCAAAGGTATTTTGCCAGTTACCATGCCAGCGGAAGGTGCCCGTGCCTGCCGTCAAATTATAGTTGCCGAGCGTGTCGACGTAGGTCTCCTTGTGACCGTCTGGGAAGGTCGTGCTGAGCTCTAGCTGAAGCGTCGCATCCAGGTTGCTCGTCCAGGAAACTTCGCCGAACTTGAAGCGGGCGTTTGCACCGAAATCAATGCCCTCCGATTTCAGGGTGTTAGCATTGACTAGTGCGGAGGAGACATAGAGCACGCGCGGTGTGGCGTTAGGGAATGCGGCGTCCGGTGCGTCAGGAGTGATTTGGAACCCGGTGGGAATGGCTTGTCCGGAGTAGTAGGCCGCCAGTGCGTCGCCTGAAGTAAGCGACGTGATGGCATTGGTCTTCTTGATGTTAAAGTAGTCTACGGTGAACGTCACGTTCCGGATCGGCTCCAGGACGACACCCGCCGTGAAGCTGCGTGATTTCTCTGGCTTCAGATTTGGCGACGCAAGCGTCGTTGCACCGTAGCTGCCCGAACGAATATAGGTCGGGCAGCTGCTGAACGTCGCAACAGTACAGCCGTATTGCGCCAGATAGGTGTCATTGAACAGCTGAGCCGAGTTGGTAACATAGCCGGTGGTTGGCAGCGCGTTGGCCTCGGCGAAGCTCGGGATGCGGAAGCCACGCGACCAAGTACCACGAACTGTCAGCTGGTGGATTGGCGTGAACTTAGCGCCCAGCTTCGGCGAGAAGTTGCTCTGACCTGTCGAATAGTGGTCATAGCGGCCCGAAGCGTTGAGCGTCAGCTGATCCACGATTGGCGCGTTGAGCTCGCCAAAGGCCGACGAGACGGTGCGATGCCCGTTGGTGCCAAAGGCGTTGATCCGGAAGTAGCGCTGTGTCGGGCCGTTAATGTCCGAATTGGCGCTCGGTGAATCAACGCCTTCGTAGTAGACCGAGCCACCAAAACCGAGTTCCAGGTCGCCGCCCGGCAGGCGCATCAGCGACTTCGAAACGCTAGCCTGGATCTGGTAGAGATCGGAACTCGCGTCGGTGATGTTCTCTGGCGTCAGATAGTTCAATGTCGCCTGGCTCGTCGCCGACGGATTGAGGAAGTTGTAGCTGCCGTCGGCGATCACATCGAGCAGGTGCTGGATGTAGACATAGCCGTTTTGAGTACGACGCAGATCGGTATGCATCGCGGTGGCGTCAACGCGGTAGTCCCAGTCACCGAACACGGTGCCATGGATGCCCACGGCAGCGCGATAAACGCGGCTACGCGTCTCATTGCTTTCTACCGACGTCGGCAGCAGGCCGACGATCTGCGCGGTCTGGCCAAGCGCGGCATACGGATTGTTCGGGTTCAGCGTGCCATTAGCAGCGGTGCAATTGACCCGTGCGGCGCAAACATAGACCGGCAGAGTGAGCGCGCCTGAGCCGGCTGCATAAGATGCGGCACCCGACCGGCTCGAGTAAGGCTGGAAGTAAATGCCCGCGGGAGCGTTCGCGTAGATCTGCGTTGGCGTACCCGTGTAGCTGCTGCGGCTCTGCTGGAAATTGAATTCCGCGTAAGCTTCGGAGGCTTCACCGATTTTGGCGGTGAACTTTGCGGATCCGCCGAAGCGCTCAAGCTCCGGTGCAACGGTGCCGTATTGCGCGACCGTATCTTGCGAACAGATCGTCGATGGCAGCACACCCGCTGCCGTGCCACCCGTCGCGATCGGATTACCGTTGACGCAGGCGCCGTTGAGCAACGAGAACTGGGTCGAGCCCGTGGGCCGTGCATAGATATTAGCACCGGCGTTTGTCGCACCCCAGGTGCCGGCATTTACCGTATCGTCCGGACCGCCAATTGCCGTTTTATTCGACGAATTGAACGGAGCACGCAGGTCCGAATTTCGAACCTCGCCACTGTGGTAGTAGAAGCCGCTGATGTAGGCGTTGTAGCCTTTCTCATCGAGGTCGCCGGTACCTGCGGTCAGGGTCAAGCGCTGGCTGGGAGCAGTGCCATCCTGCGAGATACCTGCTTCTGCGCGACCGGACACGCCGTTGAAGCTTCGTTTGGTGATAACGTTGACCACACCTGCGATTGCGTCGGCGCCATAGCTCGACGACGCACCGTCACGAAGCACTTCGATCCGATCGACGATGTCGTCCGGAATGGTGTTGAGATCGACGAAGTTGCGGGTCGCATCGTCTGCCAGAGGATAATAGGCGGCACGAAGACCGTCGAAGAGCACCAGCGTCGAGCTGCTCGACAGGCCGCGCAACGAAACGGCCGATGCACCGCCTGCGAACGCGCCATTGGCGGTGAAGGAGTTGGTCAGCGCGGCTCCGTTGTTGGACGAAAGCTGCTGGATTGCGGACTGAACGGTGGTGATGCCGCGCTGGTCCAAATTCTCAGCGGAAAGCGTCGTCACTGGCGACGGGGTAATCGCCTGCTTAAACAGAGATCCCGTGACCACGATGTCCTGGCCGCCCGAAGAGTCGGCAGTTGGTAGCTGTTGACCAGCATCAGCCTGAGCTTCCGCATTCTGCGCTGCTGCAGGAAGGTTGTCCTGGGCCGTTGGAGCAGTGGGGGTCGTGCTGGTCTGCGCCATGGCACTGCCGCCCACAAATGCGAACGGCGTTGCGGCGGCGAGTAGGATCGCCTTACGGGTAAAACGCTTGATACTGGTCATAATCTTTCCCTGCTACCAAGGTCGAGCCGCGTCATCGCGGTCGCGCCCAGAAGCTCCCCCCGCGCTGCAAGAGCAGCCTTCAAGAGCATAGCCGCGAATTATCGTATCAATTCCCACTGTAAAGGACGTGCTTGCGAACGCCTCCGGTTTGTACCGACGTGTAGCTCAAATGACACATTCATTTGCATGAGACCGATGGGGCGCAACGTCGCTACCCCAAAGTCGGAGCATCCGACATCAAGAGACTATTTCGAGCCTTGTGGCGGAACGGCAGGGGTGTCTCGGCAAACTAGCATGTGAGCCCAATGTCGCGAAACTCGCACATTTACGACAAAAGGTCGCGGTGCGAAGCAGCCGGAAGGCTGGCACAACACCAGCGCTGCCGTTTTCACACCGCCAGTAAAGCCCATCGCGGCGGCCTGCGCGCGATGATCCAGTCGGCGATTGCCGGCCGTATAAAGAAGGCCAGCACGTCGATCACCGCATGCGCGACCATGACCCGCAGTAACGATCCATGGTGGAGGTAGTAGAACGTCAGCAATGCACCGGCGGCCATGGTGGCGAGAATGCCCTTCCAGCCATAGTGCGCATACGCCAGCCCGAAGCACAGCATCGACACGGCCAGTGACGTCGCCAACGAGCCGGTGAGATGGAAGACGAGCAGCGGCAGCGCGAGGCGGAAGAACAGTTCTTCGCTCAACCCAGCGTTGAGGCTCAGCAGCAGGGCAAGTACGGCTTCGCGTCGGTTGCGTGGGATAAGCGCTGCATCTGCGCCGGGTCGGGGAGAGAGCGCCGCCTTAAGACGGCTCCACTGGATGGCGACCGACACTGCAATCCCGGCCGAGAGGCCCGCGGCCATGGGCAGCCAATGGTCGCCGGACGGATGGCCTCGAGACTGTAACACGCGGTTCGCGGGTACGAATACGTGAGGAAAGGCGCTGAAAGGTGAGAGTGCGTCTACCAGCCAGAGGCTGACCATGCTTGCGCCCACCAGAACGGCGAAGCTCTCGACAAGCCATCGACGGTAGAAATGCTGCCGGTCGATCGTGCCGGACAGGGCCTCGAACTGGGCATAGGCCGCGACATCGCGCCGCACCCACCATGTACCGCCCGCGGCCATTACGGCCGTCCACCCCCACAACAGCACCATGTCACTTCTCCAGCTTATGTTTCCATATAGGAAAGTGACGATTGCTTTCCATGTAGTCAAGTCGTAAGTTGCCAATCCGGAAAGCGTACGGTGGCGTTGGGAAATTGGATATGGACGAACAGGAGGCAGCGCGGTCACTAGACATGATGCGGGCGACGCGCGGCGTGTTGGCCGCGCGGACTAGGTGGTCGCTTGCTCGGCATGCCGCAGTCGGAGTGCTGTTAGGCGGTCTGATCGCAGGCTATGCACTTCCCGGCTCCTGGCCGGTGGTAATAGTCGTGGTTTGTCTGGCCGCCGCTGTTGCGATCGTCGCGCGGGACCGTTCGCGCGACGGATTTTTCGTCAACGGCTATCGGCCAGGGCGCACACGGCAAATTACGTTCGTGCTCGTGGCGATCGCGTTTGCTGGGCTGGTGAGCGCGATTGCCCTGAAGGAGCGATACGGCCTGGATTGGGCGCCGGTGGCGATCGGGATCGTACTGGCCATCGTTGCCACGATCGTGAGCGTCTTTTGGGAGCGCGTGTACCGGCAGGAACTGGAGGAACTAGGTCGTGAGCGTTGAACGGCTTGATTCGCTGATCCATCCGCCGGCTCGGCTTCAGCTCATGGCACTGCTGGCGGATGTCAGCGAGATGGAGTTCGCGACCGCGAGAGAGATTTTGGGCGTGAGCGACTCCGTTTTGTCCAAGCACCTCGCTCAGCTCGGCGATGGCGGGTACGTCCAGCTACGCAAGGCGACGATCAACACCCGCCAGAGGACCTGGATCGTCGCGACGGCAGCAGGACGATCCGCCTTCAAGGGTCACGTCGCCGCGCTCCAGGCACTTGCATCGGGAAGAGCGCCTCTCGCATGAGGCAAGTGGATTCATAGTTCGGCAATCATTTCCAAGAGACCAACTGCCGCCTGTCCTCTCTAATCGCTCGGTCATCAGCCACCACAGTGTCGCGAAAGCCGGGACAAATGCGACGTCCGAAACTTAGGATATTCGCGACCGGCACACGAAACACGTCCTGAGCGACAAGTTACTATCGTATCGCGATCCTTGAACCTTCTTCGGCCACTTGCGAAGACTCGGTCTTACCGCGAAAGCGACGCGATGGACGATACTCAGCATCTTCTTTCTCTGGTCCACGGTGTCGGATTCGAGGTTGTAGCATCGGAAGATGGATCGCGCCTCGACTGTCCCTTTTGTGACGACCGCATCGATCTCTGCACTGCATGGCTGGCGGGGTTCAGCACTGGCAGGCTTACGCGCACCCGCAGCAATCCGGCCCATGATAATACGAATGCAGGCAATGCCAACATTGTGGGATGACTACTAACGCCCGACCAGTTCCTCATTGGCACGGTTATGGGTGCGGGCTTTGATGGTCGTGGTTAGTCGCACCCAAATAACCTGTTTATTCATCGGTAAAGCTGCGCCGTTGATCAGCAACGTCGTCGAGCATCCCTAGCGTACTGTCATGGTCTGATGGTTGCGCCATTTCCGCGGCTTCATGATCGACCCGCGAGGGCAACATCGGATTATCACGACGTTGCTCCTCCAGCAGTTGGATGACTTTGGCAATTTTGCGCTCGCTCAGCATCGCAATGTGGAGAGTAAGCTGAGCGCGACTCTCGGCCAGCTCCTCCTCATGGCGCTGAGTGGTCAGGATCAGCAACGCCACCAGTAGCGCCCCAATCGTAGCGATGAAGCCAAGGTCCGGGAACGGGAACTCTTCCAGCGCCGTGGAGCCTGTTGCTCGGGCAATGTAATTGCCAATGATCCAAGCGGTAGCAATGCCGAAGATAACAACGAGGGCCATCGGCTTGCCGAGCGCCGAGGTCACCCGGTTGGCTAAGCGCTGCACCCGCGTTGTCCGCTGATCGTGTCGATCATACAGCTTCGCGAGCTGGTCAACGGTGGCTTCTTCATGATCAGCCATGAGGTTTCACCGTGGCGCTAAGTCGGGCTTGTGTGCCGGAGTGCTGAGGCCAGACGAGCTTTGCAGCGGTCCCGCCGACCCTCGCGCTGGTGGTGATCGGTTGAACAAGCTCCAGATGACGATCACGGCCAGCCCGAGGCTTACTGCCGTGATAAGCGCCAGCAGCAAGGTGCTGATGGGGCGCGGGCTCACCTTCGCAGGACCCACCGGAGCTCGCCCGCGTCCCCTCGCCTCACGCCTGGTCCGTCCCGTGGGTCGGCTGTGCCGGCGCCGCTTCAGCATGCGCCGCGCCCTTCCCTGCCTCAAGCGCATCGGCAGCTACCTGCTTGACGCTCGCGATCAACTCGCCGCTCTTGAGCGCCGCGACGGCTTCGCCGATCGGCTTGTCGGGCGACAACCCCTCACGGTCGGCACTCTCGCGTGCCGTGTCGAGCGCTTGATTAACCACTCGCCCGCCCTTGTCGGCAAGGTCCTGCGCGGCGTCGCGCCCGCTCGCCCGCAGCTTGTTCGCGGTAGAGCCGAACGCACGCTCTTCACTCTCAAAGGTTGGGATAAGCGATCCGGCGATAAGGCCGACCACTGCGGCGAGACCACCGAGCGCGAGTGGGTTCGAGAACAACGACGTGACGCTCGTGCTGGTACGCTGGGCCATGGTGTGGCTTCCTTGTTGAAGAGATTGAGCGCTACGCGCTGCCTGTTTGCGGGCACCGGTAAGAACAGAGCGCACGCCCGCCTGGGCGTCGTGGGACGCCTCGCGAACGCTCTGCCGAGCATGTGCCAAGGCCTCCGCAATTCGCTTTCGATAAGACGTGGCGGTATCGTCCTGTTGGCGGTGAATACCCAGGACCTGACCACGCGCTACGTCCAAGCGTTCGGTGAAGAGTTCCTCGGGCTCGCCATCGAGGCGCTGAACCCGGCTTTCGGCGAACGAAATG
>NZ_JALNUP010000036.1 GCF_026540855.1 Sphingomonas sp. GC_Shp_5
GGTTGCGACAATCGCAGCTTGGAAAGCGAACCCCGGAAGCGGCTGGGCAGCAAGCGCTCACATCCGGTCATTCGCAGCCTGTTTTCGGCTTCCGAACTTCAGCCGTTCATCCATGTTCGCGGTGTCGCCCGTCTGAGCAAAACGGCTGCGCCTCGCAAACCTTATTCCGTCGAGGCAAGTGGGCCCGTCGCCTGTGCCTCTGAACCACCAAGCACGTGGACGAGTAATTCGGCATTCCGGCGGTGCCAGGTCTCGGGCGCGCCAATGTCGAGCGATGCAGCCTGGTGTAGCTTGACCTCGCCTGGCAACCGCGTCGAGCGGCTGATCATCTCCTCCGGCTATTCGGGCAGCATCGGCAGCGTAGCTTGGTCTATAACGAAGGACTATCACGCGCCGATCGCCATCCCGAGGTGAAGACGGTACCATCCCATCAGCATCTCAAGAGGCGGCCATCAAGCTCACCCTGCGATGCACGAGCCATATCCCGCGATCATCCGCGGCGGTTCGGCAACCCATCTTCGGAGGCGGTTCTTTCTACGCTTTGGCCCGCGTCGCCCGCGCTTCGGCTGTGAGCACAAGTTCGGCAGCTAACAGCGCCCCTTCCTGATCCTGCGCAACTGACGTTCGCTCGACTAAATCAGTCACGAATTGCGGCCCGAAAGGTAGGGGAACCTTGGAACAATCTAGATAGCGCACGCCCTTCTTGTCCGCGATGAAGAGATGGTTGCCACCGGGACGACCGGCAACGTCCACATATTTGCGCAGCTCGATGTACCCCTCGGTGCCCAGGATGAAGAGCCGTCCGTCGCCCCAGGTTGACAACCCATCGGGTGTGAACCAGTCGACGCGGACGTAGCCCGCGCCACCGTCACCGCTCAGCATCATGTCACCAAAGTCTTCGAACTGCGGGTGATCAGGATTGCCGAAGTTGCCGGTTTGCGATGCCAATACCTGCGCGCGCTTGCTGCCGGTGAGATACACGAACTGGTCGGCCTGATGGCTGCCGACATCCGTCAGGATACCCCCGTTGCGCGCCGGATCCCAGAACCAGTCGGGGCGGCTCGGAGCCGAAAGCCGGTGGGGCGCCAGATTGACGGTCTGTATGACACGCCCGATGGCGCCGTCGTGGACGAGTTGCCCCGCCATGACAGCCGCTGGCACCTCAAGCCGCTCGGAATACATGATCGCGAATTTGCGGCCCGTCTCCGCGATCGCGCTGCGCACGTCCGCCAGCTGCTTCAAGGTGACGACCGCGGCCTTGTCACTCAGATAATCCTTGCCCGAACGCATCACCTTGATGCCAAGCGGCGCGCGCAACGCGGGTATAGCGGCGCTGCACACCAGCTTGATCGCGCGATCGTCGAGGATCTCCTGCTCCGACCGCGCGAGCTTGATGTCGCCATAGCGTTTGCGGAACATCGCGATCTGCTTCGCGTCAGTCGCATAGAAGGCAGTCAGGACTCCGCCGCCGCGGATGACCGCATCGGTAATGCCGTAGATGTGGTTGTGATCCATCCCGATCACCGCGAACGGCACGCGATATTTCGCTTCAGGCACCGGCTTGGCCACGGCCCCCTCGGTCGGCGCGTCGCCACGGGTAGTAGACTGCGCGAACGCATCATGCGCGAACCCGGCTGCCAGCCCGGCGGTAAGCCCGAGGCCGAGAAGTCCTCGGCGGTTGGTATCGGTCACAGCTATGTCCCCTCAGATTGCGACAAGGTTTGTTGGCCAGATCATCGCTTCACCGCGGTCCATCGCCTGCTCGCCCAGCAACGACGCGACGCTCGCATGATAGGCCTGTGCCAGCAGCCCCGGCAGCGGTTTGCCCGCACGCACCGCCTCGCCAAAGCCTTCGAACTGAAGCATCGTCTCGTCATATTCACCCCAGCCGAGCGACTCGCCGGGCGTGGTCACGGGCAGTTCGGGAAACCAGGTCGCGCCGCCGATCGGCACGGTGCGCTTGTGCCCGCGCGCGACGTCCTTCTGCATGCGCTGCAGCGCCAGCACCTTGGCGGGCACCTCCTGATAGATGCGGCCCAGCTCAGGCTCGATCGTGCCCTTGCTGCCCTGGATCTGCTCCTCACAGCCGTAGCGCGCGTTGTTGAGCAGCGAGGTATAGATCAGCTTACGCCCGCCCGCATATTCGTAGATCAGCGCGACATGGTCATATACTTCGCGCCCGTCCTTCCAGAAGCAGATGCTGCCGGATCCAATCACGCGCGTCGGCACTGCGTCGAGGAACCAATTGCCCACCTGCAGCTGGTGCGTGGCGAGCTCGGTCATCAATCCCGCTGAACTGTCGCGGTAGAGCCGCCAGTTGATCTGCCGGTCCGTCGCATCGGCGGGCACCGGCCGCCGCCAGCTGTTGTTGCGATGCCAGCTCGCGCGGATCTGCGTGAGCGCACCGATCTCGCCCGCGCGCGTGCGCTTCAGTGCGTTCAGATAGGTCGGGTGGAACATGCGCTGATGCCCGATCTGCAGCAACTTGCCCGCCGCCTGCGACCGGGTGATCATCGCGCCGCAATCGGCGATCGTGCGCGCCATCGCCTTTTCGCACCAGACGTGCAGCCCGGCGTCGAAGCCGTCGTGGGTCAGTCGCGCATGCGTGTTGAGCGGCGTGGCGATGACGATGGCGTCGATCCCGCCAGCGTCCAGCATCGCGCGATGATCACCAAAGGCGCGTGCGGTGGGTGCCAGCGCCTGTGCCCTCGCCAGATGCGGCGCATAGCTGTCGCATAGCGCGGCGACGGTGCAGTTGCGCGTCTTGGCGATATTCTGGATGAGCGCGCGACCCCGGTCACCCGTCCCGATCACGCCGAGCCGCACCGGGTTCGACTTGGCTGGCTCCGCTGCCGCCGCCGACACCGCCCATGGCGCCGCCGCCGCCATGCCTGCCCCCGCAGTAGCCAGCAGCACGCGATCGATGAACGATCGGCGGCTGAGGGTGAACTCGTGATCGGTCATCGCAGCGTCATCCTGGCGTGGCGAGCCGGCATCGCCGCCTCAGGGAAAAGATCGAATAGGAAGCGACGACCCGGCGCCGCGCGCATCAATCGCTGCGCTTGCCCGTCGTCGGCGACGAGCAGCGCCGTGCTCATCGCCTCGGCCTTGCCGCCCAGGGGATCGATCGCGACCGCGGTGCGCGCCGCGGTGACGGCCCTGCCGTCGGCTGGATGGCAGGTCGGCGCACGCTCGGGTGCAGACGCTCCCGCCGTCGACGAAATCGACAAGGCTTCATCCTCCAGCGCAAGCTCGACCAGCGTCTCGTGCGATCGGACCGGATGGGGTACCGCGAACGGCCACTTGCCCCCCAGCGGATGCTCGCCGATCACCGCCAGGGAGCTTTCGCCCGCCGACAGGCATGCCGACTGCACCCCCGCCGCACGCAGCGCGGTGCACGCTCGATCGAGCGCCAGCCCCTTGCCGATGCCGCCAAAATCGAGCGCGAGCGGACGCGCCGCCCGGATCCGGGCCGTGGCCCGGTCGAAGGCGATCGCGTTCCACCCGGACCCCGGAAGGCGAACGTCAGCGGCGGGATCGAACAGGCCGCCAGTGTCGCGGTGGACCACGTCGACTGCCGCGAGCGCCTCGAGCAGCAGCGCATCGTCGACCACCGCGTCGCGCTGCGCCAGCAAGGCATCGTTAAGGGCGGTGGTCGGCGATGGCCGATGGATGGTCAGCGCGTCGTCGACCGCCTCGATCGCCATGCGCGCGGCGCGCATGCCGTCCTCGGCGAACCGGCCGAACACATGGAGCTCGATACGGGTGCCCATCGCCGCGAAGCGTTCGACATCGGCAACGATCGCCATCGGCGTCAGGCCTTCACTTCCCAGCCGGGTTCGTAGGTGACCGACCAGAGCTTCATCGCCTCGGCGCTCATCGGCTTGCCGGTCGCCGGATCGACCTCAAGCACGCTGTTGGTCCGATAGGCCATGTTGCCGAGGTGGCAGAGCGTGGTGCTGATATGCCCTTCGACGATCGGCGAATTAAGGGTGGGCGCCTTGCCCCGAATGACGTCCACCAGATTGCCCGCGTGATAGACGTCGAGCACGCCCTCGCCGACCGTGCCCGTGGTCTCCGAACTCGCCGCCGCGACCACCTGGCGGACCGACTTGCCTGCCAGATCGTACAGTTCGAAGCCGTTGCGATCGACCACCGCGGAGCCCTTGGTGCCCAGCAACAGCACGCCACGGCCGCGACCATAGGTCAGCATTGCGTTGCAGCTCTGGCCGTTCCAGCGGATCACCCGGTCCTTGTCGAAGTTGAGGGCGAGCGCGAGCGAGTCGTACATTTCCCAGTCGTCGCCGCGATGGAAGCGCTTCGCACCGCTGGCCTCGACCCGCGTCGGGTACGTCAGCCCCATGAGCCACCGCGCCACGTCCAACTCGTGCATCGCATTGTTGCAAATTTCGCCGGTGCCGTACTGCCAGAACCAATGCCAATTGTACGGTACCAGATTTGATCGATAAGCGGCGCGGGGACGAGGCCCCTGCCACATGTCCCAGTTCAAATTGGCGGGTGGTTCCACCATCTGCCCCTGGCCGATCGACTTGCGATCGTTCGCATACCAGGTCTGCGCCTCATAGACGTCGCCGAGCTCACCTCCCTGGATCAGCGCCAGCAGCTGCCTGGTCTCCGGGCTGGAACGCTGCTGGTTGCCGACCTGCAATCGGCGCCCGGTGCTTTTCTGCGCCGCGATCATCGCCTCGCCCTCGGCCGGCGCGATGCCGATCGGTTTTTCGCAATAGACGTGATGGCCGGTCTTCATCGCGTCGATCGCAAGCTTTGCATGCCAGTGATCGGGCGTGGCAACCGTGACGATGTCGACCGCCTTGCTGGCGAACAACCGGCGATAGTCGCTCTCCGTCTTCGGGGCGGGATGGCCCTTGGCGGCAAATTCCGCCGCCCGCTTCGCCAGCACCGCCGAATCGACGTCGCAGAAATGCGTGATGTCGACGTTCGCCACCTTTGAGAAGGCGCTCATATGCGCCTGGCCGCGGCCGTTGACGCCCACGATCGCCACGCGCAGCCGATCGTTGGCGCCCTTGATCCGCGCATAGCTGCGCGCACTCATCGCCATGCCGAGGCCCAGCCCCACCGACGCACCCGCGCCCTTGATCATCGTACGACGGTCCATCGATCCATCCCTCCTAGAGTTCGCGCAGCTTGATCGAGCGGAACTCGACCTGACCGCCATGATCCTGGAGCAGGATCGGCCCCTGCTTGCCCTCGCCGAAGCCCGGCACCCCAGCATATTTGCTCTGGGCGACCAGCGCGCGGAACGCCGGCGATCCGCGGTCGTACTCGACCATCTTGAAGCCGTTCAGCCAATGCTCGACGTGGTTGCCGCGCACGACGATGACGGCGCGGTTCCATTCGCCCGGCGGATTGATCCGCTTTCCCGGGCTGGCCGGGTCGGACAGGTTCTTCGCGGGAATGAGGTCGTAGAGCGAGCCCAAGGTGCGATTGCCGTCGCGTCCCATCTTCGCATCCGGATGACGCTCGTCATCGAGCAGCTGATACTCGAGGCCGATCGCCTCGCCTTTGCTCGCGAGCATGCCGGGATCGAGGAAATATTTGATGCCGCTGTTGGCGCCAGGCTGCAGCTTGAAGTCGACCGACAGCTCGAAATTCCGGTAGCTGCGGGTGGTGATGATGTCGCCGCCGCCGGCCTCAACGTGGAGGACGCCGCCCGGCATCGTCCAGACGCTGCGCGGAAAACCCGTCGTCTTGATCCCACGCCAGCCGGCGCCGGTCTTGCCATCCCATAGCAATGTCCAGCCGGCTCGTTGTTCGCCGGTCGACAGGCGATTGGATAGCCAGCCTTGTTGCGGCAACGGCGTCGCGGGCATCGCGAACCGCGCCGGCGCCTCGGTGATCACCCGGACGTTGCGGAATCGCACCTCGGGATGCCGGGCTGCGTCCGCGTCGGGAATGGCGTGGACCTGGAACGCGATGAACCCGCGGGCATCGGCATCGTCGACCACATCAGCGGCGGGGACGCCGTTGATCCACGTACGCAGCCGCGTGCCGATCGCCTCGACCCGATAGTGGTTCCAATCGCCGGAGCGGTAAACCGTGCGCGCGGCTTCGTTGCGGCCGAGCGTATAGAGCCACTGGCGGCGTTGCTCATCATACAGCCCACCACTCCAGGCGCGCGAGGACGGATCGATCTCCGCCTGATAGCCGTACACCACGCCGTTGCGGTAATCCGGGCGGCTCTGGCCGCGGATCATCATGCCTGAATTGAGCGCCGGATCGGTCTTGGCATCGAATTCAATGATGAAGTCGCCATATTGCGCGTCGGACACCAGCCAGCTGTTGGTCTTGCCCGGCTCCGCGAGCCCGATCAGTTCGCCATGGTCGAAGCGGTAGGTGGCGTTGCCGCCGGTGGCGTGCCAGCCGGCCAGACCGCTGCGCGGCGTCACGTCGCGCCAGGGCGCCTGTGCTGGTGGGGACGCCGGCGGTGCGGCGGCAACTGACGCCTGGATCATCAGCGGCATGACCGCCATTGTCAGCATTGCGAGCCTGTTAGCCACGGCTTCCCCCTTGTTGATGCGATTGCCCATCGGCAACCCGCAGGGGGCGTTCGATCGGCCGCATCGTTCGCCGTCGACATATGGCTGTCGTTCGGCCTCTCCTGTTCACGGGTCTAGATTGTGGTCCGACAATAGGCAATACAGTTGTAAGACATTTTGTTTTACCCGGAATCGATTTCACCTAGACGCGGGTTGACGCTGGCCCGCGCGACGAGAAGTAGAGGATCTGGGCCGCGTCGCGACCTTGAGCGAGCGAGGAATGAATGCAAGGCGTTGAGGGCGGCGGTAAACTCTACCGCGGGATTGTGCAGGCGATCATCACCGACATCGCCAATGGCGTGTTCGCAGTGGGCACGCGGCTGCCGGCCGAACGCGACCTCACCGAACGCTTCAAGGTCAGCCGCCCCACCATCCGTGAGGCAATGATCGCGCTCGAAATGAAGGGGATGGTCGAGGCCCGCAAGGGATCGGGCGTGTTCGTGCTCGCCTCTTCGTCCAACGGGTCCGATCAGGAACTGGACATCGGCGCCTTCGAAATTACCGAGGCGCGCCGCCTGCTGGAAGGCGAAGTCGCCGCGGTCGCCGCCACCGAAATTGACGAGCCACAGCTTGCCGAACTGCGCGGCTTGCTCGCAGAGATGGCGCAGGACGACACCAAGGCGGCGGAGGATGCCGACCGGCGTTTCCACATCGCCATCGCCGAAGCGACGGGCAATGCCGTGATCATCTCGGCGGTGACCGATTTCTGGGATATGCGCTTTCGCTCGCCCTTGGCGCGCGAGGTGCTGGCAAAAGCAGGCAGCCTGGGCACCGACAACCGGATGGCCGAGCATGGTCGCATCCTGAGCGCGCTCGAGGCTCGGTCGCCGATCGACGCGCGCAACGCCATGCGTGATCACCTCGCGCGTGTGATCGATTACCTGCTCGACGTCACTGAGACGGAGGCAGTCGAGCGTGCCCGTGCCGCCACCGATCAACGCCGCCGAGCCCTAGCGCGACGCTCGGTCTGATCAGCCACGCCGGCACTGCCTAGCGGCGGCGGAGCGCCCTTCCCATGGCATCCGCTACTACCTCGACTCGAACCCATGACGTGAGGGCCCGAAAGGACCGGGCATGATCTCTCCGTGCCCGCGCCTAGCTGCGAAACAAGCAAACTGGCCTGACCAATCGATATGATATTGTCATATTTGAGCGAGAATGATACCTGACGGGCAAGCCGACCAAATAGAACAAGGTCAGCAGACATACGAGCGGCGGGCACCCTGCACGTTCGGCCTATCGGGAGAGGGTAATTGAGCCGCAAGAGCTTCGATAAGCGTGCATTGCTTGTGTCGACCAGCATCCTCAGCCTGTGGATCGCCGCACCGGCGACCGCGCAGCAGACCAGCGGCCAGGCACCGCCACCGGCAAGCAGCCAGACCAGCACCCCCGATCCGGTAGATCCCTCGAAGGCCGCGCCCCAGACGCAGGAAGCGGACATCGTCGTCACCGGTTTTCGCGCCGCGCTCGATAGCGCCCTCAACCAGAAGCGTCAGGAGACGGCGGCGATCGACAGCATCGTCGCGGAGGACATCGGCAAATTCCCCGACTCCAATCTGGCTGAATCGATGCAGCGCATCCCGGGCGTGGCGCTGTCACGCGGCGACGGCGGCGAAGGCCGCAACATCTCAGTGCGCGGGCTCGGCTCGCAATTCACCCGCGTCCGCATCAACGGCATGGAAGGCGTGAGCCAGGTCAGCGGCAGCGACATCCGCGGCGGCGTCGCCACCGGTCGTTCGTTCGACTTCGTGACCTTCCCCACCGAAATCTTCTCGGCGCTGTCGGTTCGCAAGACGCTGTCGGCCGATGTCGAGGAAGGATCGCTGGGGGCGACGGTGGATCTGCGCGCGCCCAAGCCCTTCGATCAGAAGGGAGGCGATTTCATCCTCACCGGCACCGCCCGCGGCATCTACAATGACATCAGCAAAAAGGCAGACCCGCGCCTCTCCGCGCTGATCTCGAAGAAGTTCGGCGACACCTTCGGCATCCTCGGCAGCATTGCCTATTCCAAGCGCCACATCGACGAATATGCCTATTCCGCGGTCGATGTGGTGCCGACCACGGTCTATGGTCAGGCGGCTCCCGCCGGCTCGGCGAACGCGGGCGTCATTTTCCCCTTCTGCACTCCCGTCGGCTATGTGTATCGCGGCGCTCCCACCAATAGCCCCACCGCCGGTTATACCCAGCCCAACGGCGTGCCGATCGGGGCGGACGCCAACAACTGCAGCACCGGCAATCCGCGCACCGGCAATGCCGCGGCCTATGATTACATCATGAGCCGAACCGGGGTGAACGGACGGCCTGGCGGCGGCGTCTACCTGCCGCGCCTCCCCCGCCCGGTGAAGAGCAGCCAGGATCAGCAGCGCCTAGCCGGCACGCTGACGCTGCAATGGAAGCCGAGCGACAACACAGACATTTCGCTCGACGGTCTTTACTCGCGCTTCAAGGTCAACCGGCTTGATCAGATGTTCGACGCGCGCTCGTTCGGTCGCGCGATCTCGAACAACGGCCAGCCGCTGACATCGGTTCGCGAGATCGAGGTCAACGACAACGGCTCGCTCGTTCACGGCCTGTTTGATGGCGTCGATTTGCGCTCGGAGATGCAGGACGAGCGCTTCACCTCGACCTACCGACAGGTAAACCTAAACCTCGACCACCGCTTCACAGACAACTTCCGCGTCTATGGCCTGGCAGGTATCAACCAGTCAAAGCTCGACGTGAACCGCTTGCAGGTTGCCATAGATTCCAACGACACGCGCAACTTCTCAATCGATTTTCGCGATAATCCAGATATTCCGAAAATCGGCTACGGGATCGATACCACCAATGCCGCGCTGTTCCAATATGGTCCTCCGTTGCCGAACGGTGATCAGGCGGGTCAGCTGTCGAACTTCATCCGCCGCAACACTATTACCAGCAAGACGTTCGAACTTAACGGAGAGTGGGAGGCAGCACGCGGCTTTACGATTCAAGTTGGCGGCCAATATCGCACCAATAAATACACTGCTCGCGAGCGGCAGCTCGCTACCAACACGCCGCTTGCGCTTCCCGCTGGCGTTACGCTAGCCAGCATCACGTCTGTAACGAGCGGTGTCGGCAAGAACCTCGATGGGCAGTTGCAGGATTTCGTGTCCGTCGATCCAGACAAGTTCCGTGATGCCGTAAACCTCGAAAGCTATGTCTATTGCAGCATCGACTGCGCCAAGGGCACCTACGGCGGCGTCGAGGAGAAATACACCTCCGGCTACGCGATGGTAAAATTCAACACCGCGGACTCGCTGCCGTTTGCACTGCGTGGCGATGCCGGCGTACGCTATGTTCATACCAAGCTCGACGCGTATGGCCCGATCACTACCGCCGCGCCTCCCGGGTCGCTTTACCCATCTCAGTTTGTTATCTCTGATGTCGGCCGCAGCTACGACGATTGGCTACCCTCGGCAAACCTCGCACTGGACATCACGTCAAACCTCATCGCGCGTGCATCCGCCGCCCGCGTGATGTCGCGTCCTGCCTACGGGCAGCTCATCCCGGCGGGTTCGGCGAACCTCGTCATCCAGACTGCGTCGTTCAGCAATCCATTCCTTGAACCGATCCGCGCCAACACCTTCGACGCGGCCCTCGAATGGTATTTCTCGCCTGGTTCGCTGATCTCGGTCGCCTATTTCTACAAGAACATCGAAACCTATATCCAGACGACCAGCCAGTCGGTCGCATTCCAGGATATCGGACTGCCGCTGACGCTCCTCAACGGTACCCAGCTGCGGCCGACCGACCAGTTCACCGTCCAGCGCAGCAACAACACTCCGGGCGGACCGCTGCGCGGTTTCGAGGTGAACGTCCAGCTGCCGTTCCGCTTCCTGCCGGGCGCACTCAGCAATTTCGGCGCGCTGGCAAACTTCACCCGAGTACGGTCGAACATCAATTACGTCATCTCGCCGACCCTGTCGCGCACCGCACCATTGGTCGGTTTGTCGCCCGAGACGGCGAGCGGCACCCTTTATTATGAGGATAAGAAGTTCAGCATCCGCTCGACGGTGAACTATCGATCGGCCTTCCTCACCGCCGTGCCGAGCGGATCGGTTGATGCGGACTCGACATCGAACGCGAGCTCGATCTTCGTCGACGCGTCGGCGTCATACGCGCTTAACGACAACATCAAGCTGATCGCCGAAGTGTCGAATATCACTAACGAGACCAACCGACTGACCGTCGACACGGTGCGCAAGGATCCGCTCTACACGTCCTATTTCGGACGGACCTACGCGATGGCAGTCAACTTCCAGTTCTGAAGACGAGCATCGGTCGGGCGATCGCGCGATGAACAGCGACGGATTGGAACGCCTCCCCAACGTCGGTCTTTGGGCTACCAAAGCTGATGCATAACAGGGCGACGCACACCCTGCGGCACCTACTCAAGTCGCTCATTAGCGATCATGCAAAGTGGCCTGACCACTTGATTGATTGTGGCCTATCATATCTGATGATGCTAGGCCGGAAGGGTCGCGCATGTTGCAGCAGGCGTGCGACTGGAGAGGGATGACATCGGGTGTTGATGACCGAAACGATGCGCTGGTTTGGTCCCTCCGATCCTGTGAGCCTGCGCGACATTCGCCAGGCAGGGGCGACCGGCGTGGTAACCGCCCTGCATGAGATCGCCAATGGCGATGTGTGGCCGCAGGCCGCGATCGAGGCACGCCAGGCGCAGATCGCGGCGGCGGGGCTGACCTGGTCGGTGGTCGAAAGCCTGCCGGTACATGAGGGGATTAAGACCAGAGGCGCGGATTGCCGCCTTCTGATCGATCGGTATCGCGAGAGCCTCAGAAATCTGGCGGCCTGTGGTATCCGCACGATCACCTACAACTTCATGCCGGTGATCGACTGGACGCGGACCGATCTGGCCTGGACGATGCCCGACGGCGCGCTCGCGTTGCGGTTCGATCCCGAAGCGGCGGCAGTGTTCGATCTGCACATCCTCCAGCGTGCGGGCGCAGCAGCGGATTACCCGGCCGATCTTCGCGACCGTGCTGCCCGCCGGTTCGACGCGATGACGGGACCGGAACGCGCCTCGCTCGAGCGTACGATCATCGCCGGCCTGCCGGGTAGCGAGGAGACCTTCACCCTCGAGCGGTTCCGCGCCGCACTTGCGCAATATGATAACATCGATGCCGACACGCTCCGCGCCAATCACGTCGCGTTTCTGGAAGCGGTCTGCCCGCTGGCCGACGAGCTAGACCTGCGCCTGGTGGTGCACCCTGATGATCCGCCCTTTGCGCTGTTCGGCCTGCCGCGCGTCGTCAGCACCGAGGACGACATCAAGGCACTGTTTGCCAGCGTGCCGAGCCGGTCCAACGGACTGTGCTTTTGCGCCGGCTCGTTCGGCGCGCGCGCCGACAACGATCTGCCCGGGATGATCGATCGACTGGGTGACCGGATCGGCTTTCTCCATCTCCGCTCGGTCAAGCGCGAGCCGGACGGTGCGTTCCACGAAGCCGCCCATCTCGAGGGCGACGGCGGCATGGTCACCCTGGTCGCCGCGATCAACCGCCTCCAGCGGCGCGAGGGGCGCTCGATCCCGATGCGCCCCGACCACGGCCACCAGATGCTCGACGACCTGTCGAAGCAGACGCTACCGGGCTATTCGCTGCTCGGCCGGATGCGCGGCCTTGCCGAACTACGCGGGCTCGAGCGCGGGATCGACCATATGGCAGGGGCAGCGCGGTGACGCGCCCGCTTCACCTGTCGCCTGACCGGCTGTTCTCGAGCGACCCTAGCCAGCGATCGATCGCGCGTGAACTGTACACCGAGGTCGCCGGGCTGCCGATCGTCTCGCCCCACGGCCACACCGATCCTCGCTGGTTCGCCACCGACGCCGCCTGGCGCGACGCGACGAGCTTGTTGCTGTCGCCCGATCATTATCTGTTCCGCATGCTCTACAGCCAGGGCATCGATCTCGCCCGCCTGGGCGTGCCGTCGCGCGACGGCAGCCCAGACACCGACCCGCGCAAGGCGTGGCGAACCTTCGCGAGCCATTACCGTCTGTTCCGCGGCACGCCCTCGCAGCTGTGGCTCGACCATGTCTTCGCCGAGGTCCTGGGCTTCGACGTCGCGCTCGATGCGTCGACCAGCGACCGGTATTTCGATCGGATCGCCGAGCTCCTCACCACCGACGCCTTTCGGCCGCGGGCGTTATTCAATCGCTTCGGCATCGAATATCTCGCGACCACCGAGGGCGCCGACGATCCACTCGACGCGCATCGCGCGATCCGTGCCTCGGGCTGGCCCGGACGCATCACGACCACTTACCGCCCGGATGGGGTCATCGACGTCGAGCACGAGGCGTTTCGCCCGACGATGGAGCGCTTTGCGGCGCTGACGGGCGAGGATGTCTGGACGTGGTCCGGCTACCTCGCCGCGCACGCCAAGCGCCGTGCCGACTTCCGGGCCGCCGGCGCGACCGCCACCGATCACGGCCATCCCACCGCGCGTACGGCAAACCTCACCGGCAGCGAGGCGGCTGCGCTGTTCGAGCGGGTCATCAAGCCCGGCGCGAGCGCGGCCGACGCCGAGCTTTTCCGTGCGCAGATGTTGACCGAGATGGCCAAGATGTCGGTGAACGACGGCATGGTGATGCAGATCCATCCCGGCTCGTCGCGCAATCACAATGCCCGGCTGTTCGCCAGCCACGGCCGCGATCGTGGCGCGGACATCCCGGTGCGCGCGGATTTTGTGAACGGCCTCAAGCCCATGCTCGACGTGGTCGGCGATCAACGCGACCTGACGATCATTCTCTTCACGCTCGATGAATCGACCTATGCGCGCGAACTGGCGCCGCTTGCAGGCCATTATCCGTGCCTGCGTCTCGGGCCCGCCTGGTGGTTCCACGATTCGCCCGAGGGCATGCGCCGCTTCCGCGAAATGACCACCGAGACGGCGGGATTCTACAACACGGTCGGGTTTAACGACGACACCCGCGCCTTCCTGTCGATCCCCGCGCGCCATGATGTCGCTCGCCGGGTGGACTGCGCCTATCTGGCGCGGCTCGTCGCCGAACACCGGCTGGCCGATTGGGAGGCGGCCGAGATCGCGCATGATCTCACCGTAGGTCTCGCCCGCCGGGCCTATCGCCTGTGAGGCTGTCGACCGCCTCGCTCGATCGCCTGCCACCGAGCCTTGCCAGGTTTGATTATGACCGCGCCGCGCAGCGCGTCGGGATCGTCCATCTCGGCATCGGTGCATTCGCCCGCGCGCATCAGGCGGTCTTTACCGATGCGGCGATGGCAGGCGGGGACCGAGACTGGGCCATCCTCGGCGCCTCGTTGCGCTCGTCCGCAGTCCGCCATGCCCTCGCGCCGCAGGACGCACTCTACACCGTGACCGAGCGCGCCGCGCACGGTTGCCGGTCGCGGTTGATCGGCGCGGTCCACGATGTCGTCGTCGCGGCCGATCCGGACGATACCCTGCACCGCGCGCTGACCTCCTCCGCCGTGGCGATCGTCACGATGACCGTCACCGAGAAGGGCTACCACCGCAGCACAGACGGCTCGCTCGACATCGCGGCCGTCGACCGCAGCGGTGGCACGCTGTACCATCACCTCGCGCGTGCGCTCGCGGCACGCCGCACCGCCGGACTCGGCGGCGTCACGCTGCTCTCGTGCGACAATCTCGCCGACAATGGCGCTGCGCTCGCCGCCTCGCTCGGCGCCTGGCTGGACCATGTCGATCCGTCGCTCGCGAGTTGGTTCGCGCGCGAGTGCCGTTGCCCCTCGACGATGGTCGACCGGATCGTGCCCGCGGTCACGCCGGCGGATCTCGACATGGTGGAGGCGGCCATCGGCGTGCGCGACGCGGCAGCGGTGGTGACCGAGCCGTTCTTGCAATGGGTGATCGAGGACCGCTTCGCCGGCCGACGGCCGGACTGGGAGAGAGTGGGCGTCCAGGTCGTGCAGCATGTTGCGCCTTACGAGGCCGCGAAGTTGCGCATGCTCAACGGGGCGCATTCCGCGCTCGCCTATCGCGGCTTGCTCGCCGGGCTGACCTATGTGCACGAGGCGATCGGCGATCCGGTCCTCGGCCCCGCGGTGGAGCGGCTCATCCGCAACGAGGCGATGGCGAGCCTGGATCCCGCGCCCGGTCAGGACCTCGCCGGTTATGCCGACGCGCTGATCGGCCGCTTCGCCAATCCCGCCTTGCCGCACGCCCTGCGCCAGATCGCCATCGACGGGTCGCAGAAGATTGCGCAGCGCTGGCTTGCCCCGCTCGCCGCCAACGCTGCGCGCAGCCGCACCTGCCCGGAGACGCTGACCGCGCTTGCCGCCTGGCTGATCCACGTTCGCGAACCTGCCGACGACCCGCGCAGCGATGCGTTCGTCTCCGCCTGGGCGACGGCGGGACGGTCCGGGATTGTCGACGCCATGTTCGGCGAGCGTGGCCTGATGGCAGGACATTGGCGCCCGGACGGTCGCGATCGCGCCGGTATCGAGCAGGCATTGGCGGCCTTCGACCAACGATAACAGGCGGAAAACCGCCAGGGGAGAGCAAGCGTGGACGGTTCGACACAGGCGGCGAGTGCTGGTCCTCGCCACGCGGGAGGCAACATCCGCTGGGTCATCTGCGCCCTGCTATTCTTCGCCACGACGATCAACTACATCGATCGCCAGGTCATCGGCATCCTCAAGCCCACCCTCCAGGGCGAATTGGGCTGGTCGGAGATCGACTATGGCATGATCGTATTCTGGTTCCAGGCAGCCTATGCGATCGGCCTGCTCGCCTGCGGCCCCTTGATCGACCGGGTCGGCTCCAAGATGGGTTATGCGGCGGCGATCACGCTGTGGAGCCTGGCCGCACTCGCCCATGCGCTGGTGCGCAGCCCGGCCGGCTTTTCGCTCGCGCGGTTCGCGCTCGGCCTGGGTGAATCGGCGAACTTTCCCGCCGCAATTAAGTCGGTAGCCGAGTGGTTCCCCAAGAAGGAACGGGCGCTAGCGGCGGGGATCCTCAATGCCGGCGCCAATGTCGGCGCGATCGCGACGCCGCTCGTGGTGCCGATCATCGCGCTCAATTATGGCTGGCGTGCCGCCTTC
This sequence comes from Sphingomonas sp. GC_Shp_5, assembly GCF_026540855.1. Lineage (GTDB taxonomy): Bacteria > Pseudomonadota > Alphaproteobacteria > Sphingomonadales > Sphingomonadaceae > Sphingomonas. The sequence goes on from NZ_JALNUP010000036.1 coordinate 15,656, forward strand.
ATCATCACTGGCCTGCTCGGCTTCGTGTGGCTGGCCGCCTGGCTCGCCTTCTACCGCCCGCCCGACCATCATCCGCGCCTCTCGGCGCAGGAACTGGCCTATATCCGCGCGGATCAGGAGAATGACGCGGGGTCCGCACCGATCGCGTGGCGCAAGCTGTTCCGTTACCGGGGCACCTGGGCGTTCATCATCGCCAAGTTCCTGACCGACCCGGTCTGGTACCTGTTCCTGTTCTGGCTGCCCGACTTTTTCGCCAAACGCCACGGCCTCGACCTCAAAACCTTCGGACCGCCGCTGATCGCCGTCTATCTGCTCGCCGATCTCGGCAGCATAGGCGGCGGCTGGCTGTCATCGGCGCTGATCAAGCGTGGCTTCAGCATCAATGCCGGCCGCAAGCTGGCGCTGCTCGTCTCCGCGATCTTGGTCTTGCCGATCGTCTTTGCCAGCACCGTGGCAAGCCTTACCGCCGCAGTGGCGATCATCGGGGTTGCCGCCGCCGCGCATCAGGGTTGGTCGTCGAACCTCTACACAATGGTGTCAGACACGTTTCCGAAAAGCTCGGTAGCGTCCGTGATGGGTATAGGCGGGGCGGCGGGCGCCGTCGGCGGTATGATTATGGCGCGATATGTCGGCGAAGTGCTGGAACACGTTGGAAGCTACGTACCGGTGTTCGTCTGGGCCGGCAGCGCATACCTCGTGGCGCTTCTGATCGTGCACGTACTTTTGCCAAGGCTCGACGCTACTTCAGTTTCTCCAATCGTCCGGAAGAGATTCGGCTGAACAATCACCGCGACCCTCTTCGAAACATCGATTGATCCGTAGCTCGGTTCGCGTCCGCTTCCATCATTACCAGTCAGTCGGGCCTTGACCCATCATCTTAACGAACGGCTGCTTACTGCCCGTCGTCACCCGAAAGCAGACTTGCAGCCTTCCACCAGGAGCGGACCACCCTCAATCCCATGCGACCCGTCGTGCGGCCACTGTGCACATCGACAGTTCACTTATTGCTTGTGCCGTGATATGATGGGTTTGTCCGGCGCTTTGACGAGCGGGCGCTGGGTATGGGTTTGGACGGCACGACCTGGCGTGTCAACGGAGAGGCACGGGGCGCAAGTCATCCCCAGGTTCTCGAGAGCTGCTTCGGTGAAATGCAGTTCAGCCCTTGGAAGGGGCGAGCCCTCGCGTTCCAGGACGCGATCTTCATGATGTGGAGATCGCAGTGTCGCGCGCCTCAAAGGCAGAATGGAAGCCGAGCTTTAAAGCCGTAGACGGCCTGAGCCGCTCGCAAGCCACGGCGGCTGCGGCGAGTACGGCGTTGGCGATCTCCCCCGACCGCGCGCTGATCGCTGAACTAGCGGCAGATTTGCTGCGTGGGCGCAGCAAGAAGCTCGCCAAGCACATCAGAACGACAGTTTTCGAGGTGCAGGCCAGCCAGCGCTTTATCCCAGCTCATTTGACTGCTCCCGAGGCTGTGGCGTCAGGCGCAGAAAGCTTGTCGCTGATACACGATTTGCTCTCCCGGGCGGCCGACGTGAACATCATCCAGGCGTTCATCGACCACATCATCTTCGTGCCTCGTGATCGCCAATCGGAAACCTACAGCCCGGAAGCGCATGCAAAACGCCTTGACCGGCTCAGAGCGGATCATCCCGCTCTTTATCAATCGATCGTGGAGGGAAAGCTCGGCCAAGCGACTGCGAGCGCGCCTCCTGCACTGAAGCAGAACCGCGACTTCGCACTGACCATTCGCGTCCATGCCTATCTGCTGGTGATCCGAACCGCTCTGGACCTTGCTCAGGTCCTGCGAAGCCTGGCCTGCAATCCCACCGGCGAGCGCTTTGCCGGAGGCAACCCCTGGCTGAACACCGGGGCTGTGTTGGCGGCAACGGTGAGCGCACCGGCGACAATCGTTGTGGACATAGCAACCAACTTCAAGACCGTCACGCCAGCGGCCAGCTTCCACGACACGCTCCAGGAGGCAATGGCGAGAGGCTGGTTGCCGGCCAACGCGGACGGTCTTGCGCTCGCAACTATCGCTCAGCGCGTCCGGGATCGCCTGGGTTCCAGTGACGCGAGCGAGCCGCTCGACAGGATCATCGAAGCCATCGGCGAGGCTGCACGAACCGTCGTGTTCAGCCGCGAGGAACTGCAGCGGCGAGGCTTTGCGCGCCACGATTTCTGTCACTATCGCACAGGGCTAACTACCACAGAGGCTGCAACCTACCTGTCGCAGGTGATGCTGCGGGCGCTTGCCATAGTCGATCAGCGCACCGGCGCGTCCTTCCCGGGCGCCAACCTGCCGAGGTGCAGGAGCATGAAGCCGGCCAAGCTCGAGGTCATGGCCGGCGCGGCTATCTTGCGGGCCGACGCGAGGCCGGACAAGAATGCTGCAGTCCGGCTTGCCGAGTTGGACCCTGAACACAAAGCCGGCCGCAAACCCTACAAGTCTCTCCAGGCCGCCCTGTCGCGCGGCGACGTCAAAAAGCAGGCCACGGCAAGCTTCCGAATCGATGTCGACCGCTGGTTCGACATGCTGTCCTGAGCATGCCGACAGAGACCTCATGCTGGGGCCGCGATCGGCACAACCTGATTTTAGGGTCCCCATTTCGCGCGGGCAGATCAGCGCATGGACTCCGTCATGGAGACCATGCCGCCCCCGTTCAATCCAGCGGAGCCGCCCTGCACGCGCGAACCGTTCGCCCGTGCACTGACGGACCTCGTTCGCCTGCTGGCTCGGCAGGCAGCGGCGGAGCAGTACGGCCAGCCTGGCCCGGGTGTCGCGTCATCAAGCGCGACGATCGAAACGGAGTTGATGGATCAATGACGCACCGTTGGGAGGGAGAAGCGCCCGCACAGGCCATGCAGCTGCTCGTCTACATCGCCGATCTGCCCCAAGAAGCCGTGCTGCACAGGACCGATGATGGTTGGTTCGCAATGGTAAGTGCCGACGGCGGGCAGTTCGAGATCTGTGGTGACCTCGACATGCCCTCCATTCGCTACCGAGCCGCGGGCGAGCCTTTGACCGAAGTGGGCCTGCATGTCTGGGGTGATATCGAGAGTGACGCATGCTGGTTCCCGTTCGCACTGCTGCCGGAAAGCGAAGTGTATGGCCCGCATGATGCGCTCGATTGCAGCCAGGCAGTTCTCCGCATCCGTGAGCTTCTCGAGCGGGTCACATTTCAGATCGACGACGAGTTCGCCGGGCGCAGTGCGCGTGCGGTCGTTGCCGTGGATTACCTGCGCCTGCGCTCGGGCGTTACGGAACCCTGGCATGTGTCACTCGCCCGCCCCTTCGAGGTGCTGTTGGACGACACCAGCATCGGCGATGACGGACTGCTCATGGCATTTGGCGAACTACCGCCAGGGCTGGCTGAGCTCGGCAAACGCGCCTGCGTTGCCCTCGTCCATGGTAGCAGGACCGAGATCACGGTCCGACCGGTTATCGCCACCTTCGGCAGCGACCTTACCGAGCGCGATGCTGCTGCCGACGCCCTACGCGCGGCGCATCGCCGCCTCGCTGCTCTTGGCTTCACCGATGATGAGGTGACCCAGCTCAACGCAGTCGCTGTGCGCGCTGCCAACATGACGGAGTTCTAGGCGCAAGGTTGAATTGGAGCGGTGGCGCACGCCACCGCACCGACGACTTCTTCATCCTATTCATAACGCTGGAGTAATCATGCGGAAATCACCGCCCCGAATTGCGATCTACGGCCGACACTCGACCGACAAGCAGAGCGAGAGCTCGAGCCGCGATCAGGCGGCAGCCTGCAGCAAGCTGGTCGACTTCCTCGGCGGCACGGTTGTCAATATCTACCTCGACCCCGAGATGTCGGGCTATGACAGAACGCGCCCCGGGTTGCAGCGGCTTCTCGCTGACTGCCGGGCAGGACACATCGACATTGTGGTCAGCGAGTCGCTCGACCGACTCGCCCGCGATGGCGAAGACGTTCATTGGTTAGGCAAAAGGCTGCGCTTCGATCGCGTCGAACTGCACACCATGAGCGAAAATCACATCGACGAGGTGAAGCTGGCTGTCGCTGGCCTGCTTGGCTCGTTGTTCCTCAAGAGCCTGGTCGAGAAGACGCATCGCGGGCTTCAGGCGGTGGTACTGTCCGGCCGCTTCGCCGGCGGCAGCGTGTACGGCTATAGGAAGGTCAATCTGCTCGACGCCAATGGTCATCTCATCCCCGGTCTGCGCGAGATCGACGAGGACAAGGCCGAGATCGTGCGCCGTATCTTCCGTGGTTTCGCGGCAGGTAAATCCTCCATCCAGATCGCCACCGAGCTCAACCAAGCCGGTATTCCAGGTCCCCGCGGCGGCCTGTGGAATGCATCGACGATCCGCGGCGACCCGAAGAAGCATGTCGGGATCCTCAACAATCCGCTTTATCGCGGCTTGATGATCTGGAACCGGCGCGAATGGCGCCGCAACCCGGACAGCGACGGCCGCGAACGACTGTATCGGCTGCGCGATCAGTCGGAGTGGATCGAGGTCGAGGCGCCGACGCTGCGGATCATCGAGGCGGAGTTGTGGGACGCGGTTCAGGCGGAATTGGCTCGTCGCGCTCGCCCCGATGGCGCCGCCGGGGTCACCGCACGCCGTCGTCAACGGCATCTGCTGTCCGGCCTCATCAAATGTGCGGCATGCGGCTCAAGCTATGTCATCAGCGGCAAGGACTATTACCGCTGCGCCAGCCAGAAGGAGCGTGGCACCTGTTCCAACACGGTCCCGGTCCGCAAGAATGTCATCGAAGGGGCGACGCTCAGCGCGTTGCGCAACGATCTGCTAACCGAGAACCATGCCCGCCTCTTTGCGGAGGAGTTTCGCCGGGAAGCGAAGCGGCTCGTCGGAGAGACGACCCGGAGCGATGACGGCCTTCGCGAGCGGCTCAAGGTGGTGGTGGGCGAACTCGTCAACCTTGAGCGCAACATGCTGTCGGGCGTGTTGAGCCCGAGGCTCACCCGCCTGCTCAACGAGCGCGAAGTCGAAAAGAGCGAAATCGAATCGCGGCTTGCGACGATGCGGGTGGCACATCCCACGGTGGCCCTTCCCTCCATACCGGTCCTGCTCAAGCAGTTCGAAGAAAAGATTGGCGCGTTGTACGAAGCGCTGGATGGCCAAGCAAGCCGCACCGAAGCGGCAGGCATTGTCGCGCGGCTCATCGACCGCGTGACGATCCACCCCGATGGAGCAGAAGGGCCCGAGGCGGAAGTGGAGGCGTCCGCCAACGTGCTGGCGCGGTTCGCCATCAACGGGAACAGCCGCCGCCCTTTTGAGGGCGGCGGCTGTTGTTCCATGAC
>NZ_JALNUP010000037.1 GCF_026540855.1 Sphingomonas sp. GC_Shp_5
CGCTGTCGCCGTCGGTGCGCCGCGCGGTGCTCGAATATGGCCTCGATCCCGCCTCGATCACCGGCACCGGCAAGGATGGCCGGATCACCCGGGAAGACGTGACCGCCGCGGCTGCCGCCAAGCCTGCCGCTGCGCCCCAGGCGGCCGCCGCTGCCGCGCCTGCCACCGCGCCGACGGGTGGCCGCAAGGAAGAGCGCGTCAAGATGACGCGCCTGCGCCAGACCATCGCCAAGCGCCTCAAGGAGGCGCAGAACACCGCCGCGATGCTGACGACGTTCAACGACGTCGACATGACCGCGGTGATCGAGGCACGCGCCAAGTACAAGGATCTGTTCGAGAAGAAGCACGGCGTTCGCCTCGGCTTCATGGGCTTCTTCGTGAAGGCCGCGACCATGGCGCTGAAGGACATCCCGTCGGTTAATGCCTCGATCGAGGGCGACGAGATCGTCTATCACGATTACGCCGACATTTCGGTCGCGGTGTCGTCGCCGGGCGGCCTGGTCGTGCCGGTGATCCGCGATGCGCAGGACCTGACGGTCGCCGGCATCGAAAAGACGATCGGCGACTTCGGCAAGCGCGCCAAGGACGGCACGCTCAAGATGGACGAGATGCGCGGTGGTACCTTCACCATCTCGAACGGCGGCGTGTTCGGTTCGCTGATGTCGACCCCGATCATCAACCCGCCGCAGTCGGCGGTGCTCGGCCTCCATCGCATCGAGGAGCGTCCGGTGGTGGTCAACGGCCAGATCGTGATCCGGCCGATGATGTATCTGGCGCTGTCCTACGATCACCGCCTGATCGACGGCCGCGAGGCGGTCACCTTCCTCGTCGCGCTCAAGAATGCGATCGAGGATCCGACCCGCGTCCTGATCGACCTGTAATAACGACGTGAAATCCCTACATCCGTTCGGTCTGAGCTTGTCGAAACCTGCTCTTCCTCCGAACGGATGAGGACCAGTACAGCCCTTCGACAAGCTCAGGGCGAACGGAGTGTGGAATGGCTGATTTTGATTTCGACGTCCTGGTGATCGGCGCCGGTCCCGGCGGTTATGTCGCGGCAATCCGCGCGGCGCAGCTCGGCCTCAAGGTGGCCTGTGCGGAAAGCCGCGAGACGCTGGGAGGCACCTGCCTCAACGTCGGCTGCATTCCCTCCAAGGCGATGCTCCACGCATCCGAATATTATGACGCCGCCGCCAATGGCGCGATGGCGAAGCTCGGCATCAAGACGACCGTCGAGCTCGATCTCGATACGATGCACGGCCAGCGCAAGGATGCGGTCAAGCAGCTCACCGGCGGCATCGAATATCTGTTCAAGAAGAACAAGGTCGAATGGCTGAAGGGCCGCGCGACCTTCACCGGCAAGGACACCGTCGATGTCGCGGGCCGCAGCGTGCGCGCCAAGAACATCGTCATCGCCACCGGCTCGTCGGTCACCCCGCTGCCGGGCGTGACGGTCGACCAGAAGGTGGTGGTCGATTCGACCGGGGCGCTCGAGTTGCCCAAGGTTCCCGAGCATCTGGTGGTGATCGGCGGCGGCGTGATCGGGCTTGAGCTCGGCTCGGTGTGGCGGCGTCTCGGTGCCAAGGTCACCGTGGTCGAGTATCTCGACCAGATCCTGCCGGGCTTCGATGGCGAGGTCCGCAAGGAATCGAACAAGATCTTCAAGAAGCAGGGTCTTGAGTTCAAGCTGTCGACCAAGGTCACTGGCGTCACCGTCGCCGGCGACAAGGCGACGCTGACCGTCGAGCCCGCCGCCGGTGGCGACGCGGCGACGATCGAGGCGGATGCGGTGCTGGTCGCGATCGGGCGCAGGCCCAACACGGAGGGGCTGAACCTCGAGGCCGCCGGCCTCGCGGTCAATCAGCGCGGCCAGATCGACATCGATCATGATTTCGCGACCTCGGTGCCCGGCATCTGGGCGATCGGCGACGTCGCGCCCGGCCTGATGCTCGCGCACAAGGCCGAGGATGAAGGCATCGCCGTCGCCGAGAATATCGCCGGCCTCACCGGGATTGTGAACCACGACATCATCCCGAGCGTGGTCTACACCGTGCCCGAGATCGCCGGCGTCGGCCTGTCGGAGGAGGCCGCCAAGGCCCGGGCCGAGAAGAATGGCGGCACGATCAAAGTCGGCAAGTTCCCGATGCTCGCCAACAGCCGCGCCAAGACCAATCACGAGCCCGACGGCTTTGTGAAGATCATCACCGACGGCAAGACCGATCGCGTCGTCGGCGTATGGGCAATCGCCACCGTGGCGGGGACGATGATCGCGCAGGCGGCGCAGGCGATGGAATTCGGCGCAACCAGCGAAGATATCGCCTACACCTGCCATGCCCATCCGACGCATTCCGAGGCGATCAAGGAAGCGGCGATGGCGGTGCTCGGCAAGCCTATCCACATCTGATGACGGCCGGCGCGGGTCCCGACGGGAGCCGCGCCGCGCTGGAGCGCGCGTGGCTGGAGCTGACGGGCGTGACCCTCCCCGCCTTGGCAGCCGCGCGGGATTGGCCGGTCAGTGCCGATCACTGCTTCCAGCGCATTCTGCTCGACGCCGCGGTCGGCGGTGTGTGGTACACCGCTGTCGCCCGTCGGCCCGCTTACCGGCACATCGACGTTGCCCTGCTCGGCGAGGCCGTGCGCCTCGGGCAGGCGGCAGCGGCGGGCTCCGCCGACCTTGCCACGCTCAACCGGCAATCACTGGCGTGGCGGCGCTCGGCGCGCCGGATCGACGCGCGCTGACGCCCGCCTTCCTCCCACCGTCATCCTGAACTCGTTTCAGGATCCATCACCTGCCGGCAGCCCCTAGCACGAAGGGCGGTCATGACTGCCGAAGCGCCTCATCGCGCTCTTTTCTCGACCGCGGGGGACCTACTGCCGATTCCGGACGTTCCCCAGCCGACGTCCTTCGATCGCGATAGCGGCACCGGCGCTCAGGGGAATCATGACGCTGCCACAGCCCATCACCGCCCGATGCTGAACCCACGCCGCGTCGCCACTTTGTTGGCAGCCGGCAGCCTTGGCGGCTGTGCGCCCGCGCTGCTCGATCCCGCCGGCCCGGTCGCGGCGGGCGAGAAGACGCTGCTGATCAATTCGGTGGCGATCATGCTGTGCATCGTCGTGCCGGTGATCGTCCTCACCCTGGTGTTCGCCTGGTGGTTCCGCGCCGGCAACGCGCGCGCCAAGCATCTGCCGCAATGGTCCTATTCGGGGCGGCTCGAGCTGCTCGTCTGGTCGGTGCCGCTGCTCGTCATCATCTTCCTTGGCGGGATGGGCTGGATCGCCAGCCACGAGCTCGATCCGCCGCGCCCGCTCGCCTCCAAGCAGCGCCCCATCACCGTCGAAGTGATCGCGCTCGATTGGAAATGGCTGTTCATCTACCCCGAACAGGGCATCGCCAGCGTCAATCATCTGGTGATTCCCGCAGGCACCCCGGTGAGCTTCCGCATCACCTCGGCCACGGTAATGAACAGCTTCTTCGTGCCCCGGCTCGGTAGTCAGATCTACGCGATGGCGGGGATGCAGTCGAAGCTCAATCTGATGGCGGATCGCCCCGGCCGCTTCAACGGCCTGTCCGCCCACTACAGCGGCGAAGGTTTTGCCGACATGAACTTCGCGGTCGATGCCGTGCCGCCGCAGCGCTTCGTCGCCTGGGCGGCGGCCGCCCGCGGCCACGGTCCTGTGCTGGATGGACGCAGCTATCTCGCGCTGGCGAAGCAGAAGGGCAATGTCGCGCCCTTTACTTATGGCAGCGTACCGGCGGAGTTCTTTGCCGCCGCGGTCAAGCAGGCCGGTGCACCGGTGCACGAGACCGATAACGGTGGGCGGGAGAAGTGAGCGTGTTCGGCAAGCTCAACTGGCATTCGGTTCCGTGGGACCAGCCGATCCCGCTGATCGCCGCGGCGCTGGTCGGCTTTGTCGGTCTCGGCGTGATCGGCTGGCTGTGGAAGGCGGGGCATCTTCCGTATCTGTGGCGCGAGTGGATCACGTCGGTCGATCACAAGCGCATCGGCATCATGTACTGTCTGTTCGCGCTGGTGATGCTGGTGCGCGGCTTTGTCGATGCCGCGATGATGCGCTCGCAGCAGGCGATCGCCTACCGCAACCCCGGCTATCTGCCGCCCGATCATTATGACCAGATCTTCTCCGCGCACGGCACGATCATGATCTTTTTCGTCGCGATGCCGTTCATGATCGGGCTGATGAACTTCGCTTTGCCGCTGCAGCTAGGCGTGCGCGACGTCGCCTTCCCCACACTCAACAACGTCTCTTTCTGGCTTACGGCATCGGGTGCGCTGCTGATCAACATGAGCCTGGTGATCGGCGAATTCGCCAAGACCGGCTGGCTTGCCTATCCGCCGCTCAGCGAGCTGCGCTTCTCGCCCGGAGTAGGCGTCGATTACTACCTGTGGGCGCTGCAGATATCGGGCGTGGGAACGCTGCTGTCGGGGGTCAACCTCGTCACCACCATCCTCAAGATGCGCGCCCCGGGCATGGGCTATACCCGGATGCCCATGTTCTGCTGGACGAGCCTCGCCTCCAACCTGCTGATCGTCGCGGCTTTCCCGATCCTCACCGCGACCCTCGCGATGCTGCTGCTCGACCGCTACCTCGGGTTCCACTTCTTCACCAACGATGCCGGCGGCAATCAGATGATGTTCGTCAACCTCATTTGGGCCTGGGGCCATCCCGAGGTGTACATCCTGATCCTGCCCGCGTTCGGGATCTTCTCCGAGGTGGTTTCCACCTTCTCGGGCAAACCGCTGTTTGGCTATCGCTCGATGGTGATCGCGACCATGGCGATCTGCATCCTCTCGTTCATGGTCTGGCTGCACCATTTCTTCACCATGGGGGCAGGCGCCGACGTCAACGGCTTCTTCGGCGTGACGACGATGATCATCGCGGTGCCGACGGGCGTGAAGGTGTTCAACTGGCTGTTCACCATGTACGGCGGCAAAATCCGCTTCGAGGTGCCGATGATGTGGGCGATCGCCTTCATGATCACCTTCGTGATCGGCGGGATGACCGGTGTGCTGCTCGCGGTGCCACCTGCTGATTTCGTCCTGCACAACTCGCTGTTCCTGGTCGCGCACTTCCACAATGTGATCATCGGTGGCGTGCTGTTCGGCGCCTTTGCCGGCTATAACTACTGGTTCCCCAAGGCATTCGGCTTCCGGCTCCACGACGGTTGGGGAAAAGCGGCATTCTGGCTGTGGGTGATCGGCTTCTACGTCGCCTTCATGCCGCTCTACGTGCTCGGGTTGATGGGCATGACGCGGCGGATGCAGCATTATGACGTGCCCGAGTGGCAGCCCTGGCTGATCGCCGCGGCGTTCGGCGCGCTGATGATCGCGGGCGGCATGTTCTGCCAGGCCATGCAGCTCTATGTCTCGGTCCGGCAGCGCGATGCGCTGGCCGACACCACCGGCGACCCGTGGGACGGGCGGAGCCTGGAGTGGATCACCACCTCACCGCCTCCGCCGTTCAACTTCGCGGTGCTGCCCAACGTCGAGGGCGAGGAGGCCTATTGGGGCGTCAAGTCCCAGGCACGTGACAAGCAGGAACTGTCCGAGCGCCCCGATTACGAAAGCTTCGAGATGCCGCGCAATTCACCCACCGGCGTCGTCACCGCCTTCTTTACCACGGCGATGGGCTTCGCGCTGGTGTGGCACATCTGGTGGCTGGTAATCCTCGGCTTCATCGGCGCCTGGGCGACCTTCGTCGTGTTCGCCTGGCGCGACGAGAACGAGATCGAGATCAGTGCCGACGAGGCAAGGCGGCTCGACGACGAGCGACGGCAGGGCAAGGCGCAGATGCTGGGCCTGACCGAGGGGCAGGTGGCATGACCGACGCTGCCGTTTCCTCGCAGCAAAGCGATCCGCACCGGCTCGGTCGCGGCGATACACCGCCGAGCGAGCGCGGGCCCGCGCCAAAGCGGATTGTGGTCGCTTATGGCTTCTGGATCTTCCTGCTCACCGACTTCATCCTCTTTTCCGGCTTCTTCGCCGGCTATGCGGTGCTAGCCAAGGAAACCGCCGGCGGTCCGGGCGGACGCGAGATCTTCGAGCTGCCGCTGGTCGGTTGGGAAACGGCGCTGTTGCTCGCCTCGTCCTTTGCCTGCGGCATGGCGGGGATCGCCACAGCGGCGAAGAACATGTTCTGGTTCCAGCTGTCGATGGCGGTGACGGCGGTGCTCGGCACGTGCTTCATCGCGCTCGAATTGTACGAGTTCACCCATCTGATCGCCGAGGGCAACGGGCCGGGGCGCAGCGCCTTCCTGTCGTCCTTCTTCGCGCTGGTCGGCTGCCACGGCGTCCATGTGACGCTCGGACTGATCTGGCTGACGACGATGATGGCGCAGGTCTGGGCCAAGGGATTCCGCGACGAGATCGTCCGCCGCATCGCATGCTTCAGCCTGTTCTGGCACGCGCTCGACATCATCTGGGTCGCCGTCTTCACCGTCGTCTACCTGCTGGGGAAGGCCGCATGAGCAGCAACAAGCAAGACAGCCGCGATCAGGGTGGCAGCGAGCTAGACGACGATCGCGCACCGGGCGAGCATGATGGCGCCGGGCAGTCGCTGACCGCGCAGGTACGCGGCTATGCGATCGGCTTCCTGCTCGCGGCCTTGCTGACCGCAGCGTCCTTCTATGTGGTCGGCAGCAAGCTGGTCTGGACCCCGGCGATCCCCGTCGCGCTGATCGCGCTGGCGATCGCGCAGATGGGCGTGCACCTGGTCTTCTTCCTCCACGTCACCAGCGGGCCGGACAATACCAACAACGTGCTGGCGCTGGCCTTCGGCGTGCTGATCGTCGGGCTGGTGCTGATCGGCTCGATCTGGATCATGGCGCATCTGGACCATAATCTGATGCCCGACATGGCGATGCAGCGTTAGCGGCCCGCCATCAGCGCGCGGGTGACGCCGTTGGTCCAGCCGAAGCCGTCCTGATTGGGATATTCGCCGCCACCGCCTGGCTTGCGTTCGACGACATTGTACTTCTCCAGCAACTTGCCGCTTGCTGCATATTCGCGCGAGACACTGCCGAGCCAGCCATTGGCGATGCGATCGGCGACGGCATTGGCGCCGTAGCGCCGCAGGCCATGGATCGCGATCCATTGCAGCGGTGCCCAACCATTGGGCGAATCCCATTGCTGGCCGGTGTCGACGCGCGTGGTGCGCAGGCCGCCCTCGCCGGTGAGCGCGCCGATTGCCCTGGCCGTGGCCGCGGCCTGGTCCACCGAAGCGACCCCGGTGAACAGCGGAAACGCCATCGCCGCGGTGCGTACCGGCGAGACGCGTCGGTGATCGAGATCATAGTCGGCAAAAAAGCCGTCGGCGTTCCACAGATAGCGGCGGATGGCAGCGGCGCGGGTGGCGGCGAGCCGTTCGAATCGCGTGGCGCAGGGGCGATCACCCAATGTCGCGCAATTGGCGGCGATGGCCTGTTCCATGCCGACCATCAGGCTGTTGAGATCCACCGGTACCAGCCGCGTGGTGCGGATCGTCGCCAGATTTCTGCCGTCACCGAACCAGCGCGAGGAGAAATCCCAACCGCTTTCGGCACCCGCGCGCAGGTCGCGATATAACTGTTCGCGGTTGCGCCCAGGGGTCGCGTCGGCGAGTTCGACATCCTCGCGATAGCTTTCGTCGCGCGGTGCGGCGCGATCATCCCAATAGCGGTTGAGCAGCGTGCCGTCGGCGAGGCGGACGACGCGGGCGTGTTCGCCGCCGGGCTTCAGCGTCGCGGCTCCGGTCATCCAGAAGTCCTGCTCGGTGCGCATCCAGCGGGTGCGTTGTTCGAGCGTGGCGCGGTCCTGCGACATGCCCGCGATCAGATAGAAGAACGGCGGTTGCGAGCGGCTGAGATAATAGCTGCGGGTGCCGTTGGGGATATGGCCGTAGCGATCGATCAGGCTGCCAAAATCGGCGATCATGTCATCGACCAGATCCTGGCGGCCCGACGCCTGCAGCCCGAGCATGGTGAACCAGCTGTCCCAATAATACATCTCGCGGAAGCGGCCGCCGGGGACGACGAAGCGGCGCGGCAAGGGCAGTGCGGTCGACCCGGCGGGGACGGTGGGCAAGGTGCGGGTGAGTTGCGGCCACAGCGCGTCGATATGCGCGGCGACGCCGAGCTTGCGCGCTGGTGGCGGCGCTGCGGGCACGACCGGCAGGGTGAAGTTGGCGAGCACGAACGCCTTCAGCGTCGCATCGTCGCCGCAACGGCACCGCGCGAAAGCGGCGTTGATCGCGGCGTCGGAGCGCCGCGGCTGGGCATCGGCGAACGTCTTACCGTCAGGGAACAGCCGGCGCATCTGCACCTCGTGGAACAGCTTGCCGAAGCGCTGGGAAGGCGCGAGCGGCGAGGCTGCGACCAGCAGCGAGGCAAGGGCTAGCATCAGCGGGCGGATCATGGGCGACTCTCCAGCAGGCGGGCCTTGGCGAGGGTGACGCGGCGGTGACCACGATCGACCCGGATCACGGCGAGATCGTCATCGGCCGGCAGGCGGAATTCGAAACCGATGGCGTCATGCCAGTCGTCGCTGGTCATCGGCTCGTCGTCGAGCCGGCGCCAGTCGGCTGCGGCGAGGAAGCTGGTCACGTCGAGGCGCGCCGCGTGGCGCAGATCGGCAAGCTGCGCCACAAACGCTTCCAGCGCCCGGTCACGACCGGTCCAGTCCACCCAGCCGATCGGATTGTCCTGCGCATAGGCGTTGTTGTTGCCGCGCTGGGTGCGGCCGAACTCGTCGCCGGCGGCCAGCATGATCGTGCCGCGCGAGGCAAACAGGGTGGCGAGCAGCGCACGGACGTCGGCATTGCGCCGGGCGAGCACCGCCGGATCGTCGCTCGGCCCTTCGCTGCCGCCGTTCCAGCTGTGATTGTCGCCATGGCCGTCGCGATTGCCTTCGCCATTGGCGAGGTTGTGGCGGTGCTCGTAGCTCACTGTGTCGGCAAGGGTGAAGCCATCATGCGCGGCGATGAAGTTGACGCTGCGGCTATGCTTGCCGGCGAACAGGTCCGACGAGCCGGTCATCCGCCGCGCGAGCGCGCCCGCCTCGCCATCGCCGCGCCAGAAGCGGCGAACGTCGTCGCGGTAGCGGTCGTTCCACTCGAGCCAGTCGCCAGGGAAGTGGCCGAGCTGGTAGCCGCCAGGGCCGATGTCCCAGGGCTCGGCGATCATCACGCGGCTGGCGAGCAGCGGGTCCGCGGCGATCTCGGCAAAGATCGGCGCCGCGGGATCGAAGCCGGGGCCCCGGGCGAGCACGGTGGCAAGATCGAAGCGGAAGCCGTCGACGCCAGCGCGGGCGAAATGACGCAGGCTATCGAGGATCAGCGCGCGCACGGCCGGGCGGGCGCAATCCAGCGTGTTGCCAGTGCCGGTGTCGTTGATCAGCGTGCCGTCGGTTGCATGGGCATAATAGAGGCGCTCATCGAGCCCGCGCATCGACAGCGTCGGCCCGTGCACGTCGCTTTCGCCGCTGTGGTTGAACACCAGATCGAGGATCACGCCGATGCCCGCCGCGCGCAGCGCCGCGACGGTGGCGCGGAGCTCGTCGACACCGCCGGGCGCGAGCCGCGGGTCGAGCGCCATCGGCACCACCGGGTTGTAGCCCCAGGCATTGGTGAGGCCGAGCGGGGGCAGGTGGCGCTCGTCGATCCAGGCGACGATCGGCATCAGCTCGATCGCCGAGATGCGGAGCTGCTGGAGGTGGGCGATCACCGCGGGATGGGCGAGCGCGGCGAGCGTGCCGCGCTGAGCCTCGGGAACGTCGGGGTGCAGCATGGTGAAGCCGCGGACGTTGAGCTCGTAGATCAGCCCGCCGGGGGTGAAGAGCGGCGGCGGCAGGTCGGCCGGCGCGGACGACGGGGCTGCGGGGACGATGGCGCGGGGGACGAGGTGGCCGGTCTCGGCGCCTGGCTCGGCCAGCGCAGGGTCGTAGCGGAACGGCCGGTCTAGCTCGACGGCATAGGGGTCGACGAGGAGCTTGGCAGGGTCGGCGGCGGTGCGATAGCCGTAGCGCTGACCGGCACCGACGCCGGGCACGTCGGCGACCCAAAGTTCGCTAACTTCGCGCATAGGCACCTGCCGCTCGGTCGCCCCGTCGAACAGGCACAAGGTGACTGGGGCGGCCGAGTGGACGGTAAATAACGCACATTTATCAAATACTTGTGCGCCCAGCGCCCCCGTGGGGGCGCCGGTCACGTGATGACGTCCGGTTCGGTGCGGCCGGTGTGGCGGGTGATGCCGGCGATCTCGTCGGCCGCGGCGACGATCTCGGCGAGCATGTCGCCGGTGTCGCGGTCGAGATCGTCCTGCTCGTAGCGCTCGAGATAGACGCGCAGGGTGGCGCCGGAGGTGCCGGTGCCGGACAAGCGGAACACCACGCGGCTGCCGCCGACGAACAGGATGCGCACGCCCTGGTTGCGGCTTACCGAGCCATCGGTAGGATCGGTATAGGCAAAGTCGTCCGCCGTCTCGATGGTGAGGCCGGCGACCGCCTCGCTAGGCAGCGCGGCAAGCTTGCCGCGGAGCTCGGCCATCAGCGCATCGGCGCGCTCGCTCTCGACCGCCTCATAATCGTGGCGGGCGTAATAGTTGCGGCCATAGGTCGCCCAATGGTCGCGCGCGATGGCGTCGACCGACTGGCCGCGCACCGCGAGGATGTTGAGCCACAGCAGCACCGCCCACAGGCCATCCTTCTCGCGGACGTGGTCGGAGCCGGTGCCGGCGCTTTCCTCGCCACAGATCGTCGCCATGCCGGCGTCGAGCAGATTGCCGAAGAACTTCCACCCCGTGGGTGTCTCGAACACCGGCACGCCGAGCTTGGCGGCTACACGGTCGGCGGCGGCGCTGGTCGGCATCGAACGGGCAACGCCTTTGAGCCCGGCCCGGTAGCCGGGGGCGAGATGCGCGTTGGCGGCGAGCATCGCCAGGCTGTCCGACGGGGTGATGAAGCGATCGCGACCGATGATCAGATTGCGGTCGCCATCGCCATCGGAGGCGGCGCCGAAATCGGGCGCGTCGGCCGCCATCATCGTCTCGTACAGTTCATGCGCGTGGACGAGGTTGGGATCGGGATGGTGGCCACCGAAATCCTCGAGCGGCGTGCCGTTCCTGACCGTGCCGGGGGCGAAGCCGAGCCGGCGCTCGAGGATCTCGGTGGCATAGGGACCGGTGACTGCGCTCATCGCGTCGAACGACATGGTGAGGCCGGCGGCGCGGATCGCGGGGAAGTCGAACAGCGTTTCCATCAGCGCGGCATAATCGGTGACGGGATCGACGATCTCGACCGCCATGCCGCCGACCTCGAGCGTGCCGTCGCTGTCGAGATCGACGTCGGCGGCGTCGACGGTGAGCCAGCGATCGATCACCTTGGTGCGCTGATAGATCGCCTCGGTGACGCCCTCGGGGGCCGGGCCGCCGTTGGCGATATTGTACTTGATCCCGAAGTCCTCGTCGGGACCGCCGGGGTTATGGCTCGCCGACAGCACCAGCCCGCCCAGCGCCTTGCGAATACGGATCATGTTGCTCGCCGCCGGCGTCGAGAGGATGCCGCCACGGCCCACCACCACCTTGGCAAAGCCGTTGGCGGCGGCGATGCGGATCGCCTTCTGGATCACCTTGCGATTGAGGAAGCGGCCATCGCCGCCGATCACCAGCGTCGCGCCATCCTTGCCGTCGATCGCGTCGAACACCGACTGGATGAAGTTCTCGGCATAACTGGGCTGCTGGAAGACCTTGACCTTCTTGCGAAGCCCCGAGGTGCCGGGCTTCTGGTCCAGATAGGGCGTGGTGGCGATGGTCTGGGTCATGCTTGTCCTATGAGGGTCTTGTAGAGATCGGCATAGCGGCGGCCGCTCTCGTTCCACGAGAAATCGGCGCGCATGCCGTTGCGCTGGATGGTGCACCACAGGTCGGGCCGGGCATAAGCGGCAACCGCGCGGCGGATGGCATGGGCGAGGCTGTGGTAGCTGGTATCGCCATGCTGAAAGCCGGTGGCAACGCCGGCGGCGAGCGCGGCTTCGTTGGCATCGATCACCGTATCGGCGAGGCCGCCGGTGCGCGCGACCACGGGCACGCAGCCGTAAGCGAGGCCGTAGAGCTGGGTAAGCCCGCACGGCTCGAACCGCGACGGGATCAGGATCGCGTCGGCACCACCCTGGAGCAGGTGCGACATCGGCTCGTCATAGCCGATCTTGACCGCGATCCGACCCGGATGACGCGCGGCGGCGGCGAGGAAGGCCGATTCAAGCGGCGCATCGCCCGAGCCGAGCAGCGCCAGCCGGCCCCCGAGCGCGACGAGTTCGTCGAGGCATTCGGCGAGCACGTCCATGCCCTTCTGCCAGGTCAGACGGCTGACCACGGTGAACAGCGGGCCGTCCCCCGCTTCAAGGCCGAACAGCTTTTCGATCGCGCGCTTGTTGGCGCGGCGCCGACCTAGCCCGCGCACCGTGTAGCGCTGGGGAAGCGCGGTATCGGTTTCGGGGCTCCACACCGCGGGGTCGATGCCGTTGACGATGCCGCTCACCCGATGACGGCGCGCCGAGATCAACCCTTCGAGCCCCATGCCGAAGCGGTTCTCGCGGATCTCGGCGGCATAGGTCGGGCTGACGGTGGTGATCGCATCGGCGGCCTCGAGCCCGGCCTTGAGGAAGCCGACGCCGCCATAATATTCGACCCCGCCAAGCGAGAAGGCACCGTCCGGCAACCCCAGCGTGGGGAAGATGTCGGCGCCGAACTGGCCCTGGAAGGCGATGTTGTGGACGGTGATCACGGTTGGCGGCTTCACCCCGCCGTCGGGCATGTAGCGGACATAGGCAGGCGCCATCGCCGCCTGCCAGTCATGAGCGTGGAGTATGTCGAAGCGCAGCCGCGGCACGGCGCCGGTGGCGAGATCGGCGGCCGCGCGCGACAGCGCGGCGAAGCGTCGCCAGTCGTCGGCATGGCCGTAGAGCCCGGCGCTGCGCGCGAACAAGGCCGGCGCGTCGAGTACCAACAGCGGATGATCGCCGATCCTGCCGGAGAGCAGCCGCGCCTCGGCGCCCATCAGCTTGGGCCAGCGATGCACCACCTTGGCGCCCTTGATCGCCTTGCCGACCGCCGGATAGCCCGGGATCAGCGTGGTGGTGGCGACGCCGTGCGGCGCCAGCGCGGCCGGCAGCGCGCCGACCACGTCGGCGAGCCCGCCGGTCTTGATCAGCGGAAACGCCTCGGAGGCGACCGACAGCGCTTCGATCATCGGGCGTCGCCGCCGCAAGGCAGATAGGAACACATGGTTCTCACGCGGTCAGGCGATCGATCATCGGCTGGGTGATCAGGCACACGCCCTTGTCGGTGCGGCGGAAGCGCTGGCCGTCGAACACCGGATCCTCGCCGACGATCAGCCCGTCCGGGATGATCACACCGCGATCGACCACCACCTTCCGCAGCCGGGCGCCGCGGCCGATATGGCATTGCGGCAGCACCACCGCCTCCTCGAGCGACGAGAAGCTGTGCGCGCGCACGCCGGTGGAGAGCAGGCTGCGGTGGATCGTCGAGCCCGAGACGATGCAATCGCCCGACACCAGGCTCGATACGGCGGAGCCGCGGCGGCCGTCCTCGTCATGGACGAACTTGGCGGGCGGGGTGATCTCCGAATAGGTCCACAGGGGCCATTCGTGCTCGTAGAGATCGAGCTGGGGAATGACGTCGGTAAGATCGACATTGGCTTCCCAATAGGCATCGATGGTGCCGACATCGCGCCAATAGGCAGCGGGCTCGCCGCTGGAGCGGACGCAGCTCGCCGAGAAGCGGTGTGCCTGCGCCTTGCCGTGCTTGACGAGGTAGGGGATGATGTCCTTGCCGAAATCGCGGCTCGAGCCTTCGGTGGCGGCGTCGCGGCGCAGTTCCTCGAACAGGAACTTGGTGGAGAACACATAGATGCCGAGGCTGGCGAGCGCGATGTCCGGGCTGCCGGGAATCGACGGTGGATCGGCGGGCTTTTCGACGAAATCGATGATCAGGTCGGTCTCGTCGACGTGCATCACGCCGAACGCCACCGCCTCCATCCGCGGCACCTCCATGCACGCCACGGTCACGTCCGCACCGCTGTCGCAGTGCTGCTGGAGCATGATCTCATAATCCATCTTGTAGATGTGATCGCCGGCGAGGATGACCATGAACTCGGGGCTGTAGCTCTCAATGATGTCGATGTTCTGGTACACCGCATCGGCGGTGCCTTCATACCATTGCGTCTCCGACACGCGCTGCGAAGCGGGCAGGATGTCGAAGCTTTCGTTGCGCTCGGGGCGCAGGAAGTTCCAGCCGCGCTGAAGGTGGCGGATCAGGCTGTGCGCCTTGTATTGCGTCGCCACACCGATGCGGCGGATGCCCGAATTGATCGCGTTGGACAGCGCGAAATCGATGATCCTGCTCTTGCCGCCGAAATAGACCGCGGGCTTGGCGCGAGTATCGGTCAATTCCATCAAACGGCTGCCGCGGCCGCCCGCCAGCACATAGGCCATCGCGTCGCGCGATAGTGGCTGCCGGTGTCTGTCGATCATTGTCCCGCTCCTGTGTTCTTGTTGTTATCTGGTCGTTGCCCGCACGCGCGCATGCTCATCCCTCAAATTCCAACATGATGGTGGCGAGCGGCGGCAGGGTGACCCAGGCGCCGCCCTGCTCGGCATCGACACCGCCGAGATTGCCGAGGCCCGAGCCCCAATAGCCTTGCGCGTCGGAATTGAAGATCTCGCGCCAGCGGCCGGCGTGCGGCAGCGGCACCCGGTAGGGCGCCCGCGCGACGGGCGTGAGATTGGCGATCACCGCGACCGGCTTGGCGCCCGGCGCCTTGCGCAGCCAGGCGAACACCGAGTTGGTCGAATCGTCGCCGATCAGCCACTCGAAGCCCTCGCCCTCGCAATCGCGCGCGTGAAGCGCAGGATGCTCGCGGTAGAGGCGGTTGAGGTCGCGCACGAGGTTGCGCACACCTTCGTGCGCATGGCTGGTGCGCAGATCCCAGTCGAGCGCGCGATTCTCGCTCCACTCTCGGCGCTGGGCGAACTCCTGGCCCATGAACAGCAGCTTCTTGCCGGGATAGCCCCACATGAAGCCGTAATAGCTGCGCAGATTGGCGAATTGCTGCCAGTCGTCGCCGGCCATCTTGGCGAGCAGCGATCCCTTGCCGTGGACGACCTCGTCATGGCTGAGCGGCAGCACGAAATTCTCGTCAAAGGCATAGACGAGGCCGAAGGTGATCTCGGCATGGTGATGGCGGCGGTGGACCGGCTCGCGGGCGAAATATTGGAGCGTGTCGTGCATCCAGCCCATGTTCCACTTGAAGCCGAAGCCGAGGCCGCCCTCGTGCGCGGGCAGCGACACGCCGGGCCAGCTGGTCGATTCCTCGGCGACGGTGAAGGTGCCGGGATGCTGGGCATAGACCTGGCGATTGGCGGTGCGCAGGAACTCGACCGCTTCCCAATTCTCCCGGCCGCCCTCCTTGTTGGGGATCCATTCGCCGCTCTTGCGCGAATAGTCGCGGTACAGCATCGACGCGACCGCATCGACGCGCAGGCCGTCGACATGATAGCGTTCGGGCCAGAACAGCGCGTTGTTGACCAGGAACGCCTTCACCTCGCGCCGGCCGAAATTGTAGATCGCGGTGTTCCAGTCGGGATGGTAGCCGAGCCGTGGGTCCTCATGCTCGTAGAGGGCGGTGCCGTCGAACCGCGCCAGGCCGAACGCGTCGGTGGGGAAATGCGCGGGCACCCAATCGAGCAGCACGCCGATGCCGGCGCGATGGGCACCATCGACGAAGCGGGCAAAGCCCTCGTGATCGCCGAACCGGGCCGAGGGCGCATAGAGCCCGGTCGTCTGGTAGCCCCAGCTCGGATCGTAGGGATGCTCGCTGATCGGCATGAATTCGATGTGGGTGAAGCCGAGATCGACCACATAGGGGATCAGCCGGTCGGCAAGCGCATCCCAGGTGAGGAACCAGCCATGCTCGTCGCGGTCCCATGAGCCGGCATGGACCTCGTAGATGCTCATCGGCACCCGGCGCGGATCGGTCGCGGCCCAGGTCGCGCGATGATCCTCGTCGCCCCAGACGTGGGTGGCGGGGGCGGTGGTGATCGAGGCGGTGGCGGGGCGAAGTTCGGCGGCGAAGGCGTAAGGGTCTGCTTTGAGCGGCTGGAGCGTGCCGTCCGGGCCGACGATCTCGAACTTGTAGCTGCGGCCGGCGCCGACGTCGGGAACGAAGATCTCCCACACGCCGACATCGACGCGGTGGCGCATCGCGTGGCGGGTGCCGTTCCAGTCGTTGAAGTCGCCGACCACCGAGACGCGGCGGGCGTTGGGCGCCCAGACCGCGAAGTGGACGCCAGGCGCACCCTGATGCTCGATCAGATGCGCGCCGAGCTTGTCGTAGAGGCGGAAGTGGGTGCCCTCGGCCATCAGGAAATCGTCGGTCGGGCCGAGCACCGGGCCGAAGCTATAGGCGTCGGTCACCCACCATTCGGCGCCCTTGGCGCCGGCGCGATATTTGAGCGGCTGGGGCTCGCCCGCGATCAGACCCTCGAACAGGCCGCGGCCGTCGACCTGCTCGAGCGCGCCGAGATCGTCGCCGGCGAGGCTGAACGCCTGCGCGACTTCCGAGCCCGGCAACCACACCCGCGCGAACGTGCCCTCCGGCCCGGCGAAGGCGCCGAGCAACGAAAAGGGATCGTCGTGGCGCCCTTCCAGGAGAGCGGAGATGGCGCCACTCGGCGGTGTCACATCACGTTCCAGATGTCGCGCGCATATTCGCCGATCGTCCGGTCCGACGAGAACCAGCCGACGTTGGCGACGTTGAGGATCGCCGATCGGCCCCAGGCGGCGGGGTCGTTCCAGCGGGTGTCGACGTCGCGCTGGGCGGCGGCATAGGCGTCGAAATCGGCGGCGAGCATGAACCAGTCGCTGCCGTACAGCCCGTCCATCAGCCCCTTGTAGCGGTCGGGATCGTCGGGCGAGAACACACCGGATGCGATCGCCGAGAGCGCCTGGGCGAGCTCGGGGGAGCCCTCGATCAGCCCGCGGGGATTGTAGCCGTGGCTGCGCTGCTCGGCGACCTCGTCGGCGGTGAGGCCGAAGATGAAGATATTGTCGTCGCCGACGTGATCCTTGATCTCGATGTTGGCGCCGTCGAGCGTGCCGATCGTCAGCGCGCCGTTGAGCGCGAACTTCATGTTGCCGGTGCCCGAGGCTTCCATCCCCGCGGTGGAGACCTGCTCGCTGAGGTCGGCGGCGGGGATGATCTTCTCGGCGAGGCTGACGTTGTAATTGGGCAGGAACGCGACCTTGAGCAGATCACCGACGCTCGGATCGGCGTTAACCCGCTTGGCGACGTCATTGGCGAGTTTGATGATCAGCTTGGCGTTGTGATAGCTCGACGCGGCCTTGCCGGCGAACAGCTTGACCCGCGGCGTCCAGCGCCGCTCGGGATGGCTGCGGATCTGATCATAGAGCACCACCGTCTCGATGATGTTGAGCAGCTGGCGCTTATATTCATGGATGCGCTTGATCTGGACATCGAAGATGGCGTCCGGATCGAGCGTCAGCCCCATGCTTTCCCTGATATGGCTCGACAGCGTCACCTTGTTCGAACGCTTAACGGCCGCGAAACGCTCCCGGAACGCGGCGTCGTCGGCGAAAGGAATCAACGCGGTCAATTTCTGCGCGTCGTCGCGGAAATCCTCGCCGATCGCGCTCGCGATCAGCGTCGTCAGCCCCGGGTTGCACTGCTGCAGCCAGCGCCGCGGGGTGATGCCGTTGGTCTTGTTGTTGATCCGATCGGGATAGAGCCCGTGGAGGTCGGCGAACACCGTGCGCTTCATCAGCTCGGTGTGGAGCGCGGCGACGCCGTTGACGCTGTGGCTGCCGGCAAAGGCGAGGTTGGCCATGCGCACCCGGCGCTCGCCGCCCTCGTCGATCAGGCTGATCGCGGCGATCGCGCGACCGTCGATCCCGGGACGGCCCGCCGCCTCGCGCAGCAGCTTGGCGTTGATCGCATAGACGATCTGCATGTGGCGCGGCAGCAGCCGCTCGAACAGCGGCAGCGGCCAGCTCTCCAGCGCCTCGGGCAGCAGTGTGTGGTTGGTATAGCCGAAGGTGGCGCGGGTGATATCCCAGGCGTCGTCGAAACCGAGCTCGTGGAAGTCGGTGAGCAACCGCATCAGCTCAGCGACCGAGACCGCGGGGTGGGTGTCGTTGAGCTGGATCGCCGCTTTGTCGGGCAGGGTGCGGATGTCGCCGAAATACTGGACGTGGCGGCGGACGATGTCCTGGATCGAGGCGGAGGAGAAGAAATACTCCTGACGCAGCCGCAGCTCCTGGCCGGCCGGCGTCGAATCGTTCGGGTAGAGCACGCGGGTGAGCGTCTCGGCGCGCAGCTGCCCGGCGAGCGCGCCCTGGAAGTCGCCGGCGTTGAAGCGGTCGAGCTTGATCGGATCGAACGCGCGGGCGTTCCACAACCGCAGCGTGTTGACGCGCTTGCCGCGCCAGCCGACCATCGGCGTGTCGAACGCGACGGCCTCGACCGCCTCGGCCGGTGCCCAGTGCGGCAGGTTGTTGGCGCCGGCGACCACCTCGCCGCCGAAACCGACGAAATAGGCGCTCTCGCGCCGCTCGAACTCCCAGGGATTGCCGTGCGCGAGCCAGTTCTCGGGCAGTTCGGTCTGCCAGCCGTCGTTGATCCGCTGGCGGAACATGCCGTTCACATAGCGGATGCCATAGCCGTAGGCGGGCAGGTCGAGGCTCGCGAGGCTCTCCATGAAGCAGGCGGCGAGGCGACCGAGGCCGCCGTTGCCGAGCGCGGCGTCGGGCTCGATCTCCTCGAGATCGGCGAGATCGACCCCGAGCGTCTTGAGCGCCTCCGCGACCTCGTCGTTATGGCGCAGGTTCGACAGCGCATCGCGCAGCAGCCGACCGATCAGGAATTCAAGGCTGAGATAATAGACCCGCTTGGCGCCGGCGGCATGCGCCTGCTTGGTCGATTCCATCCACCGCTCGATGATCTCGTTGCGCAGGGTGAGGATCGTCGCCGCCAGCCAGTCGTGCGGACGCGCGGCCTGGGCGTCTTTGCCGATGCGGTGGACCAGGGTGTCGGTGATGGTCTCGGCGAGCGCGTTCGGCGTCGCAGCAACTAGGGTGTCGGTCACAAGCGGTCCGTGATGATGAACGGGCCCGCAATAAACGCCGCGCCGCGGCAAAAGTCACCGCCAATGTTGGCTTGCCTCGGCGCTCAGATCATGCCCCACAGCAGGGTGAGATTGAGCGCAATGATCACCGCGGCGATTCCCCAGGCGAGCACCCTCAGCCACAGCGGGCTGACGAGCCGGCCCATGATGACGCGATTGCCGGTGAAGCTCACCAGCGGCACCACCGCGAACGGCAGCTGGAGGCTGAGCACCACCTGGCTCAATACCAGCAACCGGGTGGCGCCGCCGTCGCCCGCGCTGCCGACCACCAGCACCGCCGGAACGATCGCGAGCAGCCGCGTCACCATCCGACGTGCCCACACCGGCAGGCGCAGGTTGAGGAAGCCTTCCATTACGATCTGCCCCGCCAGCGTGCCGGTGACGGTGGAGTTCTGACCGGAGGCGAGCAGCGCGACGCCGAAGATCACGCTCGCCGCGCCGACGCCCATCATCGGGGCGAGCAGGCGATAGGCTTCGTCGATTTCGGCGACCTCGGTACGCCCGGCGGTGTGGAACACCGCGGCGGCGACGATCAGGATCGCGGCGTTGATGAAGAAGGCGAGGCCGAGCGCGATGGTGCTGTCCCAGGTCGCGAGCTTTACCGCCTCCGCCTTGCCGGCCTCGCTATGGTCGAACGCGCGGGTCTGGACGATCGAGGAATGGAGATAGAGGTTGTGCGGCATTACCGTCGCGCCGAGGATGCCGATCGCGAGATAGAGCTTGGCAGGGTCGGTGAGGATGCCGGGCGAGGGGATCAGCCCCGCCATCACCGCGCCGACGTCGGGCTTGGCGGCGATCAGCTCGAAGCAGAAGCAGCCGGCGATGATCAGCAGCAGCGCGACGATGAACGCCTCGATCTTGCGGAAGCCGAAGCGTTGCAGCGCGAGGATCAGGAACACGTCGAGCGCGGTGACGATCACGCCCCAGACCAACGGCAGGCCGAACAATAGCTGGAGCGCGATCGCGGTGCCGAGCACCTCGGCAAGGTCGCAGGCGATGATCGCGGTTTCGGCGAGCAGCCACAGCAGCAGCGCCACCGGGCGACGGTAATGCGCGCGGCAGGCCTGGGCGAGATCGAGCCCCGCGGCGACGCCGAGCCGCACCGACAAGGCCTGGAGCACGATCGCCATCAGGTTGGAAAGCAGGATGACCGACAGCAGCGTATAGCCGAACGCCGAGCCACCGGCGATGTCCGTCGCCCAATTGCCGGGGTCCATATAGCCGACCGCGACCAGGAAGCCCGGGCCCATGAA
>NZ_JALNUP010000038.1 GCF_026540855.1 Sphingomonas sp. GC_Shp_5
GCGCAGCACGCGATCGGCCTGCTTGCGTTGGCTCTTCAGTCGCACGCCCCAGATGATCGCGATCACGACCAGCAGCGCGAAGATTGCGATCACCGCGAGGTGCAGGGCCGTGAAGGTGCCGGTGGTGCCCGGCAACAGGCTGGCCCCGGGGGCGGACGTGACGGCACTGCTATCGTTCATGGCCGTGACCCTAGCGATGCGCGCCCTGTTCCGCGAGCGCTAATCGCCCGCCGCGGCGGCATGGGGCCAGCGATCTCGACAGCGGTAAGTTGCGGAGATTGCTGGCACTACGGGCGCTCCACCGTGATCCCAGCGAAAGCTGGGATCTGCATGGGGAGGGTGGGGCAGAAGCCGCTAAAGACCCCAGCTTCCGCTGGGGTGACGGCAATGGTGACTGACCCTCACGAACGGGATCGTCATCGCGCCAATTCGCGCCAGCCGATATCGCGGCGGCAGAAGCCGGTGGGGAAGTCGATGGCGTCGACGCCGCGATAGACGATGGTGCGCGCGGTGCGAATGTCGGCGCCGAGCGCGGTGATGGCGAGCACCCGGCCGCCGGCGGCGACCAGGCTGCTGCCCTGCTGGCGGGTGCCGGCCTGGAACACGGTGGCACCGGTCGCCTCCGCCGCCGCAAGGCCGCGGATCGCGCCGCCGACCGCGGGCGTGCCGGGATAGCCGTTCGCCGCCATCACCACCGTCATGGCCGTCTCGGGCGAGAAGGTGGCGGGCGGCTGATCACCGAGGCGGCCTTCCGCGACCGCGAGCAGCAGCGCGGCGAGGTCACCCTGATAGCGCATCATCAGCACCTGACATTCGGGGTCACCGAAGCGGGCGTTATATTCGATCAGCTTGGGCCCCTGCGCGGTGAGCATCAGCCCGGCGTAGAGCACGCCGCTGAAGGGAATGCCATCCTCGGCCATCGCCTTCACCGTCGGCGCGACGATCTCGTCGATCGCGCGCTGCTCCAACTCGGCGGTGAGCACCGGGGCAGGGCTGTAGGCGCCCATGCCGCCGGTGTTGGGGCCGGTATCGCCCTCGCCGACGCGCTTGTGATCCTGGGCGCTGCCGAACGGCATCAGCGACGTGCCATCGGTGAGCACGAACAGGCTCGCCTCCTCGCCCTCAAGGAATTCCTCGAGCACCACCGGCGCGTCGCAGCCAGCGAACATCGCGTCGAACGCGGCAGTGGCCTCAGCGGCGCTGAACGCGATCACCACGCCCTTGCCAGCGGCGAGGCCATCGGCCTTGATCACCACCGGATAGCCGAAGGTCGCCGCGAGCGCGGCTTCAGCCTCGGCGCGCGAGCCGACCCGGACATAACCGGCGGTGGGGATATCGGCGCGGCGGCACAGATCCTTGGTGAAGCCTTTCGAGCCTTCCAGCTGCGCGGCGGCCTGATTGGGGCCGAACACCGGGATGCCGGCGGCGCGTAGCGCGTCGCCCAGGCCGTCGACCAGCGGCGCCTCGGGCCCGATCACGACCAGGCCGATACCGGCGACGCGCGCGAAGGCGATCACTGCGGCATGATCGGTCGCGTCGAGCACCACGCAGGTCGCGCAGGCGGCGATGCCGGGGTTGCCTGGCGCCGCATAGAGCGTATCGAGGCTCTCAGATTGTGCCAGTTTCCACGCGAGCGCGTGCTCGCGGCCGCCTGAGCCCAGCAGCAGGACGTTCATGCCCGATTCCCCATTCGATGAAAGCAGCCGGCTGGTAGCCGAGCAGCGCCCCGGCGACAACGCACTCGCGCTGTCGGTGGGGGAACTCAGCTTCAAGCTCAAGCGGATGGTGGAGGGCGAGTTTGGCCATGTCCGCCTGCGCGGCGAAATTTCGGGCTACAAGCGGGCGACGTCGGGCCACGTCTATCTCTGCCTCAAGGATGATCAGGCGGTGATCGACGGGGTGATGTGGAAGGGCCAGGCCAGTGCGCTGCCGTTCGCGGCGCAGGACGGCATCGAGGTGATCGCCACCGGCAAGCTCACCACTTACCCGGGCCGCTCCAAATATCAGGTGATCATCGAGCGGATGGAACTCGCCGGCGCCGGCGCGCTGATGGCGCTGTTCGAGAAGTTGAAGGCCCAGCTCGCCGGCGAAGGGCTGTTCGATTCGGCGCGCAAGCAGCGCCTGCCCTATCTGCCGCGGACCATCGGCGTCGTCACCTCGCCGACCGGCGCGGTGATCCGCGACATCCTCCACCGGCTGGAGGACCGCTGCCCCAGCCATGTGATCGTCTGGCCGGTCAAGGTGCAGGGGCAGGGCGCGGCCGAGGAGATCGCGGCGGCGATCCGCGGCTTCGATGCGATCCCGGCAGACGGTCCGGTGCCGCGGCCCGATCTCGTCATCGTCGCGCGCGGCGGCGGCTCGATCGAGGATCTGTGGGCGTTCAACGAGGAGCCGGTGGTGCGCGCCGTCGCCGGCTGCTCGATCCCGATCATCTCGGCGGTGGGTCATGAGACCGACACCAGCTTGTGCGACTTCGCCGCCGACCTGCGCGCGCCGACACCGACAGCGGCGGCCGAGCTGGCGGTGCCGGTGCTCGCCGATCTCAGGCTGACGATCGCCAGCCATGCTGCGCGCACCCAGCGTTGCGCCAGCCGCTATGTCGAGCGCGGGCGCGAGCGGCTGGAGGCGCAGGCGCGGCTGCTGCCCAAGCGCGATGCCTTGCTCGGCCCCCAGCGCCAGCGCGCCGACGACGCTGGCCAGCGGCTCGACCGCGGGCTCGAGCGGCGGGTGACCCAGGCGCGCGGGGTGCTCGACCGCGCCGGCGGCGCGCTGCGCCCGGCGGTGCTGCAGCGCCAGATCGACCGCGATCGCGACCGGCTGGCGGCGACCTGGCGGCTGGTCCAGTCGCTCAACCCCGATGCGGTGCTCGATCGCGGCTATGCGCGGGTGACGGCGCGGGCAGCGGGCGGGGGCGGCGAGACCTTGTCCTCGAGCGCCGCGGTGCGCGCCGCGGGCGCGGTGACGCTGCGCTTCAAGGATGGCAGCGTCGATGCCGAGGTCGCCGGCGACACCGAACCCCGGGGCAAGGCCAAGGTTGAGCGGCCCGCTGCCAAGACCTATGTCGGACCCAAGCCCGACCAGCCCTCGCTGCTCTAGACGGATCCCCTCATGCTCGTTTCCAATTCAGACCGGCCCGCGCGGCTCCACTATATGGCCAACGGCTTTCGCGTGCTGACGCCGGGCGATCACGTCACCTGCGCGGTCACCGGCGCGCGCATCCCGCTCGACATCCTGCGCTATTGGAGCGCGGCGCGGCAAGAGGCCTATGCCAGTGCGCAGATCGCCAGCGAGGCGCTGCGGCCCTGATGCGGCTGCTGGCGGCGACCATCGCGGCGCTGCTGGGGGCAGGCTGGGGCGTCGGAGACGCGCCGCTCAAGGCGCAGCAGGCAGCCGTCATGGTTCCCGACGATGGGTTCAGCTGGAGCGGCACGCTGAGCCAGGGCGGCCTGATCGTCGGCACCGCACCCGCGGGCGCCGTGTCGCTGGCGCTCGACGGCCAGCCGATCGGGTTGGAAAGCGGGCGCTTCATCGCCGGGTTCGATCGTGACGCCAAGCCTGTGGCGATATTCGCCGCGACGCTTGCCGATGGACGCGTCGTCACCCGGCCGCTCACGATCGCGCCGCGCGCGTGGCAGATCGAGCGACTCGAGACCTTGCCCAAATTTCCCGCACCTGATCCCGAGATGGCGCGACTGCGCCCACCCGAACTGGCCGCGATCGCCGCGGCGCGGGCGCAGGCGACCGATGCACACGGCTGGCGCCAGCCGTTCCGCTGGCCGGCGAGCGGGCGGATCTCCGGGCTGTTCGGCGCGCAGCGCGTCTACAAGGGCGAACCCGGCAGCTATCATTCGGGCACCGACATCGCCAAGCCCGCCGGCAGCATCGTCCGTGCGCCCGCCGATGGCGTCGTCATCCTCGCAGCGGACCATCCGTTCACGCTCGAGGGCAACCTGCTGATGCTCGACCATGGCCTCGGCCTCAACAGCGCCTTCCTGCACCTGTCGCGGATCGACGTGGCGGTCGGCGAACACGTCCGCCAGGGTCAGCCGATCGGCGCGGTAGGGATGACAGGTCGCGCGACGGGGCCGCACCTGCACTGGAGCGTCAGCTGGCAGGGCAAGCGGCTCGACCCGATGCTGCTGGCAGGGGCGATGACGGCGCAGCCGTGAAGGGGTGCTGCACCGTGAGCGGAGCGTATCAGCTGTCCCGGCGGGCCTTGACGCCTGGTTGTTTGCCGATGCGCAGGAAGTAACTGCCCAGCGCAGCCCTACGGATCGTGACCGTGCCGCCAGCGCGCGGTGCGACCGCGATCATGCCGCCGGTCTGATGCCAAACGGCACCATCAGCCAAGACAACGATCCAATAGCCGTCTGCGTCGCGACGCGCCGAAGCGATCACGGCGCTGATCTCGTCATCCTCACCCTCGATGCCATCGGGCTTCCGCTTGTCCTTGTCCGGCTCGCCGCCAAAGATATTGAGGCTGGGCAGGTTGAACCCGAACAGCGAACGCCGTGCTTTGCGCACCTCTCCGCGGTCGACGACGACGATCTCACGATTTGCGTTTGCAGCTTGTAATGCGTCGACATTCTTGTCGAAGCACGCGAGCCGCTGCCCCGGATCGGTGATGGCGCGGCAGCCGAGCACGGCGTTCAGTTTTTGATTGGCCGGCGGGGCGGGGTCAGCCGCCATCGCTGCCGTGCCAACAAGGATAAGCGCTATGCCAGCGGTGGACGGCAGTCGGGACATCAAAACACTCACCGTATCGTTGCGCAGCATTTCTTAGCGGCTGGCAAGCACGCCGCCAATACGATGTTGCCCAATTGCTACACCGTGAAATTATGTTGCGGATCGTCGTGGATGTGCTCCGGGATCCGTTGCTGTGCGCAACAAAACCCCGCTAAGAATACGACAACGTGTCGACCATAAGGGCAGAACGCCTTGGGTTCTCACGATGGGTTAAACCTAGTTACCTAGGTGCTAAGGGGAATTTCCGATGAAGAGGGTTATCCGCAATCGCTTGTTAGCGACTACGGTGTTCGCCAGTGTCGCGCTGATGAGCGCACCTGCCGTGGCGCAGACCGTGCCTGCTGATGCTCCGGCGAACTCCGGGCCGATTGAAGGGCAGACCAGCGCCGTGGCGGCCGCGCCCGCCAGCGACGCGACGCCTGCCAGCGGCGGCGAGATCGTTGTCACCGGTTCGCGTATTCCAACGCCGAACCTGACATCGGCCAGCCCGGTGACGGTGATCAACAGCCAGGAGGTCAAGCTCACCGGCGTGACCCGCGTTGAGGATCTGATCAACCAGCTGCCGCAGGCATTCGGCGACCAAGGCGGCAACGTCTCGAACGGCTCAACCGGTACCTCGACGATCAACCTGCGCAACCTGGGTGCGAACCGCACGCTCGTCCTGATCAACGGCCGGCGGCTCGTCCCCGGCGACGTCAGTGATTCGGCTGCCGACGTCAACTTCATCCCGTCGTCGCTGATCAAGCGCGTCGACGTGCTGACCGGTGGCGCATCGGCCACTTACGGCGCCGACGCGGTCGGCGGCGTTGTCAACTTCATCATGGATGACACGTTCAGCGGCTTCAAGATCGACGGCCAGTACAGCCTGTTCCAGCACCAGAACAATTCCAACTACGGCGGCCTGCGCGACGCGCTCGACGCCAAGGGTTTCGGCGCTCCTGACGGCAATGTCGCAGACGGCGGCACCGTCGATGTGACGGCGACGATGGGCGCCGGCTTCGACGACAACCGCGGTCACATCACTGCCTATGTCGGCTATCGCAAGCTTAAGCCGGTCATTCAGTCGAACCGCGATTACAGCTCCTGCGGTTTGACGACCGCCGGTGCGGCGCCGGGCAAGGTCGCCTGCGGCGGCTCGTTCACCTCGAACAACTTCCTGGTTTCCGATCCCGACGTCGGTTCGACCACGTACCAGCTCGGTGCCGGCCGTACCTTCGTTCCCGGCGGCAACGTCTACAACTTCGCGCCGACCAACTACTATCAGCGGCCCGACGAGCGCTACACCGCGGGTTTCTTCGCGCATTATGACGTGAGCGATCACTTCAAGCCGTACCTTGAAGGCATGTTCATGGACGATCGCTCGGTCGCCCAGATCGCGCCGTCGGGCGATTTCGGCAACACGCTCAGCATCAACTGCGACAATCCGCTGCTTTCCGCGCAGCAGCTCGGCATCGTCTGCGCGCCGGGCAACCTGCTCGACGGACCGGGCGGCTCGACGCTCAATGAAGGCGGCGGACCTGCTGCTTTGTTCATCGATCCGACCACCGGGCTGACCTATAATCAGGCGCGCCTGCAGGTGTATCGCCGCAACGTCGAGGGCGGTCCGCGTCGCGACGATCTGCAGCATACGTCGTATCGCATCGTTGCGGGCGCCAAGGGCGATATCGCTCCTGGCATCAGCTACGACGCGTACTACCAGTACGGTCGCACCAACTTTGCGGAAACCTACACCAACGATGTCTCGGTCAGCCGCCTGACCAGGGCGCTTGATGTGGTCAACGTCAACGGCGTCGCGACCTGTCGCTCGGTCGTCAATGGCACGGACCCCAACTGCGTCCCCTATGACATCTTCACGCCGGGCGGCGTGACGGCGGCAGCGGTGTCGTATCTCGGCACCCCCGGGTTCCAGCGGGGCATGACCTCCGAGCAGGTGGCGTCGGGCTCGATCACGGCGCTGCTCGGCCAGTACGGCGTCAAGTCGCCCTGGGCTGACGAAGGCGTGGCGATCAACATCGGTGGCGAGTACCGCAAGGAGCGGCTCGAGCTGAACACCGACGTGGAGTTCCAGACGGGCGATCTGTCCGGCCAGGGTGCGGCAACGCTGCCGGCCAGCGGCCAGTTCTCGGTCCGCGAGTTCTTTGGCGAGGTCCGCGTGCCGATCGTGCATGACGGCTTCATCTACGATCTGTCGGTCGACGGCGGGTATCGCTACTCGAACTACAAGTTCGGCGGTCGCACCGAGAACACCAACACGTACAAGGCCGAGCTGCAGTTCGCGCCGATCCGCGACGTTGCACTGCGTGCATCGTACAATCGCGCGGTTCGCTCGCCGAACATCCAGGAGCTGTTCGCAACCCGGCATGTCGCGCTTGACGGCTCGTTCGATCCCTGCGCCGGCGCAATTGGCACCGACGGCACGGTCAATGGCTTCACTGCTGCACAGTGCGCCAATACCGGCGTCAGCGCTGCCCAGTTCGGCAACATCAGCGAGAATCCCGCGGCCCAGTACAACGGCCTGATCGGCGGCAACCCCGATCTGACGCCGGAAGTCTCCGACACCTACACGATCGGTCTGGTGCTCCAGCCGCGGTTCGTGCCGGGTCTGGCGATCACGGTTGATGCCTTCAAGATCAAGGTCAACAACACGATCAACAACGTCGGCGAGGACACCATCCTGTCGACCTGCGCGGCGACCGGTGATCAGACCTTCTGCGGCCTGATCAATCGCGATCAGTTCGGCTCGCTGTGGCGCACGCCGGCCGGCTATGTCGAGGACGTCGACCTGAACCTGGGTTCGATCAAGACGCGTGGTATTGACGTTGGCGGCAGCTACTCGCACCAGATCGGCTCCGCGGGAACGCTTGGCCTGTCGCTGAACGGCACCTACCTTGACGAATTCCGCACCGACAATGGCGTATCGACCCCGTACAACTGCGCTGGCTACTATGGTCTGCAGTGCGGTACCCCGGCGCCGAAGTGGCGTCATCGGGCCCGCGTGACGTTCACGCTGCCCGACGGCATCGGTCTTTCGGGTCAGTGGCGCTTCTTCGACTCGGTGAAGCTGGATCGTTTGAGCAACAACGAGACGCTCAACGGCAGCTATGCCATCGTCAATGCCAAGATCCCGACGCAGAGCTACTTCGATCTGACGCTGACCGCGACGATCAGCGACAGCTACACCTTCCGTCTCGGCGTGAACAACGTCCTCGACAAGGATCCGCCGCTGGTGACCTCGCAGGCGCTCACGGCGGTCTACGGCAACGGCAACACGTTCCCGAACGTGTACGACGCCCTGGGTCGCTACATCTTCGCGGGTGTGACGCTGAACTTCTAACGGTAATTGCCTAATCGGACTGGGGTCGGCGGACTTGTTCGCTGGCCCCTTTTTGTTTCTGCGGAGATGGCTGTCGCTCGGCTGTGCTGTCGTTCGCCGATCAAATCCGCTAACCTCGCCCAATGACAGCCGTTGGCCCGCGTTCGCCTCCTTCAGGCTTGAGGAGCGTCGACACATTCCGTGAGACGTTACGCCAGGCACGTCGCGATCCGAATGACCCGCGGATCGCGGTTGCCCTCGCCCAGGCCGCACTGAAGGCGCAGGAAGAGGCCTTGGCCGAGCCGATCGTCACCGCCGCTGCGGAGCAGGCGCGCACCGACGCGCGGCTCTGGCAGTGGAGCGGACTATTGCAGCGGGCATTGGATGATCGCGGACGTGCGATCCAGGCATTTGCACGTGCGGCCCGCATCGCGCCTACCGACAAATCGATCGCCCACGGCCATGCGCGCGTCGTGCTCGAGGCGGGACTGCCAGCCACGCAGCTGTTCGAAAAGGCATGCCGGATTGCGCCGCTTGATGGCGACATCCTGCTGGGACTTGCGGCTGCCCGAGTCGACCAGGGCGATGCCGCCACCGCGATCGAGCAGTTAGCGGCGGTGCTGGCCGATCATCCTGGATGGCTTGTCGGCCACCAGACACTGGCACGGTTGCGCTGGATGATGGGAGAGGGAACGGCGTTCGTCGCGTCGATCCACCGCGCGCTCGGCGAAGCGCCGCGAGACATAAGCCTATGGCGGGTGCTGATCGCGACGCTTAGCCATGCCAGATCGTTCGATCAGGCGTTGGCAGCGATCGATCGGGGCCGCACAGCCCTGAGCGCGTCGGCGATGTTCGATGCTGAAGAAGCCGTCGTGCATTCAGAAATAGGCGCGACCGCGACGGCCGATGCGCTGTTTGTGACGCTTGGCGAGCCAACCGACATGTCATCGGCCGTCCGCCGCGTGCGTCATTTGCTGCGTTCCGATCGGATCGACGCGGCATGCGCCTTGATCGACCGTTGGATCACCATGCCCGACGCCTCGCTGATGTGGCCTTATGCCTCGGCTGCGTGGCGGATGACAGGAGATCGACGGGGTGAATGGCTCGACGGATCAGCCAGGCTCGTCAGCATTACCGACTTGGCCGATCGGCTGCCGCACCTCGACAAGCTGGTCTCTCTGCTGACCAGCATCCATCGGACGCGGGCGCAGCCCTTTGACCAGTCGGTGCGTGGGGGGACGCAGACCGATGGCGTCTTGCTGGCGCGGATCGAGCCCGAGATCCGCGCGCTCCGTGCGACGATCGCCGATGCCGTGAAAGCGCATGTCGCCGCATTACCAAAGCACGATCCTTACCACCCGACGTTGCGAGCACCACGCGACCGACCGGTCCGGTTCAGCGGTTCCTGGTCGGTTCGCCTGGAGAGCGGGGGGTACCACTCGAACCATGTACATCCTGCCGGATGGCTAAGCTCCGTCCTGTACATCGCGCTCCCGCCGACGGTGGCAGGCGAGCCGCCGGATGCGGGGTGGCTCACGCTGGGCGCGCCGCAGGCGGAGCTGGGCCTTGATCTGACGCCCATCCGCCGGATCGAGCCGAAGCCAGGACGGCTCGTTCTGTTTCCCTCGACGATGTGGCATGGCACGGTGCCGTTCGCGAAAGGTGAACGATTGACCGTCGCCTTCGACGTCCAGGAGCCGATCAAGCCTTCATGACCGATGATATGAATGCCCGCCTTGCCCCCGCCTTTGAACGACTGCGCGCCGGAGACAGCGCTGGCGCACGGGCGGCTTGCGTCGCGATCTTGGCCGATGATCCGGACCTTCCGTCGGCGCAGGCGCTGCTCGGGCTGTTGTTGTGCCAAGCCGGCCAGCCGGCAGACGCCGTCGAGCATCTCCGCTCGGCCTTGCATCATTGGCCGGACGATCTTGCCACCCGGGTCAATCTCGCGACCGCGCTGGCGTCGCTGGGGCGCCTCGAAGAAGCGTTGACGGTGGCCACGGCGAGCGCGATCAGTGACGTCCGCCTGCAGCGTATTGCCGGCTACGCCCATCAGCAGCACGGCAACTTCGACGCGGCACGATCGGCTTATGAGGACGTCGTCACGGCGATGCCGCGCGACGTCGAAAGCTGGAACAACCTCGGCAACGTCAACGCGTCGCTCGAGGATTATGATGGGGCGATCCTCGCCTTTCAGACGGCGATGGCGCTTCGACCCGACCTTGCGATCCTCCCCATCAACCTGGGTAAAGCGCTCGCAACCGCCGATCGAGATGTCGAGCGCCAGGCGCTTTTGGCAGCAGCAGCGCTGCGCTTGCCCAACCATGCCGAGCTTCAGATGGAGTTGGGCCTTGCGGAAGCCGCCCTCAAGGACCAGCCAGCGGCCGAGCGGGCATTCAGGGCGGCCATCCAGATGACCGACGGCTTTACGCCGGCCTACCTCGAGCTTGGACTGCTTCTCGAAAACCTCAATCGGATCGACGATCTCGCCGCTTTGGTCACCGAGGCTGAGCAGCGAGGCGTAGCTGCGGTCGAACTCAACTTCATCAAGGCGTGGTTGCACCGGCGGCAAGGCCAACTGGCCGAAGCGCTGGCGCAGGCAGAGGCCGTGCCCGACACGATCGCCCCGCTGCGCCGCGCCCAGCTGATCGCCGAGCTCGCCGACCGGCTGGGCGACAGCGATCGCGCTTTCGCCGCCTTCGAGGAGATGAACCGCCATTCGCTGGCGGAAGCGGGCCCGATGGCTGGCCCGAGCTACGGCGAGGAAGTCGCGACCGCTGCGGCCGCCGTCACGAAGGAAACGATCGCGCAGTGGCGGCCTATTCACGTCAACCCCGTCCCGGCGCCGCCCATCATCATCCTCGGTTTTCCGAGGTCGGGCACGACACTGCTCGATACACTGTTGATGAACCTGCCTTCGCTCCATGTCATGGAAGAGTTGCCGGTCATGCGGCAGCTCGAGATCAAGCTCGGTGGTCCCGCGGATCTTGCCACGATGAGCAGCGATGATGCCAATGGCTTGCGCTCGCTTTATTTCGAGGCGCTCGATCGAATCTCTCCACCGCCGCGCGACGGCATGACCATCGTTGACAAATTCCCGCTCCACCTTGCGCGCATGCCGTTGATCCACCGCGTGTTCCCCGATGCCAAGGTGGTCCTGGTCGAACGCCATCCGTGCGACGCCGTGCTTAGCTGCTTCATGTCCAACTTCACGCTCAACAAGGCGATGAGGCATTTTACCACGCTCGAAGGGGCTGCAAGGCTCTACGATACGGTGTTCGATGCCTGGACCCGCGCCACCGATCTGCTGCCGATCAATGTCCACCGGATCCGTTACGAGCGCATGGTGGACGATCTGGAGGGCGAGATGCGGTCGCTGCTCGGCTTCCTCGACATTCCCTGGAACCCGCAGGTACTCGACAATCAGGGTAGCGCGGCCAAGCGCACGCACATCAGCACGGCCAGCTATTCACAGGTCACCGAGCCGATCTACCGACGCGCATCGGGACGCTGGGAGCGATATCGCGCACAGATGGCGCCGGTGCTGCCGATCCTCGCGCCCTGGGCCGAGCGGATGGGTTATCCGCTCTGACGCCCGGGCCGCGTTGATCGTCACTCCACCGCCAGCGCCAGCTTGCCGTCGCCCTCGTCGACCTTCACCGTGCTGCCGTCCTTGACCTCGCCGCGCAGAATCAGCTCGGCGAGCGGGTCCTGGAGGTGGCGCTGCACCGCGCGGCGCAACGGCCGGGCGCCGTAGACGGGGTCGTAGCCGACCCGGCCGAGCCAGGCGCGCGCGGCGTCGGTAAGATCGAGCGTGATCTTGCGATCTGCGAGCAGCTTGGCGACGCGGCCGACCTGAATATCGACGATCGGCGCCATGTGCGCCTGCCCCAGCCGGTGGAACAGGATGATCTCGTCCAATCGGTTGAGGAACTCGGGCCGGAAATGGCCGCGGACGATCTCCATCACCTGCGGCTCGACGCTCGCGACATCGTCGCCGTCGGCGACATTGGCGAGATACTGGCTGCCAAGGTTGCTGGTGAGGATGATCAGCGTGTTGCTGAAATCCACGGTGCGGCCCTGGCCGTCGGTGAGGCGGCCGTCGTCGAGCACCTGGAGGAGCACGTTGAACACGTCGCCGTGCGCCTTCTCGACCTCGTCGAACAGCACCACCTGATAGGGCCGGCGCCGTACCGCCTCGGTGAGCACGCCGCCTTCCTCATAGCCGACATAGCCGGGAGGGGCGCCGATCAGCCGGGCGACGGCATGCTTCTCCATGAACTCGCTCATGTCGATGCGGACCATCGCCGAGGGATCGTCGAACAGGAATTCGGCAAGCGCCTTGGTCAGCTCGGTCTTGCCGACACCGGTGGGGCCGAGGAACAGGAACGAGCCGAGCGGCCGGTTCGGATCCTGCAGACCGGCGCGCGCGCGGCGCACCGCGGTGGAGACGGCGCGCACCGCATCGGCCTGGCCGATCACGCGCTTGCCGATCACCTCTTCCATCCGCAGCAGCTTCTCGCGCTCGCCCTGGAGCATGCGGTCGACCGGGATGCCGGTCCAGCGGCTGACGACGCCGGCGATGTCGTCGGCGGTGACCTCCTCCCGCAGCATCGCGCCCTTGGTGGCGCCGGCGGCTTCCTCGAGCTGCTTGGTGAGCTGAGGAATGGTACCGTAGGAGAGCTCGCCGGCGCGGGCGAGATCGCCGTTGCGCTGCGCCTGCTCGAGCTCGATGCGCGCGGCCTCGAGCTGTTCCTTGATCCGCGATTCGCCGGCGATCTTGTCCTTCTCGCCCTTCCAGCGCGTGGTCAGCTCGGCGGACTGCTGCTCGA
Source organism: Sphingomonas sp. GC_Shp_5 (assembly GCF_026540855.1). Taxonomy (GTDB): domain Bacteria; phylum Pseudomonadota; class Alphaproteobacteria; order Sphingomonadales; family Sphingomonadaceae; genus Sphingomonas. The sequence continues at coordinate 12,892 of NZ_JALNUP010000038.1, forward strand.
GGTTGGCGAGATCCTCCTCCAGCGTCTCCAGCCGGTCGCGTGACGCCTCGTCGCTCTCGCGGCGCAGCGCCTCGCGCTCGATCTTGAGCTGGATGATGCGGCGATCGAGCGATTCGATCTCCTCGGGCTTGCTCTCCACCTCCATGCGGATCCGGCTCGCCGCCTCGTCCATCAGGTCGATCGCCTTGTCGGGAAGGAAGCGGTCGGTGATGTAGCGGTTCGACAGCGTCGCGGCCTGGACCAACGCGCTGTCGGTGATGCGGACGCCGTGGTGGAGCTCGTATTTCTCCTTGAGCCCGCGCAGGATCGAGATCGTGTCTTCGACGGTAGGCTCGCCGACGAACACCGGCTGGAACCGGCGCTGGAGCGCCGGGTCCTTCTCGACATATTTGCGATATTCATCGAGCGTGGTCGCGCCGACGCAATGCAGCTCGCCGCGGGCGAGCGCGGGCTTGAGCAGGTTGCCGGCATCCATCGCGCCTTCGGATTTGCCGGCGCCGATCAGTTGGTGCATCTCGTCAATGAACAGGATGATGTCGCCGTCGGCGGCCTTCACTTCGTCGAGCACGCCCTTGAGGCGCTCCTCGAACTCGCCACGATACTTGGCACCGGCGATCAGCGCGCCGAGATCAAGCGACATCAGGCGACGGTTCTTGAGCGTATCGGGCACGTCGCCGTTGGCGATGCGCAACGCCAGACCCTCGGCGATCGCGGTCTTGCCGACGCCGGGTTCACCGATCAGCGCCGGATTGTTCTTGGTGCGGCGGGCGAGGATCTGGATGGTGCGGCGGATCTCCTCATCGCGGCCGATCACCGGATCGAGCTTGCCGTCGCGCGCCGCCTGGGTGAGGTCGCGCGCGAACTTCTTGAGCGCGTCATAGCGGTCCTCGGCGCCCGCGGTGTCGGCGGTGCGTCCCTGGCGCAGACCGTTAATCGCGGTGTTGAGCCCCTCGGGGGTGACCCCGGCGGCCTTGAGCGCCTTGCCCGCGGCGGTGTTGAGCGACAGCGCGAGCGCGACCAGTAGGCGCTCGACGGTGACGAAGCTGTCGCCGGCCTTTTGCGCGATCTGCTCGGCTTGGTCGAGCACGCGGACCGCATCATTGTCGATGCCGGGGGTCTGTTGCGCGCCCGATCCCGACACGGCGGGGATCTTGGCGAGCGCGAGATCGGTCTCGCTGGCCGCACGCTTGGCGTCGCCGCCGGCGGCCTGGATCAGACCCGCCGCCATGCCCTGCTCGTCCTCGAGCAGGGCTTTCAGGAAATGTTCGGGCGCGATGCGCTGGTGGTTCATGCGGATCGCGACGGTTTGCGCCGATTGCAGGAAGCCCTTGGCGCGGTCGGTGAATTTGTCGAGGTTCATGGATGATCCCTGCTGTTCTCGAGCTCAAGGTGGGTGTGATATTCGGGCAACACAAGGGGTGACAAGTTGAGGAAGTTGAGAGCCTCAACCGGTCGCTGCCTCTCGTAGGTCAACGCTGGAGACCGTGACTATTTGGCACTCGCAGTGCGATGTTGTCGCCCTGCGGCTCGGCTCCGCGGCCATCGGTAGACCGTCGCATGTGGCGATGCCGTTGCTCCACGCCAGCGGGAGAGGCGATGTACCGGATCCGGCCGCCGCCCGGATTGCCTGTTGCCATGTCCATGCCCACACCTCCGCCGCCCGATCCAACCACAGGTGGCAAGTTGTAGGACAGTGAAATGTTGCGTCACAGACAGTTGGCAGGTCGTCGATCGCTGGCTAGCCTGACGCCAACACGTTCGGGGGCTTCAATTACATGACGATCAAGATGGTTACGCTGCTGGGCAGCGCCGCACTGATGGCGCTGGCCACGCCGCTCGCCGCGCAGACCGCGCGGCCGGTGCCGGCGCCTGCGCCGGTCGCCGATCTGGTGCGCGCGGTCGACATTCCCTATCAGCAGTTCACGCTCAAGAACGGGTTGCGCGTGGTGGTCACCACCGATCGCAAGACGCCGGTGGTGGCGGTGAGCGTCTGGTATGACGTCGGCTCCAAATCGGAGCCCAAGGGCAAGACCGGCTTTGCGCATCTGTTCGAGCATCTGATGTTCAACGGCAGCGAGAATGCGCCGGGCGACTTCTTCGATCCGTTGAAGACGATCGGCGCGACCGATCTCAACGGCACCACTTATTACGACCGCACCAATTACTTCGAGACGGTGCCGACCGCGGCGATCGACCGGGCGCTGTTCCTCGAAAGCGACCGGATGGGCTATCTCACCGGCGCGATCAGCCAGGCGGTGCTCGACGAGCAGCGCGGCGTCGTCCAGAACGAGAAGCGGCAGGGCGACAACCAGCCTTATGGCCTGATCCGCTACAAGATCACCGAGGGGCTGTTCCCGGCCGACCATCCTTATGGCCATGACACGATCGGCTCGATGGCCGATCTCGACGCCGCCAGCCTCGACACGGTGAAGGGCTGGTTCCACGATCACTACGGACCCAACAATGCGGTGCTGGTGCTGGCTGGCGATATCGATTTCGCGACCGCCAAGCCGCTGGTGGAGAAGTATTTCGGCGGCATCGCGCGCGGGCCGCAGGGCGTGACCCGGCCGGCGCCGGTGCCGACGCTGCCCACCGCCGTCAACGAGACGATGAAGGACCGCGTTGCCGCGGTGATGATCAGCCGCAACTGGGCGGTGCCGGGGCTCAACGACAAGGATGCGCCGGCGCTCGACGTCGCCGCCGGGGTGCTCGGCGGGCTCGACAGCTCGCGGCTCGACAATATCCTGGTCAAGCAGGAGAAGCTCGCGGTCAACGTTTCGGCGCGCAACAGCAGCTTCGCGCAGGTCGGCACCTTCCAGATCCGCGCGATCGTGCGGCCGGGGGTGGACCCGGCGGTGGTGACGCGGCGGATCGACGAGATCGTCGCCGATTTCCTCAAGAACGGCCCCACGGCGGACGAGGTGTCGCGGGTCGCGACGGTGAATGCCACGGGCACGATCGCGGGGCTGGAATCGGTCGGCGGGTTCGGCGGCAAGGCGGTCGCGCTCGCCGAGGGCGCGCTCTATTCGGACGATCCCGGCTTCTACAAGAAGCAGCTGCAGGCGCTGGCGGCGCAGACCCCGGCGAGCGTCAAGGCGGCGGCGGACCATTGGCTGTCGCGCCCCGCTTACACGCTGAACGTGGTGCCCGGCGCGCGCGATGCCTATGCCGAGGCGCTGGTGCCGGCGAAGAAGGAGGTGGTCGCGGCGCCCGAGGTGCCGGCCAAGGGCACCCGCGGGCCGCTACCGGCGGTCGCCAAGGTCGCCGTGCTGAGCTTCCCGGCGGTGCAGCGGACGCGGCTCTCCAATGGCATCGAGCTGGTCTATGCGCAGCGCACCGCGGTGCCGATCACCCAGATGGTGCTGAGCTTCGACGCCGGTGTCGCCGCCGATGTCGCGGGCAAGATCGGCACGCAGCAATTGGCGCTGGCCATGCTCGACGAGGGCACGACGACACGCAGCTCGACCGCGATCGCCGAGGCGCGCGAACGGCTCGGCGCGCAGATCGGCGGCGGTTCTAGCGCCGATCGCACGAACGTGTCGTTCCAGGTGCCGAGCGTCAATCTCGCGGCAGGGCTCGACCTGTTCGCCGATGTGGTGCGTCATCCCGCCTTTGCCGAGGGCGAGGTGGCGCGGCTCAAGAACCAGCAGCTGGCTGGCATCCAGCAGGAGCTGACCAATCCGGCGGGGCTCGCGGGGCGGGTGATGCCGCCGCTGCTGTATGGCGCGACTTCGCCCTACGCCAAGTCGCAGGGCGGCGGCGACCCGCGCGCGGTGGCGGCGCTGACCCGTGCCGATGTGGTCGCGTTCCAGCAGGCGTGGTTCCGCCCCGACAAGGCGAAGGTGTTTATCACCTCCGATCGGCCGCTGGCCGAGGTGAAGGCGGCGCTCGATGCCGCCTTTGGCGACTGGGCCCCGGTGGGGCCTGCCGGGACCAAGAGCTTCGCCGCCGGCACCCCCGCGGGCGCGCGTATCGTGCTGATCGACCGGCCGGATTCGCCGCAGTCGCTGATCGTCGGCGGTATTCCGACGGCGTTGGTGGGGACGCAGGACCTGCTGCCGATCCTCACCGCCAATGACGCGCTCGGCGGCAGCTTCCTGTCGCGGCTCAACATGGACCTGCGCGAGGGCAAGCATTGGTCTTATGGCGTCGGCGGCGGCTTCCGGGTGGCGGCCTATTCGACGCCTTATTCGATCAGCGCGCCGGTGCAGGCCGACCAGACCGGGCCGTCGCTGGCGGCGATGCGCAGCGACGTGAGCGAGTTCCTGACCAAGCAGCCGATGACGCAGGTGGAGTTCGATCGCGCGATCAACGGCGCGGTGCGCGCGCTGCCCGGCCAGTTCGAGACGGCCGAGGCGGTGCTGGGCGCGATGCAGCAGAACGACCTGCTGCATCGCCCGGACGATTATTATGCGACGATCACCCGGCGTTACCAGGGCTTCACCCTGCCGCAGCTCAATGCCGCGATCCAGGGCGCGCTCAATCCTGCCAAGGCGGTCTGGGTGGTGGTGGGCGACGCCGCCAAGGTAAAGCCGCAGCTTGACACCCTCGGCCTGCCGGTCGAGGTCGTGGCGGCGTCTGCGGTGGCCGGGAACGGAAGCGGCGCGCAGTGATTTGTCTCGTCACGAGAACCTTGGGAGAGTGAGCATGGCGGATATCGACGGCAGCTGGGACGCCACGGTGAAGTCGCCGCTGGGCGACCAGAACATGAACCTGACCATCCAGACCGATGGCGGCAGCTTCAGCGGCACCGCGTCGGGCGCGATGGGATCGAGCGACATCTCGGGCGATGCCAGCGGCAACACCATCAGCTGGAAGCAGCAGATGACCTCGCCGATGCCGATGACGCTCGACATCGAGGTGACGGCCGAGGGCGATACGTTGACCGGCACGGTGGGCGCCGGCGCGTTTGGCAGCTTCCCGCTGTCCGGCACCCGTACCGCCTGAGCGGCTGGTACCGGCGCGCATGACCAGGCGGCCCGTCTCCCCGGTGGAGGCGGGCCGCTTTGGTGTGGCGGCTGTGCCGATGCGGTGGCGATGAGGCGCGGGACGAGCCCGGACCGGCGCGCGCTGGCGGCGACGATCGCCGCGCATGCCATCGTCGCGGCACTGTTGCTGACCGGGCGTACGCCGCCGCCGCCGC
>NZ_JALNUP010000039.1 GCF_026540855.1 Sphingomonas sp. GC_Shp_5
CAGAATCCGAACCCGCCCCCCGTGGTGATTCAGACGGTATCTACGCCGCCGCCTTCGATCGTCATGACCCCGATTGCAGCGCCGCCGGCGCCGCCATCGCCGCCGGCCGCTGCGCCTGCACCCCCTGCGCGGGCTGCGGTGGGCGTGTCGCCGAAGGGTCAGCCGGGCTCGTGGTTCACCAACGACGATTATCCGCCTGCCGCGCGTCGCGCCCAGGCAGAGGGTCGCGTCACGGTGGTGCTCAACATCGATCCCAGCGGCCGCGTTGCGGACTGTCGGGTGACGTCGGGCAGCGGCAATGCGGATCTGGATGCGGCAACGTGCAGCCTCGCGAAGCGTCGTGGTCGGTTCAACCCGGCCAAGGACACGAACGGGACGGCGATCGCCTCCACGACCACCTTGCCCGGCATCCGCTGGCAGCTTGAAAACTGATCTTGAAAGGTGCTCCGGCCTTGGGCCGGGGCGCCGCTTCCGAACGAACGAGAGGGATTAACCTAAGATGCTCACCACCATTCTCGCCGCGGCCGGCGCGGCGGCAGGCAAGGCCAACAACCCATATGGCCTTGGCTCCGCGCTCAAAGAAGGCGGCCTCATCTCGCAGACCGTGTTCACGATCCTGGTGATCTTCTCGATCACCTCCTTCTACATCCTGTTCTCGAAGCTGTTCGAGCAGCAGAAGATCATGAACCAGGCCAAGCGCGTGCGTCAGGGCTTCTGGAACTCGGCCAACCTGCGTGAGGGTTCGGCCAAGCTCGAGAAGAACTCGGCCTACAAGCAGATCGTCGACGACGGTCTCGCAGCCCAGGACCAGCATGCCAAGCTGACCGATCCGGTCGAGGCGCATGACTGGCTGCACGGCTCGCTGGCGCGTTCGGAAGCCGCGATCAACTCGAAGCTGGGTGGCGGTCTCGCCTTCCTCGCGACGGTGGGTTCGGTGGCTCCGTTCATCGGTCTGTTCGGTACCGTGATCGGCATCTACCGCGCGCTGATCAAGATCGGTGCGGCTGGCCAGGCGTCGATCGACACGGTCGCCGGTCCGGTCGGTGAGGCACTGATCATGACCGCGCTCGGTCTGGTCGTCGCGGTTCCGGCCGTGCTCGCGTTCAACTGGCTGCAGCGCCGCAACAAGTCGATCGCAGAGGACCTGTCGGCCTTCTCGAACGACGTGCTCGGCTATCTGGCCTCGGGCGGCGCCGTCCGTCCGTCGATCGGCACGCCCACCAAGGCGCCGGTGAAGCCGACGTCGACCACCACTGCCGGTCAGACCGGTGGCGTGACCTCGACCCGCGCATAAGACGACTCATGGGGCCGCCGGCGACGGTGGCCCCATCAGCTGCCCTTTCGAGGGGCGGCGACGATGAATGGATAGGATAGCTCGCACATGGCGATGAGCGCTGCTGGGGATAACCCCGATAAACCGATGTCGGACATCAACGCGACGCCGCTGGTCGACGTCATGCTGGTGCTCCTCATCATCTTCCTGATCGCGGTGCCGGTGGTGGTGCAGGCGGTGAAGCTCAAGCTTCCCGACGTGCGCTTCGACCCGACCACGACCAAGCCCGAGAATGTGTCGCTGTCGGTGACGCAGAACGGCGCCGGCGGTTGCGCCGTCTATTGGGGCACCGCACCCGTCAACAGCAAGGAACTGCTCGACCGGGCAGTCGCCAAGCTCAAGGCGGAGATCGATCGTCAGGGCGGCGTCGGCAACCCCGATCTCGAACTGCCCGAGGCGCACATCCGCGGCGACGTCAACACGCCGTACAAGTGCATCGGCGGGACCATCTACACGATGCAGATGGCCGGGTTCGCCAAGGTCGGCTTCATTTCCGAACCGCCCCCGGGCGGCGGCTGAGCCGATCAGGCGAGAACAGCTGCGGCACATCAGGAGTAATTTGATATGGCAATGAGTGGAGGGTCGGACGACGGCGAACCCATGATGGAAATGAACATGACGCCGTTGATCGACGTCTTGCTCGTGCTCATCATCATGTTCATCATCACCATCCCGATCCAGACGCACGCGGTGAAGGTCGACCTGCCGGTCAACGATCCGCGTCAGGTGAAGCCGCCGGTGGATGCGCAGAAGAACAAGGTCACGATCGATGCCGCCGGCACCGTGTCGTGGAACGGCGCACCGGTCGACGAGGTCACGTTGCGCCAGTATCTCGATACGTCGACGGCGATGAACCCCGAGCCGGAGCTTCACTTCCAGCCCGACCCGACCGCCCGCTACGAGGTGGTCGATCGCACGCTGGCGGTGATCAAGCGGTCCAACGTGACCAAGCTCGGTTTCATCGGCAACGAGCAGTATCGCAACGACTTCTAAGTCGCGCGACATACAGACGAACGATGATGGGGCGGTCCTTCGGGGCCGCCCTTTTTTCGTGCCTGCGGTCCAGCGCCGGTTCCCGCCACCATGCCATTCACGACGATGGAATCCGCTTGCTGCACTGTCTCGTAAGTGACACACCAGTGTCACAAAAACGAAACCTTCCACTAAATGGAGGGTGCAGCAAGGAGTTGGTGCAATGCGCATTGTGACCCATGCAGCGGCCGTGATTGCCGCCGGCCTCACCATCCTCGGCGGCACGGCGGCCGCCGCCCAGTCGATGGATCGCAACGGCTATCAGGCGATCGTCGCGGGCAATTACTCCCACGCCGCCAAGCAACTCGAAGCCGAGCGGCGAATTTACCCCGAGCGGCCCGAACTGATGCTCAACCTCGCCACAGCCTATGCTCAGGCCGGTCGTGCCGCCGAGGCGCGGGCGCTGTATCGCGCCGTGCTCCGGCAGCCGGCGCTCGACATGGACGTGGTGTCCGGCGCCACCGTCTCGTCGCACGCGGTCGCAGCGCGCGGGTTGGCGCGGCTGGGCGATGTCGAGCAGGCGGCGCGCTGAGGTTTGGGGCGGGCCAAGCCGTGGTGCGGCGCGGCCGGGTTGGTCGGGTGACTGGCGGGCGTCGGTGCTTGGTGAGATCGTGGCGTAAGGCGGGAGATGCCAGCGGTCGCTGGCATGACGGATACGGGCGCGTCCTCGCTCGACATGGCACCACGTGTCCCACGCCGACAGTTTGTGGCATTTGGTCGCCCCGTGAATTGGGACGGCTGGGTGGGCTTAGGCAGCCAGCGCGCTCAGGGGCTTACCTTCGTTGGCCTCATGTGCCGCGGAGCCGGGTGGATCGCTGACGGGCATCGGTGCTTGATGCGGCTGCTCGCGCGACGGCGGGAGATACCAGCGGTCGCTGGTATGACGGGTTAGAGGGAGCCGGGGCGGGCCGCGACGATGTCGGCGCGGCCCGCGGTGGCGCGCGTCATGTCACAGCCGCGGGAGGGTCACGCCCTGCTGGCCCATATATTTGCCGGCGCGGTCTGCGTAGCTGATCTCGCATGGCTCGTTGCCTTGCAGGAACAGGAACTGGCAGGCGCCTTCGTTGGCGTAGATCTTGGCGGGTAGCGGCGTGGTGTTAGAGAATTCCAGCGTGACATGGCCTTCCCAGCCGGGCTCGAGCGGCGTCACGTTGACGATGATCCCGCAGCGGGCATAGGTCGACTTACCGAGGCAGATCACCAGCACGTCGCGCGGTACCCGAAAATATTCCACCGTCCGGGCGAGCGCGAAGCTGTTGGGCGGGATGATGCAGCAATCGGTCTTGCGGTCGACAAAACTGTTGGCGGCGAAATCCTTCGGATCGACGATCACGCTGTCGATGTTGGTGAAGACCTTGAATTCGTCGGATACGCGCGCGTCATAGCCGTAGGATGACAGGCCGTAGCTGATGACCCCGTCACGCTTCTGGCCGTCGACGAACGGCTCGATCATGCCGTTGGCCAGCGACTGCTCGCGGATCCAGCGATCGGATAGGATGGACATGACTGGCTCCCTTTCGGCGTGGGTCTTTGCCCGGATCGGGAGAGAGGGCAAGTATCGGTGGTCGGGCAGCGCTGGCGAGAAATGGTGTGGCGACCGGTTCATCGTGGTCCGATCGTCACCGAGGACCTGTTTTTAACTGTGCGGCTCGATTCGCGGACTCGTGCCCCTGGGAGGGGGATGCCGGAACAAGTCCGGGCTGACGAGGTGGGCCGGCGCCGTCCGGGGGCGACGTGAACCTATTTCGAGCGCGAAGTTGTCGTCGCCTAGCGCCGCGCCGTCACCCCAGCGGAAGCTGGGGTATCTCGCCGCATCTGTGCCGCGCCGCCGCGCGAGATCCCAGCTTTCGCTGGGATGACGGTTTCACGTGACGATCATCCAATGCCGAGATCGGCAGGACCAAAGGCGGCCGGGAGCATCTCGGATAGCCGATAGCTGGTGATCGCATCGCCTTCGGCGGCGCCGCAGTGGACCGGTAGGTCGCGACCGCCGAGCTGGGCGGCCTCGTTGATCACCTGGCGGCAGCGGCCGCAGGGGCTGACCGGCGAGGTGCCAGTGGCGCGCCCATCGGCATCCATGGCACCGCCGATCACGCCAATCGCGACGATCTCCCGCAGGCGTCCGGCGGCACTGGCGGTGGCGATCGCGACCGTCTCGGCGCAGAGCGACAAGCCGTAGCTGGCATTCTCGACATTGGCGCCGGTGATCAGGCTGCCGTCGGTCATCAACAGCGCGGCACCGACTGCGAAGCGTGAATAAGGCGCATGGGCGTTGAGCGCGGCGGCGCGGGCGGCAGCGACCAAGCGGCGGGCGTCGGCGGCGCCGTCCGCGTCCGGGTTGGTGTCGATCTTGTTCATGGTGCCACTACGTCCCAATTCACCGGTCCCTCGATGCCGTCGATGTGGCGGAAGTCGCTCGCGCGCCACATCCGCCACGGCCGCGCTGCATAGGTCGGCGCGAACACATTGGCGATTGCCCAGGTCGGGCGGTCGATCGCGGCGGAGAGCTGGTAGGTGGACTCCACCGGCTTGGCGATGCGCAGCATCACCGGCTTGCGGGTGTGGGTTTCCACCATCCGCACGAAGCGCTGCAGCTCGCCGACCAGCACGGCGCGTTCCGGGCGCGCGGTGCAATCGTCGTGGAAGCTGACATCGACCGCGGTGGGCAGCGCATCGGCGCTGCGCGGCACGAAGGCATTGAAGGCATTGGCCTGGTCGCCCGCCGCCTGACAGAGTGAATAGATGTGGACTGCCCCGCGCCGCAGCCCGGCGTCGGGCAGCGCCGCCCAGTTGGCCTCGAAGCCGGGATCGCGGCGATCGGCGCCCGAGGTCGCGACCAGATAGGCGAAGTCGGCGCCGCGGGCGCGCACCGTGCCCCATTCGATTTCGCCGGGGTTCTCGCCAAGATCGATGCCCTGGAGCGGATATTGCTTGGTGGCGGGATGCCAGTCAATCGCGACGCTCCAGCCGGCGATGCCGAGCAGGCCCAGGCCGCCGAGGATGCCCGCCGCCTTGAGGATGCCATAGGCCATGGTCAGCCCCTCAGCCGCGCAGGTGCAGCACGCACAGCAGCGTGAACAGGCGCCGTGCGGTATCGAAATCGACCTCGATCTTGCCGGCCAGCCGCGCCTGGAGCAGCTCGGCCGCTTCGTTGTGGAGGGCGCGGCGGGCCATGTCGATCGTCTCGATCTGTTGGGGGGAGGCGGCGCGGATCGCCTGATAGTAGCTGTCGCATATCGCGAAATAATCCTTGATCGGGCGGCGGAAACGCCCGAGCGCGAGCACCAGCGTCTCGATGTGCGTGCGGTCCTCGCGGTACATGTGGATGCCGAGCCGGCCTTCCTCCGATTCAAGCTTGATCCGGTACGGACCGGCATAGGCATCGGGGGTGGGGCGCTGCGGCGCGAAGTGATTGCCCTCGATCAAGTCGAAGATCGCGATCCGGCGCTCCTGCTCGATGTCGGCCGAGCGCCAGCCGAGGCTGTGTTCGTCCAGTTCGACGTCGATGATCCGCGGATCGGCCATCGCCGGTCGATAGCGAGCCACCACGAGACTGTCACTTATCCCCATCATTCCACCGCAGCGCGGGTTGAGCGAACCGGCCGCCCGCGCGTAAGACCCGGGGCATGGCCACACTTGCATTCCCCACGCCGGCGGCTCCCGCCGAAGCACCTCAATTGCCCCGCAACGTCGAGGCGGAGGCCGCGATGCTCGGCGCCATGATGATCGACAACCGCCTTGCCGACGATCTGGTCGACCGGTTGGAGCCGGTGCATTTCTTCGAGCCGCTGCACGGCCGCGTCTTCGCCGCGATCAAGACGTTGCGCGCCAACGACATGCTGGCGACCCCGGTGACGCTGCGGCCGATGTTCGAGGCCGATGAGGCGATGAGGGAGCTGGGCGGTCCCGGCTATCTCGCCAGCCTGACGGGCTCTGGCGCCGGTCTGATCGGCGCGCGCCAGTTCGCGCAGCAGATCTACGATCTCGCCATGCTGCGCGCGCTCGTCACCGTCGGGCGCACGCTGGTGGAGCGGGCGATGGACACCTCGGAGGAGGTCAATCCGCGCAGCCAGATCGAGCAGGCCGAGGAGGAATTGTACAAGGTCGCCGGCGACGGCGCGACCGAGAGCCAGACCAAGACCTTTGCCCAGGCGACCACCGCGGCGGTGAAGATGGCCGAGCGGGCGCTCAATTCGGGCGGCAATCTGTCGGGTGTCACCACCGGGCTCGACAGCATCAACGCCAAGATCGGTGGCATGCATCATTCGGATCTGATGATCCTCGCCGGCCGCCCGGGCATGGGCAAAACGTCGCTCGCCACCAACATTGCGTTCAACGCCGCGCGGCGCTGGATGCGCGACATGGCCGACGGCATCGCGCCCAAGGATTCGGTGGGTGCCAAGGTCGCTTTCTTCAGCCTGGAGATGAGCGCCGACCAGCTGGCGACGCGTATCCTCGCCGAGCAGGCGCGGATCAGCTCCGAAAGCCTGCGCATGGGCAAGATCAGCAAGGCCGAGTTCGGCCAGCTTGCCGCCGCCGCGGCCGAGCTCGAGAATTTGCCGCTGTTTATCGACGACACCGGCGGCCTCTCGATCAGCGCGCTGCACACCCGCGTCCGCCGGCTGCAGCGGCGCCACAACAACGAGATCGGGCTGGTGGTGGTCGATTACCTGCAGCTGCTGTCGGGTAGCGGCAAGGGCGGCAACGAGAATCGCGTGCAGGAGATCTCCGAGATCAGCCGTGGTTTGAAGACGCTGGCCAAGGACATGAACGTGCCGGTGCTGGCGCTGTCGCAGCTCAGCCGTGCGGTCGAGCAGCGCGAGGACAAGACGCCGATGCTCTCCGATCTGCGCGAATCGGGGTCGATCGAGCAGGACGCCGACATGGTGTGGTTCGTGTACCGCGAGGATTATTACGTCGCGTCGAAGGAGCCCAAGCGGCCGACAGAGGGCGACAGCGCCAAGATCTTCGAGGATCATGCCGCCTGGGCGACCGAGATGGAGCGGGTCTACGGCCTCGCCGAGCTGATCGTCGCCAAGCAGCGCCACGGCGCGACGGGCAAGGTGCGGATGAAGTTCGATCCGACGATCACGCGCTTCTCGGACCTGGCGGAATATTGAGGCGGCCCGTGCTCCTGCGGTGGCGGAAGCACGAGCAGGAGCAGGGGTAGGGGGCGATCAGCCCAGCGCGGCCTCATAGGCGTCCGGCTTGAAGCCGACGAGCAGCGTCTCGCCGTGTTCGAGCACCGGGCGTTTGATCATCGACGGACTGGCGACCATCAGCGCGATCGCCTTGTCGCGGTCGATGGCGGTCTTGTCGGCGTCGGGCAGCTTGCGGAAGGTGGTGCCGGCGCGGTTGAGCAGCGCCTCCCAGCCGAGCCGGTCTACCCAGCCCGCGAGGCGCGCAGGATCGATCCCCGCGGTCTTATAGTCGTGAAAGTCATAGCCAAGATCGTGGCCGTCCAGCCAGCCGCGGGCCTTCTTGATCGTGTCGCAATTGCTGATGCCGTACATGGTCATGGTCACCGGCACGTCTCTCCCGTTGATCGATGGAACTCAGCCTGCGCGGGCCCGGCTGCGCAACGACAGGCAATAGCCTAGCGTCACGATCAGGCCGCCGCCAACCGCGGCGCAGCCGCCGGTCACGGCGACCGGAATGGGAGCGAACGCCCAGAGCCCGGCATAGACGAGCCCGCTCAACAGCAGTGACCAGCCCGTCACCCGGCGCAACTGCCGCGCGCAGGCGCTCGGGACGAACCGCTTGGGCATGCGATTGCCCATCCAGGCGATCATCAGGCCATTGAGGCCAATCACCAGCCGCGTCACCGTGTCGCCATCGACATAGCCGAGGTGGCGCGCGAGACTCGCGGCCAGCGCCGTCGCGACGATGCCACCGGCCCAGGCCAAACTTCCGACGATTTCCCTGTTCATCGTACCGCCTCCTTGGCGGGCGCCGACGTCTCGACGCCGGACCCGAACGACCCGATGAAGCCGAGCAGCGCTTCCTCGAGCACCGACAGCTTCAGATGATAGAGCACCGATTTGCCGACCTTCTCGGCGTGCACCAGATCGGCCTCCTTGAGCAGCGCGAAGTGCGCCGACATGGTAGGCTTGGAAACGTCGAATTGATCGCTCAGCGCTCCCGCGCTCAACGGCCCCTGGCGCAGCAGCTGCAGCACCCGGCGGCGGGTCGGATCGGACAAGGCCTTGAACACCTGACTCATGATTCGATAATTAGCAAAACGACGAATTGAGTCAAGCCGCGCCCCGCGATCGGGTGGTGGCGTGACGCCGGGAACGGGATTACCAGCGTCACATGACGAGCCATCCTTTCCATTCGATCCACGCCCATGGCCTGGTCCGCGTCGCGGCGGCGACGCCGCTCGCGAGCGTCGGCGATACCGCGGCCAATGCCGCGGCGACGATCGCGCTGGCGCAGCGCGGTGCCGAGCGTGGTGTCGACCTGATGGTGTTCCCCGAGCTCAATCTCACCTCCTATGCGCTCGACGACCTGCACCTGCAGGCGGCGCAGCAGGCGGCGACCGACGCGGCGGTGGCGGCGGTGGCGGCGGCGAGCGAGACGCTGGCGACGGTGTTGCTGGTCGGCGCGGCGCTGGTGCGCAACGGGCGGCTGTACAACTGCGCCGTCGCGATCGCGCGCGGGCGGATCCTCGGCGTCGTGCCCAAGAGCTTCCTGCCCAACTATCGCGAATTCTACGAGAAGCGCTGGTTCGCCGCCGGGGTGGGGCTGACCGGGCTCGAGATCGAGGTTGCCGGGCAGACCGTGCCGTTCGGCACCGACCTGGTGTTTGCCGCGAGCGATCTGCCGGGCTTCGTGTTCCACGCCGAGATCTGCGAAGATTATTGGGCGCCGACTCCGCCGTCGACCGCCGGTGCGCTCGCCGGCGCGACGATCTGCTGCAACCTGTCGGCGTCCAACATCGTGATCGGCAAGGCGCGCGAGCGGATGATGCTGGCGGCGTCGCAATCGGCGCGGGCGATGTGCGCCTATGTTTATGCGGCGGCGGGGCCCGGGGAGAGCACCACCGATCTCGCCTGGGACGGGCAGGGCTTCGTCCACGAACTCGGCGAGCTGCTCGTCGAGTCGCGGCGGTTCGTGCAGGAGCCCGAGCTGGCGATCGCCGACGTCGATGTCGGCCGGCTGGTCCAGGAGCGGCTGCGCACCGGCACCTTCAACGATGCCGCGCGGGCCGCCGGCGATCCGGAGACTCGGTTCCGCCGGATCGGCTTCGCGCACCAGACAGCGCTCACCGACGTGGGGTTGGAGCGAGCGATCCGGCGCTTCCCGTTCGTGCCCAACGATCCCGCCAAGCGCGACGCGGATTGCTACGAGGCGTTCAACATCCAGGTGGAGGCGCTCGCCAAGCGACTCGCCGCGACGCGGGCAAAGACGATCGTGATAGGCGTCTCGGGCGGGCTCGATTCGACGCATGCGCTGATCGTCGCCGCCAAGGCGATGGACCGGCTGGGGCGGCCGCGCGCGGACATTCTCGGCTTCACCATGCCGGGATTTGCTACCGGCGACACCACCAAAGGCAATGCCTGGGCGCTGATGCGCGCGCTCGGCTGCACCGCCGAGGAGATCGACATCCGCCCGACGGCGCAGCGGATGCTCGCGGACATAGGCCATCCGTTCGGGTGCGGCGAGCCGGTGTATGACGTCACCTTCGAGAATGTGCAGGCGGGGCTGCGTACCGATTACCTGTTTCGCCTCGCCAACCAGCGCGGCGGCATCGTGCTCGGCACCGGCGACCTCTCCGAGCTGGCGCTGGGCTGGTGCACCTACGGCGTCGGCGACCAGATGAGCCATTATGCGGTCAACGCCGGCGTGCCCAAGACGCTGATCCAGTTCCTGATCCGCTGGTGCATCCGCGACCGCCAATATGATGACGAGACCAACCGGGTGCTGGATGGCATCCTCTCGACGGAGATCTCGCCCGAGCTGGTACCGGCGGATGCCAGCGGTGCGCTGCAGAGCACCGAATCGATGATCGGCCCCTATGCGCTCAACGACTTCTTTGCCCATTATGTGATCCGCCACGGCCTGGCGCCGTCGGCGATCGCCTTTCTGGCGTGGCATGCCTGGCGCGACGTGGCGGCGGGCGCCTGGCCGGCGGACTTTCCCGCCGATGCCCGCGTCGCTTATGATCTGCCGACGATCAAGCATTGGCTGGAGCGGTTCCTCACCCGCTTCTTTCAGCTCAGCCAGTTCAAACGCTCGGCAATTCCCAACGGCCCCAAGGTCTCGGCGGGCGGGGCGCTCAGCCCGCGCGGCGACTGGCGGGCGCCGTCGGATGGTACGGCGGCGGCGTGGCTCGACGAGTTGCGGCGGAACGTGCCGTAACGTCTTGCGCTGGCGCGCGGCGGAGCGCATTGTGAAGCTCTGATGACACCGCCTCCCCGGGATGGCTCACGCGATCGCCGGATCGAGGACCCATCTAATCTGTATCTGATCCACCCCGCGTCGCACGCGCTGCTGCCGCTCGCATTGGCGCGCGGCATCTCGGCCAACACGGTGTCGGTAATCGGGCTGTGCTGTGGCGTTGCTGCCGCGATCGCTTATGCGAACTGGCAGGCGCACCCTGCGCTGGCGCTGGTCGGGCTGGTGTTTTCGGTCGCGTGGCTGGTCGCCGACGGCCTCGACGGGATGATCGCGCGCGCGACCAAGACTGCAAGCGCGCTCGGCCGCGCGCTCGATGGCCTGTGCGACCATGGCGTGTTCGCGCTGATCTATATTTCGCTGGCCGCCTCGATCGGCACGCTTGAGGCCTGGGTGCTGACGATCCTCGCCGGCATTGCCCATGCCGTACAGTCGAGCCT
This sequence comes from Sphingomonas sp. GC_Shp_5, assembly GCF_026540855.1. Lineage (GTDB taxonomy): Bacteria > Pseudomonadota > Alphaproteobacteria > Sphingomonadales > Sphingomonadaceae > Sphingomonas. Next base: position 11,206 of record NZ_JALNUP010000039.1, read on the forward strand.
CTACGAGGGCGAGCGTGCGCGCTTCCACCGCCGCGTTCGCGGCCAGGCGCTGGTGGTGCCGCCACAGCCAAATGGCCCGTGGCTGGTCAGGCTCTACGACAGCGTCGCCGGCAGCCTCGATCGCGTCGCCATCCCGTTCGAGCGCCGCCTTGCCGCCAGCGCCGATCCGGTCGAGACCGGCCGTCTGTACGCCGAGCGTGCGGTGCCGGTGATGCGATTCCAATATCTCCTCACCGCCAACATGCGGGTGTGGGTGATCTGCCTGTCATGCCTGATCGGCAATCCCCGCCTGTTCTGGTGGTTCGAGATCCTCCCGCTGACCGCCGTCGCGGCGATCGGCATCAGCAGACATCGCGCCGTCGAACGCAGCTTCGTGCACGCCGACGCCCGCACCTCCATCTTCTTTTCAAGCGAACAGGGTCATTCATGAAGAGCATCAATGTCGCCATTGTCGGCATCGGTAATTGCGCGAGCTCGCTCGTCCAAGGTCTCGAATATTACAGCGAAGGTCGCAACGACCAGGTCGGGCTGATGCATTGGGAAGTCGCGGGCTATAAGCCCAGCGACATCAAGGTCGTCGCTGCCTGGGACGTCGATACGCGCAAGGTGGGTAAGGACGTCGCCGAGGCGATCTTTGCCAAGCCCAATTGCACCGCGGTGTTCGCGCCCAACGTCGCCGCCACTGGCACGATCGTGCGCATGGGCGCGGTGCTGGACGGCGTCGCCGAGCATATGGCCGACTATAAGGAAGAGCGCACCTTCGTCGTCGCCAATGACGCCCAGCCGAGCAAGGAGGACATCGTCCGCCAGCTCCGCGAGAGCGGCGCCGACGTGCTGATGAACTACCTGCCGGTCGGCAGCCAGGAAGCCACCGAATTCTACGCCGAGTGCGCGATCGAGGCGGGCGTTGCCTTCGTCAACAACATCCCGGTGTTCATCGCCTCCAACCCGGTGTGGGCGAAGAAGTTCGAGGATGCCGGCGTCGCGATCATCGGCGACGACATCAAGGCGCAGCTCGGCGCGACCATCGTCCACCGTGTGCTGACCGACCTGTTCGCCAAGCGCGGCGTCAAGCTCGATCGCACCTACCAGCTCAACACCGGCGGCAACACCGACTTCCTCAACATGTCCAACCATCGCCGGCTCGAATCGAAGAAGATCTCCAAGACCGAGGCGGTGCAGTCTGTCGCGGCGGAGCGGATGGACGACGACAACGTCCACATCGGCCCGTCGGACTATGTGCCCTGGCAGAACGACAACAAGGTCTGCTTCCTGCGCATGGAAGGCCAGCTGTTCGGCGGCGTGCCGATGAACCTGGAACTGCGCCTGTCGGTGGAGGACAGCCCCAATTCGGCCGGCGTCGCGATCGACATGATCCGTTGCGCCAAGATCGCACGCGACCGCGGCATCTCGGGCGTGATCGATCCCGCCTCGGCCTATTTCTGCAAGCATCCGCGCCACCAGATGACCGACGACCTCGCGCAGATCGCGGTCGAAGAGTTCATCAAGGCCGCCTGATGATCACCACCGGCCTGCTCCTCGCTGCCGGTGAGGGCAGCCGGTTGCGTGACGTCACCCCGTATAAGCCGCTCTGCCCGGTGGCGGGGCTGCCGCTGATCGATCGCGCGCTGGAGGGCATGGCGGCAGCCGGCCTGACCCGCGCGATCGTCTCGCTGGGTTATGGTGCCGAGGCGATCGCCGACCATCTCGCCACCCGCGCCTGGCCGCTCGAAGTGGCGACGGTGTTGACCGACTATCGTCAGCCCAATGGCGTCTCGGCGCTGGCGGCGCGCGCGCTGATCGGCCCGGAGGGGGCGGTGATGGCAATGTGCGATCACCTGGTGCAGCCGCGCCACTACCGGCGGCTGGCGCGCGCCGGCGCCGGCGATGGGCTGCGACTGGGAATCGACCGGCGGCTCGGCCACCCCTGGGTGGATCCGCTCGACGTCACCTGCGTCGCGACGCGCGGCGAGGCGATCGTCGCGATCGGCAAGGGCCTGGAGCCGCACGATTGCTATGATACCGGCGTGTTCGCGGTAGGGCCGCGGTTCTTCGCGGCGCTCGAGGGGCTGGCAAGCCCGTCGCTGACCGAGGGCGTGCGCGTGCTCGCGGCCGAGGGACGCGCGCGGACGGTGGATTGCAGCGACCTGTCGTGGCTGGATGTCGATGACGCGCCGGCCTTTGCGCATGCCGAGGGCTGGCTGGCCAAGCTGGCGGCCTGATCGCAAGCTTAGCCGCCGGCCGACCTGCTCGCTACCGTTCGCCCTGAGCCTGTCGAAGGGCATGAGACCCACAGTGCTTCGACAGGCTCAGCACGAACGGTAAGAGGCGGTGTCGATCGGATCAGATCGCCGGATCGTAGCTGGTCGGTGCGTGGATGCCGCATTCGACCTTGGCGAAGTTGCGCCAGCGGCCGGCGCGGGGGTCCTCGCCGGGCTTCACCTGGGTGGTGCAGGGCGCGCAGCCGATCGACAGATAGCCTTGCGCCTCCAGCGGATGGCGCGGCAGATCGTGCTCCTCGAAATAGCCGTCGAGCGCCGCCTTGGTCCAGTCGGCAAGCGGGTTGAGCTTGAGGCGACCGTGATCCTCCTCGATCCGCGGCAGCGCGGTGCGGGTGCCGGACTGGAAGCCCTTGCGGCCCGAGATCCAGGCATCGAACGGCCTCAGCGCGCGGGCGAGCGGCTCGACCTTGCGGATCGCGCAGCAACCATCGGGATCGTAGGCGTGGCGTTCGCCGAGCCGGTCGCGGCTCTTGAGCATTGCCGGATCGGGGCGGTAGACGCGCAAGTCGGTGAGGCCGAGCCGCTCGGCGAGGGCGTCGCGATAGGCGAGGGTCTCGCCGAACATCTTCTGGGTGTTGGTGAAGATCACGGGCAGATCAGGATCGATCCCCGCGACCATGTGCAGCAGCACCGCCGATTCGGCGCCGAACGACGACACCGCGGCGGTGCGGCCGTGGAGCAGGCCGGTGAGCAGCGTACGCAGCATCGCCGGCGCCGGCACGCCATCGAACTGCGCCTGCAGCGCCGCCGCGTGCGCGGGGGTGAAGGCGGGGGCGACGTCGATCGTGTCGAGGCGGCGGGCGGCTTCAGCCATGCCGCCGCTTCCAGACCGGGGTGAGGCCGTCTGCGGCGGGCTGATAGGGCGTGGGATAGCGCGCGAGGCTGCGCGCGAGCGTGGCCTCGTCGATCGGCGCCTCGGGGGCGAAGCTGTCGAAGCCGCAGCGGCGCATCAGCGGCAACTGGTCGACCAGCACGTCGCCCGCCGCGCGCAGCTCGCCGGTATAGCCGGCCTCGCGCAGCACTCGGGCGGCGGAATAGCCGCGGCCGTCGCGGAAGGTGGGGAAGCTGACCTCGACAAGCGCGAGCTGGCCGATCTGCGGCAGCAGCGCGCGGGCGTCCTCGCCCGCCTCCAGCCGCACCGCGGTGGCGTTGGACTGGCCGAGGAAGGCGTCGAGGGTGACGGCGGGCTCGTCATGCGGCTCGTCGTCGCGGAAGCGCAGGAAGCTGTCGGCCATGGTCACTCGCCCGCCTCGAGGGTGGCGACGCGCGCGCCATAGATGGCTTCCTTGAACGGCTCGAAGCCGACCCGCCGATAGGTGTCGAGGAAGCGCTCGCCCTTGTCGCGGACCGCGAGATAGGTGTCGGTGACCCGCTCGATCGCGTCTACCACGCCATCCTCGTCGAAGCCGGGCCCGGTGATCTTGGCGAGGCTGACGTCCTCCGCGCCCGAGCCGCCGAGCGAAAGCTGGTAGTTCTCGGTGCCCTTCTTGTCGACGCCGAGGATGCCGATGTGGCCGGCGTGGTGATGGCCGCAGGCGTTGATGCAGCCCGAGATCTTGAGCTTGAGCTCGCCGAGGTCGCGCTGGCGGACCGGATCGGCAAAGCGGGTCGCGATCTTCTGGGCAAGCGGGATCGAGCGGGCATTGGCGAGGCTGCAGTAATCGAGGCCGGGGCAGGCGATGATGTCGGTGATGAGATCGAGGTTCGCCTCGGCGAGGCCGGCGTCGACCAGCGCATGCCAAACTTCGCTAAGGTCGCGCATATGAACATGCGGGAGCACGATGTTCTGCGCGTGGGTGACGCGTAACTCATTGAAAGACAAGCGTTCTGCCAGATCCGCCATGACGTCGATCTGATCGGCCGAGGCGTCGCCGGGGATGCCGCCGATCGGCTTGAGGCTGATGTTGACGATCGCATAGCCGGGCTGCTTGTGGGCGACGACATTGTGATCGAGCCAGACCGCGAAATCGGGATCGCTGCGGTCGAGCGGCGTGGCGGCGGGGGCCTCGAACGCCGGGCTGCCGAACATGGCGGTGATCCGCTCGAGCTCGGCGACCGGCGGATCGATGCCGAGCGCGCGGACGAGGGCGAATTCCTCCTCGACCTGGCGGCGATATTCGTCCGGGCCGATCTCGTGGAGCAGGATCTTGATCCGCGCCTTGTAGATGTTGTCGCGCCGGCCGTAGCGATTGTAGACGCGCAGGCAGGCCTCGAGATAACTCATCAGCTCGTCGGCGGTGACGAAGTCGCGGATCAGATGGCTGATCATCGGCGTGCGGCCCATGCCGCCACCGACGTAGATCCGTGCACCGAGCACGTCATCCTGCTCGAGCAGCTGGATGCCGATGTCATGGAGCCGCATCGCCGAACGATCCTCGGCGGCGGCGATCACCGCGATCTTGAACTTGCGCGGCAGGTAGGTGAATTCGGGGTGGAAGGTACTCCACTGGCGGATCAGCTCGGCCCAGGGGCGCGGATCCGCGACCTCGTCGGCCGCGGCACCGGCATATTGGTCGGACGAGATGTTGCGGATGCAATTGCCGCTGGTCTGGATGGCATGCATCGCGACCGTCGCCAGTTCGGCCAGGATATCAGGGGTTTGCTCGAGCTTTATCCAGTTGAACTGGAGGTTCTGCCGGGTGGTGAAATGCGCATAGCCACGATCGTAGGTGCGCGCGACATGGCCGAGCATGCGCATCTGGCGGCTGTCGAGCGTGCCATAGGGAATGGCGACGCGCAGCATATAGGCGTGAAGCTGGAGATAGAGGCCGTTCATCAGCCGCAGCGGCTTGAACTGGTCCTCGGTAAGCTGGCCCGACAGGCGCCGGGCGACCTGGTCGCGGAACTCGTCGACCCGGGCGTCGACGATCGACTGGTCATACTCGTCGTACTTGTACATCAGTGAGTGGCCCGGATGTTTTGGTGCGCGCGGAGACGCGGAGACGCGGAGATGAGGTTGTTCGCGCGAAGGCGCGACGGCGCTAAGAAGTGGTTCGCGCAGAGGCGCAGAGGGCGCAGAGAAAACGGTGTGCGGGTCAGCGCGTCGGCCATTAGCCGAGCCGAGGCATAGAGGGCTGCTGACGCAGCCGGGCCTGCCGTCTCTGCGTTTTCCGCGCCTCTGCGCGAACAATCACCTTGTCGCGCCATCGCGCCTTCGCGTGGATCACTCATATCACCCAGCTTCCCGCGGCGGGGTCGGTGGGTTTCAAAGTC
>NZ_JALNUP010000004.1 GCF_026540855.1 Sphingomonas sp. GC_Shp_5
CGCCGCCGAGGAGGAACTGGGCGCCGGCGCGACGCTCGACGCGCTGGTGCGGCTGGCGCTGCGCAAAGCGGCGAAATGATCGTCGTGGGCTAGGGAAGGGCGCGAGGCGATCGCGCTCGGCAGCGGCTGGCCGGCAAAGTGCGCGTCGAGGTTGGCGAGCACCAGCGCGGCCATCGCGGCGCGGGTTTCCTCGGTGGCGCTGCCCTGGTGGGGCGAGAGCATGACCTGGTCCATCGCCTTGAGCGCGTCCGGCACCGCGGGTTCGTCGGCGAAGACGTCGAGCCCGGCGCCGGCGATCGTGCCCGCCGCGAGCGCGGCGACCAGCGCGTCCTGGTCCACCAAACTGCCGCGCGCGATGTTGACCAGCACGCCTTGAGGGCCAAGCGCGGCGAGCACCGCGGCATCGACGATCCGCGCGGTGTCGGCGCCGCCGGGCGCGGCGAGGATCAGCACGTCGCTCTGCTCGGCGAGCGCGCGGATGTCGGGCACGAAGCGCCACGGCACCGGCTTGGCGGCGCGCGCGGTGTAGAGCAGCTCGCTGGCGAACGGCGCAGCGCGGGTGGCGATGGCGTGGCCGATCGCACCGAGGCCGAACAGGCCGATGCGGCGGCCGCTCGCCCGGCGCGCGAGCGGCACCGTCCAGCCGCCGGAGCGCACCGCGCGATCGTTGGCGGCGAGCCGGCGCTGGACGGCGAGCATCAGCGCGATCGCGAGATCGGCGACATCGTCGGTGAGCACGTCGGCGGTGATGGTGACGCGGACGCCGCGGGCGCGGGCGGCGGCGAGATCGATGCCGTCATGGCCGACGCCGTTGACCGCGACGATCTCGAGCGCGGGCAGGCGCGCGATCAGCGCCGCATCGACGCTCATGGTGCCGCCGCCGACGATCGCGCGGGTGGTGACGGGGGCCATGTGATCGTGGAGGGTGAAGCGCTCGGCGAGCGCGGCGCGGAGGGTGGCGGGCGCCGGGGAGGCGAGGAACAGGTCGGGCTTGGCGGTCATCATCGGGGTGTAGCATGGTTGCCCATGCGCGGTCAGGCCGACGTGCGCCGACCCATCGTCATCCCAGCGCAAGCTGGGATCTTGCTGGGGAGCGGACTTCCCTCGCCACCAGGAGATCCCAGCTTTCGCTGGGATGACGTTCGGGGAGTGACGGTCGGACCATCGAGCGCCGGTCTGTGGCTCGACCTCGCCGCCGGGAACGCCTAGGGAACGACGCGTGACCGATACCGATCGCCTGCTCACCCCTGCGCGCCGCCCCGAGGATGTCGATGCGGCGTTGCGCCCGCGCAGCCTCGACGAGTTCGTCGGGCAGAAAGCGGCGCGGGAAAACCTGCGGGTGTTCATTGAGGCGGCGCGCGGGCGCGGCGACGCGCTCGACCATGTGCTGTTCTTCGGGCCGCCGGGGCTCGGCAAGACCACGCTGGCGCAGATCATCGCGCGCGAGATGGGGGTGGGGTTCCGCGCCACCTCCGGGCCGGTGATCGCCAAATCGGGCGATCTCGCGGCGCTGCTCACCAATCTCGAGGATGGCGACGTCTTGTTCATCGACGAGATCCATCGCCTCCAGCCGGCGGTGGAGGAGGTGCTCTACCCGGCGATGGAGGATCGCGCGCTCGATCTGATGATCGGCGAGGGGCCGTCGGCGCGCAGCGTGCGGATCGACCTGCCACGCTTCACCCTGGTCGGCGCGACCACCCGCCAGGGGCTGCTGACGACGCCGCTGCGCGATCGCTTCGGCATCCCGGTGCGGCTGCAATTCTACACGGTGGAGGAATTGACCCGGGTGGTGACCCGCGCCGCCGGGCTGCTCGATCTCGGCATCGCCCCCGATGGCGCCGCCGAGATCGCCCGCCGCGCGCGCGGCACGCCGCGCATCGCCGGCCGGCTGCTGCGCCGGGTGCGCGACTTCGCCAATGTCGCCGGCGCGGAGACGGTGGATGCCCGCGCTGCAGACAGCGCGCTCAACCGGCTGGAGGTGGACGGCCTCGGCCTCGATGCGATGGACCGGCGCTACCTGCACATGATCGCCGACATCTATCGCGGCGGCCCGGTCGGGGTGGAAACGCTCGCCGCGGGGCTGTCGGAGCCGCGCGACACCATCGAGGAGGTGATCGAGCCCTATCTGATCCAGCTCGGGCTGGTGGCGCGCACCGCGCGCGGCCGGGTGCTCAACGCCGGCGGCTGGAAGCATCTCGGGCTCAACCCGCCAGCGGGCAGCCAGGACGGATTGTTCGACAGCTAGCGACCGCGCCGGGTCGGACACGCCCTCGCTTGTTCAAGGATCATCCGGCGCACGATCCGATCCGACGCTCTTTCACTGGGGTGTCGGCGAGGGCGCGTCTGTTCCCGGACCAATCCCCCAAGCAACGTCGCGAAGAAAAGATGCGGCGAACCGGATGCAATGTTGCGTGGCACCCGGGGCTTTCATCTGTTAGCCGATGATCATGCCCACCTCGGCCGTCGCCTCCGCCCGCGAAATCCTTACCCGTCTTCATGACGTCATGGCCGGGCGCAACCCCGCCCAGGCCAAGCTCAACGCCGTCGTCGCGATCATCGCCGAGGCGATGGATAGCGAAGTCTGCTCGATCTACCTGCTGCGCGAGGGCGCGCTCGAGCTGTTCGCGACCCGCGGGCTCGACCAGGCGGCGGTCCACGTCACCAAGCTCGCGCTCGGCGAGGGGCTGGTGGGGACGATCGCCGAGGACGTCGAGGTGCTCAACCTCGACGAGGCGGCGAGCCACCCCGATTTCGCCTACAAGCCCGAGACCGGCGAGGATCGCTACCACAGCTTTGCCGGCGTGCCGATCATCCGCCGCGAACGCGCCGTAGGCGTGCTCGCGGTACAGCACAGCGAGCCGCGCAAATATCAGGACGTCGAGATCGAGGCGCTGCAGACGGTGGCGATGGTGCTCTCCGAGCTGATCGTCAACGCCGGGCTGATCGACGAGGCGGGGGCGACCGCGCTGCGCCCGCAGACCACCGCGGCGACGCGGCTGCCGGGGCTGAAGCTGGTCGAGGGCATGGGATCAGGCTTCGCCGTGTTCCACCAGCCGCGGATCCACATCGAGCATACCGTCGCCGAGGACACCGACGCCGAGCGCCACCGCGTCTATGCCGCATTCGACAAGATGCGCGAGCAGATCGAGCGCATGACCCGCGAGGCCGAGTTCGGCGGCGGCGGCGAGCATGAGGAGGTGCTGCAGACCTACAAGATGTTCGCCTATGACGAGGGCTGGTCACGGCGGATCAACGAGGCGATCGATTCAGGCCTCACGGCAGAAGCCGCAATCGAGCGCGTCCAGCAACGTACCCGCCAGCGCATGCGCCAGATCGACGATCCGCTGCTCGCCGACCGGATGCATGACCTGGAGGATCTCGCCAACCGGCTGCTCAGGATCGTCTCGGGGCAGATGGGCACCGCGGCGCAGATGGGGCTGCGCCAGGACACGATCCTGATCGCGCGCAACCTCGGGCCTGCCGAACTGCTCGAATATGACAAGCGCCGGCTGAAGGGCGTGATCCTCGAGGAAGGATCGCTGACCGCGCATGTCACCATCGTCGCCCGGGCGATGGGCATCCCGGTGCTGGGCCGCGTCCGCGACGTCCGCCGGCTGATCGCCGAGGGCGATCTGCTGCTGCTCGATTCGGTGGCGGGCAACGTTTTCGTGCGGCCGTCTGGCGGGATGGAGGAAGCGTTCGAGGCCAAGCTGGCGCTGCGCCAGAAGCGCCGTGCCGCCTTTGCCGCGCTGCGCGACGTGCCGCCCCAAACCAAGGATGGGCATCGCATCACGGTGATGATCAACGCCGGTCTGCGCGACGACGTCGCCGCGCTCGATCTCACCGGCGCCGACGGCATCGGGCTGTTCCGCACCGAATTCCAGTTCCTGGTCTCGGCGACGCTGCCGCAGCGCGAGCGCCAGCAGCGCCTGTACCGCGAGGTGCTGGATGCCGCCGGCGACCGGCCGGTGGTGTTCCGCACCGTCGACATCGGCGGCGACAAGGCCTTGCCCTATCTGACCCACGATACCTCGGACGAGGAAAACCCGGCGATGGGCTGGCGTGCGCTGCGGCTGGCGATGGAGCGCACCGGACTGATGAAGGCGCAGGCGCGCGCGCTGCTCGAGGCGGGGGCGGGGCGGACGATCAACGTCATGTTCCCGATGGTCAGCGAGGCCTGGGAGTTCGACGAGGCCAAGGCCTTGTTCGAGGCGCAGCGCGACTGGATGCAGGCGCGCGGCAAGCGCCTGCCGCTCGAGGTGCGCTATGGCGCGATGCTCGAGGTGCCGGCGCTTGCCGAGCAGCTCGACCTGCTGCTGCCCAACATCCAGTTCCTTTCGGTCGGCACCAACGATCTCACCCAGTTCCTGTTCGCCGCCGATCGCGCCAGCCCCAAGCTCGCCGAGCGCTACGACTGGCTGAGCCCGTCGATCCTGCGCTTCCTGGTCCGCGTGCTCGGGCCGTGCCGCGACGCCGGGGTCGCGGTGGCGGTGTGCGGCGAGATGGGCGGGCGGCCGCTCGAGGCGATGGCGCTGATCGGGCTGGGGGTGGACCGCCTGTCGATCACCCCGGCAGCGGTGGGGCCGATCAAGGCGATGGTCCGCTCGCTCGACCGCGCGGCTTTGAGCGTGTTCATGACCGAGCTGCTGCGCCATCCGGTGCGCGACATGCGCGGCGCGCTGACCGACTGGGCGACGCAGGCGGGCGTCGATCTGGCGTAATCGGTCGCGGAACCGGGGTTCAAGCGGGCGCGGTGCGTTGACACGCTTCCGGGCCTCTGAGAGATGTTGACCCGACAGCCGTCAACCCTCCCTTGGAGATACGAATGGACGAGGTCGATCCCGGCCAGCCTTCCCTCACCCCTGCCGCGGCCAAGGCCGGCGACAGGCTGCGTGCGGCGCGGGAGGCGCGCGGGCTGAGCTTGACGGAGATTTCCGCACGCACGCGCGTGCCGCAGCGCCATCTGGAGGCGCTGGAGAGTGGGGATTACACATCGCTGCCGTCGCCGACCTACGCGGTTGGTTTTTCCAAGGCTTATGCGCGCGCCGTCGGCGCCGACGAGGTGGCGGTGGCGCAGGACGTGCGCCGCGAACTCGACCGGCTCGGGCCGCGCACGCCCGAATATGTGCCTTACGAGACGGCCGATCCAGCACGGGTGCCGAGCCGCGGCGTGACGATCGTCGCGCTCGGCATTGCGGTGGCGGTGCTGGTGCTGGTCGGGCTATGGTATGGCACCAGCCTGTTCCGGGGCGGCACCAGCCAGCAGGTCGCGGCAACCGACACCGCCGCGGCGCCCACCCCCGTGGCGGCATCCGCGCCGGTGCCGGCCGCCAAGCCGGCGGTGCCGACCGGCGGGCAGGTGACGCTGACCGCGAACGATGAGGTGTGGCTGCGCGTCTATGACGCCGACAACAAGGTGCTGCGCCAGGGCACGATGAAGGCGGGCGAGCGCTATGACGTGCCGGCCGATGCCAAGGACCCGATGATCAACGTCGGCCGCCCGGACAAATTGACGGTGACGCTCAACGGCTCGGCGGCGCCGGCGCTCGGTACCGGCGAGCGGCCGATCAAGGACGTGCGGGTGAGCGCCGCGGCGGTGGCGGCGCGGATCGCGGGCACGCCCGAGCCCGCCGCGGCCGCGCCGAGCGCGTCGCAGGCAGCGGGCGCGACGACCGGCAGCAATCGTCGCCGGACCGCGCGGCCGGCGCCGTCGAGCGCGCAGGGCGCGACGGCCGAACCGTCGACCGGATCAGGCGACATCGCCAATTCTGCCACGCCTTAAGGCTGGCGACAGCATGACGGTTGCAGGTAAGAGGCGGTGTGGACCATCGGTGCACCGGGGGGTGTGAGTAGCATGAAGACGTTATTGGCCATGTTGGCGGCGGCGACCGCGCTGATCCCCGCCGCGGCGCTCGCGCAGAGCAATGTCGAGGGTCGCGTCGGCAAGCTCGAGAGCGAGATGCGCGCGGTGCAGCGCAAGGTGTTCCCGGGCGGCGCCGGCCAGTATCTGCAGCCGGAGATCACCCGGCAGGACGTGCCGCAGGAGGCCGGCGGTTCGCCTGCGACCAGCGCGGTCGCCGATCTCACCAGCCGGGTCGCGGCGCTCGAGCAGCAGCTCGCGAGCATGACCAACCAGGTGGAGCAGAACGGCAATTCGATCCGCAAGCTGCAGGACCAGTTCGACGCCTACAAGCGCAGCACCGATGCCCGGCTGTCGGCGATGACCGCGGCGCCGGCGGGGGGCACCGCCGGCGGCGGGATGATGGGTGACGGTCCGGCGATGGGCGGTGGTGGCGATGACGAGGCGCCGCGGCCGTCGGGCACGGTGACGCGGCCGACGACGCGGCCCGAGGCGACCAAGCCCGCAGCCGCGGTGTCGACCGCGCCCGCGGCGACCGGGGTCGACAAGCCGTCGAGCGGCGACACGCCCGAGGACGAATATCTCTACGGCTTCCGGCTGTGGACGGCCAAGCGCTACCCCGAGGCCGAAGCGCAGCTCAAGAAGGTGGTCGCCACCTATCCCAAGCATCGTCGCGCCTCCTATGCGCAGAACCTGCTCGGCCGCGCTTATCTCGACGAGGGCAAGCCGAGCCTTGCCTCCATGGCGTTCTACGACAATTACAAGAAGATGCCCGACGGCGAACGCGCGCCGGACAGCCTCTATTACCTCGCCCAGGCGCTGGTGAAGCTCAACAAGCCGGCCGATGCGTGCAAGGTCTATGGCGAGCTCACCGACGTTTACGCCACCAAGATTTCCTCGCAGATGAAGGCCGATGTCGAGAAGGGCCGTACCACCGCCAAATGCCAGTGAACCGCTCGTCGCCGAAGCCGAGCGCTTTCACGCCGATCTGATCCGCGCGCTGGGGCACGAGCCCCGGCGGCCGGTGCTGCTCGCCGTCTCCGGCGGGCCGGACAGCATGGCGATGCTGACGCTGGCGCAGGCTGCAATGCCCGGGCGCATCGCCGCGGCCTCGGTGGATCACGGGCTGCGGCCCGAGGCGGCGGACGAGGCGGCGATGGTCGCGGCGCATTGCGCCACCCTCGGCGTGCCGCACGTGACGCTGGCGCCGGCGGCGCCGATCGAGGGCGCCAGCATCCAGGCCGCGGCGCGCTGGGCGCGCTATGGCCTGCTCGCCGCCCACGCCAAGGCGATCGATGCCGAGGCGCTCGCCACCGCGCATCATGTCGACGACCAGGCCGAGACCTTCCTGATGCGCGCGGCGCGCGGCTCGGGGCTGTCGGGGCTGGCGGGCGTGCGGCTGCGCGCGGTGATCGAGGAGGTGATCGTGGTGCGACCGCTGCTCGAATGGCGCCGCGCCGAGCTGCGCGCGATCGTGCGGCGGCAAGACGTCCATTTCATCGACGATCCCTCCAACCACGATCCGGCGCATGACCGTACCCGGTTCCGCCGGCTGCTCGACGAGCATGAGTGGCTCGGCTCGGCGCAAATCGCGCGCTCGGCGGCGGCGCTCGCCGAGGCTGATGGCGACGTGCGCGCGATCGTCGACTGGCTGTGGGCCGAGCGCTCGGTGGTTCATGGCCCGCTGGTGCGGGTGGCGATGGCGGGGCTGCCGCGCGAGTTGCAGCGGCGGCTGGCGCGCCGCGCGATCAGCGTGGTTATCGCCGCGGCGGGTATCGAGGCGCCGAAATGGAGCGACTCGGCCAATATCGAGGCGCTGCTCGACGCGCTCGGTGGCGGCAAGCGTGCGACCCAGAGCGGCGTGGTGGTGCTGCCGCAGCAGGGCGAATGGCGCTTCCGCCCCGCGCCGCCGCGCCGCGCGCACTGATCGGCGCCTGATCGGTGGCAGGATCAACTCTGTTCCATTGCCATTAACCTGTGGGCGCCTACATTGGCAGGCGAAAGGTACCCCATGAACGACAACGACAAGCAGCCCGAGAATAACGGCGGCGGTAACCCCTGGATGAAGAGCCTGCTCATCTGGGTCGGCATCCTGCTCGCGCTCGCGCTGTTCGTGACGATGTTCGATCGCCCGAGCGGCGGCACCGGCACCACCGTCGCTTACTCCACCTTCCTCGACAAGGTCGACGAGGGCACGGTGAAGGACGTCAACATCAGCCGCGATGTGATCTCGGGGACCTACTCCAGCGGCGAGAAGTTCCGCACCTATCCGATCCAGGATCCCAGCCTCGTGCCGCACCTGCGCGAGAAGAACGTGGTGATCGCGGCCAAGCCCGACGAGGGCACCTCGATGTGGATGCTGCTGCTCTATCAGTCGCTGCCGTTCCTGCTGTTCCTCGGCATCGCCTTCTTCGTGCTCAAGCAGATGCAGAAGAACACCGGCGGCGGCGCGATGGGCTTCGGCAAGAGCCGCGCCCGGATGCTGACGCAGAAGGAAGGCAAGGTCACCTTCGACGACGTCGCCGGCATCGACGAGGCGCGTGCCGAGCTGACCGAGATCGTCGACTTCCTTAAGGATCCGACCAAGTTCGCGCGTCTCGGCGGCAAGATCCCCAAGGGCGCGCTGCTGGTCGGCTCGCCCGGTACCGGCAAGACGCTGCTCGCCCGCGCCATCGCCGGCGAGGCAGGCGTGCCGTTCTTCACCATCTCGGGCTCGGACTTCGTCGAGATGTTCGTCGGTGTCGGCGCGAGCCGCGTCCGCGACATGTTCGAACAGGCCAAGAAGAGCGCGCCGTGCATCGTCTTCATCGACGAGATCGACGCGGTCGGCCGGCATCGCGGTGCGGGCCTGGGCAACGGCAACGACGAGCGCGAGCAGACGCTCAACCAGCTGCTGGTCGAGATGGACGGCTTCGAGGCCAATGAGGGCATCATCATCGTCGCGGCGACCAACCGCCCCGACGTGCTCGATCCCGCGCTGCTGCGCCCGGGCCGGTTCGATCGTCAGGTCGTGGTGCCGCGGCCGGACATCGAGGGCCGGATCAAGATCCTCGAAGTGCACATGAAGAAGGTGCCGCTGGCGCCCGACGTCGACGCCCGCGTGATTGCGCGCGGCACCCCGGGCTTCTCGGGCGCCGATCTTGCCAACCTCGTCAACGAAGCCGCGCTGACCGGCGCACGCAAGGGCAAGCGCCTGGTGGCGATGGCCGAATTCGAGGAAGCCAAGGACAAGGTCATGATGGGCGCCGAGCGCCGTTCCATGGTAATGACCGAGGACGAGAAGCGGATGACCGCCTATCACGAGGCCGGCCATGCGATCGTGTCGATCCACGAGCAGGCATCGGATCCGATCCACAAGGCGACGATCATCCCGCGCGGCCGGGCGCTGGGCATGGTGATGCGCCTGCCGGAGCGCGATTCGTACAGCTATCACCGCGACAAGATGTACGCGAACCTCGCGGTGGCGATGGGCGGCCGCGTCGCCGAGGAAGTGATCTTCGGTTACGACAAGGTGTCGAGCGGCGCGTCCGGCGATATCCAATACGCCACTGGTCTTGCCCGCGACATGGTCACCAAATGGGGTATGTCGGACAAGGTCGGCCCAGTCGAATATGCCCAGCCCGAGGGTGAATCGTTCCTGGGCTATTCGTCGTCGCAGCCGGTGCGGATGTCGAACTCGACCGCGCAGCTGATCGACGATGAGATCAAGGCGATCGTCGAGGGCGGGCTTGCCCGCGCCAAGACGGTGCTGAGCGATCACCTCGACCAGCTTCACTTGCTCGCCGGTGCGCTGCTCGAATATGAGACGCTGTCGGGCGACGAGATCAAAAAGCTGATCGCGGGTGAGGACATCGGCCGGGTCGACATCGGCCCCAAGCCGACGGTGCCGCGCGCCGGCACGTCGATTCCCAAGACCCGCCGGCCCAACGGCTCGTTCGGCGCACCGACCCCGCTCAGCGCCTGACGCCGCGGCAAACGGCACGGCGGTTCAGCCGCCGGACAGCATGACGATCCTAATCGGCGGCATTCCTTTCGGAGTGTCGCCGATGTCGTTCAAGCCGCTGTTCGTTCCCGTTGCCGCCCTCGCCATGGCGCTGGTCGCCGTGGCACCTGCCGAGGCCGCGATGAGCGTCGGCACCTTCCTCGCCAAGGCGGCGCCGCTGCGCGCCAACCCGTTCGCCGCGCTGACCTCGCCCGATTATCCGGCGTTGAAGGCCGAGGCGGGTGCCGCGACCAAGCAGCTCCGCGCCGAGAGCGCCGCCCGGGTGGCCGTGGGCAAGAAGCCGTATGCCTGCGTCCCCGAGGGCGAGAAGGTTGGCATCATGGAAATGCTCGGCGGGCTAGACGCGCTTCCGGCGGCGGACCGCAAGCTGCCGCTCAAGGATGGCTATGCCAAGGTGCTCGCGAAGAACTACCCGTGCCGGTGAGGGGCATGGCCGGCGTCGGCATCAGCTGACGCGGCGACCTTGGCGGGAAAGAGCAATGCTAGTCCGCCAGCCCGTGCAGCAGCAGCAGGGTGATGAAGGTCGCCAGCGCGAACCAGGCAAAGAACAGCAGCAGCGTCAGCCGCCACAGCGCCGACAGCTTGCCGAGTGAGTAGGCGCCGCGCAGCTGCGCGAACATGTGGACCGGCGGCAGCAGGAACACGGTGAGCGTGATCCAGCCGGCGGGCAGGCCCGCGGCGCCCCCCAGCGTCAGCGCGATCACCATCAGCATCATGAAGGCAAGGCTGTAGGTGACGAATACGGCATGGTCGTACAGCCCGAACCGGCGCCGCCAAAGGAACAGCATCGCCACGAACGGCGTCGAGATCGGGATCAGCAGCCAGCTGTATTTATACGCGCTGCTCTGGAGCTTGTAGATCGCCAGGCCCGGGTTGTTATTGGCCTTGTCGATGCCATGATCGAGGCGCGGCCACCCGGTCTTGATGTTCGAGAAGGTGAACCGATCAGCATCGTCGCCAGCCGCATCCGTGTCTTTCTGCCGGGCGCCGAGCACGTTGGCGGTGATCTCGAGCGCCTTGATGTCGCTATCGATGTCGGTGGTCGACTGGCCGGCGGCGATCAGCGCGGCGCGGCGCTGCTGGCGCTCGGTGACCTTCTGCCGCGCCTTTTCCGCGGCGCGCGCGAACTCGAGATGGCTTTTGCTCAGATTCCCGGGCGACACCGCCTCGGCGAAATCGCCGCCGACCGCGCTGAACGTCGCGAACAGCAGGAAGACGGTGAACAGGAACAAGGCGAGCGGCGAGACGAAGCGGGCGCGCTCGCCGGCGACGTAGCGGCGGGTGAGCGCGCCGGGATGGAGGATCACCATCGGCAGCGTGCGCCAGATCTTGCCCTCGAAGTGGAACACGCCATGCGCGATCTCATGGCCGATCGCGCCGACGGTGCGGTGGACATGGCCGCTCTGGCCGCAGGCATGGCAATGCGCGCCGATCAGCTTGGTGCCGCAGTTCAGGCACAAGGCAGCGCCATGCTCGCCCGAACCATGGTGCCCCCCGGCATCCGGCTCGACGCTACGGGCGGCAAGCGCGCCCGTGATGATGTCCGCTGCTGCGGCAATATCCCCCGACATGGCCGGGAGCGTAACAAGTTCGCAGGCGTGGCGCGAGGGGGCTTGGGATGGTAGGAATACGGGCATGGCCGATGCTGACTCCCCCGCCGCTTTGATCGCCGCCATGGGCGCCCGCGCCCGCGCTGCTGCCGGCACACTGGCGGCGCTGCCGACGGCGACCAAGGCGGCCGGGCTGCGTGCCGTGGCAGCGTCGTTGCGCAACGCGGAGGCCGCGATCCTCGCCGCCAATGCGCGCGACATGGCGGCGGGCGAGGCGGGTGGTCTGTCGCCGGCGATGCTCGATCGGCTGCGGCTCGATTCGCCCCGCCTCGCCGGCATGGCGGCCGGGGTGGACACAGTGGCCGGGCTTGCCGACCCGGTCGGCCAGACGATCGACGCCGCGACCCGGCCGAACGGGCTGGCGCTGGCCCGGGTGCGCGTGCCGATCGGGGTGATCGGGATCATCTACGAAAGCCGGCCCAACGTCACCGCCGATGCCGCGGCCCTGTGCACGATGGCGGGCAATGCCGCGATCCTGCGCGGCGGTTCCGAGGCGGTGCACAGCAATCGCGCGATCCATGCCGCCTTCGTCGCCGGGCTGGTCGAGGCGGGGCTGCCGGCGGATGCGGTGCAGCTGGTGCCGACCACCGATCGCGCCGCAGTCGGCGCGATGCTCGCCGCCGAGGGCGCGATCGACCTGGTCATCCCGCGTGGCGGCAAGAGCCTGGTCGCGCGGGTGCAGGCTGAGGCGCGGGTGCCGGTGCTCGCGCATCTCGACGGGATCAACCACGTCTATGTCGATGCCTCCGCCGATCCGGCGATGGCACGCAGCATCGTCGTCAACGCCAAGCTGCGGCGCACCGGCGTGTGCGGCGCGATGGAGACGCTGCTGATCGATCGCGGCTTCGGCGACGGCACCGCGTTGATCGCGGCGCTGGCGGATGCCGGCTGCGCGGTGCGTGGCGACGCGGCCGCGGTGGCGCTGGCACCGGAGATCGCCGCAGCCGACGCGGCCGATTGGGATACCGAATATCTCGAGGCGATCGCCTCGGTGGCGATCGTCGATGGGGTCGAAGGTGCGATGGCGCACATCGCCCGCCACGGTTCGCATCACACCGATGCGATCGTCGCCGAGGATCAGGCCGTCGCCGAGCGGTTCCTGGCCGCGGTCGACAGCGCGATCGTGCTGTGGAACGCCTCCACCCAGTTTGCCGATGGCGGCGAGTTCGGCTTGGGCGCCGAGATCGGCATCGCCACCGGGCGGCTGCACGCGCGCGGGCCGGTCGCGCTGGAGGGGCTGACCACCTACAAATGGATCGGTCGCGGCACGGGACAGATTCGCCCCTGACCGCGTTCTAGCGGGCTGATGCCGGCCACTCGCCGGCGCCGATCCGAAGGACTTCCCATGCGTTACAACCCGCTCGGCCGCACCGGCCTGTTCGTTTCCGAGCTGTGCCTCGGCACCATGACCTTCGGCGGCGAAGGCTTCTTCGCCTATATGGGCGGGGTGAAGCAGGACGGCGCCGACGCGCTGGTCAAGGCGGCGTTCGATGCCGGCGTCAACTTCATCGACACCGCCAACGTCTATTCGCAAGGCCTGTCGGAGGAGATCACCGGCCAGGCGATCCACAATCTCGGGCTCAAGCGCAGCGACGTGGTGCTCGCGACCAAGGTGATGGGGCCGATGGGCGAGGGGCCCAACGATCGCGGCACCAGCCGCGTTCATGTGCTCGACCAGGCCAAGGCGAGCCTCAAGCGGCTGCAGACCGATTATATCGATCTCTACCAGATCCACGGCTTCGATCCCGCGACGCCGATTGAGGAGACGCTGTCGGCGCTCGATATCCTCGTTCAGCACGGCCACGTCCGCTACATCGGCGTGTCCAACTGGGCGGCATGGCAGATCGTCAAGGCGCTAGGGATTTCCGAGCTCAAGCGGTTCGCGCGCTTCCAGTCGGTGCAGAGCTATTATTCGCTCGCCGGCCGCGAGCTGGAGCGCGAGATCGTGCCGATGCTCAAATCCGAGGAGCTGTCGTTGATGGTATGGAGCCCGCTCGCCGGCGGCTATCTGTCGGGCAAGTACCAGGCGGCGGGGCAGGGCGGCGATGGCGAGGGCGGCCGGCGCGACACGCGCGCGTTCCCGCCGGTCGACGAGGCGCGCGGCGACACGGTGGTCGCGGCGATGCGGCCGATCGCCGAGGCGAAGGACGTCAGCGTCGCGCAGATCGCGCTCGCCTGGCTGCTGCACCAGCCGCAGGTCACCAGCGTCATCGTCGGCGCCAAGCGCGAGGAGCAGCTGCGCGACAATCTCGGCGCGGTGGCGGTCGAGCTGTCGGCGGACGATCTGACGGCGCTGGACGCGGCGAGCGCGCTCCCCGCGGAATATCCCGGCTGGATGATGGAGCTGCAGGGCGGCTATCGCGCACCGCAGCTCGCGCAGATGCGGCATCGGCGGTGATGAGTTGAAGCGTCGCGGAAGCGGGCGTAAGGTATCGGCATGAATGCTCCTGCCTCGATTACTGCGTCCTTGGACCCGAGCGTTGCAGCGATGGTCGAGGAACTGGCGCTCGCGCGGGGCATTACGCGTGAGCAATTCGTCGCCGATGCGATCCGCGAGCAGGCCGAGCGAGGGCTGGCGTGGCGCGCCTTCGTCCAGGAAGGCATCGATGCTGCCGACCGTGGCGACGTGATCAGCCAGGACGAGATGGAAGCCTGGTTCGAGGAGCGCATCGCCGCCCGCCGCCAGGCATGAGCCGAGCCGTCTGGACGCGGCGGGCGCAGGTCGATCTGGTCCGTATCGACTCCTTTTATGAGCAGAACGCCCCGGACTTTGCCGACGCGCTTGGCCGCGCAGCGATCCGGGCTGGCAACTTCTTGGCAGAGCATCCCCATGCCGGCCCGGCGTTGGACGATGGCGAACGCAAGTGGCTGGTCCCTCACACGGACTATGTGCTCGTCTATCGGATCAACGAGCCGGGCGTAGAGATCCTCCGCGTCTGTCATGGACGCGAGGATGGGCGGTGATCCGCACCGGCCTGCTCGGCGGCTCGTTCAACCCCGCGCATCGCGGGCATCGCGCGATCACGCTCGCCGCGATCCGCGCGCTCGATCTCGACGAGGCGTGGTGGCTGGTGTCGCCGGGCAACCCGCTCAAGGCCGATGCGCCCGACATGGCACCGCTCGCCGCGCGGCTCGCCTCGGCGCGGGCGATGGCGCGGCGCGCGCCGATCCGGGCTAGCGATCTCGAGGTGCGGCTCGGCACCCGCTACACGCTCGACACGCTGCGCAAGATCCGCCGTCGCTACCCCAAGAAGCAGTTCATCTGGCTGATGGGCGCGGACAATCTGGCGCAGTTCCACCGCTGGCGGCAGTGGCGCGCAATCGCCCGCACGATGCCGATTGCGGTTATCGCGCGCCCGGGGTATGACGATGATGCCCTCGCGAGCCCCGCGATGGCCTGGCTCGGGCGCTTTGAACGGCCTGCGAGCCAGGCGAAGAACTGGACGATGTGGAGTTTGCCGGCCCTCGTGCTGCTGCGCTTTCGCCCCGATCCGACTTCCGCAACCGCGGCCCGAGCGGCCGATCCCGACTGGCACCGGCGCCTTCCGGCCCAGCAACCCAGGAGCTAACTTGGCGACTTCCACCCCTGCCCTTCGTGCGACCGATCCTGAAGAGGTCGAGGCACTGCTGCGGCTCGTCCTCGCCCTGCTGGACGATGATCAGGCGGTCGAGACCGTGTCGATCCCGCTCGCCGGCAAGACCTCGATCGCCGATCACATGGTGATCGCATCGGGCCGATCGACCCGCCAGGTCGCCTCGATGGCGCAGAAGCTCGCCGAGAAGATCAAGGCCGAGACCGGCCGCCTCGTCCGCATCGAGGGCCTGCCGACCGCTGACTGGGTGCTGATCGACGCCAATGAGGTGATCATCCACCTGTTCCGCCCCGAGGTGCGTTCCTTCTACAATCTCGAGCGGATGTGGCAGTTCGGCGAGACCGGCCCGAACATGTCGACGGCGCCGATCCCGCAGGCCTGACATCCTCCTCCATATCGTCGCGCGCGGGCGGATCGGGCGCTCGCCCGAGGCCGAGCTGGTCGACCGCTATCTCAAGCGGATCGCCTGGCCGACGCGGGTGACCGAGCTGCCCGATACCGGCGGCAAACTGCCTGCGCTCGATACCCATACCCGCCGCGTGCTGCTCGACGAGAAAGGCGAGGTGCTGGGCTCTGTCGCCTTTGCCGACAAGCTCGGGCGCTGGCGTGACGACGGCGTGCGTGAGGCGCGGTTCATGATCGGCGCCGCCGACGGCTTTGGCGATGCCGAGCGCGCCGAGGCGGACCTGCTGGTCTCGTTCGGCCGCGCGACCTGGCCGCACCTGCTCGCCCGCGCCATGCTCGCCGAGCAACTGTTCCGCGCCACCAGCATCCTTGCCAATCACCCCTATCACCGCGAAGGGTGACGCCATGCGGGCATGGGCGCCGATCATCGCGGTAATGCTGGCGGGCAGCGCGACGGGCGCGGTGCCGAGCCTCGCCGATCAGCAGCAGCGGCTGGCGAGCGCCAAGCGCGAGGCGGCGGCGGCGTCGGCTCGCGCGGCGGGGCTGGTGCGCCAGGCGGCGAACGAGCGTGACGCGGCCGACAAAGCGGCGGCCGACGAGGCCGCGCTGTCGGCCAATGTCACCGCGGCCGAGGCGCAGCTCGCGGCGGCGCGCGCGCGCAGCGCGATCGTCGCGCAACTGCTTGCCGCCCGCCGCGCGCAGCTTGGCGAAGCACAGACTCCGGTGGCACGGCTGCTCGCGGCGCTGCAGTCGCTCGCCCGGCGGCCGACGGTGGTGGCGATCGCGCAGCCGGGGTCGGTCGACGATCTGGTCCATGTCCGCGCGGTGCTCGGCGGCGCCCTGCCGGTGGTGCGGGCACGGACCGGGGTGGTGCGCGCTGAGATCGAGCAGACCCGGCGGCTCCAGGCCAGCGCCGCGCTGGCGGCGAGCGCGCTGCGCGATAGCCGGGCGCAGCTCGAAAGTGACCGGGTGGCGCTCGCACGGCTCGAGGCGGCGCACCGTCAGCGCAGTCAAGCGCTCGGCCGCCACGCGATCGGCGAATCCGATCGGGCGCTCGCGCTCGGCGAGCAGGCGCGCGACCTGGTCGATCAGCTCTCGGCGCGCGACCTCGCCCAGGCGACGGCGACCGATCTTGCCCAGCTCGACGGACCGTTGCCGCGGCCGGTGGCGACCGCAGCGGCAATGGCGCGGCCGAGCGGCGCGTACCGGCTGCCGGTCGGTGGGCGGCTGGTCACCGGGCTCGACGAGGTGTCGGCGGCGGGGGTGCGCTCGCGCGGGCTGACCTTTGCGGTCGAGCCGCGCGCGCCGGTGCGGGCCCCGGCGGGCGGGACGGTGCGCTACGCGCGGCAGTTCCGCGATTTCGGGATGATCGTGATCATCGATCATGGCGATGGCTGGACCTCGCTGCTCACCGGCCTTGGCCGGCTGGCGGTAACACCGGGGCAAGCGGTCGCGGCAGGCGCGATGCTCGGCCGCGCCGGCGTCGGCGACGATGCGGCGGTAACGGTGGAGCTGCGCCGCTGCGGGCGGCCGATGGATATCGTCGCGTTGCTCTAGGGCACCGCCGCTCAGCCGCGGTTCAGCCGCGTCCTGCTCTGATCTGGCTTTGCTCCTGCCCGGCAATCCCGCTACACTCGATCAGCATTTCCGCCTTCAGGATTTTCGATGGCCCGTCCGCTGCTTACCGCGACTGCGATCCTCGGCTCGTTGACCCTCATCCCGCTCGCCACCCAGGCGATGGCGGCGGTCGACACCGATACCTACCGCGAATTCGATCAGTTCCTCGACGTGTTCAACCGGATCAAGGCCGATTATGTTGACAAGGTCGACGACCAGAAGCTGATCAAGGGCGCGATCGCGGGGATGCTCGCCAGCCTCGATCCGCACTCGAGCTACGTCGACGCGCTAGATTACGACAACCTCCGCATCCAGACCGAAGGCAATTACGGTGGGCTCGGCCTGACGGTGCAGATGGAGGATGGCGCGATCAAGGTGGTGTCGCCGCAGGAGGATACGCCCGCCTATCGCGCCGGGATCAAGTCCGGCGATTACATCACCCATATCGACGGCAAGCTGATCTACGGCGAGACGCTGGACGAATCGATCGGGATGATGCGCGGCAAGCCCGGCACCAAGATCAGCCTCTCGCTGGTCCGCCCCGGCCGCGACAAGCCGCTCGACGTGACGATGACCCGCGAGGTGATCGTCCAGAAGCCGGTGAAGTGGGAAGTGCGCGGCCAGGTCGGCTATATCAACATCAACACCTTCTCCGAGAGCACCGGCGCGGATACCCGCGGCGCGATCATGGCGATCGACAAGAGCCTGGGCCACCGGCCGCTGGGCTATGTGGTCGACCTGCGCGACAATGGCGGCGGGCTGCTGACCCAGGCGATCGCGGTCAGCGACGCCTTCCTCGACCATGGCGAGATCGTCTCGCAGCGCGGCCGCGAGAAGAGCGACATCGAGCGCTATTATGCCAAGCCGGGCGACGACGCGCATGGCCTGCCGGTGGTGCTGCTGACCAACCCGGGCACGGCCTCCGCCTCGGAGATCGTTGCCGGCGCGCTCCAGGATCACCACCGCGCGCTGATCATGGGCGAGCGCAGCTTCGGCAAGGGATCGGTGCAGACGCTGCTCCAGCTCGGGCCGAGCACCGCGCTGCGGCTGACCACCGCACGCTATTACACGCCATCGGGGCGCAGCGTGCAGGAGGGCGGGATCGAACCCGACATCAAGGTGCCGCAGATCAGCGATCCCGATTTCAAGACTCGTCCGGTGTTCCGCGAGGCGGACCTGCGCCGGCACCTGATCAACGAGGTGAAGGCCGATAACGCCATCCTCGAGGAGGACACCAAGGACGATCCGCGCTTCACCGAGACGCCCGATGCGCTCAAGAAGCAGGGCATCGACGACTTCCAGCTCTATTATGCGCTGAAGACGGTGGCGCGGCTCGGCGGGCCGGTGCAGGTCGCCGCGGCGACCAGGCCCAAGCCCCAGGCGGTGCAGCCATCGGTGTCGGCCAAGTGACCGCACGCCAACGCCTGGCGCGGGCGATCGCGCTGCTGCTGCCGCTGGCGCTGCTCGCCGGTGCCTGGGGATCGCAGCTGATCGGCCATCTCTACCCGTGCGAGATGTGCCATTGGCAACGCTGGCCGCATTATGCCGCGGTGGTGGTCGCGATCCTGGCGTTTGTGGTGCCGCGGCCCGCGCTCGCCAAGACGCTGGTGATCGTCGCGGCGCTGCTGATCGCGCTGTCCGGCGCGATCGGCGTCGCGCATGCCGGGGTGGAATATCATTGGTGGAACGGCTTCACCGCCTGCACCCAGACGGTGGACCTGCGCGGCTTGAGCAGCGCCGATCGGCTGGCGGCGATCATGCACGCGCCGATCGTCCGCTGCGACACGCCGCAATGGACGCTGTCCGGCATCTCGCTCGCGGGGTTCAACGCGATCCTGTCGCTGGGCGGCGCGGTGGTGATCCTGGCATTGACGAGGAAAGCACGATGACGGGCAGCTGGAAGCCGGGCGACCGGCGCGAGCCGACGGCGGCGATGATCCGGGTCGACCAGGCCGGCGAATATGGCGCAACGCGGATCTATGCGGGGCAGCTCGCGGTGTTCGGCGATCGCCACCCAACGGCGCGGGCGATCCATCACATGGCGAGCCAGGAAGAGCGCCATCAGGCGTTCTTCGACAAGATGATCCCCGAGCGGCGGGTACGGCCGACGCTGCTGCAGCCGTTCTGGACGGTGGCGGGGTTCGCGCTCGGCGCGGTGACCGCGGCGATCGGGCCCAATGCGGCGATGGCCTGCACCGCCGCGGTGGAGACCGAGATCGACCAGCATTACCAGGAACAGCTCGATGTGCTCGGCACCAGCGATCCCGAGCTGACCGGCGCGATCGCCGATTTCCAGGCGGAGGAGCTCGAGCATCGCGATCACGCGCTCGCCCATGGCGCCGAGGACACGTTCGGCTATCCGGTGCTGAGCGGCCTCATCCGCCTGGGGTGCAAGGTCGCGATCGCGGCAGCCAAGAGGATCTGAGGAGAGCGTATGCGTAAGCTGTTGATCGCGCTGGCGGTGCTCGCCAGCCCCGCCGTCGCCCAGCAGGCGGCCCTGCCGGGGGCGGTCAAGCCCAAGGCGGACGCCGGCCCCGGCGAAGTCGCCAAGCGCGCACCGATCAATGGCGTGCTGGTGCTGTACGGCAACGAGCGCTGCCCGACCAACAACGACGGCAGCGAGATCGTGGTGTGCGAGCGGCGCGACGCGCAGGAGCAGTTCCGCGTGCCCAAGGAACTGCGCGAATTCCAGGTGACGCCGCAGAACGAGAGCTGGGCAGCGCGCGCGCAGGGTACGCTCGACACCGGCGTCGGCGTCAACGGCATCGGCAGCTGCTCGACCGTCGGCGCCGGCGGCCAGACCGGCTGCTTCGCCCAGCAGGCGAGCGCCGCCCGAGCCGAGAACAAGGCGCGCAAGGCAGAAGAAGCCAGCATCCCGTGATCCCTCCGCCAGGCGCGCTGCGGCTGATGCGGATCGTGCTGTTCGCGCTGGTCTGGTTCAGCTGCGCCTGGTTCGGCTCGTGGGAATGGAACCCCAACAATGCGGTGCGGCTGTTCGCCGCGATCAGCCTCGTCGAGGATGGCGACGCCACCATCGACGAATTTGCCGATCTGACGATCGACAAGGCGGTGTTCGGCGCCCACGCTTATTCGGACAAGGCGCCGGGCATGACGTTGATGTCGCTGCCGGCGGTGGCGCTGGCCGATGCCGTCACCGGCGAGCGCGCCACGGCGCTGCCAAAGATCTTCGGCGGGCTGGAGATGACCCGCTACCTGCGGCTGCGTACCCGGCTGGCGGTGGCGAGCGGGTCGGCGGTGCTGACGGCAATCGCGGCGGTGCTGTTGTTCGATCTGGCCTTGGCGCTGACGGGCAGCGCGGGCGCGGCACTGTTCGCCGCCCTCGGCTATGCGCTCGGCACGCCGGCCTGGGGCTGGTCCACCACCTTGCTGGGCCACGCCCCGGTGGCGGCGCTATACGTGATCGCGGTGGCGGCGTTCTGGCGAGCGGCGCGGACCGCGACGCTGCGATGGGCGGCGGTGGCGGGGCTCGCCTTGGGCTGGTCGGTTACGATCGAATATCAGGCGGTGCTGGCAGGGCTGGTGATCGCCGGCTGGATGCTGTGGCACGTTCGTGCCGCCGCATCGCGGTGGCGGTTGATTGCCGCCGTGGCCGCCGGGGGCCTGCTCGGCCTGCTGCCGCTGCTCGGCTACAATCTGGTCGCGTTCGGGACGCCGTTCCGAATCGCTTATTCGGGCGTGGTCGGCTGGGAGGGGATGCACCAGGGCCTGTTCGGGCTCGGCATGCCGCGGCTTGCGGCGCTGCGCGGCATCACCGTCGGCACGCAGCATGGTCTGGTGTGGGTGGCGCCGGTGCTGCTGCTCGCGATCCCCGGGCTGATGGTGTGGGCCGATCGGGCGCGCACGCGCGATCTCGCCTGGGTCGCAGGCGGGGTGGCGCTGGTCGTGCTGCTGGTCAACGCCGCTTATGTCTATTGGGAGGGCGGCAACGCCACCGGGCCGCGGCTGGCGATTCCCTTGTGCGGGCTGCTCGCGCTCGGGCTGGCGCCGGCCTGGGTGGCGATCGGCGGGCGTAATGTGCGGAGTGCCGCGGCGCTGCTGGCGCTCTCGATCGCGATCAACGCGATGATCGCCGCCGCGGAGGTGTTCGTGCCGCCGCTGTACCGCTTCCCGCTGTGGAGCGGCGTCTATCAGCAGCACGTCGCGGTCGGCGACCTGCGCACGATCGCATCGGAGTATGGCGGCTGGACGCCGTGGCACGGCTTTGTGCTGTGGACGGCGCTCGCGGCGGCGATGATCGGCTGGCTAGTGCGCGAGGCGACGAAGGCCATTGCCTTGCCCCGTTCGTGCTGAGCCTGTCGAAGCACGGCTGAGACCCATGCCCTTCGACAAGCTCAGGGCGAACGGCTGGGCCTTCAGTCAGGCCGCCGGCTTCTTGAGCCCGCGCACCCGGTGCCAGATGTAGAAGGCGACCAGCGCGATCACGACGATGCCGATCGCCAGATCGGCGCGGTGGAACGCCGCCTTGATCCGCGGATCGCTGTTCCACTGGGTGCCGAGCTTCATCCCCACCCAGGCGAGGCCGAAGCACCACGGCCACGAGCCGAGGAAGGTGTAGACGTGGAACGGCACCAGCCGCATCCGCGCGACGCCGGCAGGGAAGGCGATGAACGAGCGGATCACCGGCAGCAGCCGGCCGATCAGCACCGCGATCGAGCCCCAGCGCGCGAAGAAGCGGTCCGCGGTGTCGAGCTCGCCCGGGCCGATCAGCAGGTAGCGGCCCCAGCGCTCGGCAAGTGGGCGGCCGCCGCGCTTGCCGATCTCATAGCCGACGATCGAGCCGATGTTGCAGCCGATCGCGCCGGCGGTGGCGGCGAGGTACAGGTCGAACCGGCCGGTGGAGACGAGATAGCCGGCAAACGGCATGATGATCTCGGACGGCAGCGGAATGCAGGCGCTCTCGATCGCCATCAGGATGCCGATGCCGACGTAGCCGCCGCTGGAGATCACCCAGATGGTGAAGGTGGCGAGGACGCCCAGGATCTTTTCGAACATGGGCCGGAGGCTTGGCCGATCGCTTCTGGGAAGGAAAGGGGGAACCGCGCGGGCGCCGCATGCGCTTGGGGAAGATGACAGATCTCACCCTCAACGATGGCCGCAGCCTGCCGCAGCTCGGCTTTGGTACCTACAAGCTCGCCGATTCGCAGGCGGCGATGGTGGTGCGGCGCGCGCTCGACATGGGCTATCGGCTGATCGATACCGCCGCGATCTATGATAATGAGCGCGGCGTCGGCGATGGCGTCAAGGCGAGCGACGCGTTCGTCACCACCAAATTGTGGAACGATCGCCAGGGCGATCCCGCCGCGGCGCTCGACGAAAGCCTGGCGCTGCTCGGGCGCGACGCGGTGGACCTGTACCTGATCCACTGGCCGTCGCCCGCGCAGGGGCTGTTCGTCGAGGCGTGGAAGGCGCTGGTCGGCCTGCGCGACGCCGGCAAGGCGCGCTCGATCGGCGTGTCGAACTTCCTGCCCGAGCATCTCGACGCCATCATCGATGCGACCGGCGTGACCCCGGCGGTCAACCAGATCGAGCTGCACCCGCATCACCAGCGCCGCGCCGAGCGCGCCTATCACGAGGCGCACGGCATCGTCACCCAGAGCTGGAGCCCGCTCGGCCAGGGCGGCGAATTGCTCGCAGACGACACCATCGGCCGCATCGCCGCCGCGCACGGTCGCTCGCCGGCACAGGTGGTGCTGGCCTGGCACCTCGCCCACGGCCTGTCGCCGATCCCCAAAGCGGCGGACAGCGACCATATGAGCGACAATTTCGCGGCGCTGGATCTGGAGCTCGCCGCCGACGAGCTCGCTGCGATCGATGGCCTCGACCGGCAGGCGCGGATCGGACCGGACCCGCTGACCTTCTGACCCATGGCGTCACCCCAGCGAACGCTGGGGTCCTGTCATCAAGCGACACGCCTGCGGCATGAGATCCCAGCGTTCGCAAGGGATGACGGAGGAGGTTAGCCCAGCGCCGCCTTGGCGAGCTTCAGATCCTCGACGAACTTGGCGAACTCGTCCTCGCGCTGCGCCGGATCAGGCAAGCGCAGCAGATAGCTCGGATGCACGGTGATCCAGGCGTTGCTGCCGTCCGCCAACGCCATCGGCCGCCCGCGTTCGCGGCTGATCGTCACCACCCGGCCGAGCAACGATCGCGCCGCGGTTGCGCCGAGCGCCACCGTCACCTGCGGCTTGATCAACGCTTGCTCCTGCTCGATCCACCAGCGGCACGCCTCGATCTCGCCGGCGCCGGGCTTGGCGTGGATGCGGCGCTTGCCGCGAGCCTCGAACTTGAAATGCTTTACCGCATTGGTGACATAGACTCGGCTGCGATCGATCTCGGCCGCCGCGACCGCGCGGTCGAACACCTGGCCGGCCGGGCCGATGAACGGCTTGCCGGCGAGGTCCTCATTGTCGCCGGGCTGCTCGCCGACGAACATCATCGCCGCGTCCACCGGCCCCTCGCCGAACACCGTCTGTGTCGCATGCTTGTAGAGGTGGCAGCGGGTGCAGCTCATCGCCTCGTCGCGCAGCGCTTCCCAGGCGATCTGCGAATTGCCGCCGACGCCGTCATTGGGTGCGGCGCGTGCCTTGGTGATCATGCCGCTCTCCCGTGCCTGCGCGCCTGCGATCAGCTGCCCGACCAGGGCGGTCTCGGGCATGTTCTTCCAATATTTGCGCGGCATCTCCTTCAGCATCGCGCCGATCTTGACCCGCGCCGGATTGAAGATGCTCGCATAATAGGTCTTCCACACCTCCTCGGTGGGGTCGCCCTCCGGCGCATCGGCCTTGGTCGCGCCGGGGCCCTGGGCCAGCGCCTGGCCGTCCCAGTGCAGCGATACCTCGGGCGTCAGGATCGACCAGCGCATGCTGGCGAAGCGGTTGACGAAAAAGGCGGCGTTGGCGCGGACGATGTGATGCTCGGGCTCGAACCAGGCGACGTAGCGGCTGGTGCCGTCATCGTCGGCGACCTCGCGGAAGCGCAGGAAGGCGCGCATCTTGTGGATGTCCTGGCGCACCCGCTTGGCGATCACCTCGAGCCGGCGGATCAGCGGATCGGCATGGTCCTCGACCAGCTTTGGCTCGCGGCGCAACCGCGCGAGCACGGTGTAGAGCAAGGCGAAGCGCTCTGGCTCCGCCGAGAGGATCACGTCGCGGGCAAGATCGAGGAAGGCGCGCGGCACCGAGAAGCCGGGCGCAGCGGCGGCGGCGGGCTGCGCCGGCGCGGGGTTGGTGGCGAACAGGTCCGCGGCCTTGTCGCCGACCTGCCAGACCACTTGGTCCGGCGGCACGCCATCGGCGATCAGGCCGCGCGCTGCATCGCGCCAGGCATCAAAATCATCGGGTTCGGCAAGGGTAACGACGCGCATTGCGGTGTTAAGCCGCGAACAGCTCCAGCTGTTCCTTCTTGGGCGCCAGCAACGGTGCGACCAGCGACTTGAGCTCGGCCTTGTCCGACAGGATTACCGGCCGCCAATCCTCGGTGATGATGAACGGCCGCACCTTGGCGACCGACACCGTCAGCCGCGCGACATCGTCGAGCCGGAGCTTGCGCCAGCGGCGGCTGGCGATGATCCGGTCGACCGATTTTACGCCGAGCCCGGGGACGCGGAGCAGCCGCTCGCGCGGTGCCCGGTTAACGTCGACCGGGAAGTGCTGGCGAAACTTGAGCGCCCAGGCAAGCTTGGGATCGATGTCGAGCGGCAGCATGCCGGTGGCATCGTCGGCGGCGGCGACCACCTCATGCGGCTGGAAGTCGTAGAAGCGCATCAGCCAGTCGGACTGGTAGAGCCGGTGCTCGCGCATCAGCGGCGGCCGCTGGAGCGGCAGCACCGTGCTCGCATCGGGGATCGGGCTGAATGCCGAATAATAGACGCGGCGCAGCCCGAAGCGGTCGTACAGCGTCGACGCGCGGGTGACGATATCGCCATCGGTCGCAGCATCGGCACCGACGATCATCTGGGTCGATTGCCCCGCCGGCGCGAACTTCGGCGCCGATTTGTAGTGCTTCTGCGCATCCTTGCCGTCGGCGATCGAGCTCTTCACCTCAGCCATCGCCGTCTCGATCCGCACGCCGTCCTTCTCGGGGGCGAGCCGCTTGAGGCCGCTCACCGTCGGCAGCTCGACGTTGATCGAGACGCGGTCCGCATAGAGGCCAGCCTGATGGACCAGCTCGGGATCGGCATCGGGGATGGTCTTGAGGTGGATATAGCCGCGGAAGTGATGATCCTCGCGTAAGGCACGCGCGACCTCCACCATCTGCTCCATCGTATAGTTGGACGAGCGGATGATCCCCGACGAGAGGAACAGCCCCTCGATGTAGTTGCGCTTGTAGAAGGCGATGGTGAGCTTGACGACCTCGTCGGCGGTGAAGCGCGCGCGGCGGACGTTGCTGCTCTTGCGGTTGATGCAATAATGGCAGTCGAAGATGCAGCTGTTGGTCAGCAGGATCTTGAGCAGGCTGATGCAGCGGCCGTCCGGCGCATAGGCATGGCAGATGCCCATGCCCTCGGTGGAGCCCAGGCCCTTGCCGTCGCGGCTGTTGCGCTTGGCGGTGCCCGACGAGGCGCAGGAGGCATCGTATTTGGCCGCGTCGGCCAGGATCTCGAGCTTCTGCTTGGTATCGAGCTGGGCCATCTGTTCCATCTACGTTCTCGTGGCCAGCGATACAAGCACCGCCTCCGCAACGATCCCGACCGGAACGGGTTCGAATAGAACGACTTTGGCACACAATAGTGCGTCATCAAACACTTAGCTCGATTTTTGGTAAGCAGTTGGTGACGAGTTGCCGGTAGGCTCCATGGCATGGACGGACACAAAACCATCGCGCGGCTGCGCGAGCATCAGGCGGCGATCCTGGCCAATTTCGAGGCAACCCGGCGGTTGTTGAGCAAGGAGCGGCCGGAGGATCCACGCGCGCTGGCACGGCTGCGCGGCGACCTCGCGCGGATGCTGACCGCCTATCAATATTTCAAGCATCATGAGATCTTCGATCGGCTGATCGCCGATGGTCCTAGCGACAATGCGCGGATCGGCCGCCGGTTGAAGGCCGAGTGTATCAGCCTCGGCGAGGAGGTGCGCCAGCATGTCGCGCGCTGGAACGCGGTGGGCGCGGAGGAAAGCTGGACGGCCTATCGCCCGGCGGTCGCGGCGTTCATCGATCAGGTCACTACGCACATGGATTATGAGTTGCGCGCCGCCGAGGCGGTGCTGACCCCGCGGGCAGGCGACGGCGCGGTGACGCCACCGGCCGTTCACGCGGCCTGACGGCGTGAAGCCGCGGTCCCTGCTCGATCGGCTGGTGGAGCATCAGAATGTGGTGCGCGGGATCATTGCCCGCGCCGAGACCTGTCTGCGCCATCCGCATCAGCGCGACGCGCTGACGCTCGCCAAGCTGCGTTGGGAAGTGGCGCGCGCGATCGGCGCCTATACGTTGTTCAAGCATCACGAATTGTTCGATCCGCTGGTCGCCCATGGCACGGCCGAGCAGGCCCGGGTCGCCGCCGAGGCCAAGCGCGCCTGCCTGGCGATGGGCGAGCAGTTCCAGGCGCATGTTCGCAAGTGGAGTGGCACCCCGGTCGCCGATCACTGGGATGAATATAAGCCGGCGACGGTGGCGATCCTCGCCAAGCTGCGCGCGCATTTCGACACCGAACGGCAGGTGGTGGCATCGATGCTGGTCGCCGATCCACAGGCGGTGCGGGTGCGGCGGCCGGTCGCGATCGGCGCGGGAGACCGCGCCTAGCCTCATTCGGCGGCGATGAGGCTTTCCGCGCCACCGAGATCGACCGACACCAGCCGGCTGACCCCCTGTTCGATCATGGTCACGCCGAACAGCCGGTGCATGCGGCTCATCGTCACCGCATTGTGGGTGACGATCAGGTAACGGGTGTTGGTCTCGCGCGCCATGCGATCGAGCAGGTCGCAGAACCGCTCGATATTGGCATCGTCGAGCGGCGCATCGACCTCGTCGAGCACGCAGATCGGCGCCGGATTGGTCAGGAACAGCGCGAAGATCAGCGCCACCGCGGTCAGCGCCTGCTCGCCGCCCGACAGCAGGGTGAGCGACTGGAGCCGCTTGCCGGGCGGCTGGGCCATGATCTCGAGCCCCGCTTCGAGTGGATCATCCGAATCGATCAGCGCGAGATGCGCCTGACCGCCGTTGAACAAGGTGGTGAACAGGCGGCGGAAATGGCCGTCGACTGCCTCGAACGCGGCAAGCAGGCGCTGGCGTCCCTCGCGGTTGAGCGTCCCGATCGAGCCGCGCAGGCGGTTGACCGCCTGGCCGAGCTCGTCGCGCTCACGGGCGTTGCCGAGGCTGGCCGATTCGAGATCGGCGAGTTCCTGCTCGGCGACGAGGTTGACCGGGCCGATCCGCTCGCGCTCCAGCGTCAGCCGCTCATGCGTGCCCGCTTCGTCGGTGGGGCTGCGGACGGTGTCGCTGACAAAGCCGAGCCGCTCGGGCAGCACCGGCGCCGGGCATTCGAACCGCTCGCCGGCGAGGCGGCCCATCTCCACCCGCCGCAGCTCCTGATTCTCCCGGCGCGCGACCGCGCCGGCGCGGGTCTCGCGAGCGCGGGCGAGCGCCTCCCCGGTGCGGCGATGCGCGTCGTCGGTGGTGCGTAGCGCCAGCTCGGCGTCGCGTTCGGCGGCCGCGAGCGTGTCGGCGGCGGTACGGGCGGCGGCGTGTTCGCTCTCCAGCGCGGCGATGGTGGCGTCGAGTGCCGCAGGACGATCGGCGATCGCGTCGGCTTCCTCGGCGAGCGCGGCGTCGCGCTTGTCCATGTCGGCGATGCGCTTGGCGGCCTCGCCGGCGCGCGATCGCCAGCTGCGCCCGTCCGCTTGCGCCGCGGCGAGCCGCTCGCGATTGGCCTGCACCGCCCGGTCGAGCGCGCCCCGTTCGCCGCGTGCCTGGGCGACGTCGGTGCGGCGCCGGTCGGCATCATGGCCGAGGCTGGCGACCGCGGCGGCGCTGTCACGGCCATCGGGAAGGGCGTCGCGCGCCGCACGCGCGGCGGCGAGCTCGGCGGCGGCATCCCCGGTGTCGGCAGCAACCCGGGCGGCGCGGGCGTCGAGATCGGCGCGCTGACCGGCGAGCCGCTCGAGCGCGGCAATAGCCCGATCCTCGCTGCGCTGCGCGTCGCGGCCATCCTGGTCGGCACGCTGGAGCCCGGTACGCGCGGCCTGAGCGGCGGCGCGCGCGGCGGCGATCTGCGCGTCGATCGCGGCGCGGGCGGCATCGGCCGCCTCGACCGCCGTGGCGGCGGCCGGCCGTGCCGCCTGCAACGCCTTCAGCCGGTTGAGCCGTTCGAGCCGTTCCGCGGCGGCGGCGCCGCTGCCGGCCGCGACGAACCCGTCCCAGCGGCGCAGCAGCCCGGCGCGGGTGACGAGCCGCTGGCCGACGCTGAGCGGCTGGTCGGCGTCCTCATCGACCACGAACGATTGCTGCAGGCGGCGCGCCAGGCTGGCCGGCGCCGCGACATGATCGGCGAGGCTGGCGGTGCCGGGCGGCGGCGGCGGATCGCCCTCGGTGGGCGCGGCCCCATGCCAGGCGTCGAGCCCTGTTTCGAGGTCGTCGCCGAGCGCCGCGGCCAGCGCGCGTTCATAGCCGGGAGCAGGGTGGATATGGTCGAGTAGCCGGTCGCGGCCGCTGCGCTGCGTGGCGCGGGTCAGCGCCGCGACCTCGCTGTCGATTGCAGCGAGCTCGGCGCGGGCGACGGCGCGGGCATTCTCCGCGGCATCGCGGCCGGCGATCGCCGCACGCTCGGCGGTGTCCGCCTCGGTGAGCGCGGCGCGGGCGTGTTCGGCAGCGATGGCGGCGCTGGTGCGGCGGTGGGCAGCGTCGTCGCGCTCGGCGGCCAGCGGCTCGGAGCGGCCCAGCGCCGCGACCGCCGCGGCGATCGCGGCGCGGTAGCGCTCGCCGCGATCGGCGCGAGCCTGGGCGGCGGCGAGCGCGGCGGTGGCGACGCGCGCCTCCGCGGCCTCACTCGCCTGGCGGCTCAGCGCCTGGGCGAGCGCGACCTCGGCATCGCGGGCGTGGCGCTCGGCCTCGGCGAGCGCGGCGTCGAGCCGCGGTGCGACATCGGCTGCGCCGCCGATCGCCGCATCGAGCGCCTTGATCTCCTCGGCAAGGCGGGCGAGCGCGTCGGCGGCGTCGGCGGCGAGCGTGCCCTCGCGGGCGCGATCCTCGGCGATGCGGCGGCGCTGATCGGCCAGCTCGCTCACTCGCCGTGCGGCGGCGTCGCGCTCGGTGCGCAGCGCGGCAAGCCGGTGCCCGGCCTCGCTCGCCTGGTCGCGTGCGGCGAGCGCCGCCTGGCGCGCCTTGGCGACCGCCGCGACGCCGATTTCCCGCGCGGCCGCGGCCTCGCGCTCGGCGACGCTGGCAACCTCCACCGCGGCGTCGCTCGCCTGCGCCTCGGCCTTGGCGGCATCGGCGGCGGCGACGGCGTCGCGCCAGCGCGCGAAGATCATCCGCGCCTCGGCGACCCTGATCTGCTCGGACAGGGCACGATAACGTTCCGCTTGCCGCGCCTGACGGCGCAGCGCGGCGGCGCGGGCATCCTGGTCGGCGATCACCTCGTCGAGCTTGGCGAGATTGGCCTCGGTGGCGCGCAATTTGGCCTCGGCATCGCGGCGGCGGACGTGAAGGCCGGCGATCCCAGCGGCCTCCTCGAGCATCGCGCGCCGGTCGGCGGGCTTGGCGGCGATCACCGCGCCGATGCGGTTCTGGCTGACCAAAGCCGGCGAATGCGCGCCGGTGGCGGCATCGGCGAACAGCAGCGACACGTCCTTGGCGCGGACGTCGCGACCATCGATGCGATAGGCGCTGCCGGCGCCGCGTTCGATCCGGCGCACCACCTCGCGCTCGTCGGGGCCATCGGGGCCGTCGATCTCGGCGAGGATCGACACCTCGGCGAAGTCGCGCGGCGGGCGGGTGGCGGTGCCGGCGAAGATCACATCCTCCATGCCGGCGCCGCGCAGCGATTTCGCGCTGTTCTCGCCCATCGTCCAGCGCAGCGCTTCGAGCAGATTGGATTTGCCGCAGCCGTTGGGGCCGACGACGCCGGTCAGCCCGCGCTCGATCCGCAGGTCGGCGGCGTCGACGAAGCTCTTGAACCCGGCGATCCGCAGTCGCTTGATCTGCATGTCAGGCGCGCGTCCACGCCATGGCGAGCCGCCGGGTCAAGGTCAGTCGCAGGTCAGGCGCCGGCGGCCTTGATCGCCTGCTGCAGCTGATCCCAGCCGATCGCGTCGAGCTTCTTGCCGTTGAGGATGAAGGTCGGCGTGCCGGTAACGGTGCCGTCGGCGCTCTTGTCCTGGGTCTGCTTGGTCCAGCGATCGATCTGGCTCATATCGGCGAGGCACGCCTTCGCCTTGGCCTCGGGGATGCCGCGCTGCTTGGCGAAATCGACCAGGCCCATCTGCGTCGCCATCATCGCGATCGCATCCTGCGGCTTGGCGGTCTGCAACTGCTGCTGGAGCGCCGGCGGCATCTTCTGGAGGCCGTCGTTGAAGCCCTGCTGGTTCTGGTACATCTGCTCGAGGATCGGGAAGAAGGCGAGATCGTCGACGCAATTGCCGAGCAGCGCCGGCGGCAGATCGGGTGCGCCATGGACCAGGAACTCGCGATATTCGAAGCTGACCTTGCCGCTGGCGACGAACTTGTTGAACAAGGTCTCATAGCCGTCGCGCGCGACCTGGCCGCACATCGGGCACAGCCGCGAGCCATATTCGACGAGCTTGATCGGCGCATCGGGGTTGCCGACGACATGGCCCTCGGCGGTCTTGCTGACCGTCTCGTTCCAGGTCTTGCCGGCAGGTGCGGCGGCGGCGGCGACCGGCGCGGCGGGGGTGCTCGAATTGCCTTCCTGCTTGTTGCAGGCGGCGAGCGCCAGCGGCAGCAGGACGAGCGAGGCGAGAAGCTTCATCGGGGAACTCCAGTTGGGACGCGTCACTTGGCGCCGCGGGCGCGAAGCGTGGTTTCGAGCTCGGCCCAATGGACATTGGGCTGCTGCACGTTGTTGAGATAGAAGGTCGGCGTGCCCTGGACCTCGATCGGGGCATCGCCGGTCATCTTGGTAATGCGGTCGACCTCGGCCTTGTTGGCGAAACAGGCGTTGACCTGGGCGGGGCTGAGGCCGCGCGCGCGCATCGCCGCGGTGAGGCCGGAGCCATCGGCGAGCGCCCGCGCCTGCTGCACCGTCGGCAGCCGCGCGACCTCGGGATGCGCCTGCACGTAAGTGTCGAGCACCGGCACCCATTTGTCTTGGGTCGCGAACACCGCCGCCGAGGCACCGGCGAAGCCGCGGGTGCCGAAGCAGCGGGCGAGGATCGCGGCGCCGAGATCCATCGGATCGCGGATCAGGTGGCGATATTCGAGGCTGACCCTGCCGGACTTGATCATCTGGCCCTTGAGCACCGCCTCGCTCTCGCGCGAAAAGGCGCCGCAATGCGGGCAGGTGTAGCTGCTATATTCGATCAGCTTGAGCGGCGCAGCGGGATTGCCGAGCACGAAGGCGCCGGCCGGCGTCTCGCGCGTCACCGTCGTCCAGTCGGTGGGGGCGGCGGCGGTGAGCAGGCCGAGGCCGAGAACAGCGAGCGCGGCGCGCAAGGGGGCAGGAGTACGCATGGATCAGCCTATCTTGGGAATACCGCGGGTGGCGGCGACGCCGGCGGCCAGTGATTCGAGCACGGCGCGCAGCTCGGGATCGACGATGCCCTTCAATCCCTCACCGAGTTCGGGCGGCACCGCGGTCGGGTTGGTGCGCGGCGCCTTGGGAATGCGCTTGGCGACGTCGCCCTGGCGGATCTGCATCTTGGCGACCGCAGCATAGCCGAAGAAGCGGTTGACCCGCTCCATGATCTCGGGCGCGATATGCTGCATCATCGGCGCATGCGCGCCGCGCACCACCAGCGTCAGCACGCCGCCGCTCTTCTGCCCCATCGGAAAGCGGATCGATTCGGGGCTGGAGGCATTGGCCCAGCGCTCGCCGACGATCTCGGGCCAGCGGCTGACGATAGAACTCTGCACGAATCCGAACCGCTTGAACGCCGCCCCACCGATCGCGGGCAGCAGTTCGGATACCGCCCGGGAGCGGTTCTGGCGTTGCGGTTCATCCTTCGGGGCGCGGGCGCGCTTGCTCATCGCGCCGCTCATGCCATAGCGCGCGGGTGGACGCCACATCGACTTCTCAGCCTGAGGCCGTCGCGCCGGCACTGCTCACCTGGTACGACGGCCACCGCCGCGAGCTGCCGTGGCGTGCCCGCCCCGGCGCGGTGCCGGATCCCTATCGAGTGTGGCTGTCGGAGGTGATGCTCCAGCAGACCACCGTCGCCACCGTGCGCCCGCGGTTCGAGGCATGGGTGGCGCGCTGGCCGGATTTCGCCAGCCTCGCCAGCGCGCGCGACGAGGACGTGATGGCGGCCTGGGCGGGGCTTGGCTATTATGCCCGGGCGCGCAACCTGGTCGCGGCGGCCAAGGCAGTAGTCGCCGATCATGGCGGGGTGTTCCCGCCGACCGAGGCCGAGCTGCGCACGCTTCCCGGGCTTGGCGCCTATACCGCCGCGGCGGTGGCGGCGATCGCCTTCGGCCAGCGTGCGGTGGTGGTCGACGCCAATGTCGAGCGGGTGGTGGCGCGGTTGTTCGCGATCGCGACGCCGCTGCCGGGCGCGCGGCCCGCGATCCGCGCCGCCGCCGATCTGGTCACGCCCGCAACCCGCGCCGGCGATTTCGCCCAGGCGATGATGGACCTTGGCGCGACGATCTGCACCTCGCGCCGCCCGCGCTGCCTGCTCTGTCCGCTGCGCGACCACTGCCAGGGCTTTCGCGACGGCGACCCCGAGCGCTTACCGGTCAAGGCCACCAAGCGCGCGCGGCCGCAGCGTTACGGCACGCTGTTCTGGCTCGAGCGCGACCGCGGGCGCGGCGGCAACGCCGGCCCCGAGGTGCTGCTGGTGCGGCGGCCGGACAAGGGCCTGCTCGGCGGCATGCGCGCGCTGCCGACCGGGCCCTGGATCGAGCAGCCCCCCGGCCTTGCCGAGGCGCCGATGGCGGCCGAGTGGCGGCTGCTCGACGAGGGCGTCGAGCATGGCTTCACCCATTTCGATATCGGCCTTGCGATAGCGGTAGCCACGGCCCCCGCCGATCGGGCAGACAGCGCCGGCGAACCGGGCGGGGAATGGTGGCCGATCGCCGATCTGGCGGCGGCTGGCCTGCCGACGCTGTTCGCCAAGGCCATCCCGGCCGTGAGGAGGAGTGACCGATGAAGCTTGTCCATCGCATCGCCGGCGTCGGCGTCGTTGCCCTGATCGCTACCGCCGCCTTCGGCCAGGCGCAGCGCCAGCCCCAGCTTCAGTCGCCGCCGCAGGGTGCGCCGCAATCGGGCGCGGCGGCGCCGTCACGCACGCTGCTGCCGGCCACCCAGGCGCTGTTCGAGGGCTATGTCCGCGACGGCAAGATGCCGGGCATCGTCGCCGCTTATGGCGTCGGCGATCTGCCGACGCTGTTCCCGGCGGCCGGCGCGATCAGCGCCGATCCGGGCGCGGCGGCAGCGGGGCCGGACACGTTGTGGCGGGTCTATTCGATGACCAAGCCGATCACCGCGATGGCGGCGATGATCCTGATCGAGGAGGGCAAGATCGGCCTCGACGATCCGCTCGCCAAATACATCCCTGCGTTCAAGACCATGCGGGTCGCGACCAGTCCCGATACCAGCCTCGATTCGGTGCCGGCGACCAAGCAGATCACCATCCGCAACCTGCTCACCCACACCGCCGGGCTGAGCTACAACATCAACGCCAAGGGGCCGCTGCTCAAGGAATATGAGCGGCTCGGCATTTTGCCGGCAACCGTCAACGCCACGCTCGAGCAGCAGATGCGCCGCGTCCGCCCGGCGACGCTCGAGGCGTTCGCCAATCAGGTCGCCAAGGCGCCGCTGATCGCCGAGCCGGGCACCACCTGGCATTATTCGATCGGCCTCGACGTGATGGGGCGGGTGATCGAGGTGGCGAGCGGGATGCCGTTCGACCGTTTCGTCCAGACCCGCATCTTCGATCCGCTCAAGATGAGCTCGAGCTATTGGACGGTCCCGGCGTCCCAGGTCGGCCGGTTCGCGACCAACTATACCTTCGTCGGTGATACGATGAGCCCGATCGATCCGGCGCGCTACTCGCCCTGGCTTCAGCCGCCGAGCTTCCCTTATGGCGGCGCCGGGCTGGTGATGTCGGCGCGTGATTATGATCGCTTCCTCCACATGCTCCAGGACGAGGGTACATTGGATGGCGTGCGGATCATGAAGCCCGAAACCGTGCGTCTTGCGATGTCCAACCTCCTCCCTGCCGGCGTCACCTTCTCCGGCGTCGCCGGCACCACCGGCGGCACCCAGGCGACCGCGCCGATGGGCTATGGCGCGGGTGGTTCGGTATATTTGGCCGATGGTCCCGGCGGGATGCCGTCAAAGGGCACCTATGGCTGGGGCGGCGCGGCCGGGACGATCGCCTTCGTCGATCCCGCCAGGCATTTCCGCGGCACGATCATGGTCAACTACTTTCCGTCGGATCGCTGGCCGGTGCGCAAGGAGGCGGTGACCGCGCTGGTCCAGGACATGGCACGGTTACGGCGATGATCGGCTTTACCGGCAGCCCGCTCGATCGCGCCGATCGCCTGCGCCACGACCCGGCGGCGCTGGCCGCGGCGCGAGCCGATCCTGCCGCGCGGCTGCTGGTGATGCACGGCTATGATCCGCTGGTGACGACGGACGGGTGTCTCGGCTGGGTGCCGCTCGCCGAGGCGCCCGCCGGCGCCGAGCTGGCGCTGCTCGGGCTCGCTGCTGATTGCCCGCGGTTCGCCGCGGTCACCGGCGAGCGGGCGCCGCGGGGGCGCAGCCCGGCGCTGTTCGCGGCGCTCGACGACTTGCGGCCGGGCGAGGCGGCAACCTATGCCGCGG
The DNA here is from genome assembly GCF_026540855.1 of Sphingomonas sp. GC_Shp_5. Classification (GTDB taxonomy): domain Bacteria; phylum Pseudomonadota; class Alphaproteobacteria; order Sphingomonadales; family Sphingomonadaceae; genus Sphingomonas. The sequence continues at coordinate 35,048 of NZ_JALNUP010000004.1, forward strand.
CGCGCTCGCTGCTCGATTGGCACGCCCGCCACCGCTTCTGCGCCAATTGCGGCGCCGAAACGGCGCTGTTCCGCGCCGGCTGGGGGCGGCAATGCGGCAATTGCGGCACCGAGCATTTTCCGCGGACCGATCCGGTGGTGATCATGATCGCCGAGCATGACGGGCGGGCCTTGCTTGGCCGTCAGGCCGCCTTCCCGCCGGGGCGCTATTCGGCGCTGGCGGGGTTCCTCGAGCCCGGCGAATCGATCGAGGAGGCGGTTGCCCGCGAGCTCGGCGAGGAGGCCGGGATCCGCGTGCACGACGTGCGCTACGTCGCCAGCCAGCCCTGGCCTTTCCCCTCGTCGCTGATGATCGCCTGCATCGCGCAGGCCGAGGATGACGCGATCACGCTCGACACCCATGAACTCGAGGACGCCAAATGGGTGTCGCGCGCCGAGGTGAGGGCGGTGCTCGCCGGCGAACCCGGCTCGTTCCTGCCGCCGCCGCCCTATGCGATCGCGCACTCGCTGCTGACGGTGTGGGCAGGCGAGGCCTAGTCCTGCTCGACCTCTGTCATCCCGGCGGAAGCCGCGATATCGTGCGGCTCTTGCCCTGCTCAACCGCCGGGATGGCGGCTGTCGGCAGGACCTATCCCCGCTTCCTCGCCTGGCGGTAGGTGCCGAGCACCCGCAGCCATTTGGCGTGGAACCCCAGCTCCTCCAGCGCCCGGTCCAGCCCGGCGTCGCCCGGCTTGCCCTCGACATCGGCGAAGAACTCGGTCGCCGCGAAGCTGCCGTTGCGCTGGTAGCTTTCGAGCTTGGTGATGTTGACGCCGTTGGTCGCGAACCCGCCCATCGCCTTGTAGAGCGCGGCGGGGACGTTCTTCACCTCGAAGATCAGCGTGGTCATCCACGGCCCGTCGCCGCTCGCCGGCTTGCTGCCGCGCGCGAGCACCACGAAGCGGGTCATGTTGTGATCGGCATCGGCGATGTCGCTGGCGAGCAGCTCGAGCCCGTAGATCGCCGCGGCGCCGGGCGGGGCGAGCGCCGCCACCGCGGGGTCGCGCTGCGCCGCCACCACTGCCGCGGCTCCCGCAGTGTCGGGGTAGGAGACCGGACGGATGTCATGCGCTTTGAGCCAATGGCGGCACTGGCCGAGCGCCTGGGGGTGGCTCATCGCCTCGCGCACGCCGTCGCGCGGGCCGACCCCCATCAGCGCATGCCTGATGCCGAGGAAATGCTCGCCGGTGATCACCAGCCCCGATTCGGGGAGCAGGAAGTGGATGTCGGCGACGCGGCCGTGGAGCGAATTCTCGATTGGGATGATTGCGCAATCGGCGCGGCCTTCCTGCACCGCCTCGATCGCGTCCTCGAAGGAGAAGCAGGGCAGCGGCAGGCCGTCGGGAAAGGCCTCCAGCGCCGCGACATGGCTGTTGGCGCCCGGCGCACCCTGGAACGACACCGCGCGATCGGGCGCGGCGGCGGCGGCCGCGGTCATCGCGGCGACGATCGGGCGGGCGGGGGCGGCGTAGCTGTCCATGCCTTGGCCGTTACGGTCGGCATCGCGTGCCAGCAAGCGCGCGCTTGCGGCGCCTCGCCGGCTTTCCTATGAAACCGGCACAATAATAAGAGGGGACCGCTGGCCTTATGGACAACCGTACCAACACCATCGCCGGCTGGACCCTCGCAGCCTGTGGTGCGGCCCTGGGCTTGTCCATCGTCGGCGGCATGATCTTTCACGGCGAGCGGCCAGAGAAGATGGGCTATGCCATCGAGGGCGTCGAGGCCGAGGGCGGCGCCGGTGGCGAAGCCGCCGCGGTGCCGATCGCGTCGCTGCTCGGCACCGCCGATGCCGCCAAGGGCGCCGAGGTGTTCAAGAAATGTGCCGCCTGCCACACCGCCACGCAGGGCGGCCCCAACGGCATCGGCCCCAATCTCTACGCGACGCTCGGCGAGGGGATTGCCCAGGGCAAGGCCGGCTTCGCCTTCTCCGATGCGCTGAAGGGCGTCGGCGGCAAGTGGGACTTCGACAAGATGAACGCTTGGCTGACCAGCCCACGCAAGTTCGCGCCCGGCACCAAGATGACCTTCGCCGGCCTGTCCAACCCGCAGGACCGCGCCAACGTCATCCTCTATCTCAACACCCAGGGCTCCAACCTGCCGCTCCCCGCCGCGCCCGCCGCCGGCGCTGCCGCCCCCGCGGTCAAGCCGGCGACCAACGCCGCCAAGGATTCGGTCACCAACCCCGCCGACACCAACAACCTGTCCAACACCGGCAGCCCCGCCTCGGGTGCGCCCTCGATCGATCCCGAAGCGGCGCGGCGCGGGGCCAAGGTGGGAAAATGAGGCAGTTCCTTCGGCGGGCTGTCGCCGACCATCTAATTCCGTCATCCTGAACTCGTTTCAGGATCCATGCCCACGGTCGCCACGCGCCGAAGCGGTCGGCCATAAATGCTGAAACAAGTTCAGCATGACGATGGAGATGCAGACCGGGTGCCCCCTCAATGCGCCAGGTGCGTCACCACCAGCATCACCATCACCCCCGCCACCACGCACAGGGTGGTGCGCAACCGCGAGTCGCGCGCCAGGCTGCGCGGGACCAGCTCGCAGGCGCCGATGTAGAGGAACACGCCGGCGAAGCAGGCGAGCAGCGGCGCCAGCACCCAGCCGGGCAGCTGTACGGCGAGGCCGAGTGCGACGCCGGCGAGCGGCGCCAGCGCGTTGGCGATCAGCCAGCGCAGCGCGGTCTTCTGCTGGCTTGCCGCCAGCGCCAGGCTGACGCTGTTGACCCCGTCGGCGACATCATGGGTGAGCACCGCCAGCGCGACCACCCAGCCCACCTCCGGCGCGATCTGGAAGGCGAGGCCCATGCCGAGGCCGTCGAGCAGGCTGTGCAGCGTCAGGCTGGCAGGGCCGAGATGCGCCTGCCAGTGCGCGGTGCGCTTGGCGCCGGCGAGCAACCGCGCCAGCAACAGATAGGCTGAGAAGCCGAGCGCCGCGCCGGTCAGCAGCGTCCGCGCGCTGTACATCCCCGCGCCGAACGACAGCGCCTCGGGCAGCAGGTCGAAAAAGGCGACGCCGAGCACGATCCCCGCAGTCGCCGCCAGCAATGGCGCGATCCGGTCGGCGAGCCGCAGCGCGAGCAGGCCGCCCAGCGCGGTCGCCGCGCTCGCCGCCAGCCCGAACAGCAGGGGTATCGCCACCGCCGTGCCCGGCAGGATCGTGGTGGCCTGTGCCGCCGGATGCATCGCGTCTCGTCCCGTCTCTCGTCCCGGCCGCGTCCTTACCGCCGATGGCGAACGGTACAACATATCCCTGGGAGAAAGATACATTATATCTTCAGGGGGCGGACCAGATCCTTGGCTCGGCGGAAAAAACGAGGGCACAACCATGCCGCACCGACGATTCCCGCGTCGTCGACCAAAAATCCTATAGTTTCACCGTGATCTTACGAGCCACGACCCCACGATCCTGCAACGACCTGCCGATAGTCGCACTGATGGCGCCGTCAGCTTGGGGGGGTGCCGATGTTTAGCTGACAATCGGAGTAGACCATGAACGTTAAGAACATGTGGCCCGCGGTCACCGCGGTGTTGGTCGCCGGCGCGCTGCCGGCTCAGGCGCAGACCGTGACCGCGCCCAAGACCATGACGATCAACGCCGAGGTCACCGGCACCTGCTCGCTCGACAGCACGCCCGATATTGATCTCGGCCAGCTGACGATGAATTCGGGCAACACCGGTCAAGGCGCGGTCAACGTCACCTGCACCAATGGCCTGCCCTATGACATTCTCGCGACGCTCGGCGCCAATGCGAACGGCGCCTATGCACAGCTGAAGGGCGACACCACCGGCACGCTGCTGCGCTACAATCTGTACAGCGATGCCACGCACCAGACGGTTTGGCCGCAGGCCGCGGTGTCCGGCACGCCTACGCAGGAAGGCGAGGGCAGCGCGCAATCGATCCCGGTCTACCTCCAGATCGTCGATGCCGATCTGAAGACGGCCAAGGTCGATACTTATCAGGACGCGGTCGACTTCACCGTTTCCTACTGAGCCCGCGATGACCATCGCCTCCAGGTCAGGCTGGGCGATCGTTGCGGCGCTGGGGTTCGGGGCGGCCTGTCCGCCCCGGGCCCTGGCCCAGGCGATCGTCGTCGCGCCCGTCACCCTGCATCTTGCCACCGGTCATCGCGCGACGCTGCTGCGGATCACCAACAGCGGTGCCGCGCCCACCCGGGTGCAGCTGCGCGCGTTCGGCTGGAGCCAGGGAACTAGCGGCGACGACCGGCTGGTGCCCGCCGACGAATTGGTGATCGGCCCGCCGTTCGCGACGCTGGCGCCCCGCGCCACCCAGGTGGTGCGGCTGTTGTTGCGCGCGCAGGACGCGGCCGCCGCGCCGGCGCGCGAACGTGCCTATCGCCTGATGATCTATCGCCTGCCCGATCCCGCCGCGGTCACCGCCGGCAAGCGCGCGATCCAGTTGCGGCTCAACCTGTCGCTGCCGGTGTTCGTCGATCCCGCTGCCGCGCCCGCCGCGGCGCCGCCCGCGTGGCGGATTGAGGGTGCGCCTGGCCATCGCGAGCTGGTGGTCGTCAACCGCGGCGTCCGCCATCTCCGCGTCGATGCGCTGGCGCTGGCGCAGGCTGGCGGCGCATCGGTGGCGCTGGCCGGCAACGGTAGCCGCTATGTGCTCGCCGGTGCCGAACGGCGCTGGCCGCTGCCGACCGGGCTGGCGCCTGGCGCGGCGCCCGTCACCCTCACCGTCAAGGATGGCGATGCCACCACGACGGTCGTGGTCGCGGCGCCCGCCTCCTGATCCGTGCCGTTCGACGTGCCGCCGGCGATCGTCGTGCCCCGCATGGCCATCGCTGACGCCATGGCGGAACCCGCGGCGCCGCTGCCGCCGATGGTGGCCGCGATCGTGCTCAACGGTCGCGACACCGGCGAGATCATCGAACTGATCGAGCGCGACGGCGGGCTGTTCGCCCAGGCCGACGATCTGCGCCGCATCGGCTTGATCCTGCCGGCAGGTGCGGCGGGGCCGGTCCGGCTCGACCGCCTGGCGCATGTTCGCGTCAGCCTCGATCGCGCCACCGGCATCGCCTCGATCGAGGCGGATGCCGGCGCGGTCCCCGCCAGCAGGCTCGGCGCGGGCGCTTCGCCCGCGGTGCTGGCGGGCGCGAGCGCCGGGACCGCGCTGGTGCTCGACTATGATCTCGATGTCGAAGGCGAGGGCACCGCCACGCCCACCATCCAGGGCGCGTTCGACGCGCGCCTGTCCCGGGGGCCATGGGTGGCGGAGACGACGATGACCGCGCGGCTCACCAACGATCCCGAATATCGCCGGCTGGAGACCAGCGTCACCTATTCGGATCCGGTCAGCCTGCGCCGCTACCGCGTCGGCGACGTCATCTCCGGCGGGCTCGATTGGACCCGGCCGGTGCGCATGGGCGGTGTCCAGCTCCAGTCGGATTTCTCGCTGCGCCCCGATCTCGTCACCTATCCGGTGCCGCACGCCAGCGGCACCGCTGCGGTGCCGACCACCGTCAGCGTGCTCGTCGACGGCGTCGAGCGCCTGTCGCAGCAGACGCCGCAGGGTCCGTTCGAGATTCCGCGGCTGCCGGTGATGAGCGGTGCCAACCAGGTCTCGGTGGTCACCCAGGACAGCCTCGGCCGTCAGGTGGTGCAGCAACTCGCTTTCTACGCCAGCCCGTCGCTGCTCGCCGAGGGGCTGAGTTCGCTGAGTGCCGAGGCAGGGCTGATCCGGCGCAACTTCGGCTCGTCGAGCGACCGCTACGGCATGCCGGCCGCCTCCGCGACGCTGCGCCGAGGTCTCGCCGACTGGATTACCGGCGAAGCGCATGGCGAGTTCGCCGAGCGGCTGGCCAACGCCGGGATCGGCGGCGCGTTCACGCTGGGCAGCTGGGCCACCGCCTCGGTCGCCGCGGCGGGCAGTGTCGGTGGCGGCAGCGCCGGGGCGCTGGTGTCGGCGGGGATCGAGCGGGTCACCCGCGGGGTCAGCCTCGGCGTCTCGGTGCAGCGCGCCAGCGACGGTTATCGCGATCTCGCCGCGATCAACGGCGAGCCGACCCCGGCGAGCTTGGTTCGCGCGCGGATCGGCGGCCGGATCGGTGGCTGGGGCTCGTTCGGGGCGAGCTATGCCGCGGCCGGCAGCGCCACCCGGCTCGTCTCGCTGAGCTGGTCGGGGTCGCTCGGCGCCGCGCTGCGCGCCTTCGCCACCGGCTATCACGATCTCGCCGGCCGAGCCGGGACCGGCGCCACCCTGTCGATGTCGCTGCGCTTCGGCGGCCGCACCACCGCGACCGCCTCCGGCATCCTGTCCGATGGCCGCGCGGGGGGCACGATCCAGGTCGCTCGCTCGCTCGATGGCGTCGACACGCTCGGCTGGCGTGCGGCGCTGACCCAGGACGGCGCCGCGACCCGGGGCTTTGGCGAGGTCCGCTACCGCTCGGGCATCGGCGAGTTCGGCGCCGGGATCGACCAGGGCTATGGCATCACCCGCTTCCGCGCGACCGCGACGGGCGCAGTGGTGGTCGCACAGGGCGGGGTATTCGCCGCCAACACCATCGACGACAGTTTCGCCGTGATCGACGCCGATCAGCCGGGCGTCGACGTGTTCCTCGAGAACCGCCTGGTCGGCACCACCGATAGTGAGGGACGCCTGCTCGCGCCGATGCTGCGTGCCTATCAGACCAACCGGCTCAGCATCGATGCCGCCGGGCTCGGTCTCGGCATGACCATCGACACCGTCGCGCAAACCGTGGTGCCGCCGGCCCGCGCCGGGGTGGTGGTGCGCTTCCCGATCCGCGTCGTCCATGCCGCGACCATGATCCTGGTCGATGCCAACGGCGCGGCGCTGCCGGTGGGTAGCACGGTGGCGGTGCGCGGCACCGATCTCGCGACCAGCGTCGGCTATGGCGGCGAGGTCTATCTCGAGGGGCTCGCCGCGCTCAACCTGCTTGACGTCACCGTCGCCGACACCGGCCGCCACTGTACCGCGCGCGCCGATTATCCGGTCGGCCAGCCCGATCTGCCACGGCTCGGAGCGCTCGTCTGCCAGGAGACACCGCCATGATCCGCCGCCTGCTCGCCCTCGTGCCGCTGTTGCTGCTGCTCGCCGCGACGCCGCCCGGCGTCGATTGCAGCGCCGACGTCTCGCCGTTGCAATTCGGCCAGTTCCGCAGCGTCGGCGGCGGCAGCGCCGATATCACCGCGACCATCCTCGTCACCTGCACCGCGACGCTTGCCGCGACGATTGCCTATGACATCCGCATCGCGCCGGCGCCCGGTGGCGCAGGCCGGGTGATGCACGGCGCCGCCGGCGATCTGCGCTACGATCTCTACACCTCGCCCAACTATCGCCAGCCGTGGGGAGACGGCACCGGCGGCACCAGCGTGGTCGGCGGCAGCATGGCGCTCGCCGCGGGCGAGCGGCACAGCGCCAGCTACACCGTCTATGGCCGCATCCTCGCCGATCGCCGCGTCCGCGCCGGAAGCTATGCCGATGCGCCGGCGGGGTATCTGGTGCTGCAGTGAGCGACCCTATTGGCCGTCCGCCATCAGCCCGGCGCGATAGGCGAGGCGGAGCACATCGGAGAGGTTCCGCGCGCCGAGCTTGGCCATCATGTTGGCGCGGTGCATCTCGACGGTACGCACGCTGAGCGCGAGGTGCGCCGCCAGCCCCTTGTTCGACATCCCCATGCCCAGCCCGCGCAGCACGTCGGTCTCGCGCCCGGTCAGCGCGCGCAGCCGGTCTTCTTCCTGGGCCAGCGCGCCGGCGGCCTGGATATGCTCATCGAGCTGGCGGAACACGCGATCGAGCGCACCGGTCAGCATGTCCTCGGCATAGGGCTTTTCGATGAAATCGGTGGCGCCGAGCTTCATCGCGCGCACCGCAATGTCGATGTCGCCATGCCCGGTCATCACGATGGTCGGGAACAGCGGCAGCCGTTCGCCGAGCTGTTCGAGAACCTGCAACCCGTCGCGATCGGGCATGCGGAAATCGAGCAGCACGCAGCCGGGTGGCAGGTGGCTGACATCGGCGAGGAAATCCGCGCCGTTCAGATATGGTCGGCTCTGCATCCCCACCGTGGCGAGGAACAGGCTGAGCGAGCGGCGGATCGCGCGGTCATCGTCGACCACGTACACCGTCCGCTTGTGATTGGCGGCGCGCAGCCCGAACAGGTGCTCGTCATGCTCGCGCGGCGCGGGGTCTACGCCGTCGTCGCCGAACAATGCGCGGCCTCCACCAGGTTCACGATTGTGCGCTTGTGGCGTCATGAAACTCATCAAGCGAGATCGCCTCCGAAGACTGAAGACCAGCGTGGTCGTTACGCACCCAACGCACTTCGCAGGTCAGCGGTCGCATCGTCCCGCAACACACCTGGACGTGCGCGCCGGGGGTGAGCTGGGCGTGGCCGATGATCAGGAAGCCGGTGGACGAGACATTGCCGATCTCGATGGCGAATTCCCGCCCGTCGCCATGGCGGACGGTGCCCGCCCGCGACGTCGAATAGCGCGGCGCGCGCTCGGTTCGCTCGTGGCGGTCGGTATCCTCCAGCACGTCGATCGACAACGGAAAGGGAAATTGGAAGCCGGCGACCTCGCCCTTGCACCAGCGCACCGTCGCCGGCATGCAATGGCCGCTCGCGAACACCATCGCCACCGCCGCGCCGGGCTGAAGCGGCTGGCTGACCTTGCCGGAGGCGCCGCGCAGCGACAGCGTCAGCAGCCGCACCGCCTGGTCGCCGCCATCGTCGATCACCGTTACCGGCCGCAGCATCTGCGCATGGCGCCGCTCGCTGCGCCGCTCGATGCGCGGTCCCGTCGGCACGGCCGCCTCCGCCACCACCTGGTCGGCAGCTTGGCTCGGCATCGAAAGCTTACGTATCGGGTGCATCGCGATCCTCGTCCGGGCCACGCGCGGCCACGTCCTCTCGTCGCCGAAAGGTTCGTATTCGACCTTAAACGTCAACCTCGTAAGACTACGGTAGCTGTCGATTGTTGCCACGAAAGCCGCGCTATCTGGCGCGGCCCGCGCGTGTGCACTGGCCGTCCTATGCAAGGAGCGGGCGGCGCCAAGGGCTTCTGCTTCGTATATAAAATATTCGTCGCGGAATGCTGGACGAAGCCGGGCCGGGCCGCTTATCGCTGCGTCACTCTCGTGATCGGGCCAATGTCGTAAATGCGCGTGTTTCATTGGAGTTGCGTCAGCGAACTGGTCCCCGGCCGGGAGCAGGTGGCGGACACGCTGGCGGCGATCCGCTGCGTCTCGCACGAGCGCAACCGAGAGCTCGGCATCACCGGCACCCTGATCTTCACCGGCCAGCGATTCGCGCAATATCTCGAGGGCAGCCAGGCCTCGTTGGCGTTGTTGCGCGGTAGCATCGAGCGCGATCCACGCCACACCGGCCTCGTCACCATCGCCGAGGGCCCCGCCGCGCGACGCCGGCTTAACCAGTGGGACCTGTCCTACGCCGGCCAATCCTCCTTTGTGGATCAGATTGTCGAGCGCGCGGTGCGTGATGCGGCGGGCTCCGCCCGGGCGCGGCTGGTGCGGCTGCTGGTCGAGCTGGCGGCGGGTGACGCCGACTGATCGGCGCTGCTGCGCTTCAGCGTGAAGCACATGTGGGTGCGGTGATCGCGCACCCGCTCCGCCCAGATCTGCCCGCCATGCGCCTCGATGATCGTGCGGCAGATCGACAGGCCGATGCCCATGCCTTCCGACTTGCTGGTGTTGAATGGCGCGAACAGTCGCTCGGCGATCTCGGGCGCCAGCCCCGGGCCGCTGTCGGCAACGCACACCTGGCACCAGTCGTCGGAGACGATGCTGGTCGAGATCCACAAGCGCCGCTCCTCGCTCTGCTGCACCGCCTCCACCGCGTTGCGCAGCAGGTTGATCAGCACCTGCTCGATCTGCACCCGGTCCACCCGCACGTCGATGGCGGCGGGATCGAGATCGTAATGCACGCGGATCCCGAGGCCCGGCGCGTCGATCAATGCGATTCGCGCGGCGTTGTCGATCAGTTTGGGCAGGCGGCTCAGTTCGCGGCGGCCATCCTTGTGGATCACCAGCTCGCGCAGGTGCCGGATGATGTCGCCGGCGCGCACCGCATTGTCGTCGGCCTCGTCGAGCGCGTCGCGCAGCAGCGCCGCCTCCGCGGCCTTGTCGGGCGTCTCGATCTGGCTGATCATCCGCCGGCCGCCGCGCACGTAATTGGCGATCGCGGTCAGCGGCTGGTTGAGCTCATGCGCCAGCGCCGAGGCCATTGCCCCCATCGCGCTTAGCCGCGAGACGTGGATCAGCTCGCGCTGCATCCGGCGCAGGTTGAAATCGGCCTGCTTGCGATCATCGATATCCTCGACGGTGCCATACCAGCGGACCACCTCGCCATTGGCATCGAGGCGAGGGGCGGCGCGGGCGTGGACCCAGCGGTAGCTGCCGTCGGGCACCAGCCCGCGCACCTCGACATGGTTGGCGGTGCGGCTGCGCAGCGTGTCGCGCCACGTCCGCATCAGCAACGCGCGATCCTCGGGATGCGCCATCCGCAGCACCTCGCGCGCACTGCGCACCGCGCTGTGCACCGCAGCGTCGTGCCACCGGGTGTGGAACGTCACGGTCATGCCGTCGGGCGAGGCGGTCCAGGGGTGGAAGGAGCTCAGCTCGATGGTGTGGCGGTACAGTTCCTCGCTTTCGTGGAGGATCTGCTTGGTCGCCTCGCTCTCGGCATGCGCGGCGTTGAGCTCGCTGGTCCGCGCCACCACCCGCGCCTCCAGCGTGGTCGCGAGCAGCCGCACCTGCTCCTCGGCTGCCTCGCGCTCGTGCAGATAGGCCTCGGCCCGGCGCTGTCGCTCGCGCCCGCGCAGCGCCGCGCGCGCCGCGCTGACCAGCGGTTCCTCGCGCAGCGGCCGGTCGATCAGGGTGAGGTTGCCCAGCGCCTCGATCGGCATCGGATAGGTCGGGCGCTCGATACCGATGCTGGCGAGCACCAGGAACGGACAGTCGGACCAGGGCGGCTGGTTCGCCAGCGCCGCTTTCAGCGCCGGCCATTCGAAGTCGGCGAGCGCCTCCTCGGCGATCACCGCCGCGGCGAGCATCGATCGGTTGATCGCATCGACGATATCGGCGGCGCTGGCAGCGACGTTCTTCATTCCCGCACCGGACAGCATATCGCGCACCAGCGCGCCTCCCAGGTCGTCGGGCACCAACACGAGCATGCGATCGGGCAACAGGTCTTCTCCGGAACCGACAAGGCAATGCGCTGACATCACGACCCCCAACGGTGCAGAGGGCCACGATCAGCTGCCCTAGCGGGCGATCCTAGCACATATGTTAAGGCGTTACGGCATGATCGGCGAGCGAGCGTTTGTGCAAGGGGAGTTGCGCGACGGGCACGGTGCCCGGCATAGGCGGCGCCGTCGCGGCGGTCCGGAGTGTTCATGACGATCAGTGATTCCGGCCTCGTCGTCGGCCTCGATTTCGGTACCACCAACAGCGTCGTCGCGCTCGCCGCCCCCGGCGAGGCGCCGCGGCTGCTGTCCTTTGCCGGCCCGCTGGCGAGCGAGGAGGTGTTCCGCTCGGCGCTGTGCTTCTGGCACGACGATGACGTCAAGGGCGGCCTTGCGGTGGAGGCGGGCCCCTGGGCGATCGCCGAATATCTCGAATATCCGCAGGACAGCCGCTTCCTCCAGTCGTTCAAGTCGGTCGCCGCCAGCGCCAGCTTCGAGACCGCCTCGGTGTTCGACAAGCGTTATCGCTTCGAGGAACTCGGCCGCCGGTTCCTCGCCGGCCTCGCCAGCCATGCCGGCGGCGCGCTCGCGACGCGGCCGCGCCGCCTCGTCGTCGGCCGCCCGGTCGAATATGCCGGGTCGCGGCCGGACGAAGCGCTCGCCCGCCAGCGCTACGATGCGATGTTTTCCGGCTTCGCCGACGAGGTGCACTATGTCTACGAGCCGCTCGGCGCGGCTTATGGTTACGCCGCGCAACTTGACCGCGCCGCGACGCTGCTGGTCGCCGATTTCGGCGGCGGCACCAGCGACTTCTCGGTGGTGCGGGTCGCCGAACCCGGTGCGGGGCGGCGCTGCGTGCCGCTCGGCCATGCCGGCATCGGCATCGCCGGCGACCGGTTCGACTATCGCATCGTCGACCAGCTGGTGCTGCCGATGCTCGGCAAGGGCGGGCTTTATCGCTCGATGGACAAGGAGCTGGAAATCCCGCGCAGCTATTTCGCCGATTTCGCCGACTGGTCGCGGCTGGCGTTGATGCGCAACCGGCGCACGATGGACGAGCTGCGCCGGCTCCAGCGCAATGCGCTCGATCCCGCGGCGATCGGGCGGATGATCGCGGTGATCGAGCATGAGCTCGGCTACCCGCTCTACGACGCCGTCGGCCGCCTCAAGCGTGCGCTGTCCGCCGACGAGACCGCGCATTTCCATTTCGCCGGCGCCGGGCTCGAGATCGAGGCCGATGTCACCCGCGCCGATTTCGAAGGCTGGATTGCCGACGATGTCGCGCGGATCGAGGCGACGGTGGATCGCGCGCTAGCCGCCGCAGCAACCAGCGAGGCCGAGATCGACCGCGTCTTCCTCACCGGCGGTACCTCGCTGACCCCGGCAGTGCGGCGGATCTTCACCCGCCGCTTTGGCGAGGCCGCGATCATGAGCGGCGGCGAACTCACCTCGATCGCCCATGGTCTCGGCCTGATCGCTCAGGAGGACGATCTCGCGCCCTGGACGGCGTGAGGCGTCGCAGTCGTCGCCGTGCCTAACCCTTCAGTGGCGCGAACCCGGCTGCAACAGCACGCCCTTGCCCGACGGCGAGGCTTCCACATCGTCGAGCTGCCGCAACAGATCCGCGAACACATCGTCGCATTCGATCGGAAATAGCCGGTTGAAGCCACCGCCGAGCACATCCAGGTCGCGCTGGGTCAGGAACCCCACTGCTACAATACGCTCGTCGACCACGTCAGCTCCTCCATTCGGAAGACTCTAACCTATGTCGCGCCGGAAGGTGCCATTCGTTACGGCCAAGGCCTGAATATGGATCAGGCGGTGCCCATCACTTGCGCCGCGAACCGTTCCATTTCCTGCTCCTGCGGGCTCATCTGCAACAGCAGCAGATCGAGCCCCGCGCCCTCGTAATCGGCGATGCGCTGCTTAAGCTGCTCGGGCGTGCCGACGAGATTGGGCCTGAGGCCTCGGTTGGACACCGAATATTCCTGGATCTTGAGCTCGCGCTCCAATTGCGTGCCCGACAGCCATTGATCGAAATTGGCATAGCCCGCGGGCAGCTCGCTGACGGTGGTGATCCGCTCCAGCTCGCGCTTGGCCTCGGCCTCGCTATCGCGGACGATCGCATAGGCAGCCATACCGTATTGCATCGGCGCGCCGCCGCCCCTCTTTTCGTTGGCCGCCTCGCGCCGCGCCGCCATGTCGGCGATCTTGGGCGCGATCGCCTCCACGGGGTCGCCGTGCATCACATAGGCGTCACACTGGCCCACGATCATCGCCTTGGCTTTTTCGCTCTCGCCGCCGGCATAGACGGTGGGGCGCTTGGCGGGCTTGGGCGAGCAGATCGCCGCATCGGTCTGGTAGAATTTGCCGGCAAAGCTGAACCGTTCCTCGGTCCACAGCCCGTCGACCACCGTCAGCCATTCCTCGGTGCGCGCATAGCGGTCGTCATGCTGATCGAACTGCAGGCCATATTGCTTGGCCTCGTCCGCCCACCAGGAGGAGACGACGTTGAGCGCCAGGCGCCCGCCCGAGATGCGATCGATGTTGGCGGCCGCCTTGGCGAACAGCGCCGGATGGTGGAAGTTGGGCCGCACCGCGACCATCAGCTCCACCGTCTCGGTGACCGCGGCGAGCGCCGCCGCGGTCGACCAGGCATCGAGCGCGGGCTGCTCGATGCCCTTGATGTCGTTGAGGTTGAGCTCGGCGATCAGGCTGAGGTCGTAGCCCCACTTCTCGGCATTCTGGGTCAGCCGCTTGGCATAGTCCCAGCTCGCGTCCATCCCCTCGTCGGGCACGTTGCGCAGCCAGCCGCCGAACACGGGCATCCAATAACCGTAGCGCATCAGGCTTCCTCGATCCGGCGGAGCAGGTAATCGACCAACTTGTCGTGCGGCTCCCAGCCGAGCACGTCCATCGGTTTGGCGACGAAGTTGGACAACGCATTGATGTCGTAGAAGCGCGGAATCCCGTCGCGATCGTCGATCATCACCTCGATCCCGCCGACATCGAGGTCCACCGCGCGGGCGATCCGCTCGGCGGCGTCGACCAGCGCGGGCGCGGGCTGCACCGCGGCCATGCTGATCCCCGAGTCTTCGACGCAGGCATCCGCCGGGCACAGGTCGAACGCGCCGCCGCCGGCGACGTCGATCGCATAAAAGAAGGCGCGGTCGAGCGTCTCGATCCGGGTGATCGTGCCGTTTCTTGCCGGCACATAATCCTGCACCAGCAGCACGCCATCGACGCTGCTCGGCAGTTCGCCGGCCTCGATCGCATAGTTGAGCTCGGCCATGTTGTCGAAGCGGGTGATCCCCGCGCCCGAGCCGCCGATATTGGCCTTCACCACCAGCGGGAACGACAGGCTAGCCGCCGCCGCGGCAACATCCGCGGCGCGGTGGACCACCCTCGTCTCGGGAATGGCGAGGCCGAGGCCGGCGATCAGCGACAATTGCCGCGCCTTGGAGGCGTCGATCGCGAGCACGTCGGCGCCGTTGACCACCTGCGCGCCCGCGCGGCGCCAATGATCGAACAATGCGGTGGCGTAGAAGATCGGATGCTCGCCGCTACGCAGGAAGCTCGACATCGCGATGCGGTTGAGCACGACACGGGCAGGGGGCGCCTGGTCGGCGGGATCCCAGAACCCCTCGGGGCGCAGCGCGGTGTAATCCACCCCCCGCCGGTCCAGCGCCGCGAACAGCGGCGTGAACCAGGCGGGATGCTCGAAGAGAACGGCAAGATCGGTCATGCCCGTGCGATTACCGGGGGTTGGCCGGCGCGCCAACCCCAGCGCCTGCGATTACCAGTTGAGCCCGGCGCGCACGTAGAGGAAGCGTCCGTTGAACCCGAACGGCGAGTAATAAGGATAGCCCACGGTCCCGGTCGGCGAACTCAGCCGCGCCGGATATTCGGTCGGGTAGACGTCGAACAGATTGTTCACGCCCACCGCGAACTGCGCGCCCTTGGTGGGCTGATAATGCAGCTCGAGATCGGTGATCAGATGCTCGCCGGTATGGACGTCGTTGGCGACCGTGTTGCTCGGCTGGGTGACGTTGCCATAATAGGTCACCCGTGCCAGCGCGCCGAGCTGCTCGAGCGACCAGTCGATCGTCCCCGTCACCTTCTCGCCAGGGGTGCCAGACTGGATGGTGTTGATGCGGCTGCGCGAGAACAGCACCGGCGCTGGGTCGAGCGCGGCCGTCGAGGTCGGCACCTCGGTCACCTCGATCTTGTTGACGTTGCCCGCGAGCGTGAAGTCGAAGCTGCCCGCCGCGTCGGTGCGCCAGCGGTAATGCGCCACCGCGTCGATGCCCTTGGTGTTGGAGCGCACGCCGTTGATGAAGAAGCGCGCCGCCGAGACGTTGTACGGCGCGAGGATGCTCGCCACCTCGGCATTCACCGCCGCGGTCTGGCTGGTCGATTGCTGGATCAGCTCGGACAGCGCGAGCTGGTTGCGCAGGCGGATGTAATAAGCGTCCACCGTCAGGTCGAAGCCGCCGAAGCGGATCACCGTACCGGCCGAGAAGTTGGTCGACTTCTCGGGCTCGAGCGCCTTGCCGCCGAGCGCCACCGCCACCGCGCTGGTCGAGGGATAGGTGCCGCTCAGCACCACACTGCCGTCCTGGATCACCGAGGCGACCGAGGTGAAATATTGCTGCTGGAGCGAGGGCGCGCGGAAACCGGTGGAGGCGGTGCCGCGCAGCGCGAACCACGGCGCGATGTCGTAGCGCAGCGATACCTTGCCGTTGGCGGTGGAGCCGAAGTCCGAATAATCCTCGACGCGGCCCGCCAGCCCGACCAGGAACTTGTCGGTGATCTGCCCCTCGAGATCGACATAGCCGCTGACGTTGCGGCGGCTGGCGTCGATCGCGTTGGCCGGCGAGAAGCCGCCAAAGCCCTGCGCACCTGGCGTACGGGCGTTGGGGCCGCTCGCGGGATAGTCGTAGGACGCCTGTTCGCCGGGGTTGATGGTGAACCACTCACGCCGCCCCTCGACGCCGAAGGCGACGTTGAGCGACTGGAAGACGTCGAACTTGCGGCTGAAATCGGCGCCGGCGACGAATTGCTGATAGACTAGCGAGCCATCGTCGAAGTCGGTCGGCGAGGCGGTGCCATAAGCGTAATTGATCGAATCAAGCGTGCGGAAGTCGATCTTGTTGCGGCCGTAGCTGACGCTGAGATCGACGTTGAAGCCCGCGGCCTCGCCCTTCAGCCCCAGCGCCGAATTGAGGTCGCGCGATTTGGTGTTGATGATCGGCAGGAAGCCGTCGGGGTAGATCGAGCCGACGCCGTTGGCGATCGCCGTCGCGGGGAGCCGCGGGAAGGCGGCGCTGCGGGTGTCGCGATCCTGATAGGTGGCAAAGCCGTACAGGCTCCAGGTGTCGGTGAGCGAGGTGCCGGCGTTGGCGGCAAAGGTATATTGCTCCACCTCGGGATCGCCGAACCGCGCGCGCACGGTGCTCGGGGTCAGCGTCGGGGTGAAGTCGGCGCGGTTGGTCGGCTCGCGCTTGGTATATTCGCCCGAGAGGGTGAGGAAGCCGTCACGCCCGAAGCCCAGGCCCTGCCATGCCGAGACGGTGGTGGTCGGCTCGCCCGTGGTGCGGCGGTCGCCGTTGGCGGTGTCGATGTCGGTGTTGTAGAAACCATAGGTCACCTGCGCGCCGCCACCCGAGCGCGCCTCGCGCAGTCGCAGGTTGATCACGCCGGCGATCGCGTCCGAGCCATATTGCGCCGAGGCGCCGTCGCGCAGCACCTCGATCCGGTCGAGCGCGGTGGCGGGGATGGTGTTGAGATCCACCGCCGCCGACCCACGGCCCACCGAGCCGCCGACGTTGAGCAGCGCCGAGGTATGACCGCGGATGCCGTTGATCAGCACCAGCGTCTGGTCGGGGGACAGGCCGCGCAGCGTCGCCGGGCGGATCGCGTCGGTGCCGTCGGTCGCCGAGGGGCGCGGGAAGTCGATCGACGGCGCGACGCTGGCGAGCGCGGCGCCGAGTTCGGTGGTGCCCTGCTGGCGCAGCGCGGTGCCGCTCAGCACGTCCACCGGCGATGCGCTGTCGAGCCTGGTGCGGCCCTCGGCGCGGGTGCCGGTGACGATGATATCGTTCTGCTCGGCGGCGCGCGGCGCGGTCCCCGGTTCGGAGTCGGAGGCGGCCGGCGGGCTCGCCTGGTCCTGGCCGGCAGCGTCCTGCCCGGCGGTCTGGGCGGCGGCGTCCTGGGCCGCGGCGGCCTGGGCGGCGAGCAGCGCGAGGGAGGAGCCGGCGATCGCCAGCACGGCGCGGTTAAACTTCACGAATGTCACCCTTTTATCCTGATCGGGCCAGGATAGCCGAGCGCGCGCGGGCAATCTCCATCATCTGTATAGGCGATGGCACAGATTTTCTTTGCGCCGGGGCGAGCCGCGCAGGGGATGAAAGGCGGCAATGCCGCCTAGTCGCCGCCCATTGTCACGAGCCGCCCGTCGACGACCTCTACCGGCCATGCCGTCAGCCGCGTGCCCGGGCAGGGGCCGCCGACGCACGCCCCGCTGGCGACGTCGAACAGCGCCGCATGCCAGCTGCACGCGATCAGCCCGCCGTCGGGTGTCAGATAGGCGTCGAGCACCTGCGCCAGCGGCAGCCCCATGTGCGGGCAGCGATCGACATAGCCGAACACGGCATCGCCGCGCCGGACCACGAAGCCGTGGAACCGCCCGGCGCGCAGCTGCAACACGAAGTTGCGCGCGCCGTCGTCGGGGACGATGTCGAGCGCGCCCAGCGTCACCCCCGCCGGCGTCGCCGCCAGCCGCGCATCGGCGCTCACCCTGGCAGCACTGCCTTGGGGAAGTCCGCCCACACCGCGTCATAGTCGAGCTGGGCATGGTCGAGCGCATAGGGCGTCGGCCGATAGGGCCAGCAGCTCTCGACCATGAACGCCATGGTGCCGTCGATCTTGTGCGGCGTGAGGTCGGCGGCGCTCGCACCCTGCCAGCTGGCGAGATCGGGCCCATGCCCCGCCATCAGATTGTGCAGCGACAGCCCGCCCGGCGCGAAGCCTTCCGCCTTGGCGTCATAGGCGCCGCGGATCAGCCCCATCGCCTCGCTCATCACATTGCGGTGGAACCATGGCGGCCGGAACGTCCCTTCCGCCACCATCCACCGCGGCGGGAAGATCACGAAATCCGCATTGGCGCGGCCGGGGACGTCCGACGGCGAGGTCAGCAGCGTGAAGATCGAGGGATCGGGGTGATCGAAGCTCACTGTGTTGATCGTGTTGAACCGCGACAGGTCATAGCGCCACGGCGCGAGATTGCCGTGCCAGGCGACCACGTCGAGCGGCGAATGGTCGAGCGTGGTGGTCCACAGCGACCCCATGAACTTCTGGATCACCTCGGTCGGCGTGTCGCGATCCTCGAACCAGGCCACCGGCGTCTCGAAGTCGCGCGGGTTGGCGAGGCCGTTGGCGCCGATCGGGCCGAGATCGGGCAGCCGGAACAGCGCACCATGATTTTCGGCGACATAGCCGCGCGCTTCGCCATCGGGCAGCAGCGCGCGAAACTTCACCCCGCGCGGCACCAGCGCGATCTGCCCGGGCGCGACCTCGATCCGGCCGAGCTCGGTGAGCAGCTCGAGCCGCCCCGCCTGGGGGATGAACAGCAATTCGCCGTCGGCGTCGGTGAAGACGCGGGTCGTCATGTCCTTCCCCGCGGCATAGAGATGCACCGCGACGCCCTCGAGATCGGCGGGGTCGCGATTGGCGATCATGGTCACCAGGCTGTCGACGAGGTCGAGCGGCTCGCCTGGCGCGGCAAGCGGGTCCCAGCGCAGCCGGTTGGGCGCGAGCGGCGCGTCGCCGGTGCCTGGCGCGAACAGCCTCGCCCCCTCGTAGCGCCGGTAGGGCGGATGCTCGGCTGTGGGCCGCATCCGGTACAGCCACGAACGCCGGTTCTCATGCCGCGGCGCGGTGAAGGCGGTGCCCGAGAGCTGCTCGGCGTAAAGGCCGAACGCCGGCCGCTGCGGCGAATTGCGCCCGATCGGCAGCGCGCCGGGCACTGCCTCGGTCGAGACATGGTTGCCGAAGCCGGGAATATAGTCGCTCACGGGCCGTCCTTCCTGCCGCACGCCTCGAGGGAGGAGCGGCCTCATGCGTCGACGGTGATCACCCCGCGGCGGATCTGGTCGAGCTCGATCGATTCGTACAGCGCCTGGAAGTTGCCGTTGCCGAACCCCTCATTGCCCTTGCGCTGGATGATCTCGAAGAAGATCGGCCCCACCATCGTCTCGGTGAAAATCTGCAGCAGCAGGCCTTCCTCGCCGACATTGCCGTCGATCAGGATGCGGTTCTTGCGCAGCCGCTCGAGATCATGGCCATGGCCCGGCACGCGCTTGTCGACGAGCTCGTAATAGGTCTCGATCGTGTCCTGCAGCTTCACCCCGCGGGCGCGCAATTTCTCCACCGTCTCGAAGATGTCCTCGGTGGTCAGCGCCAGATGCTGGATGCCCTCGCCATTATAGTCGCGGATGAACTCCTCGATCTGGCTCTTGTCGTCCTGGCTCTCGTTGAGGGGGATGCGGATCGCGCGGTCGGGCGCGATCATCGCCTGGCTGAACAGACCCGTCGCCTTGCCCTTGATGTCGAAATACTTCTGCTCCTCGAAGCCGAAGATCTGGCCGTAGAAGGCAGACCAGGTGCGCATCTGGCCGCGGCGGACATTGTGGGTGAGATGGTCGAGCAGGTCGAGCCCGACGCTGTTCTCCGCCTCGGCCTGCTCGGCGCCGGGCACCTGGTGCCAGTCGTCGTACAGGGTGGCGCCATTGCCGTGGCGGTCGACCAGATACAACAGCGAGCCGCCGATCCCCTCGAGCACATAGCTGTTCTCGCCGAGCGCGCCGCCCGCCGCATCGCCGGGCTTCGCCCCGCGCGCCAGCGCCGCCTCATAGGCCTCGCGCGCATTGCCGACGCGAAACGCCATCCCGCTCGCCGATGGCCCGTGCGCGGCGCGGAAGTCCGCGGCATGGCCGCTCGGTTCCTGGTTGAGCAGCAGGTTGATCCGGCCCTGCTTGTAGCGCGTCACCGCCTTGGTCGGGTGCACCGAGGCGGCGACGAACCCCAGTTGCTCGAACTGGTGCGCCAGCGCATCGGGATCGGGCGAGGTGAATTCGCAGAACTCGAACCCGTCGAGGCCCATCGGATTGACGTCCATGTGATCCATGACGGCATTCTCTCCTAATATTTTTTGGTATCGTTCGTTACCAACTCTTCTGCGTGATTGCCCGGATCGTGTCAACTGATACTAACCTGGAGCATGACCGGACTGGCGCTCGACGACTTCATCCCCTTCCGCCTCTCGGTGACCTCCAACCTGGTCAGCGACTCGATCGCGCGCGCCTATGAGGCACTGTTCGCGCTGACCATTCCCGAATGGCGGCTGGTCGCGGTGATCGCCGAGACCGGCGGCATCACCCAGCAGGCGATCGGCCAGCGCACGCTGATGGACAAGGTGACGGTGAGTCGCGCCGCGATCGCGCTGGTCGAGCGCGGGCTGCTCGCCCGCCGCGCCAACCCCGACGACCGCCGCTCGCACCTGCTCGATCTCACCGACGCGGGGCGCGACCTCTATGCCGCGGTCGCGCCCAAGGCGCTCGACCTCGAACGGCGGCTGTTCTCCGGCTTCTCAGCGCAGGAGATCGACGGCTTCGTCACCATGCTGCGCCGCATCGACGCGGTGACGCTGGCGCTACGTAACGAGCGCGACGGGCGCCCCGGCTAGCCGCAATCCGCCGGCACGCGCTGGCGCACGAGCCGATCATCCCGCCTTCACCCGCGCGCGAAAGCGGTGCAGCACCGGCTCGGTATAGCCGTTTGGCTGGCGCGCACCCTCGAACACCAGCGCCCGCGCCGCCTGGAAGGCGAGGCTTTCGCCGTCCGGCCCGGCCTCTAGCCCGATCAGCGGCCGGTAGGCAGGGTCGCCGGCATTTTGCGCATCCACCTTGGCCGCCATCCGTCGCAGCGCACCTTCGGCCTCGTCGGCGGTGGCGACGCCGTGCAGCAGCCAATTGGCCATGTGCTGCGAACTGATCCGTAGCGTCGCGCGATCCTCCATCAGCCCGATGTCGTGGATATCGGGCACCTTGGAACAGCCCACCCCCTGGTCCACCCAGCGCACCACATAGCCGAGAATGCCTTGCGCGTTGTTGTCGAGCTCCGCGGCAATCTCGTCCGGCTGCCAGTTGCGCCCACCCGCCACCGGCGGCGTCAGCAGCGCGTCGAGCCCGGCGACCGGCTCGGCGGCGCGCGCCTGCTGCCGCGCCGCGACGTCGACGCCGTGATAATGCATCGCGTGCAGCGTCGCCGCGGTGGGGGAGGGCACCCAGGCGGTGGTCGCGCCGCTCAGCGGGTGGGCGATCTTTTCCGCCAGCATCGCCGCCATCCGGTCGGGCGCCGCCCACATCCCCTTGCCGATCTGCGCGCGGCCGGCGAGCCCGCAGGCGAGGCCGATCTGGACGTTGCGATCCTCATAGGCGCGGATCCACGCCGCCGCCTTCATCTCGCTTTTGCGCACCATCGGCCCCGCCGCCATCGCACTGTGGATCTCGTCGCCGGTGCGATCGAGAAAGCCGGTGTTGATGAAGACGATGCGGTGGCGCACCGCGTTGATGCAGGCGGCGAGATTGACCGAGGTCCGCCGCTCCTCGTCCATCACCCCCACCTTGATCGAATGGCGGGCAAGGCCGAGCAGATCCTCCACCGCGTCGAACAGCGCATTGGTGAACGCCGCTTCCGCCGGCCCGTGCATCTTCGGCTTGACGATGTAGATTGATCCGGTGCGGCTGTTCGCCAGCGGGCCGCGGTGCTGGAGGTCGTGGAGCCCGATCAGGCTGGTGACGATCGCATCGAGGATCCCCTCGGGCGCCTCGCCGCCATCGGGGAGCAGCACCGCCGGCGTCGTCATCAGATGGCCGACGTTGCGCACGAACAACAAGCTGCGCCCCGGCAGCACGATGTCTTCGCCGGAAAGGCCGACATAAGGGCGATCCTCGGCCAACCGCCGGGTCATGGTGCGGCCCGCCTTGGCGAACGTCTCCTCGAGCGTGCCGGTCATCAGCCCCAGCCAATTGCCATAGGCAGCGACCTTGTCGGCGGCGTCCACCGCGGCGACCGAATCCTCGAAGTCGACGATGGTGGTCAGCGCCGATTCGAGCAGCACGTCGGCAACCCCCGCCGGATCGTCGCGCCCGATCGGATGGCGGTCGTCCACCACCAGCTCGATGTGGAGGCCACGATGGCGGAACAGCCAGTTCGCGCCGCGCCGCCCGATCAGCTGCGCATCGTCCATGATCAGCGCCGGTATCTCCTCCGCGGCGACCAGGTCCGCCCAGTCGATCGCGAGCGGCACCGCCTCGTCGAGAAATGCCTTGGCCCGCGCCACCACCGCGGCGCCGCGCGCCCCGTCGTAGCCGCCACCCACCGGCGGCGCGCCGAGCGCGTCGGTGCCGTACAGCGCGTCATACAGGCTGCCCCAGCGCGCATTGGCGGCATTGAGCAGGAAGCGCGCGTTGAGCACCGGCACCACCAGCTGCGGGCCCGCTAGGCTTGCCACCTCGTCGTCCACCCCGCGCGGGTCGATCGCGAACGGCGCCGGCTCGTCGACCAGATAGCCGATCTCGCGCAGGAACGCCTGATAGGCTTTCTGATCGACCGGCTGCCCGGCATGGGCGCCATGCCATTGGTCGAGCGCCGCCTGCAGCCGGTCGCGGGTGTCGAGCAGCGCCTGATTCTCGGGCGCGAACGCCGTGAAAATCGCCGCCGCCCCTTCCCAGAATGTCTCGGGCGCGATCCCCGTGCCCGGCAGCGCCTGCCCCTCGATGAACGCGGCCAGTTCCTCGGCCACCTGCAATCCTGCTCGCTCGATCATCCCGGTCCTCGTTCGTGGGTGGGTGTGGAGGAACTATAGCATGCCCGCGAGGAGTCGACCCGTCTCCAACCGTCCGGCCGCAGCACCACGAGCCAGGGCTCTGGCTAGCGGTCACCCGGCGATCGGTGGTGACATCAGCCACAAAATCGTCATCCCAGCGAAAGCTGGGGTCTCCCGCGGCTACTTCCCCGGCGAGACCCCAGCTTCCGCTGGGATGACGGTCGATCTCGTTACCGCAAACCCCTTGCCTCGCTCCCCCGAGCGGCGCAGAGCCGCCCGAAAAATAGGAGAGCATGCCATGCGCATCATCGACCATCACATCGTGGGTGGCGGCGCCGGATCGAACGTTGGCGGTGGCGCCAGCCGCACCGGTGACGTGTTCGATCCCAACACCGGCCAGGTCCAGGCCACCGTCACCCTCGGCACCAAGGCCGATCTCGATCGTGCGGTCGCCGCCGCGCAGGCCGCGCAGCCTGGCTGGGCCGCGACCAACCCGCAGCGCCGCGCCCGCGTCATGTTCCGCTTCAAGGAACTGGTCGAGGCCAGCATGGACGATCTCGCCCACCTGCTCTCGTCGGAGCATGGCAAGGTAATCGCCGATTCCAAGGGCGACATCCAGCGCGGGCTCGAGGTGATCGAATTCGCCTGCGGCATCCCGCACATCCTCAAGGGCGATTATACCCATGGCGCCGGCCCCGGGATCGACGTCTATTCGATGCGCCT
The DNA here is from genome assembly GCF_026540855.1 of Sphingomonas sp. GC_Shp_5. Classification (GTDB taxonomy): domain Bacteria; phylum Pseudomonadota; class Alphaproteobacteria; order Sphingomonadales; family Sphingomonadaceae; genus Sphingomonas. The sequence continues at coordinate 58,891 of NZ_JALNUP010000004.1, forward strand.
GCCGATCGGTATCGGCGCCGGCATCACCCCGTTCAACTTCCCCGGGATGATCCCGATGTGGATGTTCGGCGTCGCCATCGCCTGCGGCAACGCCTTCATCCTCAAGCCGTCCGAGCGCGATCCGTCGCTGCCGGTGCGCCTCGCCGAGCTGATGCTCGAGGCCGGCGCGCCCGAGGGCATCCTCCAGGTCGTCCATGGCGACAAGGAGATGGTCGATGCGATCCTCGATCATCCCGCGATCGGTGCGGTCAGCTTCGTCGGCTCGTCCGACATCGCCCATTATGTTTACCGCCGCGGCGTCGAGGCCGGCAAGCGTGTCCAGGCGATGGGCGGCGCCAAGAACCATGGCGTGGTCATGCCCGATGCCGATCTCGACCAGGTCGTCGCCGATCTCGCCGGCGCCGCCTTTGGCTCGGCCGGCGAGCGCTGCATGGCGCTGCCGGTGGTGGTGCCGGTCGGCTACAAGACCGCCGACGCGCTCCGCGAGAAGCTGATCCCCGCGATCGACGCGTTGCGCGTCGGCGTCTCGACCGATGCCGAGGCGCATTACGGCCCGGTGGTCAACGCCGCGCATCGCCAGCGCATCGAGCAATGGATCCAGACCGGGGTCGACGAGGGCGCCGAGCTGGTGGTCGACGGCCGCGGCTTCGCGCTCCAGGGCCATGAACAGGGCTTCTTCATCGGCCCGTCGCTGTTCGACCATGTCACCCCGCAGATGAGCGCCTACCAGGAAGAGATCTTCGGCCCGGTGCTGCAGATCGTCCGCGCGCCCGATTTCGAGACGGCGCTGCGCCTGCCGAGCGATCACCAATACGGTAACGGCGTCGCGATCTTCACCCGCAACGGCCATGCCGCGCGCGAGTTCGCGGCGCGGGTCAACGTCGGCATGGTCGGGATCAACGTGCCGATCCCGGTGCCGGTCGCCTATCACAGCTTCGGCGGCTGGAAGCGCTCGGCGTTCGGCGACACCAACCAGCATGGCCTCGAGGGCGTCAAGTTCTGGACCAAGGTCAAGACGGTCACCCAGCGCTGGCCCGACGGCTCGGCGCTCCCCGGTGGCAGCGAGGACGGCGGACCCTCGCGCGTCCAGGATGCGTTCGTCATCCCGACGATGGGCTGACCGGCCCGCAACGGATGAGGACTTCCATGCGCACCCACCTGACCGCGACCCTGCCGATCGCCACCGCCCTGCTGCTCGCCGCCTGTGGCGGTGGTGGCGCTGCGGGGGGCAATGGCTCGTCGCAGTCCGAGCCCGCGGCGGCACAGGCCCAGTCGCAGCCCGACGATCTGATGGAGGACCAGCAGAATACGCTGGTGCCGGTCGCGGCGCCGTCGCCGAGCCCGGTGGCCGGCATCCCTGCGGGCTTCCAGGGCCGCTGGGGCCTCACCGACAGTGATTGCGAACCCGGCCGCGCCGACGCCAAGGGGCTGATGACGATCGCCGGCGACAAGCTCTCCTTCTACGAATCTCGCGGCACCGCGACCGCGATCAAGGCGGTCGCCGCCACCACGCTCACCTTTACCCTGCCGGTCAGCGGCGAGGGCCAGACCTGGAACGAGGCGACCACGCTCACCCTGCTCGACGAGGGCAAGACGCTCCAGCGCCAGGTCGCCAAACCGGCTGGATCCTTCCGCTACTCGCGCTGCCCCAGCTGAGGACCATCATGCAATTCGACCTCACCGACGATCAGCGCGAGATCCAGGAGCTCGCGCGCCGCTTCACCGCCGATCGGATCACCCCCCACGCCGGCGAATGGGACGAGAAGCACATCTTCCCGCGGCCGACGATCAAGGCCGCCGCCGATCTCGGTTTCGCCGCGATCTACGTCTCCGAGGAGTCGGGCGGCATCGCGCTCGGCAGGCTCGAGGCGGCGCTGATCATGGAGGCGATGGCCTATGGCTGCCCGTCGACCTCCGCCTTTATCTCGATCCACAACATGGCGAGCTGGATGATCGACCGGTTCGGCTCGGCGAGCGTTAAGGCCAAATACCTGCCCGATCTCGTCACCATGGATCGCCTCGCGAGCTATTGCCTGACCGAGCCGGGCTCGGGCTCGGACGCTGCCGCGCTCAAGACCCGCGCGGTGCGCGACGGCGACGACTATATCGTCACCGGCACCAAGCAGTTCATCTCGGGCGCCGGCGAGAATGAGGTCTATGTCGCCATGGTCCGCACCGGCCCAGATACGCCAGAGGGGCAGGGGCCGAAGGGCATCTCCGCGCTGGTGATCGAGAAGGGCATGCCCGGCGTCAGCTTCGGCGCGCAGGAGAAGAAGCTCGGCTGGCATTCGCAGCCGACCGCGCAGGTCATCTTCGACAACGTCCGCGTGCCCGCCGAGAATCTGGTCGGCGCCGAGGGCGAGGGCTTCCGCATCGCGATGATGGGGCTCGACGGCGGCCGGCTCAACATCGGCGCCTGCAGCCTCGGCGGCGCGCAGCGCTGCCTCGACGAGGCGATCCGCTACACCAAGGATCGCCAGCAGTTCGGCAAGCCGATCGCCGATTTCCAGAACACCCAATTCACCCTCGCCGACATGGCGACCGAGCTCGAGGCCGCGCGCGCTCTGCTCTATATCGCCGCCGCCAAGGTCACCGCCGGCGCGCCCGACCGGACCCGCTTCGCTGCCATGGCCAAGCGCCTCGCCACCGACACCGGCTCGGCCGTGGTCGATCGCGCGCTGCAGTTGCACGGTGGCTACGGCTATCTGCAGGATTATCCGATCGAGCGCTTCTGGCGCGACCTGCGCGTCCATTCGATCCTCGAGGGCACCAACCAGGTAATGCGGATGATCGTCGGCCGCGACCTCACCCGCCAGTAATCAGGAGAGACTTATGGCACGCGTCGCCTTTATCGGCCTCGGCAACATGGGTGGCGGCATGGCCGCCAACCTTGCCGCCAAGGGCCATGACGTTCGCGCCTTCGACCTCAGCGAGCCCGCGCTCGCCAAGGCTGAGGCGGCCGGTTGCCTCCGCGCGGCCAGCGCCGCCGCGGCGATCGAGGGCGCCGAGGCGATCGTCACCATGCTCCCCGCCGGCAGCCATGTCGCGGGCGTCTATGCCGACGCGATCTTCGCCGGCGCGGCGCCCTCGGCGGTGCTGATCGATTGCTCGACGATCGACGTCGCCACCGCCCGCGCGCTCGGCGAAGAGGCCGCGACGCGGGGCTTTGCCGCGGTCGATGCGCCGGTCTCGGGCGGGATCGCCGCCGCCCAGGCGGGCACGCTCACCTTCATGGTCGGCGGCAGCGCCGCAGGCTTCGAGCGCGCGCGCCCGTTTCTCGACGCCATGGGCAAGGCGGTGATCCACGCCGGCGCGAGCGGTGCCGGTCAGGCCGCCAAGATGTGCAACAACATGATCCTCGGCGCGACCATGATCGCCACCTGCGAGGCGTTCGCGCTCGCCGACAAGCTCGGGCTCGACGCGCAGCGCTTCTACGACATCGCCTCGGTGAGCTCGGGCCAGAGCTGGTCGATGACCACTTACTGCCCGGTCCCCGGCGTCGGCCCGGAGACGCCCGCCGACCGCGACTACCAGGGCGGGTTCGCCGCGGCGCTGATGCTCAAGGACCTGCGCCTCGCGAAGGAGGCCGCCGCGCAGGCCGGCGCCACCGTGGCGCTGTCCAGCGAGGCGACCGAACTTTACGAGCGCTTCGTCGCCGCGGGGCAGGGGAGCACCGACTTCTCCGGCATCATCCGCACGCTCTAGCTGCCCCCGTCATCCCAGCGAACGCTGGGATCTCGCGCCGCGAGGGAAACCCTCCGGGAGACCCCAGCTTCCGCTGGGGTGACGGCATCGCCCGCAGGGTCCGCGACCTTTACTGCGCCGCGCCGGTCAGCTGATCGCCATTGGCATTGGCGGTCTCGGTGCTCGAATCATAGGGCACCGGCGGCGACCAGCCCTCGCCGGCGGGAAGATCGGTCACCTCCACCATGCTGCCGACGCTGGTCACCGCGAACAGCTTCTTGGCGAACGCGGTCGGCACCCGGATGCAGCCGTGGCTCGCGGGGAAACCGGGGTTGTTGCCGGCATGGATGGCAACGCCATCCCAGGTCAGCCGCTGCATGAACGGCATCGGCGCGGAATCGTACAGGTTGCTCTTGTGGCTCTCCTCCTTCTGGAGGATCGGGAACACGCCCACCGGCGTCTCCTTGCCATCCTTGCCGGTGGAGACGGTCGACGCCGCGATCAGCTTCTCGCCGCGATAGACATAGGCCTTCTGGTCGGCGATCGAGATCACCACGCTGACCGGCTGCATCGAGGCGCCATCGGCCCAGACGAACTTGTTGGGGCCGAGCGTGGCGGCCTCGCCCGCCAGCGCGACTCCGGAGTCGCCGCCGCCGCTGCCGGCCGCCGTCGCCGCGAGCACGCTCGCCGGCGCGATGATGAAAAGCGCCGCGCCGCAAGCGGCAAGCAATTTCTTCATCTTTTCAGTTCCTTCGTAACCCAGAAGACTCGCCGGCCCAACGCACCGCGGCCGGGTTGGTGCCATCGCCCAAGTCGGCCAGGCGGAGGCCGCAATGCGGCCAATGGAGGGACCGCTGCGGCAACCTGCGGATAAGGTTGCGGAAATTTAAGGTAGAAAATGCTATATAAAGTCTCGCGGGAAACGACCGGGGCTTAGATTAACTCGATGATGAACGAGCGTGATGTGGCGCGTGATCGGCGCGCGATTGTGAAGAACGGCCTGCTGCTGGCAGGCGTGTTGGCCGTGCCGGGCACCGTGTCTGCCGCCGCACGCAAGTTGACGCAGCGTGATCTGAGGCCGATCGGCGAACCGCCGGTGCCGGCACCCCGCGCGATCGCCGTCGCGGCGCGTCCGATCACCTCGCCCAAGGTCGTCCGCCCCGATCTGATGCGCCAGGCGATGGCCGCGCTCGATCGCCACGCCGGCAGCATCACCCGTCGTGACCGGATCGCGATCGCCGACATGTCGGCGCCGTCGGGCCAGGCGCGCTTCCACCTCGTTGATCTCGCCAACGGCAAGAGCCAGTCGTTCCTGGTCGCGCATGGCAGCGGCTCGGATCCGTCGCACACCGGCTATCTGCAGCGCTTCTCCAACGCCGAGAATTCCAACGCCAGCTGCGAAGGCGCGTTCGTCACCGCCGATTACTATGTCGGCAAGCACGGTCGCTCGCAGCGCCTGATCGGCCTCGACCGCACCAACGACAACGCCCTCGCCCGCGCCATCGTCGTCCACTCGGCCTGGTACGCCAACGCCGATATGATCAAGTCGCACGGGATGCTCGGCCGTAGCCAGGGCTGCTTCGCGGTCGGCGAAGGCGAGCTCGACAAGGTGTTCGCGCTGCTCGGCCCGGGCCGGATGATCTACTCCGCCAAGGTGTGACGCCGCTGGGCCCGTCATCCCAGAGGATGCCGTAACAATGTGCCCCAGCTGTATCGCTCCCCGCCAAAGACCCCAGCTTTCGCTGGGGTGACGGATTGGGGGGCGGACCGTCATCCCAGCGCAAGCTGGGATCTCGTGCCGCGGGCGTGTCGTTCGCCCGCCACGCACCCAACCCAGCATTGCTACGGGATTGGCATCCGCCAACGCCGTCCATAGCCTCCCCCGCATGGCACCGGCCGGCTGGACCTACATCATGGCGAGCAAGCCGCGCGGCATGCTCTACACCGGCGTCACGGCCCATCTCGCCGCGCGGATCGACCAGCACCGCCGCGACAGAGGCTCGGCCTTCTGCCGTCGCTACGGCATCAAGACGCTGGTGCTCGCCGAACCGCACGCGACAATCGCCGATGCGATCCACCGCGAGAAGATGCTCAAGGCCTGGCAACGCGCCTGGAAGATCGCGCTGATCGAGGCGAGCAATCCCCGGTGGCGGGATTTGTACGACCAGATCGCGTGATGCAACGTCATGCTCCCTCGTGAAAGACCCCGGCGTTCACTGAGGTGACGGGTGGGGGCACTCCGTCATCCCAGCGAAAGCTGGGATCTCGCGCCGCAGCGTCTCGCTTTCCGCCAAGCACCAGCCCCCGGGCGGGCGTCCTCACCCCCGCCAGCGCCGCACCGCGCCGACCGCGCCGCTCCACAGCAAGGTCTCGATCCCCGCATAACCCAGCCCCAGATGCGCTGGCCGCGCCGCGAGCACGTCGGCGACGCTTATTGTGCCCGAGCGTAGGCCGGCGCGGCCGATCGCGCGCCAGCGGCGGGCGGTTTCCCAGCGGATCAGCCTGAGGCTTTCGGCATCGGGCCGCTCGGCCGCGACGAACGCCGCCTGCAGCGTCGTGATCGCCGCGCCCAGGCGGATCAGCGTCGCGCGGTCGGGCACCGGCTCGCGCGCCATATTGTGCCGCACCATCAGCCGCGCCGCCGCGTCGCTACCGTCGCCCAGCACGGGCCGATAGCGATCGGCGAGCACCTGCGTCGCGCTCGTCTCCATGCTGTCGACGAAGCGCTTGGAGATGCCGCCGGCGTGCTGGCGGTAGAGCAGCAGCGGCGCGTCGAGCCGGGCGACCGCGCCGAACGTCGCGATGCGATGGTAGAGATCGAAATCCTCGGCATAGAGAACCTCCGGCCGGGTGAACGGCGTCAACGCTCGCGCCGCGCTGCCGCGCACCGTCACGGTCGACCACACCAACGGGTTCTCGATCCACAATAGCCAGGCGATCAGCGCCGGCGTGCTGTGCGGCGCATGCGCCATCGCCGAGACGCGCCCGGCGGCGAGCTGCTCGGCCTGGGTGCCGAGCAGCACCACATCGGGATGCGCCTCGAGATAGGCGACCTGCCGCGCCAGCCGCTCGGGCCGGCACAGATCGTCCTGGTCGAGCCCCGCGATATAGCGACCGCGCGCCGCGGCGACACCGCGGTTACGCGCCTTTACCGGGCCGCCATTCTCCGGCTGTTCGAGCAGCCGCACCCGCGGGTCCGGCCAGGCGCGCACCAGCGCGCGCGTGTCGTCGCTCGAGCCATCGTCGATCACGATCGCCTCGAAATCGGTGAGGGTCTGCCGGCCCAGGCTGTCCAGCGTCTCGCCGATCAGCCCGGCCCCATTGTACGCCGGGATGACGACGCTGACGATCGGATCGGTCATGCCGCGGCGCGGGCCTCCCGCGCGAGCAACTGGTCGACGATCATCTGGCCGACGTCATTCTGCCACAGCCACAGCCCGTTGGCCTGGCCGGTGAAGCTCGCCTCGCCGCCGAGCGGCCCCCACGGCACGAACCCCGCCGACAGGCCGATGCCATAGGCACCGGGCACGGGCCGGTCCTGCGCGTCGAGCAGCCGGCAATGCTTGTCCACCATCGGCCGCCCCGCTTCCCAGGCGAGCGCCAGCGGCGTGCCGTCGCTCGCGAACAGCGGCAACGACAGCGGCCGATAGCCGAGCGCGCCGATCACCAGATCGGCCCGCTCGATCAGCGCGCGTGCCGCGAGATCGTCGTCGCGATCGATCCGGTGGGTCGCCACCCGCGGATCAGGCGTGCGCCCGCCGAGCGACAGCATCCGCAGCACCAGCTCGCGCGATTCGAGCCGCAACCCGGCCAGGCGCAGCACGAAGCCGCTCACCGGACAAATGTCGTCGTCGTCGAAATCGTGAAAGCCGTCGGCATGCGCGGCTTCGCGGGTCGGGTAGAAGGGCTTCAACGGCTGGCGATGGAGCAGCGTCACCGCCCCGGCACCGAACGCGAACGCCGGGTTCGCCTTGAGCAGCAGCACCGCCGCGGCGATCGCGCTGGTCGAGGCGCCGATGATCGCCACCCGCGGTGCCGGCCGTGCCGCCAGCCGATCGCGGACTGCCTCGATGCCACCGAGGCGCAGCAGCGTGTCCGATCCGATCAGCCGGTCGCCGGCAAGATCACCCAGCCGGGCGCCCGCCACGGTCTTGTCGGCGATATCCGCGAGCGGCTGGTGGCCGCCGGTCGCGACCACGATCGTGTCGGACAGGAGCACGCGGCTGCCGCCATCGGGCGTCCGCAGCGTCGTCCGCCAGCGGCCGTCCGGGGTGCGCTGCGCGCCGGTCGCCTCATGCCCGGTCAGCACCGCGCCGCCCTGGTCGGTGACGATCCCCGCCAGCCGGTCGGCGGTCGCGTCGAGCAGCGGCGCCGCCTCGGTCAGCGGCGCGCCGAGCGCGCCGATATAGCGTGCCATCCGTTGCCCCGCCGGGTGATGCTCGAGCGCCGCCAGCGCCGGATCGGGATGGTTCTTGACCGCGCTGAGGAAGGTCTCGGCGGTGGTGTCGGAGGTGATCGCATAGCCGCCGATCCGGCCGGCGCCGAGCCGCGGCCCGCGCTCGACGATCGCCAGCCCGGCGCGGGCGAGCGGCGCGAGCTTGCCCTGCCTGCTCGCCGCGGTCAGCATCGCGGTGCCCGCCGGGCCGCCGCCGATCACCACCGTGCCATGGTCGCTCGTCGTCATCCTGTCTCCCACCCGCTGCGCCTGCGCATCGGCGACCCGCTCGATCGCCGCCACCAGCCGGCCGGCGATCACGCCGGCGTCGGCAGGGGTCATCGCGTCGGTGATCGGCAGCGACAGCATCCGCGCGCCGATCGCATCGGCCACCGGGGTTGGCTCGATCTGCGCGGTGGTGCGCAGATAGGGCTGCTCGCCGAGATGCGGGCTGAAATATTGGCCGCTGCCGATCCCCTCGGCCGCCAGCGTTGCCGCGATCGCGGCGCGGTGCGGCGCCAGGGCAGGGGGCAGCAGCATCGGCATGAACTGCGTCGCCTGCCGCCGCCCGGTCGAGCGCTGCAACCCGAAGCCGTCGAGCGCGGCGCGATAGGCGGTGTCGATGGCGGCACGGTGGTCGCATACCGCATCGATCTCGCCGAGCTTGGCGCGCGCCATCAGCGCGATCACCTCGGGCAATTTGGCGTTGATCCCGGGCAGGGTGGCGGTGCGCCCGGCCTCGAAGCCGAAGTTGATCATGCTGCGCAGCTGATCCACCAGCCGCGCGTCGCCGCTGTAGACCAGCCCGCCCTCGGCAACCGCGAAGGTCTTGGTGGCATGCATCGAATAGACGATCGCGAACGGCGCGCCGGTGCCGAAGCCGCGGCCGGCGTCGTCGATGGTGCCGAGCGACGCCGCGGCGTCGATCACCACGCCGACGTCATGGTGCCGCGCCAACCAGGCATAGCGCTCGAGGTCGATCGCGGTGCCGAAGGTCGCATAGGGCACGATCACGCCGATCCGCGCGCCATGGCGGCGCAGCAGCGCCTCTTCCTGCTTCGGGTCGGCGGTCCAGCCATCGGGCTCGACGTCGCACACCAGCGGGGTGAGCCCCACCCAGTCGGCGGCCTGCGCGGTGGCGGCAAAGGTCAGTGCCGGCATCAGCGCCAGCGTTCCGGGCTTGGGCCGCATGCCCGCCGCCTGGCGGATCGCGACCATCAGCCCCAGCGTCGCGTTGCACACCGCGAGGCTCGCGCCCTCGCCGCCGAACATCGTCGCGGTGATCTCCGCCTCGAACGCGCGCACCTCTGGACCGTTGTTGCTGAACACGCCCGAGGCCTCGACACGCCGCAGCCCGTCGACATGCTCGCTCAGTCGCGGCGGCCGGGGGGCAATCAGCGGGTATCTCATCGGGCGGGCGTCCTGTAGCGGTCGCCCCTTTCCTAGGAAGGTGCCCCTAAGAAGCCGTTACCCGTGATTTACCACTCTTTTGCGAATCGTGTTTGCCCGCCGTTCCAGCAACATAGCGTCACACTATTGACTGCCGAGGCAATGGTTGCCAAAGCAACGACATGGGTTTCTACTCCGAATCGTCCACGCCTGAATTCTGCCAGGATAATTCGATCGGCTATCTGTCGCGTCGCGTGTTCCAGCTCGCCCAGGTCAATCTCGAGGCGGTGTTCGCGCCGGAGGGGATCAGCTATCTGCAATGGTCGGCGCTGTCGTCGATCGGCACCGGTCAGGGCAACACCTGCGCCGAGCTCGCCCGCGACATTGTCTATGACAAGGGCGCGACGACGCGGCTGGTCGATGCGCTGGAGGCGAACGGCTGGGTGACGCGCCATCGCGACGCCGACGATCGCCGCATCGTCAACCTGGCGTTGACGCCCGCCGGCACCGCGATCGCCCAGCGCTGCCGCAGCCGCGTCATCCAGCTTTGGAACGGCTGGCTAAGTGACTGGGAAGAAACAGAAGTTAATCAGCTGATCCGCCTCCTCCAGCGCCTCCGCGGCACCCTTCAGCAGGCCGCAACCGATAGGTCATTTGCGTGAACTTAGCCAAGTTATCCCCCGCGCTGCTGCTCGCCGGCTGCGCCATCCCGCACACCCAGCCGGCGGTCGCGCCGGTCGCCCCGTCGAGCCTCGGCCTTGCCGCCGAGGCCGCGCCGACGATCGGCGAGCGCTGGTGGGCAGGCTTCGCCGATCCGCAGCTCGATCGCATCGTCGACGAGGCCACCGCGGGCAACCCGACGCTGGCGGCGGCGCTCGCGCGCATCGCCCAAGCCCAGGCGGTGCTCTCCAGCCGCCGGGCGGACAACGGCCCGGACGTGGCGCTCGACGCCAACGAGCAATATGCCCGGCTGTCGGGCCGCTACACCATCCCGCCGCCTTATGCGGGAACCACCCGGTTCGTCGGCCAGGGGCTGGTCAACCTCAACTGGAACCTCGATCTGTTCGGCCGCCAGAAGGCGGCGATCGAGGGCGCGCGCGCCTCCACCCGCGCCGCCGCGCTCGATCTCGCCGCGGCGCGGCTCGCCATCGCCGGCTCGGTGGTGCAGACCTATATCGATCTCGCCCGCGCCGAAAATGAGGCCGCGCTCGCCCGCCAGTCGATCGCCACCCGCGAGAATTCGCTGCGCCTCACCAACATCCAGATCCGCAACAAGCTCGCGAGCAACCTCCAGGCCGCCGCCGCGCAGACCTTGCTCGCACAGGCGCAGGGCGAGTTGGTCCGCGCCACCGGTGCCCGCGCGATCGCCGCCAACGCGCTCGCCGCGCTGGCCGGCCGCGGTACCGATTATGCCGCCGCGCTCGCGCCCACCGCGATGCGGCTCGATGCCGCGTTGCCGCTGCCGGCACAGGTTCCCGCCGATCTGCTCGCCCGCCGGCCGGACATCGCCGCCGCGCAGGCGCGGATCGATGCCGCGGTTGCCGGCCGCCGCGTCGCCCGCCAGGCCTTCTATCCTAACATCAACCTCGCCGCGATGGGCGGCTTCCAGGCGCTGGGGATCGGCAATCTGTTCAGCCTCGATGCCGGCACGGTCGGCGCAGGCCCGGCGATCCACCTGCCGCTGTTCGACAATGGCCGGCTCAAGGCCGATTATGCCGGCGCCACCGCGGCGCTCGATCTCGCCACCGCCGATTACAACGACCGCGTGATCGGCGCGGTGCGCGAGGCGGCCGACGCGATCGCCCAGGTGTCGAACCTCGCCGCCCAGCGTGACCGCAACGCCGCCGTCGTCCGCGGCTTCGCCGAGACCAACCGATTGAACGCGATCCGCATCTCCAGCGGGCTCGAGAGCCGGCTCGACGTGGTCGACAACGACATCCGCCTGCTCGACGCCCAGCTCGCCCAGACCAACCTCGCCGCCGACGCGGCCCGCCAGCGCGTCGCGCTGGTGCTGGCGCTCGGCGGCGGCTTCACTCCCCAGGAACCCCGCTGATGACCGACAATCGCGCTCCCGATCAGGCCTCGGACAACCAGCCCGCGGCCGAGCCAGCACCGCCGCCACCGCCGCCGCCCCCACCGCCGGCCAAGGGCAATGCCAAGGGCCGCAAGCGCTGGCTGCTGGTGCTCGGCGTCATCGTCGCCATCGGCCTGATCGTCTGGGCGGTGTTCCACTTCCTGCTCGCCAAGCCAGAGGAGGAGACCGACGACGCCTATGTCGCCGGTGACGTCATCGCCATCACCGCGCGCGATCCGGGGCAGATCACCGCGATTCATGCCGATAATACCCAGACGGTGAAGGCCGGGCAGCCGCTGCTCGACCTCGACGCCGCCACCGCCGACGTCAACCTCGCCGCCGCCGAGGCCGATCTCGCCAAGGCGGTGCGCGCCACCCGCGCCGATTTCTCGCAGGTCAATGCGAGCGGCGCCTCGGTGGTCCAGGCGCGCGCCTCGCTCAGCGCCGCGGTCGCGGACTATGGCCGCCGCCAGGGCGCCGCGGCGCAGGGCGCGATCTCGGGCGAGGAACTCGCCCATGCCGCCGATGCGGTGAAGGTCGCCCGCGCCAACCTCAATCTCGCGATCAGCCAGCAGGCGCAGTCGCGCTCCGCGGTGCAGGGCACCAGCACCTCGAACAACCCCGCGGTGCTCGCCGCGATCGCCGCCTACCGCCGCGCCGCGATCGTGCGCAGCCACATGCACATCGCCGCGCCGATCGATGGCGTCGTCGCCCAGCGCACCGTGCAGATCGGCCAGCAGGTCGCGCCGGGCACGCCGCTGATGGCGGTGGTGCCGCTCAACCGGGTGTGGATCGACGCCAACTTCCGCGAGACCCAGCTCAAGGACCTGCGCATCGGCCAGCCCGCCACCGTCACCTCGGACACCTATGGCGGCGACGTCGTCTATCACGGCAAGGTGATCGGCGTCGGCGCCGGATCGGGCAATGCCTTCGCGCTGCTGCCGCCGCAGAATGCCAGCGGGAATTGGATCAAGATCGTTCAGCGCGTGCCGGTGCGCATCGCGCTCGACGTCCGCGAACTGCAGCGCAGCCCGCTGCGGGTCGGTCTGTCGGTCGATGTCACGGTGGACACCGCCAATGTGTCCGGCGCGCTGCTCGGCGAGCCCGCGACCCAGGCCTATCAGGGCCGCGCCACCGACGGCAACGATCCTGCCGTCGAAGCCAAAATCCGCCAGATCATCGCGGCCAACCGGTGATGAGCCTGGCCATGTCACCCTGCCTCTCCCAGGCGGAGAGGGGCGAGCCAGCGCAGCCGGCGCAGCGCGCGGGTGACGCCTGATGGCCTCCGCTCCTCCCATGCAGGCCCCGCTCACCGGCGGCAAGCTTGGCCTGGTCGCCTTCGCGCTCGCGCTCGGCACCTTCATGATGGTGCTCGACACCACCATCGCCAACGTCTCGCTGACCACCATCGCCGGCAATCTCGGCGTCTCCAGCGACAACAGCACTTGGATCATCACCGCCTTCGCGGTGGCGAACGGAGTCGCGGTGCCGCTCACCGGCTGGCTGATGGGCCGGTTCGGCGTGGTCCGCACTTTCTGCACCGCGGTGGCGCTGTTCACGCTCGCCTCCTTCCTGTGCGGCATCGCCTGGAGCCTGCAATCGCTGATCTTCTTCCGCATTCTCCAGGGTGCGGTGTCTGGCCCGATGATGCCCGGCAGCCAGGCGCTGCTGATCTCGGTGTTCCCGCCCGACAAGCGCTCCACCGCACTTGGCGTCTGGTCGATGACGACGCTGGTCGGCCCGGTGATGGGCCCGATCCTCGGTGGCTACATCTCCGACAATTACCACTGGAGCTGGATCTTCCTGATCAACGTGCCGTTTGGCATTTTCACCGCTTTGGTGTGCTGGAACGGCCTCAAGAGCCGCGAGACGCCGACCCGCAAGCTGCCGATCGACACCGTCGGCCTCGGCCTGCTCGTCACCTGGGTCGGCGCGCTGCAGATCATGCTCGATCTCGGCAAGAATGCCGATTGGTTCAACGATCCGGCGATCTGCGTGCTCGCGGTGATCGCGGTGATCGGCTTCCTTGCCTGGGTGATCTGGGAACTGACCGACGCCAACCCCGCGGTTGATCTGTCGCTGTTCAAGAGCCGCAACTTCGCGATTGGCAACATCGCCTTCTGCCTCGGCTATGCGGTGTTCTTCGCCAACATCCTCATCCTGCCGCTCTGGCTGCAGACCCAGGTCGGCTATACCGCGACCTGGGCGGGGCTGATCGCGGCACCAAGCGGGATGGTCGCGGTGGTGCTGTCGCCGTTCGCGGCACGCCTGTCGGGCAAGGTCGACGCGCGCATCCTGGCGACGATCTCGTTCCTCGCCTTCGGCCTCTCCTATTGGATGCGCTCAGGATATACGCCGAGCGCCAGCGCCTATGATTTCATGCTGCCGCTCGCCGTCCAGGGCGTGGCGATGAGCATCTTCTTCCTGTCGATGCTGACCATCTCGCTGGACAAGATCCCGCCCCAGCAACTGCCCTCGGCGACCGGCCTGTCCAACTTCGCGCGCATCGTCGCCGGCTCGTTCGCCGCCTCGATCATCACCACGGCGTGGGACCGGCGCGAGGCGCTGCACCAGAGCCGGCTCGCCGAGACGATCGGCCAGGGCATGCCGCTGCAGATGGCGTTCCAGTCGCTGCAGAAGCTGGGCATGACTTCCACCCAGGCGGCGGGTGCGGTGACGCGGCAGATGGTCCAGCAGGCCTATCTGCTCGCTTCCACCGATCTGTTCAGGCTGTCGGCCTGGCTGTGCGTCGGGCTGACGATCATCGTCTGGTTCACCCGCCGGCCAGGAGCGATCAGCGGGCATGTGGCGGCGGATTGAGGTTGTTCGCATCGGCCAGCAAGTGAGGGCCGCCGTCCTCGGTCAAAGGCGGACGACGACCCTCACCTGTGTTACAAAACGTTACTGGCGGTATCCCGTTCCGCGCCGGCCCCGGGGGGGAAGAGGCAGGGCGCGGAACGAGAAGTCAGTCGCGCGCAGTGACAGCGGCTAGCGGGGTGGGGCGAAGCTTGTCGTTGGCGGCGATCGTCTGCGCCTTGGTCTTGCAGAAATAGACGGGCGCGTGGCTGCCGATCTTGCCGGCGGGCATATGCACCTGCTGCTTGGTGCAGCCGGCGGCGACCTTGGCGTCGCTCGGCGCGGCGAGGGCGGGGGCGGTGGTCAGCAGCGCGGCGGCGGTCAGGGCAATGCGAATCATGGGTCATCTCCTCGGGGATGGTCTTGCCCTCATCATCTAAGCACCCGTGATGTCGCACCATTGGCCCGCCCGTGACGAAGTGTGTCCTTGTCGCCGCCGCGTTGACCCCCGCCGGCGCCGCGCCTACCTCTGGGCCATGACCGCCCCTACCATCCTCCTGGTCGAGGACGATCCCGCACTCCGGACCCTCACCACCCGCGCCCTCCAGGAAAACGGCTACACCGTGCGTCCCGCCTCGGCGGCGCCGGAGATGTGGCTGGCGCTGGACGCCGGCCCCGTCGACCTGATCCTGCTCGACATCATGCTGCCCGGCACCAGCGGCATCGATCTGTGCCGCAGCCTGCGCCAGAAGAGCGACGTGCCGATCATCTTCATCAGCGCCAAGGGCAGCGAGACCGACCGGGTGGTCGGCCTCGAGCTCGGCGCCGACGATTATCTCGCCAAGCCGTTTGGCACCCGTGAGCTGATCGCCCGGGTCCGCGCGGTGCTGCGCCGCGGCAGCCTCGATCGCAGCCAGGGCGAGCGCGAGCAGGGCGTGCTCACCTTTGCCGGCTGGACGGTGACGCTGCCGCGCCGCGAGCTCAAGTCGCCGACCGGGGCGATCGTCGATCTCACCGGCGCCGAATTCGATCTGCTCGTCAGCCTCGCCGACCATGCCGGCCGGGTGATCGCGCGCGAGCGGCTGATCGAACTCTCCCGCACCCGCCTCGGCGACAGTTCGGACCGCAGCATCGACGTGCTGGTCAGCCGCCTGCGCCGCAAGCTGTCGAGCGCGGGCAACGAGGCGCCGATCATCACCGTCCGCGGCGTCGGTTACATGTTCAACACCGAGGTCACGCGCGTATGATCCGGGGCCAAAGCTCCGGGGGCCAATGATCCTGCGTGACTGATGCTGGCCAGCGCGCCTTGAAGCGGCTGGTGCGCCCCTCGATCGGCCTGATCGGCCAGATCGTCGCCATCCTGCTGCTGACGATGGTGATTGAGTTCGGCGTCAGCACGCTGCTCTACGAGCGCGCCAGCCAGTTCGCGGTGCGCGACGACGAGGCGCGCCGGCTCGCCGAGCATCTGGTGATCGCGCGCCGGCTGGTCGCCGAGCAGCCTGCCTCCAATCGCGCGCAGATGGCGGAGGATCTCACCACCGAACGCTATGCGATGCACTGGCAGCGCGCGCTGCCGCCGCCGCCGCCGATCGCGCCGGCGCTCGACAGCATGCGTCACCAGGTGGTCGAGTGGGAGCCGTCGCTCGCCGAAAGCGATATCCGGCTGCGCTTGCTGCGCCCGGGCCGTAGCTCGGTGGTGAGTGGCGGAGTGCGGCTGACCGATGGCAGCTGGCTCTATTTCCGCACTCTCGAGCCGATTCACAACCTCAACCTCGCCGCCGAGCGGATCGCGCTGGCGCTGATCCCGGCGCTGGCGCTGATGATCCTCGGCGGGCTGCTGATCCGCCACGCGTTGCGGCCGATGCGCCAGCTCGCGGTCGCCGCCGACAGTTTCGGCGACGGCGCGCACGAGCCGGTGCCCGAGGCAGGGCCCGCCGATGTCCGCCGCGTCGTCGCCGCGTTCAACCGGATGCAGGCGCGGATCCAGCGGCTGATCGCCGATCGGACGCAGGCGCTCGCCGCGGTTGGCCACGACCTGCGCACGCCGCTCGCGCGGCTGCGGCTGCGCACCGAGCGGGTCACCGACACTGAGATCCGCACCGCGATCGACCATGACATTGCCGAGATGGAGGCGATGGTCGCCTCGCTGCTCGCCTTCCTCGGCGGCGACAGCGACCCCGAGCAACCCGCGCTGACCGACGTCGCGGTGCTCGCGGCGACGCTGATCGACGGCGTCGAGGACCGCGGCCTCGAGGGCTGCTACGTCGGCCCGGATCATTGCGAGATCACCGTCCGCCCCACCGCGCTCAAGCGCGCGCTCGGCAACCTCGTCGACAATGCGCTCCATTATGCCGGCAGCGTCACGCTGGCGATCGACAGCACGCCCGCGGGTGTCACCTTTCGCGTCGAGGACGATGGCCCCGGTATTCCGGACGAGGCGCTGCGCCGCGTGCTCGATCCGTTCGTCCGCCTCGACACCGCGCGCCCGCGCGACACCGTCGGTTTCGGCCTCGGCCTGCCGATCGTCGCCCGCATCGTCGACACCGAGGGCGGCACGCTGACCCTCGCCAACCGCCGCGAAGGCGGCCTGCGCGCGGCGATGTTCCTGCCGCGCTGATCCCGGCGATCCCGGCGGCGGCAACAATTCCTAACGAACGTGCGGCGCTGCAGCAAAACGTGCCGGCTACATACCATCCTCAATGCGGCCGCCTCGGTCGCGGGTGAAGGAGTAGGCCCCGTGAACGAACTGCTAGGCCGGGTTGTCAGTTTCGAGAAGAAGGTGTTCCAGGATCAGCACGCGCTGTACCACACCCTCGCGCACAACGGTCAGAGCCCCAAGGCGCTGATGATCTCCTGCGCCGATTCGCGCATCGTTCCCGAACATATCATGCAGGCCCAGCCGGGTGACCTGTTCGTGTGCCGCAACGCGGGCAACATCGTGCCCCCTTATGCCACCCAGCTCGGCGGCGTTTCGGCGACGGTGGAATATGCCGTCACCGCGCTCGGCGTGCGCGACATCATCGTCTGCGGCCACAGCGATTGCGGCGCGATGAAGGGCCTGTCGGGCGATCCCGCCGATCTCGCCGCGATGCCCAACGTCGTCGGCTGGCTGCATCACGGCGCCGCCGCGCGACAGGTGGTCGACCAGAGCTATCCCGAGCTTACCAACGGCGAGCGCGTCCGCGCGCTGAGCCTCGAGAATGTTGTCGCCCAGCTCGCCCATCTGCGTACCCATCCGTCGGTCGCCGCCGGCATCGCCAAGGGCCATATCTCGCTCCACGGCTGGTTCGTCGACATCCACGAGGGCGTGGTGCTCGGGCTCGACGGCCGCACCGGCCGCTTCGTGCCGATGCGTGACGGCAACGACCTGCCCGTGGCGCATCCCGCCGCGCAGCGTCTCGCCTCCGACGTCGACTATCCCGAGGCGGCGGAATGACCAGCCAGGGGAAAAGGGGGCTGACGCTTCCTTCCTTTCAGACGGTCACGCGTGATTTCACCGCGTCGATCGTCGTCTTCCTGGTGGCGATGCCCTTGTGCATGGGCATCGCCATCGCCTCGGGCGTCCCGCCCGAAAAGGGCCTGATCACCGGGATCATCGGCGGTCTCGTCGTCGGCGCGCTCGCCGGCTCGCCGCTCCAGGTCAGCGGCCCCGCCGCGGGCCTAGCCGTGGTGGTGTTCGAGCTGGTTCGCGATCACGGCCTTTCCGCGCTCGGGCCGATCCTCGTCCTCGCCGGGCTGATCCAGTTCGTCGCCGGCGTCGCCCGGCTCGGCGGCTGGTTCCGCGCGATCTCGCCCGCGGTGGTCCACGGCATGCTCGCCGGAATCGGCGTGCTGATCGTCGCCGGCCAGTTCCACGTCCTGTTCGATGCCAAGCCGCTGCCGAGCGGCGCACAGAACCTCGCCGCCATGCCCGGTCGCCTGCTCGGGCTCCAGCCCGGCAACGCTCAGGCCGCCGAGCTCGCCTTTGCGGTCGGGCTCGTCACCATCGCCGCGATGCTCGGCTGGGAAAAGCTGCGTCCCGCGTCGCTCAAGCTCGTCCCCGGCGCGCTGATCGGCGTGCTCGCCGGCACCTTCGTCGCGCTCGGATTCGGGCTGCAGGTCGCGCATGTCGCGGTCCCTGAATCGATCACCGCGGCGCTGGCGCTGCCCGATGCCACGCTGTTCGCGCGCTGGCTCGATCCCGCCGTGATCACCGCCGCGATCGCGATCGCCTTCATCGCCAGCGCCGAGACGCTGCTCTCGGCCGCCGCGGTGGACCGGATGCACGACGGCGTCCGCACCAACTACAACAAGGAGCTGCGTGCCCAGGGCATCGGCAACCTGCTGTGCGGCTTCGCCGGCGCGCTGCCGATGACCGGCGTCATCGTCCGCAGCTCGGCCAACGTCCAGGCCGGCGCCACCAGCCGGCTCTCGACCATCCTCCACGGCGCCTGGATCCTCGGCTTCGTCGCGCTGCTGCCCTGGCTGCTGCGCGAGATTCCGATGGCGGCACTAGGCGCGATCCTGGTCGTTACCGGCGTTCGCCTCGTCAGCATCGCCCATGCGCGTCACCTGTTCACCCATTATGGCGTGCTCCCGGCGCTGATCTGGGCGGCGACGCTGGTCACGGTGGTGGCGGCGGATCTGCTCACCGGCGTGCTGGTCGGCATCGGCCTGTCGCTGCTCGAGCTGGTGCCCCACCTCCGCGGCCTCAAGCTCAACGTCGCCGAGCGTCAGGAGAATGGCGCGCACGAGATCGATCTCGCCGGCGCCGCCACCTTCGTGTCGCTGCCCAAGCTCTCCGACACGCTCGATCGCGCGCCGCAGGGCTCGACGGTGCGGCTCGATCTGTCCAGGCTGCGCACCGTCGATCATACCTGCGCCGAGCTGCTCAAGGAGTGGTTCCAGCGCCGCCGCGCCGCCGGCGACCTGATCGAGGTGACCGGCGCCTCCGGCCGCATGGTCGCCTTCGCCCACTGACATGCCTGACTGACCTTCCCCCTCCGTTCGTGCTGAGCCTGTCGAAGCACCTGAGTCTCATGCCCTTCGGCAGGCTCAGGGCGAACGGGGGCGGGGGGCGCACCCGGCTGTCGCTGACCCCGAGCAACACTTCGTCACCCATCGGCAACCCGCCGGCAGTACCGCTGCCTTAGCGTGGCCTGCGTCCGGGAAAGACCGGCACCCGTCTCATCCTCCTCCGAGACGAGCGTGCCGGCGGCCCGGACGCAGGAGGGATCTCCCGTCCATCATGTGCCAAGGGGTCCCAATGTACCGTTCGCTACTCGTTGCCGCCGGCCTGCTGGCCGCCGCTCCCGCCGCCGCGCAGGATACCGCGCCGCCGGCGCCGATCACCGTCACCGGCAGCGTCGCCCTCGTCTCCGACTATCGCTTCCGCGGCGTCTCGCAGAGCGACGAGGAACTCGCCGTCCAGGGCGGGCTCACCGTCACCCACAAGAGCGGCCTCTACATCGGCGCCTGGGCGTCGAACCTCGCCGGCTGGGGCACCTTCGGCGGCTCCAACACCGAGCTCGATCTGATCGGCGGCTACAAGCTGCCGCTCGGCGGCGGCGCGCTCGATGTCGGCCTCACCTGGTACATGTACCCCGGCGGCGCCTCCAAGACCGATTTCGCCGAGCCCTATGTCAAGCTCTCGGGCACGCTCGGCCCTGCCTCGCTGCTCGCCGGCGTCGCTTATGCCCCCAAGCAGCAGGCGCTCGGCAATTGGTACGCCACCGGCGCCGCCGCGCAGAGCGGGGGCTACACCGATCCCGGCGACAAGGAGGACAATCTCTATCTGTGGGGCGACGCCACGGCAGGGATCCCCACCACGCCGCTCACCGCCAAGGCGCATATCGGCTATTCACACGGCAACCCCGGGCTCGGCCCCAACGGCACCTCGGTCACCCCGACGGGCAGCTATTGGGACTGGATGATCGGCGCCGACTTTGCGGTGAAGGGCACGCCGCTCACCCTCGGCGTCGCCTATACCGATACCGACATCAGCCGCCGTGGTTCGGCCTATCTGCTGCCCAACTTTTCCAACACGGAAGATGGCAGCAGCATCGCCGGCCCGCAGGTGGTGTTCTCGGTCGCGGCGGCGTTCTGACGCCGTCGCCGCCGCCCCGGATCACCTCTGGGGTGGCGGACGACGATGGGCGAGGTGGTCGTGTCGCCCCGTAACGAAGGAGGGAGCAAGATCGGAGGCGAGGGAACCTCACCCCCGCCGTGTCGGTACTGCCCCCATGGCCTTGCACGACGCGCTGATCTTCACCCCCGACCAGGTCGATCTGACCCGCTCTCCCCTCCGCCGCGGCATCGCCGAGCCCACCTATGTGCTCGGCGCCTTCAATCCCGGCTTCACCCGGCTCGCCAACGGCAATCTGCTGCTGATGGTCCGCGTCGCCGAGGCGCTCAGCCAGCCGGTCAGCGGCGCGCATGTCCGCGCGATCCGCTGGACGCCGGCGGGCTATGTGCTCGACAACCACCGGTTAAGCGGCGTCAACATGGCCGATCCCCGCCAGTTCGAATTGGGCGGCTCTAAGCACCGCATCCTCGGCCTCACCTCGCTGTCCTGGCTGCTCCCGGTAGAGCTGAACGCCGACGGCACGGCCATCGTCGCGATCCATTATGACGCCGCGATCGAGCCCGCCGCGGCCTTTCAGGACTATGGCGTCGAGGACGCGCGCATCACCCGGATCGGCGACACCTGGTACATGACGACCTGCTCGGTCAGCGCCGAACGCCATTGCACCACGCTCCACACCTCGCGCGACGGGTTGCATTACCGGCTCGAGGGCATCGTCCTCGATCACCAGAACAAGGACATGATCCTGTTCGAGGGCAAGGTCGGGACCAAGTTCATGGCTCTGACCCGGCCGCTCGGCGAAGTCTATTTCGCCTATCCGGAAGACAGCCCCTATGTCGGCGGCCCCTCGATCAACTTCGCGCAAAGCCCCGACGCGCTCCACTGGAAGCCGCTCGACGCGCCGGGCCTGCGCGCACGCAAGGGCTCGGCCTCGGCGATGAAGATCGGCGGCGGCACCCAGCCGGTGCTCACCGCCGATGGCTGGATGATGATCTACCATGGCGTCGAGGCGCGCGAGACGGTCGGGATCTACCGCAGCTTCTGGGCGCTGCTCGACCGCGACGATCCCGCGCGGATCCTGCGGGTGGAGGACGAGGTGCCGCTGCTCGAGGCAAACCCGGCGCTCATCGCGCCGATCGCCCACCAGATGTACCTGCCCACCCCGGTGGTGTTCACCACCGGGGTGGTCGAGGCCGGCGACGACTATCTGGTGGCGAGCGGCGAGGCGGATCTGGCGTGCCGGATGACACGGATCGCCAAGGCGCGGTTCCAATGACCCGTCCGTCACCCCAGCGGAAGCTGGGGTCTCAAGCCACTCCTTCTTGTCCTCCCTCGCCAGAGATCGCAGCGTTCGCCGGGATGACGATCAACGCCGCAGGAGCGCAGCCATGACCGACACTCCCTGGTGGCAGACCGGCACCATCTACCAGATCTACCCGCGCTCGTTTCAGGATAGCGACGGCGACGGCGTCGGCGATCTTAAGGGCATCGAGGCGCGGCTCGACCATCTCGTCGCGCTCGGCGTCGACGCGATCTGGATCTCGCCGATCTTCCCCTCGCCGATGCGCGACTTCGGCTATGACGTCGCCGATTACTGCGACGTCGATCCACGGTTTGGCACACTCGCCGATTTCGACAGCCTGCTCGCCGCCGCGCACGCGCGCGGGCTGAAACTGCTGCTCGATTTCGTCCCCAACCACAGCTCCACCGATCACCCTTGGTTCCAGGAGAGCCGCTCGTCGCGCGACAACCCCAAGCGTGACTGGTACATCTGGCGCGACGCCAAGCCGGACGGCAGCCCGCCCAACAATTGGATCAGCGATTTCGGCGGCTCGGCCTGGGAGTGGGACGCCCACACCGGCCAATATTACTACCATGCCTTCCTCAAGGAGCAGGCCGACCTCAACTGGCGCAACCCGGAGCTGCGGCAGGCGATGATGGACGTGCTGCGCTTCTGGTTTGCGCGCGGCGTCGACGGTTTCCGCATCGACGTGCTCTGGCACATGATCAAGCACGCCGAGCTGCCCGACAACCCGGCCAACCCCGCCTATCTGCCGCAGATGGGCGAGATGCACGCGGTGCTTCAGCTCCACTCGACTGACCAGCCCGAGGTCCATGGCATCGCCGCCGAGATGCGCGCGATCACCGACAGCTATCCCGGTGACCGCGTGCTGATCGGCGAAATCTACCTGCCGATCGAGCGGCTGATGCATTATTACGGCCTCGAAGCCCCCGAAGTGCATCTGCCCTTCAACTTCCAGCTGATCGAGGCGCCGTGGCACGCCCGCGAGCTCGCCGCGATGATCGGCGACTATGAGGCCGCGTTGCCGGCGGGCGGCTGGCCCAATTGGGTGCTCGGCAACCACGATCGTCCGCGGATCGCGACCCGCGTCGGTGAGCCCCAGGCCCGCGTCGCCGCGGTGCTGCTGCTCACCCTGCGTGGGACGCCGACGATCTATTACGGCGACGAGCTCGGCCTTTCCGATGTCGCGATCCCCTCCGACCGGGTCCAGGACCCGCGCGAGCTGCGCGAACCGGGGCTCGGCCTCGGCCGCGATCCGGTGCGCACGCCGATGCCGTGGAACGCCAGCGACCATGCCGGCTTTTCCACCGCCGAGCCGTGGCTGCCGCTCGGCCCCGACTGGCCGACCCGCAACGTCCAGGCCGAGGGCGCGGACCAGGGCTCGATGCTCGCGCTCCACCACCGGCTGCTCGACCTGCGCCGCAAGCACGCCGCGCTGGCGGTGGGCGACTTCCGCCTGCTCGACGCCGAGGGCGACGTGCTCGCCTATGAGCGCCGCCACGGCGACGAGCGGATCGCGGTGGCGCTCAATCTCGGCGCTACCGACCAGCGCGTCGCCGTGCCCGCCGGCGAGGCGCTGCTCTCCACCGTCGATCTGTCGCTGATCCGCGACGAGGGCGATCAGCTCGTGCTGCGGCCCGACGAAGCTGTCATCCTGCGCATAACCGGCTAAGCCCCCGCGCATGAAGATCGCGATGCTCGCCCCCATCTCGTGGCGCACCCCGCCACGCCACTATGGCCCTTGGGAGCTGGTGACGAGCCTGCTCACCGAGGCGCTGGTCAAGCGCGGGGTCGATGTCACCCTGTTCGCCACCCAGGACAGCCTCACCGCCGGTACCCTCGCCGGGGTCGTCCCTGCGCCTTATTCCGAAGACCCGTCGATCGACGCCAAGGTCTGGGAGTTCCGCCACCTTGCGCATCTGTTCGAGCGCGCGGGTGAGTTCGATCTGATCCACAACCAGGCCGATTTCCCGGCGCACGCCTTTTCGCATCTCGTCGACACGCCGATAGTCACCACCATCCACGGCTTCTCGTCGGATCGCATCCTGCCGATGTACCAGCCCTATCAGGATCGGGTGCATTATGTCGCGATCAGCGAGGCGGATCGCTCGCCCAAGCTGCGCTACGCCGCGACCATCCACCACGGCATCGTCCTTGACGAATTCCCGTTCAACGCCGCGGGCAGCGACGACCTGCTGTTCTTCGGCCGCATGCATCCCGACAAGGGCGCCGCCGAGGCGATCCGCGTCGCGCACGCCACCGGTCGCCGCCTCGCCATGTACGGCATCGTCCAGGATTCGGGCTATTACGAGCGCGAGGTCCAGCCCCATCTCGACGGCATTCGCATCACCCATCCCGGCGCGGTCGGCGGGCCTGAGCGGGTGAGGGCGCTCGGCGCGGCCGCGGCGTTGCTCCACCTGATCAGCTTCGACGAACCCTTCGGCCTGTCGGTGATCGAGGCGATGGCCTGCGGCACGCCGGTGATCGCGATCAACCGCGGCTCGATGCCCGAACTGATCGATCATGGCGTCACCGGCTTCCTCGTCGACAGCGAGGCCGAGGCGATCGAGGCGGTCGCGCGTTTGCCCGAGATTGATCGCGCCGCCTGCCGTGCCGCTGTCGCCGACCGCTTCACCGTCGAGCGCATGGCCGATCGTTATCTGGAGCTCTACCGACGCATCCTGGGCTGATGGCCGCGCCTGCCGTGCCGCCGCTCTCCTCCTAAGTCATGCGATTACCGACCGCTCGTTTTCGGCGGATCGCTCGGGCCGCCGATACGTTGGGCGCGCGCAAAGCTGGTTTTCCGCGGTGGATCGGGCCGCCGGTGCGAGCGTGCCACGCCCGCCGTCGTGACAGGTCGGCGCGAGCTGGCTAGGCAGCGGTGGCCGTATGGCCCGGCAAGTGACGTGCGTTTGAGAGGCGAGTATTCATGCCCGAGGGGGTTGAGGACAGCGAGATCGGCGAGCGCCGCGGCAGCGGTGCCACCGCGCGCAGCATCGGCAGCTGGGAGTGGGACGTGGTCGCCGACCGCGTCACCGCCGATCCTGGTTTCGCACGCCTCTATGGCGTTGATCCTGATCTCGCGCGGCGGGGTGCCCCGATCAGTGCCTTCTTCGCCGGCATCCATCCGGCCGACCGCCCGCGCCTGGAGACGGAGATCGCCGCGACGCTGCGCGCCGGCGGCGAGTTCGAAAGCGAATACCGCCTGCTCCAGCCGGACGGTCGCGCGCGCTGGGTGGCGGCGCAGGGCTCCTGCGAACTCGATGGTGCCGGCACGCCGGTCCGCTTCCCCGGGATCAGCTTCGATATCGATGCTCGCAAGACCCAGGCGATCCGCTCCGCCGCGCTGGTGGAGCTCAACGATCGGCTGCGGGCCGGCGGCGATCCCGCCGACCTCGCCTTCGCCACCGCGGAGATCCTCGCCCGCACCCTCGAGGTCAGCCGGGTCGGCTATGGCACCATCGATCGCGTCGCCGAGACCATCGTCACCGATCGCCAATGGTGCGCGCCCGGCGTTGCGGCGCTGCCGACGACGCTGCATTTCCGCGACTATGGATCCTATATCGAGGATCTGAAGCACGGCCACACCGTGGCGATCGGCAACGTATTCGATGACGATCGCACCCGCGCCACCGCCGAGGCGCTGCGGGGGCTCGCCGCGCTTGCCTTCGTCAACATGCCGGTTACCGAGCAGGGCGGCTTCGTCGCCCTCCTCTACATCAACAACGCCGAGCCGCGCGCCTGGCTGCCCGAGGAGATCGCCTTTATCCGCGATGTCGCCGAGCGCACCCGCGACGCCGTCGAGCGCCGCCGCGCCGAGGCCGATCTCGCCGATCTCACCGCCAGCCTCGAGCGCCAGGTGGAGGATCGCACCCGCGAGCTGATGATCGCCGAGGAGCATCTGCGCCAGGCGCAGAAGATGGAGGCGGTCGGCCAGCTCACCGGCGGCCTCGCGCATGATTTCAACAATCTGCTCACCGGCATCTCGGGCGCGATCGAGATGATGCAGGTGCGCATCAAGCAGGGCCGGATCGGCGAGCTGGAGCGCTACGCCAATGCCGCGCAGGGCGCCGCGCGCCGCGCCGCCGCGCTCACCCACCGCCTGCTCGCTTTCTCGCGCCGACAGACGCTCGATCCCAAGCCGACCGACGTCAACAAGCTGGTCCACGGTCTGCACGATCTCGTCCAGCGCACCGTCGGCCCGCAGATCGGCGTCGAGGTGGTCGGCGCGGTCGGTCTGTGGCCGGCGATCGTCGATCCCAACCAGCTCGAGAATGCGCTGCTCAACCTGTGCATCAACGCGCGCGACGCGATGCCCGATGGCGGCCGCATCACCATCGAGACCGCCAACAAATGGCTCGACGAACGCGCCGCGCGCGAGCGCGATCTGCCGCCGGGCCAGTATCTGTCGCTATGCGTGTCGGACACCGGCACCGGCATGACCCCCGAGGTCCAGGCCCGCGCCTTCGATCCCTTCTACACCACCAAACCGCTGGGCGAGGGCACCGGCCTCGGGCTGTCGATGATCTACGGCTTCGCGCGCCAGTCCGGCGGGCAGGTGCGGATCTATTCGGAGCTGGGGGAGGGCACCACCATGTGCATCTACCTGCCGCGCTATTACGGCGAGACCGACAATGCCGACGAGCATCAGGTCGTCCGCGCCCATGAGGCAAGCGGCGATGACCGCCGCACCGTGCTGGTGGTCGACGACGAGCCGACCATCCGCATGCTGGTGATCGAGATCCTTGAGGAACTCGGCCACACCGCGCTCGAGGCCGGCGACGGCGCCGCGGCGCTGCGCGTGCTTAACACCGGCGTCGGCATCGATTTGCTGATCACCGATGTCGGCCTGCCCGGGCAGATGAACGGCCGCCAGGTCGCCGACGCCGCGCTGGCGCTGATCCCCGATCTCAAGGTGCTGTTCATCACCGGCTACGCCGAGAATGCCGTGATCGGCAACGGCCAGCTCGCCCCCAACATGGCTGTGGTCACCAAGCCCTTCGCCATGGACGCGATCGCCAGCCGGATCAGTGCGCTGCTGGATCAGGCTTAAGGCACGTCGCGCCCGACCGTCATCCCAGCGAAAGCTGGGAGCTCAGGCCACACGGGAAGCCCCCGACAAGATCCCAGCTTTCGCTGGGATGACGGCACGTGGCTAGCGGCCGCCCTCACGCCGCCGCCCAGCGCACGATCCGCCGCGCCTCGTCGAGGTGCAGCCGCTCCACCATCGCGCCGCCGAGCTGGATCGCGCCGCGATCGGCATTGGCAGGGCTGTCGAATGCCGCGATCACCTCTTGCGCCCAGGCGATCTCCTCCACCGCCGGCGCGAACGCCCGATTGGCGATGTCGATCTGCGAGGGGTGGATCAGCGTCTTGCCATCGAACCCGAGCATCGCGCCCTGCGCGCATTCCGCCGCCAGTCGCTCGGGCGCGTGCAGCGCGTTGCACACCCCGTCGAGCACCGCGAGATTGGCGGCGCGCGCGGCGGTGACGATGGTCGCCAGCGCCGGCACCAGCGGCGCGCGGTCGGTGCCCGGGCGGCAGCGCATCTCCTTGGCGAGATCGTTGGTGCCCGCGATCAGCAATTCGGTGCGGGTCGCCGCCGCGGCCGCGACGATCGCCGGCAGCTGGAGGATCGCGCCGCAGGTCTCGATCATCGCCCAGATCGGCGGGCCATGCTCGCCGAGCGCCGCGCGCGCTGCGGCAAGATCGTCGACGCAACCGACCTTGGGCAGCACCGCCGCCTGCGCGCGCGACTGGCTCACCGCCGCGGCATCGTCGAGCCCCCAGGGCGTGTCGAGCGCGTTGAGCCGGATCGCCCATTCGCGCGCGCCGAACCCCTCCACCGCGACCGCCGCGCCGCGCGCCGCGAGCTTGGCGTTGGGCGCCACCGCATCCTCGAGGTCAAGGATCACCACGTCGCATGCCAGCTCGCGCGCCTTGGCGATCGCGCGCGGGTTTGATGCCGGCATGAACAGGGCGGATCGCCGCCGCACGCTCGCCGCCGCGGTCATGAGCATTGTGCCGCGGGCAGCGCAGCGCCCGGTGCAGGGATCAGATGGTCTGCGGCCGCTGTCGGCGCAGCGCGAACGAAAGCGCGGTCGATCATGGCGCAAGTATAGCGCAGCGAAACGCTCGCGCAAATAGGCCGATCGAAGCGACGATCGGCCATGATCATGCCTTACATAGGTTAACCATGGCAGCCGATTCAGGTGTCCCGGACATTAGCTGCGAGTAACCGACAATGACATCTATCAACAGCGCAGCGCCAAGATGCAAAAGATCCAAGACTAATCAGCGAAACGTCTCGACCGGCGACTGTAGTGATCGGTAGCGTTAAACCGCTTCGCCCACCGCAGCCGTATTAGTACGGCATGCCCCGCCGACGCGCCTCCATGGCGCACCACGCGTGGCCAAAGCAAGGCGCCGACCTTGTCGACCGGATCGGTCGCGACTCGCCCGGCGTCAGCCGACCGCCTTCCACTGCTCGCCGACGATCAGCCCCGGCACCACCGCCGCCGGCACCGCGCGGCCGAACAGATAGCCCTGGCCCTCGTCGCAGCCGCCCTCGCGCAGGTGGCGCGCCTGCGCCAGCGTCTCGACGCCCTCGGCGACCACCTTCATTCCCAGCCGGTGGCCGAGCCCGACCACCGCGTCGATGATCGCGGCGTCGCCGGCATCGGTATCGAGGCTGCTGACGAAGCTGCGGTCGATCTTGATCACATCGACCGGAAACGCCTTGAGATGGGTCAGCGAGGCATAGCCGGTGCCGAAATCGTCGAGCGCGATGGTCACCCCGGCGCGGCTGAACGCGTCGAGCGTCTGGCCGACGCATTCGGCGTCGCGGCCGAGGAACACGGTTTCGGTCACTTCCAGCTCGAGCCGCGATGGCGGCACCCCGGCGCCGTGCAGCCGTTCCATGATCCGGTCGGCAAGGCTCTCGTGTCGGAATTCGGCGGGCGACAGGTTGACCGCGACCCGGCCGAAATCGATCCCGCGGTCCAGCCAGTCGCGCATATCGACGACGATCCGCTCCAGCATCCGCTCGCTCAGCGCCACCGCGAGGTCGAGGTCCTCGAACGCCGCCGCGATCGTGCCCGGCAGGTGCAGGCTGCCCTGGCGGTCGCGCCAGCGCAGCAGCGCCTCGAACCCGCTCACCCGGCCGCTCAGCAGCTGCACCTTGGGCTGATAGAAGGGGGTGATGCGATCGTCATGCGCGGCGTCGCGGGCGATGCTGATCATCGACGAGCGGCGCTGGACATCGGCGCGCATGTCGGCGCGGAACATCAGCAGCCCGCCGCGCTGGCGGCCCTTGGCCGCATAGAGCGCCATGTCGGCCGCCTTGAGCAGTTCGGCGGCGTCGCGGCCGTTGACCGGAAATATCGATCCGCCCGCGGTCGCCTGGCAGTCGAGGATCCGCCCCTCGTGCGTGAACGGCTCGCGCAGCACGCGCAGCACGCGCAGCACCAGCTCGCTCACCGTCGCTTCGCCGTCGACGTCGGTCAGCACCGCGGCAAACTCGTCGCCGCCGAGCCGCGCCACCGCGCAGTCAGGCCCCAGCGCCTCGCGCAGCCGCTCGGCGAAGGTCCGCAGCAGCAGGTCGCCGGCGTCATGGCCGATGGTGTCGTTGGTTTCCTTGAGGTGATCGACGTCGAACAGCACCAGCGCCAGCCGGCTGCCGTCGCGTTCCGCCTGCGCGATGCCGCGCTCGAGCCGCTCGCCAAACGCGGCGCGGTTGGGCAGCCGGGTCATCGCATCGTGGCTCGCCGCCCAGCGGATGCGCTGCTCGGCGGTGCGCTCCTCGGTGACGTCGCGGACGGTGACGAGCACGCGGCCGAGCTGCCCCGCCGCGCCCTCGATCCGCCAGCCGCCGGTCTGCATCCAGCGCAGCGCGCCGTCGTCGGCGCGGTGGATGCGCAGCGTCACCTCGAAGCGGTGGCCGCCGTCGCCCGCCGCCACTGCGGCAACCAGGCTTTCCAGCGCGTGGCGGTCTTCGGGCACCACCAGCGCCAGCGCGGTGGCGACGTCGGGCCGCGCATCGAGCGGCACGCCCATCATCCGCTTCAACTCGTCGGACCATTCGCGCCGGTCATGGACCGCGTCATAATCCCAGATGCCGAGCCCCGCGGCATGCGCGGCGAGGCGGAACCGCTCCTCGCTTTCACGCAACGCATTCTCGGCAAGCTTGCGGTCGTCGATATCCTCGAGCGTGCCGTACCAGCGCACCGCGCGGCCCTCGCCGTCCAGCCGCGCCGCGGCGCGCGAGCGGAACCAGCGATAGCTGCCGTCGCGGGTGCGCAGCCGATATTCGATGTCGACCGGCCGGCAGCTCGCCAGCGCCTCGGCCCAGGCGGCCATGGTCGGCGCCACATCGTCGGGGTGGAGCGCCTCCACCCAGCGCTCGCCGAGCGCGTCGGCGGGCGCGCCGCCGGTGACGTCCTCCCACCGCGAGCTGACCTCTTCGATCGCACCCTCGGCAGAACCGATCCAGTTGATCGTCGGGCTGAGGTCCACCGAATAACGGTAATGCCGCTCGCTCTCGCGCAGGCCCTCCTCGGCCGTCCGCCGGCTGGTGATGTCGCGCAGCACGGTGATCGTCGAAATCGCCTGGCCGGCGGCGTCGCACACATAGGAAATCGAGATCACGCACCACACCACGCTGCCGTCGCGGCGCACGAAGCGCAGGTCGCGGTCGTAGGGCGTCGCGGTGGCGGTATGATGATTGTATTCGGCGTTGGCGGCCGCGGCGTCGTCGGGGTGGATGTAGGCCTCGAGCGACACGCCCGCCAATTCGTCGACGCTGCGTCCGATCAGCTCGCAGAACCGCTCGTTGACCGCGAGCACGCGGCGTGCCGAATCGCGGTGGAGGATGCCGATCCGCACCCGGCTCAGCGCCCGATCGAGATCGGCGCTGCCAAGGTCGCCGGTCGACCCCCATGGCGTTGACGGCTGGTCGGCACCGGCGGCGGCCAGCGCAGGGTGGCGGGCAAGCGTGTCATAGATATCGGCCAGCGTGGCGGAGATTTCGCCCCCGTCATCGCCGCTGTCGACGAAACTGCGACCCTCCACCTGATCCATCCGATCTCTGCCCTCTTCACCTGGCCCGGTCCGAGCCTCGTCCGCTTTCCCCGTTTGCTGCTTAATGAACTGTAACAGAACCGTTTTGGGTAGACGGGCAGCGTTATCTTGGCCCGCAACAGCGCCGCCGCTACACGCCGAGCGGCGTCGCGCAATTGCTCTTCACCGGGTGCGCGCTGTCGCCGGAAACGCTGAACTGGTTCTTGCGCATCCGGAAGTCGGCGGTGCGGGTGATCACCAGCGGCGCCTTGAAATAGCTGAACACGCTGGTCGGCAGCAGCGGCTGGTAGCGATAGCTCACCTGCGCGTGCGCCATGATCTCGCCCACCGGCAGCACCCGGCTGAAGCTCGGCAGCGTCTGGGTGGTGTGGCAGCCAAGCTTGGGCGTCGCCGCGACATAGCCGCCGTCGAACTGCTGGGCGTAGGTCGCGTCGGCAAAGACGTTGCGCACCACCCCGTCTGACTGGCGCTCGGCGCGCACCACGGTGAAGATCACCCGGCCATATTGGCGCATCTTGAGCGGCTGCGCGGAGACGTCGATCGCCTGGAACAGATCGTAGATCTGCGCCTCGGAGGTGGCGATCCCGCCCACCCCGGTCTGCGCGACCATGTCGGCGACCATCGTCGCCAGCCGCTGCGTGGTGTTGGAGGCGAGGATGTAATTGGCCATCTCCAGCCCGCCGAGCGCGAAGCCGAGCAGCAGCGGCATGGCGAGCGCGAACTCGATCAGGCTCACCGCGCCGCGATCGCGCGCCAGCCGCGCCAGCAAGCCGGGCGGCCGCGCAGCCGGGGCGGGTGAAGGGGGCGGCACCAGGCTCATTGTGTCTTCACCGGCTCGTTGCGCACCACCGAGGCCGCGCGCAGCGTCACGCCGCGCGCACCGGGGCCGCCGAGGTTGAGGAAGCCGAACAGATGCTGCACCGGGAAGGTCGCGGTATAGGTGACGACATCGCCCTCGGCGCCCACCGTGCTGTTGGCGATCGGCAGCGCCGGATCCCACACGCCATTGCCGTTGCGATCGGTATAGGGCTCGCCGACGAACGATCCCGAAGGGCCGTCATATTTGCCGTTGCCGTTGGTGTCGGTGTAATCCTCGGGCCGGGTCTCGCTGAAGTTGCGATAGGCGGTGGCGACGACGTTGAGATGCTGGCCGGGGACGAGCAGGAACCGGTTCATCGTCCGCGCAATCGCGGTCTGCATCGCGGCGTTGCGATCGGCCTGGCTGCTCTCCTGGGTGGCGCTGCTCGCACGCGCCGCCGCGGCGACGGCGCCGGTCAGGCTGCTCTGCGCGACATAGATATAGCCCAGATCGATCGTCCCGCAGATCAGCAGGATCAGCACCGGCGCGAGCATCGCGAACTCAACGGCGGAGATGCCGCGCAGGTCGGCCGCGAGCCGGCGGAGCGGAAGCAGCGCGATCATTGCGTGAGATGCACGTCGACGAGGGTGCGGGCGATCTGGGTGAAGGCGTTGCTGAGATCGGTTGGCGTGGTGCTCAGCCAATAGCCGTTCTTGCCGCAATTCTTAAGGCGTGCCTGGCTGTCGGCATCGATGTCATTGGCCCGGTTGATGGCCACCACGTAGATCTGGGCGGCTTTCTGACTGTCCGGAAAGACATAGGAGTTGGCGATTGCACAGGCTTTGGCGAAGCGTAGATTGGCCGCGTCGCCGATCTTGGTGGTATTCTCGGTTGCGGTGGTGATCGACTGGTCGTTCACTGAGCCGTAGGCGGTGTAGACCTTGTCATTCTCTTTGCTGCTGCCGCCCAGCTCCGTCTTGCCGTCGGTCATGAACACCATTGCCCTCACCGGTGCGCCTGAGCCGTCGGGCTTGGTGCGCACGAACTTCGTGTAGCGCGACAGGATTCGCCAGCCCCAGATGAAGCCGGTGTGGTGCATGGTGCCGTTGGCGGGCAGGATGGCCCAGACCTTCTGGTCGATGAAATTATCGAAGGTCGCGCGGCTGACGTTGTAGGTAATCGGCAGGCCGGGCTCCGGGCACTGCCAGTTGGGCGAGGGCATGTTGGTGTTGTTGGATGTCACCACATAAGGGGCGGCGGCCTTGAACGAGCTCAGATAAGGAATTTTGTCGGCGCGAACATAGAAGTCGGTGCCGGTATTGGTGAGCGGATTAAACGCATTTGGCGCGGTTGGGTCATAATAGCTGGTCTTGTCGGCGGCGACGATCACGTCATTGGTCATATCGGCTGCGCCATTGTTGATGGCGATGTAGTAGCGGTAGAAAAAACGCTTGAACGAAGCTGAATTGGCCAGTGCCGACACTGCTGCCGTTCCGGTCCCCGCCTTGGGGTCCCAGTACAGGTTGTTGGTGGAATTAGGGTTGTAATAGCTCGATGTCGTGGTCTGGTCATAGTCGTTGTAGGTAGACAGCCACAGCGGCGGCATGATGAGCGGCCGGATGGGGTTCATCGCGTGGGGCGAGCCTGGGCGGGGCGTGTCGCCGGGCAGCTCATTCGTGACGTCATAGGCGCCCGGCTCGATGGTGGTGGCGGAACTGGACATGGTGTTGACGGTCTCGTCGTTGGCGACGCACCCCTTCCAGCCCATTGCGTCACCGGATGCCCAATCGCGAT
This sequence comes from Sphingomonas sp. GC_Shp_5, assembly GCF_026540855.1. Lineage (GTDB taxonomy): Bacteria > Pseudomonadota > Alphaproteobacteria > Sphingomonadales > Sphingomonadaceae > Sphingomonas. The sequence goes on from NZ_JALNUP010000004.1 coordinate 92,307, forward strand.
CGGAGAACCCTGGGATCGTCTCGATCGGGATGTTGGCCGCTTTCAGCAGCGAGCCGACGTTCACCTGATTGGTATAGTTGATGATCCCCATCGCCAGGTTCGGCTGAGCGTTCTGCGAGCCCTGGTAAAGTACGTTGATGAAGCTGTGCATGGCCGATTTGAGCGCGTCGATCTTGGCGACGCCGTTGATCGTCTGTTGCATCGATCCGGTATTATCGAGCACCACCATCACCTCCAGCGGGTGCGGCTGGAATTCGGCGTGCGCGGTGACGGACACCGTGTGCGGCGCGATCCCGAAGATGCTCATGAACGTCATCGGCACCAGCCCGACGGCGTTCACCACCGTCTGGCTGACGCCGTTGTTGGTGGTGAAGATCGGGTCCTCCAGCGCCTTGGTGCCGCCGATCGGCGGGGTGCCGCCGCCTTGCTGGACGCCCATGTAGCTGTCCGGGAAATTGTCCCGGAAATAGGCGATCACCTGCTGCTTGCGGCCGTTCGGATCGCTGTCATCCTTGTTGTCGAAAGCATTGGCGCCAGCCAGCGCCGCCGCGTCGACGCCGGCCTGCATCTGGCTGGTGGTGATGTAGAGCCGCGCCAGGTCGATCGCGGCCCCGACCGAGGCGATCATCGGAAACAGGCCTGCCGCCATCAGCGCCAGTGTCGAGCCGCGCCGGTTGCGGCGCAGCGCGCCGACCGCCAGCACCAGCCTCGCCACCATGGTGCCGCGCGCTAGCGGCCACTTTCCCAATGACACCGTCATCTTGCCCCGCGACGTAATCTTCGCCGCTGGCAATTGACCCAATTCGGTTAATATCCAGTATGGACAAAACTTAGTTTGGTATTGATCCGTATCATCTTCACGTTGCTTTGCCACTCAACTCAGGGGCTTGGCGTTGCTGGAAGCATGCGGCGGCGCCCGGCGGTAACATGATATCCCGGCGCTCCTACGGTATGCGCCCGGCAGCGATGTTTACCGGCCCGCGTCGGAACCGCACGACAAGGGGCGACGGTCACGACCGCCGCCCCAACAGCATCGACCATCCGGCCGATCCCAATTGCCTCTAGAACTTCAGCCGCGCGCCCATCGTGAACGATCGCCCGATCGGATCGTACAGCGTCGGAAAGGTGTTGCCGCTGTTGAAGGCGGTGCCGCCGACGCCCGAGCCGGCCGCTGGCGGATCCTTGTCGAGCAGATTGTCCACGGTCAGGCTGAGCTCGAGATTCTTGGTCGGCATCACCCGCACCGCGAGATCGAAGTAGTTGTACGCGGGGATATTGCGATAGGCGGCAAGCACCGTGCTCGGATTGGGCCCGCCGGGTTGCGCCGTGTCGCCGGGCAGCCGCGTTGCCAGGAACGGTTCGAGCGATACCGGGCTGATGTGCGTCCATAGCAGCGAGATGTCGAACGTCTCCTGGCTGTAGGTCAGCCGCCCGTTCCACTTCCACTCGGCCCGCGGGTTGGTGCAGCCGCTGGCGCTGTAATAGCCGGTGCAATCACGGTTGATCGCGTTCGGCGTCGCCTGGAAATGATAATAATCGAGCCAGGTGGCGTTGAAGCTCATCGCCAGCTCGCCCGGCACGTTGACGCCGAGATCGTCGAGCTTGGCGCGCTGGCTCACGCCGAAGTCGATCCCTGCCGTCTCGATCCGGCCGAGGTTTGAATAGCTCAGGATCACGCCCGCGGTCTCGCCCGCGCCGTTGAGCGAGCCGGTCAGCGGGTTGCGCTGGATCAGCGCGCAGAAGGCGTTGTTGGTGAAGCCTGGATTGAGCGACGCCGAATAGCAGCCGTTGAGGATGTCGGCCTGCGCCGGCTGGGTGATCGCATTCTTGACGACGATGTTGAAATAGTCGGCGTTGAAGGCGAACCCCGGCAGGAAGCTCGGCTGGAGGATCCCGCCGAGCGTGTAGGTGGTCGCCCGCTCGACATCGAGGTCGTTATTGCCCTGGGTGGTGACGTTGATCTGGCCCGAGGTCGGCGCCGGGATCTGGCCGATGGTGTTGGTCGGCGCACCGGTGGCGACGCACAGCGCGGCAATACCGGGATTGGCCGCGGCGTTCGCCAGCTGGTTCGCCTGACAGGGATCGACGGTCAGATTGCCCAGGCCCTGGACGGCAGACTGGAACAGCTCCTGGATATTGGGCGAGCGCACCGCCTTTTGATACATCGCGCGGAACTTGAAGCCCTGGAACGGCTCCCAGCCGCCGCCGGCCTTCCACGTCGTGCTGCTGCCGGTGGTCGAATAGTCCGAATAGCGGATGCCGCCTTCTGCCTGCAGACTGTAGAAGAAGGGCACATTTTCGACGAGCGGGACGATCAGCTCGCCGAACACTTCCTTGACGTTGTAGCGGCCGCGATCGGGCGGGGTGCGCGCACCGGTGCCGAGCACCTCGCCCTGGATCTGCGATGGTGCATCGGGCGTGCTCGCCGCGGAAAGGGTGCGTACCTCGCCGCCGATCGAGAAGCCCACCACCTTGGAGGCGAACGGCGAAGTCAGGCCGAACAGGTCGCCGCCGATGTTGCCGGTGATCACCGACAGCTTGGTCTTGCGGTTGATCAGCGCGTCGAGGTCGATGAACGCCAGCTGGTCCGCGGTGATCGAGCCGTTGGGGCCGAACAGGTTGAGCGGGACGCAGCCGTTGGCACCGTCGGTGCACACCGCCTGGCCGCCGGCGGTGCGATAGGCGCGCAACGCCTGCTGCACCTTGCTGAACGATCCCCAATTCTCGCGGACCTGATTCTGCGTGGTCTCGCCATATTGGCCGGAGAGATCATAATGGAGGGTAGGGGTGATGTCGCCGCGCACGCCGCCCTGGATCTGGAACACCTGGCTGGTGATCGGATTGCCGCGCGGCCCATATTCGGTAAAGCGCCGCTGCGCGATCACCGGCACCTCCACATAGCCGGCCGTGCCGGGGCCACCCTGCGCAGCGGCTGCGGCGTTGCAGGCAGCCACCGAGATCGAGCGTGCCGTGCACAATTGGCTGCGGACGCCGGCGGGCAGATAGGGGTTGTTGAGCGACAGCTGATAGGTGTTGCCGAAGGTGCCGGACGGCGCCAGCTGCAGCCGCACCTCGTTGCGGACGTAGAAGGCGCTGGTGTACAGTTCGATGCCGTCGGTCAGCCCGTAATGCGCTGCGGCATAGACGTTGATCCGCTCCAGGGGAGTCTGGAAATAGGTGCCGTTGTTGGTGTTGTAGGTGTCGGCCGCCGTCGCCGCCTGCAGCCGCCCGGTAGCGGGATTCACCACCGCGCCAAAGCTGCTCGCGGGCAAGCCGAGTTGGGCGTTGGTCGGCGCGGCGAAGATCGTCACCTGCGCCGCCGTCGCGCCAGAGAACAGCCCGGTGGTCGAGCTCACCGGAAAGGCGCTGATCGCTCGCTGGGTGTGGAGCAGCGGGTCGGCCTTGGTATAGCCGATGCCGAGCACGGCATTGCCGCGGCCGTCTCCCAAGTTGCCACCGATCGTGATGTCGCCGTTGAAGCGCGCCGCATCGCCGCGTTCGGCGATGCGATATTGAGCCGAAGCATCGACGCCCGAGAAATCGCGACGAGTGATGAAGTTGACCACGCCGGCCACCGCGTCGGCGCCGTAGACTGACGAGGCACCGCCGGTGACGACGTCGACCCGCTCCACCAGCGCCACGGGAATGACGTTGGTGTCGGTCAACCCGTCCAGCCCGAACGGCACGATGCGTCGTCCATCGAGCAGCACCAGCGTCCGGTTGCTGCCGATGCCGCGCAGGTCCAGCGTCGATGATCCATCCGAACCATTGTTGACGCCCGGGCCCAGCGACGGGCGGATCGCCGGCAGATCGCGCAGCAACTCTTCGGCCGTGGCGGGCTGGCGCAGGGTGATTTCCTGCTGGCCGATCACGCTCACCGGGCTCGAGGTTTCAAGATCGGGACGACCGATCCGCGAGCCGGTGACGATGATCTCACGGTCGTTCTCGGCCGATGCCTGCGCCACTTCGGGTGCGGCTTCTGCCGGCACGGTCTGGGCCAGCGCTGGTCCGGTCAGCGCCGCGGCACCGGCAAGAAGCGTAGACGCAAGTAGAGAACGCTTAAAAGCGAGTGTGATCATGTAGTTTACCCCCGTTTCAACCATATCCCTGTGTGGGATTACGGCCGAATCGGAAGTTGCCTGATGATCTCTCGCGTAACAACATGAATCATATTGTTACAAGCCATGGCCAGATGGCGTGACATTGCCGTCACAAAGCGGCAGCGCATCTGCCACTTTCACAGGCCTAGTAATTATACGGTAGTAAGGTGGCTGATCAGACTGTGGTCTTCAGGCGAAACGACTGTTGCTGCGACGATGGCCGCTGCGGCGCTCAGCGACGCGTCCCGCCGAACAACCGACCCAGCATTGCTTCGGCAGCCTTGCCGACGGCCTCGGCAATCGCCTGCGGGTCGGGCTGGGTCTGGGTGCCCTGCGCGCCGGGCGGCGGTGTTGATGCATCGGCCGCCGGCCCGTCGGGGGCTGGGGACGTAGGCCGGGCGGCCTGCCGCTGCGCCTTGCCCTTGGCCACCGCCGCGCTTGCTGCCGCAGCCGCCATGGTCAGCCCCGCCGCGAGCATCTCGCGCCCGTGCGGGCTGTTGGCCTTCTCGAGTAGCGCGCCACCCACCTCGCGCACCTCCTTGGGCAGCCGGATTCCCAGCACTTCCTTGGGGAGCTTCGCCTTCTTCTGCTTCTTGTCCTTGGCCATGCCGGTGCCTCTCGTTCGTGTGTCGCCAACATAAGACACTGGCGCAGGCTTTCAATTGCTGCCGGGCGCGGGTGCTGGCAGCGGCTCCCGTGCGTTCCTATCTGCCAGACTAGCCTCGCCCCCAGAACAGAAGTAGAACTGCCTCCATGAGCCTCACCAAGATCTCCGTCCGCGGCGCGCGCGAGCACAACCTCAAGGACGTCGACGTCGACATCCCCCGCGATACGTTGACGGTGATCACCGGCCTGTCGGGGTCGGGCAAGTCGAGCCTCGCGTTCGACACCATCTATGCCGAGGGCCAGCGCCGCTATGTCGAGTCGCTGAGCGCCTATGCCCGCCAGTTCCTCGAGCTGATGCAGAAGCCCGATGTCGACCATATCGAGGGGCTCAGCCCCGCGATCTCGATCGAGCAGAAGACCACCAGCCGCAACCCGCGCTCGACGGTGGCGACCGTCACCGAAATCTACGATTACATGCGCCTGCTGTGGGCCCGCGTCGGCGTGCCCTATTCGCCGACCACCGGCGAGCCGATCGCCGCGCAGACGGTCAGCCAGATGGTCGACCGGGTGATGGCGCTGCCCGAGGGCACCCGGCTGTACCTGCTCGCGCCGGTCGTCCGCGGCCGCAAGGGCGAGTATAAGAAGGAGATGCTCGAGTGGCAGAAGGCGGGCTTCACCCGCGTCCGCGTCGACGGCCAGATCCACGAGATCGACGAGGCGCCTGCGCTCGACAAGAAGTACAAGCATGACATCGAGGTGGTGGTCGACCGCCTCGTCGTCCGCCCCACCGACGGCGACCATTCGATCGCGACCCGCCTCGCGGAAAGCTTCGAGACCGCGCTGAAACTCGCCGACGGCCTCGCCTATGTCGACCCCGCCGACCCGGTTGAGGCCCACACCCCCAAGTCCGAGGTGCTCGGCGACAACGCGCCCCCCGGCCGAATCGTCTTTTCCGAGAAGTTCGCCTGCCCGGTGTCGGGCTTCACCATCGCCGAGATCGAGCCGCGCCTGTTCTCGTTCAACGCCCCCCAGGGCGCGTGCCCGGCGTGCGACGGCCTCGGCGAGAAACTGATCTTCGACGAGGACCTCGTCGTCCCCAATCACGCGCTGTCGATCAAGAAGGGCGCGGTGGTGCCCTGGGCCAAGTCCAACCCGCCGTCGCCTTATTACATGCAGGTGCTCGGCTCCCTTGCGCGCGCCTATGACTTCAGCCTCGACACGCCGTGGGACGATCTCGCCCCCGCGGTCCAGGACACCATCCTCCACGGCACCAAGGGCAAGCCGGTCGTCCTCACCTTCGTCGACGGCAAGAAGAAATATGACGTCAACAAGCCGTTCGAGGGCGTGATCGGCAACCTCAACCGCCGCCTGCTGCAGACCGAGAGCGCGTGGATGCGCGAGGAGCTCGCCAAATACCAGTCGTCGCGCCCGTGCGAGGTCTGCCACGGCGCGCGGCTCAAGCCCGAGGCGCTCGCGGTCAAGATCGCGATGCGCGACATCGCTTATGCCACCCATCTCTCGGTGGTCGACGCGCTCGCCTTCTTCACCGACATGCCCCGGCACCTCGGCGACCAGCAGAATGCGATCGCCGAGCGCATCCTCAAAGAGATCGTCGAGCGCCTGGGCTTCCTCAACAACGTCGGGCTCGATTACCTCAACCTCGATCGCACCTCGGGCACGCTGTCGGGCGGCGAATCGCAGCGCATCCGCCTCGCCAGCCAGATCGGCTCGGGGCTGTCGGGCGTGCTCTACGTGCTCGACGAGCCCTCGATCGGCCTCCACCAGCGCGACAACGACATGCTCCTCGCCACCCTCAGGCGCCTGCGCGATCTCGGCAACACCGTGCTCGTCGTCGAGCATGACGAGGATGCGATCCGCACCGCCGATTATGTGATCGACATGGGGCCGGGCGCGGGCGTCCACGGCGGCGCGATCGTCGCGCAGGGCACGCTCAAGCAGATCCTCAAGAGCAAGACCAGCATCACCGCCGATTACCTCAACGGCACCCGCGAGGTGCCGGTCCCCGCCACCCGCCGCGCCGGCAACGGCCGCGAGATCACCGTCCACAACGCCACCGCCAACAACCTCACCGGCGTCACCGCGTCGATCCCCTTGGGCACCTTCACCTGCATCACCGGCGTCTCGGGGTCGGGCAAGTCGAGCTTCACCATCGACACGCTGTTCGCCGCCGCCGCGCGGACCCTCAACGGCGCGCGCATCAGCCAAGGCAAGCACGACAAGATCACCGGCCTCCAGCACCTCGACAAGGTGATCGACATCGACCAGTCGCCGATCGGCCGCACCCCGCGGTCGAACCCGGCGACCTATACCGGCAGCTTCACCCAGATCCGCGATTGGTTCGCCGGCCTCCCCGAGAGCCAGGCGCGCGGCTACAAGCCCGGGCGCTTCTCGTTCAACGTCAAGGGCGGCCGCTGCGAGGCGTGCCAGGGCGATGGCGTGCTCAAGATCGAGATGCACTTCCTCCCCGACGTCTACGTCACCTGCGACGTCTGCCACGGCGCGCGCTACAACCGCGAGACGCTCGAGGTGAAGTTCAAGGGCAAGAGCATCGCCGACGTGCTCGACATGACGGTCGAGGATGCCGCCGAGTTCTTCAAGGCGGTGCCGCCGATCCGCGACAAGATGGAGATGCTGGTCGAGGTGGGCCTCGGCTACGTCAAGGTCGGCCAGCAGGCGACGACGCTGTCGGGCGGCGAGGCGCAGCGCGTCAAGCTCGCCAAGGAGCTCGCCCGCCGCGCCACCGGCAACACGCTCTACATCCTCGACGAGCCGACCACGGGCCTCCACTTCGAGGACGTGCGCAAGCTGCTCGAGGTGCTCCACGCGCTCGTGGAGCAGGGCAACACCGTGGTGGTGATCGAGCACAACCTCGATGTCATCAAGACCGCGGACTGGGTGATCGACCTCGGCCCCGAAGGCGGCGTCAAGGGCGGCGAGATCGTCGCGGTCGGCACGCCCGAGGATGTGGTCAAGGAACCGCGGAGTTACACGGGCAAGTATCTCAAGCCGTTGCTCAAGGGGCGCGGGCCGGAGGCGGTGGCGGCGGAGTAGGTCGCTGTTGACGACTGCTGGTGAAGACGGCAGCATATGCCATAAGCGGAGAGTATATGGCAGAAGATGAAGATTGGGACATCGAGCCTACGGAAGAACCTCCGGAGGACGAGCAAGAGCCTAAGCTTGAATATGAGATTATGAACTACCCAGCTGATATCACGCTGGGCGGGTATGTTGACCTTTGGGACAGAAAAGAGCTGGAAGTTCCAGAGTTCCAAAGAATGTATGTTTGGGATAGAATAAAAGCGAGCAAGCTAGTTGAGAGCTTTTTGCTTGGGCTTCCTGTTCCGGGCACGTTCTTGTATAAGAAGCGCGTTAAAGCGGGTTACTTGATAATTGACGGTCAGCAGAGGATAACCTCGGTTATCAGGTTTATAAAAGGTACGTTTGAAGAGTCTGTTTTCAGACTAAAAAATGTCCATCCGCGCTACGAAGGTAAATCCTTTGGCGAGCTATCTGAAGATGATCAGTTCAAGCTAAAGGGCGCAACTCTGCGTGCTACTATCATCCAGCAGATAAATCCAAACGATGATACCAGCATTTATCAGGTATTTGAACGGCTAAACACGGGAGGCGTTAATCTCAACCCCATGGAGGTTCGCCAATGTGTTTCATATAGCCCATTCGTAGCAGCTCTTAAGCAGATGAACAGTGACCAAAACTGGCGTCTGATCGTTGGGCAGCCCAAGGTCGATAAGCGATTGCGCGACGTTGAATTGGTGCTGAGGTGTATAGCTCTTTCCGAAGACGGCGCTTCCTATGAGAAGCCGATGAAAGGGTTTCTAAACAAATATATGGAGAGCCGGAGGAATGATAGTGATGATTACTCCGATCTAATTGACAACTTCGAACGCTCGACGGCCTATGTGGTTGAGCAGCTGGGGCAAAAGCCTTTTCACTTGCGTGGGCGACTTAATTATGGCGCCTTGGACTCGATGATGGCCGCCGTCCTTGCTGACGTTGCGCCCGAAGACTTGAGTGATCGTTATGAGCGGTTGCTTAATGATGAGGACTACGATCAAGCTACAAGCTTCAACACTAGTGATGAGGCAGTGGTACAGTTGCGGCTCGCCAAAGCAGTCGAGTATTTGAGCTAATATGCGGCTGCAGCGGACAAGTTTTGCGTATGAGGAGACGTTATCGCATTTGCAAAACGTTGGGCGAAACCCGCTGATAGAAATATATCTAGTCCAATTTCTACTTGTTGCCTTTTATGCGGAAGTTGAAGAGAAGGTTAAAGAGATCGTCTCCGCAAGGCTAAATAGCATCAGTGACCCGAAGGTGGCTTCGTTTATATTTAAATCACACGAGGGCATGTTAAAGAGGGTAAAAAAGGCAGATATAAATGATGTGTTGCAGCGGTTCGACTGTGGCACGGGGGATATTATTTCTGGTCTTGTCGATGGGATGAACCTTCAGCCATATTTCGATGCAATCACGAATCGGCATAAAGTTTCCCATGATGATGGGGCTTCAATGACGCTTGAGTACTTTGGGCAAGCGCTGCCGTGTGGTGAAGCGATTCTCGAAGCTCTTGAAAGCGCTTTGGCGGCATAAGCGTACGTTGAGCACCTATTGGGCTACAATCCCGCCGCCCTTCGTAGCGCCTCGTTAATCCGCCCCTGCCACCCCGGCCCGCCCTCACGAAACCACTCGATCACATCCGGATCAAGCCGCAGTGTCACCTGCCGCTTCGCCGCCTCACCCAATGGCGGCCGCCCGACTCGCGTCAGCGTACCCTGCGCCGGCCGCACCACGTCGGCACCAATCGCCAGTTCCGCCCGGTCGAGCTGATCGTCGGTCCATTCCGGCGTATCCTCGTCATCCCAGCCGGGGGATGACGCGGCGGCTTTCCTTGTCATGACAGTTCCTCATCGACATCACGCGGATGCCCGTTTCGGTTGGGGTCCACACCACCAGCACCAGCCGCTCACTGAGCCAGCCATAGGTCTGGAACCGCGGCTCGGGATAATCGAACCGATCGTCCTCCTGGGTCAGCCTCGCGCCGGCGAACACCTGGTCGGCGTCAGTGAAGTCGAGACCGCGCTCGGCCAGCGTCCATGCCCGCTTGGCGGGATCGAAGCTGATCGTCACCGCTAATATGTAGTTACAAAAACAAGGCCGTCAATGCGCATCGCCGCCAATCCCCGTCCGCCCCTGCAACGATGGCGGAGCAGGGCGGTCGGAACAACATGATCGATCGGGGAAGGCGCCGGAATGGATGCAAAGCTCCGCCGCGGCAAAGCCGTGTCGTCAGTCGGCGCTGCAGCGCCGCTGGCCGATCGCGCCGGCGCCGTCGCGCCGCGCTGGCTTTAGCTGGCGCTAAACCCTAGCGTTCGCGCGATGTGCAACGAAGTCGCCCGCCGCATCGCGCTCGGCCAGCTCCGCGAGGACTGGTCGGAGCTCAAGGTGCCGCTGCTCTTTCCCGAGGGGCTGCCCAATCTCGCCACGCTCGACTCGATCCGCATCACCGACCCCACGCTGATCCTCCGCGCCGCGGCCGACGGCGCCGGCGTCGACGGCGTGATCCGCCGCTGGAGCTGGCCCGGGCCGAGCGGCAAGCCAGTGTACAATTATCGCTCGGAGGGCCGCGCCTTCGCCGCCGGGGACAAATCCGGCCGCTGCCTGATCCCGGTCGACGCCTTCTACGAGTTCACCGATCCCCCCGCCGACCTGCTCGGCGCCAAGCCCAAGCGCGCGCGCAAGACCAAATGGCGCTTCACCGCCACCGACGATGCCTGGTTCTGCGTCGCCGGCTTCTGGCGCACCGAACCCGCGCTCGGCGAAGGCAGGGCAGGCGAGGCCTTCACCCTGCTCACCTGCGAGCCCGGGCCGGACATCGCCCCCTATCACCACCGCCAGATCGTCCTCCCCCCGGCTGAGCAATGGGCCGGCTGGCTCGACGGCTCGCTCGCCGCCGCCGACGTCTGCCGCCCGGCGGCCGCCGGCCGGTTCGCGGCGGAGCAGATGGGGTAGGGATCCCGGGCGCCTGCGCCCGCCGCAGCCCGCCGCGGCGAAGCGGCGATGGTCGCGTGCCGGCCTAACGCGGCTCGATCACGACGCCACGGCGATCGACAGCGCCCCAGCGCCTCCCCCCGTTCGCCCTGAGCCTGTCGAAGGGCCTGAGACTCACCACGCTTCGACAGGCTCAGCGCGCACGACGTGGGGGATGGCCTTCCCAAACCCAACACCACGCCACCCCCAAAAAACCCGCTGTCCTACAGCCCCGCGTTCCGCATACGTTCCCCATCCTCCGCGCCATCGCGCGCCGCACAGGAGGAAAGGCTCGTGCTCGACGACTATCCCATCCCCGCCGCCATCCCGCTCCCCGACGCCGCGCGGGTCCCCGCCGACCCGCTCGGCGACGAGCCCTCCGCCACCGACAGCTTCGGCCGCGCAATGCGGCATGACGGCTGGACCCCGGGCCGCCAGCGCCGCTTCCTCGAATTCATCGCCGACGGCCACACCGTCGATCATGCCGCGCAGATGGTCGGGCTTACCGCCACCTCGGCCTATGCGCTGCGCCGCCGCCCGGCCGGCGCCGGCTTTGCGCTCGGCTGGCGCGCCGCCAATCTCGTCGCGCGCGATCACCTCGCCGATACCATGCTCGCGCGCGCGCTCCACGGCTCCACCGAGACGATCACCCGGCCCGATGGCTCGACCGTCGAGCGCCACCGGCTCAACGATCGCCTCGGGCTGCAGCTGCTCGCCCAGCTCGATCGCCAGGCCGAGGCCGCGGCGACGCCCGGCGCGGTCGGCGAGGCCGCCGCCGCGCGCCTCGTCGCCGGCGATTTCGAGACCTATCTCGATCTCGTCGCCGGCGCCGCGGGCCCGGCGCGCGCCGGCCTGTTCCTCGCCGCGCGCACCGATGCCGCCGCCGATCTCGCCGACATCGCCGCGCTCGCCCGCGCCGATCGCGCCCGCCGCGCGCTGCCCGACGGCACCGGCGACGATCTCGATCCCGCCGAGCGCCACCGCTGGACCGCCGAGCAATGGGCCCGCGCCGAGGCCGCCGGGCTGATCGCGCTCGCACCGCCGCCGCCCGAACCGGCGCCCGAGCCCGAGCCCGAGCCTGCCGCTGCCGCGGGAGCGTCTCAACTTCCTCAACTTGTCACCGACGCCGCGGCCCAGGAGGCGTTCGAGCGCAACGTCTGGTGGTCGTCCGAGGCGGACGATTACCGCACCCATTTCCCGCCGCCCGACGATTTTCTCGGCGACGAGCAGGGCAGCTGGGGAGACGACGATTATGAGCGCGCGCTCTCCGACGAGGAACGCGCGCTGCTCGATCTGCCGGAGTATGATCCCGATCGCCCCTGGCTCGAGGCCGCCGCCGAGCGCGACGCCTGGTTTGCCGCCAATGCGGTGACGGTCGACGACGATCCCGCGCCTGATCCCGCGCCTGATCCCGTCGCTGGTGCGGCGGCCGAGGCCGTGACCTGGGCCGCGCCGTCGGCGGGCGAGACCGGAACACCCCCGTCACCCGCCCGTTAACCGTCCACGATCAGCGACAACGGAGTGACGCCATGGATATCAAGAAGATCGGCATCGGCCTTGGCGCCTTTGCGGTGGGCGCGGTGGCCTGGACGGTGGGCACCGCCAAATTCGGCCCCAAGCCCGGCAGCACCCGCGGGCTGCGCGCGCCGCGCCAGCCGCGCCCGACCACGCCGATCGATTACAGCGGCCAGGCGGCCGCCGACACCGGCCCCGACGCGGGCGCCGGCGCGGTCGTCGGGGACAGCATCACCGCGCCGATCGCGCCCAAGCCGGCGGACATGGCCGCCGCACCGGTCGGCATGGCCGAGACCGAGAAGCATTTCCACGAGGGCACGGCCAATCCCGCGGCCGAGCACGTCCCGAGCGATCTGATCGGTGGCCGTCACCCCGGCGCCGGTGACCGCGCGCCCGAGGCGTTCCGCCCGGACCCGACCGCGGTGCCGACCGACGCCGAAAAGGAAGCGCTCCGCCCCGCCACCGGCCCTGCGCCGACGCTGGTCGCCGATCGCGGCAGCGGCTTCAGCGAGGCCGCCGGCGCGGCGTGACGCTGGTGGATGCATGGTGCGAATCGGGACTCCCACCCCGTTCGTGCTGAGCCTGTCGAAGCACGGTGAGTCTCAGGCCTTTCGACAGGCTCAGGGCGAACGGGAAACTCCCTCCACCCGTTCGTGCTGAGCCTGTCGAAGCACAGTGGGTCTCAGCGCCGTTCGACAGGCGCAGGACGAAGGTAAGGTGACAAGCCTGGATTGGGTGGCTGGAACGGGGGAAGGCGGGCACAGCCTCCCCCCGTTCTGCACCTGCCGCGGGGAGGACGCGACCGGTGCGATCCGCTGCGAGTTCGCGCCTGAAGGGGAGGGGGGCACGAACCGCGACGTCATCCGCGGCACCGCCGGGCGCCGCGACTCCTTCATAGCAACGGGAGCGATAAGAAACCGTCAACTATTACAACAGCTTCCGGTGTAAATCCGGCTCATTCCGGGGGCGAATTTGGGGAGGGCGCCAGCATGTGGCTTGTGGCGGTGGGCGCAGCCGCTAAGCATCGCGGCTCCCCTTTCGGAGACCCCGATGCGCCTCACCGCCGCCGCTGCTGTTGCCACCCTGCTCGCCACCACCGCCGCCATCGCCGGCCCGGCGGCGCCGATCCCGCCGCTCCATCAATATGGCGGGCTGATGATCTCGCCGCGGGGCGACCGGCTGGCGGCGATCGAGTCGAGCGGCGGCCGCGGCGGCCATGCCGCGATCACCCTGCGCTCGGCCACCGACGGCCATGTCCTGCGCACCCTCGACCCCTGCACCGCCTGTTCCTATGCCGGCCTCGCCTTCGCCCCCAATGGCGACCTCGTCTTCCTCAGCCGCGATCGCACCGCCGGCACCGTCTCGCTCCAATTGGCCACCGACAAGGCAATCCGCACCCTCGCCACCATCCCCGGCATTGCCCAGACCCCCCGGGTCTCGCCGGACGGCCGCCGCGTCGCCCTGCTCGTCACCCTCGGCGCCGCCAAGGAGAGCGGCGCCACCCAGGCCGGCGCCCGGCAAGTCGGCGAGATCGGCGAGAAGAGCGACGAGCAGCGGCTGGCGGTGTTCGACATCGCCGCCACCGTTCCGGCGGCGGCGGTCACCCCGGTCTCCCCGGCCGGCCGCTATGTCTATGAATATGACTGGACGCCCGACAGCCGGGGCTTCGTGGCGACCACGGCACTCGGCAACGGCGACAACAATTGGTGGGTCGCCACCCTCGACGCCATCGACGCCGCCACCGGCGCCGTCCGCCCCATCGCCAAGCCCGCCACCCAGCTCAACCAGCCCCGGGTGTCGCCCGACGGCAAGACGGTGGCCTATATCGGCGGGTTGATGAGCGATTTCGGCTCGGTCGGCGGCGACGTCTTCACCGTCCCCTTCGCCGGCGGCAAGCCCCGCAACCTCACCGCCGGCGCCAAGTCGACGGTGACCACCATCGCCTGGACGCAAGGCGGCCTGCGTACCGTCAGCCTCGCCGGCGACGCGGTCGAGCTCGCCTCGCTGACCCCCGGCGCCGCCCCGGTCGTCGGGTTCAGCCGCCCGGTCAGCACCGCCGCCGGCGACGGCCGTGCCGTCTTCTCGGCCGACGGCAGGGTGGCGGCCGCCGTCGTTCAGGATTTCGAGCATGCCCCGGCGATTTACACCGGCCCGCTCGCCGCGATTCGCCAGTTGACCCATGACAATGACGCCGCCGGCTCGCTCGTCGCCGCCCGCAGCATCAGCTGGAGCAGCGAGGGCCACAGCGTCCAGGGCTGGCTGCTGGCGCCTCGCCAACCCGCGACGGCGTCGGCCGGGGCGAAGGCGCCGATGATCGTCAGCGTCCACGGCGGCCCCGCCGCCGCCTCGACCCCCTCCTATGTCACCGCCGGCAGCTCGACTGCGGCGATGCTCGAGGGCGGCTATTATCTGTTCCTGCCCAATCCGCGGGGCAGCTATGGCCAGGGCGAGGCGTTCACCGCCGCCAACCGCCGCGACTTCGGCGGCGGCGACCTCCGCGACATCCTCGCTGGCGTCGATGCCGCCGAGCGCGTCGCTCCGATCGACGATGCCCGACTCGGCCTTGCCGGCTGCAGCTACGGCGGCTTCATGGCGATGTGGGCAAACACCCAGACCAACCGCTTCAAGGCGATCGTCGCCGGGGCGGGACTGTCGAACTGGGTGAGCTATTACGGCACCAACGGCATCGACCAGTGGATGCTGCCTTATTTCGGCAAATCGATGTACGACGACATGAAAGCCTATGAAGATGCCTCGGCCATCTACCAGGCCGGCAAGGCGAAGACGCCAACCTTCATCTACGTCGGCGAACGCGACATCGAGGTGCCGCCGACCCAGTCGATCGAATGGTGGCATGCCCTCAAGGACCGCGGCGTCCCTGTCAGTCTGGTGATCTACCCCGATGCCGGCCACTGCGTGACCGCTCCTGACCAGGCCGCCGACGTCCGCAAACGCTCGCTCGCCTGGTTCGACACCTATGTGAAGAATGCAAAATAGGGCGGGTTAGAACAGCGGCTTGCCCGAATCCTTCCACCGGTCGAGCACCTGCGCGGCCGGTGGAAGATGGTCGTCGGCTGCGACAGGCACTGGCGCCGCGGCCATTGATTTGGCATCGGCCAACGGCATCGCCGCCAGCGGCGCGGTTGCCGCAATGATCGTGGCGGTCGGTGCTGTCGGCAGATGCGGCCCTGGCATCGGCTCGCCACCCCGGTACACCTGACGGAACGCTGCCGCGGTACCCCAATAGCCCTTCCAGCGATGGAAGAAATGGGCGCCCACCACGTCGGTCATCACCATACTGCGGTTCCACGCCGGCGTCACAGCATAGGTGTGGTAATGCGTCGCCAATCCCACCGGGGCGTAGACATAACCGGCGAGCGCCATCCCGGCAGCCCGCCCGGCCCGCAACCAAGCTGCCCTCGCTGGGATCCTGGCCAACGCGCCGTCGCAAGCGAAGCTAAACTGGCAGCCGGCGTGCTCGGACCCCTGATAAACCACCCCGCACACCGTCGCCGGAAACGCGGGGAGGCGAACCCGGTTGAGGATCACTTGTGCCACTGCGGACTGGCCCGCATCCGGTTCGGACGCGGCCTCATAGTAGATCGCCGCAGTCAGGCATTCGAGCGCGCGGGCTTGATCGACATAGCTTGCCGACCGCATCGAGAATGGAGCCGCCGGCACCACGCCACTGTCTCCCATCCCCGTGGCGGCAGCCGCCTCTGCACCAGCTGGCAGAGTCGGCAGAGCAATCGTCCCTGTGACTCCTGCCGCGGGCGCGGCCGTCTCGGCCACCGGCTGGGCGTTGCCGATCGGGGTGCCGCCGGTGGGATTAGCAGTGGTCTCGTCGCTAGCGGCGGTCGAGGAGCGCGAGCCCTGGTGCTCGATCACTGCTCGACAGGCGGCTTGGGCCGACAACAACGCAAGCAGCAGCAGTCCGGTGCCGGCGAGCATCAGCCAGACCCGCATCATTGTCCGGAACGTCTGCTGCCGTACCCTCAAGCCTGCCTCCGCGGCTGCCCCGTGCAGCGCGGCCGCGGCGTAGCGCATAATGGCGGCATCGTCCGCCCCGGATTCCGCTGCGTCCCGGGCTGGGACGCAGCGGATCGGCGGTAAGACTTTTACTTCAACGTCGCGCTGTCGAGCTTGAGCTCGGCCTCCGTCAGCGTTTCGACTTGCGGATAGGACCGACGCAGCGGATCAATGAACTGCTTGGCGTCGCCGACCACGACGATGCTCGCCGCCTTGGGATCGAGGAAGGCGGCGGAGGCGGCCTGCACCGCTGCCGGGGTGACCGCTTCCACCTTGGCGGTGAACTGCTGCAATTCGCCGAGTGGGACGTCGTTCTGGACGTAGGCGCCGATGATGCCGGCGATGCCGCCGGTGGTCTCGATCGTCCGCCCAAAGTTGCCGACCAGCACCGCCTTGCGGGTGCTGAGCTCGTTGGCCGACACCGGCGCCTGCCCCATCTTGGCCATTTCCGCCGTCATCAGCGTCGCGACGTCGGCCGCCGTCTGGTTCTTGGTTTGGGTCCGCGCGGCGATGGTGCCCTGGACCCGACCGGCGTCAAACCCGCTGCCGGCGCCATAAGCCAGCCCGCGCTTGATCCGCACTTCCTGGTTGAGCCGCGACGAGAAGCCGCCGCCGAGCACGGTGTTGGCGACCCCGAGCGGGTAATAACGGGGATCCGAGCGGGCGATCGCCGGACGCTCGACGACGACGCCGGCCTGCCCAGCGCCGGGCATGTCGATGACGATAACGCGCGGTGCTGGATAGGCGGCCGGTGCGGTGGCGGCGGCGGGGGCGCTGCCAGCGGCTCGCCAACCGCCGAGCTGGCGCTCGGCAAGCGCCTCGGCCTGGGCCGGGGTGACATCGCCGACCATGATCAGGGCGCTTCGCTCGGGACGGAAGGTGCGGGCGTAGGCGGCGGTTACGTCGGCGCGGGTGATCGCCTTGAGCGAAGCCGGGGTGCCGCCCTCGGGCGCGCCGAAGGAGGAGGCACCGAAGGTTGAGCGGTCGGCCACCAGAGCCGCCAATTGCGACGGGTTCTTGAGCGAGACGGTGACGGCGTCGATCCGCTGGGCCCGGGCACGCTCCAGTTCTGCTGGAGCGAACACTGGATGGGTGGCGACATCGGCGAGGATCGCCATTGCCGGGGCAAGCTGATCGGACTTGACGGTGACGTTCACCGAGCCGCCGTCGGTGGCGATGTCGCTGTCGATCGAGGCGCCGAGGCTCTCGATCTGGCGGGCGATGTCGGTCGCCGAGCGGGTCGTCGTGCCCTTGGTGAGCAGCTCGGCAGTGAGGTTGCCGACCCCGGCCCGGTTTGCCGGGTCGAGCGCCGATCCGCCGGTGGAGACCAGATAGGCGGTGACGATGGGCAGGTCATGCCGCTCGACGGTGATGACCCGCAGGCCGTTGGCGAGACGGGTTTCCACCGGTTGCGGCAGGCTCGCGGCGACGGGTGCAGCCGGCGCCGGCGGGGCGATCCGCTGGCTGTCGGGTGCCGGGGTGACGATTGGGATGTCGGCGGGCGGCGTCAGCGCCGCGGTTTGGACGCTGGCTGCGACCTGGATGACGTCACCGGCGACGCCGGCGGGCTTGGCGGTGTCGGGCAGGTAGCGAATCGTCGCCGACTGGTTGTCGCCGAGATACTGGCGGGCAACGCGCTGGACATCGGCGGCGGTGACCCGGGCGATCGCGGCGAGCTGGCGGTCATTGTCGCGGGGGTCGCCGTCGATGATCACCGAGGAGGCGAGCACCCGAGCCTTGCCCTCGGCGGTCTCACGCTGCTTGATCGCGGCGGTAAGGATCTCGTTTTTGGCTTCGGCGAGTTCCGCCGCGCTCACCGGAGCGTCGCGGAAGCGACCGATTTCGCGCTTCAACGCCGCCTCGCCCTGGTCGACGGTCTTGCCGCCGGCGAGGATGGCATAGGCGATCAGATTGCCGGTGCCCTGCTTGCTGTCGAGGAACGACGACGCATCCTGGGCAAGCTGATCGCGATAGACGAGGCTTTCGTAGAGCCGCGAGCTTTCGCCGGTGGAGAGGATCCCCTGGAGCACCGTCAACGCCGGGATGTCGGCGGCGCGGTCGGCGGGGATGTGCCAGCTGATCAGCACCGCGGGCAGCGGCGTGTTGGGTTCGTAGACGGTGTAGCTGACCGCCTTGGTGCGGTCCGGCTCGGTGACGGTGACGCGGGGGATGACGGCGGCCGGCTTCTTGATGCCGGCGAAATACTGGTCGATCCAGGCATTCAGCTGCTGCTCGTCGAAATTGCCGGAGACGACCAGGATGGCGTTGTCCGGCCGGTAATAGGTCGCATGGAAGGCGCGGACGTCGTCGATCGATGCGGCTTCGAGATTTTCGATGCTGCCGATCGTCGAGCGGGCATAGGGATGGGTCGTGTAGGCGGCGGCCGACGAATAGGTGGAGAACAGCTTGCCATAGGGGCGGGCGAGCGTGCTCTGGCGCAGTTCCTCCTTCACCACGTCGCGCTCCGAGCCGAAGCTGGTGGGCTCGACCACCAGGCTCGCCATCCGGTCTGCCTCGGCGAACAGCAGCCGCTGCAGGTGGTTGGCGGGGATCACCTCAAAATAGTTGGTGTAATCGTCGTTGGTGGAGGCGTTGTTATAGCCGCCGACATCCTCGGTGAGCCGATCCATCTGCTCGGAGACGAGATTGCGCGTCGCCTTGAACATCAGGTGCTCGAACATGTGGGCGAAGCCCGAGCGGCCCTTGGGATCGTCCTTCGAGCCGACGTCGTACCAGACCTGTACCGCCACGTTGGGTGTCGAGGTGTCGCGCAGCGCATAGACGCGCAGGCCGTTGGCGAGCGTGCGCTCGGTGAATGCCAGCGGCTTGACCGCCGCCGCCGTCGTCGTCCTCGCGGGCGCGGTTTGCGCGGCAGCGGCGATCGGGAGCAGCGCTGCACCCAGCAGCAGGGCGGCACGAACTAGGCGCATGGGGGTCTCCGGTCGGGCAGGATGGAGCCTGGCGTTCAACCGGAGCGGGAGCGGGGTGTCAATCGGCCGCGATCATCGCGCGGCCGATTCGCTCAATCGTTCTTCTTGCCCGAATTGGCGAACAGCACCGCGGCGGCGACCGCGGCTGAGCCGATCCCGACACCGATGATCCGCATCGGCCAGCGGCTCTTGCTCGCCGGATCGGCGGTACCGGCCGCGGCATGGTCGCGCGCGTGCTTGGCCGCGGCGGCTGCTTCCAGGATCTCGTTGGGTTGATCGGCCATGTTACTCTCCCTGTCCTCCGCCATAACGCGCGCGGAAGTCACTGGCGAAGGTGGTTAATTGCGCCGCTGCAATGGCCTCCCTGAGGTCCGCCATCAAGGCCTCGTAGAAGCAAATATTATGCTCGGTCATCAGCATTGCACCGAGAATCTCGCCGGCGCGGACGAGATGATGGATGTAGGCGCGGCTCCAGGTGGCGCAGACCGGGCAGCCGCAGGCGGGGTCGAGCGGACCGGTATCCTCGCCGAACTTGGCGTTGCGCAGGTTGATCGGACCGGTGCGGGTGAACGCCTGGCCGGTGCGGCCCGAGCGCGTCGGCATGACGCAGTCGAACATGTCGATGCCACGCTCGACCGCGCCGACGATGTCGGTGGGCTTGCCGACCCCCATCAGATAGCGCGGCTTGTCCGCGGGGAGCTGCCCAGGCGCGAAATCGAGGCAGCCGAACATCGCCTCCTGGCCCTCGCCGACCGCCAATCCGCCAACCGCATAGCCATCAAAGCCGATGTCGATCAGCGCATCGGCCGACGCCTTGCGCAGGCCTTCGTTGAGCGCGCCCTGCTGGATGCCGAAGATCGCATTCTCGGCGCCATGTGCGCCCCCGGCATCGAACGCGGCGCGGCTGCGCCTGGCCCAGCGCATCGAGCGCTCCATGGCGGCGGCCTGCACCTCGGGCGTCGAGGTGGTGGGCACCAGCTCGTCGAACGCCATGACGATGTTGGAGCCCAACAGCCGCTGGATCTCGATCGAGCGTTCGGGGCTGAGCAGGTGCCGGGTGCCGTCAAGGTGCGACTTGAACGACACGCCCTCTTCCGACCGTTTGGTCAGATCGGCGAGACTCATTACCTGATAGCCGCCGGAATCGGTAAGGATCGGCTTCGACCAGCCCATGAAGCCGTGCAGCCCGCCGAGGCGCGCCACCCGCTCGGCGCCGGGGCGGAGCATGAGGTGATAGGTGTTGCCGAGGATGATATCGGCGCCGCTGGCGGCGACATCCGCCGGCTTCATCGCCTTGACGGTGGCGGCGGTGCCGACCGGCATGAACGCAGGCGTGCGGATGGTGCCGCGGTGCATCTCAATCGTGCCGGTGCGCGCACGCCCGTCGGTGGCGGCGATGGTGAAGGCGAAACGCGAGGTCATGGCGGCGGCTTCTGGCGGAGCGGAGCGATGGTGTCGAGCCGCGGCGTGGTGAGTCGGCGCCTCGCCGGCGTGGGTCGAGTACCGTAATTATGCGGTGGTTTTGGCGACAAGTTGAGAAAGTTGTCAGTCACGGACGAACCGGTTGCGGACAATCGGTTCGTATCGTTTGACGATGGCAAAGAGCGGCAGCGTGTTGCGGCGAAAGCGTAGCAATAATGCGCGGCTGTAGGACAGCGGTTGTTCGGCGTAAGTCCAACAACGCCGTTACTCCGGCGCAGGATGGTCGCGTGCGGCGTCTGTGCTGCGCTTGCGGGTCAAGATCCCAGCTTTCGCTGGGAAGACGGGAATTTGGCTGACCGATCGTTGCGGGCGTGGTCGGCGACGACTTTTGGCCTAGCGCTTCTTCTTGCGGCTCGGCCGGTCGGCGGCGTTGGTCATGGCGCGGATGGTGAGCAGTTCCTTGCGGGTGACATAGCCGTCGTGGTCGCGATCGAGCCGGTCGAAGGTGTGGGCGAGGTTCGCCTGCAGCTCGGCGAGGGTGATGCGGTTGTCGCCATCGGCGTCGATCTCGAACGGGCTCGGCAGCGCGTTGCGATCCCCAAGCCAGCGCTCGGCCCAATCGGCGAAGGCGATATAGCCGATCGCGCCGGCATGCGCGGTGTCGATCGCGGCGAAGCTGCGCCGCACCCCGGCCTCGAGCTCGGCGCGGCTGGTGCGGCCATCGCCATCGGCATCGAAGGTGGCGATCGCCATCGCGATCGGCTCCACCACCATGGTCGCCGGCGGCTGACCGGGGCCGGCGGGTGGCAGACCGGGCGGACCCGCGGCCTGGCTGGGCGAGGCGGCTTGGAGCAGCAGGGCAAGCAGCATGGAAACCTCGATGTTCGGCGACGCTACCCTAGTGCGGGCAAGCGACCGGCCGTGCAAGCGCAGCGTCGCGGCACGGCGTCGGCGGCATTTGCGATGCAACATGCGCGGCGCTGCCGGGTTGGGAGACGCTGAACCTGCGGATAATCGGAGCCTCTTCATGCAGATCGACCTCAGCAACCGTGTCGCGCTCGTCACCGGCGGTGACTCGGGCATCGGCGCCGCCTGCGCACGGGCGCTCGCCGAAGCCGGCGCGGATGTCGCCATCATCTATCATTCCGACGAGGAGGGCGCGCAGCAGACCGCGCGGGCGATCCGCGCCGGTGGCCGCAACGTCGAGGTGATCCAGGGCGATGTCGGCCGCGAGGAGGATGTCGAGCGCGCGTTCGACACCACCGTCGCGGCGCTCGGCGCGCCGACCATCCTGGTCAATTCCGCCGGGCTCAACATGAGCGACACGCCAGTGGCGGAGATGGACCTTGCGCAATGGGAGCGCGTGCTGCGCACCGATCTCACCGGCGTGTTCCTCGCCGCGCGGCGCTTCATCCGCCAGCTCGACGGGCAGGATACACCCGCGGCGATCATCAACATCAGCTCGATCCATGAATCGGTGATGCGCGCCGGGGGCGCCGATTATGCCGCGGCCAAGGGCGGCGTGCGCAACCTCACCCAGACGCTCGCGCTCGAGGTCGCGGCGCGGCGGATCACCGTCAACAGCATCGCGCCGGGCATGATCCTGACGCCGATGAACCAGGAGGCGATGGACGACGAGGGCAAGCGCCAGGAGGCGGAAAGCCACATCCCCGCGAGGCGCGCCGGGCAGCCGGAGGAGATCGGGCGGATTGCGGTGTTCCTCGCCGCGGCGGAATCGGGGTATATTACGGGCACGACGGTGACGGCGGATGGCGCGCTGTCGTTGCAGCTCGGGCAGGGGGCGTAAGGGGCTGAGGGGCGCTGCCGATGTCGTCATATCCCGGGACGCCGGGATCTTTCGCGGCTCCCCTCCCGCCCTGCGGCTGGAGATCCCAGCTTTCGCTGGGATGACGGAGTTGGTGGCGGGATCGGGGTATATCACGGGCACGACGGATTAGGCGGATGGTGCGCTGTCTTTGCAGTTGGGGCAGGGGGCTTGAAGGCTGGGGGCCGCTGCCAAAATCGTCATCCCAGCGGAAGCTGGGATCTTGCGCGGCTCCTGTCCCGCGCCTGCGGCTTGAGATCCCAGCTTTCGCTGGGATGACGAAGGCCGCGGGTGATGAGGGTGGCTTGGCGCTTTCGCGCCGCGGCCCGGAAACGCTACCGCGCCCGCCGCTGCGCGCCCAGGCGGGTCATCAGGATCGCGGCGCGCTTGGCCTGGCGGCGGATGCTCTGCAGGTCGACCATTTCGGCGGGAGTGTGATCGCCGCGGCTGGCGGTGCCGAGCCCGACCAGCCCGTCGACTTCGGCGGCGACGAACGAGATGTCGCCGGCGCCGCGCTTGAGCGGGTCGAGCGGCAGCATCGCGGGCAGGCCGAGGTCCTGGTTCACCCCGTTGAGCGCCGCGAGCAGCGCCTGGTTGCCCGCGGTCGGCGCCATCGCCGGATAGCCGCCCTTGAAGCTGATCGTCGCCGTGGTGCCGGGCGCATGGCGGGCGACGATCGCGATCATCCTCGCGCGGACCCGCTCGGTCTGCGCGTCGCTGAGGGTTCGGAAGTCGCCGCTGGCGACCGCGGCGGCGGGGATGATGTTGCTCTTGCCGGTCGCGTGCGCGCCGGCGGTGTTCAGTGTCGCGGTGGCGCCGGCGGCGAGCACGCCGGTGTTGAAGGTGAGATTGGGCTCGGGCAGCTCGGTGCGGAAGGCGGCGAGGATCCGTGCCAGCTCGTTGGCGGCGCCGTCGCCGAACTCGTCGCTGAAGATCCGCGACGAATGGCCGGTCTTGCCGGTGACCGCGAGCGACCAGTCGTTGACCGAGCGGCGCGCGATCGAGCCCATGTCGTGGCCGTCCTCGACCGCGAGCCCCTCGAAATCGAGCGCGGCGTCGGCGCGCTTGCCCGCGGCGACCAGATCGGCGCGCGCCAGCGACTGCGGGTCGCCGGCATCCTCCTCGTCGCCGGAGAGCACGATCTCGATGTTGGTGCGCGCGAGCGTGCCCGCGGCCTTCATCGCACGGAGCGCGGCGAGCATCACGACCATGCCGCCCTTGTCGTCGCCGACGCCGGGGCCCGCCGCCTCGTCGCCGTGCCGCTCGAAGCGCTGGAACGGCGAATCCTGTTCGAACACGGTATCGAGATGGCCGATCAGCAGCAGGCGCTTGGTGCCCGCCGCGCCCTTGTGGACGGCGATGATGTGGCCGGCGCGGCCCGCGGCTGTCATCGGCTTCCAGGTGACCGCGAAGCCGAGCGGCTCGAGCTCGCGGCGCATCATGGTGCCGACCGCGGTGACCCCGGCGATGTTCATCGTGCCGCTGTTCTGGTTGACCAGCGCCTCCAGCGTCGCGACCGACCGGTCGAACTCGGCATCGACGGTGGCGGCCATCCGGGTTTCGGCGGGCGACAGCTGCGGCGCAGCGGCGAGGAGGAGCAGGGCGGTGAGCATCGCGGGCATCGTCGCCTGCCAGCACGGCGCTGGCAAGCCGGCGGTTGGCCATTTCACCCCCGGGCGATCCGCTCTAAGGGGCGCTCCATGAACGAGGCGATCAACCGGCCCGCGACACCCGACGGCGAGGATGTCATCTGCGCGACGGAGGGGCCGATCGGCCGCCTCCGGCTGCATCGACCCAAGGCGCTCAACGCGCTCAACATGGGCATGTGCGAAAGCATGCTCGGCGCGCTGGAGGGCTGGGCGGCCGATGGCGCGGTGGCGGCGGTGATGATCGACCATGCCGAGGGCCGCGGCTTTTGCGCGGGCGGCGACATCCGCCTGCTCGCCGACAGCGGCGCGGGCGACGGCGCCGCGGCGCGCGCCTTCTTCTTTGCCGAATATCGCCTCAACCACCGCCTGTTTACCTTCGCCAAGCCGACGGTGGCGGTGATGGACGGCATTACCATGGGCGGCGGCGTCGGTCTGGCGCTGCCCTGCCGCTATCGCATCGCCACCGAGAACACCCGGCTGGCGATGCCCGAGACCGGGATCGGCCTGTTCCCCGATGTCGGCGGCGGCTGGTATCTGTCGCGGCTGCCCGGGCGGATGGGGCAGTATATCGCGCTCACCGGTACGCGGCTTAACGGCGCCGACTGCCTGGCGCTCGGCCTTGCCACCCATCATGTCGCCGCGGCGACGCTCCCGGCGCTCAAACGGGCGCTGATCGAGCGGCCGGTCGCGGAGATGGCCTCAATTCTCGACGGGATGGCTGAAGTGCCCGGCGAGGGCACGCTCGCCGCGCATCGCGACGCGATCGACCAGCTGTTCGCCGCCGACGCGCTGGAGGACATCCTCGCCGCGCTCGAGGCGGCGGACAGCGCCTTCGCCGCCGAGACGCTGGCGACGCTGCGCAGCAAATCGCCGCAGGCGATGAAGGTGTCGCTGCGGCTGCTCCATGACGGCGCGCAGATGGCGAGCTTCGCCGACGAGATGGCGCAGGAATATGCCGTCGCCACCCGCGTGGTGCAGCGCCACGACTTCGTCGAGGGCGTGCGCGCGGTGATCGTCGACAAGGATCATGCGCCGCGCTGGCAGCCGGCGACCGCCGCCGACGTCACCGATCATGTCATCGACCAGATCTTCGCGCCCTTGTCGGCCGACGCCGCCTGGTCGCCTGCCTGAAGGAGCCTATCGCCGATGACTTACGAGACCATCCTCGTCGACCAGCGGGGCGCGGTGACGCTGATCACGCTCAATCGTCCGGCCGCGCTCAACGCGCTCAACGGCCAGCTGCTCGCCGACCTGCTCGCCGCGCTGGCCGCGTTCGACGCTGATCCGGCGCAGGGCTGCGCGGTGCTGACCGGGAGCGACAAGGCGTTCGCCGCGGGCGCGGACATCAAGGAAATGGCCGACATGTCGTTCGCCGACATGTACGCGACCAACCATTTCGCCGGTTATGAGCGGCTGACCCGGACCCGCAAGCCGATCATCGCCGCGGTGGCGGGCTATGCGCTGGGCGGCGGCTGCGAGCTGGCGATGATGTGCGACTTCATCCTCGCCGGCGACAATGCGCGCTTCGGCCAGCCCGAGATCAAGCTCGGGGTGACGCCGGGGATGGGCGGTTCACAGCGGCTGACCCGCGCGGTCGGCAAGGCCAAGGCGATGGAGATGTGCCTCACCGGCCGGCTGATGGACGCCGCCGAGGCCGAGCGCGCCGGGCTGGTGAGCCGGATCGTGCCGGTCGCCGAGCTGGTCGAGGAAGCGGTGAAGACCGCGGCGGCGATCGCGGCGATGGCGCCGCTCGCGGTGCTCGCCAACAAGGAACTGGTCGACGCCGCGTTCGAGACCCATCTCGCGCAAGGGGTGCAGGTGGAGCGGCGATTGTTCAACGGCCTGTTCGCCACCGCCGACCAGAAGGAAGGCATGGCCGCATTCGTCGAGAAGCGCCCCGGCAACTGGCAGGGGCGCTGAGCAGGTCACCGCGCGAGCCGGATCACTGGCTGATCGCGTGGCCGATCGCCTGGGCGAGCTTGCGCATCGACACCGGCTTTTCGCAGCGCGGGATGCCGGCATAGCGGGTGAGGATCGCCGAGGCATCGTAGCCGGTCGCGAACACCAGCCGCACGCCGCGCTCGATCAACAGGTCGGCGACGGGATAGACCACTTCGCCGGCGAGGTTGATGTCGAGCACCGCGCCGTCGAGCGGCGGCTCGGTGGCGATCAGCCGCAGCGCCGCGGCGAGGCTGGGCGCGGGGCCGACCACCACCGCGCCGACCTCGGCAAGCGCGCTGGTGAGATCGTCGGCAAGCAGATATTCGTCCTCGGCGACGAGAATGCGGCAACCGCGCAGGCTATAGTCGTTCATCTGTCGATCCCCCCGGAACCGCCAGCCTCTCAGAGCGCTCGCGCGAAGGCAAGCCCGGGTGCCGATCCCTACCGTGCAGGCGGCGGGGGCGTATCCGCGGTCACCGGCACAGGGCCGGTGGACTTGGCCTCGAGCAGCGAATCGCCGCCGAGCACGCGGTAGAGCTCGACGCGGTTGGTGGCGCCGACCAGCTGGGTCGCGACCAGCGTGCGCTGCGCGGTATAGAAGGACCGCTGGGCATCGAGGCTGGTGAGGAAGGTATCGATGCCGCCGCGATAGCGCGCGTTGGTGAGGCGCAGCGTATCGGCCGCGGCGACCTGGAAGTTGGTGTTGGCGCGCAGCTGCGCCGCGAGCGTACCTTGGCGGGCGAGCGCATCGGCGGTTTCGCGGAACGCGGTCTGGATCGATCGCTCATAGGTCGCGAGGGCAACGTCGCGCTCGGCCTGGGTGTAGCGGACATTGGCCTTGGCGGCGCCGGCCTGGAAGATCGGATAGCTGATCGACGGCGCGACCGAATAGTTGAACGCGCCGCCGGTGAACAGCGACGACAGGCCGGTGCTGGCGAAACCGAGCAGGCCGGTGAGCGAGATGCGCGGGAACAGCGTCGCGCGCGCGGCGCCGATCTCGGCATTGGTGGCGCGCAGCTCATATTCCGCCTCGACCACGTCGGGGCGGCGCAATAGGATGCCGCTGTCGAGCCCGGCTGAAAGGGTGGCGATGGTGGTCATCGCCTGTTCGATGCTCGCGGGCAGCAGCGCGGCATCGACCGGCGCGCCGACCAGCAGCTGGAGCGCGTTGACGTCCTGCGCGACCAAGGTGGTCTGCTCGGCGAGATCGGCGTTGGCGGTCTCGAGCACCTGCTGCGCCTGGGTGAGATCGGTGCGCGGGCTGACGCCGCCGCTGAGCCGCGCCTGGGTGAGGCGGACGCTCTGCTCGGCGCTGGCGGCGGTGTTGCGCGCGATCGTCAGCAGGCTCTGGTCGGCGGCATAGTTGAGCCACGCCTCGGCGACATCGCCCACCAGCGTGAGGCGGGTGGCGCGCGCGGCGGCCTCCGTCTCGAAATAGCGGTTGAGCGCCGCGCCGGTCAGCGAGCGGACGCGGCCGAACAGATCGAGCTCGAACGCGGTGGCGCCGAGATCGACCGACCAGGCGCTGCTCGAGCTCGACGAGGTGACGACGCTGGAGCCGGTGCCGCCGGTGCTCGTGCCCGTGTCGGTCCCCGTGCCAGTGCCAGTGCCAGTGCCCGTGCCTGTCCCCGTGCCGCCGGAGCCGGTGCTGCTGCTCGCGGTGCTGCGGGTGCCGTTGCCGCCGCCCGAACGCGTGTAGCGGCCGGTGGCATCGATCTCGGGCAGCAGGTCGGCGCGCTGGATGCGATATTGCGCACGCGCCGCGGTAATGTTGGCGGCGGCGATGCGCAGGTCGCGGTTGTTGGCGAGCGCCTGATCGATGATCTGCTGGAGCCGCGCGTCCTTGAAGATGTCGCGATAGGTGACCGCCGGCAGTGTCGCCTCCGACTGGCGCAGATAGGCGTCGCCGACCGGCCACGACGTCGGCACCGGCGCGACCGGGCGGATGTACTTGGGCGCCATCGAGCAGGCCGACAACGTGGTGCCGGCGAGCACCAGCGAAAGGATCAGGCGGCGCATCAGGCGGGCTCCGGCTCGGTCGAGGGCGGCATCGGCGGCGCGGGCGGATCCTTGGGCTTGCCGTCCTGCTGCTTGACCGGCCGGCCGCGCAGCTT
Source organism: Sphingomonas sp. GC_Shp_5 (assembly GCF_026540855.1). Taxonomy (GTDB): domain Bacteria; phylum Pseudomonadota; class Alphaproteobacteria; order Sphingomonadales; family Sphingomonadaceae; genus Sphingomonas. The sequence goes on from NZ_JALNUP010000004.1 coordinate 120,507, forward strand.
GGCGATGCCCTCGCCGACGCCGCTGCGGACGAGCACGAAGAACAACGGGATGTAGAAGATCGCCAGCACCGTCGCGCTGAGCATGCCGCCGACCACCGCGGTGCCGATCGCGATCCGGCTGTTGGCACCGGCGCCGGTGGAGATCGCCAGCGGCATCACGCCGAAGATGAAGGCGAGGCTGGTCATCAGGATCGGGCGGAGACGGATCTTCGCCGCCTCCAGCGCCGCGTCCATCACGCTCGCCCCGCCGCGTTCGGCCTGTTCGGCGAACTCGATCATCAGGATCGCGTTCTTCGCCGCCAGCCCCATCGTCGTCAGCAGCCCGATCTGCAGATAGACGTCGTTGATCAGCCCGCGCAGCGTCACGAACAGAATCGCACCAACGAGGCCGAGCGGAATGATCAACAGCACGGCGATCGGGATCGACCAGCTCTCGTACAGCGCCGCGAGGCACAGGAAGACGACGAGCAGCGACAGGCCATAAAGCAGGGGCGCCTGGCCGCCGGCGAGCCGCTCCTGATAGGAGAGGCCGGACCAGGCGATGCTGGTGCCCTTTACCTGGCCGGCGAGCTCGGCGATCCGCGTCATCGCATCGCCCGAGCTCTTGCCCGCCGCCGCCGATCCCTGGAATTCATAGGACTGAATGCCGTTGAAGCGCGACAGCGTCGTCGGGGCCTGGCCCCATCCGGTCTTGGCGAAGGAGGAGAAAGGCGTCATCGCGCCGGTGGTGCCGCGTACGAACCACTGGCTGAGATCGGACGGCTCGGCGCGGAACTGCGCATCGCCCTGCACATAGACGCGCTTGACGCGGCCGCGGTCGACGAAATCGTTGACATAGGATCCGCCCCAGGCGGTCGACAGCGTCGAATTGACGTTGGCCTGGGTAAGCCCGAGTGCCGACAGCCTTTGCGGATCGGCCTGGACCTGCAGCGTCGCGACATCGGGCAATTCGGTGATGCGCACCGAGGCGAGCGCCGGATCGTTCTTGGCCGCCGCCAGCAGCTTGTCGCGTGCCGCCTCGAAGTCGGCGAGCGGCATGCCGCTGGTGTTCTGCAACTCCACCGTGAAGCCGTTGGACGAGCCAAGGCCGCGGATCGCCGGCGGTACCAGCGCATAGACCTGACCGTCGCGGAAGCCCTTGAACGCGGACGAGGCGCGCGCGACGATCGCGTCGGCGGTATTGTCCTTGCCCTTGCGATCGGCCCAGTCGCGGAAGGCGATAAACCCCTGGCCGGTGTTCTGACCGCTTGCGCCGCCGCCGCCACCGCCGCTGACGGTGAACATGGTGACGGTGTTGTTTCCCTCGTTGCGGCGGAAATAATCCTCCACCTGCTTCTGGAGCGCGAAGGTGCGGCCCTGGGTGGCGCCAGCGGGGAGCTGGAACTGGACGCTGGCGCCGCCCTGATCCTCGGTGGGCAGGAAACCGGTCGGCAGGCGCAGGAACAGCACCGCCAATAGCGCAACGATGGCGGCATAGATCAGCAGGAACAGCCATTTGCGCGCGACCACGGCCTTCACCGCGCCGATGTATTTCTCGATGCCCTTGTCGAACGTCTCGTTGAACTTCTCGCCGCTGCGGGTGAAGAAGTGGGTGACCCCGGGGAAGCGCTGGCCGAACCAGCTTTTCTCGACATTGCCGTCGGCATCGCGCTTCTTCTGCTTGAGCAGCGTCGCGGTCAGCGCCGGCGACAGCACCAGCGCGACGATGACCGACAGCACCATCGCCGAGACCATGGTCAGCGAGAACTGGCGGTAGATCACGCCGGTCGAGCCGCCGAAGAACGCCATCGGCAGGAACACCGCGGACAGCACCAGCGCGATCGCGACCAGCGCGACGGTGATCTCGTCCATCGACTTCACCGTCGCGTCGCGCGGGGAGAGATCGGGATCCTCCTCCATCAGCCGCTCGACGTTCTCGACGACCACGATCGCGTCGTCGACGAGGAGGCCGATCGCGAGCACCAGCCCGAACAGGGTGAGAGTGTTGATCGAGAAGCCGGCGATGTAGAAGATGCCTACCGTGCCGAGCAGCACCACCGGCACCGCGATTGCCGGGATCAGCGTCGCGCGCCAGCTCTGCAGGAACACGAACATGACGATGACGACGAGGATGATCGCCTCGATCAGCGTCTTGACCACTTCCTCGATCGACAGCTTGATGAAATCGGTGGTGTCGTTGGCATAGGCGTATTTCAGCCCCGGCGGGAACGCCTTGCCTGCGGTCGCGATCTCGGCCTTGACCAGCTCGGCGGTGGCGAGCGCGTCGGCGCCCGGCGCGAGCAGGATGGCGATGCCGGCACCCGGATGCTGGTTGACGCGGCTGCGCGCGTTATAGTTCTCGGCGCCGAGCTCGATGCGGGCGACGTCCTTGAGCCGCACGGTGGCGCCGTCGGTCTGCGTCTTGACGATGATGTTGGCGAACTGCTCGGGCGTCTGCAGCCGCGATTGCGCGGTCACGGTGGCGTTGAGCATCTGCGTATCGGGCTGCGGCTGGCCGCCGATCTCACCCGCCGCCACTTCGGTATTCTGGTTGGTGATCGCAGTGGTGATGTCGCTCGGCATCAGCTGGTAACTGGCGAGCTCATTCGGGTTGAGCCAGATCCGCATCGCATATTGCGCGCCGAACACGTTGGTGTCGCCGACGCCCTTGATGCGGCCGAGCGGATCCTGGAGGTTCGAGACCAGATAGTCCGAGACGTCCTGGTTGGTCATCTTGTCGGTGGCGTCATAGACGCCGACGATCAGCAGATTGTCCGGGTTGGACTTGCGGACGATCAGGCCTTGCTGCTGGACCTGCTGGGGTAGGCGCGACAGCGTCTGCTGCACCTGATTCTGCACCTGGACCTGGGCGATGTCCGGATCGGTGCCCTTGGAGAAGGTGACGGTGATCGTCACCGACCCGCGCGACGAGGAGGAGGAGCTGAAATAGAGCAGCCCGTCGATCCCGGTCAGCGATTGCTCGACGACCTGGGTGACGCTGTTCTGGATGGTCTGGGCGGACGCGCCGGGGAAGGTCGCGCGCACCGTTACCTGCGGCGGGGCGACATCGGGATATTGGGCGATCGGCAGCGCGAACATCGCGCCGATCCCGCCCAGCATGATGATGATCGCGATCACCCAGGCGAAGATCGGCCGGTCGATGAAAATGCGGGAGATCATGAGCGGGTCAGCCGGCCTTGCTTTGTGCGGCCGCCTGCTTGGCGTCCTTCGATCCCTTTTTCGGGGGGGCGATATTCTGTGGCGAGCTCGCGGGCACCGCCTTCACCGCCTGGTTAGGCGCGATCTTAGCCAGGCCTTCGGTGATGATCTTGTCGCCGACGTTGATGCCCTTGGTCACCACCCAGAAGGCGCCCTGCGCACGGTCCGCCTGGACGGTGCGCTGGATCGCCTTGTTGCCCGGGCCGACGATATAGACCGTCGCATTGCCCTTGGGATCGCGCGCCACCGCGGCCTGCGGCACCAGGAAGGCGCGGGTGTTAGTCGCCTGCGCGAAGCTCGCGTTGACGAACATGCCCGGGAGCAGCACCCCTTGCGAATTGGGGAAGCGGGCGCGCAGCGTCACCGTGCCGGTGCTGGTGTCGACCAGCGCCTCGGAGAATTCGACGCTGCCGGTGGCGCCATAGTCGCTGCCGTCCTCGAGCATCAGCCGCACCTGGGCACGGGTGGCGACGATGCCGTCCTGGCCGAGCGAGCGGCGCAGCGCGAGCATGTCGCCGCTCGACTGCTGGATGTCGACAAACATCGGATCGAGCCGCTGAATCTGCGCGAGCGGGTCAGTCTGGCTTGCCGAGACGAGCGCGCCGACGGTGAACAGCGAGCGCCCGATCCGGCCGGAGATCGGCGCGGGGACGGTGGTGAACTTGAGGTTGATCTGCGCGGTCTGCAGCGCCGCCTGGGTCTGGCCGACCGCGGCGGTGGCCTGGCGGGCGGTGGCGACCGCGTTGGTGTAATCCTGCTTGCTGACCGCCTCGATCGCAGCGAGCGGCTTGTAGCGCTCCGCCTGGATCCGGGTCGCCTCGGCATTGGCCCGCGCACTCGCCAGATTGGCCTGCGCCTCGTTGGTCGCGGCGCGATAGAGGCGGGGATCGATCTCGTAGAGCGGCTGGCCCTTGGTGACGAGCGAGCCCTCGGTGAAGAACCGCCGGCGGATGATGCCGTTGACCTGCGGACGGACGTCGGAGCTTTCGAAGGCGGTGGTGCGACCGCTGAGCGTCGTCGTCATCGCCACGCTGGTCGGCTGGACGGTGACGTAGCCGACCGTGATCGGGCCTTGGCCGCCGCCCTTGCCGTCACCGCCCTTGCCCGCGCCCTTGTCCTGCGACTGGCCGCCGCCACAAGCTGCGAGCGCCAACATACTCGCGGCCGCTACCGATGCGAAAAGCGCCCGGTTCATTCGTGTGGCTGTCAACTGGCTGGATCCGCTCTCTTTATCCTGGCGGGCGGCTGGCACCCGACGGAATGCACGACTCGCCGATTTCGGCCGGAGGACCAAAATCGGCAATGTCGCGTTCCTGTGCATCAGGTGGCGCGGCCCGTCCATCCTTGTGGTAGAAATTAGGTCATGATCGATGACGAAAAAAGCGCGGCGGCTGCAGCGGCCGTCGCGGAAGTGGCCGACGGCATGCTCGTCGGCTTGGGCACCGGCTCCACCGCCGCCTGGGCCATCCGGCATCTGGCCGCGCGAGTCGCGGCAGGGCTGTCGATCCGCGCGGTCGCGACCTCGGAGGCGAGCGCCTCGCTCGCACGATCGCTCGGGATCGAGGTGCTCGACTTCGCCGCGGTGGACAGCCTCGACCTGACGATCGACGGCACCGACGAGATCGACCCGCGCTTCTTCGCCATTAAAGGTGCCGGCGGCGCGATGTTGCGCGAAAAGGTGGTGGCGGCGGCATCGCGGCGGATGGTGGTGATCGCCGATGCCTCCAAGCGGGTGGAGGCGATCGGCCACGCCAAGCTGCCGGTAGAGATTCTCGCCTTCGCCCGCGCCTCGATCATGGCCACGCTCGGCCCGATCGCGACGACCCGCATGATCGATGGCGTGCCGTTCGTCACCGATAGCGGCAATCTGATCGCCGATTGCGTGTTCGACGGCGGCTTCGCCGACCCGCGCGCCACCGCGCGCTGGCTGGAGGGCATCCCCGGCGTGCTCGGCCATGGCCTGTTCCTCGACGAGGTGGATGCCGCCTATATCGCGACGGGCGATATCGTTACGCGCTTGGAACGGCAGGGTGCATCGGGCTAAAGGCGTACCTATCTTGGCAACCGGATCGAACGTGCTGCGTTCGACACACCGATAGAACGAGGCCCCACTGCATGTCCGACACACAGACCGCCGCCCCCGCCACGGCGGATCCGAAGCTGCATGAAGACGGCAGCCTCGAACGACTGACGATCGACACCATCCGCACCCTGTCGATGGATGCCGTGCAAAAGGCCAACTCCGGCCACCCCGGCACGCCGATGGCGCTCGCCCCGGTCGGCTATGAGCTGTGGGCCAAGTTCCTGCGCTACGATCCGTCGCGCCCCGACTGGCCGAACCGCGACCGCTTCGTGCTGTCGGTCGGCCATGCCTCGATGCTGCTCTATTCGCTGATCCATCTCGCGGGAATCGAGGAGATCGGCTCGGACGGCAACAAGACCGGCAACGAGGCGGTCAGCCTCGAGGATATCAAGGGCTTCCGCCAGCTGTCGTCGAAGACCCCGGGCCATCCCGAGTATCGCCACACCACCGGCGTCGAGACCACCACCGGGCCGCTCGGCGCGGGCTGCTCCAATTCGGTCGGCATGGCGATCGCCGAGCGCTGGCTGGCGGCGCGCTACAACAAGCAGGGCTTCACCCTGTTCGACCATGACGTCTACACGCTGTGCGGCGACGGCGACATGATGGAGGGCGTCGCCTCCGAGGCCGCGAGCCTCGCCGGCCATCTCAAGCTGTCGAACCTCTGCTGGATCTACGATTCCAACCACATCTCGATCGAAGGCAGCACCTCGATCGCATTCGACGAGGATGTCGGCCAGCGCTTCCAGGCTTATGGCTGGAACGTCATCCACATCAACGACGCCAACGACACCAAGGCGCTCGACGACGCGATCGCCACCTTCAAGGCGACCAACGACAAGCCGACCTTTATCGTCGTCCACTCGATCATCGGCTATGGCAGCCCCAAGGCGGGCAGCGAAAAGGCCCATGGCGAGCCGCTCGGCGAGGAGAATGTGCGCCTCACCAAGCAGGCCTATGGCTGGCCCGAGGACAAGAGCTTCTACGTGCCCGAGGGCGTCGCCGAGCATTTCCACGGCGCGATCGCCGGCCGCGGCCAGCCGCTGCGCGAGGAATGGGAGCAGACGTTCGCGCGCTATCGCACCGAACATGCCGATCTCGCCGCCGAGCTCGACCTCATGCTCAAGGACAAGCTTCCTGAGGGCTGGGACGCGGACGTGCCGGTGTTCCCGGCCGATCCCAAGGGCCTCGCCAGCCGCGATTCGGGCGGCAAGGTGCTCAACGCGCTGGTCGGCAAGGTGCCGTGGCTGATTGGTGGCTCGGCGGATCTGTCGCCCTCCACCAAGACTGACATCAAGGGTGCGGACTCATTCGAGCCCAATAACTACGGCGGCCGCAACTTCCATTTCGGCGTGCGCGAACATGGCATGGGCGGCGTGGTCAACGGCATGTCGCTCTCGCACCTGCGCAGCTACGGCTCCACCTTCCTGGTGTTCGTCGATTACATGCGCGCGCCGGTCCGCTTGTCGGCGATCATGGAACTCGCCTCGATCTGGGTGTTCACCCATGATTCGATCGGCGTCGGCGAGGATGGCCCCACCCACCAGCCGATCGAACATCTCGCAACGCTGCGCGCGATCCCCGGGCTGGACACGATCCGCCCGGGCGATGCCAATGAGGTCGCCTATGCCTGGCGTGCCGCGCTCGAGGACGCCAGCCGCCCGACCGCGCTGATCTTCTCGCGGCAGGCGCTGCCGACGCTCGACCGAGACAAATACGCGCCGGCCGAGGGCGTGCTCAAGGGCGGCTATGTGCTCGCCGACTGCGAGGGCACGCCGGACGTGATCCTGATCGCGACCGGCTCGGAACTGTCGCTGGTGGTCGATGCGCATGAGAAGCTGATCGCCGACGGGGTCAAGAGCCGGGTGGTCTCGCTGCCGAGCTGGTATCGCTACGAGCTGCAGGACGAGGCGTACAAGGAGAGCGTGCTGCCGTCGGCGGTGCCGCTGCGCCTCGCGGTGGAGCAGGCCGGCGAGATGGGCTGGCACCGCTACGTCGGGCTCAAGGGCAAGACGATCACCATGTCGACCTTCGGTGCCTCGGCACCGCTCGCCAAGTTGCAGGACAAATACGGCTTCACGCTCGACAATGTCGTCAAGGTGGCCAAGCAGATGCTGGAGACCAAGTGATGGGCACGCTCAACGATCTGAGTGCCAAGGGCACCGCGGTATGGCTCGATTTCGTCGATCGCAAGTTCCTGGAGGCCGGTGGCTTACAGAAGCTGGTCGACGAGGACAGCCTGTCGGGCGTCACCTCCAACCCGTCGATCTTCGAAAAAGCGATGGGCCATGGCACCGCCTATGACGAGACGTTGGCGGCCTATGACAAGGACCATGGCGGCGCCGCGACGATCGACCGCTACGAGCACCTCGCGATCCAGGACATCAAGGCCGCGGCCGAGACGCTGCGCCCAGTCTACGATCGGCTCGACAGCAAGGACGGCTATGTCAGCCTCGAAGTGTCGCCGTACATCGCCGACGATACCGATGCGACCATCACCGAGGCGCAGAAGCTGTGGAAGGCGGTCGACCGCCCGAACCTGATGATCAAGATCCCGGGCACGCTCGCGGGCGGCCCGGCGATTTCGGCGACGATCGCGGCCGGGATCAACGTCAACGTCACGCTGCTGTTCGCGGTGGACGCCTATATCCGCGTCGCCGAGGCCTATGCCGCCGGCCTCGAGGAGCGCGTTCGCCAAGGCCAGCCGATCGACCGGATCGCCAGCGTCGCCAGCTTCTTCGTCAGCCGCATCGATGCGGTGATCGATAAGAAGATCGATGCACTCGGCACCGACGAGGCCAAGGCGCTGCGCGGCAAGGTTGCGATCGCCAACGCCAAGATGGCGTATCAATGGTATCTCGACTTCCTCAAGTCGGACCGCTGGCAGGCGCTCGCCGCCAAGGGCGCGCAGCCGCAGCGGCTGCTGTGGGCGTCGACCGGCGTCAAGGACAAGGCGTATAAGGACACGCTCTACGTCGACCAGCTGATCGGTGCCGACACGGTCAACACCATGCCGCCGGCGACGATGGACGCGTTCCGCGAGCGCGGCACCGTCGGCGACACGCTGACCCAGAATGTCGACGAGGCCCGTCACGTCATGGCCGAGGCCGAGCGCCTCGGGCTCGATCTCACCGGGGTCACCGACACGCTGGTCGAGGAAGGCGTCGCCTCCTTCGCCAAGGCGTTCGACGATCTCCTGGGCTCGATCGCCAAGAAGCAGCCGGCCACCGCCGCCTGAGCCGCGACCTCCCGAATTTACCGAAGGACTTACCATGAAGATCGGACTGATCGGCCTCGGCCGGATGGGTGGCAATATCGCACGCCGCCTGATGAAGGACGGGCATGAGGTGGTCGCGTTCGATCGCAACGCCGATGCCGTCGCCGCGCTCGCGGCCGACGGCGCCGAGGGTGCGAGCTCGCTGCAGGAGGCGCGCGCCAAGCTCGACACGCCGGCGATCTGGTGGGTGATGCTGCCGGCCGGCGACCCGACCGAGCAGACCATCGATGCGATCGCGACCGACGCGCGCGACGGCGACATCATCATCGATGGCGGCAACACCTTCTACAAGGACGACATCCGCCGCGCCAAGAAGCTGGCGGAAAAGGGCATCCATTACGTCGACGTCGGCACCTCGGGCGGCGTCTGGGGCCTCGAGCGCGGCTATTGCATGATGATCGGCGGCGACAAGGCGACCGTCGACCTGCTCGATCCGATCTTCGACACGCTGGCGCCGGGCCTTGGCACCATCGTCCGCACCCCCGGACGCGACGCCGCCAACGAGGACCCGCGCGCCGAGAAGGGCTATATCCATGCCGGCCCGGCGGGCGCGGGCCATTTCGTCAAGATGGTCCACAACGGCATCGAATACGGCCTGATGCAGGCCTATGCCGAGGGCTTCGACATCCTCAAGGGCAAGTCGACCGACAAGCTGCCCGAGGACGAGCGCTTCGACCTCAACCTCACCGACATCGCCGAGGTGTGGCGCCGCGGCAGCGTGATCTCGTCGTGGCTGCTCGATCTCACCGCGATCGGCCTCGCCAAGGACCAGATGCTCGAGCATTTCACCGGCAGCGTCGCCGATTCAGGCGAGGGCCAGTGGACGATCGACGCGGCGATGGAAGAGAAGGTCCCCGCCAACGTCCTCACCGCGGCGCTGTTCGCGCGCTACCGCAGCCGCGTCGACCATACCTTCGGTGACAAGCTGCTGTCGGCGATGCGCTTCGGCTTCGGCGGCCATGTCGAGATGCCGCAGTGAGCGCCATCAAGTTGGTCGTGTCCGATGTCGATGGTACCCTGGTAGACAAGCAGAAGCAGCTCACCCCCGCTACCATTGAGGCCGTCAAGCGGCTCGAGGCGGCGGGGATCGGCTTCACGGTGATCAGCGCCCGCCCGCGATCGGGCGTGCAGCCGATCGCCGATGCGCTGGAAATCGACGGCGTGATCGCCGCGTTCAACGGCGGCATTATCTTCAAGCGCGATGGCACCGTTACCGAGCATCACACCATCGACGAGGCCGCGGTGCGCGGCATCCTTGCGCTGGCTGAGGGCGCGGCTGTCGACACCTGGCTGTTCGCCGACGACCAGTGGTTTGCCTCGACCGACCAAGGCGCGCATGTCGGCAGCGAGCGCAAGGCGGCGAACCAGGAGCCGGTGGTCGACATTGCCGCTGCCAACCTGGCGCAGATCGACAAGATCACCTTCGTCAGCGACGAGCCCCAGGTGCTGATCGACCTCAAGGCGAAGATCGCCGGCTTCAACGATCAAGCCACCATCGCCCAGTCGCAGACCTATTATCTCGACGTGACCGCGCCGCTCGCCAACAAGGGCGACGGCATCGTTTCGCTGGCGAAGACGCTCGGCCAGCCGATGGAGGCGATCGCGGCGATCGGCGACCAGTTCAACGATGTCCCGATGCTGGAAAAGGCCGGTTTCGCGGTCGTGATGGGCAATGCGCCGGACGGGGTGAAGGCCTATGCGGATGAAGTGACCACCGCTAACGATGCCGATGGCGTCGCCCACGCGATCCACACCTTCATCTTTCCCCGCCTTGGAGTGCCCGCATGAAACAACTGGTTGCCTTCGACCTCGACGGAACGCTGGCCGAGAGCAAGCAGCCCCTGCAGGCGCCGATGGGCGAGGCGCTCGCCGATCTGCTCGGCGTCGCCCATGTCGCGGTGATCTCGGGTGGCGACTGGCCGCAGTTCGAAAAGCAGGTGGCGAGCCGGTTGCCCGAGCGCGCCGATCGCACCAAGCTGTGGCTGATGCCGACCACCGGCACCAAGCTCTACACCTATCGCGACGGCGCCTGGAGCTCGGTCTATGCCGAATTGTTCGACGACGAGCTGAAGAAGAAAATCCTCACTGCGTTCGATGCCTCGCTGGAGGCCACCGGCTTCGTCCCCGAGCAGACCTGGGGCGAGCGGATCGAGGATCGTGGCAGCCAGATCACCTTCTCCGCGCTCGGCCAGCAGGCGCCGATCGACGCCAAGGAACATTGGGATCCCAAGTTCGAGAAGCGCAAGATCATCCAGGCCGATCTCAAGCAGCGGCTGCCGGGCCTGTCGATCAACATGGGCGGCGCGACCTCGATCGACATCACGCGCGAGGGTGTCGACAAGGCCTATGGCCTCAAGAAGCTGCGCGACGAGAGCGGCATCGCGCTGGATGTGATGATGTTCATCGGTGACGCGATCTTCCCGGGCGGCAACGACTATCCGGCGAAGGAACTGGGGCTCGACACGGTGCGCGTCCGCGATCCCGAGGAGACCATCTCGGTGATCACCGCGATCGTCGCCTGCCAGAAGTAAGCGCGGCGGGCGGGGCTGGGGACATGTGACCCAGCCCGTCGGTGTTGCCACCAACCTGCGCTTTGTACACCGTCATCCCCGCGAAAGCCGGGATCTCCTCAAGGAGAGGACATCGCGCCACCGCGCGAGACCCCAGCTTCCGCTGGGAGGACGGATCTGGGCGAGGTAACCTCCTCCACCGACGCAAAACGCACCCATTCTGGTTCTCTTACGTCTCGTTAAGCGCCTCACCGCCACACCCGCCAGATAACGACGGAGGGCAGGGGCCCGGTGAACGACCAACACGAAACGATCGGCGGGCAGCGTCGGCTCTGGCGCATGCTTGCCTGGCTGCTCGCGCTGTTCGGCGCAACGATCGCCGCCCCGGCGATGGCGGCCTGCTCGGCACCGACAACGCTTACCGATCCGCTCGGCACCTATTCGGCACCGACCATCAAGGCCGGGGCGACCGGCTATCTGTCGGTGCCCGGCGGCTTCACCTGCACCAGCGCCAGCGTGCTGACGCTGCTCGGCGCCAATTACCTGCGGGTGACGGTGGACAGCGCGGCGGTGCTGGAAATCCCATCGCTGACGCTGGCGGGGACGCCGGCCAAGCCGATCGCGACGGTGCCCTACAGCCTGGCGGTCGCCGCCTCCGGCACGCCCGCGCTGACCCCGGGCAATACCGTCTATCTGATCAACGGCACCGCGCTCAACCTGCTCGGGCTGCTCGGCGACAATGCGATGAATGTGCCGCTGTTCATCAAGCCGCAGAGCACCGTCCAGGTGCCCCCGGGCAATTACCAGGGCACCGTCAAGGTGAAGTGGGAATGGCGGTTCTGCTCGGTGATTGAGGCCGCGGGCATCTGCGTCGGCACGCTGGAGAGCGGCACCGCGACGACCACGATCACCTTCACGCTCACCGTGGTGGCGAGCAAACCCGCCACCGTCACCATCGCCTCGGTCATCACCTGGGATCCGGTGTCGGGCACCAACAGCCCCAAGATGATCCCCGGCGCCAAGCGCCGCGTGACGATGACGGTCGCCAACCCCGATCTGGTGCCGCTCGATCTCAACAAGCTCAACGTCACGCTGCCGACGCCGGCGGGCACGGTGATCGCGCTCGATGGCGACGGCACTGGCCAGGGCCAGGTGATCCAGTTCACGCCGAACGCATCGACGCTGCTGTTCAATTACACGAGCCCGAGCGACCTCGGCGACGACGTGGATTTCTCCACCAACGGCGGCGCCAGCTACATCGCGGTGCCCACCCCGGGCGACGCGGCCAGCCAGGCCTCGGTCAACAGCGTGCTGTTCCACCCGCGCGGGGCGATGGCTGCGGGATCCTCGTTCAGCGTGTCGCTGCCGTATTCGGTGCGGTGAGGGACGGGGCTTCACGCACGACCCGCACGCTTCGGGTTGGATCAGGCGATGGATCCTGAAACGAGTTCAGGATGATGGTTGGTTAGCGGCTGCTCCGCGCATCTAAGAAAAAGGGGCGCCCGGCTTGTGCCGGACGCCCCCTTTGACGGCTGAGCCGATGGCTCAGGCCGAATAGTACATGTCGTATTCGACCGGCGACGGGGTCATTTCCCAGCGCGCGACTTCCTGGAACTTCAGCTCGATGTAGGATTCGATCTGGTCCTTGGAGAAGACGTCGCCCTTGAGCAGGAAGTCATGGTCGGCCGTCAGGCTGTCGAGCGCTTCGCGGAGCGAGGCGCAGACGGTCGGGACTTCGGCGAGCTCTGCCGGGGGCAGGTCGTACAGGTTCTTGTCCATCGCCTCGCCGGGATGGATCTTGTTCTGGATGCCGTCCATGCCGGCCATCATCAGCGCCGCATAAGCGAGATACGGATTGGCCATCGCGTCGGGGAAGCGGACCTCGACGCGCTTCGCCTTGGCACCGGTGCCATAGGGGATGCGGCACGAGGCCGAGCGGTTGCGCGCCGAATAGGCGAGCAGCACCGGTGCCTCATAACCCGGCACCAGCCGCTTGTAGCTGTTGGTGGTCGGGTTGGTGAAGGCGTTCACCGCCTTGGCGTGCTTGATGATGCCGCCGATGAAATAGAGGCACATGTCGCTAAGACCAGCATAGCCGTTGCCGGCGAACAGCGGCTCCTTGCCGTTCCAGATCGAGAAGTGGGTGTGCATTCCCGAGCCATTATCTTCCTTGATCGGCTTGGGCATGAAGGTCGCCGACTTGCCATAGGCATGCGCCACCTGGTGGACGACGTACTTGTAGATCTGCATGCGATCGGCAGTGGTGGTCAGCGTGCCGAAGGTCAGGCCGAGCTCGTGCTGCGCGGCGGCGACCTCATGGTGATGCTTGTCGCAGGGCAGGCCCATCTCGAGCATGGTCGAGACCATCTCGCCGCGGATGTCGACGGCGCTGTCGACCGGCGCGACCGGGAAATAGCCGCCCTTGGCGCGCGGCCGGTGGCCGAGGTTGCCGCCCTCATAGTCGCGGCCGGTGTTGGTCGGCAGCTCGATGTCGTCGATCTTAAAGTAGGATTCGGCATAGTTGGTGTCGAACTGCACGTTGTCGAACATGAAGAACTCGGCCTCGGGGCCGACATAGACGGTGTCGCCGATCCCGGTGGTCTTGAGATAGGCTTCGGCGCGCTTGGCGGTCGAGCGCGGGTCACGCGCGTAGAGCTCGCCGGTCGAGGGCTCGACGATGTCGCAGAACACGATCAGCATCGGCGTCGCCGAGAATGGATCGGTGTAGACCGCGTCGAGATCGGGCTTGAGCACCATGTCGGACTCGTTGATGACCTTCCAGCCCTCGATCGAGGAGCCGTCGAACATCAGGCCGTCGGTGAACTCGTCCTCGCCCATGATGCTCGCGACCATGGTGAGGTGCTGCCACTTGCCCTTGGGGTCGGTGAAGCGCAGATCGACCCACTCGATCTCCTCTTCCTTGATCTTCTTCAGGATATCGCCGGCCGAATTCGCCATGTGCTTGGTCTTCCCTATCGACACCCCGGCGGACACCGGGGTCGTTACGTTGCAAGAGGTGCCGGCGTGCGCCGGACAATGGAAACGCCTGCTAGATCGCCGCTTCGTCGCGCTCGCCGGTGCGGATGCGCAGCACGGTCTCGACCGGGATCACGAAGATCTTGCCGTCGCCGATCCGCCCGGTCTGCGCCGCGGCGGCGATCGCCTCGACGACACGCTCGGCAAGGCCGTCTTCGACGACCACCTCGAGCTTCACCTTGGGCAGGAAATCGACGACATATTCGGCGCCGCGATACAGTTCGGTATGGCCCTTCTGGCGACCGAAGCCCTTGGCCTCGGTGACGGTGATGCCGCTGACGCCGATCTCGTGGAGCGCTTCCTTTACCTCATCCAGCTTGAACGGCTTGATGATGGCCTCGACCTTCTTCACCTCGAAATTGCCCCTTCGTGGATGCCGCGCCCGAGCCGGCGCCTTGCATCAAGGGTGCCACTCCAGGGCGCTGCGGGCAACCGGATTCAGGGGTGATTCGCTGCCGTAAAAACGGGCAGAAAGTGGCGTCGTGCCTGCGTGTTGGGCAGACTGGAGGATCTGGTGCGTGGCCGCCGAACGCGCCGAAAGTCCGTCATGCTGAACCCGTTTCAGCATCCACCACTCGACGCGACCAGCGAGCGCGCGGACAGTGTCGGCCATGGATGCTGAAACGAGTTCAGCATGACGGAACAAGGGTGAGGCTCAGCCGTCCTGCTTGGCGAGCCATTCCTCCAGCCACTTGATCGTATAGGCGCCTTCCTGGAACTCGGGGTCGTCGAGCAGCGCCTGATGGAGCGGGATGGTGGTGGTCGGCCCCTCGATCACGAACTCCTCCAGCGCCCGCCGCAGCCGGCGCAGCGCGCCCTGGCGGGTGGTACCGTAGACGATCAGCTTGGCGATCATCGAGTCGTAATAAGGCGGCACGCGGTAACCGGCGTAGAGCCCACTATCGACGCGGACGTGCATGCCGCCGGGCGCGTGGAACTGCTTCACCAGACCGGGCGAGGGCGCGAAGGTGCGCGGATCCTCGGCGTTGATCCGGCATTCGATGGCGTGGCCGCGGAACTGGACGTCCTCCTGGCGCAGCGTCAGGCCATGGCCCTCGGCGACGCGGATCTGCTCGCGGACGAGATCGAGCCCGGTGATCATCTCCGTCACCGGATGCTCCACCTGCAGACGGGTGTTCATCTCGATGAAGTAGAACTCGCCGTCTTCCCACAGGAATTCGATGGTGCCGGCGCCGCGATAGCCCATGTCGGCCATCGCCTTGGCGACGATGCCGCCCATCCGGTCGCGCTCCTCGGCCGAGATGATCGGCGAGGGGGCTTCCTCGAGCACCTTCTGGTGGCGGCGCTGCAGCGAGCAGTCGCGCTCGCCGAGGTGAATGGCATTGCCCTCGCCATCGCCGAAGATCTGGAATTCGATGTGCCGCGGGTTGCCGAGGTACTTTTCCATGTACACCGTGGCGTCGCCGAACGCGGCCTTCGCCTCGGTGCCGGCCTGCTGCATCAGCGTCTCGAGGCTGTCGGGGCCGGTGCATACCTTCATGCCGCGGCCGCCGCCGCCCGAGGCGGCCTTGATGATCACCGGATAGCCGATCTGATCCGCGAGCGCCTTGGCTTCGGCAAGATCGCTGATCGCGCCGTCGGAGCCCGGCACCAGCGGCAGCCCCAGCGCGCCCGCGGTGCGCTTGGCCTCCACCTTGTCGCCCATGGTGCGGATATGCTCGGGCTTGGGGCCGACGAAGAGCAACCCGTGCAGCTCGACGATCTCGGCGAAGCGGGCGTTCTCGCTGAGAAAGCCATAGCCCGGGTGGATCGCGTCGGCGCCGCTGATCTCGGCGGCCGAGATGATGTTGGGGATGTTGAGATAGCTGTCGGTCGCCGCCGGCGGCCCGATGCAGATTGCCTCGTCGGCGAGGCGGACGTGCATGGCGTCGCTGTCGGCGGTGGAATGCACCGCGACCGTCTTGATCCCCATCTCGTGGCAGGCGCGATGGATGCGCAGCGCGATCTCGCCGCGGTTCGCGATCAGGAGCTTCTTGATCTGACGCATGATTACTCGACGACGATCAGGGGCTGGTCGAACTCGACCGGCTGGCCGTTCTCGATCAGCACCGCGGTAACGGTGCCGCCCGACGGCGCGGTGATCGGGTTCATCACCTTCATCGCCTCGACGATCAGCAGCGTGTCACCCGCCGATACTTTCTGGCCGATCGCCGCAAACGGCTTGGCGCCGGGCTCGGCCGAGAGATAGGCGGTGCCGACCATCGGTGACTTGACCGCGCTGGCGGTGCTCGCCGGCGCCGAGGCGCCGACTTCGGCGGCGACCGGGGTGGGCAGCGACAGCGGCGCGGTGGTCATCGGCGCAGGGGCGTTGCCGTAGTGCACCGGGGCTGCCGCGGCGGCCTTGCGCGCGACGCGGATCTTGCGCTCGCCATGCTCGACCTCGATCTCGGTCAGCTGGGTGGCGTCGAGCAGTTCGGCGAGCTGGCGAACCAGATCGATATCGACCTGCATCGATCCGGTCGGGGAGCTGGCCTGGGCGCCGTTGGCGGCATCGTCGTTGGTGAAGTCGGTCATGGGCGGGCCTCCTGTCAGAAGCGCGCAACGGCTTCAAGCGCGAGCAAGTAGGAAAGCGCGCCGAACCCGGCAATGGTTCCCTTGGCGGCCTGGCCGACATAGCTCGTGTGGCGGAAGCGTTCGCGCGCATGCGGGTTGGAAAGATGGACTTCGATCACGGGGGTCTTCACCCCCTTGATCGCATCGTGGATGGCGATGGAGGTATGGGTGAAGGCGCCGGCGTTGAGCAGCACGCCGCGGGCGCCGACCGCCTGCGCCTCCTGGATCCAGTCGACCAGATGGCCTTCATGGTTGGACTGGCGCATGTCGATTTCGAGGCCGAGCGCGCGGGCGCGGTCCTCGAGCTGGCCGGCGATGTCGTCGAGCGTCTCGTCGCCGTAGATCTCGGGCTCGCGGGTGCCGAGCAGGTTGAGGTTGGGGCCGTTGAGGACGAAAACCGTGTCCGACATGCAGGGGTCCTTCGCTCGCCCTTCCGCCCGGGCCGGGGTTGCGACGCCGGGTAGTGGCGCCTAGATCGACCCTCTCCCTACCCGGTCGCGTCGCGTGAAGTCGAGATGCGCCTCATCCATGGTGGATCACCCTCGTCATGCCCCATTCCGACGGCACCCTCTCGATCACCGTCAACGGCGCCCACAAGCGCGTCAACGCGGGGATCAGCATCGCCGATCTTGCCAACGAACTCGGCCTGGTGCCCGAGAAGGTCGCGGTGGAGCGCAACATGGAGGTGGTGCCGCGCTCGACGCTCGCGGACGTCTGCGTCGAGGATGGCGACGACATCGAGATCGTCCATTTCGTCGGCGGCGGCGATCATGACCGTGGCTGATCAGGATACATGGACGGTCGCAGGCAAGACCTTCCGCTCGCGGCTGATCGTCGGCACCGGCAAGTATAAGGATTTCGCGCAGAACGCCGCGGCGCTCGAAGCTTCGGGCGCCGAGATCGTCACCGTGGCGGTGCGCCGGGTCAACGTGCTCGACCGCAACGCGCCGATGCTGACCGATTTCATCGATCCCAAGAAGGTGACCTACCTTCCCAATACCGCGGGCTGTTTCGACGCCGAATCGGCGATCCGCACGCTGCGGCTGGCGCGCGAGGCGGGCGGCTGGGAGCTGGTCAAGCTCGAGGTGCTGGGCGAGGCCAAGACGCTGTACCCGGACATGGTGGAGACGCTCCGCGCCACCGAGGTGCTGGCCAACGAAGGCTTCAAGCCGATGGTCTATTGCGTCGACGATCCGATCGCAGCGAAACGATTGGAAAATGCCGGCGCGGTCGCGATCATGCCGCTCGGCGCGCCGATCGGCTCGGGGCTCGGCATCCAGAACCAGATCACCATCCGCCTGATCGTCGAGGGTGCGGGCGTGCCGGTGCTGGTGGATGCCGGCGTCGGCACCGCGTCAGACGCGGCGCTGGCGATGGAGCTGGGCTGCGACGGTGTGCTGATGAACACCGCGATCGCCGAGGCCAAGGACCCGATCATGATGGCGGCGGCGATGCGCGCCGCGGTGGAGAGCGGCAGGCTTGCCTATCGCGCCGGGCGGATGGGCAAGCGCCGCTATGCCGACCCGTCGAGCCCGCTCGCCGGGCTCATCTAGCCGCAGCTCGCCAAAGCACGCCGGAACATCGGTCGATCTGGGCCGTTTTAAAACCGTGATTCACCGCGAGCCGCCATCCCGGCCGGCCGCCGCGCGACACGATGGAGGACGCTATGGGCGAACTGACCGACAAGATCAAAGGCAACGTCAACGAAGCCGTCGGCAAGGTAAAGCAGGCGATCGGTGGCCACAACGGCGACACCGAGCTTCACGACGAGGGCGTCGCCCAGCAGGCCCAAGGCAAGGGCGAGCAGTTCAAGGGCAAGGTCAAGGGCGCGCTCGGCGACGACATCTGACCTGACCGTTTCATCCGCGACGGCGGATCGACAGGGCCGCGCCGGGACACCGGGGCGGCCTTTTCGTGTCGGCGTGCGTTTGGCCGGTGACCACTGCGCGATCAACCGGGCCGCCGGTTCGCTTGCTTTTGCCTGACCGCTCAGGGAAAGAGGCGGCAAAAGGAGAGGCCATGTCGTCGACGATCCAGGAACTCGAGCGCCGTCGCCAGGCCGCGCGGCTCGGGGGCGGCGAGAAGCGCATCGCGGCGCAGCATGCCAAGGGCAAGCTGACCGCGCGCGAGCGGCTCGACGTGCTGCTCGACGAGGGCAGCTTTGAAGAGATCGACATGTACGTCGAGCATAATTGCGTCGACTTCGGGATGCAGGACCAGGTCATCCCCGGCGACGGCGTGGTTACCGGATCGGGCACGATCAACGGCCGCCTCGTCTATGTGTTCAGCCAGGATTTCACCGTGTTCGGCGGCTCGCTGTCCGAGCGCCATGCGCAGAAGATCTGCAAGGTGATGGACACCGCGATGAAGGTCGGCGTGCCGATCATCGGTCTCAACGATTCCGGTGGCGCGCGCATCCAGGAGGGCGTCGCCAGCCTCGGCGGTTATGCCGAGGTGTTCCAGCGCAACGTGCTCGCGAGCGGCGTCATCCCCCAGCTCAGCCTGATCATGGGGCCGTGCGCGGGCGGCGCGGTCTATTCGCCGGCGATGACCGATTTCATCTTCATGGTGAAGGACAGTTCCTACATGTTCGTCACCGGCCCCGACGTGGTCAAGACGGTGACCAACGAGGTGGTGACGCAGGAGGCGCTCGGCGGCGCGGTGACGCACACGTCGAAGACCTCGGTCGCCGACAATGCCTTCGACAGTGACATCGAGGCGCTGCTCGCGGCGCGCGACTTCA
Organism: Sphingomonas sp. GC_Shp_5; assembly: GCF_026540855.1. Taxonomy (GTDB): domain Bacteria; phylum Pseudomonadota; class Alphaproteobacteria; order Sphingomonadales; family Sphingomonadaceae; genus Sphingomonas. The sequence goes on from NZ_JALNUP010000004.1 coordinate 139,925, forward strand.
TCGATTTCCTACCCGCGTCGAACCGCGATCCCGTGCCCGAGCGGCCGACCGCCGACGATTGGGACCGGATCGAAGAAAGCCTCGACACGCTGGTGCCGGCCAACGCCAACCAGCCCTATGACATGCACGAGCTGATCCGGAAGGTGGTCGACGAGGGCGACTTCTTCGAGACCCAGCCGGCGCATGCGGGAAACATCATCACCGGCTTCGGCCGCATCGAGGGCAAGACGGTGGGATTCGTCGCCAACCAGCCGATGGTGCTGGCCGGCGTGCTCGACATCAACGCCTCCAAGAAGGCGGCGCGGTTCGTGCGTTTCTGCGACGCGTTCGAGATCCCGATCGTCACCCTGGTCGACGTTCCCGGCTTCCTGCCCGGCACCGCCCAGGAGCATAACGGCATCATCAAGCACGGTGCCAAGCTGTTGTTCGCTTATGGCGAGGCGACCGTCCCCAAGATCACCGTGATCACGCGCAAGGCCTATGGCGGCGCGTATGACGTGATGGCGTCCAAGCATCTGCGCGGCGACCTCAACTATGCCTGGCCCACCGCCGAGATCGCGGTGATGGGGGCCAAGGGCGCGGTGGAGATCATCTTCCGCGGTCGCACCCCCGACGAGATTGCCGAGCGCACCGCCGAATATGAGGCGCGCTTCGCCAACCCGTTCGTCGCGGCAAGCAAGGGCTTCATCGACGAGGTGATCCAGCCGCACTCCACCCGCCGTCGCATCGCGCTGGGGCTGCGCAAGCTCAAGGGCAAGAGCCTGGAAAATCCGTGGAAGAAGCATGGCAATATCCCACTCTAGGCTTGCCCGATGACGCTCGGCCGCCTCAACCACATCGGCATCGCGACCCCGTCGATCGACGCGGCGGTGGAGACGTATCGGACGCTGCTCGGCGCCGAGGCGATCGGTGAGCCGTTCGACCTGCCGGCGCAGGGCGTGCGGGTGTGCTTCATCGATGCGCCCAACACCCAGATCGAGCTGATCGAGCCCTATGACGCGAGCTCGCCGATCGCGGGCTTCCTCGCCAAGAACCCGGCCGGCGGGCAGCATCACCTCTGCTTCGAGGTGGCGGACATCCATGTCGCGGTCGCCGCGCTAGTGGCGAAGGGCGCGCGGGTGCTCGGCAGCCCGCGGATCGGCGCGCATGGCACGCCGATCGTGTTCATCCACCCGCGCGACATGGGCGGCACGCTGGTCGAGTTGATGGAAACGCCCGCGGCGGGCCACTGAACCGGCAAGAAAGGTCGAGCATGCCCGATTACCAGCATATCCTGAGCGAGCGGCGCGGCGACGTGCTGGTGCTGACGCTCAACCGGCCCGAGCGGCTCAATGCCGCGCCGACCGCGATGTTCGACGAACTGACCGCGGCGCTCGGCACGCTCGACGGCGCGCGCGCGGTGCTGCTGGCGGGCGCGGGCCGGGCGTTCTGCTCGGGTGCCGATGTTGCCGGCGGCGCGCTCGGCGGCGAGGATCCCGGCGCCGCCACCCATGAAGCGCTGACGGCGCATTACAATCCGACCATCGCCGCAATCGCCGAGCTGGATGTGCCGGTGGTGAGCGCGGTGCGCGGCGCCGCGGCGGGGATCGGCTGCAGCCTCGCGCTCTGCGCCGATTTCTGCGTCGCCGGCGACACCGGCTATTTCCTTCAGGCGTTCGTCAACATCGGGCTGGTTCCCGATGGCGGCGCCTCGTGGATGCTGCCGCGGCTGATCGGGCGGGCGCGGGCGTCGGAGATGATGATGCTCGGCGAGCGGGTGCCGGCCGCCAAGGCGCTCGACTGGGGGATGATTCACAAGGTCGTCGCCGACCAAGCGCTCGACGACGAGGCGCTGGCGCTCGCCGAGCGGCTCGCGGCCGGGCCGACGGTGGCGCTCGGCCTGATCCGGCGCGGGCTCGCCGCAGCGCTGGAGAGCGACTATCCGGCCGCGCTGGCGCGCGAGGCCGACGACCAGCGTACCGCGCGCGGCACCGCCGATGCGATGGAGGGCGGCATGGCCTTCCTGCAGAAGCGCAAGCCCGTGTTCCGCGGCGGCTGACCGGCAGGCGCTTGTCGCGGGGCGGTGATAGCTACTAGGGCGGGACAACGACGCCAGCCTTGGACAGAAGCGGCGCGAACGGAGTAGGATAGCCGGATGGCCGACACGCCACCCCCCACGAGGTCAGGCCTCGACGACTGGACCGCGCTCGCCGCCAAGGAGGTGAAGGGCGCCGATCTCACCTGGCACACGCCCGAGGGGATCGCGGTCAAGCCGCTGTATACGGCTGCCGACGTCACCACCGACCCCGGCCTGCCTGGCTTTGCGCCGTTCACCCGCGGCGTGCGCGCCTCGATGTATGCGGGCCGGCCGTGGACGATCCGCCAATATGCCGGCTTCTCCACCGCGGAGGCCTCCAACGCCTTCTACCGGCGCAACCTCGCCGCCGGGCAGAAGGGCCTGTCGGTCGCGTTCGATCTCGCGACCCACCGCGGCTATGACAGCGATCACCCGCGGGTCGTCGGCGATGTCGGCAAGGCGGGCGTGGCGATCGACAGCGTCGAAGACATGAAGATCCTGTTCGACGCGATCCCGCTCGATCAGATGTCGGTGAGCATGACGATGAACGGCGCGGTGATCCCGATCCTCGCCTTCTTCATCGTCGCCGGCGAGGAACAGGGCGTGCCGCGCCACCTGCTCGACGGGACCATCCAGAACGACATCCTCAAGGAGTTCATGGTCCGCAACACCTATATCTACCCGCCAGACCCCTCGATGCGGATCATCGCCGACATCATCGCCTATACCTCAGCGGAAATGCCCAAGTTCAACAGCATCTCGATCTCCGGCTATCACATGCAGGAGGCGGGGGCGACGCAGGTGCAGGAGCTGGCGTTCACCATCGCCGATGGTCGCGAATATGCGCGTGCAGCGATCGCGGCGGGGCTCGATATCGACAAGTTCGCCGGGCGGCTCTCGTTTTTCTTCGCGATCGGCATGAACTTCTTCATGGAGGTCGCCAAGCTGCGCGCGGCGCGGACCTTGTGGCATCGGGTGATGACCGAGCTCGGTGCGCAAGACGAACGCTCGAAGATGCTGCGCACCCATTGCCAGACCTCGGGCGTGTCGCTGCAGGAGCAGGACCCGTACAACAACGTCATCCGCACCACGGTGGAGGCGCTCGCCGCGGCGTTTGGCGGCACGCAGAGCCTCCACACCAACGCGCTCGACGAGGCGATCGCGTTGCCCACCGACTTTTCGGCGCGGATCGCGCGCAACACACAATTGGTGCTGCAGGAAGAGACGGGGATCACCAAGGTGATCGATCCGCTCGGCGGCAGCTATTATGTCGAGGCGCTGACGAGCGAGCTGGTCGACAAGGCGTGGGCGATCATCGAGCGGGTCGAGGCCGAGGGCGGGATGGCCAAGGCGGTCGCCGCCGGCTGGCCTAAGGCGATGATCGAGGAAGCGTCCGCGGCGCGCCAAGCCAAGGTCGATCGCGGCGAGGAGGTGATCGTCGGGGTCAACAAGTATCGGCTCGCCGAGCAGGACCCAATCGACATCCTCGACGTCGACAATCACGCAGTGCGCGAGGCGCAGGTGGCGCGGATCGCGCGAACCAAGGCGGCGCGCGACGAAGCGGCTTGCCGGGCGGCGCTGGATGCACTGCGCGAGGGAGCGGCGGGCCGTGCCAATCTGCTTGCGCTGGCGGTGGAGGCGGCGCGCGCACGTGCGACGCTGGGCGAGATCTCGGCGGCGATGGAGGATGTGTTCGGCCGCTATGGCACCCAGCCGACCCCGGTCAGCGGCATCTATGGCGGCGCCTATGCCGATGATGCGCGCTGGGCGCGGCTGGCGGACGGTGTTGCCGCGACCGAACGCCGGCTCGGCCGCCGGCCGCGGATGCTGGTCGCCAAGATGGGGCAGGACGGCCATGACCGCGGCGCCAACCTCGTCAGCAGCATGTTCGGCGACCTCGGCTTCGAGATCGTCCCCGGGCCACTGTTCCAGACCCCGGCCGAGGCCGCGGCGCTGGCGCTTGCCGAGGCGGTCGACGTGGTCGGTGCCTCAAGCCTCGCCGCAGGGCATAAAACCCTGATCCCTGAGTTGATCGACCACCTGCGCGCGGCGGGGCGAGCCGATATCAAGGTGATCGCGGGTGGTGTGATCCCCGCACAGGACTATCAGACGCTTCGCGATGCCGGGGTCCAGGCGATCTTCGGCCCCGGCACCAATCTTATCCAGGCCGCCGAAGAGGTGCTACGCCTCCTCGGCCACAACATGGCCCCCGAACAGGACGCTGCAGAATGAACGTGATGGTTGCCAACAGATCCCAGCTTGTGGCGAGCGGCCTCGAGACGCCGGTTGAGCGCGATCTGCAGCCGGTCGGCGCGGTGGCCGACGCCGGCGAACCGATGCGCACCGACTGGAGCCGCGACGAGATCAGGGCGCTGTTCGAGCTGCCGTTTACCGAGCTGCTGTTCCGCGCCGCAACCGTTCATCGCGCGCATCAGGCGGCGGACGAGATCCAGTTGTGCACGCTGCTGTCGATCAAGACCGGCGGCTGCGCCGAGGATTGCGGCTATTGCTCGCAGTCGGCGCATCACGGCACCGGGCTCAAGGCCGAGAAACTGATGGACGTCGACAGCGTCCTCGCCGCCGCCGCCGAGGCCAAGGCCGCCGGTTCGCAGCGCTTCTGCATGGGCGCCGCCTGGCGCAGCCCCAAGCCGCGCGACATGCCCAAGGTGGTGGCGATGATCGAGGGCGTGAAGGCGATGGGCCTCGAGACCTGCATGACGCTCGGCATGCTCGACGCCGACCAGGCCAAGGAGCTCGGCGCGGCGGGGCTGGACTACTACAATCACAATCTCGACAGCTCGCCCGAATATTATGACCGCGTCGTCACCACACGGACGTATCAGGACCGGCTCGACACGCTCGGCCACGTCCGCGACGCCGGCGTCGCGGTGTGCTGCGGCGGCATCGTCGGCATGGGCGAGACCCGCGCCGACCGGATCGGCTTCGTCCACAGCCTGGCGACCTTGCCGCGCCACCCGGAGAGCGTGACCGTCAACGCGCTGGTGCCGATCCGCGGCACGCCGCTCGGCGACATGCTGGCCGACACGCCGATGGGCAAGCTCGACGATATCGAGTTCGTCCGCGTCGTCGCCGCGGCGCGGATCGCGATGCCGCGCTCGATGGTGCGGTTGTCGGCGGGGCGCGAGAGCATGTCGGAATCGACCCAGGCGCTGTGCTTCATGGCCGGTGCCAACTCGATCTTTACCGGCGACAAGCTGCTCACCACCGGCAACGCCGGCGACAGCGCCGACGCCGCGCTGTTCGCCAAGCTCGGGCTGACGCCGATGGCGGGCGAGGAGCCGATGCGGATCAAGGAGAAGGCATGCTGCTGATCACCCTGCTGCTCGCCGCCGCCGATTGCGGCAACCTGCGGACGCAGACGGCGATGACCGCCTGCGCCGGGCAAAGCTATGCCGCCGCCGACGCCGAGATGACCCGCCACTGGAAGGTCACCTACGCCTATATGAAAGGCCGCGATGCGCATGACACGTCGCGCGGCGGCGGGTTCGGCTATGCCGCGGCGGCGCTCGCCAGCCAGCGGGCATGGCTGCAGTATCGCGACACGCAGTGCGTAATCGAGGGCGGCGAGTTCGCCGGCGGCACGCTGCAGCCGATGGCGCAGGCGCAATGCAAGGCGAGGCTGACGAAGGCGAGAACGGCGCAGCTCAAGGCGCTGGTGTGGCGCACGTAAATCCTTTGTCATCCCGGACTTGATCCGGGGTCCAATCCTCCGCCTGGAAAGACTTCGTTTGTAGTGCGGTGGACCCCGAACAGGTCTGGGGTGACGGGGGAGGTGGAGCAGTTGGGGCAACGAACATAATGCACGCGGCAGGTCCTTCGGGCGTTGCCGCATGCGCGAGGAGAGCAAGCGGTGTTCAAGAAGATCCTGGTCGCCAATCGAGGCGAGATCGCCTGCCGGGTGATGCGCACCGCCAAGCGGATGGGGATCGCCACCGTGGCGGTCTATTCGGATGCCGATGCGCGCAGCCCGCATGTGCTGATGGCCGACGAGAGCGTCCGCCTCGGGCCGGCACCGGCCGCCGACAGCTACCTCAAGGCCGAGCTGATCCTGCTCGCCGCCAAGGAAACCGGCGCCGACTGCATCCACCCGGGCTATGGCTTCCTCTCGGAGCGCGAGAGCTTCGCGCGCGCTTGTGCCGAGGCGGGGATCGCCTTTGTCGGCCCGCCGCCGCACGCAATCGCGGCGATGGGCGACAAGATCGAATCCAAGAAGCTCGCCAAGCAGGCGGGGGTCAACGTCGTCCCCGGCTTCCTCGGCGAGATCGCCGACACCGATCATGCGGTGCGGATCGCCGGCGAGATCGGCTATCCGGTGATGATGAAGGCTTCGGCCGGCGGCGGCGGCAAGGGCATGCGGCTCGCCTGGTCCGAGCAGGACGTGAGCGAAGGCTTCGAGGCGACCAAGCGCGAAGGCCTGGCGAGCTTCGGCGACGACCGCGTGTTCATCGAAAAGTTCATCGAGAGCCCGCGCCACATCGAGATCCAGGTGATGGGGGATCAACACGGCACCATCGTCTATCTCGGCGAGCGCGAATGCTCGATCCAGCGCCGCCACCAGAAGGTGGTCGAGGAGGCACCGTCGCCGTTCGTGACGCCAACGATGCGCCGCGCGATGGGCGAGCAGGCGGTCGCGCTGGCGCGGGCGGTGGGCTATCATTCCGCCGGCACGGTCGAGCTGATCGTGTCGGGTGCCGATACCAGCGGCGAGGGCTTCTACTTCCTCGAGATGAACACCCGGCTGCAGGTGGAGCATCCGGTGACCGAGGCGGTCACCGGGCTGGACCTCGTAGAATTGATGATCCGGGTGGCGGCGGGCGAGCCGCTCGGCTTCGGCCAGGATGACGTGACGCTCACCGGCTGGGCGATCGAGAATCGCGTCTATGCCGAAGATCCCTACCGCGGCTTCCTGCCGAGCATCGGCCGGCTGGTACGCTACGCGCCGCCCGAGAGCGAGCAGACGCCCTATCGCGCCGTCGGCTTAAGCGGCGGCGAGGCCGCGTCGGATGCGCCCTATGTCCGCGTCGACGACGGCGTCGTCGAGGGCGGCGAGGTCAGCATGTTCTACGACCCGATGATCGCCAAGCTGATCACCTGGGCGCCGACGCGCGACGAGGCGGCCGATCTGCAGGTCGCCGCGCTCGACGCGTTCGAGCTCGAGGGCGTCGGCAACAACGTGGATTTCCTGTCGGCGCTGATGCAGCACCCGCGCTTCCGCGCCGGTGCGCTGACCACCGGCTTCATCGCCGAGGAATATCCCGACGGCTTCCACGGCGCATCCGCCGACCCGGCGCTGCTGCGGACGCTCGCCGCGGTGGCGGCGTTCGCGGCGACCGCCGCGGCGGATCGCGCGCGGCGGATCGACGGACAGCTCGGGCGGCGGCTGCACCCGCCCGGCGACTGGGTGGTGCGGATCGGCGGGGTGGATCACGCAGTGACCGTGTCGCCCGATGCGATCAGCGTCGATGGTGCCGATCTCGACCTCGACATCGCCTATACGCCGGGTGATCGGATGATCGCGGTGGAGCATGGCGACGAGGCGCTGACGGTGCGGCTGGCGCGGGCCGCCGGCGGCTTCCGCCTCACCGCGCGCGGCGCGAGCCATGCCGTCCGGGTGCTGCCGGCGCGGTTCGCTCCTTATGCCGAGCATATGATCGAGAAGATCCCGCCCGATCTATCGAAGTTCCTGATCGCGCCGATGCCGGGGCTGCTCGTCCGCCTCGATGTCGCGGCGGGCGACGCGGTCGAGGCCGGCCAGCCGCTCGCGGTGGTGGAGGCGATGAAGATGGAGAATATCCTGCGCGCGCAGAAATCCGGCACGATCAAGTCTGTCGAGGCCGCCGCCGGCGACAGCCTTTCGGTCGATCAGGTCATCCTCGAGCTCGATTAGCGTGGTTTGTGTCGGCGTCGACACCGGTCGGCGACATGATGTGATATGAATTGGCTGGACTAGCGACGGTGCGCTGGCCACACAGCCTGACATGTCGCGTGTCCTCGTCCTGCTGCTTGCCACCGCCGCGCTTGGCGGGTGCACCGTCGGCCCCGATTACCATCCCCAAGGCGCCGCCGAGCTTGGTGTGCCGACCGGCTATTCGGTGCCTGCCGCGCAGACCGCCGAGGATTTGACCCGCTGGTGGGGCAAGTTCGACGATCCGACGCTCGGGGCGCTGGTCGAGCAGGCGCGGGTCGCCAACACCGATGTCGCCCAGGCGGTCGCCCGGCTGCGCCAGGCCCGCGAGGCACTGGTGCAGAACCGCGCGCAGCTGCTGCCGACGCTGACCGGCTCGGCGGGCTACAACCGATCGCAGAATCTGATCGGCGGCACCCGCAACATCCAATTGTCGGATGGCAGCATCACCACCGTCAGCAACAGCGGCGGCAGCAGCTTCTCGCTCGGGCTCGACGCGCAATATCAGCTCGGGCTGTTCGGCGAATTGCGTCGTACCGTCGAGGCGAGCCGGGCGAGCTACCAAGCGTCGGGCTTCGATTATGCGACCACGCTGATCTCGGTGGAGAGCGAGGTCGCGCGCAACTACGTGCTGGCGCGCGCCTATCAGGCGCAGATCGCCAATGCGCGGGCGAGCCTCGCCATCCAGGACGACAATCTCGAGATCGCCGGCTTCAGGGTGCAGGCGGGGCTGGTATCGTCGGTGGATGCCGAGCAGGCGCGCGCGACGCGGGCGCAGACCGCCGCGACCGTGCCGCAGATCGAGCAGCAATATAGCGCCGCGGTGGCGCGGCTGGGCGTGCTCACCGGGCAGGCGCCGGGCGCGCTGCGCCAGGCGCTCGCCACGACGCGGCCGATCCCGGTCGGTCCGCAGACCGTGGGGGTGGGGATCCCCGCCGATACGCTGCGCCAGCGCCCCGACGTTCGCGCCGCCGAGCGGACGCTCGCCGCCGCCACCGCGCAGATCGGCGTCAGCAAGGCGGCGCTCTACCCGGCGCTGGCGACCACCGGCAACATCCAGACCAATGCGACGTCGTTCGGCAATCTCGGCGATGCGATCACCGGCGGGCTGTTCGCGGGCGTGACCCAGGCGATCTTCAACGGCGGCCGTCTGCGCAGCGCGGTGCGCTCGAGCGAAGCCGCCGCCGATGCCTCGCTCGCCGCCTACAAAGGAACGGTGCTGACCGCGCTGGAGGATGTCGAGAATGCGATCGTTGCGCTGGACACCGCGCGCCAGCGCGAGGCGCAGTTCCGTATCGCCTATGATGCCGCCAACGCCTCGGCGATCCTCAGCCGCAGCCAGTATCGCTCGGGGCTGACCGATTTCACCACGCTCAACACCCAGGAGACCGCGCTGCTCTCCGCGCAGAACGGCCTCACCCAGGCGCAGTCCGACCAGGCGACCGCGCTGATCGCGCTCTATGCCGCGCTCGGCGGCGGCTGGGATGCGACCGCCATTTCCGAGGCGCCGGCCCGCGGCACTCCCGTTCCCGTGTCCGCGGCTCCCGGTTCCGCGCCCCCCGTTTCCGCGACAGAGACCCGCTGATGGCCGATGCACAACTCGACGACTTCCTCGGTGTGAAGCCGACGCCGGCGTGGCGGCGCTATGCGAAATGGGTGGCGATCGTCGCCGGCCTGATCGTGCTCGCGCTGCTGCTGTCGCGCTGCCTCGGCGGCAAGGCACCGATCAATTATGCCACCCAGACCGCCGATCGCGGCAATCTGACGGTGACGGTGTCGGCCACCGGCAAGCTCGCGCCGACCAATCAGGTGACGGTCGGCTCGCAGCTGTCGGGCCTCGTCACCAAGGTGGTGGTGGACGTCAACGACCGGGTGGTCGCCGGCCAGCCGCTGGCGCTGATCGACCCCGAGCAGCTCGACGACCAGATCCGCCAGGGGCAGGCGACGCTCGATGCCAATCTCGCCCAGGTCAACCAGGCGCAGGCCACCGTGGCCGAAAGCCAGGCGCAGCTCGCGCGGCTCCAGGAGGTGTACCGCCTGTCCAACGGCCGCGTGCCGTCCGCCACCGAGTTGCAGACCGGCCGTGCCGACGCGCAGCGCGCGGTCGCCGCGCTCAAGGTCGCCCAGGCCAATGTCGTCGCCAGCCGCGCGTCGCTCGCGCAGAGCCAGACGCAGCGCGCCCGCGCGATCATCCGCTCGCCCGTCAACGGCGTGATCCTCGCCCGCCAGGTCGATCCGGGGCAGACGGTGGCGGCGTCGTTCAGCACGCCGACGCTGTTCGTGATCGCCGAGGACCTCAGCAAGATGAAGCTCGAGGTCGCAATCGACGAAGCCGATGTCGGCGAGGTCCAGGTCGGCCAGAAGGCCAATTTCACCGTCGATGCCTTCCCGGGCAAGACCTTCCCGGCGGTGATCACCCGGGTGGATCTCGGCTCCAACCTGACGGTGAGTTCGGCGACCTCGTCCAGCACGACGACCACCACCTCCACCACCGGCCAAGTCGTCTCCTATGCGGCCGATCTCACCGTCGCCAACCCGACGCTGCAGCTGCGCCCGGGGATGACCGCGACCGCCGACATCGTCACCTCCGACAAGCAGGGCGTGCTGCTCGTCCCCAACGCCGCGCTGCGCTTCAAGCCGAGTGCCGGGGGCGCCGGCAGCGGCATCGCCGGCGCGATCGTGCCACGCGGACCGCGCCGCGACACCGGCGCGACCCGCACCGTGACGGTCGGCCGCGGCGGCACCCAGACGGTCTACGTCAAGGGTGCCGATGGCACGCCGCAGCCGGTCCAGATCACCACCGGCGACACCAACGGCACCGTCACCGAGGTGCTCGGCGGCAATCTCAAGCCGGGTGCCGAGGTGATCACCGGCCAATTGGCCGAGGGCAGCGAGGCGAGCAGCAAGCGCGGCGGTACGGGACAGCGCAAGGCGGGAGGGGGCGGTGGCCAGTAACCCTGCCGATCCGATCGCCGCGGCGCCGCTGATCAGCATGCGCGGCGTCACCAAGACCTATGGCAGCGGCGCGACCTTGTTCCAGGCGCTCAAAGGCGTGGACCTCGACATCGCCGGCGGGGACTTCGTCGCGGTGATGGGCCCGTCGGGCTCGGGCAAGTCGACGACGATGAACATCCTCGGCTGCCTAGACGTGCCGAGCGCGGGCAGCTTCCTGTTTCGCGGCCACCATGTCGAGGCGATCGACCGCGACCAGCGTGCGCTGCTGCGGCGCCGCTATCTCGGCTTCGTGTTCCAGGGCTTCAACCTGCTGAGCCGGACGAGCGCGCTCGAGAATGTCGAGCTGCCGCTGCTCTACCGCGGCGACGAGAAGAAGGCGCGCCGCGAGATCGCGATGGCGGCGCTGGAGAAAGTGGGGCTCGATCGCTGGTGGGATCACACCCCCGCGGAACTGTCCGGCGGCCAGCAGCAGCGCGTCGCCATCGCCCGCGCGATCGTCACCCAGCCCGATGTGCTGCTCGCCGACGAGCCGACCGGCAACCTCGATTCCGAGCGATCGATCGAGATCATGGAATTGCTCACCGATCTCAACCGCGGCAGCAACATCACGGTGCTGATGGTCACCCACGAGCCCGACATGGCGGCGTTCGCGCGCACCGTGGTGCATTTCAAGGACGGGCTGGTCGAGCGGATCGAGGCGCAGCACCCGCCGGGCGTCGTCCCGGAGATGCACTGATGATCGGCACGACAGTCGTGCTCGCGCTGCGTTCGATCCGGCGGCACATCCTGCGCTCGTTCCTGACCATCCTCGGCATCGTCATCGGCGTCGGCGCGGTGGTGACGATGGTGACGCTGGGCAAGGCGACCACGGCGGCGGTGCAGAGCCAGATCGCCGCGCTCGGCACCAACATCCTCCAGGTCCGGCCCGGCCAGGGCTTCGGGCGCGGCGGCGGCGGCCCGCAGCCGCCCAACTTCAAGCCGGAGGACGTCGAGGCGATCGCCAACCAGATCGCCGGCGTCACCGCGGTTGCGCCGCAAGCGCAGAGCACCGCGACCGCGATCTACGAGGGCGCCAATTGGTCGACCACGATCAACGGCACCACCAGCGCCTATTTCCAGGTGCAGCCCTGGCCGCTGGTGTCGGGCCGATCGTGGACGCCGGCGGAGGAAGCGGCGGGCAAGGCGGTGTGCATCATCGGCAACACCGTGCGCACCAACCTGTGGCATGGCGCCGATCCGGTGGGGAACCGCTTCCGGATCGGCTCGATCAGCTGCGACGTGATCGGCGTGCTCTCCACCCGCGGCCAGGCCGGGTTCGGCGGCGACCAGGACGATGTCGTGATCATGCCGATCAAGACGGTGCAGCGCCGCTTCACCGGCAGCCGCGACATCCGGCTGATGCTGGTCGGCGTCGACCAGGCCTTTTCCACCGCCGCCGTGCAATCGTCGATTTCCGATCTGCTGCGCGAGCGGCGCAGCATCACCGGCGGCAAGGAAGACGATTTCAACATCTTCGACACCAAGCAGATCTCCGACACGCTGACCGGCACGACGACGCTGCTGACCCGCATCGTCGCCGCGGTGGCGGCGATCAGCCTGGTGGTCGGCGGCATCGGCATCATGAACATCATGCTGGTGTCGGTCACCGAACGAACCCGCGAGATCGGCATCCGCCTCGCGATCGGCGCGGTGGCGCGCGAGGTGCTGCTGCAGTTCCTGGTCGAGGCGGTGGCGCTGTCGTGCCTTGGCGGCGTGATCGGGCTGGTGATCGCGCAGGGGACGATCGCCGCGATCACGCCGCTGATGCAGGTGCCATGGACGTTCGATCTGCAGATCAACCTGATCGCCTTCGCGATATCGGCGGTGATCGGCGTGGTGTTCGGCTATTTCCCGGCGCGGCGTGCGGCGGCGCTCAACCCGATCGACGCGTTGCGGCACGAATAACGCCGCGGCGCCGACCGGGGAGGGCTGAGGCTAGGTGAGGTCGCCGAGCGCGGTGCTGGTCGTCGCCGGCCGGGTCCGCGCCTCGGGAGCATGGACCAGCTCGCGCAGCCGCTCGAGCTCCTCGGGCGTGTCGACGTCGATCAGCTCGGCCGGGGTGGTGACGACATGGCGGCCGGCGCGGACCAGGTCGCGCGCGCCGGCGTCGCCCTCCAGCGTCAGCAGGAAATCGAACTGGTCGCGCCCGAACACCGCTGGCGGCTTGGGAGAATGGCCGTCGCTGGAGGCGACCACCGCGTCGCTCGAATCGGCGGCATCGAGCAGGCGATAGATATGGCTCGCGGTCACCCGCGGCATGTCGGCGAGCGCGATCACCACCGCCTCGGCGCCGACCGATTTGGCGAAGGCGACACCGCGCCTGACCGATACCGCCATGCCGACCGCAGGATCGTCATTCTCGACCACGGTGAAGCCATGGCTCGCATAGTCGCATCGCGTGCCGGCGGTGACCGCCACCCGATGCTTGAACGGCATGTCTTCGAGCGCGATCGCGACATGGAGGCCGAGCGGGCGGTTGAGGAAGGGCTGGTCGAGCTTGCTGCCGATATCGCCCATTCGTTCGGAGCGACCGGCGGCGAGCAGAACGAGGACGCAGTCTTCAGCGGCGATCATGAAAGGCTCCCACCATGGCGGCGGCGATCGACAGCGCGATCTCGGACGGGCCGATCGCGCCGATGTCGATGCCGACCGGCGCGTCGATCCTGTCGAGTTGCTCGGGGGTGATGCCGGCGGCGGCGAGACGCTCGCGGCGCGCGGCATGGCTGCGCCGGCTACCGAGCGCGCCGACATAGGGCGCGTTGCTGGCGAGCGCGGCGATCAGCGCCGGATCGTCGATCTTGATGTCGTGGCTCAGAGTCACCACCGCGGTCGACGGGCCGGGGCGATAGGCCTCGATCGCTTCGTCCGGCCAGCGATCGTCCAGCGTCACCCCCGGGAAACGCTCCTCGGTGAGGAAGCGCGCGCGCGGATCGATCACCACCGTGTCGATGCCGAGCGTGGTGGTGAGCTGCGCCAGCGCCTGGGCGATCTGCACCGCGCCGACGATCAGCAGCCGGCGCGGCGGATCGTAGCGGTTGAGGAACGCCTCGCCGGTCTCCTGCGGGCGGATGTCGCTGTGGCCGGTGGCAAGGTCGGTGGTCACCGTCAGTGCTTCGCCGGTCTCGCGCGCCTCGACGATGCGCTCGAACAATTCGGGATCGAAGCCTGCGGCCGAGACCGGCTGGACCATCACCGCGATCTCGCCGCCGCAGGGCAGGCCGACTTCCCAGGCGGCAGCATCGGCGACGCCGTAATTCTTCACCTGGAAGGGCGCGCCGGCGATCACCTCCGCGGCGGTCTGAAGGATGTCGCTCTCGACGCAACCGCCCGATACCGAGCCTTCGAACCGGCCATCGGCGTGGACCAGCATGTGGCTGCCCTTGGGGCGCGGCGCCGAGCCCCAGGTGGAGACCACCGTGGCGATCGCCATCGGCTCGCCGTGCCAGTCGCGCGCGGCCGCAAGGACGCTGTCGTTTTCCGCCATAGGTGGTTCTTCCGTGATGCTTGGGCTGGAGGTGCGGACACCCCTAGCCGGTGTCAAGCGCGCCGCGATGATTGCCGGGGTGGAGAATATCCGACCCTACACCGTCGCCCCAGCGAACGCTGGGGCCTCCCGGTTGGCGGCGATAGGCGCGCCACGAGGAGATCCCAGCGTTCGCTGGGATGACGGCGCTGGATCACACCGCCGGCAGACCCTCGAGCAATTTGTCGAGCGTCAGCGGATAGTCGCGCACGCGCACGCCGGTGGCGTTGTAGATCGCGTTGGCGATGGCCGCGCCGGCGCCCGAGATTCCGAGCTCGCCGATGCCTTTGGCGTGGAGCGGGTTGGAATGGATGTCGCGCTCGGGGAGGAACATGACCTCGAGCTGCGGCACGTCGGAGTTCACCGGGACATGGTATTCGCCGAGATCGTGGTTGACGACCTTGCCGTTGCGATGGTCGTGAACCAGCTCCTCGGTCAGCGCCGCGCCGATGCCGAAGGTCATGCCGCCGAAGCATTGCGAGCGCGCGGTCTTCTCGTTGAGGATGCGGCCGGCGGCGAACACGCCGAGCATCCGGCGGACCCGGACCTCGCCGGTGACGGCGTTGACCCCGACCTCGCAGAAATGGGCGCCATACGAGGCCTGGGTGGTCGCGTCCTTCTGCTTGCCGGGCTTGATCTCGCCGGTCGCCTCGAGCCCCTCGCCGGCGAGCTCGGCCAGCCGGGTCGAGCGATTGTCGGCGATGACCATGCCGTCCTTGAAGGTGATCGCCTCGGGGCTGACGTCGAGCTTCTTGGCGATCTGGTTGCGGATGTCCTCGCATGCCAGATACACCGCCGAGCCCGAGCCGCAGGCACCCCATGAGCCGCCCGAGCCGCCCGAGGCGGGACTGTCGCTGTCGCCGAGCTTGATCGTGATCTGCTCGGGGGTGAGGCCCAGCAACTCGCCGGCGATCTGGGCGAGGATGGTGTAAGTGCCGGTGCCGATATCGGTCATCGCGGTTTCGATGGTGAGGTGCCCGGCGGCGTCGAGCGATGCCTTGGCCGAATCGGTCTGCAGCTGGTTGTTACGCGTCGCCGCGGCCATGCCCATGCCGATCAGCCATTCACCCTCGCGGCGCCCGCCCGGCGTCGCCTGGCGATCGCTCCAGCCGAACTGCTTTGCGCCCTCGTCGAGGCAGCGGCTGAGCTGGCGGCTGGAGAAGGGGACGTTCTTCTCGGGATCGATCGTCATGTCGTTGCGCTTGCGCAGCTCGACGGGATCGAGGCCCATCTTCTCCGCCAGCTCGTCTATCGCGCCTTCGAGCGCGAGCATGCCCGAGGCTTCGCCCGGCGCGCGCATCGAGCCCGACAGGCCGAGGTTGAGCCTGACGAGGTCGTGATTGATGATGCGGTGCTCGCCCGGATAGAGCGAGTGGGTGCCGATCCCGGCGGGCTCGAAGAAGCCCTCACCGGGCAGGTTGGAGCACAGCGTCTCGTGGCCGATGCCGATCAGCCGGCCGTCAGCGTTGGCCGCCAGCCGGATGCGCTGCTCGGTGTTGGAGCGGCGCGGGGTGATCTCGAACACCTGCGGGCGCAGCATCACCGCCTTGACCGGGCGGCCGAGCTGCTTTGCGGCAATCGCCGCCGCCGCGCTTTCGGGCGAGATGCCGAGCTTGGAACCGAAGCCGCCGCCGACGAACGGAGCGACGATCCGCACCTTGCTCGCCGAGACGCCAAGCGCCTTGGCCAATGCCTGCGCATCCTGGGTCGGCATCTGGTACGAGCCGTACAGTGTCAGCTTGCCTTCGTCCCAATAGGCGAGGCTGGCATGCGGCTCCATCGCCACCGAATTCTGGCTGGGCGTGGTGAAGGTCGCGTCGATCGTGACCGCGGCATCGGCCATCGCCTGGTCGAGGTCGCCCTGGCTGAAGTGCGAGGGGATGTTGTTGAACGGTGGCTTGTCGGTCTCGCCGCGATGGGCGTTGAAGTCGTAGCGACCGGGCGTGGCGTCATAGCTGATCGGCAGCTGCAGCGCCGCGTCGCGCGCCGCCTCATAGCTTTCGCCAAGCACGATCGCGATCACCTGGCCGAAATAAGAGATCTCCTCGACGCCCTGGGTGGGCGCCTTGGTCTCGCCGCCCTGGCCGGCGTTGCGCAGGAAGTGCTTGAAGTCGGTGACGACGTCGATCACCCCGGGCAGCGACTTGACCGCATCGGCATCGATCGCGCTGACCTTGCCCGAGCCGATCCTCGCGCTGACGAGCACGCCATAAGCCATGTTGTCGACGCGATATTCGGCCGAATAGGTCGCGGTGCCGGTGACCTTGCGCGGTCCTTCGTAGCGGCTGACCGGCTTGGTGATGACGCCCTGGACGCCGGTATCGAGCAGGCTGGTCGGCTGCGGCTCGTCCATCTTGAGGGTGTTGGTGTGGCCCATGCCGAACATCAGCGTGTCTCCGTCAGTTCGCGCAGGCACGCGATCAGCGTGCGGCGGGCGAGGGGTATCTTGAAATCGTTGGTGCCCTGGCCCTTGGCGTTGGCGACCAGCGCATCGGCGGCGGCGGCGAACACCACGTCGGACGGCGCCTGGCCGATCAGCGCGGCTTCCACCGCGGGATCGCGCCACGGCATGTGCGCGACGCCACCAAAAGCGAGCGCCGCCGAGGCGATCTTGCCGTTCTCGACGCTCACCACCCCCGCTACCGAGACCAGGGCGAAAGCGTAGGAGGCACGGTCACGCACCTTGCGGTAGAGCTGCTTGCCGGCGGCGGGCGCAGGCAGCTCGACATGAGTGATCAGCTCGCCCGGCTCGAGCACCGTCTCGATCTGCGGCGTGTCGCCCGGCAGCCGGTAGAAATCGCCGATCGGGATGCGGCGCTTGTCGCCATCGGCCTTGAGGGTGATGATCACCGCATCAAGCGCGCGCATCGCCACCGGCATGTCGCCGGGGTGGGTGGCGATGCACTGCTCGCTGGCGCCGAGGATGGCGTGGACGCGGGTGAAGCCGCCGATCGCCGAACAGCCGCTGCCGGGCTCGCGCTTGTTGCACGCCATGGCGGTGTCATAGAAATAATAGCAGCGGGTGCGCTGGAGCAGATTGCCGCCGGTGGTCGCCTTGTTGCGCAACTGGCCCGAGGCGCCGGCAAGCAATGCGCGGCTCAGCACCTCATATTTGGCGATCACGCGCGGGTCGGCGGCGAGATCGCTGTTGGGCACCAGGGCGCCGATCGTCAGTCCGCCGTCCTCGCGCTCCTCGATCTCGCCGAGCGGCAGCCGGCTGATGTCGACCAGCTTGTCGGGCGTTTCCACCTGCAGCTTCATCAGGTCGAGCAGGTTGGTGCCGCCGGCGATGAACTTGGCGCCGACGGTCACGTCGGCAACCGCAGCCTCAGGGGTCGCGGCCTTCTCATAGACGAAGGTCTTCATGCCGTGGCTCCTTCCGCTTCGGCGACATCGCGAATGGCATCGACAATGTTGGGATAGGCCGAGCAGCGGCAGATGTTGCCGCTCATCCGCTCGGAAATCTCGCCGTCGTCGAACGCGGGATCGGTGAGGTCGCCGGTGACGTGGCTAGGCCAGCCCTTCTTGACCTCATTGAGCATGCCAACCGCCGAGCAGATCTGCCCCGGGGTGCAATAGCCGCACTGATAGCCGTCGTGGCGGACGAAGGCGTCCTGGAGCGGATGGAGGTTGTCGGGCGTGCCGAGACCCTCGATCGTCACGATCTCGTCATCCTGATGCATCACGGCAAGCGTCAGGCAGCTGTTCACGCGGCGGCCGTTGATCAGCACCGTGCACGCGCCACACTGGCCGTGATCACACCCCTTCTTGCTCCCGGTGAGGCCCAGATGCTCGCGACACAAATCGAGAACCGACGTACGGATATCGGGTTCGGCCTCGTACGACCGCCCGTTGATGGTGAATTGCATGGCCTGCGCCCCTTCTTGCTTGGAGGGGGTAACGCGTTCCCCCGACTTGGGCTCCGGTTGCGAATCGCTCTCATGTCATTGATCGCGCTGGCGACATCGCCGGCGCTCGCGCAGGATGTTGCCATGACTGCAACGCCGCTCTCGCCGCCGATCCTGATCGCCCACCGCGGCGCCAGCGGCTACCGCCCCGAGCACACGCTGGCGGCCTATGAGCTGGCGATCGAGCAGGGCGCCGACTTCATCGAGCCCGATCTGGTGCCGACCAAGGACGGCGTGCTGGTCGCGCGCCACGAGAATGAGATCTCCGGCACCACCGATGTCGCCGCGCATCCCGAATTCGCGGCGCGGCGCATCACCAAGACGATCGATGGCGAGAAACTGACCGGCTGGTTCACCGAGGATTTCACCCTCGTCGAGCTGAAGACGCTGCGTGCCCGGGAGCGGCTGCCGCAGCTGCGCGCCGCCAATGCGGCCTATGACGGCCGCTTCACCATCCCGACGCTGGCCGAGATCATCGCGCTCGCCAAGCAGCATGGTGTCGGCATCTATCCCGAGACCAAGCATCCGACCTATTTCGCGAGCATCGGCCTCGGCACCGATGCGCCGCTGGTCGCGCAGCTCAAGGCGGCGGGCTGGGACTCGGCGTCGGCACCGGTGTTCATCCAGTCGTTCGAGGTCGCCAACCTGCGCCGGATCCACGGCATGACCGGCATCCGCCTGATCCAGCTGATGGCGGGCGAGGGCGGCCCTGCCGATGGTGCGGCGCCCTCCTATGCGGCGATGCTCACCCCTGAGGGGCTGAAGGCGGTGGCGACCTATGCCTATGGCATCGGGCCCGACAAGGCGCAGCTGTGGCGCACCGACCGGCCCGAGCAGCCCTCGACGCTGGTCGCCGACGCGCATGCCGCGGGCCTGCGCGTCCACCCCTGGACCTATCGCGCGGAAAACTATTTCCTGCCGACCCGTTTCCGCCACGGCACCGATCCCGCGGCGCATGGCGACATCCAGGCCGAGATCAGCGCGGGGCTTGGTCTTGGCATCGACGGCTTCTTCACCGATTATCCGGCGATCGGAACGGCGGTGCTCACGGCTGCCAAGGGAAAATAGTATGCGTGCTTCAATCCTTCTCCTGCCGCTGCTCGCGCTCGCGGCGAGCGGCTGTGTCGCCCAGACCGCGTGGAACGTCGCGACCCTGCCGGTGAAGGCCACCGGCAAGGCGATCGACTGGACCACCACCAGCCAGTCGGAGTCCGATCGCAATTATGGTCGCAAGATGCGCAAGCAGGAGGCGGAGGAGGGCAAGCAGCGCCGCAAGGCGGCCGAGCGCTGCAAGAAGCATCCCGACGACCAGGATGCATGCCAATACCAGGGGTACCGCGCGGGATATTGAGGCGGCGCTCGGGCGGCCACCGCGACGGGCACAAAAAAGGGGAGGGGCGCCAACCCCTCCCCTTTGTCGTTCCGGTCAGCCCCTGGATCAGGCGGCGAGGTTGCGCAGCACGTACTGCAGAATGCCGCCGTTGAGGAAATATTCGAGCTCGTTGACGGTGTCGATCCGGCAGCGCGTCTCGAAGGTCTCGGTGGTGCCGTCAGCGCGGGTGAGGGTCACCGTCACCGCCTGGCGCGGGCGCAGGCCGGCGACGTTGGTGATGGTGAAGGTCTCCGAGCCGTCGAGCCCCAGCGTCTCGCGGGTGACGCCATCGGCGAACTGCAGCGGCAGCACGCCCATACCGACCAGGTTCGAGCGGTGGATGCGCTCGAAGCTCTCGGTGATCACCGCGCGGACGCCGAGCAGGTTGGTGCCCTTGGCCGCCCAGTCGCGCGACGAGCCGGTGCCATATTCCTTGCCGGCGACGATGACGAGCGGGGTGCCGTCCGCCTTGTGGCGCATCGCGGCGTCGTAGATCGGCATCACCGCGCCATCGTACTTGGTCATGCCGCCTTCGATGCCGGGGACCATCTCGTTCTTGATGCGGATGTTGGCGAAGGTGCCGCGGACCATGACCTCGTCGTTGCCGCGGCGGGCGCCGTAGCTGTTGAAGTCCGACTTGCTGACCTGGCGCTCCTGGAGGAACGAGCCCGCCGGGCTGTCCGCCTTGATGCTGCCAGCCGGCGAGATGTGGTCGGTGGTGATCGAGTCGCCGAGGATCGCCAGCGGCTTGGCCTCGATGATGTCGTTCACCGGCGCCGGCGTCATCGACATGCCCTCGAAATAGGGCGGGTTGTGGATGTAGGTCGAGCTGGTCGGCCAGCTGTAGGTGTCCGAGGCGGTGACGGTGATGCCCTGCCAGTGGCGGTCGCCGGCATAGACGTTGCCGTAGCGGTTGCGGAACATCTCGTCGTCGATGTTCGCCGCCATCACGTCGGCGATCTCCTGGTTGGTCGGCCACACGTCCTTGAGATAGACGTCCTGCCCGTCGGTGCCCTGGCCGAGCGGGGTCTCGATCATGTCGGTGGTGACGGTGCCCTTCAGCGCATAAGCGACGACCAGCGGCGGCGAGGCGAGGAAGTTGGCGCGCACGTCCGGCGAGACGCGGCCTTCAAAGTTGCGGTTGCCCGACAGCACCGAGGCGGCGACGATGTCGTTGCCGTTGATCGCCGCCGAGATGGCGGGCGCGAGCGGGCCCGAGTTGCCGATGCAGGTGGTGCAGCCATAGCCCACCAGGTTGAAGCCCAAAGCGTCGAGATCGGCGCTGAGCCCGGCCTTGTTGAGATAATCGGTGACCACCTGCGAGCCCGGCGCCAGCGAGGTCTTCACCCAGGGCTTGGGCTTGAGGCCGAGCGCATTGGCCTTGCGCGCGACCAGCCCCGCGGCGACCAGCACCGAGGGATTGGAGGTATTGGTGCACGAGGTGATCGCGGCGATCACCACGTCGCCGTCGCCGATGTCATGATCGCGGCTCTCGACCGCGGCGCGCTCGGGGCGCTCCTTGTGGTAGATCTTGAACAGATCGCCGTTGAACACCTCGTCCACCTTGCCGAGGCTGACGCGGTCCTGCGGGCGCTTGGGGCCGGCGAGGCTGGCGGTGACGCTGCCCATGTCGAGTTCGAGCGTGTCGGTGAACAGGGGATCCTCGGCGCCGTCGTGGTGCCAGAAGCCGTTCGCCTTGGCATAGGCCTCGACCAGCTCGACCGTCTCGGTCGAGCGCGCGGTGAGGCGCATATAGTCCATGGTCTTCTCGTCGATCGGGAAGAAGCCACAGGTGGCGCCATATTCCGGCGCCATGTTGGCGATGGTCGCGCGATCGGCGAGCGTCATCGAGGCAAGGCCCGGGCCGAAGAACTCGACGAAGCGGCCGACCACACCCTTGGCGCGGAGCATCTGGGTGACGGTGAGCACCAGATCGGTCGCGGTGATGCCCTCGGCAAGCGCGCCGGTGAGCTTGAAGCCGACCACTTCGGGGATCAGCATGCTGACCGGCTGGCCGAGCATCGCCGCTTCCGCCTCGATCCCGCCGACGCCCCAGCCGAGCACGCCGAGGCCGTTGACCATGGTGGTGTGGCTGTCGGTGCCGACCAGCGTGTCGGGATAGGCGATGGCGTTACCGCCCTTGGCGTTGTCGCCGGTCTCGACCGACGACCAGATCGCCTGGCTGACGTATTCGAGGTTCACCTGGTGGCAGATGCCGGTGCCGGGGGGAACGACCTGGAAGTTGTCGAGTGCCTTGGAGCCCCACTTGAGGAACTCATAGCGCTCGGCGTTGCGCTGATACTCGAGATCGACATTGTCCTCGAACGCCTTGGGCGTGCCGAACTCGTCAACCATCACCGAGTGATCGATGACGAGGTGGACGGGGACCTGTGGGTTGATCTTGGCCGGGTCGCCGCCGAGCTTGGTGATCGCATCGCGCATCGCGGCGAGATCGACGACGCAGGGCACGCCGGTGAAATCCTGCATCAGCACGCGCGCGGGGCGATACTGGATCTCGCGATCGCTGCGGCGCTCCTTCTGCCAGTCGACCACCGCCTGGATGTCGGCCTCGGTGACGGTGACGCCATCTTCGAAGCGGAGCATGTTCTCGAGCAGCACCTTCATCGAGAACGGCAGGCGGCTGATATCGCCATACTTCTCGGCAGCCTTGGCGAGGCTGTAATAATCGTAGCTCTTGCTGCCGACGCTCAGCGTCGTGCGGGCGTTGAGGCTGTCCTGGCCGATCGCGGTCATGTGCTTTCCCTTCTGGTTCCTGGCTCAAGGCGCTCGGGGAGGCGGCATGAGGCCGCGCGGGCGCGCGTGAACGCTCTAGGCGAATGCGAATGTCGCCGCGGGCCTTAGCAAGGGGTTAGCGGCGGGGGAAGGGCGGCGGCGCGGTTAAGCGATGTCGCCCGTGTTTCAGGAGGTTGCCGGCATTCAGCGGCGGGCGAGGCGGAGCCGGTCGATCTGATCGATGACTTCCTCGAGCCGGGCGAGCGGCGCGGTGGCGTTGACCTGGTCGAGCGCCGCCGCGGCCTGGATCAGATGCTCGCTGGCCCGCTCCAGCCAGGGAAGATCGTGGTCGCCTATCTCGCCGCCGTGCAGCATCGCCTCTACCGTCGCGGCGCGGTGATGGCGCATCTCGCGGCGCATCTCGAATGCCGCCACCGTGCGCCGGGCGAGATCGCGCAGCGCGGCCTGCTCGTCTTCATCGAGCCCGGCGCGCGGCTCGACATCGATCACGCACAAGGTGCCGATGCACACGCCATTGTCCATCCGCAGCGGCGCGCCGGCATAGAAGCGGATGTTGGGCTCGCCGGTGACATTGGCGAAATCCTGGAAGCGCGGGTCGGCCTTGGCATCGGCGACGATGAACAGATCGTCGCCCTGGATCGCATGCGCGCAGAAGCTCTGCTCGATCGGCGTTTCGTCCGCGTCGAGCCCGATGCGTGCCTTGAACCATTGGCGATCGTCGTCGACCAGGGTGATGGTGGAGATGGGCGCGCCGGTGCGATAGGCCGCGGCGCCGACGATGGCATCATATTGCGGTTCCGGCGGCGTATCGAGGATCTCATATTCCATCAGCGTGGCGAGCCGGTCGGCTTCAAGCGAAACGTCGATCATGGTGTTCCGTTCTCCCCCATCATGCGGCACGCGGGCAATCTGGCCGCAGATCACTGGTGGGTAGCGGGTGCATGACAGCGATAAGGTAAGAAAAGATCAACGCCGCCGTCAACGAATGGCTCGCCAACCTCGATCAAGCGGGTACCGGGGCCGCGGCGTTCAGCTGGTCAGCGCGCCGCCGGTGGCCAGCGATTTGCCGCGGGTGATGATCACGCGGTCGCCCAGCCGTGCTTCGCCGAACAGCTTTTGCGCGAAGGCGAGCGGCACGCCGATGCAGCCATGGGTGGCATAGCCCCATTCCACCTTGCTGCCGTGAATCGAGACACCGTCGTTCGTGAGACGCAGCATGTACGGCATCGGCGCATCGTAGAGGTTGGAGACGTGGTGCGCGTCTTTCTGGGTGATCGGAAAGGTGCCGAGCGGGGTCGGCTTGTCGTCCGCGCCATAGAGGATGGCGGTGGCGCCGATCTCATAGCCGTTGCGGAAGACCGACAGCGTCTGCGCGGCGAGATCGACGGTGATGATCAGCGGGCCTGCGGGGACGCCGGCTTCGTCCCAGGTGAAGTCGCCAAATTTGATCGGGCCGATATCGAGCACGCGCTTGACCATCAGCGGCTCGGCGGCCGGCGCTGGCAAGGACGTCTGTTTGGCGGGGACGACCGGCTGCGTCATCGCCGAGGTGGGCGGCGCTGCGGTGCGAGGAGCGGCCGCGCGGGTGGCCTGAGGGCTGTGCGCCGGCAGGCTTGCAGCGACGATGCCGGCCAGGCCTGCGCAGGCGAGGATCAGCTTGGCGGCGATCGTCTGTCGTCCCATGTCGTCTCCTTTCCTGGCAGCTCGAGGTTGCGGCTGGCAGCTTAGCGGCGGCGGGCTGGTTGGCGAGGGGGGTAAATCGCGCTGTTCCGCAGCGGGACGAAGCCGATGGTCGTCAACGTCTGCGCATTTGCCCCCCTCGCGGCCGGTGGACGCTGCTGCCGTGCGCCGCCTAGAAGACGAGGATGCCGCGCCAACTCAAGGTCTATCGCACCCCGATCGGGTTCCACGACGCCTATGTCGCGGCGCCCAGCCAGAAGGCGGCGCTGGCGGCATGGGGCAGCGCCAAGGATTTGTTCGCGCGCGGTGCCGCCGAGCTGGTGACCGATCCGGCGCTGACCGCGGCGCCGCTCGCGACGCCCGGCGTGGTAGTGAAGCTGTCGCGTGGCACCGCTGCCGAGCAGATCGCGGCGCTGCCGCCGTCGCGGCCCAAGGCGCGCGCGGCCGAACCGGTCGACGAGGCCAAGCAAGCCCCGGCCAGGCGGGCACCGGCACCGGCACCACCGCCGATGCCCAAGCCGAGCCGCCAGGGGCTGGAGGAGGCGGAACATGCGCTCGTCGAAGCAGAGGCGCGCCACCGCCGGGCCGATCGTGCGCTTGCCGCCGAGGAAGCGGCGCTGGCGAAACGGCGCAAGGAGCAGGATCGCGCGGCCGCAGCCGAGCGGGCCGCGCTCGAGGAGGCGCGCGACGGTGAGCGGCGTTCCTATGACAAGGCGATGGCGGCCTGGCGCGGCTGATCGGTGTCGAAAGGGAACCCGGCCGCGCCGCGCTCTGTTGTGGTCGCGAAAGGATCATCCATGTCGCACATTCCTAATTCGGCCATGAAGCACGCCGGCCCGACTCATCACGAGGAAGAGGCCAAGCCCACCAAGACCGCCAAGCCGGCGCCGCGCTCCGGCATCAGCGGATCGCTGATCGCGCTCGGCGGCACCCTGCTGGTCGGCGCGGTGGCTGCGGTGGCGGTGCCGCTGTGGCGTCGCCACGCCGGTGCCGAGGCGAACTCGGCGCGCAAGCCGCGCGCGCGCAAGCCCGCGGCGGCAAAGGCCAATGGCAAGGGTGCGGCAAAGCACGCCGGCGCCAAGTCCGCCAAGGCGGATACAGGCGCCAAGACCAGCGGCCACAAATCGGCCACGCCCAAACAAGCCGATGCCTGATCGGATCGCGATGACGGCCGGGCGGCGATTCGGGCCCAAGTGCCTCGCCGCCCGGCCGGTCGCGGCCTGGTTCAACACCCCGTGGCACATCGGGTATATTTTTGGCGGCGCCGCCAAATCATGATAGCGCCCGCCCCAACAAGCAGGGGGCGACGGGAGCAATGACGCAGGCCGGTCCACGGACTGGTGGGGTGGCGCGTGCGTCCTCCCCGGGGGCCGCCTCCGCGTTGCCGGACGACCGGGCGGTCGTGTCAGCGCCACCTGGCGATTCCGCGCGGTTCGACCGGCTCAGCCGTCGCCATCGCGAATGCTTACGGGCGGTGCGCCAGCTCAAGGGCTCCAAGGAAATCGCCGAGCAGCTCGGCATCGAGAAATCGACGGTGGACAGCTACATCACCGAGGCGGTGAAGCTGCTCGGCGCCCGCAACCGCCGCGAGGCCGCGCTGTGGTTCGCCGAACATGAAGCGGCGGGACTGCCGGCAGTGGCTGCCGATTGCGCCGTTTTCCCTGATTTTCCAGCGGCAGAGGACCCCGATAAAATAGGGGGTGATTCAGCGCGGCTAGCCGCACCGGCCATTTCGCTGCCACCAAGCACCTCGCCGGACGAGCCATTCGTCGGGCAACCGGGGGGAACCGGGGACGCGCCTTCGAGGCCGCGTTCCCCGGGGATCCGGTTGCCGTTCCGGCGGAAGGGACAAGCGGGCAATGAGCTGTCGATCGGCAGCCGGCTGATCTGGATCCAGGCGATCACCCTGGGCATCGCCATTGGTTTTGGCATGCTCATGATCGGCCTCCAGATCCTCACGGGGATGATCGAATCCGTTACCCGCCACCTTTCCTGATCTTGGCGAACAAGCCCAATGAGGGCGCCCGACACGGGCGAAGGGGTGGTCATGAAATACGCAAATACACGGGAGGCAGCCCAGAGCGTCGCCGATCTGTTGTGGAAGCTCGAGATCCAGCTCGATGAGGCGTTCGCGACCAGCGGCGAGCTCCTCGCCTCGCTGCCGCGGGCGCGTCACACCGCCCAGCTGCCGGCGATCGTCGGCCAGCAGGCGTTCGAGCTGTTCAGCCAGGCAGTGGTCGCGATTGGCGCGGCGCGCGGCCACACCGTCGCCGGGCATCGCATCATCGAGAAAGTGGGCAAGCAGATCGGGTATGAAACAAGCTTCGGCGACGAACAGCCCAAGCCTGCGGCAGCCCCGATGGGTGTCGACGGCGGTCACTTGCGCGTCGCTGCCTAGGTGTCATGGCTTGGCCGCTAGATTGCTCCTTTGGCAGGCCAAGCCATGATTCACATCCTGTTGTTCAATGCCGTGCTGGTGATCGCCTGCGGCTATGCGCTGATCGTCGGCGGTGCGCCCGAGCGGCTGACCGCGGCGACCTTCCTGTTCGGCGCCGCGGCGACCTTCGCGGTGCCCTTCCAGCCGCGGCAGAGCTTCTATGCGGTGCATGGCGTGATCCTGGCGATCGATGTCATCATGCTGGCCGTGCTGGTCGCTATCGCGCTGAGAGCAGATCGCTATTGGCCGCTCTACGTCAGTTCGCTGCACCTGATCACCATCGCGATCCATGGCGTGAAGGCCTATGAGCCGACACTGGTGCCGTGGATGTATGCCGCCGCCAGCGCCAAGATCGCCTATCCGATGCTGCTGCTGCTGCTGATCGGCGCGGTCCGCCACCGCGACCGCCGGGTCCGGTTCGGATCGGATCCCGATTGGTCTTCGCTGGACACGATCGAGGATCTGCGATGACTGCCGATATCCGGCTGATGCGCTGGCCCGAACGGGACCGCGACGATTACCAGCGGCTCGCTGCGGCGCTCGAGCAGGTGCGGCTGTCGGCGGCGCAGGGGCGTGGCGAATTGGTCGCGCCGCAGTTCGCCGGCCCCGAGGAGCCGAGCGATCTCGATCGTGCGCGTGCCTTGTTCGCCCAGCGCCGCGCCCGCGACGCCGCCGCGGGGCAGGACGCCGACCTGTTCTCGGATCCGGCCTGGGACATATTGCTCGCGCTGTTCATCGCTCATGCCGAGGGCCGCAGCCTGGCCGATACCGATGCCTGCGCGACCGCGTGCGTGGCGCCGGCGGCGGCGCTGCGCTGGCTGGACGTGCTCGGCGTGCGCGGCCTGGCGAGCTTCCGCGCCGGTAATCTCGGCAGGCGAGCGATGCTGACCGCGGCGGGCCATGAGCTGGTGGTCCGCTGCATCGGCGAGATGTGACCGAGGCACGGCTCAGCCGGCGCGGTCGGCCTCGTCGCGCATCATCTCGACCCCCTGGCTGATGTGATTGCCGGCGATCGAATAGCCGAGATCGTCGGCGAGCCGCATCAGTTCCTCGCCCAGCGCCACCGCGCGGCGAAGCAGTTCCGCCCGGATCCGTTGTTCCGCCACCGTCCTGTTATGCTGCATGGCGCCGGTGTAGCGGGGTTGGGCGATGGCACAACCGCCGGACCCGCGCCGCGCGTCCCGCCGTGGCGCATCAGCGCCGGGCCGCCGCTAGCGGCGGGGCAGACGGGGCAGCACCGCCGCGACGATCTCGGCGGCAATCGCCTGCGGCGGCCGCATCGCGACGCCATCGAACGTGCCCACCCGCAGCCAGTCGCCGAGCAGGTCGGTGCCGCTCAGCGCCGCGTAGCGATCGCGCACCCGCCCTTGGAGCGAGCGATCGGCCTCGTGCTGGTCGAACACCAGCTCGGTATAGGAACGTTGCTGCTTCTGCGCGATCTGGCGACGCGCGGTATCGAGCGGCGTATCGAGGTAGATCGACAGATCGGGCGGCGGCAGCGCAAAGCTGCCGGTCTCAAGGCCGACGATCCAGCGCATCAGCGCGTCCGCTTCGTCATCGGCGACCTTGGCGGCCTGGTAGACGATGTTGGAGGCGATGTAGCGATCGAACACGACGACGTCGTTCGCCACGGCGACCGCGGCAATGTGATCGCGCGACTCGAACCGGTCGAGCGCATAGAGCACCGCCGCCGCCTCGGGCGTCACCGGGCGGGGCAGGGTGCCGGCGAGGAATTCGCCGAGCACATGGCCGCCAACGGTCGCGGTGTAGCGCGGAAAGGAGATCACCGCGGCGCGCAGCCCCGCCGCCTCGAGCTGGCGGACCAATTCGGCGGCGGTCGTCGCCTTGCCGGCGCCATCGGCGCCTTCGATCGCGAGCAGCAGGCTCATTCGCGCCGCCATAGCTGCGACTTGCAGATCAGGCCGCCGATCAGGCAGCCCTTCACGTTGAGCGTGTTCGCATCGACCATGGTGATGGTGGAGCCGAACGCCCGCCCCATGTCGGGGATCCACACCTGACCCGACCAGCGACCGCGGCCGCTCGGCTTGTAGCCGCGCAGCAACGCGGTGCCGATCAGCGGCGGTGCACCCTTGGCGGCAGCGTCGTTCCTGGCCTTGTCGCTGGCGCGCACGATCCAGCCGCACAGCTTGTCGCCGCACGCGCCGGTGCGCACCGCGACCGAATTCTTTGGATTGTGCCACACGCCGAAAATGGCGGGCTGCGCGGCCGGCGACGCCGCGGCAAACATGAGAGGTAACAGAACAGCGATCATGCGCGCCGCTCTAGCCGTCCACCGATGAACGAAGCGTGGCGAATCACCCGCGCAGGCCTTGGTGGTGGCGGATCACCTCGTCGATGATGAAGCGCAGGAACTTCTCGCTGAATTCGGGATCGAGCTCGGCTTCCTCGGCGAGATGGCGCAGTCGCGCGATCTGGCGTTCCTCGCGACCCGGATCGGCGGGCGGCAGGCCGGATTCGGCCTTGTAGCGGCCCACCGCCTGGGTGACCTTGAAGCGCTCGGCGAGGAGGTGGACCAGCGCGGCATCGATATTGTCGATGCTCTTGCGATACCCCTGCAGCACATTGTCACTCATCGTGGCCCTCCCGCGGCGCGCGTCGAATGGCCGCCCCATGCGGCCTGGGCTTGCCTTTGCCAAGCCCAGCGGCCAGAGCCCCGCGAAGATGACCGCTACCATCCACCGTCTCGACAACCGCGAGCCGTCACTGGAGCCGATGCTCCAGCTCGTCGCCACCGACATGAACTCGGTGAACGCGGTAATCCTGGACCGCATGCAGTCCGACATCCCGCTGATCCCCGAGCTTGCCGGGCATCTGATCGCCGGGGGCGGCAAACGGATGCGGCCGATGCTGACGCTCGCGAGCGCGCGGCTGATCGGCTACACCGGTTCGCGCCATCACCGGCTTGCCGCCGCGGTGGAGTTCATCCACACCGCGACGCTGCTCCACGACGACGTCGTCGACGGATCGGACCTCAGGCGCGGCAAGCGCACCGCCAATTTGATCTGGGGCAATCCGGCGAGCGTGCTGGTCGGCGATTTCCTGTTCTCGCGCAGCTTCGAGCTGATGGTGGAGGACGGCAGCCTCAAGGTGCTCAAGATCCTGTCGAGCACCTCGGCGATCATCGCCGAGGGCGAGGTCAACCAACTCACCGCGGCACGGCGGATCGATCTCGGCGAGGATCGCTACCTCGACATCATCAACGCCAAGACGGCGGCGCTGTTCGCCGCGGCGTGCCGGATCTCGGCGGTGGTCGCCGAGCGCGGCGAGGGCGAGGAAACGGCCCTGGACGCCTACGGCCGCAACCTCGGCATCGCCTTCCAGCTGGTCGACGATGCGATCGACTATGTCTCGGACGCAGGCACGATGGGCAAGGATGCCGGCGACGATTTTCGCGAGGGCAAGATGACCCTGCCGGTGATCCTCGCCTACGCCCGCGGCAGCGCCGAGGACCGCAAGTTCTGGAAGGACGCGATGGAAGGGCGCCGCGCCTCCGACGAGGATTTCGTGCTCGCGGTTGATCTGGTGCGGCGGAGCCGCGCGGTCGACGATACGCTCGCCCGCGCTCGTCATTACGGTCAGCGCGCCGTGGACGCGATCGCCGGCTTCCCGGCCGGGCAGGCCAAGGACGCGATGGTCGAGGCGGTCGAGTTCGCGGTGGCGCGGGCTTATTGAGGCCGGGGCGACCTCGCCCCTTCGATGCGTCCTCCCGGGGCTCGATCCGGAAGGACGACCGATCTGCTCTAGACGCTGGCGGCGCTCTCCAGCTTGCAGTCATGACCGCCGGTTTCGCATTGCAGCGTCGCATGGCCGATGCCGAACCGGTCGTGGAGCATGGTTTGGGCGTTGACGAGGAAATCGTCGCCCGGGTGACCGTTCGCCACCACCAGATGCGCCGTCAGCACCGGCTCGGTGGTGGACATCGGCCAGATGTGGAGATCGTGAACCCGATCGACCCCGGGCAGCGCCTCGAGCGCGGCGGTGACGGCATCATAGTCGATGTTGCGCGGCACCGCGGCGAGCGCCATCTCCACCGTTTCACGGAGCAATCCCCAGGTCTGCGCGAAGATCAGCGCGACGATCACCAGGCTGACGAGCGGATCGAGCCAGGTGACGCCGGTGTACCAGATGATCAGCCCGGCGACGACGACCCCGGCCGACACCAGCGCATCGGACAGCATGTGGAGATAGGCGCCACGGATGTTGACGTCGCCATGGCGGCCGCGCGCGAATAGCCAGGCGGTGAAGGCGTTGACGGCAATGCCGACCGCCGCAATCGACGACACGGTCAGCCCGGCCACCGGGGAGGGATCGGCAAAGCGTTGCACGGCTTCGAGCGTGATCGCCCCGAGCGCAACCAGCAGCAGCAGCGCGTTGGTCAGCGCCGCAAGGATGGTCGAGCCCTTCAGGCCGTACGTGAAGCGCTTGCTCGGCGCGGTCCGTGCCAGCGCCGCGCCGCCCCAGGCCACCGCAAGCCCGAGCACATCCGACAGGTTATGGCCCGCATCGGCCAGCAGCGCGACCGAGCCGGTCCAGAAGCCGGCGCCGCCCTCGCCGAGAACGTAGAGGATGTTGAGCGTGATCCCGATGGCAAACGCGCGATCGAAGTTCGCCGGCGCGTGTGAATGCCCGTGGCCATGCCCGTGCGCGTGCCCGTGTCCGTGCGCATGGCCATGATCGTGGCCGTGGTGATGATGTCCGCTCAACCGTCCCTCCGTCGCGGTCCGCCTAGCAGGTCGGGCGCGTGAGACACTAGGACGTGATGATGAGACCTTCGTCATCGCGCGACGAGCGCGAGGTCAAGGAACGAGTCGCGGCTGCTGGCGACCGGCGCCGATGCTGCTAGGACGCCCGCGTGACCGCCACCCTGCCGATCCATGCTGTCCTCCCCGAGCTGCTCGCCGCACTGCGCGCGTCGCCCAACGCGGTGCTGGTGGCGCCACCCGGCGCCGGCAAGACCACCGCGGTGGCGCCGGCGCTGCTCGCCGAGCCATGGTGCGACGGCGAGATCCTGCTGCTGTCGCCGCGGCGGCTCGCCGCCCGTGCCGCCGCCGAGCGGATGGCGGCGACCGCGGGCGAGTCGGTCGGGCAGACCATCGGCTATGCGACGCGGATGGATTCGAAGCGTTCGGCGGCGACCCGTGTCACCGTGATCACCGAGGGCATTTTCGTCGCCCGGATCCAGGCCGATCCCGAGCTCGCCGGCATCGCGGCAGTGCTGTTTGACGAGGTGCATGAGCGCAGCCTCGATGGCGACTTCGGCCTTGCGCTCGCGCTCGACACCCAGGCCGCCTGGCGGCCCGACCTGCGGCTGGTGGCAATGTCGGCGACGCTCGACGGCGCGCGGTTCGCGACGCTTATGGGGGCAGGGGGAGCGGCTGCGCCGGTGATCGAGAGCGAAGGCCGCAGCCATCCGCTCGAGCTGCGCCATATCGGCCGCCGCGCGGAGGCGCGGATCGAGGACGAGGTCGCGGCAGTGGTGCGGCGGGCGCTGGCCGACGCGGACGGCGGCGTGCTCGCCTTCCTGCCCGGCGTCGCCGAGATCGAACGGACCGCCGAGCGACTTGCCGGTCTGCCCGACGACATCGTCATCCACGAGCTCCACGGCAGCCTCGATCCTGCCGCGCAGCGCGCCGCCATCGCGCGCGAACCCGATGGCCGGCGCAAGGTGGTGCTCGCGACCTCGATCGCCGAGGCCAGCCTGACGCTCGACGGCATCCGGATCGTGGTCGATTCGGGGCTGGCGCGACGCCCGCGTTACGATCGTGCCGCGGGGATGACGCGGCTGGTGACGGAGCGGGCGAGCCAGGCGGCGGTGGTCCAGCGCGCCGGCCGCGCCGCGCGGCAGGGGCCGGGGGTTGCCTATCGCTTGTGGGAGGCGGCGGCGACCGCCGGCCTGCCGCGGTTCGATCCACCCGAGATCCTCGAGGCCGATCTCTCCTCGCTGGTGCTCGCGGCGGCGATCTGGGGCGTCGGCGATCCGCGTGACCTCGCCTGGATCGATCCGCCGCCGCCAGCGGCGATCGCGGAGGCGCGCGAGCGGCTGGCGACGCTGAACGCGCTCGACGGCGACGGCCGTCCCACCGCGCATGGTCGGGCGATCGCGGCGCTGCCGATGCCGCCGCGACTCGCGCACATGCTGCTGCGCGCCGCCGCCATGGGATTGTCGGACACCGCCGCGCAGGTCGCGGTGCTGCTGTCAGAGCGCGGCATCGGCGGCAATGACGCCGATCTCGAGGCGCGGCTGCGGCGCTGGCGAGGCGAGCGCGGCACCAAGGCACAGGCGGCGCGGCGGCTCGCCGAGCGCTGGAGCGGGCTTGCGCGCGAGGTGCGCACCACCGCCGCCTTTGTCGGCACGTCCGACGAGGCGATCGCCGCCTGCGTCGCGCTGGCTTTCCCCGATCGGGTGGCGCGGCGGCGCGATGCCTCGGGCGAGCAATGGGCCTCGGTCGGCGGTCGGGGCTTCCGGCTCGATGGCGCGACCGCGCTGGCCCGCGCCGAATGGCTCGCGGTCGCCGATACCCAGGGTGCCGCCTCGGGCGCGCGCATCCTCGCCGCGGCACCGCTCACCGCCGAGCTGATCGAGCGCCTGTTTGCCGACCGGATCGAGACGCGGCGTACGGTCGAGTTCGATCCGGCGACCGGCGGCGTGGTCGCGCTGCGCGAACGCCGGCTCGGCAGCCTGCGCCTCGCCACCGGGCCCGACAGCAACGCCGATGGCGAGGCGATTGCCACGGCCTTGCTGGACGGCGTCCGCCGCCACGGCCTCGGCTTGCTGCCCTGGAGCGCCGGTGCGCGGGCGCTGCTCACCCGCGGCATCTACGCCGGGCTGGCGCTCGACGATGCGGCGCTGCTCGCCCGGCTCGACGACTGGCTGCCGGCGCTGCTGCCGGGCAAGCGCCGGCTCGACGCGATTGCCCCCGGTGCGCTGGCCGATGCCGTGCGCGGCCTGGTCGGCTGGAACGACCTGCGCCGGATCGACCGACTCGCGCCGGCCGAGTTCACCAGCCCCGCGGGCAGCACCCATGCGATCGACTATGCCGCCGAGGGTGGGCCGCGGGTCGAGCTGCGCGTCCAGGCGCTGTTCGGGCTCGCCGAGCATCCGACGATCGGCGAGGCACGAGTGCCGCTGGTGCTCAGCCTGACCTCGCCGGCCGGGCGGCCGATCCAGACCACCCGCGATCTGCCGGGCTTCTGGACCGGCAGCTGGACTGCGGTCGCCAAGGAAATGCGCGGCCGCTATCCCAAGCATCCCTGGCCCGACGATCCCGCCGCGGCCTCGGCGACGCTGCGCACCAAAAAGGCGGATGCGCGCGGCGGCGGGACGCGCTAAGGACGGGTCCATGCCTATCGCCCGTATCTTCCAGCGCCCCAAGAACGCGATGCAGTCCGGCAAATTCCGGACCGACCATTGGCAGCTCGAATTCGAGCCTGCCGAGGCCAAGCATCCTGATCCGCTCACTGGCTGGGCCGGTAGCGGCGACACCCGTGACCAGATCCGCATGGGCTTTTCCAGCCAGGAGGCGGCGGTGGCGTTCTGCGAGGCGCAGGGCCTCGATTACGAGCTGATCCCGGCGCCGGTGCGCACGCTCAAGCTGCAGGCCTACGCCGACAACTTCCGGTAGTGGCGGGCGGGCGCGAGGCCCGCTCCCGCCACCCTAGAGATCAGCCAGCAGGTCGCCCGCGAGCACCAGCAGCATCTTGGCGTCGATCGCCAGCCCGTCGCGACGCTTGGCGGCGACAAAGCCGGCCACCTCGGCGAGCGGCACGCGATGCACGGTGATCTTCTCGTGCGCATCGCCGCCGCCGTCGCCGACCCGCTGGAGCTCGGTCGCCAACACCAGCGTGAACCGCTCCGAGGTCATTCCCGGCGATGAATAGAATTCGCCGCGTTCCTCGACGATCGCCGCGCGATAGCCGGTTTCCTCCTCGAGCTCGCGGCGCGCGGCCTCGGCGACCGCCTCGCCGGCGCTCTCGTCACCGACCAGGCCTGCGGGAAGCTCGAGGCAGGCACGACCGACCGGCACGCGATATTGCTCGACCAGCAGCAGTTCGCGCTCGCCGGTGACCGCGACGATCACCGCGGCGGTGATGTCGCCGACGCGCTCGGCATATTCCCAGGTGCCACTCTTCTTGGCGGAGAGGTATTTCCCCTCCCAGACGGTATCGCTCATAGGATGATCAAACGGTCCGGCAGTTCGTTTGTGTCATCGGCGCGGGGCGGAAAATGCGCGGCGAGGATCACGCCGATCTGCGCCACCGCGGCGGCCATGCCGTCGCCCGGCCGGCCGTCGCGCACCGCAACGACCAGCGCGGCCATCGCCTCTCCCCACACCTCGGCGGTGACGCGCGAGTGGATCGCGTCGTCGGCGATGATCTCGGCGCGACGTTCGTCAAGCGACAGGTACAGCAGCACCCCGGTCGAATCGCGGGTGCGCTGCTCGGCGCCGGTGCGGAACAGCGTCAGCGCGCGGGCATGGACACGGCGCGCCTCGGTGCTGCCGGGGGTGAGCGCGAGGCGCAGCGGCATCCAGGCGAGCACCAGCCGCGCGACGAGGAAGGTGATCGCGGTGAGCACCAGCGCTACCGTGTAAAGCGCGCCGGGCGTCGGCTCGCCGGCCCATGGATCCGCGACCAGCGCGTGGAGGGCGTAGGCGACGCCCGGCCACAAGGCGAGCAGCGCCAGCACCAGCAGCATCGCCAAAACCGCCCAGTGCAGCGCGACGTCGTGGTAGGAATCCGATCGCCGGGCGACGATCGTGACGATCTCGCCCGCCGTGCGCCGCTCGGCCTCTGTGACCGCGGCGGTGACCCGGGCGTGATCCGCTTCAGTGAGCTGCATCACCATCCTCCCGATGCGCCGCCGCCGCCGCCGGAACCGCCGCCGCCACCGGAGAAGCCACCGCCGCCCCAGCCGCCGCTATCACCGCCGCCGCCGGAGCCGCCGCCCCAGCCACCGCCACCGCCGCCCGAGCGACCGATCTCGTTGGCGATCGACCACAGCACGATCGGCAGCGTGCCGCCGCCGCCGCCGCCCTGGTAGCGCTGGCCCCACGGGCCCGCACGCTTGCGGCCGCGCAGCAGCGGCAGCAGCACGAACAGCAGGATCACGCCCCAGAAGATCATCCCGATCGGGACGCCGCCGCCACGCTGCGCGGTGCGGCGATGGGTCTTGTCGAACGCCTGCACGGCGGCATCGGTGCGCGCCTTGGCCTCTTCCGGGCTGGCGCGCAGCTGCGCGATCATCGCGTCGGTGCCTGCGGTCATCGCCCCGGGCACGTCGCCGGCGCGCAGCTTGGGGATCATGTCCTGGTTGATGATCACGCTCGACAGCGCATCGGTCAGGAACGGTTCGAGCCCGTAGCCGACTTCGATCCGCGGGCCGCGGTGACCGGCGGGCTCGTTGGGCGCGATGAACAGGATCGCGCCGTTGTTGACGTCCTTGAGGCCGACGCCCCAGCTGCGGATCAGCTTGTTGCCGTAATCCTCGAGCGGCAGACCCTGGAGATCGGGGATCGTCGCCACCACCAGCTGGCGCTTGGTGTCGCGCTGCAGCGCCTGCAGCTTGGCGGTGAGATCCGCCTCGGTCTGCGGCGGCAGCACGTTGGCGGCATCCACCACCAGCCCGGTGAACTTGGGCGGGTTGAATGCCGCCGAGGTCTGCGCCTGCGCCGGGACCATCCAGCACAGCGCCAGCAGCAAGGCTGCGAGCCATGGCAGGCCGGATGTCCGCTGCTCGAGAAAACGCCGCACTATCTGGCTCCGCATGGCAAAAGGCGGCGGGCGCCGGTCCGGCCCCGCCCCGTTGGTCGATCGGCGTCGCTCAGCCGTTGTTGCCAAAGTTGACGCTGGGTGCGGTCTCGGCGTTGGGCGAGGTGGCCTGGAACGGCGTCAGCGGCTTGGCGCCGTAAAAGATCCGTGCGCCCACCGCATCGGGGAAGGTGCGGATGCGGGTGTTATACGCCTGCACCGCGCCGTTATAGTCGTTGCGGGCGATGGTGATGCGGTTCTCGGTGCCTTCGAGCTGGCTCATCAGCGTGGTGTAATTGCCCTGGCTCTTGAGCTCGGGATAGGCCTCCTGCAGCCGCTGCAGCGACATCGTCACCGCGCCCTGCGCCTGCTGAAAGCGCACCATCTTGGCGGGATCGGCGAGATCGTCGCCGCTGAGCTGCACCTGGCTGGCGCCGGCGCGGGCCTGGGTCACCTCGACCAGGATCGACTTCTCCTGAGCGCCTGCCGCCTTCACGGTGGCGACGAGGTTGGGGATCAGATCGGCGCGGCGCTGATACTGGTTCTGCACGTCCGCCCAGCGTGCCTTCGCATTCTCCTCCGCGGTGGGCACCGAATTGATGCCGCAGCCGGCGAGGGCGACGGCGAGCGTGACGGCGGCAACGGGACGAAAAGACATGAACAACCCTCCTGGTGTCTGTGCTACCTATATAGGACAGCTCAAGGGGTTGGCGAAGGGCAAATCGCCGCATAGGCTTTGTGTTATTTCGTGAACGAGGGATGTGGCGAATGCTTAAGGAATTCAGGGCCTTCATCATGCGCGGCAACGTGCTAGACCTGGCATTGGCGGTGATCATCGGCGCGGCGTTCAGCAAGATCGTCAGTTCGCTGACCGACGACATCCTGATGCCGATCATCGGCAGGATCTTCGGCGGCCTCGACTTCTCCAGCTACTTCCTCGCGCTTGGACCGATCCCTGCAGCTATGCGCGGCTCCACCGATTATGCCGCGCTCAAGAAGGCCGGGGTGCCACTGCTCGGCTATGGCCAGTTCATCACCCAGGCGGTCAACTTCGTCATCGTCGCCTTCATCATCTTCATGCTGCTGCGCACCATCACCCGGGCGAGTGCGCTGATCGAGCGCGAGGCGGCCAAGCTGCGCCATGCCGAGGAGGCGGCGGCGCCGCCCAAGCCCGAGCCGGTGGAGATCGGGCTGCTCCGCCAGATCCTCGACGAGCTCAAGGCGCGGCCGAAGGACTGATCATCCTGCCCGGGCCACGATTACGCGTCGACTACCGTCACCTGCGCCCGTTCCACTGGCGCGAGGCGGCGCTGTGCGTGCCGGCGATGCCGCTGCTGATCCTCGCCGGCCTCTTCACCGGTCACCCCGCGCAGGGCGCGATCGCGGCGGGCGCGGCCTTTGCGGTCGGGTTCGGCGCGGCGCGCGAGCTCGGCGGGCGGCGCTGGGGCGCGATGATCTCGGCGATGCTGGGCATGGCGGTGGCGGCGTTCACCGGCACCGTGCTCGGCCAAGACAGCGCGCTGTTCATCGTCGTTGCCGCGGCGTCGGCAGCGGGCTGTGCGGCGCTGGCGCTGTACGACGAAGACGCCTGGTGGGTGGTGCTGCAGGTGGTGATCGTGTTCTTCGTTGCCGGCTATTACGCGGGCGACGTTCATGCAGGGCTGATCCGCGGCGGGCTGACGCTGGCGGGCGGCGCGGTGCAGATGCTGGTGGTCGTGGGGCTCGCCAGGCTATTCCCGAAAGCCGCCGAGGCGACGATCCGCCCGGCGCCGCTCGCCAACGACGATCGCGCCTTGCTGATCGCGCACATGGCGCGCGCCGGGCTGTGCGTCGCGATCAGCCTGTGGCTGGTCAAGCCGCTCGGGCTCGCCAACGGCTATTGGGCCCCGATGACGGCGCTGATCGTGCTGAAGCCCCGGCTCAGCGAGACTCGCGCGCGGGGACTGGCGAGGATCGGCGGCACGCTTGGCGGTTGCGCGCTGGCGACCGGCTTTGCCGTGCTGTGCCGCGATCAGCCCGGCTGGCTGCTGGCGGGGGCGAGCACCGCCGCGGGCGCGGCATTTGCCTTGCAGAAGGCGCATTATGCCAGCCTCACCGCGTCGATCACCGCGACCATCGTGCTGCTGACCTCGCTCGGCCAGACCAGCGCGCTCGGCAGTGCCGAGCATCGGATCGCCGCGACGCTGCTCGGCGGCGGGCTGGCGTTGCTGGTGGCGCTGATCGTGCCGCACAAGCTGCCGCGGCGGCGGCTCAAGCCCGACCGGGTCGGCAGCTGACGCCGTCAGGCGGCGGCGAGTTCCTCGGCAGTGGCGTCGGCGAGGCTGGTGCCATCGAGGATCCGCGCGGTCTCGTCGCGGACGCGCATCATCGCATGGCGTATCGCGCAATCCGCCTCGCTCTTGCAATCGTGGCAGGGGCGATAGGCGGTACGGCTGACGCAGGGGACCAGCGCCAGCGGCCCCTCGATGATGCGGATGATATCGCCGAGCGAGATCAGATGGCTCGGCCTCGCCAGCCGATAGCCGCCCATCTTGCCGCGATGGCTGTGGAGCAGCCCGGAATCGCGCAGATCGGCAAGGATCAGCTCGAGGAACTTGCGCGGCACGTTCGCCTCGGCGGCGATTCGCGTCATCGGCGTGGGTGGGCCGGCGGGAGGCGCTTTGGCGAGAAACAGCATCGCGCGCAGCGCGTAGCGGGAACGCTGGGTCAACATGATCGAGCCGATATGGGCCAATATTGTGGCAAGCGGAAGGCGCCCCGTGCCGATTGTCGGCCGGCGTGGATTGCGGCCGGCGCGGCAGGTCCCTATATCGCCCGTGCCGGGTTCGCCCGGCTATGGCGATAAACGGTGGTGTCAAATAGACATCGCGGACCCGGGGGCAGTACCCGGCGGCTCCACCAAAACCGGCCTTCCAGGCCGGCTTTGACGGGGCCGAACCAGGATCGACGGGTGTTGAAAAACGCTATCTTTCGCTCGGAATGGGACCACCGCAACGGCCCATTACACAAGTGCCAACGATAACGAAGCACTCGCCATTGCAGCGTAACCCCACGGCTTAACGGCCTAAGGTTACTCTAAAATAGCGCGGTTGAGCCGCACCGGGCAACAGAAGCGGATTTCAGCGGCTCCCGGGGGGGCCGGGCAACAGAACCCCCCGGACCTTCCGTGATGCGGAAGGTCCAGGCGTCGCCATCGCGGCGCGTTCCCCCTTCATCACTGCGCCAGCCACAAGCTCAGGCGAGGATCTTGATCGCCGGCGGTGCCGTCGGCAGCTCCTCCGCTGCGAGATCCGCATAAGCATCGGCCAGTCGCTGGTGGATGCGTCGGCTTTCCGGGTGAGTCGCGCGGGCCGCCGCCACCAGTTCCTGGTTCTGGCGAGCGAGGTAGAATTCAGCTCGATCCATGTTCGTCATGATTGCCCCCAGGCATCGTGCCGCTTGCTCGCTGCCGCATCGGCGCTGCAAGCATTTGGACAATAATAAAAAATTGTCAGGCCCGCGTTAATCGGGATTAAGTGTGCAGATAGGTTGCGAATATTTGCAGTCTGGCGCCGCGGGCGTACACTGGGCGACAATTACAAAGGAGAGGATGGATGGCGACGCTCGCATCGGTCGATGCCGCGATGGCGCCTGGCGAATGGCAGGCGCGGGTTGATCTCGCTGCCGCTTACCGCTTGGTCGCGCTCTATGGGTGGGATGATCTGATCTTCACGCACCTGTCGGCGCGGGTGCCGGGCCCCGAACACCACTTCCTGATCAACCCATATGACATGATGTTCGAGGAGATCACCGCGTCGAGCCTGGTCAAGATCGACGTGACGGGCGCGCCGGTCGGGCGCAGCGACCATCCGGTCAATCCCGCGGGCTTCACCATCCATTCGGCGATCCACATGGCGCGCGAGGATGCGGGCGCGGTGATGCATCTCCACACGCCGCACGGCCAGGCGGTGTCGGCGATGACATTCGGGCTGTTGCCGCATACCCAGGCGGCGATGATCGCCGGCCACGATGTCGCCTATCACGACTATGAGGGCATCGCGACCGACCTTGGCGAGCGCGAACGGCTGGTGCGCGATCTCGGCAGCAAGAATGCGATGATCCTGCGCAACCACGGCACGCTCACCGTCGGTGCGACGATCGGCGCCTGCTTCGTGCGGCTCTATTTCCTCGAGCGGGCGTG
The DNA here is from genome assembly GCF_026540855.1 of Sphingomonas sp. GC_Shp_5. Taxonomy (GTDB): domain Bacteria; phylum Pseudomonadota; class Alphaproteobacteria; order Sphingomonadales; family Sphingomonadaceae; genus Sphingomonas. The sequence goes on from NZ_JALNUP010000004.1 coordinate 180,523, forward strand.
CGAAGCGCAGGTGCTGATGCTGGCGGCGGGGCGCGAGAACCTCAACCCGCCGCCCGACGGGGTGGAGGAGAAAGTCGCGGGCCAGTCCAATCCGCAAGGACTGGGCATGCTGGCGCAGGCGCTGGCCTGGCCGGCGCTGCTGCGCAAGCTCGACCGGATCGATCCCAGGTTCCGCGACTGATCACGGAGCAGGCAGCGGGATCGCCATGGTGCAGTGGAGCCCGTCGGCGCGGAAATCGAGCGAGATGTCGGCGCCGAGCTCATAAGGCAGGCTGCGCTGGAGCAGCTCGACGCCAAAGCCCTCATGATCGGGCCGGGCGATGTCGCGCGTGGCAATGGTCTCGCGCCAGTCGATGTGGAGGACGGGCGCGCCGGCTTGCGTGGCGACCCACCAGCTCACCGCCAGCCGCCCGCCGCGCGCGCCCAGCGCGCCGAACTTAACCGCGTTGGTGGTCAGTTCATGGATCGCCAGCCCCAGCTGGTCGGCCACCCGCGGCGCCAGGCGAACGGACGGACCCTCGAACGCGGCGCGCTGACCATCGCCCAATTGGTGGGTCAGCAATTCGTCGGCAATCAGGGCGCCGAGATCCACCCCTAGGCCGGGATTGCGGGTGAGATAGCCTTGGGTGCGCGCGAACGCCGCCAGCCGGCCGTCGAAGTGCATGCGATATTGATCCACCGTATCGCTATGGTCGGCGGTGCGCCGCGCGATCGAGCGGATCACCGCGAGCGTGTTGCGGACCCGATGCTGGACCTCGGTGGCAAGCTGGCGCTGGTTGCGCTGGACGTTGCCGGCTTCGGCCATGCACAGCAGGCCGCCGACCGCGCCATGCTCGTCGCGGACCGGCGTCCAGGTGCATCCGAGTTGGTCGTCCGGGTCCGCGGCGTCGATGGAGGGCAGGCTGTCGGACGAGATCGCGTGCCCGCTCAGCGCCTGCTCGATGAACGGCAGGTTGCGGTTCCACTGCTCCTGCCATGCCACCGACGCGGCGAGACCGAGGTCGGCCGGGTGGCGTGTGCCGAGCAGCTTGGCATAGCCGTCATTGTAGAGAAGCAGCAGCTCCGGCCCCCAGGCGAGGCAGCTGGGGAGGGGGCTGTCGAGCATGAACAGCAGGATGATGCGCAGCACCGGCGGCCAGTCGCCAAGCGGCCCCAGGGGGGTCGCCGACCAGTCATGCTGACCGAGCGCCGCACCCACCCCCGTTCTCGCGCCGAGCCACGACGTGCCGGCGAGCGCGGGTCGATCGCTGGTCAGGCCTGCCGGGTCATCCATTGGCGTCGAGGTGGGCACCCTCGCGGTTCAGGTGGAGGTAGTTCGGGTTGAACATCGCCACATCGCACAGGGCCTCCATATCCAGCACCTCGACCTCGCGGCCCTTCCAGCGAATCAGGCCGCGGGCGCGCAATTCCTGGATCATGCGGTTGACGTGGACCGGTGTCATCCCCGTTGCTTCAGCAACATCGGATTGGGTGAGCGGCATCTCGCACCGGTTCTGGTCGGTGAGGCGAACGGCGCGCAACCGGAAGAACAGTTCGCACAGGAGATGGGCGAGACGCTCGATCGCATCGCGTTGCCCGAGATTGAGGGTCCATTCGCGCTGGATCGCCGCGGCGACCAGCCCGTCCCAGCGCAGCGCCTGGGTGAGCCGCGGATGCTGAGAGGTGAGCGCCTCGATCTTGTCGCGGCCGAGCTCTACGTAGCGCACCGCCGTCAGCGCACCGATCGAGTGATCCATCTCCTGAAGGATGTAGACATAGGGATCGCAAATATCGCCGGGGAGCAGGAAGGAGATGATCTGGCGGCGGCCGTCCGCCAGCGTCTTGTAGCGAAACGCCCAGCCATCGAGGATCAGATTGGCAACCCGGGAACGCTCGCCCTCGCGCACGATATCGCGGCGTGGCCTGACGCTGAGCACAGGTCCTGCCGTCGCCGCCTCGAGCGCCTCGCGATCATCGGCGGACAGCCGGGCGAAATGCTCCAGGCGATCCATGAGAGGATTTCGGGTCTCGACTAAATCCATCGGCCCTTTCTGACAGGATCGACGGCGAACATTCGTTCACCCATGTTAGCGACGCCAGCGGCCGCGGCGCGATGATGCGGTTAAAATGGATCAAGCTCAAGCTGTGGTGATCACGGTGTGGCGAGGTGGCGGCTGATCGCGACGGCGCCACGAAAAAGGGCCCGGCATTGCTGCCGGGCCCTCCTTGCTAGGCGATGCCGAGCAGGATCAGTCGCGATCGTTGGTCAGGAACGCGGGCGCGAACTCGGGCGCGGGGCCGTCGCTGTTGCCGCCTTCGCTGCGCTCGCGGCGCGGGCCACGACCGCCGTCGCCGTCACGACGCGGGCCACGCGGGCCGTCACCGTCACGACGCGGGCCACGGGGACCACGATCGCCGCCGCCGTCGCCACGGGGGCCACGGCCACCGTCGCCGTCACGGCGCGGGCCGCGCGGACCACGATCGCCACCCTCGCGCGGTTCGCGCGCGGGACGGGTGTCCTCGAGCTCGGCACCGGTCTCCTGATCGACGACGCGCATCGACAGGCGAACCTTGCCGCGCGGATCGATCTCGAGGACCTTGACCTTGACTTCCTGGCCCTCGGTGAGCGCGTCCGAGACCTTCTCGACCCGCTCGTTCTTGATCTCGCTGACGTGGACGAGACCGTCCTTGCCACCCATGAAGTTCACGAAGGCACCGAAATCGACCAGATTGACGACCTTGCCGTCATAGACCTTGCCGACTTCCGCTTCCTCGACGAGGCCCTTGATCCACTTGATCGCGGCGTCGATCTGCGACGGATCGGACGAGGAGACCTTGATCACGCCCTCGTCGTCGATGTCGACCTTGGCGCCGGTCTGCGCGACGATCTCGCGGATCACCTTGCCGCCGGTGCCGATCACTTCGCGGATCTTCGACTTGTCGATGGTGAAGGTCTCGATGCGCGGGGCATGAGCCGACAGCTCGGAGCGGGTCTCGCCCAGCGCCTTGGCCATCTCGTCGAGAATATGCGCGCGGCCGGCGTGCGCCTGCTTGAGCGCGACCTTCATGATTTCTTCGGTGATGCCCGAGATCTTGATGTCCATCTGCAGCGCGGTGATGCCCTCGCTGGTGCCGGCAACCTTGAAGTCCATGTCGCCGAGATGATCCTCGTCGCCAAGGATGTCGCTGAGGACCGCAAAGTCCTTGCCCTCGAGGATCAGGCCCATCGCGATGCCCGAGACCGGGCGCTTGAGCGGCACCCCGGCATCCATCATCGCCAGCGAACCGCCGCACACCGTCGCCATCGACGAGGAGCCGTTGCTCTCGGTAATGTCGCTGGTGACGCGGATCGTGTACGGGAACTCCTCCTTGGTCGGCAGCACCGGGTGCAGCGCGCGCCAGGCGAGCTTGCCGTGGCCGACTTCGCGACGGCCGGGCGCCCCGAAGCGACCCACTTCACCGACCGAATAGGGCGGGAAGTTATAGTGGAGCATGAAGTTCTGGTAGCTGAGGCCGTTGAGGCCATCGATCATCTGCTCGGCGTCGCGGGTGCCGAGCGTGGTGGTGGCGATGGTCTGGGTCTCGCCGCGGGTGAACAGGGCGGAGCCATGCGCGCGCGGCAGGAAGTGAACCTCGGCCTCGATCGGGCGCACCGTGGTGGTGTCGCGGCCGTCGATGCGGCGGCCGGTCTTGAGGATCGCGGTGCGGACTATGTCCGCCTCGAGCTTCTTGACCAGCTTGAGCGACGCCAGATACGCCTGGGGATCGCTGTCCTTGAGGTCGGCCATGCCGTCACGGGCCTTGGCGCGAGCCTCGTTGATCGCGGTCTGGCGCTGCTGCTTGTCGGTCAGCTTGTAGGCGGCCTCCAGGTCCTTGCCGATCAGCTTCTTGAGCTTGGCCTTGACCTCGACCTTGTCGTCCTGGACCTTGAGCTCCCAGGGCTCCTTGGCGGCCTGCTCGGCGAGCTTGATGATCGCGTCGATGACCTGCTGGCTCGCCTTGTGGGCGAACATCACGGCGCCGAGCATGACGTCCTCGGACAGCTCCTTGGCTTCCGATTCCACCATCATCACCGCGTCGTGGGTGGCGGCGACCATCAGGTCGAGCTCGCCGGTGGCGACTTCGCTGTCCGACGGGTTGAGGATGTATTCGCCATCCTTGTAGCCGACGCGCGCGGCGCCGATCGGGCCCATGAACGGCACGCCCGACAGCGTCATCGCGGCCGAGGCGGCGATCATCGCTAGCAGATCGGGCTCGTTCTCGCCGTCATAGCTCATCACCTGCGCGATGCAGTTGATCTCGTTGTAGAAGCCTTCGGGGAACAGCGGGCGGATCGGGCGATCGATCAGGCGGCTGACCAGCGTCTCACGCTCGGTCGCGCCACGCTCGCGCTTGAAGAAGCCGCCGGGAATGCGGCCGCTGGAGGAGAACTTCTCCTGGTAGTGGACGGTCAGCGGGAAGAAGTCCTGGCCTTCCTTGACGTGCTTGGCGGCGGTGACCGCGCAGAGCACCACCGTCTCGCCGAGCGTCGCGATCACCGCGCCATCGGCCTGGCGGGCGACCTTGCCCGTCTCGAGGGTCAGCGTCTGGCCGCCCCACTCGATTTCTACCTTCTTGGTATCGAACATCGTATTTCCTTCACTCCCACCGCCCAATGCGGTGGGGGCCTATCTGCGGGCTTAGCCGGCCCGCGCGGTGTGGAGCGAGTTGTCGCCCCGCGCCAGAATGCCGAATTGCATCCTGACGGATATGAAAACGGCGCCCGAAGGCGCCGCTTCCGTTACTTGCGAAGCCCGAGCTTCGCGATGAGATCGAGGTAGCGCTGCCCCTCCGTCTTGCGGAGATAGTCGAGCAGCGAACGACGCTTGTTGACCATCATCAGCAGGCCGCGACGCGAGTGGTTGTCCTTGGCGTGGCCCTTGAAATGCTCGGTCAGGTTGCGGATCCGCTCGGTGAGGATCGCGACCTGGACCTCGGGGGAGCCGGTGTCGCCTTCCTGGCGGCCGTGTTCCTTGATCAGCGCGTCCTTGCGCTCTGCGGTAATCGTCATCTGTCTTCCTTCGACATCACAGGTTGAACCCGCGCACGACGCGGACCTCGCGGTCCACCACCTCCACCAACGCGACGGGCTGGTCGCCCAGCAGCGCGAAACGGAGGCCATCGTCAGCGGCGATCCCGGCCAACACACGCCCCTGTCGGAGCGCTCCTGCCTGGTCGGGATCGAGGAACAGAGCCGGGATGTCGTCCAGCCCCGCCCTCAACGGCAGGAGTAACTGTTCAAGGGTGCGCGCCATACCGGCCTCAGCCAAATTGTCCAGCAATATCGCGCCATCGAGGGTAAACGGCCCCGCCTTGAGGCGCCGCAGCATGGTGACATGACCGACGGTGCCGAGCGCCAGCGCGATGTCGCGGGCGAGGCTGCGGATGTAGGTGCCTTTGGAGACATGGGCGACCAGGGTGATCTCGTCGAGGGGCACGCGCGCGTCGCCTAGCCCCGCGCCGCCACCCGCGTCCACGCCGTCACCCGTCTCCGTGCCGTCACCCCAGCGAAGGCTGGGGTCTCCTGCGGTCCTTTCCCCATCGAGATCCCGGCTTTCGCCGGGATGACGGAGAGAAAGGGAATGAATGGTGACGTTGCGGCTCGCCAGCGTCACCTCTTCGCCGGCGCGGGCGAGATCATACGCCCGCTCGCCATCCACCTTGAGCGCCGAATAGGCGGGGGGCACCTGCGCGATCGGGCCGGTGAAGCGCGGGAGCACCGACGCAATCGCGTCGGCCAAGGGCCGCCCGAGAGACGTCGCGATCACCACCCCCTCGGCATCGAGCGTATCGGTCTGCTCGCCGAAGCGGATGGTGAAGGCATAGACCTTGTCGCTGTCGAGCATCCGCCCGGCCAGCTTGGTCGCCTCGCCGACCGCGATCGGCAGCACGCCGGTGGCGAGTGGATCGAGCGTGCCGCCGTGGCCGACCTTGAACTTGCCATAGCCGCCCTGGCGCAGCGCGCGCTTGACCGCCGAGACCGCCTGGGTCGAGCCGAGCCCGAGCGGCTTGTCGATGATGATCCATCCGTGCATCGCGCGGCCCTAGTCCAGGCCCGCGCCGATGCGAAGGGCGCTCAGGCGATCGCGCCAGCGAGCTTGAGGAACAGCTGGATCACCGCCTCGGCCGGCGGCCCGACCAGGCGCTGGACGATATTAGCCTGGGGCAGCGCCATCGGCAGCAGCACCAGCAGGCCGATCACCAGCAGGAAGCCGAACCGGCCGAGCTTGGCATAGTGATAGGCGAGCCGGCGCGGCAGGATTCCTTCCACCACATGGCCGCCGTCAAACGGCGGCAGCGGCAGCAGGTTGAACAGCGCCAGGAAGACGTTGACGAGGAGGAAGTTGACGAGGTTGGCGAGCAGGAAGGCGGTGACGCCGGTGGGCGCGGTGCTGCCTACCGCCGCACCGGCAAGCCCGAGCGCCACGGCGGCGATCGTCGCCAGCGCGAGGTTCATCCCCGGCCCGGCGAGCGCGACCAGCACCATCCCCCAGCGCGGGTTGCGCAGCCGCTGCGCGATCACCGGCACCGGCTTGGCCCAGCCGAACACCGGCGCGCCGGCAATGGCGAGGCCGAGGGGCAGGATGATGGTGCCGACCGGATCGACATGGCGGATCGGGTTGAAGGTTAGCCGCCGGCGTTCGGCGGCGGTCGGGTCGCCCAGCCATTTCGCGACCCAGCCATGGGCGACTTCGTGGAAGACGATCGCGATCACCAGCGGGATGATCCACACGGCGGTGCGGTAGACGATGTTGTCGGGGTTCATGGGATGGATATGGCGTGTCGGAGGCGAGCGCGCCAGCGGGGGGCAAGGCTGCGGATGTTGCCCGTCGCGACGGAGATCAAGACCTTCTCACCGTTCGCCCTGAGCCTGTCGAAGGGCATGAGACTCACCGTGCTTCGACAGGCTCAGCACGAACGGTGATCCGAGTGGGCATTACCCTCCCAGCGCCTCGGTGAAATGGCGCCGGCACAGCGCCACGTAGAGATCGTTGCCGCCGATCGCGGTCTGCTGGCCCTCGGCAATCGCCTTGCCGGCGGCGTCGACGCGCAGGTTCATGATCGCTTTGCGCCCGCACATGCACACCGACTTGATCTCGACGAGCGAGTCCGCGGTGGCGAGCAGCCGCGCCGAGCCTTCGAACAGGCGGCCCTGGAAATCGGTGCGCAGCCCATAGGCGAGTACCGGAATGCCGAGCACGTCGCAGACATAGGCGAGCTGCGCGACCTGCGCTGCCGACAGGAACTGCGCCTCGTCGACCAGCACGCAGGCGAGCGATTCCTGGCCGTGGCGCGCGGCGATGCTCGTTGCGAGATCGGTGGATGCGTCGAACGGCGTCGCCGCGGCTTCGAGGCCGATCCGCGAGGTGATGGTCCCCGGCCGGAAGCGGTCGTCCACCGCGGCGGTGAACAGCATCGTCGCCATCCCCCGCTCGCGATAGTTGAAGTCCGCTTGCAGCAGGTTGGTCGATTTGCCCGCGTTCATCGACGCGTAGTAGAAATAGAGCTTGGCCACGGTGGGTCATCCCACGGGCCGGGCAGGGGATCAATCCATCCTTGCGGCGGAGCGATGTTGCCGCACCCCCCGTTTGCCTTGTGCCTATAGAAGGGGATGAGTCTCGCCGTGTTTCGACAGGCTCAGCACGAACGGGCGGGCGGGGTGGTGGGCGGCGCTATTCGGTGAAGAACATCGCCACTGCGGGGCGATGGCCCTGGCTCTTGATCGTGCCGTAGGAGAAGCCGGCGCGGGCATAGGCGCGCCGCGCGCGGGTGTTGCGGATATCGGGATCGAGCGTCACCACCGGCACGCCTCTCGCGCGCAGCTGCTGGGCGAGGAGGCGGACGAAGGCGGTGCCGTGGCCGCGGCCGATCATCGCCGGATTGCCGATGAACACGTCGATCGCTCGCGAGCCGCGCGGCAGATGCGCGAACTGCGGCTGCGGCCATTCGTGGACGTTGTAATGCTGGGCGAAGGCGAAGGCGATGCCGCGATGCTCGACGATCAGCATCGTCATCGCCGGTTCGTCGAGGTCTTCGACCAGGAAGGCGGCTTCCTTGATGGGGTTGCCCCACCAGCGCCGCGCCGCAGGCGTCTCCAGCCACCGGCGCACCATCGGCATGTCGGTGCCGGTCATCGCCCGAAAGCGATACTCAGCCGAGATCGCGGGAGACCTGAGGGTTGCGGAGCAAGGCATCGATATGGCTGCCTTCGTCGAAGCTGTCGTCAGCGAGGAACTTGAGCTTGGCGGCGTATTTGAGCGTCATCTTCGCCGCCACCTCGCGCTGGAGATAGGCGGTGTTGGTGCGCAGCGCCTTGAGCACCTCCTCCTCGTCCTTGCCGAGCAACGGTTTCACGAACGCGGTCGCATGGCGCAGATCGGGCGACATCCGCACCTCGGTGATCGAGATGACGTGCTTGGCGAGCGTCGCATCATGCACGTCGCCGCGTTGCAGGATCTCGCTCAAGATGTGGCGGACCTGCTCGCCGACCCGCAGCGAACGGACCGACTTTTCCTGGGGTTCTTTGTTCATTGCGTCACTCTCCCGGCATGTGGGAGGGGCCCGCCCGGCATCGACCGTGCGCGCGGGTGCCGATGTGCGCGGTCGCGCACCCACCGGTCACCCTCACCCTTCCGCCGCATCGCGGCTCCCTCCCTCTCCCGGGCGGGAGAGGGAGAGTGGATTACAGCGTGCGTTCGCGCATCTCGACTTCGAAGGTCTCCAGGAAGTCGCCCGCCCGGATGTCGACGAAGTTGTTCGAGAAGGTGACGCCGCACTCCAGGCCGGCGCGCACTTCGGCAACATCGTCCTTGAAGCGACGCAGCGATGCGATCTCGCCCTGGTAGATGATGACGTCGTTGCGCGTGATGCGTGCCTTGAGCGCCTTGCGGATGATCCCGTCGACCACCAGCAGACCGGCGGCCCGGCCGTGCTTGCCCGCCGAGAACACCTCGCGGATTTCGGCGCGGCCGACCACGGTCTCGAACGCTTCCGGCCCGAGCTCGCCCGCCATGCCGGCGCGGATCTCGTCGATCAGGTCGTAGATGACGTCGTAATATTTCAACGCCACCTTCTGCCGCTCGGCGATCTCGCGTGCCTTGGAATTGGCGCGGACGTTGAAGCCGATGATCGGCGCGCCCGATGCCCCGGCCAGGGTGACGTCGCTCTCGGTGATGCCGCCAACGCCCGAGTGCAGCACGCGGGCCTTGATGAGATCGGTCGAGATCTTGTTGATCGACGCGACGATCGCCTCGACCGTGCCCTGCGTGTCGGCCTTGACGACGAGCGGATACTCGATCGCCTGATTGGCCTTGAGCGCGGAGAACATGCTCTCCAGGCTCGCCGGCGCCGAGGTGGTGCGCTTCTGCGTCAGCACGCTCTGGCGATATTCGGCGACCTCGCGGGCACGCGCCTCGTTCTCGACCACCTGCAGCGGATCACCCGCCGACGGCACGCCGGACAGACCGAGCACCTCGACCGGCATCGACGGACCGGCTTCCTTGAGCTGCCGACCCTTGTCGTCGACCAGCGCGCGGACCTTGCCGCTTTCGGCGCCGATCACGAACACGTCGCCGACCCTAAGCGTACCGCGGTTGACCAGCACGGTGGCGACCGGGCCACGGCCCTTGTCGAGCTTGGCTTCAATCACGGTGCCTTCGGCAGCGCGAGCGGGGTTGGCCTGCAGCTCGAGCAGTTCGGCCTGGAGCTGGATCTTCTCGATCAGCGTGTCCAGCCCGGTCTTCTTGAGCGCGGAGACCTCGACGTCCTGGACGTCGCCGCCCATTTCCTCGACCACCACTTCCTCGCTGAGCAGGCGCTCGCGAATCTTCTGGGCATTGGCCTCGTGCTTGTCGATCTTGTTGATCGCCACGATCATCGGCACGCCGGCCGCCTTGGTGTGGTTGATCGCCTCGATCGTCTGCGGCATCAGCCCGTCGTCGGCCGCCACCACCAGCACCACGATGTCGGTGATGTCGGCACCGCGGGCGCGCATGGCGGTGAACGCCTCATGGCCCGGGGTGTCGAGGAAGGTGACCTTGGACTTGTCCTTCAGCGTGACTTGATAGGCGCCGATATGCTGGGTGATGCCACCGGCCTCGCCGCGCACCACGTCGGTGCCGCGCAGCGCGTCGAGCAGGCTGGTCTTGCCGTGATCGACATGGCCCATGATCGTCACCACCGGCGGACGCGGCTTCAGCGTCTCGACCGCATCCTCGACGGTGTCGATCGCGAGATCGATGTCGGCATCGGACACGCGGACGATGTTGTGGCCGAATTCAGTCACCAGCAGCTCGGCGGTATCCTGGTCGATCACCTGGTTCATGGTGACGGGCGAGCCCATCTTAAACAGGGTCTTGACCAGATCTGCGCCCTTCTCAGCCATGCGGTTGGCGAGTTCCTGGACGGTAATCGCCTCCGGCACCTGGACGTCGCGGACCTGCTTGGCCTGCTGCTCGCGCGGGCCGCCGAAGTGGCGCTTTTCCTTTTCACGCGCACGCTTCAGCGCGGCGAGGCTGCGCGAGCGCGCACCATCGTCGCCGAGCGCACGGTTGACCGTGAGCTTGCCGCCACGGCGCTCGTCGCCCTTGCGGTCACGCTGCTGCGGCCGCGCCGGCGGCGCGTTGTTGCGCGGGGTCGCCTGGCCCGAGGGCAGCGGACGGTTGATGCCGCCAGCCGGG
>NZ_JALNUP010000040.1 GCF_026540855.1 Sphingomonas sp. GC_Shp_5
ACGTCACTCGTCCGGTCGCGCATCGCCAGTCCGCTTCCGGCGGCACCGGCGCCCCACCAGCAGCCGCTGATCGTCGCCAGCGCCTCGAGCACGCCACCGACAGTCTCGCCGGCAGCGGCGAACCCCGCGACGTTCGTCACCACCGCCGCCTCCACCTCCGGCGCCAGCGCGGCAGCAACGACGCCGCAATTCACTGCCCCCGCGTCTGCCACTACCTCGAAGGTCAGCGATGGAATGCGGTTGCCGTAATCCGCCAGCGCCAGCCCTTCGAACACCGCATAGGCACAGCCGCGATGGGCCGGCGCCGCGCCCTCCGCCGAGGCGATCAGCGGATCGACCGCCTGATCCTCATCGCCCAGGTGAAGCCGGAACCCCGTGCTCGCCTTCCAATCTCCCGCCACGCCGCGCAACAGCTTGCCCTCCGCCCAGATCCGCCCGATCGCCCGGATCGGCCGCGCCGACAGCAGCACCGCAAACGACGCCGAGTAACTGTACGATACGGTGCTCGGCTGTCCCTTGCCGCTGCTGCTGGTGTCACGATGCTCCACCAGATCGGTCGCCCAGATCACCGTCCCCGCCACCCGGATCGTCCCGAACAGTTGCGGAATCTGCGTGCCGTAGCTCGAAGTCTGCACCGCCAGCTCGGTCAGCCGCGGGCCTTGCCGTGCCGCCGGCCGGAACAGCCGGTTGTCGACTCCCTGGCCGATCAGCGCGCCGATCGCGCCGCCGATCGGGCCGCCTATCGCCGTACCCACCGCGGTCAGCACCAGCGTCGCCATCGCGCACCTCCCTCGATTTCACTGTCCAGGCGCCGAGCAGCGGCCATGGCACCGCGCCAGGCCGCGCCACCACCCGGCGCAGCCCCGCATCGGCATGCACCAGCCCGTCCTCCGTCCTGATGGCCATGTGCAATTGCCCAGACCCGGGGACGAGCAGCATCAGATCGCCGATCCCGGCCGAGGACACCCGGCGCAGCACCCCGTCGAGCCACGCCATCACCCGCACCGGATCGCCCCCGCGCAGCGCGTAGCCGCGCGGCACATCCCCCTCATAGCCATCGGCATGCAACGCCAGCGCCGCCGTGCCGACACAATCCAGCCCGCCCGCCACATCGCGCCCATGCAGCCGAAATCGCGCGCCCACCGCCGCCAGCGCTGCCGCCGCGCCCGCCTCACCCACCGGGATAGCGGGTGAGCAGGTCGATCCCCGGCAGGAACGGCTCGCCCCGGAAGTTGGCGGCATTGCCGAACCGGCCGACACAGGTCGCCAGGCTCTTGTCGCATCCCTCGATCAGCTCGACCAACGTCCCGCCCGTCACCGCGAAGCGCGGCGGCACCCGCAACGTGATCGTGCGCCCCTGCGACACCGCCACCGCGCTCTCGAGCCCGCCATTGGCGCCGCCGAACCAGCGTAACAGCCCGCCGCCATAGGCGTCGGCCACCGGCTCGTCTGTGTCGGTCGTCAGCACCGCATCGTTCGCCGCCGTTACCCGGGCGAACCGCCGCCGGCCGCCGAGCGCCACCCGGCAGCGCCGGTCGCCGAGCGAGGCGCGGCATTCGGCGGAGGTCTCTTCCACCACCGGACGCGCCAGCGCGGCGGTGATCCCGGCGAGTTCGGCGGTGAAGCCGCCATCGCGGGTTTCCACCGCGCCGATCCGGCCCTCGCCAAGGTCGGCGACGCGGGCGCCGCTCGTCCAGTCGACCGCGCCAAGCACCACCCGCGCGCCGTCCCAGCGCCCGGCGAGCAGGTCCGCCTCGCCGATCGCGGCACTGTCCAGCGCGCCGCTGACATCCATCGTGTCCGCTTCCAGCCCGTCGCTGCGCACCACCGCCGACGGGGTGATCCCCGGGGCCGCGCGATACAGCAACCCGTCGAGCTCGAGGTCGCGGTCATGCGAGGTCAGCCCGATCGTCACCCCGTCGCGGCGCTCCACCCGCCAGCAGAAGACGATCGTCGACAAGGTCGGCCCCATCAAAGCGGCCGCGCTCATTCCCGCACCTCGATCAACGGCACGGCCGCGGCGGCGCCGGCGAGGAAGGTCGCCCGCGTCACGCTCAGCCGATCCTCGGCGAAGCGCACCGGCACGTCGAAGGTGAAGCTCGCAGTCACCGCCGCGCCGATCGCCGGCGCCTCGTCGAGCACCACCAGCCCCCCTGCCTCCACCACGAAACCCTGCGTCGCAAGTCCTTCCACCGCCACGGCGACACTCGCCGCCACCGGCCGCGTGATCTGCCGCACCGCCGCACCATAATGTTTGATCAGCGAGAACCGGCGCTCGGTCCCGTCGCCGGTCCCGATTAGCTGCCCCACGCCCTCATGATCAAAGGGATCGCGCAGCCGAAACCCACGCGCCGGCCCCAGCCGCGCGCGGAAAAAGTCGAGCAGTGCGGCGATATCGGCCTCGCTGCGCACGCCGGGCCCGACGTCATAGCTCGTCCGCGCCTCAGCCCAGGCGGCGTTGCGCTGCTCGCTGCCACCGGCCGCAGTCAGGATCGCGGTGGAGAAGCTGGGCGCCACCTCCGTCTCGCGGCCCAGCGCCAGCGGGAACAGCACGTCGTCGAATGGATCCACCTCATCCTCCCCCTCGCCGCTTGGCCGGCTGCCGCTGTGGACGAAGCCGTCGCGCATCACCTGCGGCAGCGCCCACAGGAACGTCCTCGCCACGCCCCGTGCCCGCGCCGCGAGTGCCGCCGCCTCGATCGCGCGCCACTGCCGCGCCTGGTCGGGACGCAGCACGAAGCCGGACAGGTAATTCTGCCGCCCCGGCGGATAGTCCAGCCGCGCCTCGGCGGCCGCGACCCCGCGTGCGGTGCCGGCCACGTCGCCCGCCGTCACCCAGTCATAATCCTCGAGCTGGAGCACATCGAACGCCGGCGACGCCCAGCCGAGCGGCATGTTGGCGCGCTTCAGCTCGGGCGCGGCACGATCGAGCACCGTCGGCAGATAGGTCAGCAGATACGTCTCGCACCCGGGTGCGACCGCCTTGGCCGCCGCCGCGAGCGCGATCGTCGATGCCGCGAGGCACGCGCCCGCGCGATCGAGCGTCGCGGTCTGCGCCGGGTCCAGAGGCGCGCGCACGCTGGGGATCGCCGCCGGCGTCAGCGCCGCGACCGCGGCCGGATCGTACAGGCACGGCCGCCCGTCGGCCATCGTCCACCACCATGGCTCGCCGACCTGGAACTTCGCCGCCAGCCCCGCCGCCATCGCAATCCCCATGAACGCCTGGGCCACGGCGCGCAGATAGGCCATCGCGCCGTCATGCGCCGGCGACAGCAGCGTCGAGGGCGGTGCCCAGCCGGTCAGCGCCGGCGAGCCGTCGGCGGCACGCTGCTTCCAGTCGTTCCAGCAGTGCGCGTCGAACAGCTCATAGCTGAGCGACCAGATCAGCTCATAGCCGAGTATCTTGGCCTGGGCAGCAAGATCGCGGTGCCATGCCGCGCAGGCGGTGTTGAGCACGCCGCCTGCCAGGCTCACATAGAAACCGCCCGCCTGCGCCTCGAGCCGGAAGTAATGGCTCATCCCGACATAATGGGTGATCGCGCCGCGATAGCCGAGGTGGAGCGCGTTGCGCAGCAGCCGCGCCGGGGTCAGATTGTAGCTGTCGTCATAACCGCTGGCGATGCTGACGCCGTGCTCGGGCACGATCGCTTCGCCGATCGCCAGCACCGCGCCCGGCCCTTCGCATTCCAGCGCCGTCACCTCCAGCCAGGCATCCTGCGCCGCCGCCAGCGGCGCATCGACGCCGTCATAGCCCGCCGGCACCAGCGACACGAACAGGCGGTCGACGTCCCCCGCCCACACCGGATCGGCCTCGCCCGGCAGCATGAAGCCGCCATCGAGCGCGGCGAAATCGAGCGACACCAGTGCATCGTGCGGCGTGCCGACCGCATAATTCCACAGCCGCACATACCAGGATCGCGGCTGCCCCGCGGCGTCCCGCCCCTCGATCGTCAGCGTCGGGCCGTTGATCGCATTCAGCGCGACGACCCCCGCCGATCGCCAGTGGAACCGCAGCCGGCAGCCGCGGAAATCGCGCGCCGTCTCGTAGCGCAGCAGCGGATGGTCGATCAGATCCTCCGCCGCCCAGATCAGCCCGGCGAGATCGTCGCGCTTGTAGAACACCGCATCCACTCGCAGCGCATCGGCGGCGGTGGAAATCACGCTCGCCATCATCGGCCGCGGGAAATTGACCGTCCAGAAGCGCGGGTCGAACCGCGTGATCACGCCTTCGGCCTGCACGGTGCGTTCGTTGCACAACCAATAGGCCATGGTCCGCCCTCCTCGTTGCGCGACAGGTTGCCGCTCAGCCTTCCAGCGCCGCCTTCACCGCCCGCGCCACCTGACGGGTCGACTGTTGCAGCGCGGCGGGTGCCGTCCCCGCGGCGGCGTTCACCGTGATCGCCACCTGCACGTCGCGGGTCGCGGCGGCAGTCGGCGTCTCGACCCGGCCGGCGGCGGTGGGCACGAACAGTTCGGGCCCGCGCTCCCCCACCACATAGGCGCGGCCCGGCGCCACCGGCCCACCGGTTGCCCGCCCCGGCAGCCCGAGCAGCGTGCCGAGCAGCCCGCTCACCCCCTGAGCCGATCCGCCGCCGGTTACCGACTGCAATCCCGCCGACAGCGCCAAACGCGCGATCTCGGCCATGGCGGCAAGCGCCACCGCCTTCAGATCCTCGAACCCGAGCTTGCCGGTGCGCACCGCGCGCAGCAGCGATGCCTCGATCATCCGCCCGGCGCGATCGGCGCCGGCGCCGAGCACGTCCTCGAGTTCGCCGCGCATCGCCGCCACCTGCCGCGCGAAGCCAATCGTGTCGGCGCGCACGCCGACCGTCACCTCGCCATCCTCATCCATCGGGAAACGCCTCCTTCAGCCGTGCCAGCAACGCCGCATCGGGCGGCGCCCCGCCGCCCGCCTCGCCTGTCAGCGCTGTCACCACCGCGGCGAGCTCGGCCGGCGTCGCCCGCCAGAACACGTCGGGCGTCCACCCCAGCGTCGCCCCCGCCATCCCGGCGAGTCGCAGCGCCGACGCGCCGAATGCCTCGCTCATCGCCCGGCGAGGATTTGCCGCAGCAAGATCCTCAGCACCGGCATCGCCTGGCTCAACCCAAGCGCCATCACCGCCTCGCCAAGCGCCTCGCGCGTCACCGCCTCGGGGCGCGCCTCGAGGCAATGCCAGAACAGCCCGACCATCTCGGCGAGCGACAATCTGCCCTCCGCCGCCGGCTCGACCAGCGCGAACAGCGGGCCGAGATCCGCCTCGGCCGTCGCCAGCGCCTGGAACGAGGGCCGCAGCACCAGCTCGACGCCGTTGACGCGCAGCGCCGCCTCGCCGCGCAGCGGGTTCGCCGCGGTCACGACGCCACCACCGGCCCGGAGCTTTCCAGCGTCAGCGTGTAGGATCGCTCGCCGTTGAAATCACCGGCGTAATCGAGCCGCGTCACCAAGAACCGCCCGGTCATCGCATCGCCGCTCTCGAAGCTCAGCCGGTAATCGTCGAGGGACCCGGACAAGGCGCTGGTTTTGATCCGCGCCTCGGCCGCCGAACCGGTGAACACGCCCGCGCCCGAGACGCTGACGCTGCGCACGCCGGCGCCCGACAGCAACTGCCGCCACCCACCCGAATCCTTGCTGGTCACCACCACCGCCTCGCCGTTCACCGACAATTGCGTGGTTCTCAGCCCCGCCACCGTCGCAAACGCCGGCACCGCCGCGCCATCGCCCACCTTGAGCAGGAAGGCGCTCCCCCGTTCCACTGCCATCACCCTCTCCCCGTCAGCTGTCGGCGCGATAGACCTGCACCGCGAACTCGCTCATCGCCCACCATTCGTTGTTCTTGGCGCGCGCGATGCGGCTCCGCGTCAGCCGCAGTCCGCCGAGCCGCCACCCGCCCGCGCCGAGATCCGCCGGCAGCGCCTCCACCACATCCTCGACCAGCCCGACCAGCAGCCGCAGCCGCGCCGGCCGCTCGCCGGCGTCCCGGCCCTGCACGCTCACCGTGCCGAACCGGCCGAGCAGCCCCGCCGCATCGTTCGCCGCCAGCACCGGCTCGTCGACCAGCAGATAGGGCAAGCCGCCGCGCACCGGCGGCGCGTCATAGACAGCCGTCGGCGCTGCCGCCTTGAGGTGGGCGACCAGCGCCGCCTGCAGTGCCTCGCGCGCGCTCATACCGGCACGCTCCGCCCGAGCCGCAGCCGCCGATACGGCCGCCACAGCGCTGCAACGGCAGTCGGCGGCGCGGAATCGCCTTCGCGATGCTCGAACAGATGCGCGATCAGCAGCAGCAGCACCTGCGCCACCGCCGCGGGCAGTGTCGCCCAATCCGCCGCCACGCCCGCGGTGTAGCTCACCGCTACCTGAGTGGCGTCGCCCGCTGCGATCACCCGCACCCAGCCAATGCCATCGGCGTCGATGTCGAGCGCATAATCCGGCGTCGCCATCACGAACGGTGCGCCGGCCGCCCGCAAGCCCGTCACCCCCGCGATCCGCGCCACCGGCGCCTGCCGCAGCCGCTGCCAGCCCGGCGCCACCGCCAGCACATCCTCGAACCCGCGCGCGATCAGCGCCTGGCCGCAGAACGATTCGGCAAGATCGAGCGCAGCGCGCGCCAGCGTCTCGAGCAGCGCCGCCTCCTGCCCCGTCTCCTGGCCCGCCTCCAGCCGAAGATAGCCCTGCGCCGCCGCGATCGCGCCTGCGATCGCCTCGGCCGGCACCGCCGATCCGCTCATCATCCTGTCCCCCACATGATTCCGTCAGGTGGCGACGCCCGGGGTGCCCCATCCCCGGACGTCGCCGTCGCGCAGGCCGTCAGGCCGCAGCGAACTTCATCAGCTTGATCGCCTCCGCATTGGTGACGCAGCCGCCGATCCGCTTGGTCGCGTAGAAATTGACGAACGGCTTGTTCGAATAGGGATCCCGGAGGATCGCGGTCTCGCTGCGCTCGGCGATCAGATAGCCGGCGCGGAAATTGCCGAACGCGATCGCGAGCGCATTGGCGGCGACGTCCGGCATGTCCTCGGCCTCCACCACCGGATAGCCGAGCAGCGTCGCGGGCTGCCCGGCGCTGAGGCTCGGCTGCCAGACGAACGCGCCGTCGCTGGTCTTGAACTTGCGGATCCGCGCCAGCGTCGCCGCATTCATCACGAAGCACGCCCCCTGCCGATAGGGCGCGCGCAGCGCCTGGACGAGATCGATCAGCCGCTCCTGCGGGTTGGCGGCGAAATCCCCCGCCGCGCCGCTGGCGAGATATTGCAGCGTGCCGAACGCCCGGGTCGCATCGCCCGCGGTGCCGGTCGGCGCCTGGAGGAAGCCCTTGGGCCGGTTGACCCCCGAGCCGTTGACGAACGCCGCCCCTTCGGCGCGCGCGAACTCCGCCGCGATCTCGCCCGCCAGCCATGCCTCGACATCGAACGCCGCATCGTCGAGCATCGCCTGGCTCGCGCTCGGATTGGCGTAGAGCTCGCCCATCGGTGGCGCGATCTCGGCGAACACCGGTGTCGCCGTTTCCGGCCGCGCCGCCGTCTCGGCCGCCCAGCCCGACGGGGTACCGCCGCTGGTGACGAGCTTGCGATAGCCCGCCGACCCGACCTTGACGACGTTGGCGATCCCCCGGATCGGCGAGGCCGCAATCAGCAGCCGATCGATCGTCGCATCGATCTCGCGCGGCACCGCAAAGCCGCCGGCATCGCCGGTCACCCCGGTGAACGCCTTCATCTCCACCGTCGCGCCGCTGCGCAGGAAGCCGTCGAACGCGGCGCCCCCCGCGTCATGCTCGATTACCCGCGCGCCATCCAGCGCCGGCCGCTCGACCGTCGTGTCCATCGTCACCCTCCGTTGTTGAAAACCCGAATGTGTCCTGCGGTGGCGCCGCGTCAGCCCACCTGGTCCACCCGCGCCAGCGGCTGCATCGGCACCGCCACCAGGCTCACCTCGACCAGCTCGAGCGACATGAGCTCGCGCCGCGCGCCCTGGCGCACTGTCCGCGGGCGATAGCCCACCGACAGCCCGGCCACCGCGCCGCCGCGCACCAGCGCCGCCAGCCGCGGCTCGGCGATCGTACCGCTCACCCGCAGCCCGCGCGCATCCTCGCCGAGCACCTCGATCGTGCCGACCGGGCGCCCGCGATGCTGCCACAGCAGCGGCACCGTGCCGGCGCCGGCAAACGCGCCGGCGCGCATCACGTCACCCGCCCGGTCGACCCGGTCGAACACCGCGGCGTAGCCGGCGAACCTCACTTCAGCCACGCGCCGAACCCCAGCTTCACCGCCAGCCCCGCGAGCAGCACCGCGCCCACCACCCGCATCACCCAGCCGAGCGCGGCCTTCCACGCCGATCGCTTGGCATCGCGCCACGCGGCGAGCAGCTCGCGCAATTCGGCCACGTCGCGCTCGGCGCGCTCGTCGTCGAGCCCCAGCCGGGTCAGCGCCCGGCTTGCGCCGAGTTGCCCCGCCTCCTCCACCAGCGCGCGCAGCGTCACCAGATCGGGGCTGCCCCGCGTTCCCTCGTGCAGCAATTGCGCCATCAGCTGCGCCAGCACCTCGCCGCTCATGACGTCACCGCCTTGTCGTGATCGTTGCCGCCGATCCCCAGCATCGCGCGCTTCTCGGTGGGCGTGAGGAAGTCCGCCGCGCTTACCGAGCTCCACAGCCGCTCGCGATCCTCCGCCAGCGCCGGCACCGCATCGAGCGCCACCGCCAGGCGCGCGTCGGCGAACCAGCCCGACAGCCCCTGGGCTATCCCGGCGAGGATCGTGCCGGCGAGCGGCAGCACCGTTAGCCGCACAATGCGCGATTGGCTTCGCGGTAATTGGCGTAGGTCGCGTCACCCGGCAGCCCGAGCAGCATCGGCGGCACCCCGAAGGCGAGCGCGATCTCGCGCGCCGCCGCCGTCTTCAGCCCGACAAAATCCATCTCGGCGGGGCTCAGCGACAGTGGTTGCCAGCGCAGCCCGCCCTCGAGCAGCATCGGCCGCCCAGCGTTGCCGGCGCCGGCGAACCCCGCCTCCATCTCCGCCTTCAGCCGGTCGAACTGTTCGGCGCCCAGCGCCGAGCCGTCGCCCGGCTCGTAGACCAGCGCCCCCGACGGCCGCGCCGCATTGTCGAGCAGCGCCTTGTTCCAGCGCGTCGCGGCATTGTGGATCGCCACCGCGCCCGCCGCCGCGCCCAGGCAGCCCAACCCGTAATGATCGTCGACCGGGTTGAAGCTGCGCAAGTGGATGAGCTGCGGCCGCACCGGGTCGGCGGCAAGCCGCGTCACCCGCTCGCCCACTGCATAACGATAGGCCGCCGGCCAGCCGCCTGCGTCCACCTCCACGCTCACCCGCTCCGGACGCAGCGCATAGAGGTCAACCGCGGCGCCCTCGGCGTCGCGCAGCACCTGCACATAGGCATTGCCGTGCAGCAGCAGTTGCGCCGCCACCGTCTCCAGCAGCGGCTGGCCGCCGCTGCGCGCCGCCACCATCGTCGCCAGCACCGGATCGCTCGCGGCCAGCGGCGCATCCGCCACGCTCTCGGCGACCAGCTTCACCGCCCGCTGCGCGACAACGTTGCCGACGAACCCCTCGCGCACCTGCGCCTCGTAGGAACGCGGCCATTCCCCGCCCCACGCCGCGGCAGTGCCCGCGCGCGACAATGCCGGCCGAACCATTTCATCCCGAAGCTCCTGAAAAAGAATCCTGCGCCCGTGCCGTCATCCCAGCCAGACCCGTCATCGCAGCCAGATCCGTCATCCCAGTGACAGCTGGGATCTCAAGCGATGGCGCTACCGGCCCGCCAGTTGGCCTGCCAGGCGCCCCACGCGCCCGCCGCTACAGGTTATGCACCGCCACCTTCGGCTGCCGCCGCAGCAGCAATTCCGTCACCGCCCACACCAGGGCATCGGCACGGTCGGGCGATCGCGCGGGGCCCTCATAGCCGCCGCCGGCCATCAGCCCGCACAATTCGTCCTCGAGCTGCGGGAACGGCCGGGCATGGCTGACCAGCCCGCGCTCGTACAAGGCGGCCACCGGCTCCGCCCGCGCCACCTTGCCGTGCGTCGCCCGCACCAGCTTCACCGGCAAGGTGACGTCTGCCGCGAGCAGCACGGACCTGACCATCTCGCCGCCCTGGTTCGCTTCGGCCACCACCCGATCGGCGCCATGCCGCGCCGCGCATTCCGCCACCGCATGGGCCCAGCCGTCGGGCGACAGGCCGGCCACGCTGGCATCCTCCACCACCCGCGCGCTGCCATCGACAGTCAGCACCACCGCGACGATCCCGCAGGCATCGCCGCCACGCCCGTCGGCGGTGCCCGCCGGCGGATCGACGCCGACCACCACCCGCTTCACCGCCGCCGCCGACACCGGCGCCGCCAGGGCCTGTGCGATCATCGCCCGCGTCCACAAGGCACCCTCCACATCCTCGATCAGCTCGCCGTCCAGCTCCTGCCGGCCGAGCGGGGTGCCGCCGTACGTCTGCTCGACGTGGTCGACGAACGCCGCCGCCAGATAGGCATTGTCGCGCGTCCGCCCGCGCGTCTCGACCACGCCGTTCGCGGCCATCACGCGCTTCATCAGCGCGGTCGGCCGCGGCGTTGTGGTCACGATCACCCGGGGATCGCTGCCGCGCCGCATTCCCATCATCAGATTGTCCCAGGTCGCCTCGCCGCGCCGCCACTTGGCGAGCTCGTCGCACCAGGCGGCGTCATGCTCGGGCCCGCGCAATTTGTCGGGCGTTTCCGCGGCATAGACGAAGGCGCGCGCGCCGCTCGGCCAGGTCACCTCGCCGGTCGAGGCGACGAACCGCGGCACATGGCCGATCGGTGCCACTGCCACCACGCCGCTCGGCCCCTCGATCATCACCTGCTGGACGTCGCGCGCAGTGGCGCCGACCAGCGCGATCTGCGCGTCGCCGCGGCGGGCGATCTGGTTGACCCATTCGGCGCCCGCGCGCGTCTTGCCGAAACCGCGCCCGGCCCGGATCAACCAGATCCGCCACGCGCCCTCGGGCGGGGTCTGCCCCGGCTGCGCCCAGCCTCCCACCCAGCGTTGCAACAGCTCACGCTTGTGCGCCGGGCTCAGCTGGCCGATCAGCCAGCGCCGACCTCATGATCGATCAACCACCGCCAACGGATCAGGCCTCACGCGCCATGGCCGTGAAGTTGCTGCAGGCCTATCGCGACGAACGAGCGGCCGGCGAGGCGCATGCGCTGCGCGGCAAGCAATGCCCGATCCAGCGCCCGGGGCTCAAGCGCTAGCAACCTGCCTCAGTCGTCGCGATCCGCGTCGGCAGCGCTTGCCAACCCTGTCATGATACGCTCGATCGCCGGCAGCGCACGTGGGGTCAGCCGCAGCGCCGTCGGGCCATCGCCAAGCTTGGACAATTCCGTCTCGACCAGCCCGGCATGGACCATGGCATCCACCCAGCGGCCGGCGAGCGGCGGCGGCAGCGCCATATGCGCCGCCGCCGTTTCCATCGTCTCGCAGCGGCCTTCCATCTCCGCCGTATAGAGCAGCAGCAGCAACTCCGCCGGCGGGCTGGTGATCAGGCTGCCGCCGAACTCCGCCTTGCCGGCAATGAACCCCTGGATCAGCAGCTTGGCGACGCGCCAGTGGCGCTCGACGCTGGACTGTCCCGCGGGCTGGTCGAGCGGCCGGCAGGTGGCGATCAGGCGGTTGATCCCGCCCTCGCTCAGCCGCGAGATATGGTTGTTGACCCATTGGATCGATCCGTCGCGCCGCACATAGCGCTTGGTGATCGAGAATGGCGTGCCGTCGTGGCAGACCCGGTCGAGCAATGCGGCGTTGACGCTGCGATCGTCGGGATGGGTGAATTCCAGCGGATGGCGACCGATCAACGCGGCCGGCGCATCCATCAGCAGGTCGGCATAACGCTGATCGACCGAAAGAAAGCGTTGGTCTGCGTCGCTGATGCACTGCGCAATCGGCCGGGAAAAGGAGGTCATCGCGCCTTCGAGAAGGTAACATTTGGGAAAGGCGCGGTTTTTAGTTGATCGTCCGCCAAGGTCAACCGTTGTGTACCACCTGGATCAATCAGCCCTGGTGGCTGGCGGCACTGGTCGCGCACGCCATGACCGGACCCAGTCAAACAGGCCGCGGCGCGGTGGCGGGGGTGCTGCGACGGCGGCTGGGGGCGGTGTTGGCGCGTCGGTCGGAACCCGCGCCAGATCGAGCATCAAGCCGGTGACGTCGCGCCCGAGCGTGTGATGGTTCTCGGCATCATAGGTCGCGCGCAGCGCGCGCCCCACGGTGTACAGGGTTCCGCTTTGGCGATGTTCGAGTTCAGCCTCTACCTTCTCTTCCACCCACCAGCCTCCCGTCCGCGCGATCACCTGTCTTGGAAGGTGTCTCAACGTACGGGGCGGGGCGAGGTTCACTGCCGCTGATCAAAGGCTCCCGCCGGGTGGGTCAATGCCTCAGCCTGGCTCCGCCACGGCTGCTGCCGGCTGATCATGGTCACCGTCGTCGCCATCGGCGCTGCCATAGCAGCGATCGAGATAGTGATTGGCGATGATGTAATGCGCCCGCACCGCCGAAGGGTGGGTCGCGCGCTGGGCCAGCTCCAATTCCGTCTCGGCCCGCTCGTAATAATAGATGTCGTCGGTACGCATGGTACGCTCGTCATGCCTCTAAAATCTGCGACCGACTCTGGCCGCAGACGCCTCTGCCCTGTGGATGTGCACGGTAGATGACAGTGCCTGCCGATGCCTTGCCCCGCATCAATACGCACGGATCTCCCCACCCGAATGGCTGAAACGCACTATTCGCCGCGCGGTTCACACCGGATCACGCGGCTCGTCGCAAGCGGATGGCTGATCGCCGCAGCCGCCGCGGCAATGCTCAGCCGGCCGCGGCCGCCTCGGCCACGGCAGACCAGGCGGCGATCTCCGCATCATGGTGGCGCGCGATAGCGAGATCGCCCGCGCGGCCGCTGGCGAGGTCCACCTCGACGCTGCCCTCCCACTCCCAGGTGGCGTTGCCCGACAGGCTGACCATCGCCGCCTCGCTCACGCTCGCGCGCACCAGCCCGCCCTTGTTGAACACGGTAATCGGCGTGTCATAGGCCAGCCGTCCGGTTAGGCAGGCGGCATAGCTCGACGCCGCCATCGCGCTGCCGCAGCTGTCGGTCAGCCCCACCCCGCGCTCGAAGGTGCGCACAAACAGGTCGCCGCCGCGCGGCACCGCGAACGAGACGTTGGCGCGGTTGGGCAGCCACGCCGGTGCCGCCTCGCAGGCTTCGCCCACCCGGCTGAGCTCGGCCTCGTCCACCGCGTCGACGAAGCTCACCAGATGCGGGTTGGGCATCGCCACCGCGGTGAAGGTCCGGCTCGTCGGCAGCGGCGGGATCACCGATCCGATCAGCCGCGCCGCGCCGCCGCTGCCTTCCGCGCCGATCGGCCAGGCGGCAACGTCCAGCCCCGCCGGCCCCGCGATCTCGCGCACGGTATAGACCTCCGGCGCGACATCGCGGTCGCGTCCCACCCACGCGCTCGACGTCTTCAGCCGGACGGTCGCCTCGTCGAGGCCGAGCGCCTCGAATCCCAGCCGCGCGACGCAGCGCAGCCCGTTGAGGCAGGTCTCCGCCTCCGACCCGTCCGAGTTGAGCATCGTCATCGCAAAGCGATGGTCCGCGTCGCCGTCGCGCAGCAGCAGCAGGCCATCGCCCCCCACCGGCCCGCGCCGATCGGCAAGCGCGCGCGCCACCGTCGCCCATTGCTGCTCGTCGAGCGTCATCCCCCGCGCATCGATCAGCGGGAAATCGTTGCCCGACCCATGGCATTTCACGAACGCGAACCGCACGACCCATCCTTTTCCCGTCTGCACCCCGGGTCTACACCGCGCCGCGCCGCCATGCACCCCCGCCGATCGCACGGCATGATCCGCACCCACTCGCCTTGCCCGATCATGCCCGATAAGGATCGGCTTTCCCCGGGAGAGCCTTCGCCGATGCACCGTTCCGCCGCCCTCGCGTTCGCTCTCGCCGCCCTGCCGCTCGCCGCCGCCGCCGCGCCCGCCGATCCGGTGTCGCCCGCGGCGCTGTCCGTCGATGTGAAGGTGCTCGCATCCGACGCGTTCGGCGGCCGCGCGCCGGGCACCCCGGGCGAAGCAAAGACGGTCGAGTGGCTGGTCGCGCAGTTCAAGGCGGCGGGGCTCCAGCCCGGCGGCGCGAACGGCAGCTGGACGCAGGCCGTGCCGCTGGTCCGCACCCAGCTCGGCGCCGGCACCGTCTCGGCCAACGGCACCGCCTGGACGATGGGCCGCGAGGTCTATCTCTCCACCGTCCGCCCGCTCGCCCGCGCCACCATCGCCCACGCGCCGCTGGTGTTCGTCGGCTATGGCGTCACCGCGCCCGAGCGCCAGTGGGACGATGTCAAGGGCGTCGACCTCAAGGGCAAGGTCGCGGTGTTCCTGGTCAACGATCCCGATTTCGAGGCCGCGCCGGGCGACGACGCCAGCGGCCGGTTCGGCGGCCGGCGCATGACCTATTACGGCCGCTGGACCTACAAGTTCGAGGAAGCCGCCCGCCGCGGCGCGGTCGGTGCGCTGATCGTCCACGACACCGCCGGCGCCGGCTATGGCTGGCCGACCGTCACCGCCCCCGGCGGCGAGAATTACGACGTCGCCACCCCGCCGGCGCCGCGGCTGATGCTGCAGGGCTGGATCGAGGGCGATGCCGCCACCCGCCTGTTCGCCGCGTCCGGGCTCGATCTCGCGCAGCTGCGCCGCGCCGCGCGCCGCGCCGATTTCCGCCCGGTCGCCCTCACCGGCAGCGGTCTCGACGCCGACTTCCCGGTCGCAGTGACCCGCGCCGAGAGCCGCAACGTCCTGGCCAAGCTCGTCGGCCGCACCCGCCCCGACGAGGTGGTGATGTATGGCGCCCATTGGGACGCCTATGGCGAGGGCAAGCCCGATGCCGATGGCCGCCGCATTCGCCCCGGCGCCAATGACGATGCGCTCGGCACCGCCGGCGTGCTCGCGATCGCACGCGCCGCCGCCCGCGCGCCGCGGCCCGCCCGCACCCAGGTGTTCGCGCTGTGGACCGGCGAGGAGCGCGGCCTGCTCGGCTCCGAAACCTACGCCACCCACCCGATCTACCCCGTCGCCACCACCGTCGCCAACCTCACCCTCGACATCCTCCAGACCGCCGGGCCCGCGCGCGACGTGCTGCTGGTCGGTGCCGGCCAGAATGCGCTGGAGGACCGGCTGGCGGCGGCGGCGCGCGCCCAGGGCCGCACCGTCACCCCCGAGGCGCTGCCCGAGCGCGGGCTGTTCTACCGCGCCGACCATTTCTCGCTCGCCCGCCGCGGCGTGCCGACGCTGCTGCTGATGGGGATCAGCGGCGCCCCCGATCTCGTCACCGGCGGCCGCACCGCCGGCCAGGCCTGGCTCGAGGCCTATATGCGCTGCTACCACCAGACCTGCGACGCCTGGTCGCCCGACTGGGACCTGCGCGGCGCCGCCGCCGACGTCGATCTCATCCGCCGCATCGGCACCGAGCTCGCCGCGGGCGCCGACTGGCCGGCCTGGAACCCGGGCTCCGAATTCAAGGCGATCCGCGCCGAGACGGCAGCGCAGCGGGGCACGCGCTAGCGCGACGCCACCCGGAGCGCGTGACGCGGGCGATCGCCCGGCCGTATCGGGCCGGCCGCCTTACAGCTTGTCACACCGGCACGATGTCACACGCCCACGTCGTCACACCCCCCCACCGCGCCGTCGCCAGAAGCACGGACGCCCCCCAGCCGTCACCCCAGCGAACGCTGGGGTCTCCCGCGGCTCCAGTCCCGCCCCAGTCCCCCATCGCCCGAGATCCCAGCGTCCGCTGGGATCTCGGGCGATGGGGGACTGGGGCGGGACTGGAGCCGCGGGAGACCC
>NZ_JALNUP010000041.1 GCF_026540855.1 Sphingomonas sp. GC_Shp_5
GCCGCCGCCCGAACGGCCGCGCCCGGTGGCGGCGCGACCGGTGGGCGGGTCGCCGCCGCGGGCGACCGCGCCGCCGCCGCCGATCATGGACAGCACGCCGACCATTGCCGCGCCGGCGCTGGCGCTGTCATCGCAGATCGAGGCGCCGCCCGCGCCGGCGATCGGCCCTGCGCAGGGCCTGGCCGCACGCGACGGCCAGGGCAGCGGCCGCGGCGTCGGCGACGGCATGGGCGATGGCGACGGCACCGGCGGGCGCGGGCCGACCTATGGCGCGGCGGCGTGGATCGTGAAGCCGAACGACCAGGAGATGGCGCCGTTCTGGCCGCTGTCAGCCAAGGCCAACCGGAAATCGGGGCTGGTGATGCTCGAATGCAAGGTGCCGCGGCCCGGCCCGCCCAAGCGCTGCCGGATCGCCAGCGAGGTGCCGCGCCACTACGGCTTTGGCGCCGCCGCGTTGGCGATGTCTCGCCTGTTCAGGATCAGGCCGGTGACCCGCGACACGGCAACGCTCGACCTGCCGGTTATCGTGCCGGTCGTGTTCGATGCGCGCAAGCTCGCGGTCAGCGAGTGACGCGGGTGACGTGACCCATCTTGCGGCCGGGGCGGGCGGCGGCCTTGCCGTAGAGGTGGAGGTGGGCGCCGGGCTCGGCGAGCGCGGGGACCCAGGGATCGTCGCCGATCAGATTCTCGAGCTCGACCTGCGCGCCGGTGCGCGCGGTGGCGCCGAGCGGCAGGCCGCAGATCGCGCGGATGTGGTTCTCGAACTGCGAGGTCTCGGCGCCCTCGATGGTCCAGTGGCCCGAATTGTGGACACGCGGCGCCATCTCGTTGAACACCGGGCCGTCGGTGCCGACGAAGAACTCGCAGGCGAGCACGCCGACATAGTCGAGCTCGGCCGCAATGCGGCAGGCGAGCGCGGTCGCGTCGGCGGCCTGGGCGAGGATCTCGGGCGGCGCGGGGACGGTGGAGGTGCGCAGGATCGCGTCGCGGTGGACGTTGTGCGGCGGATCGTAGCGGACGGTGGCGCCATCCTGGCCGCGCGCGATCAGGATCGAGAATTCATGGTCGAACTGGACGAACGCCTCTAGCACCGCGGGGCCGCCGATCGCCGCCCACGCGACGTCGGCATCGGCGGGCGCGTGGAGCCGCGCCTGGCCCTTGCCGTCATAGCCGAAGCGGGTCGTCTTGAGCACCGCCGGGGTGCCGACATGGGCGATCGCTGCGTCGAGGCCGGCGCGGCTGTCGACCGCCGCCCAGCGCGCCGGGGCGCCGCCGACCTGCTCGACGAAGCGCTTCTCGGCGATCCGCTCCTGCGCGACGGCGAGCGCACGCGGATTGGGGAAGACGGGAACGCGGGTCGCCAGCCATTCGACGGGCGCGAGCGCGATATTCTCGAATTCGTAGGTGACGACATCGCAGGCCGCGGCGAAGGCGGCGAGCGCGTCATGGTCGTCATAGGCGGCGCGGGTGATCGCCGAGGCGGTCTGCGCGGCGACGCTCTCTGCATCGGGCGCGAAAATGTGGGTGCGGTAGCCGAGTTGCGCCGCGGCGACCGCGAGCATCCGCCCGAGCTGGCCTCCGCCGAGGATGCCGATGGTCGCGCCGGGCTGAAGCATCAGGCTGCGGGGTCGGTGGCGACGGCGTCGGTCTGCGCGGCGCGCCAGGCCTGGAGGCGGGTGGAGAGCGCGTCGTCGCCAGTGGCGAGGATCGCGGCGGCGAGCAGCCCGGCGTTGATCGCGCCGGGCTTGCCGATCGCGAGCGTGCCGACCGGAATGCCGCCGGGCATCTGCACGATCGAGAGCAGGCTATCCATGCCTTTCAGCGCCTTGGATTCGACCGGCACGCCGAGCACGGGAAGATGGGTCATCGACGCCGCCATACCGGGCAGGTGCGCCGCGCCGCCGGCACCGGCGATGATCACCTTGAGGCCGCGATCCGCGGCGCCGGTGGCGTAATCGTAGAGGCGCTGCGGGGTGCGGTGTGCCGAGACGACGCGGGTCTCATGTGCGACGCCGAGCGCGTCGAGCGTCTCGGCGGCGTGGTGCATCGTCTCCCAATCGGAGGTCGAACCCATGATGATGCCGACCAAGGGGTCTGCCACCCGCCAACCTCCGCTTGCGAAAAGAGCGGGCTGCGTAGCGTGAGGGGCCAGAGAGGGCAAGGCGGCGAGGCACGGCTTTCGCCGCTCTTGGTCATCCCGGGTTCAAGCCCGGGATGACGGGGGCCGCTTAGCCGAGGTGAAGGCGGCCATCGCCGTCGACGGTGACCGTCAGGTCGCCATAGCCTTCGGTGGTGGGGTGGGTGCCCGCATAGGGATGGCTGTGGGTGGCGGTGATCACCATCACCGCGGCGCCGGCGGCTTCGGCGGCGGCGATGCCGGCGGGCGCGTCTTCCCACACCAGGCAGTCGTGCGGATCGACCTCAAGCGCGCGGGCCGCGGCGAGGAAGCAATCGGGCGCGGGCTTGCCGTGCTCGACATCGTCGGCGGTGATTAGCACCGGCGGCGGCGGCAGGCCGGCGATCTCAAGGCGGCGCAGCGCGAGGCGGCGGGGCGCGGAGGTGACGATCGCCCAGCTGCCGACCGGCAGCGCGGCAAGGAAGTCGACGGCGCCGCTGATCGGCACGATACCGTCGACATCGTCCATTTCGGCCTGCGTCAGCTGATCGGCCTCCCCCTGGGCGTCGATGCCCGCAGGGCCAAAGCGGCGGATCGTCTCCACCGCGCGCACTCCGTGCATCTGCGCGAGCACCGTCTCGGCATCGAGCCCATGGCCCTCCGCCCAGCCGCGCCAAGCGCGGATGGCGGAGGCGATGCTGTCGATCAGCGTGCCGTCCATGTCGAACAGGAAGGCGGCGAAGCTGCGCCCCGCATAGGGCAAGGGCTCAGCGCTCACTGAGATAATAGCGGTCGGTCGCGGCGAGCTGGTCGTCGAGCTGGTAGACGATCGGCTGGCCGGTGGGGATTTCGAGGCCGGTGATCTCGTCGTCGGGGATGTTGGACAGATGCTTGACCAGCGCGCGCAGCGAATTGCCGTGCGCGGAGATCAGCACGCGCTGGCCGTCCTTGAGCGCGGGCGCGATGCGCTGCTCCCAATAGGGCAGGACCCGGGCGATGGTGTCCTTGAGGCTCTCGGTCTGCGGGATGGCGATGCCAGCGTAGCGACGGTCCTTGGCGAGATCATATTCGCTTCCGGCTTCGAGCACCGGCGGCGGCACATCGAAGCTGCGGCGCCAGACATGGACCTGCTCGTCGCCATGCTTGGCTGCGGTTTCGGCTTTGTTGAGCCCGGTGAGGCCGCCGTAATGACGCTCGTTGAGGCGCCAGTCCTTCTCCACCGGCAGCCACAGCCGGCCCATCGCCTCGAGCGCCAAATCGAGCGTCTTGATCGCGCGGGTCTGCAGCGAGGTGAAGGTCATGTCGAAGTCGAGGCCCTTGGCGGCCATCAGCTCGCCCGCGGCGCGCGCCTCGGCAGCGCCCTGCTCGGTGACGTCAACATCCCACCAGCCGGTGAAGCGGTTTTCCAAATTCCAGGAGGACTGGCCGTGGCGGATCAGGACGAGGGTGGGCATGGGGCGGGCTCCTAAAAGTTCGATGCGCAGATAGCCGGCGGTGACGCGGGGGTCGATGCGAGTTCTTCTTGCCCCGTTCGCCCTGAGCCTGTCGAAGGGCAATGGGTCTCATCGTGCTTCGACAGGCTCAGCACGAACGGGGAGAGGGGGCGTATGACGCCACGCCGTTGCCCGCCGATCCGGTCGATCAAGCCGGCTGCTCTTGAAGGACGAGAGTCATGAAACGGTTGTGTTCGCTCGCCGGATAGCCGCCGAACACCGGCCCGTCGACAAAGCCGGCGCGCTCATAGAGCGCGTTGGCGGGCGCGAACGCCGGCGCCGTGCCGGTTTCGAGGCTGAGCCGGGTGTAGCCGCGACCGCGGGCGGTGGCGACGATGTGGCCGAGCAGCGCGCTGGCGACGCCGCGGCGCAGGTGGTCGGGGTGGACACGCATCGATTTCACCTCGCCATGACCCGGCTCCAGTTCCTTCAGCGCGGCCATGCCGAGCAAGGTGTCACCGTCCCATGCCGACCAGAAGCGAATCGCGAGGTGGCGCAGGGCGTCAATGTCGAGCGCATGGGCGTTGGCGACCGGGGTGTTGGCATTGGCCTCGCGGACGTGGAAGCGCAGCAGCTCGATCACTGCGGGGTGATCGAGCCCGCCCTCGCGCAGCTCCACGCTCAGATCTCGTCGATCATGGCAGCGAGCGTCTCCAGGCAGGAGACGGCCAGCTGCCTCGAGCGCTGGCCCGACCAGCCGAACTCGGGGTCGGGGTTGGTGTCATGGTCCTTGAACGGCATCTCCAGCGTCACCGACACCGCGCCGAAGCGCTGGGCGAGCTGGTTGGTCGACATGGAAAGATTGGCCTGGCCGGCGCCCGCTTTGGGATAGCCGCGTTCGGTCTGGAAATCGGGGGTATGGGCGGCAAGGCGGCGGCCGAATTCATAGAATTTGGCGCCATGCTCTTCCGTCCAGTTGGGGATGCCCTCGAAGCCGGCGATGAAATTGGCGGGGATCGCCTCGTCGCCATGGACGTCGATCGCAAAGGCAACGCCGGTTTCGTCCATCGCATCGCGCACACAGAGCACCTCGGGACTGCGCTCGAGGCTCGGCGCGTGCCATTCGCGGTTGAGGTTCACCCCCGCGGCATTGGTGCGCAGATGGCCGCGGCGGGTGCCGTCGGGGTTCATGTTGGGGACGACATGGACGGTCGCCTTGGCGAGCAGATCGGCGGCGGCGGGGGTGGTCAGCCAGTCGAGCGCGCCCTCCATCCAATATTCGGTCATCGATTCGCCGGGATGCTGACGCGCATAGAGCCACACCGGCTTGGCGCCGCTGCCGATACGGAAATAGTCGATCGGCTGGCCATCAAGGCTGGTGCCGAGCTGGCGATGGGTGACGCCGGCCTTGAGCGCGGTGCGCGCGACCAGCGCCTCGTGCATCTCCATCGTATAGGGCGCGAAATAGGCGAACCAGGCGAGCTCGCCATCGAGCTGGTAATCGAACGAGAGCACGCCATTCTCGTAGCGAGTATCGATCATCCGCCAGGCGAGGCGATCGGTGCTGGCGCGGGTCTGGTAGCCCGGCCAGCCGAACGGATAGGCCGACTTGCCGGCGTTGACGATGCGGAACTGCAGGCGCCGGCCGCGCGCGCCCGCGACCCGGAACGAGAACCATTGGAAAAAGTCCGACTGGTGATCGGCGACGATCTCCAGGTCGACGCGGTCGCCGTCGATGGCGACCACGCGGATGTTGCCGCCGTCGAACGCGGCGTTGATGGCGATGGTCATGGTTCTCGCTTTCGGGGAGCTGGTCAGCGTACCGAGATAGTGCGGCCCGACTGGCCGGGGAACCCCGTGAACAGCGCGCGGGCGAGGCGGCCGGCCTGTTCGTCGGCGGCCTTGATGTCGCTGATGCCCTGGGCATGGCCTTCCCAGACCGGCGACTGATCCACCCGGCGCTTGATCGTCACCGCGAGCTCGGCGACCAGCACGGTGGTGCTGCGGCTCTTGCCGATCGGGAAGCCGACGCCGCCGCCAAGCCCGATGCCGCTGCCACCCCGGCGCCCGCCACCGCCGCTGAACCCGCCGGCACCGAGGCCGACGCTGAACGGCGACTGGCGCGGCGGGCCGGCCTGTTCGGTGCGGGTGAAGGCGACGGTGGCGATGAATCCGGGCTGCGCTCCCTGCGGGACCGCGGCATAGCCGTTGCGGTACAGTTCGCCCTCGACCGCGGCGGCATAGGTCTTGAACTCTAGGCTGGCGGGCGCGCCGCCGGTGAGCGGCTGGACGCTGACGGTGCCGCGCGCGATCGGCTCGCCGAGATGGTAGCGGATCACCTCGGCCGGCGGCAGCGAGGCGGTGGTGGTGCAGCCGGCGAGCAGCGCGGCGGCGGCGCCCAGGGCGAGGAGCGGGCGGATGGTCATGGCGGCGGTACCCTTGTAAGCGTGGGACGAGTCATCGTTGCGATAGGGAAACGCTCTAACGCGGCGAGCGTTGCTTGACTATTGCAGGGCCGATCACTAGGCGATCGCGCTTTCCGAACACCATCATTTTGCAAAGAAGCGAATCGATCATGAAGATCCGCAATTCCCTGAAGTCGCTCAAGGATCGCCACCGGGACAACCGCGTGATCCGCCGCCGCGGCCGCACTTACGTGATCAACAAGACCAACCGCCGCTTCAAGGCGCGCCAGGGCTGAGCCATTTTGGCTAAGCCCACGGCCGTCATCTTCGATGTCGGCCGGGTCTTGTACGATTGGGATCCGCGGATCCTCTACAGGCGCCTGATCGACGACGATCGGGCGCTTGACGCGTTCCTGCGCGACGTCGTTACCCATGAGTGGCACTTCCAGCATGATGCGGGCCGCGACTTCGCCGATACCTCGGCGGAGCTGATCGCGCTGCACCCGCAGCACGAGACGCTGATCCGCGCCTGGGGCCCACGGTTCCTGGAGAGCATCGGCGCGCCGATTGCGGGCATGGACGCGCTGGTCGGCGAGCTCGATGCGGCGGGCGTGCCGCTGTTCGCGATCACCAACTTCAGCCATGAATTCTGGCCGCCGTTCCGCGCCCGCGAGGCGGCGATGTTCGATCGCTTTCGCGACGTGGTGGTCTCCGGGGCCGAGAAACTGGTGAAGCCCGATGCGGCGATCTACCGGCTGGCGCTGGAGCGGTTCGGGCTCGAGGCGGCCGACACGGTGTTCATCGACGATAATGAGGCAAACATCGCCGGCGCCCGGGCGGTGGGGCTGATCGCGCTGCATTTTACCGACGAGCCGACGCTGCGCGCCGCGCTAACCGAGCTGGGGCTGCTCGCCTAGCGCCGCCGGTGCTGCTGCCGTCGCGGCGGCACTCAGCCGAGGAAATTGCTGAGCACGTCGGGGTGGAAGCCCCAGCCGGCAAAGCCGCAGATGCCGAAGAACAGCCCGAAGCCGCCGAACGCCCAGGCCGCGGCGAGCAGCCAACCGCTCTCCACCAGCGCCGCCACCGCCGCCAGCGATACCGCGGTGGAGATCAGCGCGTCGCTGGCGTCGAACTGGTCGTCATGGATGTTGAGCGCATCGTAGAGCGCGCTCGACGCCTTGGCCTGGGCGGCGAAACCGGGCGCCTCGCTCTTGTAGCGGGCAATGTCGGCGGCGAAGCCGGCGAGCGCCGGGGCGGCCGCCTCGCCGGTCGCGGTGGCGGCGAGCTGGGTCCGCGCGACCTCGGTGATGCGGATCTTGGTCCGCGTCGCCTGATATTCGTTCCACTGGTCGACCGAATCGGACTGCGCCTGCTGCATCGCCTGGACGATGTTGCCGTCCTTGATGTTGGACAGGCCCATGAACACCGACAGCACGACGACGGTGATGGCGATGCTGCGGTTGAGGCGCTTGTCCTTGGCCTCGGCGCTGACTTCGAGTTCCATGGCCGGCGCTCTGCGGCGAACGCCGGCCGGGAGCCAGTGAAATCAGCGTCATTCGCGCGTCAGCTATAGTCCTTCAGCTCGTCGCCGATGATGCGCACGACGTGGAGGACGTTGGTGGAGCCGGGGGTGCGGAACGGCACGCCGGCCATCACGATCACCCGGTCGCCGGCCTTGGCGATGCCGGTGCGCAGCGCCATGCGCTTGGCCTTGCCGACCATGTCCTCGAACGATTCGACGTCGCGGGTGAACACCGCATGGGTGCCCCACAGCAGGCCGAGCCGGCGCGCGGTGTCCTTGCTGGGCGTGAGCACCAGGATCGGCACCGGCGGACGCTCGCGCGCAACGCGGCGGGCGGTGGACCCTGAGGTGGTGAAGCAGATGATCGCGGTCGCCGAGGTTGTCCTGGCGATCGACTTGGCCGCCTCGGCGATCGCGTCGGCGGTGGTGGGATCGGGGCGGGTGACGGTGAAGTGGATGCGGTCGCCGTGCATCGGATCGCCCTCCACCGAGACGCCGATCGCGTTCATCATCGACACCGCCTCGACCGGCCAGTCGCCCGCGGCGCTTTCCGCCGAAAGCATGATCGCATCGGCGCCGTCGTAGATCGCGGTGGCGACGTCCGACACCTCGGCGCGGGTCGGCGATGGGCTGGTGATCATCGATTCGAGCATTTGCGTCGCCACCACCACCGGGCGGCCGAGACGGCGCGAGGTCTCGACGATGCGCTTCTGCAGCGGCGGCACCATCTGCGGCGGCATCTCGACGCCGAGATCGCCGCGCGCGACCATCACGCCGTCGCACATCTCGACGATTTCCTCCAAGCGGTCGATCGCGGCGGGCTTCTCGATCTTGGCGAGCAAGGCGGCCTTGCCGCCGATCAGCTTGCGCGCCTCGGCAAGATCCTCGGGGCGCTGGACGAACGACAGCGCGATCCAGTCGACGCCCTGCTCGATCGCCCAGGAGAGATCGCTGCGGTCCTTCTCGGTGAGCGCGGCCATTGGCAGCACCACATCGGGAACGTTGAGGCCCTTGTTGTTCGACAGCGGACCGCCGACCTCGATATTGCACTCGATCCGGTCGGGGCCATGATCGGTGACGCGCAGCACGAGCTTGCCGTCATCGAGCAGCAGCCGCGCGCCGGGCTCGATCGCCTCGAAGATCTCGCGGTGCGGCAGCTCGACGCGGGTGGCGTCACCCGGGGTGGGGTCACGGTCGAGCACGAAGGTGCCGCCATGGGGGAGGACGACCTTGCCGTCCTTGAACTTGCCGACGCGCAGCTTGGGGCCCTGCAGATCGGCAAGGATGGTGGTGGGGCGCTCGAACTTCTCCTCGAGCGCGCGGATCGCCTGGATCACCGCGACCTTGGACTGCTGATCGCCGTGACTCATGTTGACGCGGAAGGCGTCGGCCCCGGCCTGGAACAGGGTTGCGATCATCTCAGGGGAATTGCTCGCCGGGCCGAGCGTCGCGAGCACGCGCACTTTTCGGGGGCGGGGCGCGATGGCAGTGGTCATGAACGAGGCTCCTGGGGAATGGCCGGCTGCCCCTCTAGCCGCTATCGGTCGAGGATCAACCTTGGGAAACGACATGACCGACAAACTCGACCAGCTCGATGATGCGGTGGCGGCAGCGGCGTTCCGCCGGCTGGTCCGCCACCTGCGCCATCGCACCGACGCGCAGAACATCGATCTGATGGGCCTATCCGGCTTCTGCCGCAACTGCCTTGCCGACTGGATCGAGGAAGCCGGGCACCTCGACAAGGCCGAGGCGCGCGAGACGATCTACGGCATGCCCCAGGCCGAGTGGAAGGCGCGCTACCAGAGCGAGGCCACCCCCGCGCAGATCGCGCGGATGGAGGAGAGCATGACGAAGAACGCGCCCGCGAGCGATGCGGAGGACGCGCTCGACGAGGCGCTCGACGAGAGTTTCCCGGCGAGCGATCCGCCATCGATGACCGATCCCGCGCGGGGTTGAGCCAACGCGGTTAACGCCCTAGACGCGCCCTCCTACCGGTGTCGGGCGGCGCGTCCGGCCGGTGTTCACATCATCACATAAGGGGCCGCGCGAGGTTTGCGCGGTGGCGGGAAACACATGGCAGACGACCGGCAAGAAGGCATGGGTGGCGGGCACGTCGCGGCGGATGAGCTGCGGCTGCTGATCGAGCGCGCCGAGCGGCTCGAAGAGGAAAAGAAGGGCATCACCGACGACATCAAGGACGTGATGGCCGAGGCCAAGGGCCGCGGCTACGACCCCAAGGCGATCCGCAAGATCCTCTCGATCCGCAAGAAGAAGAAGGAAGAGTATCAGGAGGAGGAAGCGATCCTCGAGGTGTATATGCAGGCGCTGGGGATGATCTGATCCAGGGCGGCAACGCTTTGGCAAGCTGCAGGGGCGATGATGCGGCATGATGATCGCCATTCCCCTGCTGCTGGCCCTCGTTGCGATCAACCTGCTGACGGTGCTGACCTTCGCCCATGACAAGGGCGCCGCGATCCGCGGCGAACGGCGGATCCACGAATCAACGCTGCTGAGGCTTGCCGCGATCGGCGGCTCGCCAGGCGCCTTGTGGGCGCGCCAGCGCTATCGCCACAAGACCCGCAAGCAGCCGTTCGCCACCTACCTCGACCTGATCGCGATGGTGCATGCCGGGCTG
The DNA here is from genome assembly GCF_026540855.1 of Sphingomonas sp. GC_Shp_5. Classification (GTDB taxonomy): domain Bacteria; phylum Pseudomonadota; class Alphaproteobacteria; order Sphingomonadales; family Sphingomonadaceae; genus Sphingomonas. The sequence continues at coordinate 10,112 of NZ_JALNUP010000041.1, forward strand.
GCGGTGGGGCTGGCAACGTTGCTGATCTGAGCGACAGCCGACCATCGCCGTTCGCCTGCCACACAGCGAACGGCATGAGTCGCAGGTGCTTCGCCAAGCTCAGCACGAACGGGGCCAATTAGGCCCACGCTCGTCAGCGGCCTAGGCCGCCTCCGCCGCCGCGGTGCTCCAGCCCAGCCGCGGGATGGTGATCGAGCGCTTGCCCGACAGATCGGTACGGCAGACGAACAGCTCGCGGCTCTCAATATAGGTGACGAGTCGGCGGACGCGGCCCAATGAGCTGGTGCCGTAGGTGGTCGCGAGCGATTCGTCGGACGGGCAGGGCTCCCCGTCCTTGGCGGCGCGTGCGACCAGCAGGAACGGCCCGATCATGTCGTCGGGCAGCGTCGCCGCCAGTTCCATCGCCCCGGCCCATTGCTCGTCAGTGACATCGAAGATGCCGGCGCGCGCCGCCGACAGCCGGCGGGTGAAGCCGGGCAGGTCGAGCGGCGGGCGGGCGAGCCCGGCCATGCGGCAGCGGACCTGGAAATCCTGGAACAGCACCGACGGCGGGCGCAGCGCCGAATCGGCATCGGCGACGATCGCCTCGAGCACGCCCGCATAGATCGTCTCCACCTCGTCGTCCGACTTGTCGGGGAGCGGCGCGAGCGTCGCCGGCGGGGCGGGGCGCTCGATGGTGTCGATCAGCTCCTCGGCCGGCACCCGGCGCGGGCGCGAATCGAACGCCATCGGCAGCTGCGGCGCGGTTTCGGGCGGCGGCGCGAAGATCAGCTCCTGGAGGTTTTCCGCCGGCGCCGAGGGCAGCGGCGTGAGCTTGGGGCTGCCGCTGCGCGCCGAGGTATCGACCTGGCCGATCTTCACCGTGATCGGCCGGCGCGACACCGCGGGGCCGAGCGCGAGGAAGGTGCCGCGGGCGAGATCGCGGATCTGCTCGGCCTGGCGGCGCTCCATGCCGAGCAGGTCGGCGGCGCGGGCCATGTCGATGTCCAGAAACGTCCGGCCCATCAGGAAGTTGGACGCCTCGGCGGCGACATTCTTGGCGAGCTTGGCGAGCCGCTGGGTAGCGATCACCCCGGCGAGCCCGCGCTTGCGGCCGCGGCACATGAGGTTGGTCATCGCCGACAGCGAGGCGCGGCGGACGTCTTCCGCCACCTCGCCGCCGGTGGTGGGGGCGAACAGCTGCGCCTCGTCGACAACGACCAGCGCCGGATACCAATGTTCGCGCGGGGCGTCGAACAGCGCCGAGAGGAAGGCCGCGGCGCAGCGCATCTGGCCCTCGGCCTCGAGGCCTTCGAGGCTGAGCACCACCGAGGCGCGATGCTCGCGCAGCCGCGCCGCAATGCGCGCGATCTCGCGCTCGGCATAATCGGCGGCCTCGATCACGACATGGCCATAGGCCGGCCCCAGCGTGACGAAATCGCCCTCGGGATCGATCACCACCTGTTGAACCTGGCCGGCCGAGCGTTCGAGCAGGCGGCGCAGCAGGTGCGACTTTCCCGAGCCCGAATTGCCCTGGACGAGCAGCCGGGTGGCGAGCAGTTCTTCGAGGTCCATGGTCACGGGCGCGCCGCGTTCGTCGCTGCCCATGTCTACGCTGACGGTCATTGGCGCCCGTGTGGCCGATCGTACCGGGGTGGGGCAAGCGCTTTGCGTCCAGCGGCCCGGCAGCGGTTGGCGAAGCACGGCAGGGGCGCTACGGGCGCGCCGGCGCACCGCCCGGCGGCCGGCGCTCAAGGATCAAGCCGAAGGACCATCGATGGCGCAGCGCATTCCGATCGCCGATCTTGCCCAGCGCCTGCTGCGCAAGCCCGCTACGGCGCTCGACCCCGAAGAGCGGCGGGTGCTCGACAGCTTCGACACCGGCAGCATCGTCAGCCGTGACGCCGCGGATGAGGCCGATGCCCGCTCTAGCGTGGCCGACCGACTGGCGGATCGAGTCGCCGCAGTCGGCGGGTCGTGGAGCTTCATCATCGGGTTCACGGTGGTGCTGTTCGGCTGGATGCTGCTCAACTCGGACGTCCTCACCCGGTTCGGCTGGGCGTTCGATCCCTATCCGTACATCTTCCTCAACCTGATGCTGTCGACGCTGGCCGCGATCCAGGCGCCGGTGATCATGATGAGCCAGAACCGCCAGGCGGCGAAGGACCGGCTGGCGGCAAGCCTGGATTACGAGACCAATTTGCGCGCCGAGCTGGACATCCTGCGCCTGCACGAAAAGCTCGATGCGCTGGTGATCGACCGGCTCGCGGCGCTCGAAGCCAAAATCGACGGGTTGGCGAACCACGCGCCCGCGGCCTAAAGGCTGGTCAATTATACGCTAGAGGCAGTCATGGCAGGCCATTCCAAGTTCAAGAACATCATGCACCGCAAGGGCGCGCAGGATAAGAAGCGCTCGAGCATGTTTTCCAAGCTCAGCCGCGAAATCACCGTGGCGGCGAAGATGGGGCTCCCCGATCCCGACATGAACCCGCGGCTGCGCGCCGCGATCAACGCCGCCAAGGCGCAGTCGGTGCCCAAGGACAACATCCAGCGCTCGATCGACAAGGCCGCCAAGGGCGACACCGAGAATTACGAGGAAATCCGCTACGAGGGCTTCGGCCCGGGCGGGGTATCGCTGATCATCGAGGCGCTGACCGACAACCGCAACCGCACCGCCACCAACGTTCGCACCGCGGTGGCCAAGAACGGCGGCAACCTCGGCGCCGGTGGCTCGGTGAGCCATGCGTTCGACCGGGTCGGGCTGATCAACTATCCGGCGAGCGCGGGCGATGCCGAGACGGTGTTCGAGGCGGCGCTCGAGGCGGGCGCCGAGGACGTCACCTCGTCGGAGGACGGCCACGAGATCTGGACCGCAGTCGGCGATCTGCACGGCGTCACCAAGGCGCTGGAATCGGTGCTCGGCGAACCCGAGGGCGCCAAGCTTGCCTGGCGGCCGCAGACCATGGTCGCGGTGGACGAGGCCGATGCGGCGACGCTGTTCAAGCTGATCGACACGCTGGACGACGACGACGACGTCCAGACGGTTTGGGGCAATTACGAGGTCTCCGACGAGGTGATGGAGAAGCTGGGGTGACATGTTAAACCTTGCCCCCTCCCCTTCAGGGGAGGGGTTGGGGTGGGGTAGTGATCACCGAACGCGAACTTCTCGAACGAGCCCGTCAGTTGCGCCGCAATCCTACCGAGTGTGAGGTGCGCGTGTGGCGTCAGCTCTCCAATTCGCAAACAGGCTTCAAATTCCGACGGCAGGCCGTGATCTTCCCATATATCTGCGACTTCTTGTGCCCGGCAAAGGCGATGATCGTCGAGATCGATGGTGACACTCACGACCGTATTTATGACGAGAGGCGCGACGCTTACCTTGAAAGTCGAGGCTATAAGGTGATGAGATTTGCCAACGGCGACGTGCGCGACACTCTGGAAGGCGTGATGCAGGTGATCGTTGCTGCCTGCCGAGAGCGGCCTAACCGTTGGCCGGGCGAGCCCCACCCCAACCCCTCCCCTGAAGGGGAGGGGCTTGAGGCATGACATGATCATCCTCGGCCTCGATCCGGGGCTCGGCACCACGGGGTGGGGCGTGATCCGCGCCGATGGCAATCGGCTGAGCCATGTCGCCAATGGTCAGATCAAGACCGATCCGTCGATGCCATTGCCGCGGCGCCTGTCGAACCTATTCGAGGCGCTGGGCGAGGTGATCCGCGCCGAGCGGCCGGACAGTGCGGCCGCCGAGGAGGTGCTCGGCAACACCAACGCGCAATCGACCCTGAAGCTCGGCCAGGCGCGCGGGGTGGTGCTGCTCGCCGCCGCCACCGCCGGGCTGCTGATCGGCGAATATCATCCCTCCACCGTCAAGAAGGCGGTGGTCGGCACCGGCGGCGCCGAGAAGCGGCAGATCCAGGCGATGATGGCGGTGCTGTTGCCCGGCGCCAAGCTCGCCGGTCCCGATGCCGCCGATGCGCTCGCGGTGGCGATCACCCACGCCCATCATCTCGCCAGCGCGCGGGCGCAGGCGCGGCGCATCGGCGGCGCCTGATCCGCTGCCAAAGTGATTGCGACCTAGCCCGATCGCGCCTGTTTCGGGTTAAAAAACAATTGTTAAGTGTGTCAGCCCGACTGACGCTTCATGTTCATGGTCAAAGCCTTTCCTGCCGATGCGCGCGTGCTGATCGTCGGCCGAGGGACGTGGGACGTTGCCGAGGCGCTCCGGTTCAAGGCGGAGGTGGCGGCCGTGCTTACCCATTGCGGCCGCACCTGCGGGGCGGTGCGGATGCTGGCGGATCTCACCGAGCATCACCTGCAATGTTCGCGCGTCTCCGAGGTCAACGCCGAGACCGCGCAGATCATCAAGGATGCCAGGATAGAGCGCTACGCGCTGGCGGTGCCCGGCGCGCTGCTGCGGCTGCAGGCGCGGCGGCTGCTGTGCGGCGTCAACTTCAGCATGTTCGCCAATCGCGAGGATGCCGCCGCATGGCTCGACTGGCCGCTGGACGATCTCGCCCGTGACCTCCAAGCCAGTCGTGGCGACAGGTTGCACGACGCGGCGTGATCACGTCGCGGGTGACATCGCCGCGATCTTGAGCGCCGCTTCTGAGCGGGCTGCATCCGCCCTCTGCCGCGCATGATGACGCGGCCACGGCTTTGTTCTACCGCGGCGCCATGATCGCACATCTGAAGGGACGCCTGGAGGCGACCGGCCTCGACCATGCCGTGATCGACGTCGGCGGGGTCGGCTATCTGGTCGGCGCGTCGGCGCGGACGCTGTCGGCGATCGGGCCGGTGGGGGAGGCGGCGACCCTGTTCACCGAGATGCTGGTCGCCGAGGATTCGATCCGGCTGGTCGGCTTTGCGCGGATCGACGAGCGCGACTGGTTCCGGTTGCTCACCGGCGTCCAGGGCGTCGGCGCGCGGGTGGCGCTGGCGATCCTGTCGGCGCTCGACACCGCGGAGATCAGCCGTGCGATCGCGGCGCAGGACAAGACGATGATCGCGCGCGCCAACGGCGTCGGCCCCAAGCTCGCCGAGCGGATCGTCCGCGAGCTCA
>NZ_JALNUP010000042.1 GCF_026540855.1 Sphingomonas sp. GC_Shp_5
GGGCAACGGCCAGCGTGACCGCGACGATGCCGGTGGCGCTACAGCGGCGCCGCCTCGGTTGGCTTGTCGCTGCCATAATGATGCCAGGTGAACACCGCGAGCGCGCCGCGGTGCGGGCGCCAGGCTGCCGACAGGTCGCGGACCAGCCGCTCCGGCGGGCGCGTGTCGTGGCCGAGCAGGCGGCCGATCTCGATCTGCACCGCGAGATCGCCCGCCGGCCAGATGTCGGGGCGGCCTTCTGCGAACAGCAGGTAGATTTCCGCCGACCAGCGGCCGATGCCCTTGACGCGGATCAGCTGCGCGGCCGCCTCTTCGTCGTCCGCCGGCAGACGATCGAGATCGAGCCGGCCGCTGGTCACCTCCTCGGCAAGGCTGCGGGCATAGCCTGCCTTCTGGCGCGACAGGCCGGCGGCGCGTAGCGTTTCGTCGCTGGCGGCGGTGATGGCATGGGGGTCGCTCGCGTCGCCGACCAGCGTCTCGAGCTTGTGCCACACCGCGTTAGCGGAAGCGACGCTGACCTGCTGGCCCATGATGGTGCGCAGCAGCGTCGCATAACCGCGCGCGCTTATACGAGGTTCGGGATAGCCGACCCGTGCCAGGCCGGCGGCGAAGCCGGGTTCGATCGCGGCCAGTGCGTCGAGCGAGCCGCGCAGCTGCTCGGCAGTCAGCCCCACCGTACTTGATCCCGTAGCGGCCACGCGGCAAGGCATGCGGCCAATCGAGTGGAGACCATCATGCCCAAGCTTATCGTCGTAACCCGCGAGGGGAAAGAGCGCGAGATCATTGGCGAAACCGGGCTTTCGGTGATGGAGGTGATCCGCGAGGGCGGGGTGGACGAGTTGCTGGCGCTGTGTGGCGGCGGTTGCAGTTGCGGCACCTGCCATGTCCATGTCGACCCGGAATTTGCCGCCAAACTGCCGCCGATCGACGAGGATGAAGACGACGTTCTCGACGGGGTGGAGGGGCGGGATGCGACCTCGCGGCTGTCATGCCAGCTGCCGTTCGGGCCCGCGCTCGATGGACTGAGGGTCAGGATCGGCGAGGAGTTCTGATCTCGCCGCCGGGCCCATGGCAGCGCGTCTAACCGATGGAAGGACGCCCTCGTTCGCCCTGGCGTGTCGAAGGGCCTGAGTCTCGGGTGCTTCGACAGGCTCAGCACGAACGGAAGAGTGGGGGGGGCGTGTCGGCGTGGTGCGAACGGCCCTACCGCTCAGCGTGCCGCTGGGCCCGTGGGCAGCGGGGTATATCCCATTTAATCTATGCAGGGACGCCCCTCCGTTCGCCCTGACTTGTCGAAGGGCCTGAGACTCAGGTGGTTCGACAGGCTCGGCACGAACCGAGGAGTGGGGGGCGTGTCGGCATGGTGCGAACGGCCTTACCGCTCAGCGTGCTGCCACCGCGTAGAGCGCGATGGCGGCGGCGTTGGAGACGTTGAGGCTTTCGATCTTGCCCGAGATCGGCAGCTTGGCGAGCTCGTCGCAATGCGCCTCGGTATTCTGGCGCATGCCTTCGCCCTCGGCGCCGAGCACGATGCAGATGCGCTGGCTGCCCATCGCCTCGGCGAGGGTTTGCGTGGCATGGCCGGTGAGGCCAATCCGCCAGAAGCCGGCCTCGGCGATCTCCTCGAGCGCGCGGGCGAGGTTGACCACCCGGATCCACGGCACCGTCTCCAGCGCGCCCGATGCGGCGCGCGCAACCGTGCCCGATTCGGGCGGCGAGTGGCGATCCTGGGTGACGATGCCGAGTGCGTTGAATGCCGCTGCCGAGCGCAGGATGGCGCCGACATTGTGCGGATCGGTGACCTGATCGAGCACCACCAGCGGACGCTGGTCGTCGGGATCCTCGCGGCCCGCCATCAGCAGGTCGGCCAGCCACATGTCGTCGAGCGGGTCGACTTCGGCCACCAGGCCCTGGTGCGGCGCATCCGCGGGCACCATGCGGCCCAGATCGGGCGCCTCGGCGAAGGTCACCTGCAGGTCCGCGGGCAGATCGAGCGCCGCCAGCGCCTCGCGCGTGCCCCACAATTTGCGCACGACGCGATTGGGGTTGGCAAGCGCCGCCATGATCGGGTGGCGCCCCCACATGCGGGGCCGGCCGGCGGTGCCGGTGCTGGGGCGGTGTCCACGTTTGGCCATCAGTCGTCGTCGTCCGAATAAGCGAAGGGGTCGGTCACCGCCGGCTTGGTGGGCAACGGCGGGCGTGGCAGCGCCTTGTCCGCATTTGCGGCGCTGAGCAACACCGATGCGAGAATGATCGAGCCCTGGCGCATGTCGGCGGCTTTCAGATGATCATAGGTGTCGATCGCGCTGTGGTGGACGCGGCTGTCGTAATCGAGCGGATCCTGGATGAACTGGAAGCCGGGCACGCCGACCTGCTGCAGGAACACGTGATCGGTGCCACCGGTGGGGCGGACGACCACGGTGTTGGCGCCCATCGACGCAAACGGGCTCAGCCAGTCGCGGAAGGTGGCGACCACCGCCGGATTGCTCTCGGCATAAAGACCGCGCAGCTTGCCCGAGCCATTGTCGATGTTGAAATAGGCGGCAAGGTCGCCGTAGCCGGGCAGCGGCGTGATCGGCCAGCGATTGGCGAAGCCGTAATAGGCCTTCATCCCGGCCTGCGGCGGATCGTTCGGCGAGCCGCGGTGGGCGAGGTGCTGCTCGACATAGGCCATCGAGCCGAGGATGCCCTGTTCCTCGCCGGCCCACAGCGCAAAGCGGATGGTGCGCTTCGGCCGCACGCCGCTCGCGGCGAGGATGCGCGCGGCCTCCATGATCTCGGCGCTGCCGGCGCCGTTATCGGCAGCGCCATCGCCCGCCACCCACGAATCGAGATGGGCGCCGGCCATCACATATCCGGCCCTGGGATCGGTGCCGGGGATCTCGGCGATGATGTTGTAGGCGTTGGCGTCGCTGTCGTCGAAGCGGACGTCGCTGTCGATCTCGAGCGTCGGAGCGGCGCCGGCCTTGGCGAGGCGGGCGAGGCGCAGATAATCCTCCTGCGCGATCTGCACCGCCGGGATCACGGGCGTCTCGCCGGTGCCGAACTGATAGCCTTCGCCGCTCACCAGCTTGCCGTCGCGATAGGCCATGGTCGCCATCGCCACCGCGCCTTCGCTTTGCAAAAAGGCATCGAGCTTCTTGGCGAAATCGAGCCGCTTGAGGCGCCGGTCGGCGGCCGTGGGATCGTAGCTCGGCTGCTGGAACTGATCGAGCTTGGCGAGATCGTCGCTGCCGAGCCGCTTGAACGCCGGATCGGTGGGGTCCTTGGCGGCCTCGGGGAAGCTGGTCATGACGATCTTGCCGCGGAGCTGGCCGCGATATTTGTCAAAATCGCGCTCGCGCCTGATCGGCGCGACGATCACCGGCGCGGTGAGCGCGCCACGGGTCGCGGGCGTCCAGGCGACCGGAATCGCGGTGAGCTGGATCGCGCGCGGCGTGACCATGCGCACGCTCGAGCGCTCGATCCACCAGCCGCGGCCGAAGGCGAAGCCTTCCTTGTGGACGTTGCGCAGCCTCCATTCGCTGAACTTCGCCTGGGTCCACGCCTCTGCCTTGCGCATCGCCGGCGAGTTGGTCATCCGCGGGCCGATCACGTCGGCGAGATATTCGGCGGTGACCATCACCTGGCTGTGGTTGGTGCCCTGATCGATGATCGTGTTGACGCTGGTGCGGTCGGGCGCGCGATCGACCGGGGGCGTCGGCTTGGCCTCGCGGGCGGCGGCGGGCGAGAGCGCGACGAACGCGGTGGCGGCGAGCAGCAGATGACGCATGGTTTTCCCCCCAATGACGATCCGACGGTGCTATGCCCGGGTAAGGCACGGCGCAAGACGGATTGCCTCGGCAGGCGGCGCTTTGGTGGCCCGGCGGCACTTTGCTGCGTTGACAGGCCGGTCCCGCTTCGCCATGGAGCCGCCTCGCTTCTAAAGCGGCCCATCTGGACAGGTGGCCGAGTGGTTAAAGGCAGCAGACTGTAAATCTGCCCGTGCAAGCGTACGCTGGTTCGAATCCAGCCCTGTCCACCATCCTTTCAGACCGATGCCAGCGATGCCGTTCCCTTCGGGGATGCCCGATCACGGCTGTGTGGCCCGGCGCATCAGCCGCGGCCGGTGCGACGCGGTGCGGACCAGGCGGCGAGCGGCTGGGCGCCGGTGGGCGGCGGCGTGTGCGGGAAGCGGGCGATCAGCTGGTTGAGCACGCCGGTGGCGATCGGCGAGATGAACTTGAGGCCCACCGCGGTGCTGGTGCTCCAGATCACGCGGCCGGAGGTCAACACCTTGTCCGGCAGGTTGACCAGCAGCACATCGCCCTCGGCGAAGCGGCAGAACAGCTCGGCGCGGCAGCCCAGGCGGGAAATATCGGTGACGGTGGCCTGCAGATGGCCGACGGCGGAGCTGACGATTTCCGCCGGCGCGTTAACCAAGCGGCGGGGCGCGAGACGCAGGGATTCGGGCGCGCGGGGATCGATATAAGCGCCGTTGCTGGGCTTCATCGGGACAACCTTTGTCGAATGGCTGGAGTCGCACCCAGTATAAACACGGTAGTGCAGGCGAGCTGCATCAATACGCCAGTCCGGGTCTAAGTTGCGTCGGAATCGACCTATTTGCAGGTGGTGACAGTTGCCGCGACATCGCGTCACGAAAATGAACCAAAGCGGGACTTGGTTAACGCGGATCGGCGCACCCACGTTGCTTGGCGGGCGTTATGAGCACGGCAGGAGCTGTGACGATGATCTTGGTAAATGGCGTTCCCGTGTATCTGATGCTGGCGCTGGCCTTTGCGGCCGCCACCGGGCTGGCGATGCTGCGGCGCGACGGGCCATCGGTGCTGGCGATGGCAGTCGCGGCGCTCGGCGCCGGGCATCTCGCCGGCGTGCCGCAGCTGATCCTTGCCTGGGGGCTGATCGTCACGGGCGTGGCGATGGCGGCGGCGGTGATCGCGGTGGTGCTCCACGCGCTGGCCGGCGCGCGCTCCACCTTTGCGCTGGGGCTTGCCGGCACGCTTGCCGCCTGCGCCGCGCTGATCCTGTCCGATGCGCATCCCTCGCTGGCGATGATCGACCAGCCGCCGCGGGTCGGCGTCGCGATCAGCCGCGAGGTGGATATGCTGGTCGAGGCGTCGGGCAGCCAGGTGCCGGTGGCGCCGCGCGCGGCGATTCAATCGATGCTGGCGCGGGTCCATGCTGGCTGATGGCGCCGCGGCCGATCTTGCCTTATCTGCTGCCCGCGCGTAAAAGGCGGGGTCGGCACGGTGAAGCGACTGAATGAGCTGGGGAGCCGGATCGCCGGCCGCACTGCGGATCTCGCTGGGGCCCCGCTGTCGATCCTGCTGGTGGCGATGTTCTGCGCGGGCTGGTTCATCAAGGCCGGCGCGGCCGGCGAGAACACGCTGACGCTGATCCTGTCGGTGGCGTCGATCACGCTGACGCAGATGGTGCTCAACGGTCAGCGCCGCAGCGAGCAAGCGCTCCACCTTAAGATGGACGAGCTGGTCTATGCGATGCAGGGCGCGCGCAACGAGGTCGCGGGCATCGAGGCGAAATCCACGGAGGAACTCGAGGCACTGCGGCGCACGGGCGATGCCGCCGAGGAGGAATTGCAGGATCGCGGCACGGCGGGGTGACCGGCTCTCGTAACCGTGCATCACCCTGAACCTGTCTTAGAATCCAGGGGCGCATGTGCCGTGCGCGCGTGGCGGCGGGAGGTGGTGCGGTGGCCCCCGCACCCCCTCGCGCAGTTATTCGCCGCCCTGGACGGAGAGGTCCTCCGACAGCACCTCGTCAGTTTCGTCGTCGTCGGCATCGGCGACCGGCGGGGTCGCGGTGCTGCGATCGTCGGACTGCATTTCGGGCTCGACGATCGGCACGCCGGTGGTCGCGGCGCCATCATCGGGCGCCATCGCCTGCGCCTGCGGGCCGTCGGTGATCGCGGCGGTGATTTCCTGATGCTCGGGCGTGTCGGCCATAATCGTGCCTTTCCAATGAGGTGAGGCGTGAACGCGCGACGCTGCGGATCGAGCCGCCGGCCGTGCCGTGAAGACGCTATTATGATCGGGGCCGTAACGACGGGAACGGCCGCGATTCTGGTCGGTTGAGGCGGTCTTCCCAAGGGAGATTGCAATGACTGCCGAACGCGATGACACCCGCGACGACGCGCCGCTGAGCACCTCCAAGCGCAGCGGAGCGACTGACGAGGCGATTGCCGGACTGAGCGAGGGCCAGGGCTCCTCGATCGTCGGCCGCGCCGTGACCATCAACCGCCCCGCGGCCGAGCTGTTCAGTTATTTCCGCGATTTCGCCAATCTTCCGAGCTTTATGGAGAATGTGGTGCGGATCGACGTGCTGGATGGCACCCGCTCCCATTGGGTGGTGAAGGCTCCCGCCGATCGTACGGTGGAGTGGGACGCCCGCGTCACCGCCGAGGAGGAGGGCCGGTTCATCGAATGGACCTCCGAGCCCGGCGCCGACGTGGCGAACAGCGGCCGGATCGAATTTAAGGAGGTCGGCGCGCGCGGCACAGTGGTGACGGCGACGATCGCTTATGATCCGCCGGGCGGTGAGATCGGCAAGCTGATCGCCAAGATGTTCCAGCGAGAGCCCGCGATCCAAGCGCGCCGCGACCTCAGGCGCTTCAAGCAGCTGATGGAAACCGGCGAGATCGCCACGCCCGCGATGAACCCCAAGCAGTTCGAGGAGATGGGCCTGTGAAAGCACTGGCATGGCACGGCAAGCATGACGTCCGCATCGACACGGTGGACGACCCCGAGATCGTCAACGACCGCGACTGCATCATCAAGGTGACGTCGACCGCGATCTGCGGCTCGGACCTCCACCTCTACGACGGCTATATCCCGACCATGCAGGCCGGCGACATCCTCGGCCATGAGTTCATGGGCGAGGTGGTCGAGGTCGGCGCCAAGTCGACGCTGAAGAAGGGCCAGCGTGTGGTGGTGCCGTTCACCATCGCCTGCGGCAGCTGCTTCCACTGCAACAAGCACCAATATTCGGCCTGCCCCAACGGGCTGCCGGCGGACAACCAGGATATCGCGCAGGAGCTGTACGGCCACGAGATGAGCGGGCTGTTTGGCTACAGCCACATGACCGGCGGCTATGCCGGCGGCCAGGCGGAATATGTCCGCGTGCCGTTCAGCGACGTCGGCCCCATCGTGATCCCGGACGGCGTCTCCGACGATAAGGTGCTGTTCCTCTCCGACATCCTGCCGACCGGCTGGCAGGCGGCGGAATATGCCCAGATCGAACCCGGCGATACCGTCGCGGTGTGGGGTTGCGGCCCGGTCGGGCTGTTCGCGGTGCAGTCGGCGTTCCTGATGGGCGCCGAGCGGGTGATCGCGATCGATCATTTCCCGCACCGGCTGGAACTCGCCAAGCGGTTCGGCGCCGAGACGATCAACTTCGAGGAATCGGCGACCTATGAGGCGCTGATGGAGATGACCGGCGGGATCGGCCCGGATGCGGTGATCGACGCGGTAGGCCTGGAGGCGCACGGCATGCTCGCCGATAATATCATCGACCAGATCAAGGCCTCGACCTTCCTCGGCACCGATCGCCCGCACTCGATCCGCCAGGCGATCATCGCCTGCCGCAAGGGCGGCCGCGTCTCGATGCCGGCGGTGTACGGCGGCTTCGTCGACAAGTTCCCGCTCGGCGCGTTCATGGAAAAGGGGCTGACGCTCAAGACCGGGCAGACCCACGTCCAGCATTACATGCCGGCGCTGCTCAACGCGATCATGGAAGACAAGATCGATACCGAGTTCCTGATCTCGCATCGCATGCCGCTGACCGATGCGCCCAAGGGCTACGACCTGTTCAAGAACCACCAGAATGAGACGACCAAGATCGTGCTGAAACCCGGCATGACCACGGCCGCCTGAGGAGAGAGCATCATGGCCAATAAATTCGCGATCATCACCGGCGCCTCGACCGGCATCGGCTTCGAACTCGCCACGCTGGCGGCCAAGGACGGCTACGACATCCTCGTCGTCGCCGACGAGCCGCTGATCGATGCCGCTGCCGCCGACTTCAAGCAGTTCGGCACCGACGTGCAGTCGGTACAGGCCGACCTGTCGACGATCGACGGCGTCGATACCTTGCTCGCCGCGGCGGGCGGGCGGCAGATCGACCTGCTGTGCGCCAACGCCGGCCGCGGGCTCGGCCACGGCTTCCTCGACCAGGACGTCAGCGACTGGCGCCGGGTGGTCGACACCAACATCACCGGCACGCTCTATCTGCTGCAGAAGGTGCTGAAGCCGATGGTCGCGCGCAACGCCGGCAAGGTGCTGGTGACGGGCTCGATCGCAGGCTACATCCCGGGCTCGTTCCAGGCAGTGTACAACGGCACCAAGTCGTTCATCGACTTCTTCACCGATGCGCTGCGCAACGAGATCAAGGACGCCGACGGCGTCACCATCACGACGCTCAAGCCCGGCCCGGTCGAAACCGAGTTTTTCGACCGCGCCGAGATGATGGATACCTCGGTCGGTCAGTCGGAGAGCAAGAGCGATCCGGTCGACGTCGCCAAGGACGGCTGGGACGCGCTGATGAGCGGCCAGGCGAGCATCGTCTCGGGCTGGAAGAACAAGATCCAGGCGGCGGTGGCCAATGTCACGCCGGCGGCGGTGCTGGCCGAGCAGCATCGCAAGATGGCCGAGCCGGGAACGGGCAACGCCTGACGCGGGCATGAGGCCGCCGGCTTAGGTAAACGCCCCGGTTGGCGGCCCTTCTTCAGCTGACGTGAGCAGTGTGGGCGGTGCGGCAGGTGAGAGCCATGAATGCTGAAACGAAGTCAGCACCACGACATTCGGAGCACGGATCGGGAGGTTCGCGCTCGCTTAACGCGTGGCGCGACTCTTTGGCTGGTTGCTTCTCGCCTGCGCGGCCTCCCAGGCGCGTTGTTCTTCAAGCCGGCGTCGCTGGCGTTCCGCCCGGCGTGAGCGTCGGTCAAGCTGGCGGCGATAGGCGAGCCCTGCCGCCGCGATGGCGATGGCGAGCACCGCAAGGCCCAGCCACATCAGATTCATCGTCACCGATCCTTTCAACAACGACTGCCCGTCGCCGTGTAGGCAATCGGGGCCGAGCTATCCGGACTGTGGCATGACCTAAGCATGAAGCAGGAATGAATCACATCCGATTCGGACATGATCGTCACCGCTGCGGTGGAGCGGGTGAAGGGAATCGAACCCTCGTCGTAAGCTTGGAAGGCTTCTGCTCTACCATTGAGCTACACCCGCATCGCCGTCACGGGCGTGCTGCGGCTAGACTAGCGGCGCGGGCTCGCGGGTGCAAGCGTGGATGGTTCACGGCTTGCTTACCAATGGCAGTATAGGCAGGCGCGATGTCGCCCGAAGCCGTTCCTGTCGCCGTGCCACGCGCCGCCGCGCCCGCTCTTGCCGATCCGCGCCCGCGCTCGGCGGTGAGCACCGGCGTCGGCCTGGCCGGGCTGGCGGGGCTGGTCGCCTGGGTGGCGGTGGCGCGCCATTGGGGGATGGACGGGCCGTATGCGGCGCTGGTCGCGCTGGTCTGCTGCGGGGTGCCGATGATCGGCTGGTCGCTGCTGGTGGACAAGGTCCACCACCACGCCAGCACCGGGATCGACTGGAGCCGCGCGCAGCCGTGGCGCGAGACGCTCGACGTCAGCATCACCAAGCTTGCCGGCCTGTGGGTGACCTGGGCGGGAATCGCGCTGATCTACGGCGTCGAGCGCTTCTACTGGCAGGGCAATTTCGCCTTTGCGATGTGGTGCTTCGGTTGGACGGCACCGGTGCTGTTCGTCGCCTCCATTCCCTATGTGCTGTGGCTCGACCGCTATTTGGTGGCGCCGCACGACGGCAGCTGGCACCTCGGCGCCTGGCTAACCGGGCAGGCGGGGGTGGATCACCAGGCGATCTACGGCCATCTGCGCAGCTGGGCGGTCAAGGCGTTCTTCCTCGCGTTCATGCTGGCGGGGACGCCAGGCAATTTCGGCGAATTCATCCGCTGGGACTGGCGGAGCATCACCGACCCGGCGGGCGTCGCCAACTGGCTGATCACCTTCATGTTTCTGATCGACATGGGGATGGCGACGGTGGGCTATATCCTCACCTTCCGCCCGCTCGACGCGCATATTCGCAGCGCCAACCCGTTCGCGGCCGCCTGGGTGGCGGCGCTGATCTGCTACCCGCCGAGCATCCTGATGGATAACAACGGGCCGCTCGATTATCATGTCGGCACCCAGAGCTGGTTCGTGTGGTTCGCCGGCCAGCCGCTGCTGCTCGGCGCCTGGGGGGCGATGCTGGTGGTGCTGACCGGCCTTTATGCCTGGGCGACGGTCGCGTTCGGGCCGCGCTTTTCCAATCTCACCAACCGCGGCATCCTTACCCATGGGCCCTACGCCTGGTCGCGGCATCCCGCCTATCTCGCCAAGAACCTGTTCTGGTGGCTGTCGACGATCCCGGTGCTGACGCTCGGCAGCCTCAGCGATGCGGTGCGGGCGACGCTGCTGCTCTCGGTGGTGAGCGGCGTCTATTACTGGCGCGCGCGCACCGAGGAGCGCCACCTGCTGCTCGACCCGGATTACCAGGTCTATAACGCGTGGATGAGTCGGCACGGAGCGGTGCCGCGGCTGTTCCGCTGGCTGGGTGGGCGCACCGCCTGAGCGTGAGGCGGCAGCCGCGATGACGGATTTGTCACGCCCATCGTCAACGGGTTGCCGATAGCATCACCCGGATAATCAACCGGTGTGAGTCGGCGGCATGACGAACAAGATGGGCGCAGGGTGGCAGGCGGCGGTGCTGGGGCTGGCGGTGCTGATGCCAGGCGCGGCCGCTGCGCAGACCTATACGGTGCGACGGATCGATACGGCGCCGGCCAAGGGTTATGACGACATGCACATTGCCAAGGCCGCGGTGTCGGGCGAGCGGATCAGGCTGTGGGCGGCGACGCTGGTGAACCCCGATTGCACACCGGCCGGCACCATGACCACCGAGATCCTCTCGCCGCCGCGCCACGGCGATGCAATGCTCTCCGACGATCCCTTCTACCCCAGCTTCCTCCAGCCCAACCCGCGCGCGGCGTGCGATGCGCGCAAGGTGCCGGGCAAGCAGTTGTTCTACACCGCCGCCGCGGGCTTCCACGGGCACGACAAGATCGTGTTCCGCAACGCCACGTCGGAAGGCCGGATCAGGCGCGTGATCGTCGACATCGACGTGCGCTGACCTGTCACCCTGGCGCGCCCGCTCGGCAGGCGCCTGGCGGCTGGTGGTACCTGCCGGGGCACTTGCGCGCGGCCGCGCGATCGCGGAGCGTCGGGCGAATCCTCTCTTGGAGCCTGCCGATGCCGAAGCTGGTGCTCGACGCCTTCCCCGCCACCAATGCCACCGGTTATCCACCGGCCCATGCGGCGGCGGTGGAGGGGCGCTGGTATCGCCGGCTTGGCCCGGCCAGCGGCCTGTCGCAGTTCGGCGTCAGCCACGTCACGCTGGCGCCAGGCGCCTGGTCGTCGCAGCGGCATTGGCACGAGGGCGAGGACGAGTTCGTCGTGATCCTCGCCGGCCAGGCCTATCTGGTCGACGACGATGGCGAGCATGTGATGAACCCGGGCGACTGCGCCTCGTTTCCGGCGGGCGAGGCCAACGGGCATGTGCTCCAGAACCGCAGCGACGCGGATTGCCTGTTCATCGCCGTCGGCCGGCCGAGCGAGACGGACTGCCATTACCCTGATATCGACCTGCACCTGGCGGCGGGGCAAGGCTTCCGTCGGAAGGACGGCTCCGCCTTCTAGGCCAGTCTGGCGGGCAAGGGCTAGAAGCTGGCCTCGGCGTAGACGCGGCTGAGATCACCGCCCCAGATTCCGTGGTAGCGCTCGAGCAGCACCTCGGCAGGGACCTTGCCGGTGCGGACGATCTCGCGGAGCGGATCGAGGAAGCCGGTCTCATTGTCGCCGATGCCGTTGAAGCGCGCGCGATCGGCGAGACCGGCGTGGGCGATGTCGAGCACCTGGCCGGCGATATCGCGGAGCTTGCCGCCGCCGGGCAGCGGTGCATCGAGCGCGAGGCGCGGCACCGCGTCGCGCAGCGCCTGGCGGTCTTCGATCGACCAGTCCTTGACGAGGTCCCAGGCGGCATCGAGCGAACCCTGGCTGTAGAGCAGGCCGACCCAGAAGGCGGGCAGCGCGCAGATCTTGTTCCACGGGCCGCCGTCGGCACCGCGCATCTCGAGGAAGGTCTTGAGCCGCACCTCGGGGAAGGCGGTGGAGAGATGGTCGTTCCAGTCGTCAAGCGTCGGCAGCTCGCCGGGAAGGACGCTGAGCTCACCCTTGAGGAAGTCGCGGAAGCTGAGGCCTGCGGCATCGATGTAGCGGCCGTCGCGGTAGACGAAGTACATCGGGACATCGAGCATATAGTCGGCGTAGCGCTCGTAGCCGAAGCCGTCCTCGAACACGAAGGGCAGCATGCCGGTGCGCGCCGGATCGGTGTCGGACCAGATGTGGCTGCGGTAGGAGAGCATGCCGTTGGGCTTGCCTTCTGTGAACGGCGAGTTGGCGAACAGCGCGGTGGCGAGCGGCTGCAGCGCCAGCCCGACGCGGAACTTCTGCGCCATGTCGGCTTCCGACCCATAGTCGAGGTTCACCTGGATCGTGCAGGTGCGCAGCATCATGTCGAGCCCCATGGTGCCGACCCGCGGCATGTGGCGGAGCATGATCGCATAGCGACCCTTGGGCATGATCGGCAGCTCGGCGCGGGTCTTGTCCGGCCACATGCCGAGCCCGAGGAAGCCGATGCCGAGCTTCTCGCCGGCGGCCTTGACCTGATCGAGGTGGCGGCCGGTCTCGGCGCAGGTCTGGTGGAGATTGTCGAGCGGCGCGCCCGACAGCTCGAACTGGCCTGCCGGCTCGAGGCTGATGCTGCCGTCGGCGCCGGCCATGGCGATGACGTTGGCGCCGTTGGGGCCCTTCTCCTCGACCGGCTGCCAGCCATATTGCTCGAGCTCGCCGAGCAGCGCGCGGATGCCGCCGGCCTCGTCATAGGAGGGGGCGTGATGATCCTTGGTGGAGAAGACGAATTTCTCATGCTCGGTACCGATCCGCCAGCGTTCCGCCGGCTTCTCGCCGCGGGCGAAGCTGGCGATCAGCTGGTCACGCGATTCGATGCGCGGCGAGGCCTTGGGCTCGTTCGTCTTGGTAGTCATGGCGGCGCCTTACGCGGGGTTGAACAGCGGCGCTAGCCTGACTGATTACCAGTCGCCGGCGGCGGCCATCCACAGCGAGACGGCGGCGGCGGCGGCGGTGTCGGCGCGCAGGATACGCGGGCCGAGCGTGATGCCGACCGCCTGGGGCAAGGCCTTGATCGCGGCGCGTTCCTCGTCGGTGAAGCCGCCTTCCGGGCCCACCAGGATCGCGGCCGGCCCGGCGTGGGCGCGCATCGCCGCCAGCGCGGGGGCGCCGCCGCTCTCGTCGGCGAAGAACAAAGCGCGCTCCGCCGGCCAGTCGCGCAGGCAAGCGGCGAGCTTGACCGGTTCGGCAAGGCTCGGCAGCGCGGTGCGGGCGCATTGCTCGGCAGCCTCGATCATGTGCGCGCGCAGCCGATCGAGCTTGGGGCGATCGACCACCGTGCGCGCGGTGATCACGGGGACGAGGCGGTCGACGCCGAGCTCGCAGGCCTTTTCGGCAAGCCAGTCGACCCGGCCCTTCTTGAGCGGCGCGGCGCACAACCACAGATCGGGGACGGGTTCGCGCGGGCGGAGCTGCTGAGTGACGTCGAGCGTGAGGTCGCGCTTGTTGACCGCGCTCGCGACGCCCAGCCATTCGCCGGTGACGTCGTCGAACAGCTTGACTGGGTCGCCGGGGGCGAAGCGCATCACCGCGATCAGATAATGCGCCGCCGA
>NZ_JALNUP010000043.1 GCF_026540855.1 Sphingomonas sp. GC_Shp_5
CTGCCGTTCCGGTCGACCCCGGCATCCACCTGCGGCTCCGCTCCGTTGAACCATGGCGTAGCCACAATAAATTGCTCTGCGTGATCCGCCGACGCGAAGGGACCTACTAGCCTGCCCCCATGCCGGTCCTTGAATGTCGTTCCCTCCACCCACTCACCTTCAAGAAGATAAGTCTCTCCGTTGGAGAACTTGCGAACCTCCGCCGAACGTCTGCCATCCTTGCTGTAGAGGGTGGACGTAGCTTCATACGTCAACCCTTCAAGCGACCTCTTGGCTTTGAGGCCGAACAGTCGTTTGAACCACGTCATCGGCACCCCCTGCCACTCTGGGGCATCCTGCCTCGGGAACCTATGTAAGCCAACGTCCGCGATTGGGCGGATGCGGTCACAAGTCGGTACTTGTCGCGACAGCACGCCATAGGATCGCGCCTGCTATAATCAGCAGCGGCGTGGCAATGATAATGCCCCGCCTAATGGCTTTGGCGATCCGGCCATCTCGCCTTTTACGATTGTTGCGAGCCTTCATCGTGATCGCAGCCTGACAGGCTTACTGAACGTCCGCAATCAGTGTGGTCGACGCGAGGCAGCAAAGACCAGTTTTGGGCGTTAGCGGCCGATCAGGCAGCCAGAGATACCCTATCCTGCCCTCGTTGGGCTCACTTTTTCAGCTCGACTTCCAGGATCCCGATCAGGGCCTCTATGAGCCCGAGCGCCATCGCCGCCTCCTCGCGCTCGAGATGGACGCTCTCGGCATGGAAGTCGTCCAGCTGCCCCTTGATCCGCGCGGCCACAGCCCGGCCGATCTCCATGATATCGGGTTCAGTCACGCTCTCGATCTTTCCTTAAAGGCGGATACCTCATCCGCCGCGGTGCCTTCAGGGGCGCAGGAATGCGTCTATTTTGCAGTGGCAGATAGGGGCAGTACCCCGACGATACCCTCACTTCTCCTTCGGAGCAGTGGGGCCAGTGGCACTCCAATTGTTGAACTCCGCTGCGGACGCCTCGGCATTTGCGATCTCGGCATCAAGCGCCGGGAGGTTCGCTGGAGCGCCGCGCGCAACGTCTTTTCGCAACAGTCGCATTTTAGCCAAAAGCCTTTGATCTGCCGCGCGGGTTTCGATCAGCGCCTTGCGGGTTTCCTCATCGCGTGCAGCTGCAGCGCCTCGGTCGCAGCCTGCTAAGCCAAGCAAGAGGTTGGCGCTGCAGGCAGCGCCAACCCACGCACATAGAAGTCTGCTCCGACTCTGCTTACCCAACGCAGTCATCCGTATCGACATTGTGTCTGGAGTGTTGCCGTAACTACTCCTGCCTAGGCCTCGCCAGCCAAATCAAAGACTGGGGGGGATGATTCGAATGAACGGAGCGGTGTTCCGAACTAATCCAGGGTGCGTGCGGGGCTGTTCGCCCTGTGAGATGAAGTGCGCCACGATCACTGCTGTCCTTGATCAGCGATGGCGAGATCTGCAGCTGCTGTTGCGGGACTCGGGTAATTTGCCGCCTCGAGCAGCGGACCTCGAAGCTGCGAAAACCCGGTGGGAAGCAGCTGCGCAAGCTCACGAGCGAGTGCGGCCTTCCCCGCCGAGCAGTCCGCTACCTCCAGCAATCCCTCGAACATTCGAGCCAGGGCGTTCTCGCTCGGTAGAGCAACAGGCAGCATGACGTGCTGGACCAACGGCGCTGGACGAGGAGGCGGAGCGCCCTCGTTCGGATCGTTCGTATCACCTGTGAGATATTCGACCGAGGTGTGCAGCGCACGCGCGATAGCCACCAAATATGGCGACCATCGGTATGGCTTGCGAATCAGCCCGTTCAGCGTCGACTGTCGCATCTCGGCCCGGCGCGCCAGTTCGGATTGGCTCGCGATGCCCAGTGCTTTGCGCCGCTCCTCGATGCGTTCACCGATAGTCATAGATGAGGACGCTAACGGCGATCCGTTGGAATTAAATGCGAGCATGCCGTTGACCATCTAACAGCATGCCGTTAGCTCTAGGTCGTGGCAATCGAGCACGATCTTGATTCTGAGTTGGCGAAGGCGGTCCGCGCAGCGGGTTCGCAGTCGGCTTTCGGTCGCCTGATCGGCCGTCGGCAATCGACAGTCCGGGAGTGGCTGAAGTCGGGCAAGGTGCCGCCTGAAGCCGTGCTTGCTGTAGAGAAAGCCACCGGCGTGAGCCGTCATAGACTGCGTCCTGACGTGTATGGCCCGGCGCCACGCTCTGCGCCTACCACAGTGGCGCCAAACAGCGGCGCTGAGTCGCTGGAGCCCGCCCGATGAACCATGCCGACTTTAGCAACCGGTTCGCCGAAGCAAGCCGGTTCCACGAAGCTCAGCGCATGCGGCTCGACAGGAATGCCGCACCCCAAACTCGTGCCGAGTACGACGCAGAGGTGGCAGCCTGGCAACGTCGTAATGACCGATATGCTGACATGACGAAGCAGCTCAACGCCGACCCGGGTGCCGCGCTCGAGGCGCTTGGCATCGGGACCGACGAAGAGCGGGAGGCGGTCACGCGTCTTATAGCTAATGCGCGCCGCCGACTTTGGGAGGTCAGCTGTGCGGCGGAGTAACGTTCGGCAGCTTCTGACCACGGAAGATGAGTTCGTCTTTGCGCTGACGCAAAGCTTGATCCGTCGCAGGATCATCGGACTTGTAGAGCTCGCCGACAAGCCGTTCGGCGTAGAAGTGGAGCCGATCCACGTCCGCTGTACCATCGCGCATTTCGCCCAGCACTCGCCAGATGAAGTTTGCCGCGAACTCGGCATCTGCTCGAGCGCGCGCGTCCAACAGATGTGCGCTCGCGGTATTATCCTCAGCCATTCTGATTCTCTTTCGTCGTTGCTTGGACCCACGACGATAGCCGGACGGGGAGAGGCTGCAAGCCTCTCCCCCGAAGGGCAAGGGACGCGCGCTGACGTGCGCATCATTCGTTCCAACAAGTTCGGCCGCTCGCAGACCGGTCGATACCCTCGGGCACTGACCACCCCGACGGTAAGAAGTCTGCGCGCTCCCAAGAGCATCGGTGCCGGTCTTCCTCTCCTATTGGCCGGCACCGATAGCGCGCTTGTGGATCCTTTCGCTCAGCCGCTGGCAGGCCGGCTGAGCGCACGTTGCATGTTGCTCGGGGCGCCCGGGGCTGCCGGCACACGGCACGTGAAGCAGTCTGCCTATTCCCACGGGGCGGCGGGTCGCCCTGGGCTGCTGCGCGCTCTCCCGCGCGCGCCCAAAGCTGGTGAGGAGCAAACATCAGCAACCCGCGCCCTTTCCCTGCGATCACGGCGTGATCGTCCCACGGATCTCGCCGGCATGATGCAGCCAACGTCAGCTCGTTTTCGCGCAGGTGAAGCATGACCAACCCACGTGAGCCGATGACCGTCGAGAACACGCTGCACCTGGTGATCGGCACGATCTCGATCGAGCGCGCGGCGGAAGTGACAGGCCGCTCTCTGGGCTATCTGCGCGCGCTGTCGAACCCGTACACGCGAGAGCGACTGGCGTTCGATGACGCGATCAAGCTCGATCTCGAATGGCGCGCCCAACAGCAAGAGGGCTACCCGCTCCTCGAGACCTATGAGCGGATCCTCAAGTCGGAAGCGCAACTGCGTTTCGCCAGCGCCGAGGCCATCGGCAGGCTCGCCTGCATCGTCGCCAAGGAAGCTGGTGAGGCGACTGCTGCTCTGGTGGCGGCATCAATGCCTGGCGCATCACGCGAGACCTGGAAGGTGGCTCTGCGCGAGTTGGAGGAGGCCGGCCAGGCTAACGCTCCCGCCATCGCCCTGCTGCGCGAGCTGATCGACCCGCCGACCGACGCGCCGCTCGAGCCCCCGCCGTGAGCTGAGCCGCACCTAGCCACGAACATCGCCAGCCCTGCCGCCCCGTCGACCATCCTCGCCGGGAACGGCTTTTCGCATGCCGGAAGCCCTCCATGTCCGACGCCTCGACCGATGATGACCAGCCTGAGGCCGATCCACTGAGCGCCGGGGCATATCTCCGCGACCAGCGTGAAAAGGCCGGTCTGACGGTCGAGGATTTGGCGCTGCGCGTTGCGACTGATCCTCGCCTGGGAGTATTCGAGCGCCTGGCGTGGATCCGCGCCATTGAAGCGGACGTGGCACCGCTACAGCCACATAACGCGGCGGCCCTCCTCGGAGCGATCCGCCTCGACCTTGCCGAGGTCGCTCACCTGATGGCGCTCGCTCGCGATCGCCAGCCTACCTGGGTCGGCTTCGATCCGGCCACCGGCGCGGGCAGCATGGCATGAAGACGCTCCGCCGTATCCACGTCGCCGGCATCATCCTCTCCGGCAGCTCGCTGGGGCTGGCGCTCTGCGGGATGACGCGCGCCAGCGTCGCGCTCCTCGCCGCAACGACCTGCCTCCAATTCTTCAGCCTCGAAGCGCTTCGTGCGCTCACCACCAACCAGCCCTGGAGCAAGTAGCCATGACGAAGCTCGTTCATCGCGCCTGGCACCTCGAGGAGCCCCGCCGGCTCACCGTGGAGATCCACGAGACGGACTGTTTGTGCCGCGCCTGCGCGCCTGATCGCCTCGACACGATTACCATGGGCAAGCTGGCTGCCGCAGGCGCCGCGGCCGGCACCATGATCGCCTTCGTCTACGATCCCGCCGGCGCGGCGCATGCTCTTGCAGCGATCTTCACAGGCGCCTGGTGATGCATCTGCTCTCCGGCATCGCCTTGCTCGCACTCGCCGCCCTATGCGCCTGGATGTCCACCTCGCCGCTGTTCCAGAGCAGCTGGGAGGATGGCTTCGACAGCGCGCGGGCCGATCTCATAGCGAGTCGAGTTGCGGTTGCGACAGCAGTGCTGTCAGCATTGTTGGCGGGAAAGCTGCTCTGATGGGCGTCGTGATCGCCCTGGGCGCGATCCTCGCGCTGGTGTTCGGCCTGCTTCTCCTCGCCGCCACGATCAAGGTGGCGGTAGGCAACTGGCGCCGGACACAACGCGAGATCGCATCGAGCCGTGCTCAGGCGATGGATCGTCACCGGTGAAGCTCGAGGCTGACCAACGCCAGCACGACATTGAGGACGCGATCGCGTTCGCCAGCTCGGGGAGCGCGCCGGTTTGCGCCCCCCTCACCGACTTCGACGCACCGACCGTGCCCGCGGCCGATGTGAGCGCACCCGTCGGCCGCTCGTCGAAACCTGCGCTCGCGGCCGCAGAGCCGGAGACCGTGTCACCATGAACCATGCGAGCACCGTTAAACAAGCAGCTGCTGTCCGAGCCACCCGCGAGACCCTGAGCCTGGGCAAGAAGGTCCAGCGCTCCGTTGCGCCGGCCGAACCCGTGCTGCCGTCGATCGTCACCATCGTGCCTTCTGCGCCGCGGCTGTTCCCTCTCGGCCAGCTCATGCGCGCCAGCGAGAACGTGCGCCACACGAACATTGAGGAGGGCTGCGAGGAGCTGGCCGACGACATCCAGGCGCATGGCCTGCTGCAGTCGCTGATCGGCTACGAGGACAGCGACAAGATTGAGATTGTCGGCGGTGGCCGGCGCTTAAAGTCGCTGCGTATCGTCAAGTCTCGTGGCCTCATCGATGACACCTGGCTCGTGCCGGTGCTCATCCGGAGCGTCGACGAGGCGGTCGAGCTGTCGCTTGCCGAGAACCTGCAGCAGCGCACGATGTCGCCGGTCGACGAGTTCTTCGCCTTCGCGGAGCTGATGAAGCGCGGCGACACGTCGCCGGCCGAGCTGGCTAAGCGATTCGGCTTTTCTGAACGTGTCATCAAGCAGCGGTTGCGCCTGGCCGAGCTGGCAAAGCCTATCCTCGATGCGCTCGCCGATCGGCAGATTACCCTCGACGCCGCGATGGCCTATGCGTCCAGCCAGGACCAGGCGCTGCAGGCGGAAGTTTTCGAGGTTCAGCAGAAGCGCGGCCGCAACGCCCATCAGCCGGCCGCGGTTCGTCTCGCCCTTCGCATGAAGGGCGTTGCCACCGACGATCGCCTGTTCTTCTTCGTCGGCCGCGAGCGGTACGAGGAGAGAGGCGGCACCTACGAGGACGACCTGTTCGACGAGCCCGGGCGGACACGGGTGCTCGCCCAGCCGTTCCTGCTGGAGACGATCGCCGATGGCATGGTCGACCTGCAGGCGGTGCGTCTCCTCGGCCAGCTGCGCGACAATGCGGCTTGGTCGCCGGCGATCGTCGGCTTTGTGAAAACCCCCGATCTCCGGCTGCACCTCCACGGTACCAGCCTCAAGATCAGGCCGCCGGCGGGGTTTGCGCTAGTCGAGCGGGACAATGGTCAGCAGCTATGGCGCGCGATCCGAGAGAACGGCCTAAAGGCGCATGTCCTGGTCGGCGTTGATCGCGACGGGCAGCTGGCGGCGCTGCAGCGCTGCGCGTTCGTGCCGATCGCGCAGAAGAACCAGGCGCTGAAGCCTTCGGTGGCCGACACGGCCGAGAACCGGGAGCGATCGGCAATTGCGGAGCGGGAGCGCGATATCATCCGGTGGTCGCGGCGCCTGGCGGTACCGCCGTTCGCCGGTACCGCGCTCGAGGGCCGCGTCTTCTGGCCCGACGCGCAGCACGACCGGCAGGAGCAACGGACGATTGGCGGCCAGTCGGGTTTCCTGGTCTCCGCCAACATCTTCGTCACCGATGACGAGATCGCCGCGCAGCGGAAGGCAGCAACGGTCGAGGCCGATCGACGCATTGCCGCGCGGGCGGCCGAGGGAGCAGCGGCATGATACCCGAAAGCACGAATGGACCCGATCAGGCGGGCGCCGAGCTGCTGCCGTTCGTCGCGCCCACTTCGTCACAGATGAGGGCTGCCGCCGCGATCGTCGACAGCCCGTCGGTGATCGGCGCGTATGCGGCCTACGATTGGGGTGAGCTGAGCGAGGCCGCGCAGGTTTGGATCGCCGCTATCGTCCGGGAGGCACGCCGTTGACCGTCGTCCGCTCTCCTGAGCGCGTCGGCATTGCCGAGGCATGCTTGATCACCGGGATCTCGCGCCGCACCCTCCAGGATCTCGCGCCATCGATTCCCGGCGCGAGCAAGCCGGCAGGGCGCTGGCTCTTCGCCGTCGCCGAGCTGCGGGCTTGGGTCACCAGAACAACGAAGGGGCCTTCATGCCTAAAAACCTCTACCTCCGCGCGGGGATATACTGGGCGCGGTTCAAAGTTCGCGGGGTCGAATACCGCGAAAGCTTACGAACGCGTTCTGAGCGGGTCGCGGTGAAACGTCTCGCCGCCCGTCGCGAAGAGATCGAAGATCAGGTCGTCTATGGGATTGCTGGTCCTGTGGCCTGGCAGGATGCTGTGGTCAGCTGGAGTGGCGAGGCAGAGCGAGCGCTCGGCGCCAAGTCCTATAACCGCTACCTGAGTAGCTTGCGGCAGCTCAGGGGGTTCTTCGATCACCTCTCTGTGCAGGAAATCGATGCCGATGTCCTGAAGGAGCTGATCAAGGCACGTAAACGCGCCGGCGTGAAGAACGCCACGATTCGGCGCGACCTGACTGCCGCATCGAGCGTGTTCAACCACGCGATCGACGAGGGCTGGATCGAGGAGAACCCTACCGAGGCGATCAATCGCCGGCGGATCGTCCCAGAGCGCAAGGCAAAGATCGTCCTGCCTCGTGAAGACATGATGGCGCTGGTCTTCCCCCGCCTCGACTCACGGATCCGCGACATCTGCGAATTCACCCGTGAGGTGGGCCTGCGCCTCGACGAGGCAACCATGCTTAAACACGCGGCTGTCGATCGGCGCGAGCGGATCATCACCGTCGAAAATGGCAAGGGCAACAAGGTCCGCGCCGTGCCGCTTACGGTCGAGGCTGAAGAGATCATCGACCGTCAGCCGCGCTATATCGGCAAGCCTTGGGTGTTCTGGCAGGACAAGGGCGCGATCCTCAACGAGGTCTCGTCCCGAATCACCGGTGCCAATCGTCGTGCGGCACGAAAGGCGGCACACGAAGGCGTCGAGTTCCAGGCCTTCAGCCACCACGACTTTCGCCACCTGTTCGCGGTGGAATACCTGCGGCGCGGGCGGGGCTCGATCTACGACCTCCAGGGCGAGATGGGGCACACCCACATCAGCACGACCGAGGAGTATCTGGCGTTCCTGACGCCTGACCAGGCGCGTGCCGCGAAATCGATGGTGGCACAACGCGGCGCACACGAACAGCGGTTCGGCACCGAGACAGCATGAAGAAAGCTAGGGAAACTGCGGCGCTGAGCGCGATTTGGGGAATGGGCTTCGGAGACTTAGCAAACCGCTGGTTTCAGCCACTCACCCACGTCTCCGGCTGCGGCAGGATTGCGGCTATAGCGAGGGTATTGCGATCGATCAACCGAATGGATGCAGGCGATTGACCGCAAAATTTCATGGCCTCGGCGCGTCGTTCATTGCCGGGCAAGCCGCTTCCTGATTAACCAGGGTGATCGGGGTGTGCCGATGGGGGATTGCCATGCGTATCGTTGGATTGGGACTGGCAGCCGCCGCGACGCTGGCGGGGAGCGCCCCGGCGCAGGTGGCGACCATCGATCCCAATCGCGCGATCGACGGCGACTTGGCTACCAACGCACCCGCGCAGCCTCCTCGGCGCGCGGCGAACGCGCCAGGGTTTCAGGATCAGGCGCCAGCCAGCGAATTGGAACAGCCCGATCGCGAAGACGCACCGCCGCCGGCACCGATCGTCACCAACGGCAGCCAGCAGGCGCGCGCAGAAGCCACCACCCATGCCGCCGATACCTATGAGCGCGACGATCTGCTCGCGGCGGGCGAAGGCGTGTTCGGCAAGGGTGCCGCAGGGCTTGCCGGCATCCTGGAGAAAATTCTCAAGGATCAGGGCCGCCCCAACGCCTATATCGCCGGGCGTGAGGCTGCCGGGGCGTTCGTCGTCGGCCTGCGTTACGGTTCAGGAATCATGACTCACAAGGTCGAAGGCCAGCAGCCGGTCTATTGGACCGGCCCGTCGGTGGGCTTCGATGTCGGCGGTGATGCCAACAAGGTGTTCGTGCTGGTCTACAACCTCTATGATACCGAGGATCTCTATCACCGCTTCCCGGCCGCCGAGGGCCGGCTGTATTTGGTCGGCGGCTTCGCGGCGAGCTATCTGCGGCGCGGCAATGTGGTGCTGATCCCGATCCGGCTCGGCGTCGGCTATCGGGCCGGGGTCAATGTCGGCTACATGAAGATCACCCACAAGGCGAAGTGGCTGCCCTTCTAGCTGTCAGCTAGGCTTCCAGTCGCCAGCCGATCGCCTGGCCGGCCATGAACGGCACCACGGCAGTATCGCCCTCGCCGATCCGATCGGGCACGATGGCCCGGTCGCGCACCAGCGTCACCGTGCCCTCGTTGAGCGGCAGCCCATAGAAACGCGCGCCATGTTCGGCGGCGAAGCCTTGGAAGCGGTCAAGCGCACCCTCCTCGTCGAATATCTGCGCATAGGCCTCGAGTGCGAACGGCGCATTGTAGATGCCCGCGCAGCCGCAGCCCGATTCTTTGGCGCCGACCACATGCGGTGCGCTGTCGGTGCCGAGGAAGAAGCGCGGCGATCCAGATACGGCGGCGTGGCGCACGGCCAGCCGATGCGCCTCGCGCTTGGCGACCGGGAGGCAATAGGCATGGGGGCGCAGGCCACCGTCGAAGATCGCGTTGCGGTTGATGATCAGATGCTGCGGGGTGATCGTCGCGGCAATCGGATGGGTGACCTCGGCGACGAACGCTGCCGCCTCGGCGGTGGTGATATGCTCGAGCACGATCTTGAGCGCGGGATAGGCGCGCAGCAGTGGCGGCAGCACCCGATCGATGAACACCGCCTCCCGGTCGAAGATGTCGACAGCCCGATCCGTGACCTCGCCATGGATCAGCAGCGCCATGCCGGCGCGCTGCATCGCCTCGAGCACGGCGCCAAGCTTCATGATATCGGTGACGCCGTGCGCCGAGTTGGTCGTCGCGTGCGCGGGATACAGCTTGCAGGCGGCGAACACGCCGGCCTCATAGCCGCGCACGATCTCGGCCGCGTCCGCCTGATCGGTGAGATAGCAGGTCATCAGCGGCGTGAAGCGGGTGCCCTCGCCCAGCGCCGCCAGGATCCGCTGCCGATAAGCCTCCGCCGCCGCGACGCTGATGATCGGCGGCGTCAGATTGGGCATGATGATCGCCCGGGCAAACTGTCGCGCCGTCGCCGGAGCGACCGCCTGCAGCATGGCGCCATCACGCAGGTGGACATGCCAATCATCAGGGCGGCGGATCGTAAGGCGGTCGGTCATGCCGATCCTCTAGTCCTGCCGGCGCCACGCCGCCAGCGTGCGGCCCTTGGAAATTGCTGCCTGGTGCCTAGGTGAGACAGATGGACCCGACCACCCTTACCGATCGATCCGTGCTGCGCCTCGCCGGCACCGACGTGCGCGGCTTTCTGCAAGGGCTGGTGACAGGCGACGTCGCGCTGTTGGCGCCCGACACACCATTGTGGACGGCATTGCTGAGCCCACAGGGCAAGGCGTTGTTCGATTTCCTGCTATGGGCCGACGGCGACGACGTGCTGGTCGACGCCGAAGCCGAGCAGGCTGACGCGCTTGCTCGCCGGCTGGCCATGTACCGCCTGCGCCGCGCCATCACCATCGAACCCACCACCGTGGCCGTGCACTGGTCGCCGACTGGGAATATCGGCGTGCCCGACCCGCGCCTGGCCACGCTTGGCCGGCGATGGCTCGGCGTGCCGACGGCGCCGGCGGACGGCTGGCTGGCTCATCGGTTATCGCTCGGCGTGACCGAAGGCATTGGCGAACTCGGCAGCGGCGAGACGCTCTGGCTCGAGTGCAATGCCGGCGAGCTAGGCGGCGTCAGCTTTACCAAGGGTTGCTATGTCGGTCAGGAGAATACGGCGCGGATGCATTATCGCGCCAAGGTCAATCGCCGACTCGTCGTGGCGCCTTTGGCGGAGCCAGGGCAGCGTACCCGCGCGAGCTATCCCGAGCTTGGGCTGATGGTCGAGCACCGCCGCGTCGAGGCGCTGGGGGATGCGTTGCGGCCAGCGTGGCTTGAGGCGGCACTCGCGGCGGACGAAGCGCTGCCCTGACCCAGGCGCGACCTGACCCGGCCGCGCCCGGCCCGTTGTCAGCGACCAACCGCGGTATAGCTGAACCCTGCCGCCTCGACATCGCCGCGACGATAGACATTGCGCAGGTCGACCATCACCGGTGCCGACATTAGCCCCTTGAGCTTACCGAGATCGAGCGCCCGGAATGCATCCCATTCGGTGACGATGACCACCGCGTCCGCGCCCTCTGCCGCCTCATAGGCATCCTTGCAGAAAGTGAGTTCCGGCATCATCGCCTTGGCCGCGGTCATCCCCTCGGGGTCGTAGCTGCGCACGGTCACCCCAGCATCGCCGAGCGCCTGCGCGATTGCGATCGACGGTGCATCGCGCATGTCGTCGGTGTTGGGCTTGAACGTCAGCCCGAGCAGCGCCACCGTCTTGCCGCGCGGCTCGGTTCCGAGGGCGTGGAGCACCTTGCGGCCCATCGCGCGCTTGCGGCTGTCGTTTACCTTCACCACCGCCTCGACGATATGCACCGGGCTATCGTGATCCTCGGCGGTCTTGAGCAGCGCCAGCGTGTCCTTGGGGAAGCATGAGCCGCCATAGCCGGGTCCGGCGTGGAGGAACTTCTTGCCGATGCGATTGTCGAGCCCGATCCCGCGGCTGACGTCCTGGACGTCGGCGCCCACGGCCTCGCACAGGTCGGCGATCTCGTTGATGAAGGTGATCTTGGTCGCGAGGAACGCGTTGGCCGCATATTTGATCAGCTCGGAGGTCCGGCGGCTGGTGAACAGGATGGGCGACTCATTGAGATAGAGTGGCCGGTAGACCTCGCGCATCACCTTGCGCGCGCGCTCGTCGTCGGTGCCGATCACGATTCGGTCCGGGCGCTTGAAGTCGCCGATCGCCGCGCCCTCGCGCAGGAACTCGGGGTTGGAGACGACCTGGACGTCGATGTCACCACGCCGCTCGCGCAGGATCCGCTCGACCTCGTCGCCGGTGCCGACCGGGACCGTCGATTTGGTCACCACCACCGTCGGGCCAGTCACCGCGCCGGCGATCTCCTCGGTCGCGGCAAATACATAGGACAGATCGGCATGGCCATCGCCGCGACGGGTCGGCGTGCCCACCGCGATGAAGATGGCGTCGGCGCCAGCAACCGACGCGGCAAGGTCAGTGGAGAAAGTCAGTCGCCCCGCCGCGACATTGGCGCCGACCAGCGTATCGAGCCCCGGCTCGTAGATCGGCATTCGCCCCGCCTCGAGCGCCGCGATCTTGCCCGCGTCCTTGTCGACGCAGATCACGTCATGGCCGAAATCGGAAAAGCACGCGCCCGATACCAGGCCCACATAACCCGAACCGATCATCGTGATGCGCATCTATCGTCCACTTTGTTCAGGAGCCGTAGGGCCCGCTTGGTCTGCCGCCTCTAACGCAGCGGCGGACTATTAGCAGCAACGGTGCGGGGCTGAATGCCCATTCGCTGCGGCAGCAACAAAAAGGGAGGCCGGCATCGCCGACCTCCCCAATTGCATTCCAACGGTAGGAAGGGTCTTACTGACCCGAACCCGGACCGTAGGTGACTTCCACGCGACGGTTCTGGACCTCGCGGACGCCGTCGGCAGTCTCGACGCGCGGGCGGCTCTCGCCGAACGCTTCGGTCGAGATCGAGCCATCGGGGATGGCGTGCGACGTGAGATACGCCTTCACGCTGTCCGCGCGACGCTGCGACAGACCGACGTTGTACGACGCCGAACCCGACTTGTCGGCGTGACCCGCCAGCATGACCTGCGCGTTGCCGCAGCTCTGATACTGGGTGACGGCGTTGTCGAGGATCGACGAAGCCTCGGGCGTGATGTCCGACTTGTCCCACTCGAAGAACACGATGAAC
>NZ_JALNUP010000044.1 GCF_026540855.1 Sphingomonas sp. GC_Shp_5
CCTCGACCGCATGCCTCTCGCGGCTGCAGTAGGCACCTGGGTGCTACGAACTGCCATCGCCCAAGCCGCGCAATGGATGCGGGCGGGTACGCCGATCCGGGTCGGGGTAAACCTCTTTGCAGCACAATTCCGTTCTGGAAGCTTGCCCGAGCGTATCGCTGCAAAGCTGGGCGAGAACAATCTGCCCGCCAATTTGATTGAGATCGAGCTCACTGAAACGATTGCGGTCAAGAACAGCAGCATGGTCAAGACAGCCTTGAGCGCCCTGCGGCAGCAGGGGATCGGCATTGCCCTGGATGATTTTGGTACCGGCTATGCATCGCTCAGCGTTCTTAAAGAGCTGCCCGTTACGCGATTGAAGATCGACAAGTCCTTTGTTGAGGGCATGGTGGCCGGGAGCCCGGATGCTGTAGTTGTCGACTCGATATTGCGGATGGGTCAGAGCTTCCGCCTGGACGTCACAGCCGAAGGCATTGAGACCGTCGAGCAGCAGGAATGGTTGAAGCGCTCGGGATGCGCCGAAGGGCAGGGATATCTCTACGGCCGCGCCATGTCTGCGGACGATCTTGGCCATCTCATCGCCGAGCAGGCATCCGGCTTGGCCGCCTAGATCATAAATATACGACAGTGATACTTCCCCTCATGAACATGAGCTGCAGGGTGCATTCCGAGCCGGTTCAGCCGGAGAGGTGCATTACGATCTCAAGCCAGCACGAACGGGATCAATGTTGACCATTTCGTGATTGGCCTTGAGGATAAAGGTCATGATTGCCCGGTTCAAGAAGATCACGCTCGCCCTTGCCCTTGGCGCCTCCGCACTCGCGGTTGCCGCGCCAGCCGAGGCGCAGCATTATGGCGACTATCACGGCCGCGACAACGCCGGCACCGCTGTCATTGCCAGCGTTGCGGGTCTTGCCATCGGCGCAGCGCTCGCCTCGAGCGCCAATCGTCGCGACGATGGTTATTACTACGACGAGGGCTATGACGGCCCGGTCGTGGCATATGCCCCGGTTTATGACGGCTACTATGAGGGCGGTTACCGCGGCTACGTCAACCGTGATTACAACGGCTATCGCGGCGACTATCGCGGGGGCCGGGGTTATGACGAACGCCGCAATCACCGCGACGACCATCATCATGATCGCGACAACTACGGCCGCGGCGGTGGAGATGGCTACCGCCGTTGACGGAGTGACGGGTGCGGCAGGGCGACCTGCGCACCCGCTTTCGTATTTGTCAGCTTCAATCGCTACAGGTGCCGTCCTCGCTGCGGTTTCGTAGCTGAAGCGGCAGCAGACGCTGTCTTTAGAAGAGGTGCACCCCACCTTCCTGGGGATAGCACCCACCCCCTCGATCAGTGTGGAACGACCCGCTGGAACACCGTTATGGCTTCGTGGTAGCTGAACGGTTTAGCCAAAACGGCGATTGGCGGGTTTGGCCAGCTACACAGCTCCGGGTTTGCAGAGATGAAGATGACGGGAACTTTGCCTATCTGCTGAGTAATCTGCTCAACGGCTCGTGGCCCTGTCCCCTTGAGGAGCCGCATATCTGATGTGATCACTGAAGGACGCTGCTGAAGAGCCAAGCTCACGGCATCGTGTTCCGTCGCGGCAACGGCGAACGATGTTGCTCCCGCCTCCTCCAGGATATCCTGGAGGAACAGTGCGATCATGGGTTCATCTTCAATGATCAAGACGTGGCACATGGCTTCCTGGTTCGCACGGTTAATTTACGTTAACTCGCTGGATCGGCAAGCGATCCCAGGACCAGAGCTTTTCTTGCACAAGGGGTGCCGGGTCGAGGCACTTGAGAATGGCGCCATTCGGCCGCCCTGCCGCCTGGACTATCTGAGCTGGGCGGCATCCACTTCTACCAGCCAGCGAACCCCAGCGGGATCATAGCTAAGTTCGCTGAATCCCCCGAACGAACGCCCGATGCTATCGATCAGCCTGGTTCCGAACCCCCTGCGGGTAGGCGCCAATACAATCGGGCCGCCCGCCTCAGCCCAAGTAAGGATCAGCTTTTCGCCTGCTTGCTGCCTGTCTAGCGTCCATTGCACCATTACCTTGCCATCCGGCAGCGACAACGCACCATATTTCAGGGCATTCGTTGCCAGCTCGTGCAACACGAGCGTGAAGGACAGCGCCGCTGGCGCGCCAATGGCGACTGGATCACCTCCTATCGCAACCCGCTCACCGTCGTTGATCGAGGCAAGCGCCGTCGTCACAACCCGGCCGAGATCTGATGCTAGCCCGCTGTAGGCGGTGAGTAGGTCCTGCGCCTGCGTCAAAGCCTGGAATCGTTCGGACACGCTCGCGCGTGCATCATCCAACGTGACAGCCGAACGCAGCGACTGATGCACGATCGCCTGTACCATCGCCATCAAGTTCTTCATGCGGTGTGCGAGTTCACCGGTCAGGATCGCCTGCTGCTCGGCCGCCTGCTCACGCTCATGCACGTCGATGACGACACTGACCGCGCCAATTATATGACCTCGTTCATCCCGGAGGGGTACGGAACTAATCTCAGTACGCAGCCTGCTGCCGTCCGGCCGCTCGATCAGAAAAGGAGCGGCATGAGTTTCTATGCCATGCCGGATCGCCTGAACCTGCGGGTAATCGTCCAGCGCGTAGGGTCTGCCATCGTCCTTGATGGCGCCGGCGCCGAGATAACGATCGACCCCGCCAGCGGAGAAGTCGCGACCAGTTAAGCGGCGCATCTGCTCGTTGATCAGAACAGATTCGCCTGACGGCGCGGACGCCAGCGACAGACCAACTGGCGCGTTTTCGAATACGGCCTCCAAGGTAGCACGATCGAACGCGAGTTCCTCCGCCATCGCTTTCAGTGCTTGTTCTGCGCGATGCTGCTCGCTGCGATCACGCAGAATCTTGATGAACCCGATCTGCTGGCTGTCGACTTCTAGCGGCATCGTCAGGACATTGGCCCAAAAGCCAGTCCCGTCCTTGCGAAAGTGAAGCCGTTCATCCTCGCTGCGACCGGTAATGGCAGCATTCACCATCTCCCGGCTAGGAGTTCCGGACCCGATATCTTCGGGTGTGAAGAAGATGTGGGCGGGCTTGCCCAGCATCTCCTCCTCAGTCCAGCCCAAGGTCTGGCAGGCGCCTTCGTTCCAGCTCGTCACCAGCCCCTTCAGGTCAAGTGAGATGATTGCGTGTTCCGTCGAGCTATCAATGATTGCCCGACGGAACGCCTCGCCCTTGGCCAGATCGCTGGTCGTGCCACGGAGCTGCGCGATCTCAGCCTGATAGCTTCTGCGCTGCTCGATATGACGCCGATAGGCCTGCTGAAGGCGTGCATTGGCACGCTCCAGCGCGGTTTCCAGTTCCTCGTAGCTCGGCCTCGCACTCTCCACCATCCGAAAGACATAGCAGGCCGCAAAGCTGACAGGGAAGGGCCCCCACGGGATCGCCGCGCTCACAGATCAGCAGACGGCCAGCCAAGAGCGCAATCCGCTAAGACATCAGCTGTAACGGAGGTGTAGCCGGTGGGCTGTACAGCGCGCGCTGCATCGTTATTAATGAGATCGCTGATGGATATGGCGTAATGCGGCCCGATGGAAAAACGCGTTTGGGCTTTCTCATTCTCCCAAATATTCATTGGTCAAATCTTCCTTGGCATGCCTGCTCACTGAACATTTGCTGTCAGGTCCAAGGTATTCAGCCGGAACTCCTAGGTTTGCAAAGAACCCAGCGGCGGTAGTACCGTTAACAACGCTTGGGGCGAACAAGTGCTGCTCGAGGGCGTAACGCTGCTCCGGGGCCTATTTGAGGATCACACAATTGCGCGTAGTTCCAGATCTGTAAAGATCGACACAAATTAGAAAGTAGCAAGTTGCTCATCTAAGCGCCGCCTGGAAGACCAGGTTTTCATGCCTCGATGTTGCGGTAAGCGCAGCTGCGCATTCAACGACTATCGACGGCGCTTCGCCAGGGCGGTACCAAGGGCACCAACAAACTAGCATTTGGACCGAGTCGGTACATTGCGCAAAGCGGTTTTGAAATGCGCAGCCTATTTTACTGATGATTAATCTGGAAGAACCACTGTCGCCCCATAACCGCTCACCGATTTTGCCCGGTGCGAGCCAAATGGAGGTTTCTCATGAAGAACAATCTGAGGAATGGCGCCAGCCGGATTGCAACCTCTTGGATGCTTACGCCGATGGCGATGATCGGTGCCGGAGTTCTCACTGCGCCACCCGCTCACGCGCAACTGCTCTGTGTGCCCGAAGCCGGCATCAACATAATGTGTGGGACCAGTCCTGATCCAGTGACGCCTGGAGCTGCAGTGCCGACCGCTCCAGCTCCAATTATCGGCCCCGCAGTCGTCACCCTGGTCGCGGGCCTTAATTCTAATGCCGGCATTGATCTGACGACGATCGGGACGGCCGCTGATCTCACATTGACCCCTGTTACTACTGCAGTCGTCAATTCTGTAGACCAGCCCGCGCTAGCGCTCACCTCGGGTGGCGGCATTAATGCCCGGGTCACCAGCCTCACCACAAATGGCACCGGTGCGACCGGCGCAGTGCTACGAGCTGTCGATACCGTGCTGTTCACCGTCGATGATCTCGTATCCACCGCAGGTGACAACGCTCCCGGTGTGGATGCTCAAGGTGGCAGCGTGGCGGTCAATGCTGGTGACATCATCACCACTGGCAACAATTCGAACGGCGCGCAGCTGCTCGCGATCTCCGGCCCGGCGCTGCTTAATGCCGATCTGATCGATACGTCGGGCAACCTGTCCACTGCTGCGCTCGTGCGTGCTGCTGGTGATGTAGACGTTGATGTCGGCGTGCTACGCACGTCCGGAGGCCAGGCCCTCGGTCTAAATGTCGCGACCGACCCAGCGGCTTGCGTGCTGCTCGGCAACGGTGGTTGCAGCGTGACGGCAGCCGCCGACCAGATCACCACCAACGGCTTCGGCGGTATCGGTGCGCTGATCACTGCTGCAGCCCCTGTAGCACTCAATGTCGGCGTGCTGCAGACTAACGGCGATCAGGCAGCGGGCATCAATTTGCTCGCTGATCCGACGATCTGCGCAACGCTCGGTGCCGGAGCCTGCGATGCCAACTTCACGGTTGGCAACTTGGTCACCAACGGCGCCAACTCGCCAGGTGCGCTGATCCGCGCAGCGGGCAACGTTACCGGATCGGTGGACGTGCTCCAGACCAACGGCGCTAATGCTATCGGGCTGGATCTGGCTTCCGATCCCGATGCGTGCGTTCTGCTAGGGGCTGGCAATTGCGGCACATCCTTCGATGTTGGCCAGCTGACCACGTCAGGGGCGGGGGCCACCGGCGTGCTTGCTCGCGTCGTTGGGCCGACTACCGGGCGCATCGGCCTGCTCGAGACCGGCGGCGACAATGCCAACGGCATCGACATTGCGGCCGACCCTGCCGCTTGCGTGCTGCTGGGTAGTGGCGCTTGCGACATCGATCTGGCCGCCGATCAAGTCAGTACCACCGGTGATGGTGCGTTAGGCGTGGTGATCAACGCTCCTGCAAGGATCCTGGCCAACTTGGGCGCGGTCAGCACCTCGGGCGACAACGCAACAGCTGTGCGCATCATCACCGATCCGGCGGTATGCCTGGTGCTCGGACCTGGATCCTGCGCGGCGGACGTCGCCACAGGCCCGATCACTACCGGGGGCGACGGCTCGGACGGCGTTGATGTGAATGGTGGCGGCGACCCCGTCACGGTGGGTACCGGCGACGTAAGCACTGGCGGCGATGATGCGGACGGCGTTGATGTGAGCGGCAGCGGCCCGATCACTGTCTCAACCGGCAATGTGACGACTGGAGGGAATGGCTCGACCGGCGTCATCGTCGATGGCGGCGCAGGCCCCATCATCGTTACCACCGGCGATGTCACGACGGCGGGCAACGACTCACCCGGCGTTGACGTAAGTGGCGATGGCACGATCAACGTCACGACCGGAGATGTGACCACAGGGGGCGACCGATCGACTGGGGTCATCGTCGATGGGGGCGCCGGCGATATTGTGGTGAGCACAGGCAATGTCTCGACCACGGGTGCGGGATCGACCGGGGTCGACGTTGCCGGTGCCGGACCCATCGCAGTGACGACCGGCGATGTCACGACAGGAGGCGATGGCGCTACCGGTCTTGCAATTGGCGGTGGAGGCGGCCCGATTACGCTGACCTTCGGCAATGTTGTCACGACCGGCGATGATGCCCCAGGGGCAAATGTCGCCGGCACAGGCGCGATTACGGTCAGCGGATCGAGCGTCACCACCAGTGGTGCCCGTTCAGATGGGTTGGGAATCACAGGTGGGATAGGCCCGGTAGCGGTCACCGTCGGCCCGGTAGTCACTAACGGCGACGATGCCAATGGCATAACCGTAGCGACAACCGACGGTGCGCAGACGATCTTCGCCGGGCCGGTCACAGTCACTGGTCTTGGCAGCAACGCCATTGTGGCTACGGGAACCGGATGCAGCGCGGTCAGCATCACCGCTTCGGGCGCGGTTAGCGCCACGCAGGGCACTGCAATTGCCGCCTCAAGTGCGTGCGGGGTTGCCGTCACGACGCTGGCGGGTGCTCCCGTATCCGGTCAGGCGGCGGGGATCGCCGTCACCTCCGGGACTGGATCGACAATCGCGATTGCAGACGTGGTGCAGGCGGCTGCTGGCCCGGCGATCAGCGCCAATGGCGCGGCTACCACCATCACGGTCGGCCAATCGGGGCAGATCAACGGCTATGTCGATCTTACCGCAGGTGACGACACGCTCATCAACAATGGCGTCTTCGAAGCGGTTGGCGATAGCGCGTTTGGCGACGGAGTGGATACGCTGGTCAACAACGGGCTGTTCACCGTCCGTCGCCGAGCGACTACGGCAGGAGCGGTGACGCTGGCGGGCCTAGAGACCTTCACGAATGCCGGATTGGTTGACCTGCGCAATGGCGTCGCCGGCGACACACTCACTGTGCCCGGCAGCTTTGTCGGTAACTCGGGCAGCGCGCTCGGGCTGGATGTGTCGGTCACCGCTGCGGGGGCTACGGCCGATAAGCTGGTGATAGGCGGGGCGGCGACTGGTTCCACGCAGATCAGCTTGCAGTCGCTCGCCAGCAATCCCGGCGTTCTCGTCAACAACCTCGTCGTCGTCGATGCCGGAGCGGGTAGTACGGCAGGAGCATTCAGCCTCGCTGGCGGGACGATCGTCGATGGCCTGATCGGCTATTCGTTGGTGTTCGATCCTGCAGCGGCCACCTATGGACTCTACGGCACACCAACCGGACAAGCCTACGAGTTCGTCAAGCTCGGTAGTGGCGCGCGAGAGGTGTTCTATCGCGGCAGTGACGCTGTTTCCGGGCATCTCCAGACGGTCCGGGACGCCACGGCAGGCAGTGGCGATGAGCCGCGACGTGGATCGGCTTTGTGGGGCCAGATGTACGGCTCGGTCGATCGTGATCACGCGAGCCAGACCTTCACCGCCTTCGGCCAGCCGGTCGATGCCGATCTTGCCCACAGCCAAGACTATTATGGCGGTCAGTTCGGGCTAGACCTAGGTAGCTTCGGGTTTAAAGGGACCGTGCTTGGCATCACGGGGGGCTACACCAATTCAACCCTGAGCTTTGCAGCAACCGCTGATCGTTTCGGATATCAGGCTGTAAACGGCGGTATCTACGCGGGGATTGAAGCAGGTCCCTTCTTCCTCAATGCTCTTGGCAAGTATGAGCATTATTGGATCGACGTGCGAATGCCTTCGGTCGGGATCCGGCAGAAGATCGACGGCCATGGCTATGGTGGCATGGCGCAGGCGGGGCTGAGGTTCGGCAGCGACCGGTTCTTCGCCGAGCCGAGTGTTTCGGTGGATTATGTGCGTTCCTCAATCGACCAGGTGGTCGCCGCCCCAACCACGCTTGACTTCGCTGATGCTGATGGCCTGCGTGGCCGTGCTGGCCTGCGCCTGGGGTCAAAGATGATCAACGGCGCCACCGCGACCAACATCTACGTGAAAGGAGAGGCAATCCACGAATTTAGGGGCCGGGACGCGGTCTCCTTCGGCAATGGCGGATATGATCTCAACTTCGCCAACCAACGGCTCGGTACTTATGGCCGCGGCACCGTCGGGGTGACGATCGACAGTGGCGCTCGCGTAGCAGGCTTCCTGGAGGCGTTCGGTGATGCAGGCGATGATTACAAGGGCGGCGGCGGCCGTGCTGGGTTGTCGGTTAGATTCTGATTGCGGCTACGGCTGGCGGCAAGCGCGATGTTTGCCGTCAGCAACTCGATCAAGCTGCGCATCGACATAAGCTGAAGCAAGCATGGGCGTTCGCCTCGCGCCCATTGTCTTGTGCGCGCAGCCGCATTGATCGGGTTGAACAGGTGGATAGCGTCACCCACATACTGTGGCACATGCGAAAGCCAGTAGGCGGTTAGTGTAACCCGTCCGCGAAACATCAGGCTTATCGCGCGTGCCTCTCTAAACCGTCGTCATGCCTTCTGCACCTGTAAATCATTCTCTTCAGATTAGCGACGACGTCTTCGCTTCAATGCTGAGCGATCAATCGCCTATGTTACGGGCTTTCGCTCGCCGACTGACAAGGGGCGATACTGATGCCGAGGATCTCAGCCAGGAAACGATGCTGCGGTGCTGGTCTGCTCGCCACGGGTTTCAGCCGGGCACGAACTTCGCGGCCTGGAGCCGCACTGTGATGCGCAACCGCTTTCTGACCGATCGGCAGAGGGGCGGCCGTCAGGTTTGTTTGCCAGACGAGGCATTTGATAGAATGGAGGGCATGGCTGGCGGGCAGGACGATGCGGTCAACTTGACCGACGTCGCATGGGCGCTTTCCCAACTTAGTGAGGAGCAGCGGGAGGCTGTGTTGCTGTCGGGGCAGGGGGCGTCAATCCGAGACGGTGCGCACCATTTCTCGATCAGCGAAGCCTCATATAAAAGCCGCGTGTCTCGCGGACGCTCCCGGCTGCGCGAGTTGATCGACAACGGACGCGTTTCCGCGCAGGTTCATCCCGCTCACGTGCAGGCGCATGCCGCTTCGACCAGGCGCAAGTCACGGTATCGCGCGGGAATGATGATCGGCTAAGATCGTGCCATCTGATCCGCTAAGCTTAGCCTGGTGGGAGCATCTATTGTGAACCGTTCGGCAGGCGGCGAGTTAGTGCTGAAGGCCTCACACATCGGGTGGAGGAGGTCTGCCAGCGTCGCCAAGAAGGACAAGAAAATGCGCTTCAAACACACCCTTGCGGTCACTGCCGCACTTGCCCTTTCCTGCGGTAGCCCTGCGCTCGCTCAGACGGTTCAGCAAACCAAGGTGGACCACGATACGAGCGTAAAAAACGGGGTGGCCACTACCAAGACGAAGATCACTCACACCACCAAGCGAAAGACGCATCGGCCCAAAAAGGTGCTAGGCGTAAAGGTCGGCCATAAAACCGTGACCCGTAAGACCGTTCGCGAAACCTCCGTCAGCACCAATGGTGATCGTAGCACCACCGTCAAAACGTCACATTAATAGCAAGCTTTGTCTGCGCTTCATTTAACCGAGCGCAGACAAGCTAGTCTGGTTTGGCCTGGTGGCGAACGCCTTCACACGTTTGGCTGGGCAAGACACATCGAGTGAAAGCGTTCCTACATGGCCAACGCCGAACAATCTAAGCCGCATAATAGATCACCTCAAGTAGGCTATCGACTTGATCCTAGCCGACTTTGGATGCTGCCCGACTTCGAGCTTGTGGCCGAGCACGACCAGCTTTTTCCCGAGCAAGACGATTTGCTCGCGCAAGCGATCCGAAACGAGTTCAATCGCCGGGGACTCGGGGTATCGGAGGCATCGCCCTGAACCTCACATCAGCCTGAAAATATTGGCGCGTTTAAGCTACCAAGCGTGTAGATAATTGCGCTAATACAGGAATAATATTGCCTCAGGGCAAACGATTGCAAATTGCGATCGCTTCCGTCTACAACTAGAGCGGATTCCATTCAGTGTGGGTCATAGCCGCAAGAGCTGAAGTAGTTGGCGCATTCTTGTGGCTGGAACAGATCGACCAGTTTGGCGATGAGGGACCAAAGCCCGGACACGGTCCGCTCACCAGCTTTGCGGAGCATGGCCTTGAGGCGGGAGAAGGCCTTCTCGATCGGGTTGAAGTCGGGGCTGTATGGCGGGAGGAACAGCAGGCGGGCGCCGGCTGCCTTGATCAGGTCGCGGACGCTGGCGCGCTTGTGGCTGGACAGGTTGTCCATGATGACCACGTCGCCGCGCCTGAGGTCGGGGACGAGGACCTGTCGAACATAGGCCTCGACCAGTCGCCGTTGATCGGGCCGTCGAGCACCATCGAGGCGACCATGCCGGTCATGCGCAGGCCCGCGACCAGCGTGGTAGTCTTGCGATGACCGTGCGGGTAGCCCATCCGCAACCGCTCGCCCCGGCGACAGCGGCCGTGGCTGCGGGTCATGTTGGTCGCCGTCCAGGTTTCGTCGATGAACACCAGCTGCTTGGGGTCGAGGTCGAGCTGACCCTCGAACCAGTCCTCGCGCGCGCTCAGGACGTCGGCACGATCCTGCTCGACCGCGTGCCCGGTCTTTTTTTGCGCGTGATGCCGTGCCGGGCAAAGAAGCGGTGCAGCGTCGAGATCGCCACCGTCAAGCCAACCTGGCCCAGTTCGCGACGCAGCTCATCCAGCGTGATGTCGCGCCGTGCTTCGTGCAGCGCCAGCACCGTCTCCCGATGCGCCTCGATCCGCCGAGACCGCGTGTCCCCGCCCTGCGGCCTGGCGGCATAGGTGCCTGTGCTGCGGCGCTGGTCGTGCCACCGGATCACCGTCGCCGCAGCCACACCAAACCGCGTCGCCGCAGCCCGACAACTCATTCCCTCGTCAACCGCGGCCAGTGCCCGCGACCGAAGATCCATCGACAACGGCTTGCCCATCCATGCCGGCCTCCATCCAGCCAGCACCGTGAATCAGATCAGCGCGCCTGTGTGAATCCCTCTTCGACTCAGGTCGGCCGGAA
The DNA here is from genome assembly GCF_026540855.1 of Sphingomonas sp. GC_Shp_5. GTDB lineage: Bacteria > Pseudomonadota > Alphaproteobacteria > Sphingomonadales > Sphingomonadaceae > Sphingomonas. The sequence goes on from NZ_JALNUP010000044.1 coordinate 11,014, forward strand.
AACGCTCTAGCCACGTATTTACGTGACTACGCAATTCCGCGGTCGCGAGCCCAGGCAGCGGCCGCGGTACGTCGATTTACACCGATCTTGGTATAGATGCTCGCCACGTGATTACGCACCGTGTTGCCTGACAAGGAAAGTCGCTGCATAATGGCTTTGTCGTCCAGCCCTTCACAAATGGCGCTCAGCACCTCCCGCTCGCGCGGTGTTAGATCGGGCAAATCGTTACGCTCATGATTGCCACGCGGGTTCTTGAGGCTGGCGAGTTTGTCGACGATCGAGCGGCTGAACCAACTCGCATCCTTCATCACGGCTTCAATTGCTTCAACGAGTTCGAGCTCGCTGCTCCGTCGAGCAGAAATGTCTTGGAACAGCCACAGGGTGCAATGCTCACCACGAAGCGACATGCGCTCGGCCGAAAGTAGACAATCTACCGGCTGGTTCTTGGCATCGAGCAGCCGAACATCGCGGTTGCGAATGCCACCTGATCGTTCGACTTCGGCCTCAACGGCGTTTCGCTCCTCAACCTTTGCCCAAAGCTCCGGATCGCCAGCAGCGCGGCCGAGAAAGCTAGTCGCCGTATACCCTGTTAGCCGCCAGAAAGCCTCATTTCCTTCAATCATCCTATGACCATCAGGGGACGTCAACGCCATCGCAACTGGCGCCATGCGGAACAGGGTGGAGAAATGGGCTTCACTGTCGCGAAGAGATCGTTCTGCCCGTCGCCGCGGCTCAAGGTTGGTAAAGGTGAACAGCATACACTTGTCATCGCCAATCTCGATGGGCTGTCCGGCAACAACCACCAGCGACTCATGGCCGTTGGGCAGCAGCAATTTTGCCTCCATTTGCGGGATAGTCTTGCCGGTCTCTAGCCGTTCCTTGGCGATGTGCAGCCGCTCGGCACCACGAAGTACGTCAAGATCGTACAAGCTGCGGCCAACTACGCCCGTGCGCGCGTAGCCCGTCATCTCTAGGAAGCCGCCGTTGGCGCGGACGAACCTGTGGTCGGCTAAACGCAGGATGACAGCTGGAGCAGGATTCGCCTGGAACATGGCTTCGAACCGCTCTTCAGCGTCAAATTGCTCTGAGACATCCTGTATGACCAGTGCCAGGCAGTCCGGTTCGCCATCCTCCCCTGTCATCACGACGTCCCGCACATGATGGGTCCATCGGGGCTCCTGAGCGCCACTGGCAGAAACCTCCACAATGATATCCGGAATGTCCTCGCCGGCAAGCACCCTCATGACCGGGTAATCACGGCTGGTAAGGCGATGGCCATTGCGGTCGCTCAGGGCGAAGCGTTTGGCATATTCGTCCGCACTTGCGCCAAGTCCGTCGAGGCTGTCGATCCCGTGCATCGTCAAGGCAGCACTGTTTGCCCAAATGATGCTGCCTGAGAGATCAATCAGGATAACCCCCGCGGACAGCCCGCCAATCAATTGCTCAAGATGATTAAGGGTATTGCCGGCGAGGGAGCGAGGAAGCGGTTCATCCATGTTCCCATAGTGCAGCGGACCCACTGAGGTTCCTGATGGCGTCTATCGCCAGGGATCTACCGCTGAAGCCTAGTACTTTACTACTAGCTGTAACGCCGGGCGGATCCTCGGTCTTGGAACACCTGCCTGGAGCAGCTGTTGAAGCGGCTTAACCACAAGGTCAGCCATGTCCGACGAACTGCGCATA
>NZ_JALNUP010000045.1 GCF_026540855.1 Sphingomonas sp. GC_Shp_5
CGATCACGACACGCCCCAGGAAATCGCCACCAAGTTCCTCGGCAAGCTCAAGGACAGCCCGTTCGTGATGATCGGCCTGACCGGCAGCCACCAGCACAGCGAACCGATGACCGCGCAGGTCGACGACGACCTGCCCAACACACTGTTCTTCTTCGCCGGCCAGGACAATCGCCTCGCCGCCGGGGGCGAGGCGATGGCGCAGTTCGTCGGCAAGGGGCATGATTTCTTCGCCTGCCTGTCCGGCATCGTCACGCCCGACAATGACCGCACCCAGATCGACAAGCTGTGGAACAACCATGTCGAGGCCTGGTTTCCGGCAGGCAAGGACGATCCCAACCTCACGCTGCTGCGCTTCGACATCGACAGCGCCGAGCTGTGGGAAACCGACATTTCGGTGAGCGGCCGCGTCAAGATGCTGTTCGGCGGCACCATTCGCGCCGATGAATCGAGCAGCCACGCCGTGGTCGACTCGGTCGGCTGAGCGCCAACGCTCCATCCGTCATCACCGCCAATCCGTCATCCCAGCGCAAGCAGGGATGACGGTTCGGTTCTTCACCCACCATTCAGCCCCCGCGCCGCATTGCGCCCGTCCCCCGACTGGACGATACCACCCGCATGAAGCGTTTCCTCGCCGCCGCGACCGCCTCGATCCTGCTCCTGGCGCAACCCGCCGCCGCCCAGTCGATCCTGCGCGATGCCGAGACCGAGGCGATGTTCGCCGACATGTCGGCGCCATTGTTCAAGGCCGCGGGCCTCTCCCCGCGCGACGCCAAGGTCGTCCTCATCAACGATGATTCGATCAACGCCTTCGTCGCCGGCGGCCAGATCGTCTACGTCCACTCGGGCCTGCTCCAGGCCGCCGACAACGCCAACCAGGTCCAGGGCGTGATCGCGCACGAGATCGGCCATATCGCCGATGGCCATGTCGTGCTCGCCGATGCCGGGATCAGACCCGCGCTCGGCATCACCATCCTCTCCATGGTGCTCGGCATCGCGGCAATGGCGGCGGGCAGCGGCGATGCTGGCGCCGGGATTATGGCCGCCGGCCAGCAGGCGGGGATGAGCAAGTATCTCGCCTTCAGCCGCACCCAGGAATCGAGCGCCGACGCCGCCGGCGCCCGCTTCCTCAACAGCGCCGGGATCAGCGGCAAGGGCATGCTCACCTTCTTCAAGAAGCTGCAGCAGGAGGAATATCGCTACGGCGTCGAGAACATCGATCCGTTCATGCAGACCCACCCGCTGTCGGGCGAGCGGATCGCGCATCTCTCGGCCGATCTCCAGGCGTCGCCCGCGTTCAACAAGGCGCCCGATGCCGCGCTCGAGGAGCGCTTCCGCCGGGTCAAGGCCAAGCTCGAGGGCTATGTCCAGCCCGCGGCGCGCACGCTCAAGGATTTCCCGGATACCGACAATTCGGTCTACGCCCATTATGCCCGCGCCTATGCCTATCACAAGGCCGGCTACCCCGACAAAGCCGATGCCGAGGCCGCCGCGCTGATCAAGGCGCGGCCCGACGATCCCTATTTCCAGGAGATCCAGGGCCAGATTCTGCTCGAGGCCGGCAAGCCCGCCGAGGCGATCGCACCGCTGCGCGCCGCCACCGAAGGCTCGAACAACAATTCGCTGATCGCCACCACCTTCGGCCACGCGCTGATCGCCACCGAGAACAAGGTCAATTATGCCGAGGCGTTGCGCGTGCTCAAGCTCGCCGTCGGCCGTGACGACGACAATCCGTTCGCCTGGTACCAGCTCGGCACCGCCTATGAGCTCACCGGCGACACCGCGCGTGCCGCGCTCGCCACCGCCGAACAGGCGAGCATGCGCGGCGACCTGCGCACCGCCGCGCAGAGCGCCGCCTACGCCCTCGGCAACATCCCGCAGAACACGCCGGACTGGATCCGCGCCCAGGACATCGCGATGGCCGCGCAGAACGACATGGACGACAATCCCAAGAAGTATAAGAAGCGCCGGTGATCCGAACCTCCTCGCGCTACACCCTGCCGCTGGTCGCGTTGCTGGGCGCCGTTATCGGCGCCGGGGCGATGCTCGGCGTCGATCGCCTCGCCTCGCCGCGCGGGCCCGATCAGGCGCGGATCGAGCGCGTCGTCCACGATTATGTGCTCGCCCATCCCGAGATCATCCCCGAGGCGATGCAGCGGCTGCAGGACAGCGAGAGCGGCAAGACCGTCGCCGCCAACAGCGCCGCGATCACCACCCCGTTCGGCAGCGCCTGGGCCGGCAACGCCAAGGGCGATGTCACCGTGGTCGAATATTACGATTACAATTGCGGCTATTGCCGGGCGTCGTTGCCGATGGTCGCAAGCCTGCTCCAGCGCGATCACAACATCCGCTTGGTCTATCGCGACCTCCCGATCCTGTCCGACGAGAGCCGCGTCGCCGCGCGCGCCAGCCTCGCCGCCGCCGCCCAGGGCAAGTTCCAGGCATTCCACGATGCGCTCTACGCCGCCGGCCCGCTCAGCGACGCGACCATCGCCGCCGCGGCGAGCGGCGCCGGGGTCGACCTCAAGGCCGCCGATACCAAGCGTCTCGACGCCGAGATCGCCCGCAACCTCGATACCGCCGCCAAGCTCGGCATGAGCGGCACGCCAAGCTGGGTGATCGGCAACCGCGTCCTCTCCGGCGCGCTGCCGATCGAGGAACTCGAAAAAGCCATCGCCGCCGCCCGCGCGAGTTGAACGGCCTTTGCCGGGCCAGGGCCGTCTAAGGATCAGCTGAAGGCTGCGACTAACCGACGCCATATGCGCCTCGCCCATGCGTATCATCACGGTCGGCCTGGTCCGAGACCTGCAGCTGCCAGCTACGCGGCCCGACACGCCGCCCTCTTGTCGCCTTCATCAGCATAGTAGCGGTAGTGCCGAGCGACCCGTCGGCTCGTGACAGGGGGCAGCGACAGCCGACGTTCCCCGGTTCGCCACCCTCTTTGAGGGATCTAGTCGGGAGTATTGCGGCCCATCGCTCGATGACGTAGCAATGTCGGGTTCCCCGGAGTGTCCGAAATGATCCAGCGTCACCGCTAAAGCGGCAAGGCCTATAGCAGCGGAGCAGTCCGCCGACGGGACTCTGGTTTCGAGAACATCATGCAACGACTGAACAACAAGACGTGCGTCGTCACCGGCGCTGCGCGTGGCATCGGCCGCGCTATTGCGGCCCGGTTCCACGCCGAAGGTGGCCTGGTCATCGTTACCGACATTGATCACGCGGCGGGAGCGGCCGCCGCCGCTGACATCGGGTGTCGGTTCGAACTGCTCGACGTGCGGAAGGAAGCCGACTGGTCGCGATTGGCCGGCATTGTTCCCGTGGCCGATGTGGTCGTCAACAATGCCGGCGTGACGGGGTTCGAAGCCGGCATGGTGGCCCATGACCCGGAACATGCGAGCCTGGCGGATTGGCACGCGGTGCACCGCGTCAACCTGGACGGAACATTCCTCGGCTGCCGCTATGCGATCGGCGCGATGAAGGCGGCGGGAACAGGATCGATCATCAACATATCCTCACGCTCGGGCTTGGTCGGCATCCCCGCCGCCGCCGCTTATGCCTCGTCCAAGGCGGCGATCCGCAACCATAGCAAGACGGTTGCGCTCTACTGCGCGCAACAGGGCTGGCGGATACGCTGTAACTCGATCCACCCGGCTGCGATCCTCACGTCGATCTGGGAGCCGATGCTGGGCACCGGGCCCGACCGCGACGCCAGGATGCAGGCGCTCGTCGCGGACACGCCGCTAAAGCGATTCGGGCTACCCGACGAAGTGGCGGCCATTGCCGTTACGCTCGCCTCGGACGAGGCGACCTATATCACTGGAACGGAACTGAACATCGACGGCGGCCTGCTCGCTGGCTCTGCCGCTTCACCTGGCTGATGGAACTGGCTGAGAGCTTTGCACGGCGTAAAAAGGTGGGATGCCGGCCAGCGGATTGGTGGCTCGACCCCTTGTTGGCGGACATGCTTCCAACGGCCAGTGGATCGATCCGGCCTGCTTGTCTCTCCTGCAGTAAGAGACGATCGTACGACGATGCGCAGTTGCCAAGGAGAGCAACATGTTCACGTTGATCACGGGCCTTTCCGCTGCCGCTCTCGTCCCAGCCGCAGCAACGTCGTCTGCGGTTTGCGACGTGGGCCGTGTTGCTCTGCGCGATTTACCAAAGTCCGATCGCAACCCTGATTACGATATCTACTACGCCGGTGCAGGCCGCCCCCGCGAGGATCTGCTAGCCACTTGTCCGCAACTCCAAAGCGAGCTTCCGGCAGGCTACCCTTTGGCCGATGATGATGCGCGCAAGCGAGCCAGCGTTGGCGCTCCTATTCCGGGTCACTTCACGAGGCCCGCTTTCATCTATTCGATCCGCATTGCTGTTTTAAGCGTCGACCGCAAAACAGCCACGGTCTTCTTTGATCGCTCATGCACGGGGCTCTGCGGTGGACGATCAGAAGCTCACTATGTTCGAACTTCTAAAGGTTGGAAGCGACAAGGTGTAATCCGGACACTTTACGTTTCCTGATGCCCAACGACCGCTTTGTGGATCAGTGCGCAACCGTGGAAAGGGCGGAAGGTGGACATCAGCGTTATGGCCTGCTTGCCAGAACGATGGTGGCCCTGGACACATCTGGTCCTGCGGTTAAGCGACGATCTGCTGTAGGAATATGCGCAGACGTTGGAGGCAGCCGCGCCTCGATGCCCTGTCAACGATTGTGGACAGGATGCCTCGCATCAAATCGCCAATGAAATACTCGACATGTCGGCGCAACGTCTTTTCGATCAACCAGAAATGTAGAAGCTGCACGACGATGAGGGTTGCGCCCGTTCCCACCAGCATGGGTAGCACGAGACCTTCTTGTCCAGGCTTGAGCGCGACACTCACCGACAAGAAGGTTTGAAAGCCAAGCACGGCTATGGCTACCGTCGGCATCGAAGCCAGCGCAAGACGGCGAGGTGCTGACCAATTCACCTCTCCCGTCAGCCCCATTGCATGGGCAGTCGTTGTTGATTGCGGAAGCGCTTGTTCGCCCGGACAGCCAACACGCATGTTATCGCGACGAAAACTATCGAGACGATGAGCATTACCATCAACCGACTCCTTTGCCGTCAATCGTACCATGCGGCTCGCCGGCAAGCACCAACCGTCACGCGCGATCTTGAGCGCCCGCGCTTCAGCGCTTTCAGCGTGGCCGGTTTCTGGGTCCGCTCTTCGGCCCACGGATGTCGCGATCTGTTGGAGAGCGGACATTGGCAGCGACGTTGCACGCATCTAGGTTAGGCTCGCCCTAACAGGAGGATCTATGCGTAGCGGCTATTGGGTGGTGGCGATTTTCGCGACGGGTTGGGCGAGCGCCGGGCTGCTCGTGACGGGTTATCCGCTGGTCACTGTTCTGCTGCCGGTATTGATCTCTGCTGCCCTGTTGCTCTGGGCGCACACAACGCCGTCGACCAGGACAGAACTCGGCTCTCATACCCGCAGACTGCTCGCACGGTGGAGCTTGCTCGAGGGTCTCGCGATCTTCATCGCGGTCAATCTGCTCCATCGCACGCACCATCCAGACGCGACCTTCTCTGTGGTAGCCGCGATCGTTGGCCTGCATTTCCTGCCATTAGCGCGGCAAATTCCGGTGCATCTCTACTATCTCACGGCAGCCGGCCTCGTGCTGTGCGGAGCTGCTGGAATGCTTCTTCCAACTGGTGAACGGCCACTCGCTGTCGGCTTAAGCGCCGCGGGAGTGCTATGGGCGACGGCCGTTCTGCGCCTGTCAGGAGCACGAAGGTTGGTCACAACCTAATGCTAATGCGGACGATGGCTGCGCGCGCTGCGAATGTCCGCTACTGAGCGTGAGCCGCCACGCCTCCAGTCCGCCATCCTCCGACCTGCCTTGTTGGCGCACCATCGCCGCCGTACCACACCGCCGGACACGGAGCATCGACCGGCATGAGCGCGGATGAGCAGATGACGGCAGCACTGAGCCGGCTCACGGCGAACGAGAAGGAATGCCTGCGCCGGCGCTTGCTGCCGCAGACTGCCAAGGAAATGGCGCTGGATCTCGGCATCTCCCCGCATGCGGTGGAAAAGCGGCTGAAGATGGCGCGCACCAAGCTCGGCGTGTCGTCATCGCTCGCCGCGGCGCGGTTGCTGGCCGCCGCTGACCGGTACCAGCCGCTGGTACCCGAGCCGTCGGACCTGTCGCAAGCCGTCGTCGGGGCGGATGGCGGAACGGCCGCGGCGCCGTTCTCGCAACGCCGGCCGCGCCTCTCCCTCCGCAAAGGATTGACGATGATCGCACTGCTCTGCCTCGCCGCGCTGGTCGCACAGGATGTGCCTGCCGCTGCCGGCACCGCCGCCGCCCCGACGACCGACCATCTTGGCGACATGGCGACGCGCAAGGTCGGCATGGATGAGGCGGCCGCCTTCATCAGGCCGGGGTTTCTTGACAAGGACAAGGATCGCTCCGGCTTTCTCGATGCGCGCGAACTGTCCGCACTCGAACCGCGCAACAGCGACCGAGACCCCAGCCTGCCCGCCGCCCCGCCGCCCGGCGCGCCCGATCCAGCCGCCGCCGCCAAGTGGATGGGCAAGATGGACACCAACCGGGACAATAAGGTCAGCGAGCAGGAATATGTCAGCTACATGATGCCGTGGATCCTGTGGCAGGGCGTTCCCGCGGACTGGCACGCCGCGCCCTGACGCCCCGCGCGTGCGGGGGCGTCGGCGAGCGGCAAGGTGCTGAATTATCCTCAAAAGGGTTCCGTCATGGTTCGTTTACCGTGCCGCGCGACGGTGAACCATGACCTTCCTTACCCGCATCCTCCGCGCCGCAGATATAGCCGAGCCCAGCCATGCCGAGCCCGGCCCCGCCGAGCCGTTCCGGATCGAGGTCGATCCCGTCGCCGGCCTGATCCGCGTCACCCGGCATCCGCTCGCGTCGGTGATCGATCTCGGCCAGCATTTCGCCTTGCTCGAGAGCGAGATCGCCGCGATCCGCCGTGACGGGCTGCCGCTGCGGATGATCGTCGACATTCGCGAGGCGACGGTCGATTCGCCCGCGGTCGCCGCGCAGATCGGCGAGCGCGTCCACGGCTTCGATCGCCCCGGCGACCGCATCGCGCTGGTCGTCCGGGCGAGCCTGCTCCAGCTCCAGGTCCGGCGCGAAACCCCCGCCGATCACCGCATGTTCGACACGATCGCCGCGGCGGAGGCATGGCTTGGCCTCCACGGCTGAGCGCGCCGCCCCTTCCCTCCGCCGCCCCGGCTCCCTAATTGGCGGGGAGAGGGAGCTTCCATGACCGATCCGATCCTCCGCATCGCCGGGGTCGCCAAGACCTACGGCAGCGGCACCCATGCGCTGCATCCCGTCGACCTCGAGATCGCCCGCGGCGAGATCTTCGCGCTGCTCGGCCCCAACGGCGCCGGCAAGACGACGCTGATCAGCATCATCTGCGGTATCGTCACCCCCTCGGCCGGGACGATCACCGTCGACGGGCACGATACGCTGCGCGACTATAAGGCGGCGCGGCGGATGATCGGGCTGGTGCCGCAGGAGCTCTCCGTCGACATGTTCGAGACGGTGCTCGCCACCGTCACCTTCTCGCGCCGGCTGTTCGGCCGCTCCGGGCACAGCGCCTATATCGAGCAGGTGCTGCGCGACCTGTCGCTGTGGGACAAGCGCGACGCCAAGATCATGGAGCTGTCGGGCGGCATGAAGCGCCGGGTGCTGATCGCCAAGGCGCTGGCGCACGAGCCCGAAGTGCTGTTCCTCGACGAGCCCACCGCCGGCGTCGACGTCGCGCTGCGCCGCGACATGTGGAAGCTGGTCCACCGCCTGCGCGCGCGCGGCGTCACGATCATCCTCACCACCCATTATATCGAGGAAGCCGAGGAGATGGCGGACCGGATCGGCGTCATCAACAAGGGCCGCCTGCTGCTCGTCGAGGAAAAGGCCGCGTTGATGAAGAAACTCGGCAAGCGCGCGCTCGATCTCGCGCTAGTCGAGCCGCTCAAGGCGGTGCCGGCGGGGCTCGAGCAATGGCAGCTCAGCCTCGAAAATGATGGCAAGACCCTCCGCTATGTCTTTGATGCAACGGAGGAACATACCGGCATCCCGTCGCTGCTGAGGACCCTCGCCGAGCGCCACATCGCGTTCAAGGACCTCGAGACCTCCAAGTCGAGCCTCGAGGACATCTTCGTCGATCTGGTCGGGGAGCGGGCCTGATGCCGATGATCATATGCGCGATGTTAGCGAAGTTAGGGCGGGGACGAGCGGCATGAACCTTCACGGCATCTGGGCGATCTACCGCTTCGAAATGGCCCGCGCGCTGCGCACCCTGTGGCAGAGCCTGGTCGCGCCGGTGCTCACCACCAGCCTCTATTTCATCGTCTTCGGCGGCGCGATCGGCAGCCGCATGCAGAGCGTCGGCGGGGTCGACTATGGCAGCTTCATCGTGCCCGGGCTGATCATGCTGTCGCTGCTGACGCAGAGCATCGGCAATGCCTCGATCGGCATCTACTTTCCCAAGTTCACCGGCACCATCTTCGAGCTGCTCTCGGCGCCGGTATCGTCGATGGAGATGGTGCTCGGCTATGTCGGCGCCGCGGCGACCAAGTCGGTGGTGCTCGGCCTGATCATCCTCGCTACCGCCAGCCTGTTCGTGCCGCTCCGGATCGAGCACCCGCTCGCGATGATCGCCTTCCTGCTGCTCACCGCGATTGCGTTCAGCTTGTTCGGCTTCATCATCGGCGTCTGGGCCAAGAGCTTCGAGCAGCTCAACTTCGTGCCGATGCTGCTGATCACCCCGCTCACCTTCCTCGGCGGCAGCTTCTACTCGATCGACATGCTGCCCGGCGTGTGGCGCACGGTGAGCCTGTTCAACCCGGTGGTCTATCTGATCTCGGGCTTCCGCTGGAGCTTCTTCGGCCATGGCGACGTCGATGTCGCGATCAGCCTCGCGGTCACCGCCGGCTTCCTCGCCGCCTGCCTCGTCATCATCGCCTGGATCTTCAAGATCGGCTGGCGCCTCAAGAACTAGCGCCGCCGCCGCCAGCGTGCGCTCAGCGCCGGCCTCAGCACCAGCGAGTTGAGGTCGGTGAGCGCATGGACGACGATCGCCAGCCACAGGGCGCCGCTGCCGACGTAGAGCACGCTCATCAGCGCCCCGCCGACCAGCGTCGCCAGCACACCGACCCAGCCCTGATAGCGATGCATCGCCGCGAAGCTGAGCGTGCCGGCCAGGCAGCCGGCGATCGCGGAGCCGGTCACCAGCACCACCAGCAGCGGCAGCAACAACCGGAAGAACAGCTCCTCGACGATCCCGGCGGAGACCGCGAGCACCGCCGCCGGCAACAGGTCGCGGTTTGCGGTCGGCATCACGCTGCTGGCGTCGCCGGCGGTCCACGGCGCCTTGCCGCGCCGCGCCCGCCACCAGGTCAGCCCGATGCCGAGCACGCTGCCGGCCGCGAGACCGATCGCGACCAGCTCGAACCCGATCGATCCGGGCGGCAGGCCGGCGATGTCGCCGAGCGTGTCGAACTCGGGCGGCAGCTGTGTCAGGGCGCCGGTTCGATCCAGCAGCACCAGCCCGGCGAGCGCGGGTACGCCATAGCCCAGCCACAGACCCACCGCCCAGCGCAGGTGCCGGGCCCGGATCGGCAATCGTGGCGGAGCGAACAATCGGCCGCGGTAGAGCAAGGCCGCCAGATAGCCGGCGGCCAGCACCAGCAGCAGCACCGCCATCAGCCGCGCCGGATCAGCCGAGGCGATGCTCGCCCTTCACCCAGCGCACCGTGCCGGACGAGGCGCGCATCACCACGCTCTCGGTGGTCATCTTGCCCTTGCGGCGCTTGACCCCGGCGAGCAGCGAGCCGTCGGTGACCCCGGTCGCTGCGAAGATGCAGTCGCCGATCGCCAACTCGGAGAGATCATATTGCTTGTCGAGGTCGGTGACGCCCCATTTCGCGGCCCGGGCGCGCTCGTCATCGTTGCGGAACAGCAGCCGGCCCTTGAACTGGCCACCGACGCAACGCAGCGCCGCGCAGGCAAGCACGCCTTCCGGCGCACCGCCCGAGCCCATGTAGACGTCGATCGTCGTTTCGGGGTCGGAGGTCGCGATCACCCCGGCGACGTCACCGTCGCCGATCAGCATCACCCCGCAGCCAATGCTGCGCAGCTCGGCGACCAGCGCCTCGTGCCGTGGGCGATCGAGCACACAGGCGATGATCTCGCTCGGCTTGACGCCCTTGGCCTCGGCGATCGCGGTGACATTCTCTGTCGGGGAGCGATCGAGATCGATGATGCCCTCGGGATAGCCCGGGCCGACCGCGATCTTGTCCATGTACACGTCCGGCGCGTTGAGCAGCCCGCCCTTCTCGGCGATCGCCAGCACGGCGAGGCTGTTCGGCCCCGCCTTGGCGGTGATGGTGGTGCCCTCGAGCGGGTCGAGCGCGATGTCGATCGCCGGGCCGTTGCCGGTGCCGACCTTCTCGCCGATGAACAGCATCGGTGCCTCGTCGCGCTCGCCCTCGCCGATCACCACCGTGCCGTCGATGTCGAGGCTGTTGAGCGCCTCGCGCATCGCCTCCACCGCCGCAGCGTCGGCCGCCTTCTCGTCGCCGCGCCCGACCAGCGTCGACGCGGCGATCGCCGCCGCCTCGGTGACGCGGACCATCTCGAGGACGAGGACGCGATCAAGCACCTGGCTGGCGGTGGTGGTCATGGAATCTCCCTTTTCTGCTGCGCCCGGGGATAGGCAGCGAGGATGCCAGTGTCGAGCAGCGATCAGTCGCGCAGCAGCTCGTTGATGCTCGTTTTGGAACGGGTCTGCGCATCGACCCGCTTGACGATCACTGCGCAATAGAGCGCCGGCTTGCCGTCGCCGCCGCCGATCGAGCCGGGCACCACCACGGCGTAAGGCGGCACCTCGCCGCGAAACACCTCGCCGCTGTTGCGGTCGATGATCTTGGTCGAAGCACCGAGGTACACGCCCATCGACAGCACCGCCCCCTCGCCGACGCGCACGCCCTCGGCCACTTCTGAACGCGCACCGATGAACGCGCCGTCGCCGATGATCACCGGATCAGCCTGGAGCGGCTCGAGCACGCCGCCGATGCCCGCACCGCCGGAGAGATGGACGTTCTTGCCGATCTGCGCGCAGCTGCCGACGGTAGCCCAGGCGTCGATCATCGATCCCTCACCGACGTAGGCACCGATGTTGACGAAGCTCGGCAGCAGGATCGCACCGGGCGCGACATAGGCGCCGCGGCGGACGATGCTGCCGGGCACCGCGCGGAAGCCCGCGGCGCGGAAATCGGCCTCGGCCCAGCCGGCGAACTTCGAGGGCACCTTGTCGAACCAGTGGCCGGCACCGGGGCCATTGTCGATCAGCGTGTTGTCGTTGAGGCGGAAGGACAGCAGCACCGCCTTCTTGAGCCACTGATTGACGGTCCAACCGCCCTCGCCGTCAGGCTCGGCGACCCGCGCGGTGCCCGCGTCGAGCAGCGCCAGCGCCTGGTCGACGGCGACGCGATACTCGCCGGTAGTGTTGAAGCCGAGCTCGGTGCGTGCCTCCCAGGCAGCCTCGACGATGGTTGCCAGTTCCTGGCTCATGATGCCTCCGTGATCTGATGAAGCCACGCCGCAAGGTCGTGGATGGTGAAGTCGATGAATTCCCGGTCGGGTTCCGGCCCCTGCTCGGAGCCGTTGTCCACCCACACTGTGGTCATGCCGATCGCCTTGGCCGGCGCGAGGTTGCGCGCCATGTCCTCGACGAACAGGCAGGTGGTGGGATCGAGCCCGAAGGCAGCGCACAGGCTGGCATAAGCGGATGGCTGCGGCTTGGGCTGGAGGTTCATGGCATGGATGTCATGGACCGCCTCGAAGCTTTCGCCGAGACCGAGCCGATCGAGCACCTTCAACGCATAGGGCTTGTCACCGTTGGTGAAGATCAGCTTGCGCCCCGGCAGCCGGGCGATCGCCGCCGCCATCGGGGCATCGTGCTCGAGCACGTCCATCTCGACATCGTGGACGTCGGCAAGGAATTCGTGCGGGTCGACACCGTGATCCGCCATCAGCCCAGTCAGCGTCGTACCGTGGCGGTGAAAATAGTCCTTCTGGACGCGCAGCGCCTCGTCCGCCGGCAGTTGGAGGCGGCGGGCGACATAGGCGGTCATCCGCGCGTCGATCCTGGCGAACAGATTGGCGCGGGCCGGGTACAGGGTGTTGTCGAGATCGAAGATCCAGGTGCGGATCGGGGCGAGGCGCGCAAGCATGGCCGCGGCTCTAGGGGGCGGGCTGCCACCGCACAAGCTGGCCACAGGCCTGGATTAAGCAACTATAAAGAGGCAAACGGTAAAACGCTGCAACAATGGGGTTTTCGGGGAGGTTGAGCGTGAAGGCACGAGCATGGCTGCTGGCATCGGCGGCAGGCGTCGGCACGTTGTGCCTCTCCGCCTGTGGCGGCGGCAGCGGTGGCCTCAACAGCACGCCCG
>NZ_JALNUP010000046.1 GCF_026540855.1 Sphingomonas sp. GC_Shp_5
TTGGCCGAGTCCGCCGTCAACATCGAGGCGGTCGAGGGCTGAGGTGCTCAGAGGCCGGGTGATGGAAGCCCGGCACTGTCACCCTATGTTAGCGCTGGCACGATCGGCCCCGATGGGCGGGCCGACTGCATAGGAGATCGATCATGGGTGAGTTCACCGATAAGCTCGATGCCGCCGGCAACAAGATCGCGGGCAGCGTCAAGGAAGCCGTCGGCAAGGCGACCGACAACGATAAGCTGGTTGCCGAGGGCGAGGCCCAGAAGGTCAAAGGCACCGGCCAGGACGTGAAGGGCAGCGTCAAGGGCGCGCTCGGCGACGACATCTGAACCGGCCAGGGGTCGCTCTAAAACGGCGACCCCAAACCGACCAACGGGGAGCGGTATGCGGATCACGATCATAGTGCTGACCAGCACGCTCGCCTTAATGGCGTGTAGCGGCCCCAAGCAGAAAGCTGGCGAAGCTCAGGATCAAGCGGCCGCAAACGCCGCTGGCGTCGCCTATAACCGCAACGGCCCGAACGAGCGTTTGGGCGAGGCTCAGGACAAGGCCGATCGTGCAGCAGCCAAGGCGCGTAACGCGCAGGCGGACGCGCTCAAGCAGCAAGGCCGCGAGATCAAGTCGGCCGCCGATGCCAAGGCGGACAAGCTCGAAGAGCAGGCCAAAGCCATTCGCGACACTGCGAAGCATCAGGCATACACCCGCGACAAGCAAGCAGCAAACGTCACGGGGCGCTAAGCGCGCCTGATTGGTCCCTCGGGGTGGCAGAGCGCTAGTTGGCGATCTGCTCCATGTAGATCGTCTCGATCTCGTCTGCACGAAGCTCCTGCTGATCCGCCGTGACGATCTTGGCAGTATGTAGCCGGCAGTCCGCAAACTCCATCGCCGCCAGTACGACCTCCTGGACCGTACCCTGTTGCAAGGGCTGGCCGTTCAGCTGCTCGTCTAACGGGTCACGCGCTTCGAACAGAGTGGCCGGAGCGGCAAGGTCTACAATGTTCATGGGGCCTCGTAAACAGCGGTGGCGATGGCACCATCTATGGTGTCATGGGTTAACTTCAATATCTTTTTTGGTATACCAGCTACTGAACGCAAACTTTATACTTACGCATACGTAACGAATATTGTGAGGAGTAGAACATGGAACTTGGAAACAACGCTGTTGTCGCTGTCGTGGATGGCAAGAATCTAAAGCTGTTCAAGAATACGGGCAATGGAAACACGCCCAAGCTTACCTCGCTACCGGCAGAGGATGTCTCGACCGACAATAAGGGGTCGGGTGGGCACCATTCCAGCAGCTCGGCTAACCCGGCCGATCACCAGCAGGACGAGGACGCGTTCGCGGCCGGTGTCGCCGAGATGCTCAACAAGAAGGCGATGTCAGGCGGGATTGACCACCTCGTGGTCATCGCCGCCCCCCGGACTCTCGGCGAGCTGCGCAAGCACTACCATAAGGCGCTTGAAGCCAAGCTGACGGGCGAGATCGCCAAGGACCTGACCGGCCACTCGGTTGCCGACATCGAGAAGGTGATTGGGGTAGCCTGACCTAAAGACGGTCCCCGGGGCGTAAGCCCCGGTGATTGCCTACTTCGTGCCGGCGCTTCCAAGGGCGATGACGCGATTTTAGATCGTTGCTAGATCGCCACCATGACGACGATGCGTGATGGCGAGCTTGCCACCCTGATTCTGCAAAGCGCGACCGACTTCGCGATCATCAGCCTCGATCGCGACGGCATGGTCACGAGCTGGAACCCGGGTGCCGAGCATCTGCTGGGATGGTCGTCGGCTGACATCATGGGGCAGAGCGCCGACGTCATCTTCACCCCCGAAGATCGCGCCGTCGATGCGCCACAAACCGAGATGGCGTTGGCTCTCGATGTGGGAAAAGCGCTCGACGAGCGTTGGCATATGCGCAGCGACGGCTCGCGGATTTGGGGCTCCGGGCTGATGATGCCGCTGCTCAGCGAAACTCACGAGCATATCGGCTTCACCAAGATCATGCGCGACAGGACCGTCGAGCGCGAGTCCGACCGCCGCTACAACGCGCTCACTGCGGCATTACCCGGCTTTCAATTCGTCAGCGACCCTTCCGGCGACATCACCGATACCAATGCCGCCTTTCAGAGCTACACGGGCCTAGAAGCGTCCGGTCTGGACGGGGCACAGTGGCTCGACGTCCTGCACGTCGATGATCGCGCTGAGGTCGAGGACCGCTGGCGTGAAGCGATGAGCAGCGGCGAGCCGTGCAAGGTGCGCGGGCGCTTTCGCGACCATGCCGGCGACTATCGCTCGTTCGCTTGCCAGGCGATGCCCGACCACGACGGCGAGGGGCGGATCATCCGCTGGATGGGCACCTGCCTTGATGTCGATGCTGATGCGCGCGCGCGTATCGCACTGGAGCGCCTGACCCTGGCGCTGGAGCATAAGGTCGATCGCGGCAGCGACGATCTGGCCGCGTCGATCGAGAACGTCCAGGCCGAGATTGCCGGCCGCATCAAGGCAGAAGATGCGCTTCGACAAGCGCAGAAGATGGAGGCCGTCGGGCAACTCACAGGCGGTGTTGCTCACGACTTCAACAATCTGCTGACCGTCATTCGGGGCAGCGCCGATCTCCTGCGCCGCCCCGGGCTGCCGGAGGAGCGCCGCGTCCGTTACCTCGACGCCATCGTCGACACCGCCGAACGGGCGGCCAAGCTGACCGCGCAGCTGCTGGCCTTTGCACGCCGGCAACCGCTCAAACCCGAGGTGTTCGACGTCTCTCAGCGGCTCGATGACATGCGCGAACTGCTGACCACCACGCTCGGCTCGCGGGTAATGCTGACGATCAATCCGGCCTGTTCGCCATGCATGGTGCTCGCCGATCCCAACCAGTTCGACACCGCCATCCTCAACCTCGCTGTCAACGCGCGCGACGCCATGGACGGCGAGGGCACCCTCTCGCTCCAGGTCGAGGAGGTCGATCAAGTTCCTGCCGTTCGCGGTCACGACGTGCGGACCGGCCGCTTCGTCAGGATCACCGTCTGCGACACCGGCCCTGGCATTCCGCCCGACCAGGTGGGCCGCGTCTTCGAGCCGTTCTTCACCACTAAGGATGTCGGCAAGGGCACCGGGTTGGGGCTCAGCCAGGTTCACGGTTTCAGTAAGCAGTCTGAAGGCGAGATCGACGTCGCTACGGCCGACAGGGGCGGTGCGGTCTTCTCGCTTTACCTGCCGCATGCGCCGGAGTCCGCTACGGTCGTCGAGGCCCCGACTGCGATCGCTCCCGTTCGCATCGGCGACGGGCAGGGCTGCATCCTCGTCGTCGAGGACAATGAGGCGGTCGGCACCTTCGCCACCGACATGCTCGCCGAGCTTGGCTATGCCGCGGTCTGGGCGCGCGATGCGGCAAGCGGGCTGGATCAACTCGCGGTCGACGACACCCGGTTCGACGCGGTGTTCTCGGACATCGTCATGCCTGGCATGTCCGGGGTCGAGTTCGCCGGCCTCGTCCGGGATCGATATCCCCATCTCGCGATCGTGCTGACCAGCGGCTACAGCCACATTCTGGCGCAGGAAGGGAGCCACGGCTTTCAACTGCTCCAGAAGCCCTATTCGGTCGACCAGCTCAGCCGCATGCTGGCCGCCATTTTTGCGGAGGCGAGCTGATCGCCCTCTGGCCTCAAGCGGAGGTTCGTCCAAAATCAGTTCAAAAGGCACGGTACATGAGCAGGGTCAGACTGGTGCAGCAACTGGAGCGGCTGCCGCTGCTCATCGAGCGCCAACCGCTTGCCTACGGACTCGTGCTACTGGTAGCCGGGGTTGCGTGGGCAGCGCGCATGGCATTCGACCCTGTCCTGCCGAGCGGCTTCCCGTACATCACCTTCTTCCCTGCCGTAATCTTGTCGTCTTTCCTGTTCGGCCGTGGTCCGGGGGTCATGGCGGGCGTCGTGTGCGGCCTGCTCTCCTGGTACTTCTTCATCCCCCCGCGCTACAGCTTCGCCCTGGACCGCGGCACGGCCATCGCGCTCGCCTTCTACACCTTCGTCATTTCCGTTGACATCGTACTCATCCACTGGATGCAACACGCTACCAAGCGCGCCCGCGCCGAACGAGAACGCAGCCGTCAGCTCGCGGAAGAGCGCGGACGATTGGCTGAGGAGCGGGGTGCCCTGGCTGACCAAACGGAGCTGCTGTTCAACGAGCTGCAACACCGCGTGTCGAACAACCTGCAAATGGTCGGTGCCGTGCTGTCGCTGCAGAAGCGAGGCATCACCGATCCAGCCGCCCGGCAGGCGCTCGACGACGCCTCATCCAAGCTCCAGATGATCGGCCGCATCCAGCGGCAGCTCTACGGCACCAAGGGCGAGCAGGTGCCGCTCGACATCTTCCTGTCCGAGCTGACCGACGACCTGATTGCCGCGGGGGGCAAGCCCGGCATTACCCTTTCGGTCGCGGCCGCGCCTGGTATCCTGCTCCCGCCCGACGCCGCTATCCCGGTGGCACTCATCATGGCGGAAGCGGTCGCCAACGCAATCGAGCATGGCTTCGCGGAACGGGATCATGGTTCAATCGCGATCGAGCTTGCCCGGCATGACGATTTGATTGAGCTATGCGTTTGCGACGATGGTCACGGCCTGCCGGAAAGCTTCGACCCCATGCAGGCGACCAGCCTCGGCCTCAAGGTCGCGCGTACGCTTGCACGCAACCTCGATGCCCGGTTCGAGATCAAGGCCGCCCATCCGGGCACACGCATGCAGCTGACGCTTCCAGCCCGCTCTTGAGCGCGATCCAGACCAAGGCGGCACCAATCGGCCAGTGTGGCGGTTGGTACGGTTCAATTGGCCGGAAACATCTATGTGTCACGTACTTATCATTGAGGACGAGTGGCTGATCGCCGACTATGTCGAGCAGCTTGCCCGCGATGCCGGCGCCACCTCGATTATGATCGCGGATTGCGAAACGGACGCGATCGAGGCCGCAGGTGCCCGCAGACCCGAGATCATCCTGTCGGACGTGAACCTGCGGACGGGCACCGGTCCACGAGCCGTGGAAGCGATCCTAAGTATATGGGGTCCGATTCCGGTCATCTTCATCACAGGAACACCTGAGGATTGCACGGACTGCACGCCGCCCGCGGTCGTGCTGACCAAGCCGATCAGGGCTCAAGCGGTCATCGAGAATTTCAGGCGCTTGGCACCCGTGGCGTAACGCTGCCTACCAGAGCTTCGCGTTCACGGCTCAGCACGGCATATCCCACAAGCTGACGGCGACCGGTACCGCTTGAGCAGTCCAACTAGGATTGAGTTTCGGGAATGGGCGAGCGGCAGCAAATCCGATTAGAGGTGAACGCCTTTGGCCGTCCAAGCCGCCATCTCGCCATCGGCTATGGTTACGATCCGCGCCACGCGCCGGTGCGCCGTAGGATAGATATGCTTCCACTCGGCCACGGGAGCGTCGTCAGCTCCCATCATGCGATAGCCCATGCGCCCCTAGGCAACGTTCGGGAACAACTCGTCGGCGGACAGCAGGGCTGCGAAGCAGCAGGCCGACCACCCGGACTTGCTGGCGGCCGAGTATAAGGAGGGCTTACAGGCGCGGTTCGGGGTCGCACCGATCGACCTCGTGCCGCGCATGTTCTATCGGATCACCGATAGCTGGCTTGAGCTGACGGTGCGCTTCATCGTCCATACCACGGCATCCGCGGCGCTGAGGACGCTGTGAGCCGCTAGATCATCAGCGAACTCGACAAGGTGGGCATTGGCATAGCATTGGCCGCTTATGACATCATCGGTTTTCCGCTGACCCGAGCGCGCCCGGAAGCAGCTACTCCACCTCAGTAATTCAGGAACACCCGCTCATTTCCAGTATACACGGCGTCGTGATCACGCCATTCGACGCCGCGGCGATCCTGATCGTGCTGGCAGCGGTCCTCGGCTTCATCAACATCCGCTTCTTGCGTTTGCCGCAGTCGATCGGGCTGACGGTGATGGGTGCGGTTGCGTCGCTTCTCGTGGTCGGGATCGATCGGCTTCTGCCCGGCGGCAATCTTAGCCACGACGTCGCGCGTTTTCTCGACGGTATCGATTTTCATCGGACGTTGATGAACGGGATGCTGTCGTTCCTGCTGTTTGCGGGCGCGCTGCACGTCGACTGGCGCGAGATGCACCGCGGGCGTTGGGCAGTTGTCGCCCTCAGCACGGCCGGCGTGCTGCTGTCGACCGTACTGATCGGCTGGGGCTTCCACCTGCTGACCGGCATCCTGGGACACCCGGTGCCGCTACTCTGGTCGCTGGTGTTCGGGGCGCTGATCAGTCCCACCGATCCGGTCGCCGTGCTCGACGTGCTGAAACGCACGGACGTGACGCCCACGCTGGAAGCGACGGTCGCGGGCGAGAGCCTGTTCAACGACGGCGTCGCCGTCGTCGTTTTCGCGATCTTGCTTGCGGCTGCGTCGGGAAGCGAGGCGCTCTCGATCGGCAATGCGACGCTGCTGTTCCTGCAAGAGGCAGGAGGCGGCGTCGTTCTCGGCCTGCTGGTCGGGTGGATCGCCGTCCAGGCGATGTCGCGGATCGACGAATACAAGGTCGAGGTGATGATTAGCTTAGCCGTAGTGATGGGCGGCTATGCTCTGGCCAGTCGGATCGGATTGAGCGGCCCCGTTGCCATGGCAGTGGCGGGGCTGCTCATCGGCAATCACGGCGTCGCCCATGCGATGAGTGCCACCACCCGCGATTACCTGCTCAAGTTCTGGTCCGTCATCGACGATCTACTGAATGCGCTACTGTTCCTGCTGATCGGGCTGGAGGTGGTGACAATTCCATCGGAGGCATCGCTGCTCGCGATCGGTGCCGCGACCATTCCGCTGGTGCTGCTCGCCCGCGCGGCGTCCGTTCTCGTCCCTCTCGTGGCCGTGAAGCCTTTCCTGTCGCTCGGGCGGCGGGCCCCGGTCACGCTAATCTGGGGCGGAATGCGGGGCGGCATCTCGGTCGCCCTCGCGCTCAGCTTACCTCACTCGGCTGCGCGTGATCTTGCGTTGACTGCTACCTACCTCGTCGTTCTGTTCTCCGTGATCGCACAAGGCGGGAGCATCGAGCGTGTGCTGGCAGCAACATACCGGGACGGCCCGCATTAGCCACAGCCGCCCATCTCCTTAAGTTCGGACGTCTTGGAAGTCGCTTGTTCTGCGACACAACCACCGCGGGGGAGTGAGAATGGTAGAAATGCATTGGATATAATTCGATCATAAGATCGCTGAAGCTGACGATTGCGCGTGATCTGGGGGTCCGAACCGGCTTTAAACATGATCCCCACTCCGACCTCTGGAGAGCCGCGTATTCGACCGGAGCGCTGCGCATGCCTGTAATATGGAGATGACGGATCAAATCGTCGATGGCTTTTAAATAGCACCATCCTCTTCTTGCTACTTTGATTATGGACTTCTTTTAGTCGGTGCCTTTGCACGAAGACAGAATGATAACCTGAACAAGGCAACTGCAGCGCTTCAACATAAAATTTCCATTATTTAAGCCACCAATAGGTGTTACTGGTCACTTTTACGCGACCTTATAACGTACAGCCGGAGTGCCACGGATAGAGATTTGGCGACCGCTCTGCCCTACAAGTCATTCGTTGTGGGCCCTCTTCTAAAGGCTTTTGCCGACAAAAAATTAACGATGCTGCCCTAATAGGGCATCATGGCCGGAGCATCAGCAATGACACTTCCGAAGCGCGAGGGAGCAGTGCTCGCCACGAGCTTCTTTCTGCTCGCCTCTGCGGCCATCCTGCTTACCCGACTCAACGGAGGCGTAGCGCTACTCTGGGTAGCCAATGCTCCGCTGATCATGTTCCTGTGCCGGTGTCGCAGCGTGGCCCATTGCCGATCCGCGCTGGTATGGACCGCACCTGCGTCGGTAGCAGCCAGTACACTTTTCGGCCCGGTCTGCTGGGCTGCTCCCTTTTTCGGCATAGCTAGCATTCTTGAGGCAGTAATCGCCGCGGTTCTGTTGCGGCGTTGGTTGGGCGACAGTGATCCGTTCGGACGTACGCGCTCCGTCATCATATTCATCGCCGCGGCTGGCATTATAGCGCCAGCAACCAGCGGGCTGGTCGGCGCTACAACGGCGCTGATTGCATTGCACAAGCCTTGGATAGCAACCTTCTCTGATTGGGTGCTGGGCCGCAGCTTGGGGACGTTGATCGCCAGCCCTATCGTAATGCTGCTCATGGCTGGTGAGCGGCGAGCGGGAGCGCAGCGCCTGATGTCGCAGCTGTGGGGAGAAGGCGGAGCACTGCTCACTGCTGTCGCCATCGCTACCGCTGGAGTATTCTGGCAACAACGATTGCCGCTGCTTTTTCTTCCGGCGCTGCCGATACTGCTCGCTACCTTCAAGCTGGGCAGGCCTGGCGCTGCCCTGTCGATTTTACTTGTAGCAGCGATTGGCGGGAGCGCCACCGCCAGCGGCCATGGTCCAGTGATGATGACCAGCTTGTCGCGTGTCGGACAGCTCCAGTTCTTCCAAGTTTATCTTGCCGCTACGTTCCTGATGTCGTTGCCGATGGCAGGGGCGTTGGACGAGCGCGAACGGCTGATGCTGGCCGTGCGGGAGAGTAATCGGCTGTTCAAACTCGCCGGAAATATGGCATCGATCGGCCATTGGCGGATCGATCTCAATGCTCAAAATCTGGCTTGGTCGGATGAGGTATTTCGGATCTACGGCCGGGAGCCCGGCGCTCCGCCGCTCCTCGCGGAGGCGATAGGCTTCTACCACCCGGATGACCGGCAGAGAGTGGCGGCAATCGTCAATGGCGCAATCGCAGAGCGACGTGATTTCGCGTACGATGCACGCCTGGTCCGCGCCGATGGATCGATTCGCTATGTGGTTGCCCAAGGTCAGGTAGAAACCGACATTGCTGGCGCGGCACTGGCCATGTTCGGCGTTTTCCAAGACGTGACCGAACGGGAGCGTACAGCGGAAATACTTCGCGACAGCGAGGCTCGCTTCCGGCTTATCACCGAACAAGCCAGCGACATGATCGCGCTCATCGATCTCGACGGTGTCTGCCTGTTCATGTCTCCTGCATCCGCAACCATTCTGGGCATTTCACCTGCGGAAATGATCGGAACCAAGCCGATCCACCGCGTTCATGAGGACGATCAGCCGGCGGTTCAACGATACCGTAAGGGCTTGCTGGCAGATACAGCAGCAGCTGGTGCATCGCAGCGCTTTCGGATGGCGCGTGCAGACGGCAATTATACCTGGATCGAAGCCAGCTCTCGGCTGGCTGCCTACGGTACAATCCCTTGCGTGGTGGCGGTCTGGCGCGATGTATCGAGCCAAATGGAGATCGAAGCCGAACTGAAATCCGCAAAGGCGGCTGCCGAAGCGGCCTCAGTGGCTAAGGCGGGGTTCCTGGCCAACATGAGCCATGAAATCCGCACGCCCATGAACGGCGTGATCGGCTTTGCCGAGCTGCTGCTGACTAGCGAGCTGACCGAGCAGCAGCGCCGCGACGCAGGGTTGATTGCGGAATCCGGCCGAACCATGATGAAGCTGCTCAACGACATCCTTGATCTGTCCAAGATCGAAGCCGGACAACTTGATGTTGTCAGCGAACCGTTTGACCTCCACCATGCCTTGCGCAGCTGTGGCAAGTTGCTCGGGGCTAGCGCGGCGCAGAAACGTCTCGGCCTTGCGGTGAGAATCGCGGATGACGTGCCTCGAGTTGTGCTCGGTGACGCCTTGCGTGTCCGTCAGATCGTGCTCAACCTGCTCGGTAATGCCGTCAAGTTCACAGAGCATGGCGAGGTAGCGCTTGGCGCGCGTGTGGCCGAGATCGGGGGCGAGCAGCAGCTAGTGATTGCGGTCAGCGACACTGGCATCGGCATCGCACCCGAACGGCAGGGTTCGATTTTCGAAGAGTTCGTTCAGGCTGATCATTCAATCACGCGCCGCTATGGTGGTACCGGCCTGGGCCTTGCGATCAGTAATCGTCTTGCCCGCCTGATGGGCGGTCGCATCGATCTGAATAGCCGGCCGGGGCAGGGAACCACAGTAACGCTGCAGCTCCCTGCCGTAGCCGGGGAGATGGTGGCAGTCTCCGACAAGCCGGTAATCACAGGAGCTACGCGACTTTCACAACGTGCGGCTCGTGTGCTTTTGGCTGAGGATCATGAGGTCAACCAACTGCTGGTCCGCGCGATGCTCGCTCAAGGCGGCCATGACGTCACCGTTGTTGCCGATGGACAACAAGCAGTCGACGAGGTGCGCCAGAGCGTTGCAAACGGCACCCCGTTCGATCTGATCTTCATGGACATGCAGATGCCGGTGATGGACGGGCTTGCCGCAACCCAAGCCATTCGCGGATCTGAACAGACCGGTGACCGGAGGCTCCCGATCATAGCACTCACTGCGAACGCCTTCGCGTCTGACCTAGAGGCATGTCGCGCCGCAGGGATGGACGACCACGTCGCCAAACCGGTGTCGATGGAGGCGTTGCTGCTTGCCGTTGACCGGTGGGCGCGATTGGCTGACACACAAGCTGCGGTGCCCGCGGACTTGGCCACTTCTCACCCTCCCGCGCGCAAGACCAGCTTCCGCCCGAGTGCTGCGGCGCAAGCCAAATATGCCGCGCACCGGGCCCGCACTCTGGAGCATGTCGAAGCGCTAATCTGGCGCGGCACCTTTGCAGAGGACGAACTGGAATCGGCATCCGAGCTACTCCATAAACTGGCGGGTACGGCAGGTATGTTCGGCGAAGCCGCTTTGGGTAATCGCGCCAGCGAGTTTGAAGAAGGGCTACTCGCCTGGCCTGTCGGAGAGCGCGCTGCCCGCATCCTGGCCGCTGCTCAACAACTCCGGGAGGCTGCGTAACGTGAGCGCTGTAAATGACGGTGACAAACCAACCTATGGGAATGTCACCCAGTGATAGCGGGGCCGGATTAATTGCGGCTGGTGGGTGTCGCTCTCTTGCTTGGGAGCAGGGGTGCTTTTCGTGGCGAGCTGCGCAGCAGTCAAGCGCTTTGTGTTTGTCGAGGGTCATAGCGCCGGGAAGCGGTCCAGATCCTTATCGTTCCGCTAACTCCTTGTGAACGTTGGGTGTGGTAAACTCAAGTGAACATCTGCCCGGAAATTTTGCTATGCACCGTACGCCTGACCACGACAGCCTTCGGGCGGAGGCCTCACGGATCGCCGCGATCGAAGAGTATGGGTTGTCACGTACCCCCTTGGAACCTGAGTTCGGGCACATTGTTGAACTCGCCGCGTCCCTCTTCGACGTGCCGATCAGCCTGATCTCGGTGGTGGAGCAGGAA
>NZ_JALNUP010000047.1 GCF_026540855.1 Sphingomonas sp. GC_Shp_5
AGATGTGTATAAGAGACAGGCTTCCGGGCCTTAATCATTCCTCCGCGTTTACTCTCCCCGCAACTTACGGTGCGATGCGGCAAAAACCGGTTGCGCGGCCGGAACGAAATCGCTGCCCCGATCATTCCCATTGACGGCATTCATGCTCGTTCAGGAGGAATCTCATGCGTAAATTTGTTGGTCTGGCACTGGTCGCCGGCGCGCTCATGGTCAGCGCGTGCAACACCGTCAAGGGTGCAGGCCGCGACGTCAGCTCGGCAGGCGACGCGGTCGCTGGTGCGGCTGAAGGCGCCAAGTAAGCTGTTACCCGGCTGAACGAAAAAGCCCTCGCTTCCACCGGAAGCGAGGGCTTTTTTGTGCCCGATGGCCTGGCCAGCCGGCAGCGCCTGCCCGCCAATCGCGCGCCGGCGTCAGACGTCGGCGGTCTCGACCAGCGCGGCTTCCCGGGCGCGCTTGCGCTCGGTGAACCAGATCCCGATCAGCGCGGCCTCGTAGAGGATGCACAGCGGGATCGCGAGCAGCAGCTGCGAGCCGACGTCGGGCGGCGTCAGTACCGCCGAGATCGCGAAGGCGGCAACGATCGAGTAGCGGCGCGCGCCGATCAGCTGCTGGCGGGTGACGATCCCGGCCCGCTCGAGCAGCATCAGCAACACCGGCAGCAGGAAGGCGATGCCGAAGCCAAACAGGAATTGCATGATGAAGCGCAGATATTCGGCAATGTCAGGCAGCGCCTGGCGCTTCACGCCGCCGACCATGCCCGAATAACCAAGCAGGAAGTGCAGCGCCATCGGCACCGCGACGAAATAGGCCATCGATGCGCCGGCGATGAACAGCACCGGTGTCGCGAGCAGGAACGGCAGCAGCGCCCGCTTTTCCTTGCGGTAGAGCCCTGGCGCGATGAACCGCCACAATTGGTTGGCGATCACCGGGAAGCTCAGCATCATCGCTGCGAAGAACGCGAGCTTCACCTCGGTGAAGAAACCGCCATAGACGGTGGTGAAGATCACTTCCTTCTGCCCGGCGTTGGACAGCGGCCTCAGCAGGAAAGCGAAGATCGGCTCGACGAAATACATCGCCACGCCGAAGCAGACGACGACCGACACGATGCAATAGAGCAGCCGCCGGCGTAGCTCGACCAGATGTTCGAGCAACGGCGCACGGCTGGCGTCGATCTCGGCGTCGTCGCTCATGAGGGCGCCCCTTCAGGCTTGGGCGCAGCATGATCGGCCGGCGCGGCGGTCACCACCGGCTTCTCGACCATGATCGGCTGATCGGCATGCTGGTCGGCCTGATCGGCCCGATGATCGGTTTCGTGACCGGCATGCTGATCGGCCAGCACCGGGGTCTCGCCCACGGCAGGCTCGCCGTCCGCTGGCACTGCGACGTCGGCTGCAGGCGCCGCATGCTCGCGCATGA
Source organism: Sphingomonas sp. GC_Shp_5 (assembly GCF_026540855.1). GTDB lineage: Bacteria > Pseudomonadota > Alphaproteobacteria > Sphingomonadales > Sphingomonadaceae > Sphingomonas. The sequence continues at coordinate 1,417 of NZ_JALNUP010000047.1, forward strand.
TCCGCTCATTCTCTGCCGCCCAGCGCTTTTCCATCTCTTCGAGTTCAGCCTCGCGCACCATGTTGTCGAAGCCTTCGCGAAACTGGCGCGCGACGCCGCGCGCCTTGCCGACCCAATAGCCGACGACCCGCATCGCCTTGGGCAGGTCCTTGGGTCCGATCACGACCAGCGCGACGAGCGCCACCACGAGGAATTCGGACGAATCGATACCGAACATGAGCGCCTAGCGTCGGAGCAGAAGGGACTTAGCGGTCGTCGCGCACGCGCTCGCCATCACGGTCGAACGCAGGCTCGGCGGACTTCTGCGCCTCGATGCGCGCCGATGGCTTGCGATCCTCGGCGTCTTCCTCGGCCATGCCCTTCTTGAAGTTCTTCACACCCTTGGCGACATCGCCCATCAGGTTCGAGAAACGACCGCCGCCAAGCAACAAGATGGCCACGACGGCAAGCACGAGAAGGTGAATCGGGCTGAAGCTGCCCATGGCATGTCTCCTGAAACGAATGTCTATCTAGTCCGTTTCGGCCGCCTTGGCCACCTCCAAAGCCGTGTCCGCCTCCATCATCGCCAGATCCACCGGGTCGAGCAGCCCGGCAGCCTTGAGGTCGGCGATCCCGGGCAGATCGCGCCGGCTTTCCAGCCCGAAATGGGCAAGGAACCCGGGCGTGGTCGCGAACATCAGCGGCCGTCCGGGCACCTCGCGGCGGCCGGCGGGGCGCACCCAGCCGGCCTCCATCAGCACGTCGAGCGTGCCCTTGCTGATCTGCACCCCGCGGATCGCCTCGATCTCGGCGCGGGTGACAGGCTCGTGATAGGCGATGATCGCCAGCGTCTCGATCCCGGCGCGGCTGAGCTTGCGCGGTTCCTCGCGATCACGGCGCAGCAGGTGCGCCATGTTCGCCGCCGTCTCGAAATGCCAGCGGTCGCCACGGCGGACGATGCCGATGCCGCGTCCGGCATAATCGCCGGTCAGCCGCGCCAAGGCCGCGCGCACGTCGCCCTCGCCGGCATGCGCGCGGATCGCTTCCACCGTCAGCGGCTCGGCGGCCGCGAACAGCACCGCCTCCACCGCGCGGACGAACTCGTCGGGTGGCGTCACCGCAACGCTCGCACATACAGCGGCGCGAACGGCGATTGCTGGCGCAATTCCACCCGGCCCTGCTTCGCGAGCTCCAGCGCCGCCAGGAACGATGAGGCCAGCGCCGATTTGCGCAACCGGTCCGATCCGTCCGGCAAGAAGCTCTCGATCGTGCTCCAGTCGATCCGCGCACCGATCAGCGCCGAGATCCGCTCCAACGCCGCCTCCAGCGTCACCACTTCGCGATCGGCAACGACATGCATCACCGGCCTCGTCCGCGCGCTGATCCGGCCGTAGGCGGCGATCAGATCATAGATCTCCGCCTGCCACTGTGCCTTGCGCACCGTCCGCAACCCCCGAGGCGCATCGCGCACGAACACGTCGCGCCCCAGCCGGTCGCGCGCCATCAGCCGCGCGCCGGCCTCGCGCATCGCGCCGAGCCGCTCGAGCCGCAGTTGCAGGCGCAGCGCCAGCTCCTCGGGGCTCGGCTCCTGCTCGGGATCACGCGGCAGCAACAGCGCCGATTTGAGATAGGCCAGCCACGCCGCCATCACCAGATAATCGGCGGCGATCTCCAGCCGCAGCGCCTGCGCCCGCTCGATGAAGCCGAGATATTGCTCCACCAGCGCCAGGATCGAGATCGCGCGCAAATCCACCTTCTGCGATCGCGCCAGCGCAAGCAGCAGGTCGAGCGGCCCTTCCCATCCCTCGATGTCGAGCGTCAGCGTGTCGGCGTCACTGGCCATACGGCGTGTGTAGGGCGATCAGCCGATGATGGGCAACGGCATCGCTTGCCGCCCGCCACCACCATCCCTCTTTACTTATGCGGGTTCACGCCAGCAGCAGGATTTGATCCCGCCGCGCGATCAGCCCGTCGAACTCACCGTGCGGCGCCCCGCGGCCGGCCATTGCCCGCTCCAGCCGCGCGCGCGCCGCAGCGCTGATCTCGCCCAGTCGGCCGGCGATCTCGACCATCTCGTCCATCCGCGCCCAGCAGTCGAGCACCAGGTCGCAGCCGGCGGCGATCGCCGCGGCGGCCTTGTCCCCCGCGGTCCCGCTCAGCGCCTTCATGTCGATGTCGTCGGTCATCAGCAGCCCGTCGAAGCCGATCTGGCCGCGAATCACCTGCTCGATGACGATCGGCGACAGCGTCGCCGGCCGCTCGGCGTCCCAGGCCTGGAACACGATGTGCGAGGTCATCCCCATCGACGCGTGGGCAAGGGTGCGGAACGGTTCGACATCCACCTCGAGGTCGGCGGCAGCCGCGGTGACGGTCGGCAGGTCGTAATGGCTGTCGAGCTGCGAGCGGCCATGCCCGGGCATGTGCTTGACGACGCCGATCACGCCGCCCGCCGCCAGCCCTTCGAGCATCGCCCGCCCCAGCGCCGCGACCTGCATCGGCTCGCTGCCATAGGCGCGGCAGGCGACCGCCTCGGTGGTGTCGGGTTGGACGACGTCGAGCAGCGGCGCGCAATTCACGGTGATGCCGACCTCGCTCAGCATCAGCCCCAGCGCCTGGCCATTGGCGCGCATCGCCTGGATCGCCGACATCGGCGCCTGCTTGTAGAGTTCGTCGAACGCCGGCCCTGCCGGGAACGCTGGCCATGCCGGCGGCCCCATCCGCGCCACCCGGCCGCCTTCCTGGTCGATCAGGATCGGCAGCTCGTCACGCCCGCTCAGCGCGCGCAGCGAATCGGTTAGCGCCCTGACCTGGCCGCGATCCTGGATGTTGCGCTTGAACAGGATGTAGCCCGCAGGCTCCACCGCGGCGAAGAAGGCGCGTTCCGCTGGCGTAAGCGCAAGGCCCGAGAGGCCGAAGATGACTGGCTTCATGCCGCCTGGCCTAGCCTAGTCGGGCGGCGCGGCCAAACATCCTCTATCCTGATGCTCGCTACGCCGCCCAATGGCGCGGTTCAGCTCGCGACGAAGCAGCTTTCGCCCGCCACCCGCAGCCGCCCGCAGATATCGGCAGCCTGGTTGGCGCTGCCGGCATTGACCCGCAGGCGATACAGCGTCCGCCCGCCGGTCGCGACCGGCTGGACCGATTTGCCGAGCGGCGCGAGATAGCTGAAGCGCTTGGCGAAGCCGTTCCAGGCCGCATTGGCGACCGTCTCGCTCGGATAGGCGCCGAGCTGGACCAGCGCGCCGCCACCCGCGACCGTGGCGGCGCGGTTGTGCGCCACCGCCACCGGTGCGGTGGCGACCAGGCGACCGCCCGATGCGGGCACCTGGGCAACCGCGTTGCTGCCTCCCGTGCCCGCCGGCTTGGCACCTGGCGTCACCCGGTGGCCGTCGACCGGCTTCTCGGGCACCGCGTTGAGATCGATCGCGCCATTGCCCGCCTTGCCGGCGCTGGTCGCGATCGCGGCGTCGCCTTCGCCCTTCACCTTGAGGCCGCCGGGATCGTCGGGCTTGACCTTATAGTCGCCGTCCTGCGCGGCGATGATCTCACCGTCCGCAACCTTGTGGGTCTGCAGCTTGTAGATGCCGAACACGATTGCGGCGAGCACGGCGAGGCCGACCACGACCAGCGCGATCACCTTGCCAATCGGCGGGCCTTCGTCCTCGTCCGGCTCGACGGTCTCGAGCCAGGGCAGCCGGTCCTCTTCGCGCAGATCCAGTCCCTCGGCCATCACTTCATCTCCGACACCGCTACCACGCCCATGATAGCGAGCCCGTTATGAATAATCTGCGCAACGGCCGACGCCAAGAACAGACGTGCGCGAGTCGCCTCGGCATCGTCGACCACCAGGAAGCGCCGGTCCGGGCGGTCGTTGCCGACGTTCCACAAGGCATGGAAGGCGGCAGCCAAGTCGTAGAGATAAAACGCAATCCGGTGCGGCTCGCTCGCCGTCGCGGCGGTCTCGACCACCCGCGGAAATTGCGCCGCGAGCTTCACCAGCGCGAGCTCTTCCGTATCAAGGCGGGACAGGTCGGCCGCCCCCGCCGCGATCCCCGCCTCGGCGGTGCGCCGGTGCAGCGAGGCTACCCGCGCATGCGCATATTGCACGTAGAACACCGGATTGTCCTTCGAGGCCTCCACCACCTTGGCGAAATCGAAGTCCATCTGCGCATCCGAGCGGCGGGTGAGCATGGTGAAGCGCACCACGTCCTTGCCGACCTCGCGGACGACATCGGCGAGCGTCACGAAATTGCCCGCGCGCTTGGACATCTTGACCGGCTCGCCGCCGCGCAGCAGCCGCACCATCTGGACGAGCTTGACGTCGAACCGGGTCTTGCCGCCGGTCAGCGCCGCCACCGCGGCGACGATCCGCTTGACGGTGCCGGCATGGTCGGCGCCCCAGATGTCGATCAGCTGGTCGGCGGTCTGGCTCTTCTGGAAATGATAAGCGAGATCGGCGCCGAAATAGGTCCACTGGCCGTTCGACTTCTTGATCGGCCGGTCCTGGTCGTCGCCGAACGCGGTGGAGCGGAATAGCGGCAGCTCCACCGGCTCCCAGTCGTCGGGCGTCTCGCCCTTTGGCGCCTCGAGCACGCCGTCATAGATCAGCCCGCGCGCGCGCAGCTCGGCCTCCGCCGCCTCGGGCTTGCCCTCGGCCTGCAGCTCGGCCTCGGACGAGAACAGATCGTGATGGATGCCGAGCAGCGCGAGATCACTGCGGATCATCACCATCATCGCCGCCACGGCGCGGGTGCGGAACAGCGCCAGCCATTCGGCCTCGGGCGCGTCGACGTAGCGATCCCCAAATTCAGCGGCGAGGGCCTGCCCCACCGGCACCAGATAGTCGCCCGGATACAGCCCCTCGGGGATCGCGATCGTCTCGCCGAGCGCCTCGCGGTAGCGCAGGTGCACCGAGCGCGCGAGCACGTCGACCTGGCCGCCGGCATCGTTGACATAATATTCGCGGATCACGGTGTGGCCGGCGAATTCGAGCAGGCTCGCCAGCGCATCGCCCACCACCGCGCCGCGGCAATGGCCCATGTGCATCGGCCCGGTCGGGTTGGCGGAGACATATTCGATGTTGACGGTCACCCCCGCGCCCTGTGTCGAGCGGCCGTAATCGGCGCCCGCCGCCTCGATCGCGGTCAACTCTGCGCGCCACGCGTCGTCGGTGAGGCGCAGGTTGATGAACCCCGGCCCGGCGACGCTGACCTCGGCGACCTCGTCGAGCTTGCGCAATTCGGCCGACAGCGCCTCGGCCAGCGCGCGCGGGTTGGTCCCGGCCGGCTTGGCGAGCACCATCGCGGCATTGGTGGCAAGATCGCCATGGCTGGTATCGCGCGGCGGCTCCACCGTCACGTTCTTGCGGTCCAGCCCCTCGGGGAGCGAACCGGCAGCGACCAAGGCGTCGAGCGCCGCATCCAGATGCGCGGCGAAGCGGGTATAAAGCGTCATCGGGCGGCCCTAGCCCAAGGGGCGGCAGGGTGCAAAAGCCGTGCTGTCGCTCGTGAGCTCCACCACCTCACCTCGTTCGCGTCGAAATTGTCGAAGCACGGTGAGACTCCCGCCCGCCGCCAAGCGCCGGGGCGAATCGGATCCCGCCCACATCTCACCCCGTTCGTGCTGAGCCTGTCGAAGCACCGTCGGACACATGCCCTTCGACAAGCTCAGGGCGAACGGACGGGGGTAGAACGCACCGTCCTGCGGCCTCAGAACCCCTCGGGCAGATCGATCGGACCCACCAGCTCGCGATAGCGCGCCACCGCGAACCTGTCGGTCATCCCGGCGATGAAGTCGGCGATATGGCGGCTTCGCCCGGGCTCGTCGCGGGGTACCTCGTCGCACCAGTCGCCGGTCATCGCACCCGGGTCCGCGCCATAGGCCGCGAACAGCCCAGTGACGATGCCATGCGCCGCATCTGCCGCGGCGAGCTGGCGCGGGTGGTGGTAGAGATTGGCATACATGAAGCGCTTGAGGTCGCGCTCCTGCTCGCGCATCGCCGGCGAGAAGCCGCACAGCGCATGGCCCGCCGCGCGCACGTCCTCGGCGCTGGTCACGCCCGCCGCGGCCACCCGCCGCTGCGTTTCCCCGATCAGGTCGTTGACCATCACCCCGATCTGGCTGCGCACCAGCTCGCTCGCCAGCCGCTTGGGAGCGACATCGGGAAACCGCGCGCGGGCCACATCCCAGCCGGCGGCGACGATCGGCACGCTGAGCAATTGTTCGAGCGTCAGCAGCCCCGCCCGCAGCCCGTCGTCAATGTCGTGATTGTCGTAGGCGATGTCGTCGGCGATCGCGGCGACCTGCGCCTCCAGGCTCGAATGGCCGAGCAGATCGAGCGGCAGCGCCGCATCCGCCGCCGCCAGCGCCCAGCCGGGATGGCGCACCGGGCCGTTATGCTTGGCGAGGCCTTCGAGCGTTTCCCAGCTGAGATTGAGCCCGTTCCACAGCGGATATGGTCGCTCGATCTCCATCAGCGTACGCAGCGTATGGCCATTGTGGTCGAACCCGCCGGCGCCCGCGAGCGCCGCCTTCAGCGCATCCTCGCCGGCATGGCCGAACGGCGGGTGGCCGATGTCGTGCGCCAGGCACAGCGCCTCGGTGAGATCCTCGTTGAGCCCCAGCACCCGCGCGATCGTCCGGCCGATCTGCGCCACCTCGAGGCTATGGGTCAGCCGCACGCGGAAATGGTCGCCGTCCGGCGCCATGAACACCTGCGTCTTGTGACGCAGCCGGCGGAAGCTGATCGAGTGGATGATCCGGTCGCGATCGCGCTGGAAGGCGTCGCGCGGCCCCCGCGTGGACCCGTTCTGTTCTTCGTGGAGGCGACCTCTGCTGCGCGCCGGGTCCGAAGCCCAGGGCGCAGCAGCGCTCATTTGGCGGGCAATCGCTTGACCGGCTGGCCGGCGTCGCTGGTGAAGGAGAAGGACGACACTCCCGCCTTGGTCAGCTGGTTGACGAAGGCGCGCGCCTCGGCATCGGTCTTGAACGGACCCGCGAGCACGCGATTGGTCGCGCGCAGCGGCGTCGTCCAGCCCTGGCGACCGGCAAAGGCCGTCGGCGCCTTGGCCTTTACCGAGGCCCATGCCTTGGGCAGATCGCCTTCATAGGCGCCGCCGGCGACCTGCACCCAGATCCGCTCGGGGTTGGCGCGCGCAAGCTTGCGCTCCTCGGCTTCTTCCTTGGCGGCCGCCGCCTTTTCCTCGTCGGCTTCCTTCTTGGCCGCCAGCGCCTTCTTGTCCGCCACCGACTTGCGGTCGGCCGCACGCTTCGCCGCGGCGTTCTTGGCGGCAAGCGCCTTTTCGGCGAGCGCATCGCGCGCTTCCTTGGCCTTGGCCTCGGCGAGCACCCGCGCGGCATCGTCCGTCGGCGCCGGTGCCGGGGCCGCCGCCCTCACCGGCTCGCCGACGCCGAGCTCGGATGCCGGGATCGACAGCCCGGCGATGATCCGCGCCAGCACCAGATTCTCGGTGTCGCGCACCGCGGCCGCATGCTCGGCCGGCGACGGCGTGGTGTCGGTCGCAACCGGCGGCAGGGCAGCCGGCGTCGATGCCATCACCGATGCCGGCGCGGCCGCCGGCGTGTTGGCCGCCACCGTCGGCGCCGGCACGACCGTGGCGGCGGTGCTCGGCGACGACCCCGCGATCCCACCGTTCTGGCTTGCCACCACCGCTGGCCGCGTCGGCACGGCACTCGGCTGCACGGCCGCAACCGCGGGCGGCCGGCTGAAGGTCACCGCCGGCGTCGGCTGGCTGCTCGCCACCATCGCGACCTGCGGGCTCGGCGTCGGCACCCGCGCTTGTGTCGTCGTTGATGGTGATGTGGTCGTCACCGTCGTGGTCGTCGTCGCCGCCATCTGTGGCGGCAGCGGCTGGACCATCAGCGGCGCGCTGGCGCTCGCCGCGGGCCGGGTCTCGCGAACGGCAGCGGGCGCCGGCAACGGCTGCACCTGCGCCAGCACCGGCGGCGGGGTCGCAACCGACTGCGTGGGCGCCGTCTGCACGGGCGTCGTCTGGGCCGGAGTCGTCGCGGCGAGCGCCGTCCGGCCGGGCCGGGCGCGGCCACGACGGTCCTTCTTGCCTGTCGCGGGGGCCACGGCGGTGGTGGCGGCGAGCAAGACCGGCTGCGGCTCCGGCGCGAGCGCAGCCAGCGGCGGCACCAGCCGCGCGTCGGCGAGCCGCTCCGGGGTGGAATGGACCTCGCCGAAATGCACCGCAAAGGCACGGTCGGTCGCGGGCAGCGACGGCAGCCGTTGGAAGAACGGCTGCAGCCCCCCGGCCATGCCCGGCGGCAGCATGGTGGTGGCGATCTTCTCCGCACCCGCCGTATCGCCGCCCATCGCCAGCACGAAGGCGCGGATCCGCCAGGCGCTGCGATCGCTGCCGCGCAACAACGGGTCGAGCTGTTCCAGCGCCGCATCGCGCTTGCCCGAGATGCCGAGCGACAGCGCGTAGCGCTTCGTGATCTCGGCATCCGGCCCGGCCTTCAGCGCCAGTCGGTAGTCGCGCTGGGCGCGCTCCTGCTCGCCGATCAGGTCATAGGCGAGGCCGCGGTCGGCGGCAAAGGCGCTCGGCGCCAGCCCCGCGGCCTCGGCCTGAGCGAAATAGCGCAGCGCCTCGCCGGGGCGCTCGGAGCGCACCAGGATCGATCCCTGCCCCGCCTTGATCCCCGCATTGCCCGGCGACACCTTCTCCGCCCGCGCGAATAGCGATGCCGCGCCGCTCAGATCGCCCAGCCCCAGCGACAGCTCGCCCGCCGAGATCAGCGCGTTCACGTCGCGCGGGTTCACCGCCAGCGCGCGCATCTGCTCGGCCAGCCGGTCGGCATCGGTGGTGCCGGGCAGCGGCTGCACCATCGCCTGGGCGAGGAGTGGCGCCGGAGCGAGGGCGAGAAAGACCGGGATCAAGAAGCGCATGGGGACCGGCGACATAGAAACGAGCCCGCCTGAACCGGCAATGTCCGGCCGGCGATCACGCGGTGAATGGAGGCGCGGCAACGACGAACATGCCGCCGCCGGCACACTCCGGGCCGAACCGACCTCGCCCCGGCCACAAGGGCCGGGGCGACGGGCTGGTGCTTACTGGTTGTTCTGGCGATGCAGGAAGCGCGGGATGTCGAGCGGCTCCTTGCCGTCGCCCTCGCCGTCCTCGCGCGCCGCGCCGCGGGCGGCGTTGGACATCCGCTCGAACAGCGTGCCACCGAGCTTGACGCGTGGCTGCGCCACCGGCTCGGCCGCGGGGGCCTCGTTGCCCGGCGCAAGCCAGCGGCGCCGCGCGCCACCCTCGTCGGCCGCGGGGGTCGGCACCGGCCGTGCTGCTGCCGCGGGCTGGCCGGCGCTGGCAAACGGCTTGGGCTGCTGCGGCACCATCGTCTCGGCACCGAGCACCAATTCGTCGTCGGCGGCGGCGCCATGACCGGCATTGGGCTGGATCTCGTCCGCGGCCGACAGGTCGAACGGCTCGACCTCGGGCTGCGGCGCCGCA
>NZ_JALNUP010000048.1 GCF_026540855.1 Sphingomonas sp. GC_Shp_5
ACATCCGACGTTTACGTGACCGGCAGGACGCGCCGTATGCTGATGGTCGCTCCCTCGCCTGTGAAGCACACCTGCGGCTCAAGACCGGAGAACGACAGGGTGAACATATCGAGGTAGCCTAGGTAGTTTCGACCCACCCAGCACCACCCCAACTCTGATCCAACGAAGTCGGATAGTTCAGCGACGGCAAACCAATCGCTGTTCATCTCGGGCGCCGCCTCAAGCTCCACAGCAATCTCGTCGGTGTCGGGATCGACTCGCAGCATGAGGGCGCGGCCCTCAATCACAATGGCGACGCCCTGCCAGCCAGCCGCGCCGTCGCGCCGGCCCAGTACCGCAGTGGCCACGTGACCATGGGCCTCATCATAATCGAATTGGAGCATCGTGCGGTCGACCATGGACCGTTCTTACCTCACCGGCGGAATGTCCGCTAACCACTAGGTTGCGATATCCGCTACGGTAAAAGCCGACCCCGAAGCGGCCGGTCGGCAGTCGCCCACTAGCGGACATCGGGCAGTTGTGTGACCATCGCGAAATGCCTTCCTACCGTTCCTCGCTGTTATACTTTGTCGCCCTGGCGTCCTGCGCTTCCAAGCCGGTCGAACTCGCTGCTGATAGGTGCTGGACTGTAGTTGTTGGCGATAACGTCGAAGGGGCCGTTGTCCTCTTCGCGCACAAGGCCAAAGACGGCTGCATCGAATGCGGAGCTTCGGTGTCCGGGCGCGGATGCCCCGGCGTCGGGTTTGCCACGGGCAATGATAGCGTCGATCGGGCTTATGATCGCATCGTGCAGTCAGCGCGTGAGGATGGGTCCGGCAACGTCCAAGTCGTCGTGCGTCTGGCAGGCGAGGTTATTCCAAACGGCGCTACAGGCAGGCCGATGATACGCGCTCGCCTTTTAGAGTTCGGTCCACCTGACCGCCGCTAATCACACTCGCTCACCGCAAAGCTGCCGTTCCGCTAACCACCAACAGCGGACGTTCGCACCCGGACCGGTTCGGATGACCGCTTTCGCCCACAAGCAGACGAACCTGGCACCGCTACGAACACCCCATACGAGCCGCTCATTCAGAACGCCGCGTCGCTTTTTTGCAATGCTTATGACTAGTGGTCGCCGCCGCTTTTCGCGGCCTCATCGCACCCTATATCGCCCCGATGAACATCGCATTCCTCTTCATTGCAGAAGCTTATCAGGTTTATCATGGGGCTGCCGTCGCTCTCGAGCTGCTGCAAATACCCGGTGTGAACGTCACCTTTTACTACAATGATCCAGATGTGCCCCACCACCTTGAGCGCATCAGGCGAGCCTACGGGGCGCCCGCTGTGGATTATGTACGCCTTGCGAGGAGTACCAAAACTAAGGCGGTGCAGACCCTGCGTGTGTTTGGCTTGGACAAAGAAGCGGTCCTTCGAACCAACGAGGCTCAACTAGCGCGGTACGATGCGGTGGTCTCGCTTGAAGATACCACGGAGATTCTTTTCGGCGGTAGACCAGCGGCTGAGCGCCCCGCCCGCATTTTGATCGTTCATGGTGCTGGCGATCGTCACGTCCCGTCGATGCCGCGAAGGGCGCGATTCGATCTCATCATCGTCCAAGGCGAGAAGATGAAGCAGCGCTTCCTCGACATGGGCATCGCCAAGCCGGGCCATATCACCGCTCCGGGCTACCCCAAGCTCGACACCAGCCGCCGTCTCGTCGACGCCGACGTGCCGTTGTTCGCCAACGACCGACCCATCGTGCTCTACAATCCGCATAAAGTGCGTGGCCTGCAAAGCTGGGACCGCTTTATCGAACCGATGCTGCGTGCGTTTGCGGAGCAGGACGACTACAACCTCGTTGTCGCGCCGCATGTGAAGATGTTCCGTCGGCGCTCCGAACGCCGCCGGGAGCAATGGCGATCGCGCAGCACGCCCCAAATCCTGATTGATCCGGAGTCCGATCGGTCGGTCGATAACACCTACACGACTGCCGCGGCGATCTATGTCGGCGACGTGAGCAGCCAAGTCTACGAGTTTCTTGCCGAACCGCGGCCGTGCGTGTTTCTCAATCCCAACAAGGTTGATTGGCCTAACGACCCGTATTTCAAATTCTGGCATCTCGGGGACGTTGTTGAGCGTCCTGAAGATTTGATGGACGCTATCGCACAGGCTCCGAAACGCCATGCGGCTTATCTGCACAGGCAACATGACCTTACCAGAAGCTCGTTGGGAGATACGTCGGCGAAAGCTGCAACTCGTGCAGCGTCTGACATCCTTCAGTTTCTCGAGAAAGCATCGAGCTAGGCGTGCTAGATTTTCCAGTCCGCTTGCGCTGTCTGGCCGCTAGAAGCGGACCTTCCGCTTACCACCAAAGTCGGACGTTGAATGGGGGTAGCGCGCGGGTATCCTAAGCGCGCCGGCGTCCTTTGACGCTGAGGCGTCAGCCGGGCAGGGCGGAGGGTGTCTCCGCCTCTGCTAGCTCCTAAGCTCTGCGTCGGCGATTACGCACCCGTGTTTTACCAGGGACGAGCTGCTGGCAGCCTTCATCGATCAAGCGTACGAATTCGCCGGCGTCCGTAAAATAATTTCTGAACGCAATGCGCACCTCTTCCGCGCTGTCTGCTCGGACAAGGACAATGTCTTGACCTGGATGCTCTTTTTCCAAGCGAAACAGCTCGCGAAGAGCATCTGTGGCGTCTCTAAAGGTCCGAGTTTCTAGGGACTCGCCTCCGAATATGAGAATCACGTTCTTCTTCTCGGAAACCTCACTGTCAGCTGAATTCAAGGCTCGGAGCATGGCCATCATGCCGATCTCGCCATCTATCTCAACGAATTGCTCGACAAGCTGCTCGCTTGTCAGCGTAGGGTGACTGGAGAAGGATGCCTCGCACGTTCGTGCAATGATCTCGCTCGCGAGAGACAGCGCATGCTCATAGCGGTGATCACCTTGCTGAAACTTCGGCTGACTTCTAGTAATAAGGCCAACCACTTCGACAGCCGTCGCCCATGCATGCTGATAAAAAGTGCGGTACTGAAGTTCAATAAGAAGTCCTTTGTACGGCCTGCCGTGCTCCGAATGGGCATCATATGCGTAGACGTCATGAACGCCACGGTATCCCGTCGCCTTTGGCGCTTTTAGATAATCATACTTATCGAGTTGGTTCTTCAACGTATGGTTAAAGTTTGCCTTGTGGATATGGCCGCGAAACTCGTACAACTCAGCGGTTGAAGGGAAAATGAGTCGGCAGCCCGCGACATCATCCATTCGAGCAAGTTCCATGCCCGGAAACCTGTTGAGCTTGTCGAAGATGGTATTTCGGCGCTTGTGCCGCTGCGCGACGACTACCTCTGTGCCGCGTGTGCGGTTTCGTAAAATTCCCTGAAATGTATTGAGCACGTGACGGTGCGCGGCACGCCAAATTTCAATCGTCGAGAGATCTTCTGCGGTAGCTGTTCCGCCACGAACTGCCGCGCCGGCGCGAGTAACGCGGCCGCGAGATCCACCTGGAAAGTCGCTCTTTGGTTGCTGACCCATGCCCTCTTGTACAATGCTCAGGATAGGTGATCTAGCTATCTTCTAGCGCGGGTATGATGCGGGTATCTCCGCCCAGTCGGAACATCTGGCTTTGGTGGGAAGCGGCCTGCCTGCTTTCGGGAAGGCTGGTGGTGATAGCTGCCGTCCCAAAAAGGATCCATTTCCAGGAATGCCAGCCTTTATCGAGCGCAGACGCGAACTCGCTCGTTCACCCAGCACCCGCCCCGTTTGCGAGCCTTGCCAAGTGAATCAGAGGCGCGATCATCAGTAGGATCAGCGTTCCAAGTCACATTGGCTGTGCCGTCGCCGTTCGATGACACCATCGCGAAGTGTGGATAATGCGGCTTACCATGATCCCAGGTGTTCAGTGTGTAGTCGCCGGTTCCCATCGGATAGACCCAGCAGCGACCCGCTACCTTTACCTTGCCGTCGACCTCCAGCCGGCATTCCCGTTGCTGATCCGCTGAGTTAGCCGGTTGGCCTCGGTGGGAGGACTTCACGCGTTGAGCCGCGACAATGGGCGTCACAGGCGCGAACAGCGCGGCGGCGCAAAGAAGGTTTATTATACGCATCATAGATCAGCATCCACTTAGAGAACTTAGGCCGTTACCGCGGGAACACGGCTATCGAAGCCGGCGCTGACTCTCTCCGGAATGATCTGGAAGCCGTCTACCCCTAACCCCTCACTTCCAGCGAGCGTGCACGACCTGACACGCTCAGCGGTGTCGGCGGCATCCACCATCTGGATCGACATTCTGCCCTCGCTTCACGAGCGTCCGTTTATATGAAATCATTATCGGCATCGCTACGTCCACCTCTGGGCGGGAGCGGCCGGGTACCGGTGGCGTAAAATGAGGGTAGCGGTGGTGCGGTAAGCCGCAGAAAAGCGTGACCGCGGCGGATGTGGTATCCGCCTTTTAGGAGAGATCGAGAGCGTGAGTGAACCCGACATCGTTGAGATCGGCCGGCTGTGGCCGCGCGGATCAAGGGTCAGCTGGACGACTTCCATGCTGAGGGCGTCCAACTCGAGCGCGAGGAGGCGGCGATGGCGCTCGGGCTCATAGAGGCCCTAATCGGGATCCTGGGAGTCGAGCTGAAAAATGAGTCCAGCGGGGGGGGCAGAGGGTTTCTCGGCCTGGCTGATCGGCCGCTAACGCCCATTCTCGGTCATTCGAAGTAGCGCCGTACGTCCCGATGACGGACGTTCCCAAGAAAGCGGCATCGTAGCAAGAATCAGTACCGAATGTTTGGCGGCGTTGCGCCGGGGCATATAGCTTCGGGCAGAACACCGCCGCGCTCGCCGTGTTCGGCAGCGGCTTGATCCCGTAATCCTCGTCAATGATGACCTGTGCGGATTGCACCCAGTTCGGCTGCTATTCCGCCTGAACTTCAGACGCCCAGTCCAGATGCTCTCTCGGTGCGAGGCATTCCAGTACAGTAATTAAAAGTCAAATCGGCTATAATTAGCCGTCGCTAAACAACCGTTATGGAGTGCGAATTGTAGCGCACCATTACTATCTGTTAGGTATCGAACAGCTAGTCACCTGCAGAAGAAAGCTATCGCGCAGGAGATCTGATGTCGAACGCCAGTACGAGGATGCAGAATCCACTCACACTTGATGATCGCGCTTTGGTCGTGGATCCTACTCATGCGAAGCTAAAGAAGAGTGCCGCGTGGCACGTCACTGGAGTTATCGAACGCAAGTCGCGTCGCGCCGTTCATCTTCGTGGCCTTATATCCTGTGCCGCATTGGCCTTCACCTCGCTTGCCGGTAGCCAGGCCAGTGCACAGACCTCTGTAGTCGGCGCCTGCACCGGCGTTAGCCTGCCGCGCTCGGTCGTAACCGATCTGATCGGTGACGTTCTGGTACCCGTACTGACGCCGGCGCAGACGCTGCTGAATCCCCTGACGGGCGGGCTGCTGAACCTAAACATCACGCCCACTTTGACGAGCACCGCTGCGGGTGCGCCGATCACGCTCAACGCGCTCGACATCAACGGCAATGCGATCACCGCAGCGGGTCCGGGGCAGTGCGTTCAGCAGGCCGATGGCTTCCAGCTGACGACTCCCGCTGGCCTGTCGCTGGGTGGTGGCCGGATCACCGGGCTCGGCTCGGGCGGTACCTATGCCAGCGCCGCCGAACTCGATGCGATCGCGTTTGGTAACGGTGCGAATACCGCCGTCGGCGCGACCGGGGCGGTGGCAATCGGCGCCGGCGCTTTTGTTGCAGCAGGCGCGCCCGGCAGCGTCGCTCTTGGCCAAAACTCGGTGGCAAGCGGCGCGACGCTCGGCAATAGTGCCTACCTCACCGGCGGAGCCGCGACGGCAGAGGTAAATATCGGCAGCCGTCGCCTTACCGGCCTTGCGGGCGGTTCGGCCGATACGGACGCAGTGAACGTCGCGCAGCTGAAGCAAGCGATACTCGGCTTGACCCCAATCGATACGCTGGTCTTCGATACCGCCGCAAACGCCTTCAGCGCTACGCATGGCGGGGTAGCGACGCGCATCACCAATGTAGCAGATGGCACGATTGCAGCCGGATCGACCGATGCCGTCAACGGCGGTCAGCTCGCCACCATCAACGGTGCAGTAACGGCGAACACCACCAACATAACCAATGTTGGTGCTGCGGTGACCGGCCTGCAAGCCGACGCATTGCTCTACAACCCTGCGATCAACGCCTTTGATGCGACGCGCGGAGCTGGCCCGGGTACGATCACCAACGTTGCCCCTGGTGCGCTGAACGCAACATCGACCGACGCGGTCAACGGAACGCAACTGTTCGCGACCAACACCCGCGTCGATGCCAATGCCGCTGACATTACCAACCTCACCACCAACATCGCCAATGGCACCGCCGATCCGCTCGCCGTGCGCTACGCTGATGCCACCAGAGGCACGCTCGTGCTCAGCGGTGCAAACGGCACGGTCCTGACCAACGTTGCGGCTGGGACCGTGACGAGCACCTCCACCGAGGCGGTCAATGGCGCGCAGCTTTCTGCCACCAACGATGCCGTGGCGGGCAACACCGCCAACATCACCACCCTCGGCGGTTCCGTTTCGACGCTCAACACCAATGTCGCCGCATTGCAGTCCGACGCGCTGCAATATGATGGCGGCCTTCAGGCGTTCAACGCAGCGCGGGGCGGGACCGCCCAGCGGATCACCAACATCGCAGCTGGCACGCTGAGCACGACCAGCAGCGACGCGATCAATGGTGCGCAGCTTTACGGACTCGGCAGCAGCGTCGCTGCGGCGCTGGGTGGCACGTCGAGCTACAATCCGGCAACCGGGCAGGTGAATGCCGGCATTACTTATGGCGGCACCACGTATGGCGACGTCCAGGGGGCGGTATCCGCGATCGAGACGTCGATCGGAGGCACTGCTGGAACCGACCAGATGTATTTTAACGCCAATTCGACGATGGCGGACTCGCAGGCCATGGGCACCGACTCCACCGCAATCGGGCCGGCGGCAATGGCAGGCGCCGATGGCTCGCTCGCGGCGGGCCGCAACACCTTGGCGATGAGCGCTGGCTCGGTCGCGATCGGTGACGGATCGGCTGCGATGACCGGCAAGGCGGTGGCGATCGGCTCCGCCAACGTCGCGTCCGGGGATGGCGCGGTGTCGATCGGCGATCCGAATATTGCGACTGGCAACGGTGCGGTTGCACTTGGCCGCGATAACCAGGCGACGGGAGTGGGCGCGGTGGCGCTCGGCGACACCAACTTCGCCACCGGGGACTCGTCGGTCAGCATCGGCGGCAACAACAATGCCGTCGGCGCGGGCGCAATCGCGATCGGCAACGTCAATGCGGTAAACGGTGTGAACGCGCTCGCGATCGGCACTGGCAACACGCTCAACGGCTTGCAGGCTATCGCAATCGGCAACAACAACCAGCTCGACGGTGATCAGTCGCTCGGATTCGGCAACAACATAGTTGCCAATGGCGTCGATACGCTGGCGGTCGGCAATAACACGGTCGCCTCGGGCGATAGTGCCGCCGCTTATGGCAACCAAGCAGCGGCTGGGGGAATCGGATCGACGGCGCTTGGAACGGCTTCGATCGCCAACGCGCAGTATGCTGTAGCGGTAGGCAACAACGCTGCGGCAACCGCCGTGGCCTCGACCGCGCTCGGCACCGGCGCCGTGGCATCAAGCCTCGGGGCGGTCGCGATCGGCACCGGGGCGATCGCTACGGCCGAGAACAGCGTTGCGCTGGGCGGTGCCGCGTCGGCCACCCGCGGCGGCATCATAGGCTACACAGCGTTCGGTGTCGCGTCGGCGCAGACCTCGGTTGGCGAGGTCGCGGTGGGGGTGACCCTTGTCTATACCAATCCATTAACCGGATTAACCACCGCCACTGGCACACGTCAGATCACCGGCGTCGGTGCCGGCAGCGAAGATACCGACGCCGTCAACGTGGCTCAGCTTCGCGGAGTGTCGAACACCCTCGGAACGGCCTATGTAGCCGGCCTCGGCGGCGGCGCGACCTACAACGCCGCGACCGGCGCCGTGACGGGGCCGGCCTATGTCATCAACGGAATCACCTACAACAATGTCGGCGATGCGCTCGCCGGCGTCAGTGGTGCGGTCGGCCAGGTGGCCAGCACGGCGGTCAGCTACGACACGGCCGCCAAGGACAGGGTCACACTCGGTGGGGCCGCGGGCACGACGATCACCAATGTCGCGGCTGGCGCGGTCACCGCGACCTCGACCGACGCAGTCAACGGGGCACAGCTCGCTGCGACTAACCAGACCATTGCCAATGTCGCGGCCAGCACTGCAGCCAGCCTCGGCGGTGGATCGGTGGCCAACGCCGATGGCACCATCACCGCGCCGACCTATCAGGTGGCGACCGTTGTGGCCGGCGGGGCGCCCGCTGCGGCTACCTACAATGATGTCGGCACCGCGCTAACCGGGCTCGGTAACAGCATCGCCAACGTCAACAACCGGATCGACACAATCAACACGATCTCTGATCGCGCAGTGACTTATGACGGCGCGAGCGGAACGCCACGCGACACGATCACGCTGGCCGGCGCGACCGGCACGCGCCTCACCAACGTGGCTGCGGGGGCGGTCAACGCGACCTCGACCGACGCGGTCACTGGGGCGCAGTTGAACGCCGTCGGGCAGCAGGTCGCCAGCAACACGACAAGTATCACCAATCTCCAGAACGGCACCGCTGGCATGTTCCAGGTCAACAACACTGCGGCTGGCCCGGCGCCGGTGGCAAGCGGCAGCAACGCCGTTGCAGGCGGTAGCGGCGCGATTTCCTCGGGCGCCGATACCGTCGCGCTTGGCACTGCAGCGAATGCGACGGCAACCAACAGTGTCGCGCTCGGCGCCGGCTCGATCGCCGACCGCGCGAACAGCATCTCGGTCGGCACTGCGACCGCCAATCGCCAAATCACGAATGTCGCAGCCGGCGTTTCGGCGAGCGATGCGGTGAATGTCGGCCAGCTCAATAGCGGGCTCAACCAGACGCTGGCCCAGGCTAACGCCTATACCGACACACGCCTCAACCAAGTTGGTTTCGATCTGAAGCAAGTGCGCCGCGATGCGAACGGTGGCACGGCGGCGGCGATGGCGCTGGCGACGATCCCACAGGCGTACGGGCCCGGCATGGGCATGGTCGGCGGCGGCATCAGCACCTGGGGCGGCGAAGAGGCCTTCGCAGTCGGTGTGTCCAAGGCGAATGCCGATGGCACGTTCGTGGTCAAGGTCGGCGCTACGATGAATACACGCGGTAAGGGCGGTGGCGCAGTCGGTGCCGGGTTTGCCTTCTGATCCTTTTAGGCGAGCGGGCGTCGCGCCCACTCGCCTTGACCTACCCCCGACCTCGGGATCCCTGCATCAGCAGGGATCCCTCCTTGTTTGCAGTCCTTTAGAGCCCGATTGAAAACTGAGTTGAGCGATTCAGTGGCTTGTGATTCACCGAGGGTTGCGAAGGGGAGGGCGACGCGAAACGTCCAAAAAGCCGCATCGTCGCGGACGAATATCCACGTTTGCAGAACTCACAGCCAAAGCGCCGATGTCACACCCGACTCTAGCGCCCAAGGCCAATTCCCTCTATGTTCCGCAGCATGACGGGGGTTGTTGCAGCGCCACCGCGGCGGATTGAGGCGCTGGCCTATATTGTCGAGCGGATCCAGCGATCTGGCACCAGTCCGAGCTACGGCGAGATCGGGCTGGCGCTTGAGCCTCGCGTTGTCCGTACACGGGCGCGGCAGCTGGTTGACCAACTAGTCGAGCTCGGCCTGATCGAGCGGCCGCCCGCCTCCCGACGAGGCATCCGTATCCGCGATCTCGCGCGCTGCCGCCAGGTCATCGGCGAAGCACTTGGGCAGCGTGGCTGTTGGATCGCGCAGCCGCTCGGTGCCCTGCAGCCTCCCCACTGTACAATTGAGCAGCTGCCGTTGCTGCCGCTTATCGTGGAAGATTCCGGCGTACACTGATCGGGATCAACATGACCATCGACACCAAGAGCATGCGCAAATTGCTCGAAGCCGCACCTGGCAACAAGGTGGCGATGGAGAAAGACCACGTGCGCAGGCTCCTTGATGTGGTCGAGGTGGGGCAATCGGCCGCGTTGGCCCTGGCGGGGCTAAGCCTCATCCTGCCGGAACAGGTGGTCCAGGCATGACCGACAAGCCTCATCCCGCCGCGATCGACGTCAATGGTGCCTGGTATCTGCGCGACGCCAAGGGAGCGCTCGTCCCAGTCGAGCTGGTGAAGCCAATCGATCTCCTCATCGATGAATTGGTCCGCACGACGCTGGATGAGGCCCACGCTGTGTCGGCAGCCCTTTCCGCATTCAAGCAGCGCACCTTCGAGCGTGTCGGTGAGCTGCAGGCGCTGCTGGCCCAGGACTATGGCGCCGCCATTGGCGGCAAGAAGGGCAACATCACGCTGCCGGCATACGACGGCCGCGCAAAGGTGCAGGTCGCCGTCGCGGATCAGCTTGAACTCGGCCCCGAGCTGCAGGCCGCCAAGAGCCTGATCGACGAATGCCTGCGCGAG
>NZ_JALNUP010000049.1 GCF_026540855.1 Sphingomonas sp. GC_Shp_5
TTAAGCTTTTCTTGGGCCTTCTTCACGTATTGGTACGCGAGGCCCGAGATGAAGGCATAGCCCAGCACAGCGTGGATAAGCGCGACGATGACGATCGCGACCACCTTGCCACCGGACATCTTCTGGTCAGCATAGGCCATTCAGCAACGACACTCCCTAAATTCGTGGTCTCTTGGCGCGCCCCGGGGTTGGACGCGCACAGACCGCTGCCTCGGCAACGCCGGGATGGCAGGCCCTTCAGTCCTACCGCCCGGCTCGGTTACACGCAAACGCTTTGTCGGACGCAACAAACGTACAATCGTCTGAAGACAGATTTATTTCTGTATCGTTCAGCCTGTCCGCGGTAGCGCAACCGGCATGATGCCGCGATTTTGCCCCATTTTCGCCGCTGCGTTGGCAGCACTGTCCGTTCCCGCTCTGGCACAAGTCCCCGCCCCGCCCCGGGCAAATAGTGTCGCCGTTGCTGGCCCCGGCTATGCCGATCTCGCCGACCTGATTCTCGCCGCACCGGTGATCGCGGATGCCACCGTCCGCTCGACCGTCACGCTCAAGGGCGCCGACGCCGCCGGTGTCGCCCCCGGGCACACCCGCCTGTATGTCGAGGCCGACGTGGCGGCGCTGGTGCGCGGCGCCGGCGGCTTGCCGCCACGGATTGGCTATCTGCTCGATGCCGCGCCCGACGCGAGCGGCCGCATGCCCAAGTACAAGAAGGCCCGGGTACTGATCTTCGCACGGCCCGTCGCGGCCACGCCCGGCCAGGTCCAGCTGGTCGCCCCCGACGCACAGCTCGCTTGGAGCCCCGAGGCCGACCAGCGCGTCCGCCGCATCGCCCGCGAGCTGGTCGCGCCCGATGCGCCGCCGACTATCACCGGGATCAACAACGCCTTCCACGTCCCCGGTGCGCTGCCCGGCGAGGGCGAGACGCAATTGTTCCTGTCTACCGGCAATGGCGCGCCGGTGTCGCTCAGCGTGCTGCGCCGCCCCGGCGAGCAGACCCGTTGGGCGGTGGCCTTGTCCGAGATCGTCGACGAAGCCGCAGCGCCACCCGCGCCCGATACGCTGCTCTGGTATCGACTCGCCTGCTCGCTGCCCCCGCGCCTGCCCGAGCATGCCATCGCCTCGCTCAGCGCCGACGACGCCGCAGTCGCAGCGGAGGATTATGCCTTCGTGCTGGCGTCGCTCGGCCGCTGCGGCCGGACCCGCTCAGCCGGCTGAGGCGGCGCCCACCGCGAGCCATTGGCCGGTGGTTGATCCGGCCGCATCCAAAAACGCCGCGGCGGCATCGACATCGGCGGCCGCCGCGCCGACGCCGGCGACCACCGCATTGATCCGTCGGCCCGGCGCCTGCTCGATCGCCAGCGGCGCGATCGCCGCTCTGGCCTGGGCGAGCCACAATGGCGAGCCGCCCGCGGCGATGACGATGACGAGCGACTCGGCCCCGTTGGCGCGCACCAGCGCCACGAGATCATCGCCGGGGCCGACATGGACCCGCATCAGCGGCGGTGACGCACCAGCGTGATGCCGATCGACTCGCCCGCCTCGGCGATCGCAAGCTTGATGATCTTTACCTTCACCCGCAGCACCCGCGCGTCGGCGAGGAACAGCGTCTCGCAGATATGATCGGCGACGCCCTCGATGAGGGTGAAATGCACCCCCTCGGGCAGCGCCGTGGTCGCCGCATGCTTGAGATCGAGATAGTTCTTCGACGCGCCGAGCGGCGTATCCGGCAGGAACTGGCGCGGGCACACCAGGTCCACCGTCAGCGAGATCCGCAGCGGCTGCGGCAGATGAGTCTCTTCCGAGTAGATACCGGTGAGAACCTGAACCTCCAGGTCATGCACCTCGAGCTGAAGGCTGTCGTCCATGCCCCGCGCCTTTAGCGATTTTCCCGCGAAGGGAAACAGTGGCGTCGGTTTGCGGTGGTAGGCAATCCCTCCCCAGGGTCGATGAAGCGACCGCGCCCTCGCCCATTCCGCTTGCCATCCCGCACCCGCAGGCTAAGGGGCGCGGCCCGAGGCCTGCGGGTACGCCGCCGCAAGAGGAATGCGTGACCGTGATCGACTTCGTGCCGCTCAGCACCGTGCCGCCCGATGCGGTGGAAGCCTTGCTCGACCGTGCGTTCGGCAGCGACCGTCACGGCCGCACCGCCTACAAGGTGCGCGGCGACGGCGCCGCGCTCGACGCGCTCAGCATCGGTGCGATCGAGTCGGGCGCGCTGATCGGCACCATCCAATGCTGGCCGGTCACTCTTCATGGCGATGACGGCCGCGAGTTTCCCATGGTGATGATCGGCCCGGTCGCCGTCGCCCCCGATCGCCAGCGCGATGGGCTCGGCCGCCGGCTGATGACCCAGGCGCTCGACGCCGCCGTCGCCCACGGCCAGCATCACGCGATGATGCTGATCGGCGATCCCGAATATTATGGCCGCTTCTTCGGCTTTACCGCGGAGCGCACCGCCGGCTGGCGCCTGCCCGGTCCGGTCGAACGCCACCGCCTGCTCGCCCGCGGCGACCGCGTGCCGGCTGCCGCCGGTCTGCTCGGCCCGCATATGGTCACGCCGGTCGGCTGACCGTCGATACCGCCACGGCTGTGATCACCGCGGCGTCTTCACCGGCGACAAGGGTTTACGCGCCCGCCGTCGCCGCCTAGTCGCCGCGCATGCCCATGGACGAGCTGCCCGATCTCGCCACTCTCAGCCTCGCGCAGATCGCCACGCTGGTCGCCGAGCGGCGGCTGCCGCCGGTCGATCAGTGGAACCCGACGCGCTGCGGCGACAGCGAGATGCGTATCGCGCGCGACGGCACTTGGTATCATCAGGGCGCGCCGATCGGCCGCGAGGCGATGGTCCGGCTGTTTGCTACCGTGCTGCGCCGCGAGCCCGATGGCAGCCACGTGCTGGTCACCCCGGTCGAGAAGCTCGACATCCTCGTCGAGGATGCCGCCTTCGTCGCTGTCGAGCTCAAGGCCGATGGCGCCGGCGAGGCGGCGGCACTCACCTTCCGCCTCAACACCGGCGATCTCGTCACCGCGGGGCCGGAGCATGCGCTGCGCGTCGAGCAGGGCGACGACGGCCCCCGCCCCTATCTCCACGTCCGCGGCGGTCTCGAGGCGCTAGTCGCGCGCGCCGTCTATTACGAGCTGGTCGATCACGCGCTGCAGGCGGACGGCGACGCGACACCCGGCGTGTGGAGCAGCGGCGTGTTCTTCCCGCTGGCAGCGGCATGACGCTCGCCGAGCGCCTCGCCCTCGCGCTCGAGCGGGGGCGGCAGACCAATCCCAGGCTGCTCGCCGGCGACCTGCGCGACGGCGATGATCGCCCACATGACGCGATGACCCCCGCGGCCGTGCTCGTCGCGATCACTGATGCCCCCCGGCCCGGCGTCATCCTCACCCAGCGCACCGAGACGTTGCGCCGCCACGCCGGCCAAGTCGCCTTTCCCGGCGGCCGGATCGATCCCGGCGAGTCGGTGATCCAGGCGGCGCTGCGTGAGGCGGACGAGGAGATCGCCCTGCCGCCGAGCGCCGTGGAGGTGATCGGCGCCGTCGATCCGTATCGGACGGTGACCGGCTACACCGTCACGCCCGTGATCGGCGTCGTCCCCGCCGATCTGGTGCTGCGCCCCAGCGAGGCAGAGGTCGCCAGCGTGTTCGAGGTGCCGTTCGACTTTCTGCTCGATCCCGCCAACCACCGCGCCGCCTCCGCCACCTGGCAGTGCCTCGAGCGCCACTATGTGGAGATCCTGTGGGAGGACCGACGGATCTGGGGCGCGACCGCGGCGATGATCGTCAATCTGTCGCGGCGGCTGCCATGGGCCTGAGCGCGCGATCGACCTTGCCGTTGGCGAACCTTGCCGACCATGAGGGGCTGACCGCGCTCGTCGCCGCGCTCGACGGCGCGGCGGGCGGCGCGCGTTATGTCGGCGGCATCGTCCGCGACACCCTGCTCGGCATCGACGCCGCCGATGTCGATCTCGCCACCAGCTTCGCGCCGGCGGAGAGCATGCGCCGCATCCAGGCCGCCGGCATCAAGGTGGTGCCGACCGGGCTCGCCCACGGCACCGTCACCGCGGTGCTGCCGTCTGGCCCGGTCGAGGTCACGACGCTGCGCCGCGACGTCGCCACCGATGGTCGCCACGCTGTCGTTGCCTTTACCGAGGAGTGGCGCGAGGACGCCGCGCGGCGCGATTTCACCATGAATGCGCTCTATGCCGATCCAGTGTCGGGCGAGTTGTTCGATTATTTCGGCGGCATCGACGATCTCGCCGCGCGCCGCGTCCGCTTCATCGGCGATCCCTATCAGCGGATCGCCGAGGATCACCTGCGCATCCTGCGCTTCTTCCGCTTCCACGCCCGCTTCGGCGACGCCATCGACGATGCCGGGCTTGCCGCCTGTGCCGCGCGCAGCAACGATCTGATGGCGCTGTCGCGTGAGCGGATCGCTGCCGAACTGCTCAAGCTGCTCGTCGCTGCACGCGCGGTGCCGGTGATCGCGCTGATGATCGAGCGCGGCATCTTCCGCGCCGTGCTCCCCGAAATCACCGATGCCACGCCGCTCGCCGCGCTTGCCGCCCGCGAGGTTGCGGCGGGGATCCCGCCCGATGCCATCCGCCGGCTCGCCGCGCTGCTTCCCGCCGCGGCCGCCGAAACGGTTGGCGCCCGGCTCAAGCTTTCCAATCACGATCGCAAGCGGCTGGTTGCCGCCAGCGGGGGCCCGGGCAGCGAAGGCGCCCGCGCGCTCGCCTATCGGGTTGGCATCGCCTCGGCGGTCGATCGGCTGTTGCTGGCTGGCGCGGATGTCGCCGATCTCGCCGACTGGCGACCGCCGGCGCTGCCGTTCGGTGGCGGTGCCCTGGTCGGGCGCGGGCTGCGGAAGGGGCCGGACGTCGCCGCCGTGCTACGCCAAATCGAGACGGCGTGGATTGCCGAGGGATTCCCAGATGCACCGCGCGTCGAGCAGCTCGCCGACGACGCGGTGGCTCAGGCCCTCGCCGCGGCGACCATCGCCAGCGCGTCGCCCTCTTCGAGCGGCTGAGCGTAGAGATAACCCTGGCCGAAGGTGCAGCCCATCGCCGCCAGCGTCTGGGCAAGCTCGATATTCTCGATCCCCTCGGCGGTGGTCTTCATCCCCAACGCCTGGGCGAGGCTGAGGATCGCGCGGACGATCGCCACCTTGTCGCGGTCCGCCAGCATTCCTGAGATGAAGCTGCGGTCGATCTTGAGAATGTCGATCGGTAGTTTCTGCAGATAGGCAAGGTTCGAATAACCGGTGCCGAAATCGTCCATCGCCAGCGTCGTGCCGAGCGATTTCAGCGCATGCATGATCCCGGCGATGCGATCGGGATCGGTGACGATCGCGCTTTCGGTCAGTTCCAGCGTCAGCCGGTCGCCGGCAAGGCCATGGCCGATCAGCGCCGCTTCCACCACCGGCGCGATGTCGTCGCGCTGGAGCTGGATCGCCGACAGGTTGACCGCGAGCTTGACCCCGCAATGGCCGCCGAGCCGGGCGTCCCAGCCGGCAAGAGTGCGCGCGGCCTCGTCGAGTGCCCAGCGGCCGAGCGGGACGATCAGCCCTGATTCCTCGGCGACCGGGATGAAGTCGCTCGGCTGCAGCTCCTGGCCATCGGGGTTGCGCCACCGCGCCAGCGCCTCGAACGAGATCAGCGCGCCGCTGGCGAGATCGCGGATCGGCTGAAAGGTCAGCCGCAGCTGGCGCTGCTCGATCGCGCGGCGCAGCGCCGTTTCCATCGCGAACTGCTCGCGGGCGATGGTGAAGGCGCGGGTCTGGTAGGATTCGACATGGCCGCTGGTCTTGGCGCGCTTCACCGCGAACTGGGCGTGGCGGATCAGCTCCTCGGCGTCGCAGATCCGCTCGCCGCCGAAGGCGATGCCGATCGAGCATTCGACGCCGATCTCGTAATCGCTGAGCCGAAACGGCGCGGCGAGCGCGCGGTGGATGCGCGCCGCGAGCTGCTCGGCCTCCTCCGCCTCGGCATCGATTGCCATCAGGATGCCGAATTCGTCGCCGCCGATCCGCGCCAGCGTGTCGCTCGCGCGCACCGCGCCCTTGATCCGCCGCGCCACCGTGATCAGCAGCTCGTCGCCGGCGAGACCGCCGAGGCAGGCGTTGAGCCGGCCAAAGCGGTCGAGGTCGATCACCAGCACCGCGTGGCGGCTGGGGCCGCGCTGCGTCGCCTCGATCAGATCGCCGAACCCCTCGCGGTTGGGCAGGCCGGTGAGGCTGTCGGTGGTCATCTCGCGGCGCAGCGAGCGCTCGGTGTGGACCTGCAGCGTATGGTCGACGAAGGTGATCTGGCAGCGGTGGCGCTGCGCCAGCGCGGTGCGAGCCAGCGTCACCCGATAGTAGCGGCAGTCGATCGCTTCGCCGAGCGACCAGTCGAAATCGAGCCGGAGATCGTCGGAGCGCAGGAACTCGGTGATTCGCGGACCCAGCATCGCCAGCATCGGCGAACGATCGGCAACGATGCCGAGCCCGGCGAGCCGATAGGCGCGGTTGATCGCAACGAAATCGAGGGTGCTGCCGGTCTGCAGCAGATGCGCAGCCGGGATCGGCACCAGCTCCAGGCTCCGCTGCAGGAGCTCGGGATCGATGTCCGGCGGCATAAACGCGTCGGTCGAGGCGGAGGCCATGACCCCCGGCCTAGGGCCGGAATGTTAATGCAGGCTAAAGCTTGCCGCAGAGTCCGGCAAACTTGTCCGCCATGGCTCAGCCGAACTTGTTGTCGCGCGGGAAACCGGTCGGCGGCGTCCGCCCCGCCGCGCCGCGCGCCGCGCGCCACAGCGACAGGTCGCTCTCGGTCCGCGTCCGCCCGCTGTCGCCGCCCATCGCCCAGCTCATCCCCTCGGCGAACACGAAGGCGGTGGTGTCGGACAGGCTGCCCTCGCGGAAGCGCTGGAGCTGCACGCCCTGGCCGCGGCTCATCACCGGCACCTCGGCGATCGGGAACACCAGGAATTTGCGGTTGTCGCCTACCGCCGCGATGTAATCGGCATCGGCGCGGACCGGCCGCACCACGATCAGCTTGGCGCCGGGCCGCGGCGTCATCACCGTCTTGCCCTTGCGCGTCTCGGCGATCACCTCGGCGACCGGTACCAGGAAACCGCGCCCGTCGCTCGCCGCGATCAGCAGTTTCTCCTGCGCGCGCGCGTTGAGGAAGGCGACCACCGGCACGCTGCCATCGAGGTCGATCATCGCCCGCACCGGCTCGCCGAACCCGCGACCGCCGGGCAATTTGTCCGCCGCCAGCGTGTAGAAACGACCATTCTCGGCGGCGAGCAGCAATTTGTCGGTGGTCTGGGCGTGGAACGCGAACGCCGGGCCGTCGCCCTCCTTGAACTTCAGCGTCTCGGCGCCGGCGAGATCGACATGGCCCTTCATCGCCCGAATCCAGCCGCGCTGCGACAGCATCACCGTGATCGGCTCGCGCTCGATCATCGCCTCCAGCGGGATATCCCGGGTCGGCGCCGCTTCCTCGATCGTCGTCCGCCGCTTGCCGAGCACCGTCTCCAGCCCATAGCGATCGCGGATCTTGGCCATGTCGCGCTTCAGCCGCGCGCGCTGCTTCTTGGGATCGGCGAGCAGTGCGGCGAGCGTCGCCTGCTCCTTGTCGAGCTTGTCGCGCTCGCCCTTGATCTCGAATTCCTCGAGCCGCCTGAGCGAGCGCAGCCGCATGTTGAGGATCGCCTCGGCCTGGCGATCGGTCAGGCTGAACTCGTCCATCATCACCGCTTTCGGCTCATCCTCGGTGCGGATGATCTCGATCACCCGGTCGAGGTTGAGATAGGCGACCAGATAGCCGTCGAGCAGCTCGATCCGGTCGGCGATCTTGGCGAGGCGATGCTCGGTGCGCCGGCGCAGCACCACGAACTGATGCTCCACCCAGGCGGCGAGCGCCTCGCGCAGGCTCATCACCCGCGGCGTGCGATCCTTGTCGAGCACGTTCAAGTTGAGGCTGAACCGCGTCTCGAGATCGGTCAGCCGGAACAACCCGTCCATCAGCACCTGCGGATCGACGGTGCGGCTGCGCGGCTCGAGCACCACGCGGATCTCGGCATCGGATTCGTCGCGGACGTCGGCGAGGATGGGGAGCTTCTTGTCGTTGATCAGCGCCGCGATCTGCTCGATCAGCTTGCCCTTCTGCACGCCATAAGGGATCTCGCTGACGATCAGCTGCCAGCCGCCGCCCTTCTCGCGCTCGATTGCCCAGCGCGCGCGCACCCGGAACGAGCCGCGCCCGGTCGCATAGCTCTCCGCGATCACCGCCGGCGGATCCACCACCAGGCCTCCCGTGGGGAAATCGGGGCCCTTCACGTGGTCGAGGATCGCCGCGTCGTCGGCGTCAGGCCGGTCGATCAGCATGATCGCGGCATCGAGCAATTCGGCGGCATTGTGCGGCGGCACGCTGGTCGCCATGCCGACCGCAATGCCGCTCGCGCCATTGGCGAGCAGATTGGGGAACATCCCCGGGAACAGCTCGGGCTCCTGGTCCTCGCCATTGTAGGTCGGCCGGTAGCTGACCGCATCCTCGTCGAGCCCATCCATCAGGTCGATCGCGACCTGGGTCAGCCGCGCCTCGGTGTAGCGATAGGCCGCGGCGTTATCGCCGTCGATGTTGCCGAAATTGCCCTGCCCGTCGACCAGCGGATAACGCAGCGAAAACGTCTGCGCGAGCCGCACCATCGCGTCATAAACCGACTGGTCGCCATGCGGATGGTATTTGCCGATCACGTCGCCGACCACGCGCGCGCATTTCTTGTAGCCCTGCGATGGGTCGAGCCGCAGCAGCCGCATCGCCCACAGCAGCCGCCGGTGCACCGGCTTCAGCCCGTCGCGGACGTCCGGCAGCGAGCGCGCGGTGATCGTTGACAGGGCATAGACGAGGTAACGCTCGGACAGCGCACTGTCGAACGGCTCGTCGAGGATGCCGATCGGGGGGTCCTTATAGTCGGTGGTCATATCGGGAACACTAGCAGTGTCGGCCCAGCAATCAAACAGCGGCGGCGACGGAGGCGGACCTCCTCCGCCACGAGGAACCAGCGTTCACCTGGGGGGCGGCTCCAGGCCGTCATCCCAGCGAAAGCTGGGATCTCACGCTGTTGATCCCACCGACCCGCACCAACCCCATTCACCCCATCCCTCGCCCGCG
>NZ_JALNUP010000005.1 GCF_026540855.1 Sphingomonas sp. GC_Shp_5
CCGACGCTCTATCCAACCCTCCTTGCTAGAAGGGCGATCAGAGCGCCTTATCTGTGGTGACCGAGAAGCGAGCCGTGTGGTCCGTCGCTGCGGTGACGTCCCTCTAGGGGGGTGATCCAAAGCCGTCAAACGCTTTTTGGCAGATTTCTGACATCAGCCGAAAAATCCGCGGTTTTCTGCGGCTTTACGGGTTGTGAACAGCTGGCCCCTATCGCCGTGCCGGTGAACAGCACGACGAATCACGCCGGCCGACCGGCAGAATCGCTGACCAGCCAGGTACGCCGGGCCGTGATCTGGCGCTCCGGCAGCCAGATCCTTGCCCAGAGCGTACAATGGGTAGCGACCTTCCTGGTGATCCGCATCCTCAACCCGCAAGATTATGGCCTCTATGCCATGACCGGCGTGGTGCTGGTGTTCCTCAACATGCTCAATGGCTATGGGCTCGCGAGCGGCCTGATCCGCGACGAGACGGTGACGCCGCTTCACATCCGGCAGTTGTTCGGCATGCTCATTGTCGTCAACGGCGGGCTGGCGCTGGCGCAATTGCTGCTCGCCCCGCTCGCCGCGGCCTATTACCGCCAGCCCGAGGTGGCGCAGCTGCTGCGCGTCCAGGCACTGCTGTACGCGACGACGCCATTTTCGGCGCTGTCTTATGCCCTGCTCAGCCGGCGGATGGATTTTCGCCGCCAGGCCGCCGCCAACATCGCCGGGGCGATGGCCGGCGCGGCGACCGCGCTCACCGGCGCGCTGGCCGGTCTTGGCGTGTGGACCTTGGTGTTCGCGCC
The DNA here is from genome assembly GCF_026540855.1 of Sphingomonas sp. GC_Shp_5. GTDB lineage: Bacteria > Pseudomonadota > Alphaproteobacteria > Sphingomonadales > Sphingomonadaceae > Sphingomonas. Next base: position 786 of record NZ_JALNUP010000005.1, read on the forward strand.
GCTCGCGCTCTACCTCGTGAGGGCGACCATGCTCACCTGGGGCGCGCGCGCATTGATGTGGCCGAGCTTCGATTTCCGCGGCACCCGCCACCTCGTCGGCTTCGGCGGGGCGATGGCGACCGGCCAATTCTTCTGGTTCCTGCAGAGCCAGGCCGATGTGTTCATCGCCGGACGCTGGTTCGATCCCCACCGGCTCGGCATCTACACCACCGCCTTGTTCCTCGCCCAGGTGTTCGTCTCCAAGATCGTGCCGCCGCTCAACGAGGTCGCGTTCAGCGCCTATGCGCGTATCCAGCACGACCAGCAGGCGATCGGCGCCGCCTTCGTGCGCGCGGTGCGGATCATCATGGTCGCGGCGATGCCCTTCTATCTTGGCCTGGCCGCCACCGCCGAGCCGCTGGTGCTGACCATGCTCGGCACCAAATGGGCGGACGCGGTGCCAGTGGTTTGGCTGCTCGCGCTCGCCATGCCGTTCATGACGCTGCAGGTGCTCTACTCGCCCGCGTGCGACGCGCAGGGGCGCCCCGGCATCGCCGCGCGCAACGGCGCCGGCGGCGCCGCGATCCTGGCGACAGCGTTCCTGGTAGGGGTGCGCTGGGGCCCCGAGGGCCTCGCCTGGAGCTGGCTGGCCGCCTATCCGCTCTATCTCGCGATCAGCAGCTGGCGGTCGCTGCCGGTGATCGGGGCGAGCCCGCGCGCGCTGGCGGCGGCGATCGCCCCCGCGGTGGGCGCGGCCTTGGTGATGGGCGTCATCGTCCACCTCGCCGATCTCGCGCTGGTGGCCGCGGTGCCCGCCATCCCGCCGCCGCTGCGGCTCGCCGTTCTCGTCGCGATCGGCGCCGTGGTCTATGGCGGCTGGATGCTGCTGCTGGCGCGCGCGACCATGCGCGAGCTGATCAAGGTGATCCGCAAGCAGCCGCTGCCGGGCTGAGCAGCCCGCCAGCGCCGTGCCGCCCGATCAACTGCCCTGGATATAGTCGCGCATCGCCGCCGCATCGGCCTCGATCTGGTCGATGCGAAATTTGACGAGGTCGCCGATCGAGACGACGCCGACCAGCCGCTCCTCCACTACCACCGGCAGGTGACGGATCCGCCGCCGCGTCATCAGCGACAGCGCGCCGAGCACCGCATGGTCGGGCGCGACACTCTCCACCGGCGAGGTCATCACCGCGGACACCGGCATGGCGAGCGCATCGGCGCCCTTGGCCGCGAGGCAGTGGATGACGTCGCGTTCGGAGAAGATGCCGATTACCGCCTCGCCATCCAACACCGGCATCGCGCCGATCCGTCGCTCGGCGAGCAGCGCCACTGCCTGCGCCACCGTTGCCGCGCCGGTGAGCGATACCACCGCATCACCCTTGCCGCGCAGAATCGCTGCGATCGTCATCTCGACCTCTCCTTATGTTTGGGGAGATGAGATCATGTTTGCAGCGCCATGGCAAAGCCTTCGCGCGTCCAGGCCCTCCCCATGACAAAGGGCCGGCCCTTCGCAGGACCGGCCCTCTATCTAGGCGCAGGTGGCATCCGCGGATGCCGGCAGCGGATTACTCCGCCGCGGGTGCTTCCACGGTCGCGCGCGGGGTGCGGCGACGGCGCGGCTTGGGCGCTTCCTCGGCATCGTTGGCCGCGGCGATGTTGAGCGACGGCGGCAGGCGATCGGCCTCGAAGCCGTTGCTTTCGCCACCGGCATCGGTCGCCTGCGGCGCCGGCGCGCCGGCGTCGCCATCGGCCGCAACTACCGGCTGCGCATCACGCCGCGGCCGACCGCGACGGGGACGCTGCAGCGGCGCATCGGCTTCGAGCACGGTCTCGGCGCGGTCGACCAGCGACTCGCCTTCCGCGAGCGGATCCGACCGGCGCTGACCGGCGACCTCGACGGGCTGCTCCTGCTCGAACCGCGGGCGGCGCAGCGGGCGTTCTTCGCGGGGGCGGTCCTCACGGGGCCGATCCTCACGCGGGGCACGCTCGGCGCGCTCCTCGCGGGGACCACGCTCGTCACGGGCGACGCGATCCTCATGCGGCGCACGGTCCTCGCGGGGAGCCTCCCGGTTACCGCCTCGATCTTCCCAATTGCTTCGTGGCTGGCGCGGCTGGTCGCCGTCCTGCGCGGCGCGGCGCGGTGGCTGGCGATCCTGGCGGTCGTCGCGAGCCGGGCGGTCGTCGCGGGCCTGACGGTCATCCCGCGGGCGGTCATCGCGCGACTGGCGATCGTTGCGCTCCTGACGGTCGTCGCGGCTGTCGCCGTCCTGCTCGCCGGCGCGGATCGGCTCGCCTTCGTCGCCATAATCGTCGTCGCCATCGAGCTCGAACGGCTGCTGGCGGCGCGGCTGCTGGTCCTCGAACCGGCCACGCTGGTCGGCGATCACACGGAAATAGTGATCGGCGAACTGCAGATAATATTCGGTGTTGACCCGGTCGCCCTGACGCTGCGCATCGCTGGCGAGATTCTTGTACTTCTCGAACAGCTGATTGGCATTGCCGCGTGCGCGGCTGTCGATCCGGTTGCCATTGTCGGGACGACCCTGGCCGCCACCCTGACGCGGAGCGCCACCACCACCGTTATTATTATTGTTGCCGCCACGACCGCGACGACGGCCGTTCTGCCGATTGTTGATCAAGCTAATGTCCCATGATCAGAGTGTGTGGTGTTCAAAACCAAGTCTGGCCTTTTCCCGGTACCGCGGTGCAATCCTTCGGGCATCGCCTCAGGCGCCAAGCGCTTGCGGTCGAGCCTGCCGCGACCGCCGGGAGCAGCGGTTGCATGACAAAGGATGCGGGCCATCGCCCTTTATTCAACCAACAATGGTGAAGATGCGTGCCCCGTCTCATCATTAGCGGGCGGCGGGCCGGTCCGACAAGTGAAATATTGGGGTGCGGCGGTTCAATTGCAAGGTGTGGCGACAAGGCACCGGTTGCGCCCGCCGAAATCCTGGCGGACGGCGACGGCAAACCCCTCTGCCGCGAGCAGCGCGGTGACGCTGGCCGCCTGGGTGTGGCCGATCTCGATCGCCGCGCAGCCGCCCGGCGCGATCAGCCGGGCGAGTTGCGGCGCGAGCAGGCGATAGTCGTCGAGCCCGTCGGCGCCGGCAAACAGCGCGCCACCCGGCTCGTAGCGCGCGACCTCGGCCGGCAGGACTTCCGCCGTGCCGATATAGGGCGGGTTGGCGAGCACCAGATCGAAGCGCGCGTCGATCGCCGCGGCCCAGTGCCCGATCGCGACATGCGCCCGGCCTTGCAGGCCGAGCGCGGCGGCATTGGCGCGGGCATAGCCCAGCGCCGCGGCGGAGCGGTCGATGCCAAGCCCGATCGCGGCGGGCCATTCGTCGAGCGCGGCGAGCAGCAGCGTGCCGGGGCCGGTGCCGAGATCGAGCACGCTTGCCGGCGCACCGCTGCCGAAATGCGCGGCGGCAGCGATCAGCAGGGTCTCGCTGTCGGCACGCGGCACCAGCGCGCCGGGGCCGACCGCAAGGTCGATGCTCCAGAAGCCGCGGCTGCCGGTGATATAGGCAATCGGCTCGTGCGCCTCCCGGCGCGCGACCAGCGCCGCGAACCCGGGCGGCACCGGGCGATCGAGATCGAGCAGCAGCCGATTTCGCACGATGCCGAGCGCGTGTGCCATCAGCAGCTCGGCATCGAGCCGGGGCGTGGCGGAGAAGCCGAACCGCGCGGCAGCCTCGGCCAGCGCGGCGTGGAGGGTCACGGGGTCCGGTGCCACGATCCTGTCACTGCCCCTCAGGCATCGAGGCTGGCCAGCCGCTCCGCCTCATCCTCGGCGATCAGCGCGCCGATCAGTTCGCCCATCTCGCCCTGCATGATCTCGGGCAGCCGGTGCAGCGTCAGGTTGATGCGGTGATCGGTGACGCGGCCTTGCGGGAAATTATAGGTGCGGATCCGCTCCGAGCGGTCGCCCGAGCCGACCATCGACTTGCGCGCGCCCGCCCGCTCCGAGGCGAGCCGCTCGCGCTCGGCCTCGTACAGCCGGGTGCGCAGCACCTTCATCGCCTTGGCCTTGTTCTTGTGCTGCGATTTCTCATCCTGCTGGATCACCACCAGCCCGCTCGGCAGGTGGGTGATGCGCACCGCGCTGTCGGTGGTGTTGACCGACTGGCCGCCGGGCCCGGACGAGCGATAGACGTCGATGCGCAGGTCCTTGTCCTCGATGCGGACATCGACCTCCTCGGCCTCGGGCAGCACCGCCACCGTCGCCGCCGAGGTGTGGATCCGCCCGCCCGCTTCGGTCGCCGGCACGCGCTGGACGCGATGGACGCCGGATTCGAACTTCAGCCGCGCGAACACGCCCTGGCCAGTCACGCTCGCCACCGCTTCCTTGAACCCGCCCGCATCCGATGACGACGACGAGATCAGCTCGACCCGCCAGCCCTGCCCTTCCGCATAGCGCTGGTACATGCGGAACAGGTCGCCGGCGAACAGCGCCGCCTCGTCGCCGCCGGTGCCGGCGCGAATCTCGAGCATCGCGGCGCGCTCGTCGGCGGCGTCACGCGGCAGCAGCGCGAGCGCGAGCCGGCGGTCCGCCGCCTCGAGCGCGGCGCGATTGTCGTGCAGCTCCTCGGCCGCCATCGCGCGCAGTTCATCGTCGTCGGCATCCTCGGCCATATAGGCGAGGCTGTCGGCCTCCTGGCGCAGCCGCCGCACCTCGCCCGCCGCCTGCGCGACCGGCTCGAGCTCGGCATATTCCTTCGAGACCTGAACAAAGCGGTCGGACGGCAGCTCGCCGGTCGCCATCAGCGCCTGCAGCTCGTCGCGGCGCGCCTCGATCTGGGCGATGCGATCGGGGGAGATGGCGGTCATGCGCCAGCCAGCAGCGGCTCGATGATCGCGGCGACGCGATCGATCTCCGCAGTCTCCGTGCCATAGCCCCTCTGCGAGAATCCGATCACGTCGTCCGCCTGCCTGAGCGTTACGATCTGCCGTGGCGCCAGCTTCAGCGCGCGATCGAACCGCTTTCGCGGGCTGCCAGTGACGACGACTTCCGCCCTCAGTCCCGCGCGCCGCAGGGCCGCCGTCGTTGCCATCGCCGATTGGCTCGTTGCAGCATCCTCGGCAATCACCGCCACGTCGAGGATCTCGACTGCTGGCTCGTCGATCAGCATCGCCAGCCGCTCGACCCCGGCCGCCCAGCCGACCCCGGGCGTTTCCGCGCCGCCGAGCGAGCCGATCAGCCCGTCATAGCGGCCGCCGGCGAGCACCGTACCCTGCGCGCCGAGCCGGTCGGTGACGAACTCGAACGCGGTGTGGCGGTAATAATCGAGCCCGCGCACCAGCCGCGCGTTGCGCGTCCAGGCGACGCCGGCGGCGTCGAGCCCGGCGGTGACGGCATCGAAGAAGGCGCGCGCCTCGGGCGTCAGATAGGCATCGATGTCCGGCGCGGCATCGGCGATCGGCCGGTCGCGCGGGTCCTTGGAATCGAGGATCCGCATCGGATTCTTCTCGAGCCGGGTCAGGCTGTCCTCGGACAAGTCGGCCCGATGGCTCTCGAAATGCGCCACCAGCGCATCGCGCCACGCGTCGCGCGTCGCGGCATCGCCCAGCGTGTTGAGCTGCAGCGTCACGCCGTCGGCAATGCCGAGCTCGCGCAGCAGCTGATCCGCCATCACCAGCAATTCGACATCGGCGGCGGGCTCGGCGGCACCGATCACCTCGGCATCGATCTGGTGGAACTGGCGATAGCGGCCCTTCTGCGGCCGCTCGTAGCGGAACACCGCGCCGCTGGTGGCGATCTTCATCGGTGCATGCTGCTGCCAGCCCTCGGTGAGGAAGGCGCGGGCGATGCCGGCGGTGAATTCGGGCCGCAGCGTGAGCATGTCGCCGCCGCGATCGGGGAAGGTGTACATCTCCTTGGAGACGACATCGGTGGTCTCGCCGATCGAGCGCGCGAACACGTCGGTCGATTCGAACACCGGCACGTCGACGCGCGCGAAACAGTAGAGCGCGCGAACCCGCTCGAACGTGGCGAGCACGTGCGCGAAGCGACGCTGCTCGTCGCCAACAATATCCTGGGTGCCGCGCACGCGCCGCGGGGTCTCTATTCGGGCCATAAGTGGCGGGTATCTAGGCGAGGTGCGCCCGAAGCGCTAGCGCTAGCCGCCATGACCACACAGCAACGTTTCTGGGGTATCGGCAAGCGCATCGCGCCCCCGCGGTTCGTGATGTTTGCGCTGCTCTTCGCCGCAGGGCTGGCTGGGCTGATCCCGCTGCTCGGCAAGGGCCGCGGCACGATGACCGCGTTCGACATCGCCGCCTTCATCTTCCTGGTGTCGCTCGCCACGCTGTTCCGCCACGGCGAGGCGGAGAAGATGCGCCGCACCGCGCGCGGCAACGACGCCAATCGCGCGGTGCTGCTCGGCATCACCGGGGTGACGATGATCGTGATCCTCGTCGCGGTCGCGGCCGAGCTCAAGGGCAAGAACGATGCAATCGCGATCGGGCTGGTGATCGCCACCCTCGCGCTCGCCTGGCTGTTCTCCAACATGGTCTATGCGCTGCATTACGCGCATTTGTTCTACAGCGAGGCAGACGGCAAGGATGCCGCCGGGCTCGACTTCCCCGAGTGCGACGAGCCCGATTACTGGGACTTCCTCTATTTCAGCTACACGCTGGGGATGACCTTCCAGACCTCGGACGTGTCGATCAAGACCCGCCAGCTGCGCCGGGTGGCGATCGGGCAATGCCTGGCGGCGTTCGTGTTCAACCTCGGCGTGCTCGCCTTCACCATCAACGTCATCGGCGGCGGCTGAACGCGACGGCAAAGGGCTGGACGACTGCCCTTTCTGCCGCTCTAACACCTGCGCATTCTCTTGACCGAAAGCCTTCCATGACCGCCAAGCTGTTCGTCGCGTCCTTGCTCGTGTCCGCTGCATCCCCTGCCCTCGCCCAGGTGCCCGCCGGCAACACCGCCCCCCAGCCGGTGCCGTTCGTCGACACCATTCCCGAGGCCCAGGACGTCGCCTATCCCGGCGGCACGATCCGGCTCGACGTCGACGCCACCGACACCGAGCGGGGCATCTTCCAGGTCAAGGAAACGATCCCCGTCGCCAAGAGCGGGCCGATGGCGCTGCTCTTCCCCAAGTGGCTGCCCGGCAACCATTCGCCCACCGGCCAGATCGAGAAGGTCGCCGGGCTGGTGGTCCGCGCCAATGGCCGCGTGGTGCCGTGGACGCGCGATCCGGTCGACGTGTTCGCCTTCCACGTCGACGTGCCCGCCGGCGCCAAGCGGCTCGACGTTTCCTTCCAGTTCATCTCCGCCACCAAGGGCGACCAGGGGCGGATCACGATGACCCCCAATCTGGTCAGCCTCCAGCCCAATTCGGTGAGCCTGTATCCGGCCGGCTATTTCACCCGCCAGATCCCGATCCAGATGACGGCGACCTTCCCGGCGGGCTTCACCGCCGCCGGCGCGGTGCCGGCCAAGCACAGCCAGAGCGCGGCGGGCTCGGTCTACACCTACGACACCACCAATTACGAGATACTGGTCGATTCGCCGGTGCTCGCCGGCCGCTACGGCAAGGTCTGGCCGCTCAGCCCCAAGGTCAATCTCGACGTCTTCGCCGACAGCCCCGAGCAGCTCGCCGCGACGCCCGAGCAGATCGATGCGCACAAGCGCCTGGTCGACCAGGCGGTGAAGACCTTCGGCGCCCAGCATTACGACCATTACGACTTCCTGGTCTCGCTGTCCGACCAGCTCGGCGGCATCGGCCTCGAGCATCACCGCAGCTCGGAAGACGGCAGCCGCCCCAATTACTTCACCGAATGGGACCAGAACGCGCCGGCGCGCAACCTGCTGCCGCACGAGTTCACCCATAGCTGGGACGGCAAGTTCCGCCGCGGCGCCGATCTGTGGACGCCCGACTTCCGCGCGCCGATGCGCGATTCGCTGCTGTGGGTCTACGAAGGCCAGACCCAGTTTTGGGGCTATGTGCTCCAGGCGCGCTCGGGGCTCGTCTCCAAGCAGGACACGCTCGACGCTTATGCCGCGATCGCCGGCAATTACGACAATGCGCCGGCCCGCCAGTGGCGCGACCTGGTCGACACCACCAACGATCCGATCATCTCGCAGCGCCGGCCCAAGGGCTGGACCAGCTGGCAGCGCTCCGAGGATTATTACAACGAGGGCCTGATGGTGTGGATGGAGGTGGACGCCATGCTCCGCCAGAAGTCCGGCGGCACCAAGTCGATCGACGATTTCGCCCGCGCCTTCTTCGGCGTGCGCGACGGCGACTATGGCGAGCTCACCTATACGTTCGACGATGTCGCCGCGACGCTCAACGGCATCGTGTCGTACGACTGGGCCGGCTTCCTCAACCGCCGGCTGACCGAGACCGGCCAGCCCGCACCGGTCAACGGCTTCGCGATGAACGGCTACAAGCTCGTCTACACCGCCGAACCCACCAAATACTTCACCGGCCTCGAGAAGACCCGCGGCACCGACGTGACCTATTCGCTCGGCCTGATGATCAACAAGGAAGGCGAGGTCTCGGCCTCGATCTGGGATTCGCCTGCGTTCAAGGCGGGGATCGATATCGGCACCCAGATCCAGGGCGTCAACGGCGAGGCGTTCAGCCCGGAGCGGATCAAGGCAGCGATCCTCGCGGCCAAGACCTCCAAGGAGCCGATCCATCTATTGGTCAAGAATGGAACACGCTTCCGCGACCTTGCCATCGACTATCATGGCGGCCCCCGCTATCCGCGCCTCCAGAAGGTAGGGAACGGTGATGGCGGCCTCGACAAGCTGCTAATGCCGCGCTGATTTCGTGAACAGGAACCAACTATGCGCATTGATCTGATTCCCACGGGCAAGAATCCGCCCGACGACCTCAACGTGGTGATCGAAGTTCCCACCGGCGGCGAGCCAGTGAAATACGAGTTCGACAAGGCCAGCGGCGCGCTGTTCGTCGATCGCATCCTGCACACGCCGATGCGTTACCCGGCGAACTATGGCTTCGTGCCGCACACGCTGTCACCCGACGGCGACCCGCTCGACGCGCTGGTGATCGCCCGCTCGCCGTTCATCCCGGGCTGCGTCGTCCGCGCCCGGCCGATCGCGGTGCTCAACCTCGAGGACGAGGCCGGCGGCGACGAGAAATTGGTGTGCGTGCCGGTCGACGCGGTATTCCCTTATTATTCGAACGTCGGTGGCCGCGGCGACGTGCCGGAGATCGTGTTCGAGCAGATCGAGCACTTCTTCACCCACTATAAGGACCTCGAGAAGAAGAAGTGGGTCCGCGTCGGCAAGTGGGGCGATGCCGCGGAAGCACGGCAGATCACCATCGAGGCGATCGAGCGCTACAATGCCGAAAAGGCCAAGGGCGACGATCCGATGAACAAGGACGACATGGCGGGTCGCTGAGGCACGCCCCCGGTGGGGAATGAGTCGATGACCAACGCCCCTGCCGCCTCTACCCCCGACCTGCGCGGCGCTGGATGCGATCCGCGTCCGCGCCGCGCAGGTCGGGATGTTCGAAACCCCGATCCTCCATGGCCAGCTCAGCCACGCCGAGGGCATGACCGCGGCGCTCGCCGCGCGATCCGCACCCGCGCCGCTGCCGACACCGGCCTCAACCGCTCCAACGTCGGCGGCTGGCATAGCGCCACCGACATGCTCGACTGGGGCGGCCCCGCCGCCGCCAAGCTTGCCGATCTCGCGATCAAGGCCGCCAAGCGGCTGTCGCATTTCGAAGATCGCGATCCCGCCACGGTGGAATGGACGATCCGGATGTGGGCCAATGTCTCGCCGCCGGGCGCGCTCAACATGAGCCACGCCCATCCCGGCGTGCTGTGGGCGGCGGTCTATTACGTCGACATGGGATCGCCACCCGCGGACGGCGATCCCGGCGGCGAACTGTTCTTCGAGGATCCGCGCTTTCCCGTACCGCTGATGCGGCTCCCAGGCTTTCGGCTCAAAGGGGTGGATGGCCAGCCGCAGCCGGTCGAGCAGCGCCTGCTCACCCGCGCCGGTGACCTCGTCCTCTTCCCCGCCTGGGTGCGCCACGGCGTCCGCCCGCATCATGGCACCGGGGACCGCATCTCGATCGCGATGAACATCGACGTGAAGGGCTGAACGGACCGCCTAGTCGCGTCCCGCAAGCCGCGCGAGCGCAACGCCCTCGACACGCTGGACCGTCCATTCCTCCTGCCCCACCGCGCCCATCGCCCGGTAGAAAGCGATTGCATCGGCGTTCCAGTCGAGCACGGACCATTCGAAGCGGCCGCAATCGCGGTCCACCGCGATCCCTGCCAAATGGCGCAGCAGCGCCGTGCCGACGCCGCGCCCGCGCGTCGCGGGAGTCACGTAGAGATCCTCCAGATACAGCCCGCGCTTGCCCGTCCAGGTCGAGAAATTGTGGAAGAACAAGGCGAAACCCAGCGGCGCGCCATCCTCGGCGATCACCGCCTCGGCCGCCGGCCGGTCGCCGAACAGCGCCGCGTGCAGGCTCGCCTCGGTCGCCTTTTCCGCATCGGGCTCACGCTCGAAGGCGGCGAGATCGCGGATGAAGCCGAGGATCACCGGCACGTCGCTTGGGGTCGCGGCGCGGATCATGCCCCGGCCTCCGTCTGCGGCCCCGGCCCGGGATCGCGCACCGCGATCACGCAGCCGCCGATGATCAGCGCCGCGCCGGCGGTAGTGAACAGCGACACATGCTCGCCGAACACCAGAAAGCCGAACAGGGCCGACCAGACGAAGGCGGTATATTCCACCGGCGCCAGCACCTGCGCCTCGGCGTGGCGATAAGCCCAGGCCAGCGCCAGCGCCGAGATCGAGCCGAGCACGGCGGCACCGAGGATCGCCGGGATCTGCGCCGTCGTCGGCAGGCTGCCGAGCCACGGCGCGCCGAGCAGCATCAGCCCCGCCAGCACCACGCTGGTAAACAGCGCCACCTCCAGCGGGTCGGCGGCCTGCGCCTGGCGCCTGAGTAGGATCAGGCTGCCGGCGTAGAGCACCGAGGCGACGAGGATGGCGAGGCTGCCGAGCACCACCTCGTCCGACGCCCGCGCCCGGACCTCGCCCGCGGCGATCGCCAGCACGCCGAGGCTGGCGACCAGCGAGCCGCCGATCGCGCCGCGGCGGATGCGCTCGCCAAGCGTCGCCGCGGCGAGGAACAGCGCGATCAGCGGCGCGAGAAAGGTCAGCGCCACGCCTTGCGCCATCGGCACGCGGACCAGCCCCCAGAAGAACAGCAGCACCGAGGCGCCGCCGGTCGCGCCCCGCGCGAGGTGCAGCTTGAGCGCCGCACGGCCGGGCCACGGCCGTCGCTGCAGCAGGAATACCGGCGCCATCAGCGCCACGCCCGCAAGCGAGCGCCACAGCACCGCATCATAGGCGCCGCTCGCGATCGACAGCCCCTTCATGATCGCGTCCATCGCCGAATAGATCGCGATTCCCACGGCGGCGACGGCAAAGGCGAGGCGGGCGGAAGGACGCATGCGAGCGGGCTTAGCGGCCTGCGGCGGCCAGGTCACCTGTGGCGGACGCCTATCGCCGGGATCTCATCCTACCCGTCACCCCAGCGAAAGCTGGGGTCTCAAGCGGCTCTGTCCCTGCGCGCCCCACCAAGATCCCAGCTTTGGCTAGGATGACGGACAGCGATGAGATCTGGGGAGGGAGTTCTCAAGCCCGCCCCGCCTCACTCCGCCGCGACCGCCTCCGGTGCCACCGCGGCCAGCGCCTGGTCGGCCGCCTCGATCTCGGCCGCCTTGGCCTCGACCAGATTGACGATGTGATCGATCATCCCGGCGTCCTGGACGTGATGGTCGGTAACGCCCGACAGATAAACCATGTGCTTGCCGTTGCCGCCGCCGGTGATGCCGATGTCGGTCTCGCGGGCTTCGCCCGGGCCGTTGACGACGCAGCCGAGCACGCTGAGGCTCATCGGCGTGCGGATGTGCTGGAGCCGCTCCTCGAGCGCCTGAACGGTGCGGATCACGTCGAAGCCCTGGCGCGCGCATGACGGGCAGGAGACGACGCGGACGCCGCGGTTGCGGATGCCGAGCGCTTTGAGGATCTCGAAGCCGACGCGGACCTCGTCCTCGGGCTCGGCGGACAGCGACACGCGGATGGTGTCGCCGATGCCGTACCATAGCAGGCTGCCCATCCCGATCGCCGACTTGACCGTGCCGCCGACGAACCCGCCCGCCTCGGTGATACCGAGGTGGAGCGGGCAATCGACCTGCTCGGCGAGCTGCTGATAGGCCGCCACCGCGAGGAACAGGTCGGAGGCCTTCACCGCGACCTTGAACTCGTGGAAGTCGTGATCCTGGAGCAGCTTGATGTGATCCATCGCGCTCTCGACCAGCGCATCGGGGCACGGCTCGCCATATTTCTCGAGCAGATGCTTCTCGAGGCTGCCGCCGTTGACGCCGATGCGGATCGCGCAGCCATTGGCCTTGGCGGCGTCCACCACTTCCTTGACCCGCGCCGCCGAGCCGATGTTGCCCGGGTTGATTCGCAGGCACGCCGCGCCGGCATCCGCCGCTTCCAGCGCGCGCTTGTAGTGAAAATGGATGTCGGCGACGATCGGCACGCGGGAGGCGCGCACGATCTGCTTGAGCGCCGCGGTCGATTCGACGTCGGGGCAGGAGACGCGGATGATGTCCACGCCCGCCTCCTCGCAGCGGCGGATCTGGTCCACCGTCGCGCGCACGTCCTCGGTGGGCGTGTTGGTCATGGTCTGGACGGTGACCGGCGCACCCCCGCCGACGGGAACGTTGCCGACCATGATCTGGCGGCTCGGGCGGCGGACGATATCGCGCCAAGGACGAAGTGACATGAACTAACCCTCTACAGCGCCAGCCCTATACAACGCCAACGTGGCAGTTCAAAGGCACCGCGATGGCCCGGCACTATGGCATGGACTGGCTGCGGATCGGCGCCTTCGCGCTGCTGATCCTCTACCATATCGGCATGGTGTTCGTGCCATGGAATTTCCACGTCAAATCCGTGCATGTCGAACAATGGGCGACGGTGCCGATGCTCGCCACCAACGCCTGGCGCCTCAGCCTGCTGTTCGTCGTCTCGGGCTATGCCAGCCGCGCGCTGCTGCGCCGGTCGAGCGGCACCGCGGGCTTCTTCCGCAACCGCAGCTACCGCCTGCTGGTGCCGCTGGCGTTCGGCGTTGCGGTGGTGGTGCCGCCGCAGCCCTGGGTGGAGCTGGTCACCAAGCGCGGCTATGCCGGCGGCTACTGGCCGTTCTGGACGCATGACTTCTTCAGCTTCGGCACGCTCGGCGGGATCGGCCTGCCGACCTGGAACCATCTGTGGTTCGTCGGCTATCTGTGGATCTACACCGCGTTGCTGGCGCTCGGCACCGTTACCATCCGCCTGCCGGCGCTGCAGCGCGGCTTCGACCGGCTGTTCGGCACCGCGGCGGTGCTGTGGCTGCCGATCGGCTATCTTGTCTGCGTCCACGCCCGCTGGTTTCCGATGGTCGGCGAGACCCATGCGTTGCTCGACGACTGGATCGCGCACATCACCTATTTCCCCGCCTTCCTGTTCGGCTTCGGGCTTGCCCGTTCCGAGCCCGCAATGGCGGCGATCGGCCGCTGGTGGCCGCTCGCTGCGGGGCTCGCCCTGCTCGGCTATGGCTTCATCGCCGCGGTCGAGCTCGGCTGGCCGGCGACACCCACGCCGCGCTGGGTCTACGGCTATTACGGCGCCGCCCATGCCACCCAGCAATGGGCGGGGATCGTCGCGCTGATCGGCATCGCCGAACGCTGGTGGAACCGCGACCATCGTTGGCGACCGATGCTCACTGAGGCCATCTTCCCCTTCTACATGATCCACCAGACCGTGATCGTGGTGGTGATGTGGGCGCTGCTCCCCGCCGCGTTGCCCGCCGCGGCCGAGTTCGCGATCCTGGTCGCGAGCACGGTGGCGGGCTGCTGGCTGTTTTATCTCGTCGGCCGCGCGATCCGGCCGCTGCGGCCGCTGATCGGCCTGCGTGGCGACGCCCCGGCGAAGCGCGCGGCGAATACCCCTTCCACCATCTGACGTGCTGGACATCCTCATGCCCCCTTCCCCCGGCTGGTCCCTGATGATCCACGGCGGCGCCGGCGCGCTGCTCCGCGCGCGCACGACGCCGGAGGCCGACGCCGGGGCCCGTGCCGCACTGGGCGCCGCGCTCGATGCCGGCACCGTGCTGCTCGCCGCCGGCGGCATCGCGCTCGATGCGGTCGAGGCGGCGGTGCGCGTGCTCGAGGACGATCCCCATTTCAACGCCGGGCGCGGCGCCTGCTTCACCCATGGCGGCACCAATGAGCTCGACGCCGCGATCATGGACGGCCGCGGCCGCGACGCCGGCGCGGTCGCCGGGGTGAGCCGCACCCGCCATCCGGTCAGCCTCGCGCGTGCGGTGATGGCGGCGAGCCCGCACGTGCTGCTGATCGGCGCCGGCGCCGACGCCTTCTCGCTGGAGCAGCGGCTCGAACAGGCCGACCCCGCCTGGTTCGCCACGCCCGAGCGCCGCCGCCAGCTCGACGAGTTGCAGGCCGGCGGCAAGGCCACGTTCGACGTCGACATGGAATATGGCACCGTCGGCGCGGTCGCCTGCGATGCCGCCGGCCACCTCGCCGCCGCCACCTCCACCGGCGGCGTCACCGGCAAGCGCTGGGGGCGGGTAGGCGATTCGCCGCTGATCGGCGCGGGCACCTATGCCGACGATCGCGCCTGTGCGGTCTCCGCCACTGGCTCGGGCGAGTTCTTCATCCGCGCCGGCGCCGGCCACGAGATCGCCGCGCGGATCCGCTTGCTCGGCGAATCGCCGGCAACCGCGGCGGCGGCGGTGATGGCGGACATCCAGGCGCTCGGCGGCACCGGCGGCGTCATCGTCGCCGCGCCCGGCATCGCGCCGGTGTGGCACTTCACCACCCCCGGCATGTACCGCGGCCTGGCTACCGCCGAGGGCGCACGGCAGGTAGCGATTTACGGCGACGAATAGCACGGCGCTTCTGCCCACAGGCACTTGGCCGCGGCAGATGACAGGAAAGTCATCCGGCCGGCCCGTTGGCGGCGGCCAGGCCAGCCGCTAAGGCGCGGGCATGAAGTTGCTTTCCCGGCTTGCCGCCGCCGCCGTCACCAGCGCTGCCGCGCTGATCGTTGCTTCCCCCGCCCAGGCCTATTGGGAGTTCGGCCACGAGACGGTGGCGCAAATCGCCATGGCCAATGTCCGCCCCGCCACCCGTGTCGCGGTGCAGCGCCTGCTCGCGCAGAGCGGCCAGCTCGACACCCCGAGCTGCCCGGCGACGACGATCGAGGGCGCGAGCACCTGGGCCGATTGCGTCAAGCCGCTCAAGAACGCCGACGGCAAATCGCGCTTTGGCTATGCCTATAACTGGCACTTCCAGGACGTGAACATCTGCCAGCCGTTCACGCTCGCCGACGCCTGCAAGGACGGCAATTGCGTCTCCGCGCAGATCACCCGCGATCTGGCGCTGCTCAAGAACAAGCACACGCCCACCAAGGAACGCGTCCAGGCGCTGGTGTTCCTGATCCACTTCGTCGGCGATCTTCACCAGCCGCTTCACGCCGGCGAGAAGGGCGACAAGGGCGGCAATGACGTCGCCGCCGCTTATGGCGACTACAGCCCGCGCCGCTTCAATCTCCACTCGATCTGGGATGGCACGCTCGCCGAGCGCGCGATCACCACCGGGCCGAGCCTGGTGCGACGCTACCCCGCAGGCGTGAAGGCCAAGATCGCCGCCGGCACCGTCGCCGACTGGAGCCGCGAATCCTGGCAGGTCGCGCGTGACGTCACCTACGCGAGCGCGCTCAAGGGCGATCCGTGCGGCCCGACGCCGGCCAAGGTGACGCTCGACGAAGCGACGATCGAGCGCATTGTCCCGGTCGCGCGGCTCGAAGTCGAGCGCGGCGGCCTGCGTCTCGCCAAGCTGCTCGATCAGGCGTTCGGCTGAACCCACCGGTCCCGCTACGCCAAGGCCGATACCGTTCGTGCTGAGCCTGTCGAAGCACGGTGAGACTCATGCCCTTCGACAAGCTCAGCGCGAACGGTGAGATGGTTCAGATCGGTCGCTGACGCCGTCACTCCCCGCCCCAGCGCCATCGCCAGCCGCCGCGGGTATGCTGGGCGGCAATCGCGATCAGCGCGAGGGTGACGAACACCATCACCGCCCCGAACGCCGCCGGGTGCCGCGGCGCCAGCCAGCGCGCACCGGCAGCGACGATGGCAAGGTAGCCGCCGAGCAGCACCCAGCCCTGCCAGGCGATCGGCAGCCCTGCCCCCAGCCCGAACATCTTGGACGCGAACCATTGTCCATCACTCATCGCCATCCTCCTTGGGTGGCCGGCCGCGCCGCGCGCGCGCCGGGGGATCGAGCGTCACGCCGCGCCGCCCCAGCGCCTCGCGCAGCAGGCATTCGACCTGGGCGTTGACGCTGCGCAGGTCGCTCGCCGCCGCCCGCTCGATCGCGGCGTAGAGCGCGGGATCAAGACGCAGTGGAAAGGCCTTGCGCGGGGGTGTCGTCACGACGCTATTGGTAGAGCGTGCCGGTGTTGACCACAGGCTGGGTATCGCGCTCGCCGCACAGCACCACCATCAGGTTCGACACCATCGCCGCGCGACGCTCGTCGTCGAGCTCCACCACCTGGCGCGCGGAGAGCTGCTCCAGCGCCATCTCCACCATCCCCACCGCGCCGGCGACCAGCGTCTGCCGCGCCGCGACCACCGCCTGGGCCTGCTGGCGGCGGAGCATCGATTGCGCGATCTCGGGCGCATAAGCGAGATGGGTGAAGCCGCATTCGTCGACGGTGATGCCGGCGACCACCAGCCGCGCGATCAGCTCGGTGCGCAGCTCGGCCGCGACCTGCTCGTGATGGCCGCGCAGCGTCACCTCGAGATGCTCGATATCGTCATAGGCGTAGCGCGACCCGATCGTCCGCACCGCCGCCTCGATCTGCACCAGCACGAAGGCGCGATAATCGTCGACGTCGAACAAGGCCTGCGCGGTGTCGATGATCCGCCACACCACCTGCGCCGCGATCTCGATCGGATTGCCGCGCAGGTCGTTGACCTTGATTCGCTCGGAGATGATGTTGTTGGCGCGTACCGAGACCTTGCGGCGGGCGAGCCACGGCAGCACCCAGCGCAGCCCGGTGCGACGGTCGGTGCCCTTGTAGCTGCCGAACAGCGTGATCGCCGCGGCCTGGTTGGGTTGAAGCATGTAGAAGCCCGGCGCGATCAGCGCGATCGCGAGCACGCCCGCGATCAGCAACAACACGCCCATGACCGGCGCGCGATCGATACTGGCGATGCCGATGCCGCCCACCACGGCCGCCGCCACGATGCCGAGCAGCAAGGGATAGCCGCTCGCCGTCGTTGCCCCCCGCTCGCCCGACCTGCTGAGCCCGTTCACGCCGCCAATTTCCGCGTTCGTCATCTCACCCTCCGTAGGGAAGTGATATCACATTTATATCGGATTGGAGCCCGTCGCAAGGGGCTCGGCAACAAGCTAGCCGCGATCATCCAAACACCCCGTCACCCGGAACGTATCCGGGCGACGACGGCATCGGGCAGGCGCATCCTGCCGGACGCAGGATCGCCCGCCCGCGTCAGCTCAGTTGAGTACCACCGTCACGGCGCGACGGTTCTGTGCCCAGCTGCTGTCGTCCGAGCCCATCGCCACCGGGCGTTCCTTGCCATAGCTGATCGTGGTCAGCCGCGAAGGATCGATGCCCTTGGCAACGAGGTAGTTCTTGGCAGCGTTGGCGCGGCGATCGCCGAGCGCGAGATTGTACTCGCGGGTGCCGCGCTCGTCGCAATGGCCCTCCACGGTGGCGCGGACGTTGGGGTAGCGCTGCAGCCACTGCGCCTGGCTGTCGAGGATCGCCCGCGCGGTCGGGTCGATGTCATAGACGTCGACGTCGAAGTTGACGGTGTTGGAGCTCACCGAGCGGCGGAAATCGGCGTCGGAGCCAGGGACGATCGCGCCGCCGGTATTGCCGGTGGAGGCGCTGCTGTCGGGCAGCGGCTGGCTGTTGTCGACCGGCGGCGGCGGCAGCTGCTTGGGCTTGTGCGCACAGGCCGCGAGCGAGGCAAGCGCCGCGGCGGTCAGCAAGGTGGTGGTAAGCTTGGCCATCATCATATCTCCCGTAGTGATCGTTTCGCCCCCGAAACCCTGGTGTAACGCGCTCAAGGCCGCAGCGGGCCCCACGCCGGATCCGACCCGTCGAGCGGAGTCGGTATCTTGCGCTCGACCTGACCGGTGAGATCCACCGCCCACAGATCCGCCTTGCCCGAACCGCCCTGCCCCGAGCGGAAGAAGGTGATCACGCGGCCGTTGGGCGACCAGCTCGGCCCCTCGTCTTGCCAGGCGTTGGTGAGCAGCTTCTCGTTGCCGCCGGACGACGACATGGTGCCGATCCGGAACGCGCCGGCGATCTTGGTGAAGGCGATGAGGTCGCCGCGCGGGCTCCACACCGGGGTCGCATAGCGGCCCCCGCCGAAGCTGATCCGCTGCTGGTTCGAGCCATCGGCGTTCATCACATAAAGCTGCTGCCCGCCCGAGCGATCGCTCTCGAAGACGATGCGGTTGCCGTCGGGCGAATAGCTGCCGCCGGTGTCGATCCCCGGCGAGGTGGTCAGCCGCTGCGGCGTGCCACCCTGGCTGGAGACGCGGTAGAGATCGGTGTTGCCGTTCTGCGCCATCGAGAACAGGATCCAGCGGCCGTCGGGCGAGAAGCGCGGCGCGAACGTCAGGCTGGCATTCTGCACCACCCGGCGCGGGCGCCCCGAGCCGAGATCGTAGACGTAGATCGACGGCCGGTTGTTCTCATAGCTCATGTAGACGATCGACTGCTGGTTCGGCGCGAACCGCGGCGTCAGCACGATCGACTGGCCGTTGGTAAGGAAGCGGTGGTTGGCGCCGTCCTGGTCCATGATCGCCAGCCGCTTGACCCGCTTGGCCTTGGGGCCGGTTTCCGAGACATAGACGACGCGGCTGTCGAAATAAGGGCCCTCGCCGGTCAGCCGCGCGTAGACCATGTCGGCGCATTTGTGCCCGGCGCGGCGCCAGTCCGACGGCGGCACCACGAAGCCCTGGCGGGTCAGCTCCACCTTGGACGAGACGTCGTACAAATAGCAGCCGACCGTCAGATTGCCGTCGCCGCCAGCGCGGATATAGCCCTGGACCAGCGCCTGCGCACCGGTGCCGCCCCAATAGTCGAACGCCGGCGCGTTGACCTCGGGGAAGCCGACGGGGCGCAGCTGGCCGGCGCCGAGCGGCGTGAACAGCCCCGAGTTGCGCAGGTCGTTGCCGATGATGTCGGCGAGCTGGCGGCCGAGCGCGTCGGTCGAGCCCGCCGCGGTGGAGACGACCTGCGCGGTCGGCATCGCGGGAATCGCGATCGGCATCGGCGCCGAGACGCCGCCGGTCACCGACACCTCGAGCGGCGCCGGCCCCTGGTCCTGCGGCGTCGTCGCCTGGCCTGCGCCGGACGCCGGCGGCGGCGCTTCCTGCGCGAGCGCCGGCATGGCGACGGTGACGCTCAGCGCGACAAGCAACGACCGGATCATACGCATCCTCCCAAATCCTTTTCGCACGGCGACGGCCGCAGCCGGGTCGCCGCGATCACTGCAGCTTCCACTGGAAATTGATGTTGTTCCAGCCGCCCGAGGGCGTCGAATAATATTCCGCCGGCAGCTTGAGCGGCGAACAGCCCTTGAACGCGGCGACGCCGAGATCGACCACGCGCTGGCGGTAGCGATCGTTCTCGTCGTCCACCCCGGACTGGCGCACCATCTTCGGCGTCGCCGCCAGCGTGCCGTCCTGGTTGAGGCGCAGGTTGAGCGTGGTGACGATCTGATTGGCGCCCGGCCCCGGATTGACCTGGCGATCGGCGCACGGCTGGATCTGCCGCGCGATCGCCTGAACGATCGAGGCCATCGCCCGCGCGTCGATCTTGGCCGCAACCGGCGCGGTCGAGGTGCTGGTCGAGGGCTTGTCGGTCAGCCCTTTGAGGAAATCGGCGCCGAGGCGCGAGCCACGCGGCTTGGCGGTGGTCGCGGTCTCGCTGCTGCCGCTGCCCTTGCTCGTTGCGGGCTTCGCCGCCGAGGCCTTGGCCGGGGTCGCTTTCGCCGGTGCTGCCTTGGCGGGCGACGCCGCCGCGGTCTGCTTGCTCGGCGTCGGCTTGGCAGGCGCGGTCTTGGCCGGGGCGGCGGGCGCCGGGCGAGGCTTGACCGGTGCGGGCTTGGGCGCAGGCGCCGCCTTGGGCTGAGGCTTTGGTGGCGCCGGCTTCGGCGGGGCCGGCTTCACCGGCTCAGGCTTGGGCTGCGGCTTGGGCGGCGCTGGCTTGGGCTGCGGCGCCGGGGGGGCGGGCTTGGGTGCGGGTGCCGGCTCTGCCGCGGGCGTGTCCTCGGCCGGCGGCGCGGCATCCTCGGGCTCGCCCTGGTCAGGCGCGACCGACGGCGCGGGCGGGGTCACCGCCTGCGGCGCGGTCGCCTCGAGCGCGACCTCCTTGACCAGGCTCACCTCGACCGGCTGCTGCTTCAGGTTCGCCGGATTGGGGGTGGCGAGAAAGCCGACCGACAGCAGGCCGAACAGCACGACGTGCCCGGCCAGCGCGACGCCAAAGCCGATCTTCTCCGCGCGATCCATCAGCGGTTGGCTGCCCCACTGGCCTCGGCGCCATGGCCTTCCACCGTCACCAGCGCCACCCGGTTGAGCCCGGCGCGGTTGAGCTCGCCCATCACCGCCATCACCCGGCCGTAGTCGAGGCCGCGGTCGGCGCGCAGGAACACCTGCGGCGGCTGCCCGCCCGCCTGGACCGCGGCGATCTGCTCCAGCCGCTGCGGCAGCGCCGCCTCGGTCACCTCATCCTTGTCGATGTACAGCCGCCCCTCGCCGTCGAGCGACAGCTGCACCGGCTTCTGGTCCTGGTCGAGCGCCTTGGCGCGGCTGTCGGGCAGCTGCACCGGCACGCCGGCGGTCAGCAGCGGTGCGGTGACCATGAAAATGATCAGCAGCACCAGCATCACGTCCACCAGCGGCGTGACGTTGATGTCCGCCATCGGCGTGCGCCGCCCGCGGCCCCGGTTGGAGGGCAGGTTCATCGCCATCTCAGCGCGAACCGTCCAGCTGGCGGCTCAAGGTGGTGTGGAAGCCGTCGGCGAAGCGATTGAGGCTCGCCTCGATCCGATTCACGCCATGGCTGAAGCGATTGTAGGCGATCACCGCGGGGATCGCGGCGAACAATCCGATCGCGGTCGCGAACAGCGCCTCGGCGATGCCCGGGGCGACCACGGCGAGCGACGAATTCTGCGCCTGGGCGATGCCGGTAAAGCTGCGCATGATCCCCCACACCGTGCCGAACAGCCCGACGAACGGCGCCACCGAGCCGATCGTCGCGAGGATGTTGAGCTTGTCGGAAATCCGGTCGATCTCGCCGGCCACCGCCGCCGCCATCGTCGTCGCCAGCCGCTCGCGCGTCCCGCTCTTGTCGATGTTGCCGCCAGCCGTGGAGCGGCGCCATTCCTTGACGCCGGCGGAGAACACCCGCGCCGAGGGCCATTCCTTGTCGCCTTCGGCCTTGTGGAAGGCATCGATATCCTCGGCCTTCCAGAAATCACGCTCGAACCGCACCGATTCCTTGCGAATCGTGCCGAGCCGTCGCCAGAAGGCGACGATCAGCGCCCAGGTCCAGACGCTGGCGAGCAGCAGCCCGGCCATCACGATCTTCACCACCCAGTCAGCCTGGAGGAAGAGCGCGACCGGCGACAGCGTCGCCGCATCCATGTTGAACACCGGATTCATTCAGTCTCCCCTGCCGCTGTCGGCACGTCAGCCCGGTCGACCAGGCGTTGGTAGATTTCCGTCCAGGCGCGCGGCTGACGCCTGGGCCGCCCTGACGGCGAGACCAGCGCCGCCGTCACGTCGGCCTCGCTGAGAACAAGCGAACCGCGCCTGACTGTTTGATGAATGACGACGCTGGCGGCGCGCACCGCGGTGACGCGGCTCACCACCAGCAGCGCATCCTCCAGCCGCGCCGGCGCAAGGTAGCGGATCGCCACCTCGGCGACGGCATAGGCGCCCTCGCCCGCTTCGAACACCGCGCGCTGATCGATCCCGGCGACCCGCAGCATGTCCGATCGCGCCCGCTCCATGTAGCGCAGGTAATTGGCATGGTAGACGACGCCCGACAGATCGGTGTCCTCGAAATAGACGCGCACCGGAAACCGGTGCTCGGCTCCCTCGAAGCGTCCCTGCTGGGGCTGGTCGACGCCGTCGTCCCTCATGAGCCTGCCGTTAACCGAATGACGCGGCGGGTGAAACCCTGTTGACACGCGTAACCTGTGGGTTACATGTCACCTACAGGTTACAGGAGAAGCGCAGTGAACGACATCGAACGCGGGGAGCGCAAGAGCCGGCAGCGGGCCATCATCTTCTATCTTCTCACGGGGGTGCTGATCGTCAACGCGGTGATCGGCTTCCTGCCGCTGCCCGCCGATCCGGATCCTGCCTCGCCGCGGATCGTGCTCGGCTTCTGGTTGGTCATGGTGATGCTGGTGGTGCTCAATCTGCTGCCGACCAGCCGCTGGAGAAGCGGCCGGATCGCCGCGCTGCTGGATGATGAATCGACCCGCGAGCATCGTCGCGACGGCTTCACCGCCGGCTTCTGGGCCGCGATTATTTGCGCCGGCATGCTCGCGATCCTGACCAGCTTCCACCCGCTGCCGGCGACTGATGTCGCGAAGATCGTGATCACGGCCGCGCTGGCGGCGGCATTGACCTGTTTCGCCACGCTGGAACTGCGCGCCGCGCGATGAGCGACAGCCTGCTCAACACGCTGAAGGACGAGCGCGAGCGGCTCGGGCTGACCCAGGCGGCGCTCGCCGAGATGATCGGGGTCAGCCGCAAGACCATCAACACCGTCGAGAACGGCGTGTTCGTCCCCTCGACCATCCTCGCGCTCAAGCTCGCCGCGGCGCTGGACCGCCCGGTCGAGGCGCTGTTCATCCTGGCGGAGGCGTGAGCGCCCCGCCCTGCGTCGCGCTGGGGTGGTGCTGGGGCCTGGCCAGGGAATGCCGCACGTCATTCGGCAGGATGACGTGCGACTAACCCGTTCGTGCTGAGCTTGTCGAAGCACCGTGAGACTCATGCCCTCCGACAAGCTCAGGGCGAACGGAACGGGCGGATCGGCCTCAATGGGCGACCGCGGTGTCCGCCACCACCTTGGTATCGAGATCGAGCTGCGGCCGCAGGTACGGCTGGGCCGCCGGCACCGGCTGCACCACCATCGGCCGGCTCGCCGGCGCCGCGGTCATCATCGCGGCCGGCATCGGCCCCACCGACGCCATCTGGCTCGCGGCGGCGCGCTGCCGGCGCCAGCTGTCGAACGCCGCGTAGAAATCGGTGAACGGCTGTTCCAGCACGGCGAGCCGCGTCGCGGCGAACGCCGGAAACGCGGCCGCATCCACCGTCGTGCTGTCAGCCAGCGTCGTCGCCGCCGCCGCGCAGAAACCGTCGCGGGCGGGCGATTGCGAGAAGAAGTTGTACAGCCGCGTCATCTGGTCGTCGTAGCGATCCTGCCAGTCGCCGCCGCCGACCTTATACTCGGCGGCATAGCTGGTCTGGGCGAGCGCCAGCGGCGCCTTCTCGCGCGCCAGCAGCGCATTGTAGCCGGCGATGATCGCCGCCTCGTCAGTGCCGCGGCAGGCGAGCGCGGCGACGTTGAGCGCGGCGCGCAGGTGCCACACCGATCCGGCGGCGGAGAGATTGCGGTTGGGCGTCGCATAATGGCCATCGGCGAGCAGCGCCGGGATCGCCATGCCCGGATAGGCGCCGCGCGGCATCGCCACGGTGACCGGCGGTGGCGGCGCGGGCGGCGGCGGCGCGATCGCCACCTCCTTGGGGGTGGACGCGCAGCCCGCGAGCAGCGTCAGCGCGAGAGCGGACAGGGCGGTGGAACGACGCAACACGGCAAAACCTCCTGCCCCCCGGCAGCGACGGTTATGCGGATCCGATAGTTAACGTTCCGTAAGCCACGGCGCCGCGCCGGGGGCTGTCCTACAACCACCCGGCCATGATAAACCGAGTCGCCGGGACAGCACCGGCGATGCTCTTTGACCGTGCCGGTAATCGCCGCGAACGCCTTGCGCACGGCACCGAGGCCCCTCGGCTCACCCTCGCGTAGGTGTGACTTTCGTGAGACCTTCGGCGGTTTTCCGCCATTCTTGCATCGGTGTCGGAGCCCGCGTGCCGCCTCAGGCGGCGCGCTGCTTGAGCGCTTCGGCCGCCTCGTTCATCAGGGTCGCGATGATCTCGGCGATAGGCTCTTCCTTGGAGACCATGCCGACCGATTGGCCCGCCATTACGCTGCCATGCTCGACATCGCCGTCGATTACCGCGCGGCGCAGCGCGCCCGCCCAATAATGCTCGATCTGGAGCTGCGCCTCGCCCATCACGACGCGGCCCTCGTCGAGGTGCGCGGCGACCTCGCGCTGCTTGGCGGTGAACAGCTCGCCGCCGGCGTTCTTGAGCGCGCGCACCGGGATCACCGGCAGCCGTGGATCGATCTGCACGCTGGCAACCGCATCGCGCGCCGAGGCGCGGATGAACGCCCGCTTGAAATTGGGGTGGGCGATAGACTCGGTCGCGCACACGAAGCGCGTGCCGAGCTGGACGCCCGCCGCGCCCATGTCGAGATAGCCCGCGATCG
This sequence comes from Sphingomonas sp. GC_Shp_5, assembly GCF_026540855.1. GTDB lineage: Bacteria > Pseudomonadota > Alphaproteobacteria > Sphingomonadales > Sphingomonadaceae > Sphingomonas. The sequence goes on from NZ_JALNUP010000005.1 coordinate 25,465, forward strand.
CCTCGCCGCGACCGATGCCGCCGGCGACGAACACCGGGACCTGATCGGCGATCTCGGGCAGCATCTCCTGCGCGAGCACGCTGGTCGACACCGGGCCGATATGGCCGCCGGCCTCCATCCCCTCGATCACCAGCGCGTCGACGCCCGAGCGGATCAGCTTCTTGGCGAGCGCCAGGGTCGGCGCGAAGCAGATCAGCTTGGCGCCCGCGGCTTTGATCGCCTCGAGGCTGCCCTTGGGCGGCAGCCCGCCGGCGAGCACGACATGGCCCACCCCGTGCCGCGCGCAGACCGCGATCAGCTCGGTCAGCGCCGGGTGCATGGTGATCAGATTGACGCCGAACGGCTTGGTCGTCAGCGCCTTGGTCGCGGCAATTTCGGCATCGAGCAGCTCGGGGGTCATCGCGCCGCAGGCGATCACGCCAAAGCCGCCGGCGTTGGACATCGCGCTGACGAGATTGCGCTCGCTGACCCACGACATTGCGCCGGCCATGATCGCTACCTCGCTGCCGAGGAAGGCGGCGCCCCGCGCCATCCGCCGCTGCAGGCGCTCCTGGCCAACGGTCATGCCGCGGCGTCCACGGCGTCGAGGCCATAAGCGGTGTGGAGCACGCGCACCGCCAGCTCAGTCTCGTCCTCGTGGATCAGCACGCTGACCTTGATCTCGCTGGTCGAGATCGCCTGGATGTTGATCCCGCGGGCGCCGAGCGTGGTGAACATCGTCGAGGCGACGCCGGCGTGGCTGCGCATGCCGACGCCGACCACCGATACCTTGGCGACGCGGGTGTCGTGGACCAGCTCGCCAAAGCCGATCGCGTCGCGGCCCTGGTTGAGCGCCTCGATCGAGCGGGCGAGATCGGCGGCGGGCACGGTGAAGGTGACGTCGGTCGAGCCGTGGTTGTGCGCGATGTTCTGGATGATCATGTCGACGTTGATGTTCGCCGCGGCGAGCGGTGCGAAGATCGCGGAGACGGCGCCGGGCTTGTCGGGCACGCCGGTCAGCGTGATCTTGGCCTCGTTCTTGTCATGCGCGATGCCGGTGATGAGCTGGCGTTCCACGTCGTCGATCTCCTCTTCCCCGACGATCATCGTCCCGGGCAATGTGTCCGCCATCGGAGCATCTTCGCCGGTGAACGACGACAGCACCTGGACGCGGACCTGTTCCTTCATCGCCAGCCCCACCGAGCGGGTCTGCAGCACCTTGGCGCCGACGCTCGCGAGTTCCAGCATTTCCTCATAGGTCACTTTGGCGAGCTTCCTCGCCCGCGGCACGATCCGCGGGTCGGTGGTATAGACGCCGTCGACATCGGTATAGATGTCGCATCGGTCCGCCTTCATCGCCGCCGCCACCGCGACCGCCGAGGTGTCGGAGCCGCCGCGGCCAAGCGTGGTCACCCGCCCGTCCTCGGTCGCGCCCTGGAAGCCGGGGATCACCGCCACCTCGCCGGCGGTTAGGCTGGCGTCGAGCCCGGCGGTGTCGATCGTTCCGATCCGCGCCTTGGCGAAAGCATCGTCGGTATGGATCGGCAGCTGCCAGCCCATCCATGAGCGCGCCGGGACGCCGATTGCCTGGAGCGCGATCGCGAGCAGCCCGCTGGTGATCTGCTCGCCCGCCGAGACGACGACGTCATATTCGCGCGGATCGTACAGCGCCGAGGCTTCGCGGCAGAAGCCGACCAGCCGGTCGGTCTCGCCCGCCATCGCCGATACCACCACCGCGACCTGGTTGCCCGCTTCCACCTCGCGCTTGACCCGCGCGGCGACGCTCCGGATGCGCTCGATCCCGGCCATCGACGTGCCGCCGAACTTCATCACGATCCGTGCCATCGCTGCGGCCAAACTCCTTGGGGTAGAAGGGCCGTCCTGATAGGTAGCCGCCATGGTGATAGCAAGCAGCACGATCGACCCGCGCGAGGCCGCGCATTTCGGCGCCATGGCCAAGGATTGGTGGGACCCCAACCGCTCGTCGGCGATGCTCCACAAGCTCAATCCGGCGCGGTTGCGCTACATCCGCGAGGCGGTGGACCTGCACTGGGACGGGGACGACACCAGCTTCGCGCCCCTGCGCGGCAAGACCGTGCTCGATGTCGGCTGCGGCGCCGGGCTGCTCTGCGAGCCGCTCGCCCGGCTTGGTGGTACCGTCACCGGCGTCGACGCTGCGGCGGAGAACATCGCCGTCGCCAGCGCCCATGCCGAGCGCAGCGGCCTGGCGATCACCTATCGGGCGATCGGCGTCGAGGAGGTCTCCACCCGCTTCGATCTCGTCACCAGCCTCGAGGTGATCGAGCATGTCAGCAATCCCGCCGGCTTCGTGCGCGGCCTTGCCGACGTGCTGGCCGATGGCGGGCTGCTGATCCTCTCCACCCCCAATCGCACGCCGCTCTCCCGCCTGGCGCTGATCGGCCTCGCCGAAGGCACCGGCCGCATTCCCCGCGGCACCCATGACTGGAACAAGTTCCTGCGCCCCGAGGAGCTCACCGCGCTGCTGACCGACGCCGGTCTTGAGGTCACCGACACCCGCGGCCTCGGCTTCTCGCCGGCGACCGGCTTCACCCTCACCAGCTCCACCGGCCTCGATTATCTGGTGACGGCACGAAAGGCCTGACGGGCGGGCGACGCGGCGGAAATCGCGCTGTAACACCTGCGCTCTAAGGCTGCCCGCAATGTATGCTCGTTCCGGCTCGCGCCGCCAATTCCTGTTGATCCTGCTGGTCGCGCTCGCGGCACGGGCGATCACCTTCGGCAACCCCGTGCTGCATGTCGACGAGGAGTTCTATTACTTCGTCGGCAATGCGATGTGGCATGGCGCGCTGCCCTTCGTCGACGTGTGGGACCGCAAGCCGGTCGGGCTGTTCCTGCTCTACGCGGTGCCCGCCGCGCTCGGCTACCCTGCCGGCATCTGGACCTATCAGGCGCTGGCGCTCGCCTCGGTGGTGTTCACCGCGCTGATGATCGCGCGGCTGGCGACCCGGGCCGGCTTCGCCCGCGGCGCCACCCTTGCCGCAATTGCCTATATCCTGTGGCTCGATCTGCTCGGCGGCCAAGGCGGTCAGGCACCCGTCTTCTACAATTCGCTGATGATCCTCGCCGCGGCGCTGATCCTGCGGGGCGGGCGGTGGCGCGGTGCCGCGGCGATGGCGCTCGTCGGTGTCGCGCTGCAGATCAAATATTCTGTGGTGTTCGAAGGCATCTTCTTCGGCCTGTGGCTGCTGGCGGCCGATTACCGCCGCGCCGGCAGCGTCGTCCGCACGGCCGCTTATGGCCTTGGCCTGATCGCGCTGGCTCTGCTGCCGACCCTCGCGGCGGCGGCTTATTATGCGTTCCATGGCGAGTGGCAGGCCTTCCTCTACGCCAATTTCCTCTCGATCTTCGCCCGCAAGACCAGCGACCATCGTGAGTCGCTCGTCAACGCGGCGCAGCTGATCCTGATCGTCTCGCCGCTGGTCGCCATGGCCTGGGCATCGTTCCGCGGCGGTCGGGGCGAGCACCAGCCGGCGCGCCGGTTCGTTGGGTTCTGGCTGGTCGCGGCGATCATCGGCGTGGCGCTGTTTCCGCCGTGGTTCGATCATTATGCGCTGCCGTTGCTGGTGCCGGCGTGCATCGCCGCGGCCGGCTTCCTCGGCGCCGGCCATGGCCGCGGCAAGGCCAGCCTCGCCATCCTGCTGGTCGTCGCACTCGGCGGCCAGATCCTGCTGACGGCGCTTCGAGCCGGGCGCGGCACCCCGGCACAGTTCGCCGCGCTGGCGGCGAGCGTCGGGCGGGGGCCTGGCTGCCTCTACGTCTATTCGGGCAACACCATGCTCTATGTCGTCACCGGCCGCTGCACCCTGTCGCGCTATATCGTCCCCGCGCATCTCGGCCGGACCCGCGAGGTCGGCGCGATCGGGGTGGACCAGGAGACCGAGATCCGCCGCATCTTGGCGCGGCACCCGGCGGTGGTGGTGATGCGGCCGCCCTATACTGGCGAGCGGCCGCAGTCGCATGCCATCGTCGAGCAGGCGATGAAGGCTGATTATGTGGTGGCGGATCGACGCCCGATGGGCAGCGAGATGATCTCGGTCTATCGGTTGAATCGATGAAACGCCTGCTCGCTTCGATCCACGACGTGTCGCCACGCTTCGAGAGCGAGGTGGACCGGCTGCTCGACCACCTCGCTCCCCATGTCGGCCGGCGCCTAGCGATGCTGGTCGTGCCCGACCACTGGAGCAGCGCGCCGATAACCCCGGCGTTTGCGGCGCGGCTGCGTGGCTGGTCGGACGAGGGCGTCGAGATGTTCGTCCACGGCTGGACCCATCGCGACGATGCCGATCACCAGGGCGGTGCCGCGCTCAAGGCCCGGCACATGACCGCGGGCGAAGGCGAGTTCCTCGGCCTGTCGCGTGCCGAGGCGCTGGCACGGATGCAGCGCGGCAAGGCGCTGGTCGAGGAGATCACCGGCCGTCCCGCGACGGGCTTCATCGCCCCGGCCTGGCTCTATTCGGCCGGCGCGCGCGAGGCGCTGGCGGACGCGGGCTTCGCGCTCGCCGAAGATCACCTGCGGGTGTGGGCGCCCGGTGGCGCGATCGTGGCACGCGGTCCGGTGATCACCTGGGCGAGCCGCTCGATACCGCGGCAGCTGAGTTCGCTCGCCGCCGCCGCGACGCTACGGCGCGTGCTGCAGCCGATGCCAACGGTGCGCATCGCGGTCCACCCCGGCGACACCGGCGTGCCAGCCCTGCTCGCCAGCATCACCCGGACCTTTACCGCGTTCGGGCGGCACCAGCCGTCGCGCTACGCGGACTTTGCCACCTGACCGCGCGCCGCGATCACCCCGGCATAATGGCTGATCAGATCGGCGACATGCTCGTGATCGGTGCGCACCCGGCCCGCGGCGACGGCGGCGGCGCGGCGCACGATGGGGCGATCGCGCCCGACCATGCGCAGGATCGCATCGGCGCAGGAGCGCACGTCGCGCGGTTCGTAGCGCTCGGCATATAGCGGGTCATACATTTCGCCCGCACCGCCGCCATCCGGCACGATCAGTGGCGCGCCCGAGGCCAGCGCCTCGGCCGGCACCAACCCGAACGTCTCGGTGCAGCAGCCATGGATATAGGCATCGGCGCTGGCGAAGATCGTCGCCAGCCGGTGGCGATCGTAGACCGGCGAGAACAAGCGGATATGCGGGTTGTCGCGGATATGCCGCTCCAGCACCTTGGTATCCATGCCCTGGCCGAGGATCGCCAGCCCGACCGGCGCCTGCGCACCGGCGCGCTGGACGGCATCGATCACCATCGGCCAGCGCTTTTCGGGATGATGGCGGCCGACCCCGAGCAGCAGATGCCCTTCGGGCGGCAGGCCGCATTGCGCCAGCATCGCCACGCGCAGTTGTTCGTCGCGCAACGCCGGCGAGAAATGCACCCGCTCGATCCCGAGCGCCATGGTCGCATCCACCCGCACGCCGCGTCCGGCCAGCCGCCGGGTGAGCGCAGGGCCGTTGGTCACCACCGTGTCGAACCGATCGAGGAATTTGCCGAGGTAGCGATCGTACCAGGAGAAGGCGCGCTCGATCCGCTCGGACGAGGCGAGATGCTGGAACCAGCGCTTGGCATAGGCCTCGACATTGTCGTTATGCATGAAGAACGACTTGATCGCACCGGCGGGCCGCCGATCCTGCCAGTCGGCGACGATCCAGGCCGGCCGCCACGGCGAGCAATTCTCGACGACGTCGGGCGCGAGCCGGTCGAGCAGCGCGTGGATCGGCTCGGGCTCCCAGAACAGCCCGTAATTGGCGTCGAACGGCATCCCCGCCGACTTGATGTAATGGACCGCGCCGCCGCCGGGCCGCTCGTCCACCCGGTCCTCTCGGCCGGGCGCGATCACGATCAGCTCGTGGCCGAGCTCCGCCATGATCGAGATCTTGCGATCGACATAGGTGCGCACCCCGCCGCCGGTGGGCGAATAGATCTCGTTGACGTCGACGATGCGCATCAGCGTGCCTCGACGGGGGCGAAACCGCTGAGGCCGTGCAGATACTGGATCCGCACCGTCGTGGCGGTGACGCCGGCGCCGACGTCGATCACCGCTTGGGCGAGCTTGGGCCGTGACATGCCGAGCTTGGCGTTGCTCGGAAAGCCGGCGCCGTCCTGGAAGAAGTTGAACTTGTTCTTGCCGTCGCGGTCATGGGTGACGAGCAGCGCATAGCGGCCGGGGTGCGGCGCGCGGATGCACATCTCGACCGGCCCTGCCGGCGGGGTTGGCGCCCATACCCGGCGGAAGAACTTGCCTTCCTTGATCAGGTCGCGGTCATCCTCGAGGAAATCGTCCTCGGTGGCGGGGTAAAGCTCCAGCTTCATCCGGCCCTTGCGGTCCTTGAGTCCGAGCGCCGTGACCAAGATCGCCGGTCCGCTCCCGGCGCACGCGGTCGCGTCGGTGCCAATCACCGGCGCTCCCGCCACTCCCGCGAGCAGCGCTGCCGCCGCCAACACCATCATGCCTGTTCCCTCGTCATCAGCGCGTGGATCCCGAACATCGTGATCAGCAGAACATGCAGCAGCAATACCGAAGCCGCGGTGAACGCGATCAGTTCCGAGAGGGCCTGATCCTGGCCGATCACCAGGATCGCGAAATTGGCGAACAACAGATCCTTGTTGGGCAGCAGCGGCAGCCGCGAGAACAGCAGCCGCCCCGCCGACAGGAACACCCAGGTGCCCAGCGTCACCGACGGCAGCGCCAGCGCCCAGGCACCGGCGAGCAGCAGCGCGCCGAGGATCAGCCGAGTGCAGTGGATCGCGAACACGGCCCACAGGTCGCGCCGCGGCAGCGAGAATACCCGCCGCGAGAAGATCAGGAACGGCAGCGAGGTGCCGAAGATCACCGCAAGCGAACCGTGCACGTAGCGCAGCATCTCAGGCGGGATCAGCCGCCCGCCGAGCGGCAGCGCCACTGCGATCATCAACAAGGTGATCGCATTGCCGGCGATCGCAGACAAGATGGAGACATCCTTGACCGCGCCGAACGGCGCCGCGACCAGATGCGCGCGCTGCCGCGCCCAGGCATAAAAGTAGGCTTCGCCTGAATAGCCCATCACCACGTCGTTCGCGATCCGCTTCTTGACCAGCGCGATCAGCCCGGCGGGCGGGATTCGCCACAGCCGGCGAAAGATGGCGTAATCGGCGAGCGGCGGCACCACGTACATGATCAGGAAGATCACATAGTAAAGCGGGTTGCGCGGCACCGCCTTGCTGAGCCCGGCGAGGCCCGAGCCGAACAGCTCGCGCCCCAGCCCGACCAGCATCGCCGCCGTCAGCACCCCGCCGATGATCGTCGGCCAACGGCTCTTGATGGTCTGCAGCGGCTCCAGCCCGACCAGGTCGGCAGGCGGGATGATCCCGGCATGTTGCCGGCCCTGAATCTGATCGATTTGCACCCGCTGATCCGAACCGTGGACGTCACGCGCCCTTAGCGACAAGCCACATGTCTTGCACGTGAATAGAGTTTAACACGGCGGCGTCAGGGATGTGTCAGCCTGCTCCCGAACGGGACAACTTGGCCTGATCGCAGCCCTGTGCCACGGCCAGCGCGCATGACTGCCCAGCACATTATGACTTATGCCCAAGACCTATCAGGTGGTGGCGTCGAACGCGCACAACTACGACTCGCCCGCGCCTGGATCGCGGCCGGCCGCCGGGTGACGCTGGTGATCGGCGACCCCGGCGGACCGCTTGCGGCGGAACTGCCCGACGGCATTGAGCTCGTCCGACTCGACGATCCTAGCTACCGCGCGCAGTTCAGGCTGCCGGGCATCGTCACGCGGCTGTCGCCCGACGTGATCTTCTGCGCCGGCAGTTTCTACACCAGCATCGCCGCCTGGACCCGCCTACGCCTTGGCCGCCGCTGCCCGCCGATCGTCGCCAAGCTCTCCAATGCGATCGAGCGTGGCGATCATGGCCGCATCGTCGATGCCGGCCATCGCGCCTGGCTCAGGCTGCACGGCCGCTTTCTCGACCACCTGGTGGCGATGACCCCGGCAACCGCGACGGTCGCGGCACGGGCGATGGGGATGGCAGGAAGGACCAGCGTCATCCCCAACCCGCCCGCGCCGCGCGTGCCCGATGCCGCCCCCGTCGCGCTGCCTGCCGGCCGCTACATCCTCGGCGTCGGTCGGCTGGTGCTGCAGAAGCGCTGGGATCGCCTGATCGACGCGCTGCCCGCGCTGCCCGCCGATGTCGCGCTGGTGATCCTCGGCGAGGGCGAGCTGCGCCCCGCGCTCGAGCGTCAGGTTGCGGCCCGAAATCTGGCCGGCCGCGTCCACCTGCCGGGCCACGCCGGCGATCCGCTGCCGGCGATGCAAGGCGCTGCTTTGGTCGCGCTGACTTCAACCTATGAGGGCGTCCCCGGCGTGCTGCGCGAGGCGCTGTCGGTCGGCACGCCGGTGGTGACGACCGAGTCGAGCCCGTCGATCGCAGAGATCGTCACGGCGCCCGCGCTCGGCAGCGTCATCGGCCAGGACGATGCCGCCGGGCTGGCCGCGGCGCTGACCGACTGGCTGAGCCGTCCGCGCCCCGCGGCCGTTCCCCAGCCGGGCAGCGATTCCGCGGCGCGCTACCTCGCCTTATTCGACGGCCTGATCTGATTCTTTCTCGTCGCGCTCGGCCTCGCGTTCGGCGCTACGCTCGAGCGCCGTCTTGGCCATCGCCGTCATCGGGTCGGCCAGCATCAGCCCGAGGATCCCGAACAGCGCACTGGCGAGGATCTGGGTGCCGAGGGTCAGCGCCGGCGGCAGGTCGACGGTGCGCTTGGCGACCATCGGCACCACCACATAGCCGTCGAAGGTCTGCACCACGAGATAGGTGCCGATCGCCCAGATACCGGTCTCGGAGCCGGCGCTGAAGCCGACCGCAACCATCAGCACGCCGGTGACGATCGCGCCGATGTTGGGAATGAAGGCGAGGATGCCGGCGATGATCCCGAGCAGCAGCGCCATCGGCACGCCGCCGATCATCAGCGCGATCCCCGTCAGCACACCCTCGAACGCCATGCCGATCAGCCGCCCGGCGAGCAGCTTGCGCAAGGTGACGCCCATCCGCTCGACGGTGTGGGCGAACTCCGCGCGCGAATCGGTCGGCACCAGCCATTGCAGCCCGCGCTCATAGGCGCGCGGGTCCATCGCCAGGAACAGCCCGAGGACGAGAATCATGAACACCGTGGTGATCACGCCGATCGCAGTGCCCACCCAAGAGGTAACGCGCCCCACCGAGCCGAGCGCCTGGCGGATGATGCTGTTGACGTCGGAGGCACCGGGCATCAGCCCCTTGCTGGTCAGGAAGCCGGTGAAGCGATTGGCCTGGGTCTCCAGCGTCGAGCGCAGCTGCATCACCTGTTCGGTGACCTGCACCCCGGTGAGATAGAAGGTGCCGAACAGGAAAGCGAGCACCAGCACCACCACGATCAGCAGCCGCCAGCCGCGGCCGATCGGCAGCACCTTGCCGAGCAGGCGCACGCCGCCGTCGAGCATCGCGGCAAAGACGATCCCGGTGAAGATGATCAGCAGCGGCTGGATCAGCACCACAGTGAGCGCGATCGCACAGGCTAGGCCGAGCCAGATCGAGGCGCGCTTCAGCTCGCGGCGGGTGAAGGGATCGCGCAGCTCGTTGGGGCTGGATTCCTGCACGAGATGCGGATCGGCCATTTACTGTCCTTGGGCTGGGTGCAGCGACACGCCGGCGCGGCCGCCACGCAGCGAACCCCACCAGCTCAGCGGGTTGAGCGAGGCATCCCCATCGAGGCTGAAGGTGATGAACTCGGCACGGCCACCGAGGTTCTCGTACGGCACCGGTCCGCCGAGACCGAGCTGGCTCAGTTCGAACCGGCTGTCGGCCGAGCGATCGCGGTTGTCGCCCATCAGGAACACGTGGTTGGCGGGGATGCGGATCGGGCCGTAATCGTCGCCGGGGCTCCAGCCGAGCTCGACGGTGTCATAATGCCGGCCCTCGGGCAGCGTCTCGGTGATGATCGGCAGGTGGCAGATCTCGGCCCCGCCGGCGCCGCGGATCCGCGCGCCGGGATATTCGCTGTCGCTGCACGGGCTGTTGGTGTCGACCGGGATGTCGACATAATGCAGCGGGCCACGCACCACTGCCTTGCCGTTGAGGATCACCGTGCCGGCGCGCACCTCCAGCGTGTCGCCGGGCAGGCCGATCACGCGCTTGATATAGTCGTTGTGGGTGCCGGGCGGGGTGACGATCACCACGTCGCCACGGCTCGGCAGCCGGCCGAGCAGGCGGCCGTGCATGAACGGCAAGCCGACGCTCCAGCTGTCCTCGGGCTTGCGCAGCACCACACTGTCGAAGATCGCCACCGGATCCGGGATGGTCGGCGACACGAACGACCATCCATAGGCGAATTTGCTCACCACCAGCCGGTCACCGATCCTGAGCCCCGGCAGCATGGATTCGGAGGGAATGTAGAAAGGCTTGGCGACGAAGCTGTGGAAGCCGAGCACGATCACGATCAGCCAGAAGATGCCCTTGACCTCGCCCCACCAGTCGGTGCCGCGGCGGGTCGGCGGTGCGGTCGCCGCCACATGCTCTACTGGGGGTGGCGGGCCCTCGTGCAACTCGGGCGCCTGGTTGCCGTCCAACACCGCTTCCTTCATCCGTTCGTGTCCGGGATTGCCTCGATGATCACAAAGGCCTGGGCCCAGGGATGATCGTCGGTCATGGTCAAATGTACTTGGGCGCGGTGGCCCTCGGGCGTCAACGCGTCAAGCCTCGCCTTGGCCCCACCGGTCAGCGCCAGGGTCGGCACGCCCGAGGCGGCATTGACCACGCCGATGTCCTTCATGAACACCCCCGCGGCAAAGCCGGTGCCGACAGCCTTGGAAAACGCCTCCTTGGCGGCGAACCGCTTGGCGAGGGTGCCGGCTTTGGTGAACGGCCGCCGCGCCGCCTTGGCACGCTCCACCTCGGTGAACACCCGCGCCTCGAACCGCTCGCCGAACCGCTCGATCGACGCGGTGATCCGCTCGATATTGCAGAGGTCGGAGCCGAGGCCGATGATCATCCCGATTGTCCCCACCGTCCGTCAGCCCAGCGTCCGCCGGGGTGACGACTATACCGCTTGCTCACCGCGCCGCATCCATCGCTGCGCGCATCCGCCGGACCGACTCTGCCAGCCCCACGAACAACGCCTCGCCAATCAGGAAGTGGCCGATGTTGAGCTCGCGGATCTGCGGGATAGCCGCGATCGGCGCGACATTGTCATAGGTCAGGCCATGGCCTGCATGGACCTCGATGCCGTTCTTCGCCGCCAGTGCGGCGGCGTCGGCGATCCGCCCCAGCTCGGCGGTGCGGGCATCGCCCTCGAGCTCACAATAGCGGCCGGTGTGCAGCTCCACCACCGGCGCGCCGAGCCGCAGCGCCGCGTCGATCTGCGCCGCCGCCGGCTCGATGAACAGCGAGACCCGCGTGCCGGCCGCGCCGAGCGCCTCGACCAGCGGCCGCAATCGCTCGAACTGCCCCGCGGCGTCGAGCCCACCCTCGGTGGTCAGTTCCTCGCGTTTCTCGGGGACGATGCAGGCGGCATGCGGCCGATGGCGCAGCGCGATCGAAAGCATCTCTTCGGTCGCCGCCATCTCCAGGTTGAGCGGCACCGTCAGCTCGGCCGACAGCCGCGCAATATCGGCATCGGTGATGTGGCGGCGATCCTCGCGCAGATGCGCAGTGATGCCGTCGGCGCCGGCCTCGGCAGCCAGCAACGCGGCGCGCACCGGATCGGGGTAGCCGGCGCCGCGCGCGTTGCGGACGGTGGCGACATGGTCGATGTTGACCCCGAGGCGCAGCGCCTCGGTCATGCTGCCGCCCGGCTTCCGGGCTTGATCGCGGGGATAGCCGCCAGTTCGGGCGGCAGGGCGTCGAGCTGGTAGGTCGGCACCTCCAACTCGATCAGCGGGAAGAAGGGCACGCCGAGATCGGCGCTGCCGCCAGAGCGGTCGATCAGCGCCGCCGCCGCAACCGTCTCGCCGCCGGCGCGCGCGATTGCCGCGATCGCCTCGCGCGACGAGAGACCGGTGGTGACGACGTCCTCCATCATCAACACCTGCTGGCCGGGCTGCAGCCGGAAGCCGCGGCGCAGCTCGAAAATGCCGTCGGGACGCTCGAGGAACATCGCCTCGACGCCGAGCGCACGCGCCATCTCATGCCCCGCGATTACCCCGCCCATCGCCGGCGACACCACCGCGCTGATCCGCGCCTTGAGCTCGGCGGGCAGCTTGGCCGCCAGTGCCGCGGCGAGCCGCGCGCCGCGCGCCGGGTCCATCAGCACCCGTGCGCATTGCAGGTAGCGCGGGGAACGCAGCCCGGATGACAGGATGAAATGCCCTTCGAGCAGCGCATCGGCGGCGCGGAATTCGGCAAGGACGTCGTCGTCGGTCATCGGCTCTCTCGATCGGGGCCACCGGCCTTCATCGACAACGGCGGATTGCCCGCTCTTAGGTATTCCACGCCGCCTCGCCAAGCAGCGTCCGCGCTAATTCTGCCGTTTCGCTTGAGGCCGGCGGAACCGCCGCCTATACCCTTCTGCAAAAGGGCGCGGGTTCGCGCTGCACAGACCTGCACCGGCAGGCAAAGGGGGCCGAACGGGATGACCGCACGAATGCTCACTGGATTGAAGGGGATGATGCTGGCAGCGGGCCTCGCGATGGCCGCGGCGAACGCCGGCGCGGTCGCGCCGGCTTCCGCGACGGCGGCACCCACCGCGCCTGCCCCGGCCGCACCCGCGGCAGCGACCTCGCCCGAACTGGCGATGGACGGCGCCCCGGCGATGATCGCCGCGCGCGAGGTCGGCCACCCCATCAGCGGCCGGATCGGCATCCAGCCGCAGGTCACCGCCAATGGCCGGTTCGCGCACTGGATGCACGATTCGATCCTGCTGCCGCTGATCATCGGCATCTGCCTGTTCGTGCTCGCGCTGCTCGCCTGGGTGGTGTTCCGCTATCGCCGCGCCGCGCATCCGGTGCCGTCGCGGACCAGCCACAACACGATCATCGAGGTCGCCTGGACGCTCATTCCGGTCGTGATCCTGGTGCTGATCGCGATCCCCTCGATCGGCCTCCTCCAGGCCCAGTTCAAGCCGGCTCCGGCGGGCGCGGTGACGCTGAAGGCGATCGGCAACCAATGGTATTGGAGCTACCAATATCCCGACAATGGCGGGTTCGAGATCACTGCCAACATGCTGAAAGAGCGTGATCAGGTCGGCAAGGGCGAGCGGTTCCGCACCGACGCCGATGGCCCGCGGCTGCTCGCCGCTGACAATCGCATCGTGCTCCCGGTCGGCGTGCCGATCCGGCTGATCACCACCTCGCAGGACGTGATCCACAGCTGGGCGGTGCCGGCGTTCTGGATCAAGCTCGATGCGGTGCCCGGCCGCCTCAACGAGACCAGCTTCACCATCGAGAAGCCCGGCCTCTATTTCGGCCAATGCTCCGAGCTGTGCGGCGCGCGCCACGCGTTCATGCCGATCGCGGTGGAGGCGGTGCCACCGGCGCAGTTCGCCGCCTGGGTCCGCGCCAAGGGCGGCACCATGCCGCGCCCCGGCACGGCGTCGACCAAGGTGATCCCGCAGCCCGGCGCCGAAGGCTCGGCCGCCAAGCAGTCGGAGGGCAACGCCGCCGACGCCGCGACCGGCCCGACCGAGAATGTCACGGTGGTCGCCCCCACCTCCCCCCAGGGCGCGACCGCCAACCCGGCCGCCGGCAACGCGGGACAATAAGATGACTGATACCGCCCTCCATCCCTCCGCCCCCCACTCGTCCGCCTTCGTGGCCCACGGCGATGCCGCGCATCACGGCGAGGCCGAGCACAAGCCCGCCTTCTTCGCGCGCTGGTTCATGTCCACCAACCACAAGGACATCGGCACGCTCTATCTGATCTTCGCGATCTGCGCAGGGATCATCGGCGGTGCGATCTCGGGGCTGATGCGCGCCGAGCTGATGCATCCGGGGATCCAGTATCTCACCGGCTGGGCGGCGTGGCTGCCGGGCGGCGATGGCGGGCTCGATCACGCGCTTCACCTGTGGAACGTGCTGATCACCGCGCACGGGCTGATCATGGTGTTCTTCATGGTGATGCCGGCGATGATCGGCGGCTTTGGCAATTGGTTCGTGCCGATCATGATCGGTGCGCCCGACATGGCGTTCCCGCGCATGAACAACGTGTCGTTCTGGCTGCTGATTCCCGCCTTCTCCCTCCTGCTCGCCTCCCCCTTCTTCGGCGGCGCCGGCACCGGCTGGACGGTTTATGCCCCGCTTTCGACCTATGGCGAGCCGGGGCCGTCGGTGGACATGGCGATCCTGTCGCTCCACCTCGCGGGCGCCTCGTCGATCCTCGGCGCGATCAACTTCATCACCACCATCTTCAACATGCGCGCGCCGGGCATGACGCTGCACAAGATGCCGCTGTTCGTCTGGTCGGTGCTGGTCACCGCCTTCCTGCTGCTGCTCGCGCTGCCGGTGCTCGCCGCGGCGATCACCATGCTGCTCACCGACCGCAACTTCGGCACCACCTTCTTCGACCCGGCTGGCGGCGGCGACCCGATCCTCTACCAGCATCTGTTCTGGTTCTTCGGCCACCCCGAAGTCTACATCATGATCCTGCCGGGGTTCGGCATCGTCAGCCAGGTGATCGCCACCTTCAGCCGCAAGCCGGTGTTCGGCTATCTCGGCATGGCCTATGCCATGGTCGCGATCGGCGTGGTCGGCTTCGTCGTCTGGGCGCACCACATGTTCGTCACCGGCCTGTCGGTGAACGTGAAAATGTACTTCACCGCGGCGACGATGATCATCGCGGTGCCGACCGGCATCAAGATCTTCAGCTGGATCGCGACCATGTGGGGCGGCAGCCTCAGCTTCAAGACGCCGATGGTCTGGGCGATCGGCTTCATCTTCATGTTCACCGTCGGCGGCGTCACCGGCGTGGTGCTCGCCAATGGCGGCATCGACGATTACATGCAGGACACCTATTATGTCGTCGCGCACTTCCACTATGTGCTCAGCCTCGGCGCGGTGTTCGGGCTGTTCGCCGGCTTCTATTACTGGTTCCCGAAGATGTTCGGCAAGATGTACAGCGAGCTGCTCGGCCAGCTGCACTTCTGGATCTTCTTCGTTGGCGTCAACGTGATGTTCTTCCCGATGCACTTCCTCGGCCTGCAGGGCATGCCGCGGCGCTATCCGGATTATCCGGACGCCTATGCGCATTGGAACACGGTGGCGACGATCGGCTACATGATCATGGCGAGCAGCATGGCGATCTTCTTCGTCAACGTGATCTGGTCGCTGATCGCCGGCAAGAAGGCGCCCGACAATCCCTGGGGCGAAGGCGCGACGACGCTGGAGTGGACCTTGTCCTCGCCGCCGCCCTACCACCAGTTCGAGACGCTGCCGAAGATCGATTGAGCCGCTGACGCAGCAGCAAAGCGGGGAGGCGAGGGCAGGTGCCGCCAAGCCTTCCCCCTATCCGCCGCTAGGCCTATACCGCCGCTGATCATGACCACCGCCACGCCCTTGTTGCCCCCCGCCGAATGGCGCGATTTTCTCGCGCTTACCAAGCCGCGGGTGATGACGCTGGTGGTGTTCACCGGCCTGTGCGGCATGCTCGCCGCGCCGGTTTCCGTGCCGGTGGTGATCGGCTTCACCGCCATCCTGTGCATCGCGCTTGGTGCCGGTGCGGCAGGCGCGCTCAACCAATGGTATGAGGCCGATCTCGATGCGCTGATGCGGCGTACCCAGAAGCGGCCGCTACCGGACGGGCGGATGGACCGCCAGTCGGCGCTGCACTTCGGGGTCGGGCTTGGCGCCTTTTCGGTGATCCTGATGGGCTTTGCGGTGAACCTCGCCGCCGCGGCGATCCTCACCGTCTCCATCCTCTTCTACGTGCTGGTCTACACCGTCTGGCTCAAGCGCCGGACTCCGCAGAACATCGTCATCGGCGGCGCGGCGGGCGCCTTCCCGCCGCTGATCGGTTGGGCTGCCGCGACCGGCGAGGTCGCGCTGCTGCCGCTCTTGCTGTTCATGCTCGTCTTCCTGTGGACGCCGCCGCATTTCTGGGCGCTCGCGCTGTTCGTGAAGACCGATTACGCCAACGCCGGTGTGCCGATGCTCCCGGTGGTCGCGGGCGAGGTAGTGACGCGACGCCAGATCGGCCTCTACACCATTCCGATGGCGATCGCCGCGATCGCGCCCTGGCCGCTGGGGTTGACCGGCGCGATCTACGGCGGCGTCGCCAGCGTGATCACCGTCGTCTTCGCTGCGCTCGCTTTGCGGGTTGCCACCCGGCGCACCATGGCAGAGGATGCGATGAAGCCGGAGAAGCGCTTGTTCAGCTATTCGATCCTCTATCTGTTCGTGATCTTCGGCGCGCTGGTCGTCGATCGCTGGCTGCTGGCATGACGCCGGACGAACAGGATCTGGTCCGCCGCCGCCAGCGCTCGCGCGCGATTGTCACCGCGCTGCTGCTCGGCGCCTTGGTGATCCTGATATTCGGCATCGCCATCACCAAGATCCGGCAGGGCATGGCGTGAACCGCCAGCTGCGCACCGCCGGGTTCGCGGTGCTCGGCATCTGTTTCATGACTGGGCTCGCCTGGGCGAGCGTGCCGCTCTACCGCTTGTTCTGCCAGGTGACCGGGCTCAACGGCACCACCCAGCGCGGGCTGCGCGCACCTGGCGGGGTCAACCGCCAGATCGGCATCGACTTCGACGCCAACGTCAGCCCCAAGCTCGCCTGGAGCTTTCGGCCCGAAAATCCGCACGAGACGGTCGACATCGGTGCCCGCGACATGGTGTTCTTCACCGCCACCAACCATGCGGCGACGCCGATCACCGGCACCGCGACTTTCAACGTCACGCCGAGCCAAGCCGGCAAGTATTTCACCAAGATCCAATGCTTCTGCTTCACCCAGCAGACGCTGAAGCCCGGCGAAACCGCGCGGATGCCGGTGATCTTCTATGTCGACCCCAAGATCCTCACCGATCCCGACGCGGCGGACGTCGAGACCATCACCCTCTCCTACACCTTCTATCCGGTCAGTCCGTCGAGGGTGGATTCCGCCAAGACCGCGAGCTAGACTGCCGCGAAGAACAAGACCCAATAAGGTCAGACCAGGGAGACGAGCATGGCCGGCGCCAAGAACCATGACTACCATATCCTGCCGCCGAGCATCTGGCCCCTGTTCGGATCGATGTCGGCGCTGGTGATGGCGGCAGGCGCGATCGCCTGGATGCACGGCGGCCATCTGGCGGCAGACAAGGCCAATGGCGGCGGCTGGATCTTCCTTGCCGGGCTCGGCGGCGTGCTCTTCACCATGTACAGCTGGTGGGCGGACGTGATCGCCGAGGCGCATCACGGCGATCATACCCCGGTGGTCCAGCTCCACTTCCGCTACGGCATGATCCTGTTCATCGCCTCGGAAGTCATGTTCTTCGTCGGCTGGTTTTGGGCGTTCTTCGATTTCGCGCTATTCCCCACCGCGATGAGCTTTGTCGATGGGCAGGTGGAGCGGGCGCAGGAGGGCGCGGCGGCGATCGCGGCGACTTGGCCGCCCAAGGGCCTCACCGTGATCAACGCCTTCGAGCTGCCGCTGCTCAACACGCTGATCCTGCTCACCTCGGGCACCACCGTCACCTGGGCGCACCACGCGCTGATCCACAATCAGCGCGGCGGGGTGAAGCGCGGCTTCTGGGGGATGCTCGGCGTCGGCGACCAGGACGGCGTGCTAAAAGGGTTGTGGCTGACGGTGGTGCTCGGGCTTCTGTTCAGCTCGATCCAGGCCTATGAATACATGCACGCGCCCTTCCCGTTCAAGGGCATCAACTATGGCGCGTCCTTCTTCATGGCGACCGGCTTCCACGGCTTCCACGTCCTGATCGGGACGATCTTCCTGATCGTCTGCCTCGCGCGCGCTTATCGCGGCGACTTCACCCCACGCCAGCACTTCGGCTTTGAGGCGGCTGCCTGGTATTGGCATTTCGTCGACGTTGTCTGGCTGTTCCTGTTCGTCACCATCTATGTCTGGGGCGGCTGGGGCGCGCCGGTCCACGGCGGATGAGCTGACCGCCCCACCCTCCATCACGCAGGTCGCGCTCAAGGGCCTGTGCCCGCGGTGCGGCCGGCCGACGCTGTTCGCCGGCTGGCTCACCTTCGCCGACCGCTGCCCCGCCTGCGGGCTCGATTTCGCCCAGTTCAACGTCGGCGACGGGCCAGCGGCGTTCCTGACGCTGATCCTCGGCGCGGTGGTCGTCACCCTGGCGATCACCCTCGAACTCAGCCTGCACCCGCCCTGGTGGGTCCATGCACTGATCTGGATCCCGTTCACGCTGGCGGGGGTGATTGCATCGCTGAGGCTTGCTAAGGGCGCGCTGATGTCCGCCGAATACCGCAACGCCGCCCGCGAGGGACGTATCGACCCGCGACCATGAAGCGCGTCCCTGTCATCCCCACCATCGTCGTCGCGCTCGCGGTCGCGGCGATGATCGGCCTCGGCCTGTGGCAGCTGCTCGACCGCGCGCCCAAGAAAAATGCCTATCTCGCCCAGCTCGCCGCCAACCCGCGGTTGCCGGCAATCGCCTTTCCGCGCTTCCCCGATGATACGCTGCTGTTCCGCCGTGCCGGCGGCTTCTGCCTGCAACCGGTCAGCCAGACGCTGGTCGGCGCCGGCGCCGCCGGCTTCCGGGTCATCGCCGATTGCCGAACCGGTGCCGAAGGCCCAGGAATGCTGGTCCAGATCGGCACCACGCGTGACCCCAAGTTCATCTCGACCTGGCGCGGCGGCAAGGTGTCGGGCTTCATCAGCCACGCGCCCGATGCGCGGCCGTTGATCGCCGGGCTTGCCGACCACCGCCCGCAGCGGCTGATGCTGGTCAGCGACAAGCCCGGCCCCGGCCTCGCCGCCAACGGCAAGCCCGAGCTGTCGTCGATTCCCAACAACCACGTCTCCTATGCGGTACAGTGGTTCTTCTTCGCCGCGATCGCCGCGGTGATCTACGCCATCGCGGTTCGACGCCGCTGGAGTCATTGATGCGCTATGTGAGTACCCGCGGGGCCGCGCCCTCGCTCGATTTTCGCGCGGTGACGCTCGCCGGTCTCGCCAGTGACGGCGGGCTCTACCTGCCCGAGCGTTGGCCGACGCTGTCGCGCGACGAGATCGCCGCGCTCGCCAACCTCTCCTATGTCGATACCGCTGTCGCGGTAATGCTGCCGTTCGTCGGCGACGCGCTCACCCGCGCCGAGCTGACCGAGTTGTGCGAGGCCGCTTATGGCCGCTTCGCCCATGCCGCGGTGACGCCACTGGTGCAGCTCGATCACGATCAATGGCTGCTCGAGCTGTTCCACGGCCCGACGCTGGCGTTCAAGGACGTCGCGCTGCAGTTGCTCGGCCTCTTGTTCGAGAAGTTCCTGGCAGGCAGCACCAGCCACGTCACCGTGATCGGCGCGACCAGCGGCGACACCGGCTCGGCGGCGATCGATGCGCTGGCGGGGCGCGAGGGCGTCGATATCTTCATGCTCCACCCGCTCGGCCGGGTGTCCGACGTCCAGCGCCGGCAGATGACGACGGTGCTGGCGCCGAACGTCCACAACATCGCGATCGAGGGCGATTTCGACACCGCCCAGGCGCTGGTGAAGCAGATGTTCAACGATCCCGGCTTCTCGGGGCGCTATGCGCTGTCGGCGGTTAATTCGATCAACTGGGCGCGGCTGATGGCGCAGGTGGTCTATTATTTCTACGCCGCCGTGCGCCTCGGCGCACCCGAGCGGACGGTCGCCTTCTCGGTGCCGACCGGCAATTTCGGCGACGTCTTTGCCGGCTATGTCGCGGCGCAGATGGGGCTGCCGATCGCCAAGCTGATCGTCGCCACCAACGTCAACGACATCCTCCACCGCGCGATCTCGGCGGGCGATTATTCCAAAGGCACGGTCCAGCAGACGCCGACGCCGTCGATGGATATCCAGGTCTCGTCCAATTTCGAGCGGCTGCTGTTCGATCTCGGCGCGCGCGATGGCGCATCGCTCTCCGCGCAGATGCAGGGGTTCGAATCGTCGGGCGCGATGCGGCTCACCGACGGGCAGCACAAGGGCGCGGCGCTGTTCGCCAGCGATCGTATCGATCTCGACGAGATGACCATGGCGATGCGCTGGGCGCATGAGCATGCCGGCGAGGTAATCGACCCGCACACCGCAATCGCGCTCGCCGCCGCGCGCCGCCACCAGAGCGACGTGCCCGTCGTCACCCTCGCCACCGCGCATCCCGCCAAGTTCCGCGACGCGGTGGAACGGGCGACGGGGATGCGGCCGACGCTGCCGTCGCGGCTCGGCGACCTGTTCGAGCGCGAGGAGCGCTACGCCACCCTGCCCGCAACCTTTGCGGCGATCACCGCCTATATTGCCGAGCGCGCCACCCCAGCATCATGACCCAAGACCTTAATGTTTCGACCCTGATCGGCGAACCCTGGGCCGATTACGGCCTGATCGACTCGGGCCACGGCCGCAAGCTCGAGCGCTACGGCGCCTATCGCTTCATCCGCCCCGAGCCCCAGGCGATGTGGGCACCGGCGCAGCCGCAGTGGGACGCGCATG
Source organism: Sphingomonas sp. GC_Shp_5 (assembly GCF_026540855.1). GTDB lineage: Bacteria > Pseudomonadota > Alphaproteobacteria > Sphingomonadales > Sphingomonadaceae > Sphingomonas. The sequence continues at coordinate 46,064 of NZ_JALNUP010000005.1, forward strand.
GCGAGTTCGTGCCCGGCTCCGACGAGGACGGCGGCGGCCGCTGGAACCTCACCCGCCCGGTGCCGCGCGAGGGCTGGCCGCTAACCTGGAACGAGGTGCGCTTCACCGCCCAGAACACGCCGTTCCGCCACCTCGGCTTCTTCCCGGACATGGCGCCGGTGTGGGACTGGATGCGCGGGCGGATCGCCGGGATGGACAGCCCTGAATGCATGAACCTGTTCGGCTACACCGGGGTCGGCACGCTGGCGCTCGCGGCCAAGGGCGCGCGCATGACCCATGTCGATGCCTCGAAGAAATCGGTCGCCGAGGCCAAGGCCAATGCCGCGCTGTCCGGCATGGACGACAAGCCGGTGCGCTGGATGATCGACGATGCCGCCAAGTTCGTCGGCCGCGAGGTGCGGCGCGGCAAGCGCTATGACGGGATCATCCTCGATCCGCCCAAATGGGGCCGCGGCCCCAATGGCGAGGTGTGGAAGCTCGAGGAGGGCCTGCCGGCGCTGATCGCCGACTGCCGGCAGTTGCTCGACGCCGACAGCCGCTTCCTGTTCCTCACCGTCTATGCGGTGCGGATGAGCGCGCTGGCGATCGGCGAACTGGTCCGCCAGCAATTCGCCGACCTGCCGGGCCGGGTGGAATGCGGCGAGCTCGGCGTGCGCGAGGAGGCCCGCGGGCTGGTGCTGCCGACCGCGATCTGGGCGCGCTGGTCGCGCTGACGACGCGACGGCGCGTGACAAGTTGAGGAAGTTGTCACGTCTGACGAAACCTCATGGGGTCATCGTTTCTGTTTTGGCGACAATGGCAAAGAGCGTCGATCCGGGTTGAGCTGACGATATCAAGGACGGCGCGTGTAGGACAGCGCGCGCCCGTGTAGCTACGCAGCCCACGGTGCCCGGCCTCAATCCCGCCCCGCGCGGATCGCCGCCGCCGCCACGAACGGCGCGCCGGCGAGCAGCAACAGCGACACCGCGGCGAGCAGCTTGAACGCGGCGGGGGCGCCATCCAGCGAGCCGGCGCCGAAGATCAGCAGCGGCACCGCGAGCGGCAGCATGACGAGCCCCGCCACCGCGCCGGCGCCGCGCAGCCCGGCGACCAGCGCGGCGGTGGCGACCGCGAGCGCGGCGAGCCCCGGCGTGCCGATCAGCAGGCCAAGCTCGACCCGCCCCAGCGTCACCGCGGACAGATCGAGCAGCCCGGCGGCGATCACCGCGGCGAGCATCAGCGGCGGCGCGAAGCCGAGCCAGTGCGCGACGATGCGGGCGAGCGCGACCAGCGCCATCGGCACGCCGCGCACGCCAAGCTGATCGAGCACGCCTGCCTCCAGATCGGGCGCGATCAGCCGCTCCACCGGCAGCAGCGCCGCGAGCAGCGCCGCCGCCCAGATCACGCCGCCGCCGATGCGGGCGAGCAGCGCCCCGTCCGGGCCGACCGCGAAGGGAAACAGCGTCGCCACCAGCAGGAAAAAGGCGATCGGCCACCAGCCGCCGCCGCCGAGCCAGGCACGGCGCAGGTCGCGGCGTACGAGATCGATCAGGATCATCCGCCGAGCGCCACCAGGCGCGCGCCGGGCAGCGCGATCGGCAGGTGCGTCGCCACCAGCGCGATCCCGCCCGCGGCCCGATGGTCGGCGATCAGCGTATCGAGCAGGCGGACGCCGTCGGCGTCGAGCCCGTTGGCGGGTTCGTCGAGCAGCCAGATCGGCGCCGCGGCGGCGACCACCCGGGCGAGCCCGGCGCGGCGGCGCTGGCCGGTGGAGAGCAGCCGCACCGGCAGCGCGGCAAGAGCGGCGATGTTGAGCGCCTGCATCGCCGCGGGCAGCGCCGGCAGCGTGCCGTCGATTCGCGCCCAGAATCCGAGCGCGGCGGCGAGTGGCTGCTCGGGATCGAGCGCCGGTGCCTCGACGAGCAGCGCCATCGCGCCGTCGCGCACGACGCGCCCCACCGCCGGCGCCAGCAGGCCAGCGGCGATCCGGATCAGGCTCGACTTGCCGACGCCATTGGCGCCGGTGACCAGCGCCGCGTCCCCCGCGGCAAGCGCCAGCGACAGGTCGGCGACCAGGCAGCGCGTGCCGCGGGTGCAGGTCACGCCGTCCAGCACCAGCGCGGTCAATCGCCCTCCCCCACCGCATCCTCGAGCGCGTGCATGGCGTCGTCCGACAGCCCGAAATGATGGCCGATCTCGTGGATGGTGACATGGGCGACGAGATCGTCGAGGCGGACTCCCGTCTCGATCCATTCATCCAGGATCGCGCGGCGATAGAGATGGATGCGATCGGGTAGCGCACCACTGTCGCCGGAGGATTTCTCGCCGAACGGCCGGCCATGGTAGAGCCCGGTAAGGTCGAGCGGATGATCGAGGCCGAGCGCCGCCAGCGTCTCGTCATCGGCCTCTTCCTCGACGAGCAGCACGATCGCGCCGAGATGGGCGCGGAACGCGGCAGGCAGGCGCTCGATGGTCGCGCGGGCGTGGCGCTCGATCGCATCGGCGTCGGGCGCCACGCCGAAGACCTCTTGCTCGCTCATGGCTCTCGCCATACCCGTGGGCGATCCATCCCGGCAAGGAACACCGATGATCGAGCCCCTCAGCGAGACCGACCGCGCCGACGCGCTCGATGCCCTGCCGGACTGGGATTATGACGAGGCCCGCGATGCGATCACCCGCTCGATCGTGTTCGCCGACTTCGTCGAGGCGTTCGGCTTCATGACCCAGGTGGCGCTGATGGCCGAGCGTGCCAATCACCACCCCGAGTGGAAGAACGTCTACAATCGGGTGGAAATCCTGCTCACCACGCATGATGCCGGCGGCCTGTCGGGTCGGGACATCGAGCTCGCCGAGGCGATCGACGCGATCGTCGACGAATAGCGGGTCTAGCGCCGCGGCGTTCGCGCCGCGCGCACGATCACCGCGGTCGACAGCAGGATAGACGACACCAGCACCGCGATCGAGAGCATCCCGGTCGCGGTCCATTCGGCCTCGGCGCTCATCCCGGCATGGCGCGTGATCATCAGCGACGCACGGGCGCGCTGGCGGTCGGCCGCCTTGGATGATGCGTGTTTGATCTTGCCCATGATGTGACTGTCCGGCTGGTCGAGTGGCTGGAGATACCCGTCACCCGCGGCGTTGTTCCGGGGCGCGGTCATCGCAGCGGCCGCCGCATCGTCTTGCGCAGGCTGCCCGGCATCCACCGCGCCGCGAACCGCAAACGCTGCGCGGTCTTGCCGACATAGGTATGGACCGCCTCGCCATGGACCGCCGCCCAGGCCGCCTCGGCGACGACTTCGACCGGGGTGAGTTCCAGCCCGGCGCCGGTGACGCTCTCGCGGATGGTGCGGTTGGAGCCGGTGGCGACGCCATCGAGCAGCGGCGTCTCGATGAAGCTCGGCAGCAGGCAGCGGACGCGGATGCCGTCGCGGTGCCATTCGCCGTCGAGCGCTTCGGAAAGGCCCCGGACCGCGAACTTGGTGGCGGAATAGGTGGCGAGACCCGACGAGCCGTAGATGCCGGATGCCGACGAGGTGTTGAGCAGCACCGATCCCGGCGTGCGCGCGAGATAGGCGTGACCGATCCGGGCGCCGTTGACGACGCCGGTGAAGTTGATCGCGATCAGCCGGTCGAGATCGTCCATGCTCGCCTCGGCGATCGGCCCGCCGGTGCCGATCCCGGCATTGTTGAACAGGACGTCGAGCCGCCCGCCGCTGCCATGCGTGAACGCATCGAGGCTGACGCGCCACGCATCGCGATCGCGCACGTCCATGACATAGCTGTCGTTCGGCGCGCCGGAGAGCATCGCCGCGGTGTCGGCAAGGCCTGCTTCGTCGACATCGGCAAGCCCGATCCGCCAGCCGCGGCTCGCGAACAGCCGCGCGGTGGCCCGGCCGATCCCCGATCCTCCGCCGGTGATGAAGATGGCGCGCAGCTCGCTCATTGATCCTCTCCCTTGCGATGCCGCTCTGTTTGACGGCTGCCCCGGCATCCCGCATCGTGCGCGGCGATGCCAGCGGAAAAGCTACGCTTCGATGGGGTGACCAGGCGGTTCGGCAGCACGCTGGCGGTGGACGACGTGTCGCTGGGCATCGCCGCGGGCAGCTTCGTGGCGCTGGTCGGCACCTCGGGCTCGGGCAAGTCGACGCTGCTCAAGATGGTCAACCGGCTCGTCGAGCCGAGCGATGGCCGGGTGCTGATCGACGGCGAGGATGTCGCCGCAGGCCCGGCGCCGCTGCTGCGCCGGCGGATCGGCTATGTGTTCCAGAGCATCGGCCTGTTCCCGCACATGAGCGTCGGCGACAATATCGCGATCGGGCCGCGCATCGCCGGCACTGCCGCGGCGGACGTCGGCGAGCTGCTCGATCTCGTCGCGCTGCCGCGCGAGATGGCGGCGCGGATGCCGGACGCGCTGTCCGGCGGGCAGCGGCAGCGGGTGGCGATCGCCCGCGCGCTGGCGCCGGGGGCCACGCTGCTGCTGCTCGACGAGGCGCTCGGCGCGCTCGATCCGGTGACGCGCGACACGCTCGGCGCCGAGATCCGGCGGCTGCACGACCGGCTGGGGCTGACCACCATCCTGGTGACCCACGACATGGCCGAGGCGCTGCTGCTCGCCGACCGGGTGCTGGTGATGAGCGCGGGGCGGATCGTCGCCGATGCGACACCGGCGGCACTTGCGCGCGGCGATGGTGGCGCGGCGGCGCAGGCGCTGATGGCGGTGCCGCGCCACCAGGCCGAGCGGCTGCGCGCGCTCGCCGCCGACGACGCCGCATGAGCGCCTTCCTCGAGGCACTCGGCCGGGTGCCGCCGCTGCTCGCCAGCCATGTGCTGCTGTCCGCCGCGGCGCTGGCGCTCGGGCTGGCGATCAGCCTGCCGCTGGCGATCGTCGCCAGCCGGCGGCCGGCGATCGGCCGGGTCGCGCTCGCCTTCGCCAGCTTGGTGCAGACGGTGCCGAGCCTGGCGCTGCTCGCGCTATTCTACCCGCTGCTGCTGTGGCTGTCGGCGCTGGTCGGCGGCGGCATCCCGGCGCTCGGCTTTCTGCCGTCGCTGATCGCCCTCACGCTGTACGCATTGCTGCCGATCCTGCGTAACGCGGTGGCGGGGCTGGCGGGGCTCGACCCGGCGGTGACCCAGGCCGCCGATGCGGTGGGGATGACGCCGGGGCAGAAGCTGCGGCTGGTGGAGGCGCCGTTGGTGGCGCCGGTGCTGATCGCCGGGATCCGCACCGCCGCGGTATGGACGATCGGCGCGGCGACGCTGTCCACCACCGTTGGCCAGCCAAGCCTCGGCGACCTGATCTTCGCCGGGTTGCAGACCCAGAACTGGGCGTTGGTGCTGGCGGGCTGCTGCGCAGCCGCCGCGTTGGCGCTGGTGGTCGATGCGCTGATCGGCCTGATCGAGCGCGGCATCGCGACGCGGCGGCGCGGGCTGTGGCTGGCCGCCGCCGGCCTTCTGCTCGCCGGCACCGCCGCGGCGACGGTGCCACTGTGGCCGCGCGGCGGCCAGGACCGGACGGTGGTGATCGGTGCCAAGAACTTCTCGGAGCAATATATCCTGGCGCGGCTGATTGGCGATCGGCTGGAGCGCGCCGGCTATCGCGTCAGCTATCGCGACGGGCTCGGCTCGGCGGTGATCTTCGGGGCGCTTTCGAGCAACGATATCGACGTCTATGTCGATTATGCCGGGACGATCTGGGCCAATGAGATGAAGCGCCGCGACGTACCCACGCGCGCGGCGATGGTCGATGCCATCGGCCGCTGGGCGGCGGCGGATCGCCACGTCCGGCTAGTCGGCGCCCTGGGCTTCGAAAACGCCTATGCCTTCGCGATGCGCGGCGCCGATGCCAAGGCGCAGGGCATCGCGACCTTGGCGGATCTAGCGCCAGCGTCGCCGCGGCTGCGGCTCGGCAGCGACCTCGAATTCCTCGAACGGCCGGAATGGGCGGCGGTGCGCCGCGCCTACCCGCTGCGCTTTGCCGCGGCGACGCCGTACAGCCCGACCTTCATGTACCGGGCGCTGGCGAGCGGCCAGGTCGACGTGATCTCCGCCTTTTCGTCGGATGGTCGGATCGCCGCCGACGGCCTCACCGTGCTCGGCGATCCGCGCCACGCGATCCCCGGCTATGATGCGATCCTGATGGTGGCACCGGGCCATGCGGGTGACCGGCGGCTGCTTGAGGCGCTGGCGCCGCTTGCCGGCCGCATCCCGGTCGCGGCGATGCGCGAGGCCAATTACATGGTCGATCGCGACACGGCCAAGCGCACGCCCGAACAGGCGGCCCGCTGGCTGGCGCGGCGAATCGGGCTGTAGGCTCGCCGGGTCCGTTTCGGACCGGCTGGCCAGCCGCGACAAAGCGTGCCAGCATCGGCCGCAGCCAGTCAGACTGTTCGGTGGCCGGGGACTAGGACGATGCAGCAGACACTCGAAGCACCGATCGGCGATCCCTTCACGCCACCGCCACGCGCCGACGATCCCTATGCCCGCACCGCGCAGGTGTTTCCGGTGCTCGAACCCGAGATGATCGCACGGATCGGTCGCTATGGCGACGAGGAAGCCCTCGCAGAAGGTGACACCTTGTTTTCGCGCGGTGATCGCGGCGCCGATTTCTTCCTGGTGCTCGACGGCGAGATCGGCATCTTCAACACCGACCAGGATCGCGGCGAAGACCGGTTGCTGACCACCCATCGTCACGGCCAGTTCACCGGCGAGCTCAACCATGTCAGCGCGCGCGCCTTGCTCGTCACCGCGCGGGCGCTTGGGGACGCGCGGGTGATCCGCGTTCATGCCGCCGATTTCCGCCGCATGCTCGCCGCCGAGCCCGACATCGCCGAGCTGGTGATCCGTGCCTTCATCCTGCGGCGGATGGGCTTCCTCCATCATGGCGAGGCGGGGATCACGCTGATCGGCGCGGCGGCACAGGGCGATACACTCCGGCTGGAACGGTTCGCGATCCGCAACGGCTATCCGCTGCGGCTGATCGACACGGCGACGGATCCCCAGGCCGCCGACCTGATGGTGCAGCTCAGGCTGGAGCCGCGCGACCTGCCGGCGGTGATCACCCCCGATCGCGCCGTGCTGCGCAATCCCACCACGCCGGAGTTCGCCGACCGGCTGGGGCTGACCGAGCGGTTCGATCCCGATGACATTTGGGACGTCGCGGTGGTCGGCGCCGGCCCGTCCGGGTTGGCGGCGGCGACCTATGCCGCGTCCGAAGGGCTGAAGACGGTGGTGATCGAGGCGCTGGCGCCTGGTGGCCAGGCCGGCACCAGCAGCCGCATCGAGAATTACCTCGGTTTCCCTACCGGGATTTCCGGGCAGGCGCTCGCCGGCCGCGCGCAGGTGCAGGCGCAGAAGTTCGGCGCGCGGATTGCAGTATCGCGGATGGCGACGTCGCTCGATTGCTCGGCCGCGCCGCACCGGATCGAGCTCGAGGACGGGCAGGTGGTCCAGGCGCGCGCGGTGGTGGTCGCCTCGGGCGCGCGCTACCGCCGGCTGTCGGTGCCGGGTTATGACCAATATGAGGGCGCGGGCGTGCAATATGCCGCCACCGCGATGGAAGCCTCGCTGTGCCAGAACCAGCAGGTGGTGGTGGTGGGCGGCGGCAATTCCGCCGGCCAGGCCGCGGTGTTCCTGTCGCGCCACGCCGCCCATGTCCATGTGCTGGTGCGCAAGGCGGGGCTTGCCGAGACGATGTCCGATTATCTGGTGCAGCGGATCGCCTTGTCGCCGCAGATCACGCTGCATCCCTATAGCGAGATCACCGCGCTTGCCGGCGACACGGTGTTGCGCGAGGTGACATGGCGCGACGTGCGCGGCGGCGAGACCACCACGGTAGCCGCAGGCAACCTGTTCGTGATGATCGGTGCCGAGCCCAACACCATGTGGCTGCGCGAATGCCTGGATCTCGATGCGGCGGGCTTCGTGCTGACCGGCCGGGATGCCGACGGGCAGCCGCTCGACTCGCCCTATGCGACCGCCAAACCGGGAATCTATGCGGTCGGCGATGTCCGCGCCGGTTCGGTCAAGCGGGTCGCCGCCGGCGTGGGCGAGGGATCGGTGGTGGTGCAGGCGATCCACCGCTTCCTCGAAGGAGAAGCGGTGTAGGGGTGCTGATGCGCGGTACCGGCTTGGCGGATCAGCCGCGGGCGAAGTCTGCAGCGATCGCCACCTGTTCGTCGCTCGGCGTTACACCGGTGTAGAGCACGAACTGCTCGAGCGCCTGGAGCATCGCGACCTCGGCGCCGGTGATGCGCTGCTTGCCGGCTGCCGCGGCGGCGCGGAGGAACGGGGTTTCGGCGGGCAAAGCGACCACATCGAAGGCGATGGCGCAGGCCTCGATCGCGGCCGGGGGAAAGGCGAGCGCTTCGGCGTCGGCGCCGGCCATGCCAAGCGGGGTGACGTTGATTAGCAGCGGCGCCGTGAGGTCGCCGGGCTCGGCCTGCCAGGCAAAGCCATAGCTGTCCGCAAGTGCGCGACCCCTGCCCTCGTCGCGCGCGACGATCGTGCCGTGACGATGACCGCGATCGCGCAAGCCCGCGGCAACAGCCTTGGCCATGCCGCCCGACCCGCGCAGCACGAAGGCGGTGCCGGGATCGACGTCACCGCTGTCGAGCAGCGCGCGCACCGCGCTGTAATCGGTGTTGTAGCCGGTCAGCGTGCCGGCCTCGTTGACGATGGTGTTGACGCTGTCGATCGCCGCGGCGGAGCCGGCGAGCCCGTCGAGCAGCGGGATCACCGCTTCCTTGAACGGCATCGAGATCGCGCAGCCGCGGATGCCGAGCGCGCGGATGCCGCCGATCGCGCCGGGCAGATCCTGCGTGGTGAACGCCTTGTAGACATAATCGAGCCCGAGCAGCTCGTAGAGGCGGTTGTGGAAGCGGGTGCCGAAGGTGCCGGGCCGCGCCGCAAGCGACATGCACAGCAGGGTGTCGCGGCTGATCGCGGGCTTCATGACGGGCCTCCTTCGACGGCTGCTTGGCCATCCCGGGTCGAGCCCGGGATGGCGGGGGAGAGCCAACCACCCCTCCCCCAGTCAGATCAATCCAGCCGGCGGGCCAGTTCCTTGTTGAGGCCGAGCGCCACCAGCGTGCCGACCGCACCCGAGAGCAGGTACAAACCGGCCGCGACCAGCCCGAAGGTGTCGGCAAGCAGCAGCGCCGCGAGCGGCGCAAAGCCGGCGCCGAACAGCCAGGCAAGGTCCGAGGTCAGCGCCGCGCCGGTGTAGCGCGCGCCCTTGGGGAAATTGCTGGTGACCGCGCCCGACGATTGGCCGAACGACAGGCCGAGCAGGACGAAGCCAACGATCATGAACGCGAGCTCGCCCTTGTCGCCACCGTTGAGCAGCAGCGGCGCGACGAAGCCGAACACCGCAATGCCCGCGGCGGTGTAGCCGAGCAGCGAGCGGCGGCCGATCCGGTCGGCGAGCATCCCCGAGACGACGATCGCGCCGAGGCCGAACAGCGCGCCGACCATCTCGATCAGCAGGAAGCGGGTCGGGTCCTCGCGGGTGAACAGGTTGATCCACGACAGCGGGAACACCGTGACCATGTGGAACAGGGCAAAGCTGGCGAGCGGCGCGAAGGCACCGATCACGATGTTGCTCCACTGCGACTTGATCGTCGCGCCGACCGGCGACGGGGTCAGCTCGCGGGTCTTGAACAGCTGGGTATATTCGGGCGTCACGACGATGCGCAGGCGGGCGAACAGCGCCACCACGTTGAGCGCGAAGGCGACGAAGAACGGGTAGCGCCAGCCCCAATACAGGAAGTCGGCCGGCGGCAGCAGGCCGTGAAAGAACGCGAACAGGCCGCTCGCGACAAGCAGGCCGAGCGGGGCGCCGAGCTGCGGCACCATCGCATACCAGCCACGCTTGCCCTCGGGCGCGTTGAGCGCGAGCAGCGAGGCAAGGCCGTCCCACGCGCCGCCGAGCGCGAGGCCCTGGCCGATGCGCAGCAGCGCCAGCACCACCGCGGAGGCGTGGCCGATCTGGCCGTAGGTCGGCAGGAAGGCGAGCGACACGGTGGAGGTGCCGAGCAGGAACAGCGCGATCGTCAGCTTGGTGCCGCGGCCGTGCTTGCGATCGATCGCCATGAAGATCTGGGTGCCGATCGGGCGGGCGATGAACGCCAGCGGGAACAAGGCGAACGACCACAGCGTGCCGGTCACCCGATCGAGATAGGGGAACACCACCTGCGGGAACACCAGCACCGAGGCGATGGCGTAGACGAAGAAGTCGAAGAACTCGGACGTGCGACCGATGATCACGCCGATCGCGATCTCGCCGGGACGGACGTCACGGTGGCCATCGGCATACATCGAGCGGACATCCTGCTCCGCCGTGGCGGACGAGGCGATGGCCTGGTTCATAAAAACATACTTCTCCGATCGTTCCGCTTTGCCTCTAGAAGCGGTAGGAGGACGACGGGATAGGACAAATTGTCCTATTTCGCACTTGCACAACGGACCGTAGCTCGCCGCGACATGCCCCGATTCTTTGACCCTCGCCGCGCGCTCGCGGCAACCGCCCTGGCCGCCCCGCTGATGCTGGGCGGCTGCAACTGGGTGGTGATGAACCCAGCCGGCGACGTCGCCCGCCAGCAGGCCGACCTCATCCTGTGGTCGACCGCGCTGATGCTGCTGATCGTCATTCCCGTGCTGATCATGACCGGGGTGTTCGCCTGGCGCTACCGCGCCGGCAACAAGGAAGCCGAGTATCAGCCCGACTGGGACCATTCCACTGGCCTCGAGCTGGTGATCTGGTCGATGCCGCTGCTGATCATCATCGCGCTCGGCGCGCTGACCTGGCTCGCGACCCACACGCTCGATCCCTATCGCCCGCTGTCGCGCACCGGCCCCGGCAAGCTCGTCGCCGCCGGCGTCAAGCCGCTCGAGGTCGATGTCGTCTCGCTCGACTGGAAGTGGCTGTTCATCTACCCCGAGCAGGGCATCGCCACCGTCAATTCGCTGGTGCTGCCGGTGGATCGCCCGGTGCACTTCCGGATGTCGTCGTCGTCGGTGATGAACGCCTTCTACATCCCCGCGATGGCAGGGATGGTCTACACCATGCCCGGCATGGAGACGCAGCTGCATGCGGTGATCAACAAGGCCGGCCGTTATGAGGGTCTGTCGTCCAACTACAGCGGCGCCGGCTTCTCGGGCATGCACTTCTGGACCGACGCGGTCGACGACGCCGGCTTCAACGCCTGGGTGGAGCGGGTGCGCGGCACCCCGGGTCGCCTCACCGCCGACGACTACCTCGAATTGTCCAAGCCGAGCGAAAATGCGCCGGTGATCAACTACGCCACCGTCGAGCCGACGCTGTTCAAGAAGATCGTCGAGCAGTGCGTGCGCCCGGGCCAGACCTGCATGAGCCAGACCATGGCGCATGACATGAAGGACATGGGCAGCCACGCGCCGGTCAACGACAGTGCGGTTCGCCCCGGCGAAGCCAAGGGTGCGATTAACAAGACGCCCGCGGAAAAGGGCAGCAGCCCGCACCGCAACGCACCGCACGACCTTAACAACGCTCCCGGCAGCACCAATCCCGGCGACGCCGCCAACCGCAACATGTCGAGCCTCGACCGTCCGGCCCTGCCCGGCACGGTCGCGACCGCCCGCTCGTAAGGGCCGAACCAGATCATGTCCGATACCTTGCTAAAGACCATCTTCGGGCGAATGACGCTCGAAAGCTTCCCGATCCACGAGCCGATCCTCATCGCCACCTTCGCCGGTGTCGCGGTGGGTGGCGTCGCGCTGCTCGGGCTGCTCACCTATTTCCGCGTTTGGGGCTATCTCTGGAAGGAATGGTTCACCAGCGTCGATCACAAGCGGATCGGCGCGATGTACATGGTGCTCGGCATCGTCATGCTGTTGCGCGGCTTTGCCGACGCACTGATGATGCGCGCCCAGCAATCGATGGCGTTCGGTGACAACCAGGGCTTCCTGCCCGCGCATCACTATGACCAGGTGTTCACCGCCCATGGCGTGATCATGATCTTTTTCGTGGCGATGCCGCTGGTCACCGGCCTGATGAACTTCGTGGTGCCGCTGCAGATCGGCGCACGCGACGTCTCCTTCCCGTTCCTCAACAACTTCAGCTTCTGGATGACGGTCGCCGGCGCGATGCTGGTGATGGCGAGCCTGTTCATCGGCGAGTTCGCGCGCACCGGCTGGCTGGCGATGGCTCCCCTCTCGGGGCTCGATTACTCGCCCGATGTGGGTGTCGACTATTACATCTGGGCGCTGCAGATCGCGGGCGTCGGCACGCTGCTGTCGGGCGTCAACCTGCTCGCCACCATCGTCAAGATGCGCGCGCCGGGCATGACCCTGATGAAGATGCCGATTTTCACCTGGGCCGCGCTCACCACCAACGTGCTGATCGTCGCCGCCTTCCCGATCCTCACCGCGGTGCTGGCGATGCTCAGCCTCGATCGGTACGTCGGCACCAACTTCTTCACCAACACCCTTGGTGGCAACCCGATGATGTACACCAACATGATCTGGATCTGGGGCCATCCGGAAGTGTACATCCTGATCCTGCCGGCGTTCGGCGTGTTCTCGGAAGTCGTCTCCACCTTCTCCAGCAAGCGGCTCTTCGGCTATACGTCGATGGTCTACGCGCTGCTGGTGATCTGCATCCTCTCCTACCTCGTCTGGCTGCACCACTTCTTCACCATGGGCTCGGGCGCGAGCGTGAACTCGTTCTTCGGGATCACGACGATGATCATCTCCATCCCCACGGGGGCGAAGATCTTCAACTGGCTGTTCACCATGTACAAGGGGCGGATTCGCTACGAGCTGCCGATGATGTGGGCCGTCGCCTTCATCTTCACCTTCGCGATCGGCGGCATGACCGGCGTGATGCTCGCAGTGCCGCCAGCCGACTTCGTGCTCCACAACTCGCTGTTCCTCGTCGCGCACTTCCACAACGTGATCATCGGCGGCGTGGTGTTCGGCATGTTCGCCGGGATCAACTACTGGTTCCCCAAGGCGTTCGGCTTCAAGCTCGACAAGTTCTGGGGCACGATCAGCTTCTGGTGCTGGGTGGTCGGCTTCTGGGTCGCGTTCACGCCGCTCTACATCCTGGGCTTCATGGGGGTGACGCGCCGTCTGCGCCACTTCGACGATCCCAGCCTGCAGATCTGGTTCATCATCGCCGCGCTTGGCGCGTTGATCATCGCCGCCGGCATCGGTGCCTTCCTGATGCAGCTGTTCGTCAGCATCAAGAACCGCGACAAGCTCCGCGACTTCACCGGCGATCCCTGGGGCGGGCGCACGCTGGAATGGGCGACCTCGTCGCCGCCGCCGGCCTATAACTTCGCGTTCACGCCCATCGTCCACGATCTGGACGCCTGGGACGACATGAAGCAGCGCGGCCACACCCGCCCGCTGGAAGGCTATCGCGCCATCCACATGCCGCGCAACACCGGCACCGGCGTGATCCTCGCCGGCCTGTCGATGGTGATCGGCATGGCGATGATCTGGTACATGTGGTGGCTCGCCATCCTCGGCTTCGTCGCGCTGCTCGTCGTCGCGATCGGCCACACCTTCAACTACGACCGCGATTTCTACATCCCGGCCGAGGAGGTGACCGACACCGAAAACCGTCGCACCGCCATGCTGGCAGCGGCAGGAGTCTGACCCGATGAGCGCCACTGCGATCACGCCGCCCGGTGCCGAGGCACCGATGTTCTACGAACTCGACGAGCACCATCACGACGCCGGCGGCAGCACCATGCTGGGCTTCTGGCTGTACCTGATGAGCGACTGCCTGATCTTCGCCATGCTGTTCGCAGCCTATGGCGTCTACGGCAGCAGCTACGCCGGCGGGCCTAATCCGAAGGAGATCTTCGAGCTGCCGCTGGTCGCGGTGAACACCGCGATGCTGCTGTTCTCGTCGATCACCTATGGCTTCGCGATGATCTCGGCCGACGAGGGCAAGGTCCGCTCGACGCAGGGCTGGCTCGCGATCACCGCGGTGTTCGGCCTGTGCTTCCTCGGCATCGAGCTCTACGAATTCTCCAACCTGATCCATGAGGGCGCCGGCCCGCAGCGCTCGGCGTTCCTGTCGTCCTTCTTCACCCTGGTCGCCACCCACGGGCTCCACGTCACCTTCGGCCTGATCTGGCTGACGACGCTGATGGTCCAGGTCGGCCGCAAGGGGCTGATCGACGCCAACAAGCGCCGGCTGCAGTGCCTGTCGTTGTTCTGGCATTTCCTCGACGTCATCTGGATCGGCGTCTTCACCGTCGTTTACCTGCTCGGAGTGCTGCGATGAGCGCTGATACACCTGCCGTCCATGGCACCCACATCCGCGACGACAGCAAGGCTGGCCACGGTCACGGGCACGACGATCACGCCCATGGCGACGGTCACGCTCATGGCAGCCGCAAGAGCTATCTGATTGGCTTCGGCCTGTCGGTGATCCTCACCGCCATCCCGTTCGGGCTGGTGATGAGCGGGGCGATCGCCAACCACACGCTCGCCGCCGGCATCTGCATGGCGTTCGCGCTGGTGCAGATCGTCGTCCACATGATCTACTTCCTGCACATGAACTCCAAGTCGGAGCAGGGCTGGACGCTGATGGCGCTGATCTTCACGATCATCATCGTCGTGATCGCGCTCAGCGGATCGCTGTGGGTGATGTACCACATGAACCAGAACATGATGCCGGGCTCGGTCGCCGCGACCGACAGCGGCATGTAGCCGACAGGCGAGGGTCGAGACGATGGCGCGGAAACTGGCCGCGGCGCTCACCCTCGCCGTCTTTCTCCTGCTGGTCGCGCTCGGCGTCTGGCAGGTCCAGCGGCTCGGCTGGAAGCGGGCGCTGATCGCGCAGACCGAGCGCCGCCTTGCCGCGGCACCGGTCCCCGCTCCCGGGCCCGCCGCCTGGCCCCGCGTGACCCGCGACGACGTCTACACCCGGGTCACCGTGACCGGCCGTTATCGCACCGGCGCCGACACCTTCACCCAGGCGGTGACCGAATTTGGCGGTGGCTTCTGGGTGATGACCCCGCTCGTCACCGATCGCTTCACCGTTCTCGTCAACCGCGGCTTCGTGCCGCCCGACCGGCGCAACGCGGTTGCCGCGCCCGCCGGGCCGGTGACCGTCACCGGGCTGTTGCGGATCACCGAGCCCAAAGGCGGTTTCCTGCGCAGCAACGATCCCGCCGCCGGCCGCTGGTATTCGCGCGACGTGCCCGCGATCGCCGCGGCGCGCGGGCTGGGCCGGGTCGCGCCCTATTTCATCGATGCCGCCAGGGCGCCGGGCGCCACGGCCGATACCCTGCCCCGTGCAGGGCTGACGGTGGTGAGCTTCCCCAACAACCATCTCGTCTATGCGCTGACCTGGTTCGGCATGGCGGCGCTGCTCGCGTTCATGGCGCTGCGCGCGATCCGGACCCGGGCGAAGAATTAACCCCGCCGGCCGATCATTCCGCGGCAAGGTGGTGGCGGGATGACGCCGTGACGGCCTTGCTCTAAGAGCCCTCCGATGAGGCCGATCGCCGCCCTTGCCGCCGCCGGATCGAACCCGATCGATGCCGGGCGGCGCAACCTGCTTCTGCTGATCCAGTTGCGCTGGCTGGCGGTGGGTGGCCAGCTTGCCGCGATCCTCGCGGTGCGCTTCGGCCTCGGCATCGCGCTGCCGATCGGGCCGATGCTGCTGCCGCTGGCGCTGCTGGTCGCGCTCAACGTGCTCGCGACGATCGCGCTCAGCCGGCCGCCGATCACCAATGTCCAGCTGTTCGCCTCGCTGCTGGTCGATGTCGGCTGCCTCACCGCGCAACTGTTCCTGAGCGGCGGGGTCACCAACCCGTTCGTCACGCTCTACCTGCTCCAGGTGGTGCTCGGCGCGGTGCTGCTCGAGGCATGGTCGAGCTGGGCATTGGTGGTGCTGACCAGCGCGATCTTCGCGGGTCTTGCGGTCGTCAACCTGCCACTGCCGCTGCCGCCCCACCTCGCCACCATCCTGTCCGGCCCCTATGTGTTCGGCAGCTGGTTCAACTTCACCCTGGCCGCGGTGCTACTGGTGCTGTTCGTTACCCGGGTTGCGCACAATTTGCGCGCGCGCGACGCGCATGTCGCCGCGCTGCGCCAGCAGGCTGCCGAAGAGGAGCATATCGTCCGCATGGGGCTACTCGCGAGCGGCGCCGCGCATGAGCTGGCAACGCCGCTCGCCTCGCTGTCGGTGATCCTTGGTGATTGGCGCAACGAGCCCGCGGTGGCGGGCACGCCGCATCTCGCCGCCGAGGTGGATGAGATGCGCACCGAGGTGGCGCGATGCAAGGAGATCCTCGGCGGCATCCTGTTCGCCGCCGGCGAGGTGACCGGCGAGGCGCCGGCGCGCACGACGCTGCAGCGGTTCATCGCCAATCTCGTCACCACCTGGCGCCGGACCCACCCCGATGCGGTGCGGGTCGAAGACCGGATCGGCACCGATCTGCCGATCGTCGCCGATCGCGCGCTCGAGCAGGCGCTCACCAACCTGCTCGACAATGCGCTCGAGGCGGCGGCGGACCGGATCGTCCTGGTCGTCGAGCGCGACGGCGGCACGCTGGTGCTCACCGTCCATGACAATGGCTCGGGCTTCGCCGACACCATCCTCGCCAATCTCGGCAAGCCGTATCAAAGCAGCAAGCAGCGCCGCGGCGCCGGGCTTGGCTTGTTCCTGTCCACCAACGTGCTGCGCACGCTCGGCGGCACGCTGTCGGCACGCAATCTCGCCGCGGGCGGCGCCGAGGTGCAGATGCGCGTGCCGCTCGCCACCATCGCCCCGGATGACGCCCGATGACCGATGACACTGCGCTCCCGCCTGTCGCCGAGCCCCCGCGCCGCCTGCTGGTGATCGAGGATGACGCCGTGCTCGCCCGCACCCTGGCGCGCTCGTTCGAACGACGCGGCTATACGGTCGAGATGCTGCCCAGTCCCGAGCGTTTGGCCGCTGTTGCGCACGATTTTGCCCCCCAATTCGCGGTGGTCGACCTCCGTCTCGGCGGCGCCTCCGGCCTAACCTGCGTCGAACTCCTCCACGCCGCTGACCCGGCGATGTGCATCGTCGTACTGACCGGTTTTGCCAGCATCGCCACCGCGGTGGAGGCGATCAAGCTCGGCGCGACCAACTATCTTACCAAGCCCGCCAACACCGACGATATCGAGGCCGCGTTCGCGCGCGTCGAGGGTGATGCCGACGCTCAGCTGTCGCTGCAGCCCACCTCGATCAAGACGCTGGAATGGGAGCATATCCACCAGACGCTGGCGGACACCGGCTTCAACATCTCCGAGGCGGCGCGCCGGCTGGGGATGCACCGGCGCACCCTCGCGCGCAAACTCGACAAGCGGCACATGTCGTGACCGCCCACGGAAAGACACGCATGACTCCGTTGTCCGCCCTCTTGCCGGCCACCGCGCGATGATCCGCCACGTCGCGATCATCGGCGCCGGTTTCTCGGGCACGCTCCAGGCGATCAACCTGCTCCGCCACGACGGGCCGAGCGCGACGCTCATCGAATGCGGCCCGACGCCCGGCAAAGGGTTGGCTTATGGCGCCGCCCACCCCAGCCACCTCCTCAACGTCCGCGCCGCCAACATGAGCGCCTTCCCCGACGATCCGGCGCATTTCGTCCGCTGGCTCGAGGCACGCGGCGTTGCCGAGGCCGCGAGCGCATTCGTGCCGCGGATGATTTATGGCGAGTATCTGAGCGAGTTGCTTGCGGCCGCGCAGGCGCGCTGGAGCAGCCGGCTAGAGCTGGTGCGCGGCGAGGCGGTGGATATCGGCCCGGGCGAAGAGGTGAGGCTCGCCGACGGTCGGCGCATCGCCGCCGACGCGATCGTGCTCGCGGTCGGCAACCTGCCGCCGCACGATCCGCCCGGCCTCGACGCCGCAGCGCTGTCGCCGACCCGCTACAAGGGGGACCCCTGGGCGACGGATGTCGCCGACGGGCTTGGCGCAGACGACACGGTGCTGGTGATCGGCACCGGGCTGACCATGGTCGACGTCACGCTGATGCTCGACGCGCGCGGCTTTGCCGGCCGGATCGTCGCGCTGTCGCGGCGCGGGCTGCTGCCGCGGCGGCACGCGCCGGCGGCACCCTGGCACAAGATCGCCGAGCGGCCGGCGACGGTCGCCTCGGCGTTGGTGCACTCCGTACGCGCACGCAGCGAGGCAGTGGGGTGGCGCAACGCCGTCGACGAACTGCGCTCCTATACCCAGGCGATGTGGGCCAATGCCACTGAAGGGGAACGCGCCCGCTTTCTGCGTCACCTGCGACCGTGGTGGGATGTCCATCGCCACCGGCTCGCACCCGCCGTCGCCGACCGGCTCGACGCGATGACCGCAAACGGCCGCCTCGACGTGGTCGCCGGCAAGACGCTGTCCTTCACCGAGCAGCCCGACGGCGTCGACATCGCCTGGCGCCCGCGCGGCGCCGAGTCTGCGGCGCGGATGAAGGTCACGCGGATCATCAACTGCACCGGGCCCCAGGGGGATCTGATGCGCACCACCGCGCCGCTGCTGCGCGCGCTCGCCACCCGCGGCATCATCCGCCCCGATGCCGCACATCTCGGCATCGACGTCACCGGCGATGCCCAGGTGATCGGCACCGATGGCACCGCCAGCGCCTGCGTGTTCGCGCTGGGGCCGATGACCCGCGGCGGTTTCTGGGAGATCGTCGCGGTGCCCGACATCCGCACCCAGACCTGGAATGTTGCACGGCGCCTGTCCAACGCGCATTGGGTGGAGGGCGAGGGACTCTAGGCCGGACTCAGCGACTTAGGCTAAGCCCGCGCCGCAACTGGACTTTTCGCGCGCTGCCACTATGTACCGTTCAGTATGGATAGCGTTTGTGCCACCGCTGCTCCTCGCGGCCGACCCCGCGAGTTCGATCCCGACGACGCCCTGGCGGCGGCGCTGCGGGTGTTCTGGCGCAACGGCTATGAGGCGGCGTCCATGGCGGAACTGACCGCCGAGATGGGCATCACCAAGCCCAGCCTCTATGCCGCGTTCGGCAACAAGGAAGCCTTGTTCCACAAGGCACTCGACCTCTACGAGCGCGAAAAGCTCGCCTATATGCGATCGGCGCTCGAGGCGCCGACGGCGCGCGGCGTCGCCGAGCGGCTGCTGCGCGGCTCGCTTGCGGTGCAGTCCAGCAGCTGCGATCCCAAGGGCTGCCTCGGCGTGATCAGCACCACCGCCTGCGGTGTCGAAGCCGAGCCGATCAAGGCCGAGGTGATGAAGCGCCGCGCATCGTCGCAGGAGGCGCTGATCGCCCGTTTCCAGCAGGCGGTCGACGCCGGCGAGGTGCCGGACCATCTCACCGCCACGGCGCTGGCGCGCTATCTGTTTGCGCTGCTGCAGGGGCTTGCGATCCAGGGCGGCTCGGGCGCGACCTGCGCCGAACTTGGCCAGCTGGTCGAAACCAGCCTCGCGGTGTGGCCGACCAAATAATCTTTGCAGGAAAATACCGACCGGTATAGAAACCGGTTGACGGAAGGGCCGGTCCTTTTATATACCGCTTGGTATCGAAGCCGGATCCGAGGTGGAGCCGACAGTGGCAGGGGAACCCCGCCCATGAAGCAACCGACCGTCTGATCCGGATCGTGCGGCGCTGCCCTGCACCTTCCTACGCTCAACACACCGACTGCAGCGGCCGCGATGGCAGCTGGTCGTCGGCGACACAACTCACCGACGACCGGCGGACCGCAGGCGAGGGCCAGCGACAGGAGCCGTGCGTTCAAGCAATTGGGGACTTTGCATGGCCTATCTCGATCTCGACAACATGTTTGCCGCGCCCGCCGGCAGCCGCAGCGGCGTCGCCGCCAAGGTGCAGACCGGCTTTTCGGCGCTGGAGTGGAGCGTGATCGCGCTCGCCAAGCGCGACGGGCTCGGCAGCCTTGGCCAGCCGGGCAAGATGTCACGGGCGATCCGCAGCCTGTTCGGGATCGGCACTGCCTCGCGCCTCGCCGACCAGCGGCTCGAGGCGTTGCGTCGTCTCGCCGTCCACGCCTGGCACCGTGGCTTTGCGCTGCCGACCACCGAGATCCACCGCTTCATCGCCGCAGGCTTCAGCGAGGCGCAGATCGAGACGCTGGTGGTCAGCGTCACCGGCCTGCGCGCCGGCGGGTCGCAGCGCAGCACCGCCGCCTAACGCCCGCAAGGTTGCCGATTGTAACCTCTCGGCCGCGTCACTAGAGCTCTCCACAAAAGGGAGAGAAGAGGATGCGTCGAGCCATGTTGGGCGTCACTGCGCTGGTGATGCTGTCGTCATCGTTGGCGGCCGCCGATCGGCCGGTTGCCCGCGGCGCGCACAACCCGGTATTCGCCGGCGCCGATCCGCATATCGCTATCGCCTGCGGCCGCTATTGGATCTACCCGACCAATGCGGTGGATCCCGGCAACGGCTTCGTCGCCAGCCGCTTCTATGCCTATTCGTCCGCCGATCTCCAGCGCTGGACCCGGTCCGCGCCGCTGATCGATATCGCCTCGATCAAGTGGATCGGCGACGACGGCGCGCGCGAACATTTCCTGTGGGCACCGGGGCTGGCGGTGCGGAATGGCCGCTATTTCCTCTATTATTCGGTCGGGCCGCAGAACCCGACCCCGAGTCGGCTGGGTGTGGCCGTGAGCAAGTCGCCCGCCGGCCCGTTCGTCGACAGCGGGGCGCCGCTGCTGACCGGTGGCAACGGCTTCGAGGCGATCGACCCGATGACCTTCGTCGATCCGGCGAGCGGCAAGGCCTATCTCTATGCCGGCGGCAGCGCCGGCGCGACGCTGCGGGTGTTCGAGCTCACGCCCGACATGGTCCACATCGCTCGCGAAATCCCGGTGCAGACGCCGCCGGGCTTCACCGAAGGCGCGTTCATGCACGTGCGCAAGGGCGTTTATTATCTCTCATACAGCCACGGCCGCTGGAACGATGCGACCTATTCGGTGCGCTACGCCACTGCGCCCTCACCGACCGGTCCATGGCGCTATCGCGGCGCGATCCTCACCAGTGATGCCACCCATCAGGGCCCGGGGCATCATTCCTTCGCGCAGGATCCAGCCAACGGTGCCTGGATCATCGCTTATCACCGCTGGGAACAACGCGATCGCACCGGGCCGTTCACCGGCGTCCGCCAGACCGCGGTGCAGACGATCAGTTACGGGCGCGATGGCTCGATCCGGCCGATCCGCATCAGCGATACCATTCCGCCGCCGATGCCGCTGCCGGCGGCCCGGCCGGGGGAACATTGCCCCGGCTGAGTGCGGTGATGCGGCTGCCCAGCTTCAGCCCTGCGGCTGATCTTTAAGCGCAGCGACAAAGGCGCGCGCCGCCTCACCCACTTGGGCAGCGGTGGCGCCGACCTTGTACAACGCCGAGCCGAGCCCGAAGCCGTTGGCGCCCGCCGCCAGCCACGGCGTCATATTGGTGGGGGCAACACCGCCGACGATCAGGATCGGCATGTCCTTGGGCAGCACCGCGCGCTGCGCCTTGAGCACGCCGGGAGTTGCCGCCTCGGCCGGGAACAGCTTGAGCGCGGTGGCACCCGCGGCGATCGCGGCGAAACCCTCGGACGGGGTGAAATAGCCCGGCATCGAGATCATGCCCGCGGCCGCGGTGGCGGCGATCACCTCGATATTGGTATTGGGCGAGATCACCAATTGGCCGCCGACGCCCTGCACCCGCGCCACATCCTCCACCCGCAACACCGTGCCGGCGCCGATCAGCGCGCGGCCGCCATGCCGCTTCTCCAGCTTTTCGATGCTCGCGAACGGATCGGGCGAGTTGAGCGGCACCTCGATCAGAGTGAAACCTGCCTCGACCAGCTCGTCGCCGATCGCCTCCACCTCGTCGGGACGGACCCCGCGCAGGATCGCGACCAGCGGGCAGGCGGCAAAGGCAGTGGCGAAATCGATCATCGGGCAAGCTCCCACAAACGGGTAATTCCAGCGAGGAAGGCGGCGTGGCTGTCGACCAGCGTCGACCTGCCCCCTGCCTCCTCGATCGCCGCGGCATAAAGGCTGCCGAGCATCGGGTCGGCCAGCAGATGGACATGGCCGCCGCCGCTCGCAAGCCGGGCGCGGCAATCACTGCCGATCAGCAGGCCACTGACGTAAGCGGCGGCATCGGCATCGTCGCGCAGGCCCAGCAGGCTTGCCGGCCGCACCCCGAACAGTTGCGCGAGCAGATCGCTTTTCGCGGAATCGGCGACGCCATCGCGGAACGCCGCGCCGTCCGCCACCGTGCCGGTCATCGCCGCGCCGATCAGCGCATGACGCTGGAGCAGCGCGAACATCTCGCCGGTCATCGCGGTGGTGAAATCGACCAGGACGCCGTCGTCGATCTGCGCCCATTTGTTGTGGGTGCCGGGCTGGCAGAGCAGCCCGTCCGCGGGCACCAGCCCGCCCGCCACCGCGCCGAGAAACTGCACCTCCTCACCGCGCATCACGTCGCCGCGGCCGTCGGCGATACGGCTGACGCCGGGCGCGATGGCGACACCGTCGATCGGCCGCACCAGCTGCGCGGCGAGCGCCTCCAGCGTCGCCGGGCAGCGGACATAGCCCGCATCCACCCAGCCGCGGTTCGAGCCGACCATGCCGGCGAGCAGCATCGGTGCGCCCCCGAGCCGCGCCGCCAGCGCCTGCGCCTCGGCGGCGAAGCCACCGGCGGCGACGCTGAGGATGCCGAGCGCGTCGCGCTCGGTCCGGATCACGGCGCCATCCTCGATTAGATAGGCGCGGCGGTTGGTCGTACCCCAGTCGACCGCGATGAAAGGTTCGTTGCTCACCCCGCGCGCCTACAGCAGGTTGACGACCAGCACCATGTCCCGGTGCGGTGGCGATGAGCTTCGCGATGCCCGGCGGCGGCACCGTCGGTCGACCCCGCCCGCGACAATCTCATTGATCTGCGTTTACCATGTGCCGATTGTCGGAAAACAAGCGTGAAGCAACGCGTTGCAGCGCCATCACCATCCACGAGGTGATGGGCCAACTGCGGGAGTGCATCATGTATTATCACGACAAGAGGCTGCAATATCCGGTCCAGGTGACCGAACCCGATCCTGCGTTCGCGCGCATGCTGCAACAGGCAATTGGCGGTGTCGAGGGCGAGATCCGCGTCTGCATGCAATATTTCTTCCAGGCATGGGGCAATCGCGCGCCAACCACCAAATATCGTGACATGCTGCTCAACACGGCGACCGAGGAGATCGGCCACATCGAGATGCTGGCGACCGCGGTGGCGCTCAATCTCGACAAGGCACCCGCTCACCTCCAGGAAGAAGGCGTCAAGGACAGCATCGTCGGCGCGGTGATGGGCGGCGAGAACCCGCGGCACAGTATCGAAGGGATCATCCACAAGAATCTGTTGTCGGCCGGCATGGCCGCGATGCCGATGGATTCTGACGGCGTGCCGTTCAACATGAGCCACATCTATGCCAGCGGCAACGTCGCCGCCGACATGTATTGCAACGTCGCTGCCGAGAGCACCGGCCGCGTGCTCGCGGTGCGTCTGTTCAACGCCGCGCACGACGAGGGCATGAAGAAGATGCTCCATTACATGATCGCGCGTGACACCATGCACCAGCAGCAGTGGCTCGCGGTGATCGAGGAACTTGGCGCAGAAGCCGGCAACCTGCCGATCCCCAACAGCTTCCCGCAGGACATGGAAGACCAGCAGAACAACTACAACTTCTACGTCACCTCGATCGACGGTTCCTATCCCGAGGGCGCCTGGACCTCGGGCCCGACGCCGGACGGCAAGGGCGAGTTCAGCGTGTTCCGCAACGAGCCGCTCGCCGACGAACCGATCCTCGGGCCGGCACGCCCGGACAGCGGCGCGCAGACCCAGCAGATCGGCTGACCTGGCCATCGGGCGGGCGCATCGCCCGCCCCGCTTCATCGCCGCCGAGGCTCCCCCCCGCGGGAACCTCGGCGGCGTTCGTTCCTTGGCACAGTAGCAACGAGAGGAATTCCTTATGCCTAGCCAGAATGACGTGCTTCAGTCGGTGTTCGTAACCGGCCTCAAGAATGCCCATGGCGTCGAGCATCAGGCGCTCGCGCTGATCGACCGCCAGCTCGATCACCTCGCCAATTATCCCGAAGTCGCCGACATGCTCCGCCATCACCGCGGCGAGACCGAGCAGCAGATCCAACGGCTCGAGGAGATCCTCGCCGGCTTCGATGAAACCCATTCGACGCTGAAGGACATCGGACTGAGCCTGACCGGCAACCTCGCCGCCATTGCACACGTGTTCGCGCCCGACGAGATCCTCAAGAACAGCTTCGCCAACTTCGCGTTCGAGAATTTCGAGGCGGCGGCCTACAAGTCGCTGATCACCCTCGCCGATGCAGGCAGCTTCACCAAGTGGAGCCCGCTGCTGCAGACCTCGCTCAGCGAAGAGCAGGCGATGGCAGCCTGGATCGACGGGCACAATGCGGCGCTGACGCTGAAATATGTCGAGCGTCGGGCGGCGGGCGAGACCGCCAGCCACTGATCATGGTCTGAGCGGTGCGCGTTCAATCCTGCCGGCGCACCGCCAACGCCATGTCGCTGCGTACCGGCCCCACGGCCACACGCAGCGGCTCGCCTGCGGTGCCGGCCTCTGCCCGGCAGACCACCGTGCCATCACGGGTGTCGATCGCGGTAACGGCATAGCGGCCCGCGGCCAGGCCTGGGATCGACACCGTCATCGCCGGCGCATCGAGCCGTGGCACCAGCGTCCGATCTACGCCTTTCGCATCGGTGCGCACCGCCCAGGCTAGCGCCTGCGCCTCATCCCCGCAGCCGACGATGGCCACACCGGGATCGTCGCCAGCAATCGATCCCGACAGATTTACCCGTCGAAACTGAGCCCAGTCGATCAACGGCAGGAAATCGGCCAGCACCCTCTGCGCCGCGCGCATTCCGGTGGTGAGCACATGTGGATGCCGGTTGGGCCAGCGCATGCCGCCGCCGGCGCCGCCGCTCGCGAGATGCGCCCACTGGATGTGGCGGAAATATTCGTCGTCGAACGCCACTGGCAGCGTGCGCTTGCGATCCTTGAAGGCGTGGATCGGGCCGTGTTCGGAATCGAACACCGGCCGCCCCCTGCCCGCCTCGGCAACCGCGGCCTGCATCAGCCGCGCCACCGCCAGCGCCGGTGCGACGGTGTCTTTGGGATCGTCGATCGTGCCATGCTCGTAGAGATGGGTGTTGGCGATATCGAGGCCGGGGTGGCGGAAGATCGGCTCCACTAGCGCCGGATGGTTGATCAGTTCGGGCCCGAACACCGACACCGTCTGCAAATTGGCACGGCCATGACGCGCGATCTCATGCGCGCGCAGCCAGGCCGAGACATCGTCGATGAACGGCATCGCCGCCGCTGGATCGTTGCCGCCATGCGCCGGATGCATCTCGTTCCACAAATCCCAGGCGAACAGCGCCGGGCTGCCGCCCCAGCGATCGCTGGCGAACGCCAGCCGTCGCTTGATCGCCTCGCGCATCGCCGGGCAGGTGATCCAGGCGCGTCGGCTCGCGCACGGGCCGCCGTTCTTCTGGTTGTAGGGATGATCCTTCCAGCGGATCCACATGAAGAAGGTGTCGTAGGGCGTCAGCAGCACGCGCATCCCGACGCGTTCGAGCAGCACGAACAGATCGTCCCACAGTTGCACCATATTGGGCACGAACCGCCCCGCCGGCTTCTCAAGGTAGCGATGCTCGCCGTGGCAATATTCCAGCATCAGCCGGATACAGGTGACGCCATGATCCTTGAGCCACCACAGGTGCCGCTCCACGGCGCCGAGATCGCGGCGGCGAAACAGCGGCGCGAGATCGGGCCAGGTGATCGCATCATTGTGGCCGATCGGCGTCCACGGCTCGCCGGTGTCGGTGACGAAATAGGGCAGGCCAGGGCGGGTGAACACCCGGGGCAGGTGCGGCGGGGCGTGGGACGGATCGAACAGCACTAAGCGTGCGCGTATACGGCATCGCGGCGCGATTGCCATTGATTCAGGTGAAGCGCAGGGCCTGGCGCCGGTCAGCCGCCAACGAGCGCCTCGAACTCGACGATATCGTGCGCGCAGAAGATCCGCATCGCCGCGGCCTGGTCCACCGATAACCGTCGGAGCCGCGCCTGATTGTCGATCCGCGCGCGGCCGTCGACCTGCATCAGCTTCTGGTAACCGCGCAGCCCCGGCGGGCAATCGCGCTGCTCGGCCCCGACCTCGCCATGATGGAAATACGCATCTCCGGCGTAGAACAGCCAGCGCCCGTCGTCCTCCAATACGGCGACGCCGGCATGGCCCCAGGTATGACCAGCGAGCGGCACCATCAGGATCTCGGGTGGCAGTCCGGCGAGATCGCGCACCGCATCGAAACCGAACCAGCGTTCGCCGTCACCCAGCGGATAGAGCGACCAATTGGTGGCCTCGTCCCATTGCTGCGGCCGATAGCGCTTGCGCGACACGAAGGCACCGCCGCGGCGCTCGTCGGCGACCTCCTTTTCACGCGCGGTGACGTGGATGCGGGCATTCGGGAAATCCTCGATGCCCCCGGCATGATCGAAATCGAGGTGGGTGAGGACGATGTGGCGAACATCGGCCGGATCGAAGCCCAGTGCTCGAACTTGGGCAAGCGCAGTCTCGTCGGCCCGCAGCTGCGGGCGGTTGAGCGCGAGGAAGAAATCGGACAGGCGCTCGCGCGGCCTCGCCACATCCCGGCAACCATAGCCGGTATCGACCAGCACCAGCCCCGCGCTGGTCTCGATTAGCAGGCAGTGGCAGACGAGATGGGCTGCAGCGCCAGTGCTGTGACCATCGAACAGGCGCCCACCGGCGGGGCAGCAGGTGCCGCAATTCAGATGATGGATATGCATCGGGGATCCTTCTCTGCAGGGTCAGCCGCGCAGGCGCTGGCGCGTGCGCGCGTCGAGCGCCGGTTCGCGGGCGGCCCAGCGCGCCCACAGCACAGCGGCGACGCCGGCGAGCGCGAGGCCGGCAATGGCCGGCCGCGGCAGGCGCTTGGGGGACGGCGAACCGTCGTGAGGGGTAGGTCGATCGGTCACAGCCAGCTCCTTTGCCGCGGCGATAAACGCCTCGGGCAACGCTTAGAGCCACCGGAGTTACTGATTTTAGGGAGATTTCGCGCAATCCGCGTAGATAGACGCTGGCGGAGCGGCGGGGTCATGCGTGCTGTTTTGAGCCGTTGCCGGCAGACGCAGGGAGGCGTAGGATCCACTCATGAACACCTTCCTCGCCCTGCTCCTGATCGCGGCGATGATCGCCACGGTGGTCGCGCTGGTCCGCGGGATTGTCTCGTTCCTCCAGGAATCGACCGACCAGGTGAAGCAGGGCGAAGGCCCGAGCGCCGCCTCGCTGAAATCGAACCGCATGATGCAGATGCGGATCTTCTTCCAGGCGCTGGCAATCACCATCGTGGTGCTGATCATGTTCCTCGCCGGCCGGACCTGAGCCGCTGGTCAAGCTCACCAAAATCTACACCCGCACGGGCGATGCCGGCAGCACCGGGCTGGTCGATGGCTCGCGGCTGTCCAAGGCCGACACGCGGATGGCGGCGATCGGCGATGTCGACGAGGCCAATAGCGCGATCGGCGTCGCCGTGGTCGCGCTCGGCGGCGACCCGCTCGCCGCGGCGCTGCAGCGGATCCAGAGCGACCTGTTCGATCTCGGCGCCGATCTTGCCACCCCCGGCGGCGATTTCACCCCTTCGGCCACCGCGCTGCGGATCATCGCTGGCCAGGTCGAGCGGCTCGAGCGCGAGATCGACGTGATGAACGATGGCCTGCCGCCGCTGACCAGCTTCGTGCTGCCCGGCGGCGAACCCGCGGCCGCCGCGCTCCACCTCGCCCGCGCCATCACGCGCCGGGCGGAGCGTGCCGCGGTGGCGATGGAGGCGGCGCTCAACCCGCAAGCCTTGGCGTATCTCAATCGCTTGTCCGATTATCTGTTTGTCGCGGCGCGTCACGTGAACAAAACGGGGGCGGGCGACGTTCTGTGGGTGCCGGGGGCGACGCGCTAACGGCGCTCGGCTACCCGCCACTCGGGTCAACAAGCAGGAAGGAACCACGATGCTGAAGGCTGCCGCCGCGCAGGTCCCGATGATCGATCGGTTCGCCGCCGTTCGTAGGCTGAGCCTCGCGCTCGCCGCGCCATTGTCCGACGCCGATGCCACCGTGCAGTCGATGCCCGATGCGTCGCCGGCGAAATGGCACCTCGCCCATACGACCTGGTTCTTCGAAACCTTCGTGCTGCGCGATCATGTGCCCGGCTATGAGCTGCACGATCCGCGTTTTCCCTTCCTGTTCAACAGCTATTACGAGGCTGAAGGCCGTCGCCACGCCCGCCACCGCCGCGGCATGGTCACCCGCCCGACGCTCGACGAGGTCCGCGCCTATCGCGCCCATGTCGATGCCGCGCTGGCCGCGGCATGGCCCACCCTTCCCGCCGAGGCGCGGGCGCTGGTCGAGCTCGGCTGCCATCACGAGGAGCAGCATCAGGAGTTGCTCGTCACCGACATCCTCCATCTGTTCGCCGAGAACCCGCTGGAGCCCGCGCTCTACCCGGCC
The DNA here is from genome assembly GCF_026540855.1 of Sphingomonas sp. GC_Shp_5. GTDB lineage: Bacteria > Pseudomonadota > Alphaproteobacteria > Sphingomonadales > Sphingomonadaceae > Sphingomonas. The sequence continues at coordinate 74,582 of NZ_JALNUP010000005.1, forward strand.
GCGCGGAAAGTGCCGGTGGCGATGCCGGCACCGATCGGCTGGATCGAGCGCGACGCCGGCATCGCCCAGATCGGCCATGCCGGCGACGGCTTCGCGTTCGACAGCGAGGGTCCGCGCCACGACACCCTACTCGTCCGCCACGCGCTCGCGAACCGCACCGTGACCAATGCGGAATGGGCCGGATTCATCGCCGCTGGCGGCTATCGCGAGCCGCGCTACTGGCTGTCGGATGGCTGGGCCTGGGTGAGGGCGCAGGGCATCGAGGCGCCGCTCTATTGGGAGCAGCAGGACGGCGGCTGGACCCGGATGGGGCTCGATGGACGGCGCGCGATCGATCCCGCCGCGCCGGTCACCCATGTCAGCTTTTACGAGGCGGATGCCTATGCGAGCTGGGCCGGCGCACGCCTGCCTACCGAGGCCGAATGGGAAGCGGCCGCTGCGGGCCACGATCCCGCCGGGGGCAACCAGATGGACATGGCCGGCCCGGTCGAACCCCGCCCCTCCAGCGGTGGCCCCGGCTTCTTCGGCGATGTCTGGGAATGGACCGGCAGCTCGTTCCGCCCCTACCCCGGCTTTCGCGCGGTCGAGGGCGCGGTCGGCGAATACAACGGCAAGTTCATGAACGGTCAGTTCGTGTTGCGCGGCGGCAGCTGCGCCACCCCGCGCGGCCATGCCCGGGCGAGCTACCGCAACTTCTTCTATCCGCACCAGCGCTGGCAGTTCACCGGCGTGCGGCTCGCAAAGGATCTTTGATGCTCAAGCCGGAGGCCGAGGACGGCCAAGCATCCCTCGCCGACCCGCAATTCCGCGCCGACGTGCTCGCCGGGCTGGAGCGCCGTCCGCGCGCCATCCCCGCGCGCTGGTTCTACGATCGCCGCGGCTCCGAATTGTTCGAGGCGATCACCGAATTGCCCGAATATTACCCCACCCGCACTGAGGCGGCAATCCTCGAGACCGCCTGCCCCGAGGTGGCGACGATCGCCGGCCGCGGCCGCGCGGTCGTCGAATTCGGTTCGGGCTCGTCGACCAAGACGCCGATCCTGCTGCACGCGGTGGCGCCATCGGCCTATGTGCCGATCGACATCTCCGGCGATTTCCTGCGCGAATCCTCGCGCGCGCTGTCGCAGTCCTTCCCCGAGCTGCTGGTGCTGCCGTTCGAGGCCGATTTCATGCGGCCGATGACCCTGCCGCAGACGATCGCCGAAGCCCCCAAGCTGGGCTTCTTCCCCGGCTCGACAATCGGCAACATGATCCCGCGCCAAGGCGTCGACCTGCTGCGCTCGATGCGCGACACGCTCGGCCTCGGCGCGATGCTGCTGATTGGGATGGATCGGATCAAGGACGAGGCGACGCTGGTCGCGGCGTATGACGATGCAAAAGGCGTCACTGCCGCGTTCAATCTCAACCTGATCGAGCGGATCAACCGCGAACTCGACGGCACAATGCCGCTCGACGCCTTTGCCCACCAGGCGATCTGGAACGACGATCGCGCGCGGATCGAGATGCACCTCGCCGCGACCCGCGACATCAGCTTCACCATCGACGGCCGGCCGTTCGACATGGCCGCGGGCGAGACCATTCACACCGAGAACAGCCACAAATATGGCGCGCGCGACGCCCGTATCCTGCTGCGCGCCGGCGGCTGGACGCCGATCGCCGAATGGACCGACCCCGACGGGCTGTTCGCGCTCTATCTCGCCGAGGCCCAGGCGGAGCGGCCGGCGCCCTGAGCCTGCGGCCACCAACGCGCGGCCGTGATCACCCGATCGCGGCCTGTCGCCGCCGCGCCGCGGCCATGACGACGACGAAGACGACCACCCCGACCAGCATCGCCGACAGTGACGCCTCCGGCCCGAACGGCCCGCCGCTGACGACATCGGGCACGCCCGGCACCGGCGCGCTGACGAACAGGCTGCCGCTGCCGCCCTGCCCCGACACCCGCGCGCCGAAGATCGCGCCTTGCGCAAAATTCCACGCGGCATGGACCCCCACCGACATCCAGATCCGCCCGGTGAGCAGATAGAAGGCCGCGAGCATCAGCCCCGCCTCCACCGCGATCGCCAGCGCCGCGACATAGGTGGCGTTGGGGTTGGCGAGATGCCCCGCGCCGAACAACAGCGCCGATCCCGCCAGCGCCGGCCAGATGCCGACGGCGCGCATCAGCAGGCGAAAGATCACCAGCCGCGCGATCAGTTCCTCGACGAAGCCGGTGCCGAGCGTCTCGCGCAGATCGTGGCCGACGTCGTTCCAGTCGCCGGGCGCCAGCGTGTAGGCGCCGAGCAACCGCAGGCTGGCAAACACCAGCGTGAACATGCCGAGGCCGATCGCGATGCCGAGCAGCAGATCGCGCGGCAACGCGCGCAGCGCGAGCTCGGCGGGCACCCGCCGTTCACCCCAGCGCACCAGCCCTGCATAGAGCAGATAGGCGATCACCGCCGAGGCCACCGCGACGCCCTTGAGCACCGCCTCGGGCGGGTGCAGCACCGCCTTGGTCGCGGCCTGCAGCGACATGGCGGCGAGGCAGGCGAGGAACAGCACCACCATCCAGCCGAGCGCGCGCAGCCAGCGCCACCGTCCCGGTGCCAACACCCCCGCCTCGCCCAGCTCGATCATCGCCGTCATCTTCACCCCCACAGTGTATTGCCTTGGCGGTACACCAGCTTTGCCGGCGGCTGGCAACCATCCGCCCGCTTGGCCTCGTGCCCGCCGGCACCTAAGAGAGCCTCAAAATACAGGAGCGGATGATGGACACGGTCGGCGTAATCGGGGCGGGGCAGATGGGCGCGGGGATCGCGCAGGTGTCGGCGGCGGCGGGCTATCGCACGCTGCTGAGCGACGTCTCGCTCGAGCGGGCCGAGGCCGGCAAGGCGGGGATCGCCCGCCAGCTCGCCCGCCAGGTCGACAAGGAAAAGATCGACGCCGCCACCCGCGACGCGATCCTCCGCCGGATCGAACCGGTCGAAAGCCTTGGCACGATGGCGGCGGCGTCGCTGGTGATCGAGGCGGCGACCGAGCGCGAGGAGATCAAGCGCGCGATCTTCAAGGAGGTCGGCGCGGTGCTGGCGCCCGACGCGGTGCTCGCCTCCAACACCTCGTCGATCCCGATCACCCGCCTCGCCCAGGCAACGCCCGATCCCGCGCGCTTCATCGGCGTGCATTTTTTCAATCCGGTGCCGGTGATGGGGCTGATCGAGGTGATCCGCGGCCTCGCCACGACAGACGCGACGGTGGCGACCATCGAGGCGTTTGCCGACCGGCTCGGCAAGGCAGTGGTGCGCGCCAACGACGCGCCGGGCTTCATCGTCAACCGCGTGCTGATGCCGATGATCAACGAGGCGATCTTCGCGCTCGGCGAGGGCGTGGCGACGATCCGCGACATCGATCTCGCCTGCCAATTGGGCCTCAACCACCCGATGGGGCCGCTGACGCTCGCCGACTTCATCGGCCTCGACACCTGCCTGGAGATCATTCGGGTGTTGTTCGAGGGCACCGGCGATCCCAAGTTCCGGCCCGCCCCGCTGCTGGTCAAATATGTCGAGGCCGGCTGGTACGGCCGCAAGACCGGTCGCGGCTTCTACGATTATGCCGGCGCCGAGCCGGTGCCGACCCGCTGAGGAGCGCCGCCATGAGCCTGGACGATACCATCGTCGACACCCCCGAAGGCCCGATGACCTACAAGGAGTGGAAGAAGAAGAACCCGGTGCAGCTCCCCTCGCGCCGCACCAAGGGCAAGGACCTGCCCAACAAGGTGAAGCTGCGCACCGACGAGGAATAAGCGCCCGGGGGAACACCTCGCGCCGCTTAGGACCGAGCCTCGCCTCCATCCATGGTCATCCATCCAGGGCCCAGCGCTCGCCCCAGACGGCACGGGCCGGTGATGGATGCGGAAACGAGTTCAGCATGACGAAGAGCAGAACTCGGACGCTTAGCCGATCAGCAGCCCCGCCAGCGCCGCGCTCATGAGGTTGGCGAGGCTGCCTGCCGCCAGCGCGCGCAGGCCGAGCTTGGCGATCATCGGCCGCTGGTTGGGCGCGAGGCTGCCGGTCACCGCCATCTGGATCGCGATCGACGAGAAATTGGCAAAGCCACACAGCGCGAAGGTAATCACCGCGACGGTGCGCGGGCTCAGCGCCGCGGCCTGCTTGCCGAGATCGATATAGGCGACGAACTCGTTGAGCACGATCTTCTCGCCGAACAGCCCGCCGGCGATCCCCGCCTCGTTCCACGGCACGTTGAGGAGGAACATCACCGGCTGGAACAGATAGCCGAGCATCCCCTGGAAGCTCAGGTTCTGAATCCCGAACCAGTGGCCGATGCCGCCGAGCAGGCCGTTGGCGAGCGCCACCAGCGCGACGAAGGCAAGCACCATCGCGCCGACCGCGACCGCGAGGCGGACGCCGGTCTGCGCGCCCTGCGCGGCGGCCATGATGATGTTGGCGGGCTTTTCCTCGTCATGGCTCGCCTCGGCGATTGCTACCGCGGCGTCCTCGGGATGATCGCCGAGCGCCAGCTCGCCCTGCGGCAGATCGCGCCGATCCGGCATGATGATCTTGGCCATCAGGATGCCGCCCGGCGCGGCCATGAAGCTTGCCGCGAGCAGATATTCGATGCGGATCCCCATCGAGGCATAGGCCGCGAGGATGGTGCCGGCGACGCCGGCCATGCCGCTGGTCATCACCGTGAACAGCTGCGCGGGGGTGAGGCCGGCGAGATAGGGGCGGATCACCAGCGGCGATTCGCTTTGGCCGACGAAGATGTTGGCGGCCGCGCACAGCGATTCCACCTTGGAGGCGCCGATCACCCATTCGAGCGCGCCGCCGAGCCAGCGCACCACCAATTGCATGATGCCGAGGTGGTAAAGGATCGAGACCAGCGCCGCGAAGAAGATGATCACCGGCAGCGCCTGGATCGCGAAATTCTTGCCGAGCGGGTTGGCGGCGAGTTCACCGAACAGGAAGCTGGTGCCGGCATTGGCATAGCCGAGCAGGTTGGCGACCCCGCCCGACATCCATTCGAGCACGAACTTGCCCGCGGGCACATAGAGCACCAGCACCGCGATGCCGGCCTGCAGCGCGAACGCGGCACCGACGATCCGCGGGCGGATCGCCCGCCGATCCGACGACAGCAGCACGGCGATGCCGAGAATGACGAGGATGCCGGCAAGGCCGATCAGGATGCGATTCATGAACTATCCGCGGTTAAGCTGCGACGCGGCCCCCCGCCTGCGACGGCGCACCATACACTGGCGTGGCGACCGAGCTAGTGGTTTGACGAGGCGGCGAAACCCGCTAGCGTCGCATCGATGGACACTCAAGCGCCCGTCATCCCCCGTGCCCTCTTCGTCTTCTCGGTCCTCTATGGCGGGATGGTCTGCATCGCCGGCGTGCTCGGGGTAAAGCAGGTCGCGCTCGGCCCGCTGGCGGTGGAAGCCGGGATCTTCGCCTTTCTGATCCTGGTCGCGCTGTCGAGCGCGGTTGCCGAACTGTTCGGCCAGCGCACCGCGACCTCGCTGGTCCGCCTGGGCTTCGTGCCGCTGCTGGTCTCCGCCGCGCTGATCCAGATCGTCGTCGCGCTGCCGCATGATCCCGGCATGTACCCGCCGGCGATCGACGCCTTCCCGGTGGTGGTCGGCCAGGGCGCGCGGATGATGATCGCGGGGCTGATCTCCTACGGCATCTCGCAGTCGCTGAACGTGCTGATCTTCTCCAAGCTGTCGCGTGGCGAGGGCCGCGGCGTGTGGCTGCGCGGGATCATCGCCAGCGTGATCAGCCAGATCATCGACACGCTGCTGTTCATCTCCATCTCGTTCTTCGGCGAGCGCCCGATCCTCGGGCTGATGGCCGGGCAGATGCTGACCAAGGTGATCCTGTCGGTGGTGCTGATGCCGTTCCTGATCACCGCGCTGGTCGCGCTTGGGCGGCGACTCGACCGGGCATAAGCCGTCACCCCAGCGTAAGCTGGGGTCTTTGGCGATGGCGGGACGAGAGCCGCGGGAGACCCCAGCTTGCGCTGGGGTGACCGTTTGTGTGCGCCATCGTGACGGGTGACGGTTCATCATGCGCCCGCTAAAGGCGCGGACATGACCGACTATGCTCCCAATGCCGCGCTGCTCGCCAAGGCCGAGACCCTCACCGAGGCGCTGCCCTATCTGCAGCGCTACGCGGGCCAGACCTTCGTGGTCAAATATGGCGGCCACGCGATGGGCGACCCCGAACTGGCGCGCGATTTCGCCGAGGACGTGGTGCTGCTGAAAGCGGTCGGGATCAACCCGGTGGTGGTCCATGGCGGCGGCCCGCAGATCGGCGCGATGCTCAAGCGCCTCGGCGTCGAGTCGCGCTTCGTCGACGGCCTGCGCGTCACCGACAAGGAGACGGCGCAGATCGCCGAAATGGTCCTCGCCGGCTCGATCAACAAGGAGATCGTCGGCTGGATCGGGCAGGCCGGCGGCCGCGCGGTCGGCATCTCGGGCAAGGACGCCGGGCTGGTCACCGCCGAAAAGGTCAAGCGCGAGGCGCCCGACAAGCTCCAGGGAATCGAGCGCCATGTCGATCTCGGCTTCGTCGGCGAGCCGGTCGCGGTTGATCGCCGGATCCTCGACTCGCTGAGCGCCGACGGCATCATCCCGGTGGTCGCGCCGATCGCGATCGGCGCCGACGGCGAGACCTACAACATCAACGCCGACACCATGGCCGGCGCGATCGCCGCGGCGCTCGGCGCATCGCGCTTCTTCCTGCTCACCGACGTCGCCGGCGTGCTCGACAAGAACAAGGAACTGCTCACCGACCTCGATCCGCGCCGGATCGCCGCACTCAAGGCCGATGGCACGATCTCGGGCGGGATGATCCCCAAGGTGGAGACCTGCGTCGCCGCGGTCAGCGCCGGGGTGGATGCCGCGGTGATCCTCGACGGCCGGGTGCCGCATGCGATGCTGCTGGAGATCTTCACCTCGGCCGGCGCGGGCACGCTGGTCCACGCCTGAGCCGCCCCTGTCCACACCGGCCGGAACCGGCTAGGCGTGGTATCGTCAATTTCGGAGACCCCGCGTGATCGCGCTGACCATCATCCAGATTCTCCAGGTGCTGCTCGACGTGGTGTGGTGGATCATCTTCGTCCAGTTCATCCTGTCGCTGCTGATCACCTTCAACGTCATCAACACCTCCAACCAGTTCGTCCGCGCGCTGTACGACGGGCTCGAGCGGCTCACCGAGCCGATGTACCGGCCGCTGCGCCGGGTGCTGCCGAGCGCCGGCGGGCTCGATCTGTCGCCGATGGTGGTGCTGATCATCATCGCCATCCTCGATATCGTGCTGCGCAACCTCGCGATCAGCATCGTCACCGGCGGCGCGGTCTGAGCCGCTAGCGGCTACCGCCGCCGCTCGGCGCGAGAGGGAGCCGCAACGCTGGCGAAAATGGCCGTCAGCCGTTATGCGCCTCGGGCATGACCGCCACGATCATCGACGGCAAGGCGCATGCCGCCCGCCTCCGCGCCCGCGTCGCCGACGCCGTTGCCGCGTTCCGCACCGCCACCGGCCGCGCGCCCGGGCTTGCCGTGGTGCTGGTCGGCGAGGATCCGGCGTCGGCGGTTTACGTTCGCTCCAAGGGCAAGGCGACCCGCGAGGCCGGGATGGCGGGCTTCGAGCACCGTCTGCCGGTCGAGACCACGTCCGACGCGCTGCTCGCGCTCGTCGCCAGGTTCAACGCCGATCCCGCGGTGGACGGCATCCTCGTCCAGCTGCCGCTCCCGGCGCACATCGATGCCCAGGCGGTGCTGCTCGCGATCGATCCCGACAAGGACGTCGATGGCTTCCACCCGGTCAACGCCGGCCGCCTTGCGATCGGCGCCGACGGCTTCGTGCCGTGCACGCCCTTGGGCTGCCTGATGCTGCTGCAGGACATCCACCCCCGCCTGTCGGGCATGGAGGCGGTGGTGGTCGGCCGTTCCAACATCGTCGGCAAGCCGATGGCGCAATTGCTGCTCGGCCAGAGCTGCACGGTGACGGTGGTGCACAGCCGCACCCGCGACGTCCCCGCGCATGTCCGCGCCGCCGACATCGTCGTCGCCGCGGTCGGCATCCCCCAGTTCATCAAGGGCGACTGGATCAAGCCCGGCGCCACCGTGATCGACGTCGGCATCAACCGCATCGAGACCGGGCTGGTCGGCGACGTCGACTTCGCCGCGGCGGTCGAGGTCGCCGGCGCGATCACCCCGGTGCCGGGCGGGGTCGGGCCGATGACCATCGCGTGCCTGATCCGCAACACCTATGTCTCCGCCTGCCGGCGCGACGGCGTCGTTCCCGCGTTGGGCGACGGGGCGTGATCGAGCTCTATATCTCGACGCTGATCACCTTCTTCGTGGTGATCGATCCGCCCGGCTGCGCGCCGATCTACGCCGGGCTCTCGGCGAGCGCCTCGCCGGTGCAGAAGCGCAGCATGGCGATCCGCGCGGTGGTGGTCGCCTCGCTGATCCTGGTGGTGTTCGCCGCCTTCGGCGAGAGCCTGCTCCACGGCCTCGGCATCAACCTGGCGAGCTTCCGCATCGCCGGTGGCATCATGCTGTTCCTGATCGCGCTCGAGATGGTGTTCGAAAAGCGCACCCAGCGCCGCGAGGACCGCGCCGCCGAGGTCGCGGCCGATCCCGAGGCGGAGGACGTGTCGATCTTTCCGATGGCGATGCCGATGATCGCCGGCCCGGGCTCGATCGCCACGGTGATGCTGCTAATGGCGCGCACCAACGGCATCCAGGCGACGCTGGTGGTGCTCGCGGCGATGGGCACGATCCTGCTGCTCACCCTCGCCGCGCTGCTCGCCGCAGGGCCGCTGATGCGGCTGCTCGGCACCCGGATCGAGGCGGTGATCACCCGCGTGCTCGGCGTGCTGCTCGCCGCGCTCGCGGTGCAGTTCGTGATCGACGGGTTGCAGCTCAGCCTGCGCTGAAACCGACTCAATCCACCTTGAACAATCGCAGCGGCGACTCCGCCGGCAGCGGCAGCGGGGTCAGCCATGCCGGCACCTTGCCGTGCGCGAGCTGGTCATAGAAGCCACCAGGCGCGCGGGCGCGGTAGTTGGTCGATTCCGACATGTTGGGGCAGAGCAGCAGCATCGTCGCGCCATGGCGGCGGATGATGCCGTGCGCCTGATCGGCCGATCCCTGGAAGGCATGCTGGACATCGAGGATCGCGTCGCCGTTGCGATGATAAGGGCCGGCGATCGCGTCATGATGGGTGACGGTGATCAGCCGCGGGCTGAGATCGACGAAGGTGAAGATGGTCTGCGCCGGATAGCGGTCGAGTGCCTTCAGCACCGTGTAGCGCACGCAATTGCCCGACGCGCGGTTGACCCGCTTGGTATAGGCGTTGGGGCGGTCGACCGGCAGATATTTGATGATCAGCCCGGCGAACAGGCCGGAGACGAGCAGGAAACCGACCACCGTGCCGCCGATCCGCACCGCCATCAGCCGGTGGTTGGCGAACCAGGGCAGGATGATCCAGCCGAGCAGCGTCGCGCCGGGCACCGCGAGCAGCTGTGCCGCGGGGCCGGCGCGGATCTGCCACAGCAGCATCGCAGTGGCGAAGGCGACGAACAGCGCCACCGCGGTCCAGCCGATCAGCGCCGCGCCGCGCCGCGCTCGCCAGGTGCCGACGACGACCCCCAGCAAGCCGACGATCGGCAGCGCCGCGATCGGGAAGGCCAGCCGGAAGGGATGCTTGTAGATCGGCTTGGCCTCGCGGACATTGTCCAGCCAGTTCTTCTGCAGCTCGGGCGAGACGCCCTCGGGCCGGCCGAGGCATTGCGGGAAGAAATGCGCGAAGCCGGCGGCGATCACGACGCCGGCGACCGCGGCGAGGCCGAAGCGCACCGCGCGCGCCGCCGGGTTGATCCAGGCGAGCACGAACAGCAGCGCCCCCGCCGCGACCATCACGCTCAGCCATACCGGGGTGAGCGCATCGCACCGCATCTCGTAATTGGCATTGGACGCGAACGCCGCAAAGCCCAGCGCGCCGCCGCCGCCGAGGCTCAGCGCATAAGCCGACAGGCGCGGCGCCTCGGCGCGGTCCCACACCCAGCGCAGCGCGAGGATCGCGCCGGCCATCGCCGCATAAGGCAGCATCTCGAGCCCGATCGACAGCGACACCGCGCTCGCCAGCCCGACCATGATCCCGCCGCGCGCCCCGCGCCCGTCGCACAGGCCGGCGACGGTGAGGCTGAGCATCGCCAGCTGCCAGCCGTGGTGATCGATCCGCTCGGGGAGGAACATCAGCATCGTCGCCGCGGTGCCGAGCAGGAAGATCAGCGCCAGCGGCCACGCCAGCGGGTGGATCAGGCGGCGCACCGTGGCGGAGACGCCAAGCATGGTGATCGACAGCGGCAGCAGCGGCGCGATCCCGCACGCCAGCCGCTCGGCCCAGGCGTTTGAGGTGAACAGGCGGAAGAACAGGATCATCCCCGCGATCGGCAGGTCGACGATCCGGCTCCAGTGGATGTTGGCGCCCACCGGCGGGTTGAGCCGATATTGGCGCAGGTCGTACCAGCCCTGGCCACCGAGCCAGGCGCGGACCTGCATCAGGCGCATGTTGTCGTCGGTGTCGCCGAGCGACAGCCAGCGCACCATGTTCCAGTCGCTCCACACGTACCAGATCGTGACGCCGAGCCACGCCAGCAGCGTCAAGGCGATCCAGTGACGCTCGAGATCGCGGGTCCAGGTCCCGCGGGAGTAATTGTTCAAGCTGCTGACCTCGATTTGCCCGTTTCGCTCCCGGCGCATTGCCTTTAGGGCGAGCGCGATGGCGAGGGAAGCATCGGCAGGGCCGCAACGATCAAGACTGCAAGGTCTCCGCGACAGCGGCCTTCTCGGGCAGCTGATCCGCTTCGGCATCGCCGGCGGCATATCGACGCTGGTATATTCGGCGGTCTACCTGCCGCTCAGCCTCTATGTGTTCGAGCGCCGCCACGCCGTTTATGCGGTGCCCTTCGCCTTCGTGGTCGCGGTGACCGCGGGTTTCTTCCTGCACAGCCGCTGGAGCTTCAAGGGCCATGGCAGCCGCGAGCCGGGCGGCGTCCAGCAGGTAAAATTCGTGATGGTGCAGGCGACCGGCATGGCGTTGAACGCGCTGGTCACCTGGATCGGCACCGCCGGCTTCGGCCTGCCGCCCTGGGCGCCCTTGCTGCCCGCGGTCGCGCTTGCCACGATCGTCACCTTCATTCTCAACCGCTGGCTGGTGTTCGCATAATGGATCGCATCGTCTACGACCGCATGGCCGCACATGATTCCACCCATTGGTGGTATCGCGCGCGCCGCGACATCCTCAGCGATTATCTCACCCGCTACGCCGCGCTGCCCAAGCCGGCGCGGATCCTCGAGATCGGCTGCGGCACGGGGCACAACCTGCCGATGCTCGCCTCCTTCGGCGAGGTCGATGCGATCGAGATCGATCCCGCGGCGAGGCAGATCGCCAGCGAGCGACTCGGCCGACCGGTGGGCGACGCCCCGCTCCCGGCGCTGCCGGGGATCGAACGCGGCGCCTATGACCTGATCGCGGTGCTCGATGTGGTCGAGCATATCGATGACGATGTCGCCGCGTTGAAGGCGATGCGCGATTGCCTCAAGCCCGGCGGCAAGATCCTGATCGCGGTGCCTGCGCACCAGTGGCTGTGGAGCGCGCATGACGTGGTCAACCACCACCACCGCCGCTATTCCAAGGCGAGCCTCGCCACCGCGATCGAGGCCGCCGGCCTCCACCCGCGCAAGCTCACCTATTTCAACTCGCTGCTGTTCCCGCTCGCCGCCGCGGCGCGCATCGCCGGCCGGCTCACCGGGCGCGACGACAGCGACGATTCGCCCCCCGCCAAGCCGCTCAACACGCTGTTCGAGACGATCTTCCGCCTCGAACGCCATGCGGTTGGCCGGTTGCCGATGACGCCGGGGGTCTCGATCGTCACGTTGGCGGAGCCCAGGGGCTGATCACACCCTCCCGCGTCATGCTGAACTTGTTTCAGCATCCATGGCCAACGCGACCCGCGCATACCCGGTGCCTGATGGGCCATGGATCCTGAAACGAGTTCAGGATGACAGTGATTATTCCGCCGCCTGGCGCACCAGCACGTCATCGAACTCCGGCGAGGGCTCGGCGGCGTTGAACCCCAGGCTCGAGCGCCCCTTCACCGGACCGGCGATGTCCGCGACCAGATAGAGCGGCCGCCGCTTGGACTCGATGTAGAGCCGGCCGAGATATTCGCCGATCATCCCGAGCACGAACATCTGCACCGCCGAGAGCACCACGACGACGAGCATCGTCGAGGTCCAGCCCTGCACCGGCGAGCCTTCGAAATAGCCCCAGGCGATATAGATCAGCAGCAGCAGCGACAGGCCGGCGAGGATCACCGAGGCATGGCTGGCGAAGCGCAGCGGCGCGGTGGAGAAGCCGGTGACGGCATCGAACGCGAGGCGCACCATCTTGCCGAGCGGATAATTGGTCTCGCCGGCATGCCGCTCGGCGCGGTCATAGGGGAACGGCACCTGGCGGAAGCCCACCCAGGCGACCATGCCGCGGATAAAGCGCGCCTGCTCGGGCAGGCTGAGGAAGGCATCGAGCGCGCGGCGGCTCATCAGCCGGAAATCGCCGGTGTCGAGCGGGATCGGCGTATCGGTGACGCGATCGAGCACGCGATAGAACGCCGCAGCGGTCGCCTTCTTGAAGATCGTCTCGCCCTCGCGCTTGCGCCGCACCGCATAGACGACATCGGCGCCCTGCTCGCGCATCGCCACCCGCATCTCGGCGAGCAGCTCGGGAGGATCCTGCAGATCGGCATCGATGATCAGAATCTGCGCGCCCGAGCACAGGTCGAGCCCCGCGGTCAGCGCCAACTGGTGGCCGTGGTTGCGCGACAGATTGATCGCCACCACCCGCGGATCGGCGGCGCTGAGCCGCTGCATCACCGGCCAGCTGTCGTCGCGGCTGCCATCGTTGATCAGCACGATCTCATGGTCGTCGCCCACCGCGGCCTGCGCGGCGGCCGAGACGCGCGCGTGCAGCAGCTCGAGGCACGCGGCTTCATTGTAGCAGGGAATGACGACGGACAGCGCGGGGCGATGCATGGGGCGGTCTTAGCGGCTCGTCACGGCTTCGTCACCAATCTCGCGCTTGCGGCGCGAGCGGGCGCGTCGTTCACACCCGGTCCACCGCATTCACCGCGTCCGCCGCGCGAAGCGCTGCCATCAGCCGCATCAGCTGGTGCACGTCGTGCACCTCGACGTCGATCACGTTGGTGTGGAACATCGTGTCGCGCGTATCGAGCCGGAGCGCGATGATATTGGCTTTATGCGCGCCGATGATGGTGGAGACGATGCCGAGCGCACCCGGCTCGTTCTTAACCTGGACGGCGATCCGCGCCACCGCGCCATCGCTCTTGTCGCCCCAGTCGACATCCACCCAATCGGTCTCTTCGGTGCCGCGTTCGGCAAGCTCGGCGAGCACCGGGCAGTCGATCGCATGGACCTCGATCCCCGCATCGGGGCGGCGCAGGCCGACGATGCGGTCGCCGGGCACCGGATGGCAGCAATCGGCGAGATCGAAGGCGACGCCGGGGGTCAGCCCCTTGATCGAGATCGCGCTCGATTGCGGCGCCAGCATGCCGCTGTCCTCGCCCGCAGAGCCGGGCATGAGCGCCTCCATCACCGCGGCATCGGAGATCGTCCGCCGCGCGATCGCCGCCATCAGCGCCGGCTGGTCGGGCAGCTTGAGCCGTTGCAGCGCATGCTCCACCGCATCCGGCCCGATTGTCGCCGGCATGCGGATGACGATATTGTCGTAGAGCTTGCGCCCCAGCGCGATCAGCTCGTCGCGCTCGGCATGGCGCAGGTGGCGGCGGATGCCGGCGAGCGCCTTGCCGGTGATCGCGAAATTGAGCCAGCCGGGCTGCGGCACCTGGCCCTTGGAGCGCAGCACCTGCACCTGATCGCCATTGTCGATCACGGTGGAGAGCGGCACCACCCGGCCGTTGATCTTGGCGCCCACCGCCTGGTCGCCGAGATCGGTGTGCACCGCATAAGCGAAGTCGATCGGGGTCGCGCCCTTCGGCAGCTGGATCAGCTCGCCCTTGGGGGTGAAGGCGAAGATCCGATCCTGGTACATCGCCATGCGGGTGTGCTCGAGCAGCTCCTCGGGGCTGCCCGCGGTATCGAGGATCTCGACCAGGTCGGCGATCCAGCTGTGCTGGTTGTCCGGGCGGCCGTTGACCTGTTTGTAGGCCCAATGCGCGGCGAGCCCGAACTCGGCCTCGGCGTGCATCTCCGGCGTGCGGATCTGGATCTCGATCCGCGCATTGTCGGCATGGATCACCGAGGTGTGGAGCGAGCGATAGCCGTTGCGTTTGGGGGTGGAGATATAATCCTTGAACCGGCCCGGCACCATCGGCCAGCGCCGATGGATGATCCCCAGCGTCCGATAGCAATCCTCCACGGTCGGCACGATCGCGCGGAACGCCATCACGTCGGACAATTGCTCGAAGCTGATGTGGCGCTCGCTCATCTTGCGCCAGATCGAATAGGGATGCTTCTCGCGCCCCGACAGGTCCGCCTCCACCCCGGCGCGCGCCAGCAGCAGCTTCAACCCCGAGGCGATCTTGGCGATCCGGTCGCCGCCGCCTGATTTGAGCGATTCGAGCCGCTTGGAGATCGATTCATACGCTTCCGGCTCGAGTTGCTCGAAGGCGAGCGTCTGCATCTCCTTCATGAACTCGTACATCCCCACCCGCTCGGCGAGCGGCGCGTAGATATCCATCGTCTCCTTCGCGATCCGGCGGCGCTTCTCCGGCTTGGCGATATGATGGAGGGTGCGCATGTTGTGCAGCCGGTCGGCGAGCTTGACCAGCAGCACGCGGATGTCGTCGGACATCGCGAGCAGGAACTTGCGCAGGTTTTCCGCGGCGCGCTCGTTTTCGGTCTGCGCCTCGATCTTGGAGAGCTTGGTGACCCCGTCCACCAGCCGCGCGACATTCTCGCCAAACAGCCGGGTGATCTCCTCCGGCGTCGCCACCGTGTCCTCGATCGTGTCGTGGAGGATTGCGGTCGCGATCGTCTCGTCGTCGAGCCTCAGATCGGTGAGGATGCCCGCCACCTCGATCGGGTGGCTGAAATAGGGATCGCCGCTGGCGCGCTTCTGGCTGCCATGCGCCTGCATCGAGAACACATAGGCGCGGTTGAGCAGCGCCTCATCCGCATCGGGGTCATATTCAAGGACCCGGTCGACCAGTTCATATTGCCGCAGCACGCCTGCCACATGGGGCCGCATGCTGCTGCTTTGCAACAGATTGTTGGCCGAGGCGGCGCGGTCGCTGCCCCCGCCTACAAAAAGTGGCCCGATACGTTGCCGTATCGAGCCAAGGGTGTCCGCAGGAGGAACAACGTGGGGGAGCGGGCAATGGCCGCCCCCGAAATCAATCAGTTGTAGGCACGCTCGCCATGCTCGCCGAGGTCGAGACCCTCGAGCTCGACGTCCTGGCTGACCCTGAGGCCGGTGAGCGCCTTGGCGATGAAGATCGCGATCACGGTGCCGATCGCGGCCCAGACGATGGTCGCGGCGACCGCCTCGATCTGGACGAGCAGCTGGTGGCCCATCGCGAAGTCCGGCTTGCCGGGGCCGCCGAGCGACGGGGCGTAGACGATGCCGGTGCCGATCGCGCCGATCATGCCGCCGATGCCGTGGATGCCGAAGGCGTCGAGCGCGTCGTCATAGCCGAGCTTGGGCTTGAGCAGCGTCACCGCATAATAGCAGACCACCGAGGCGACCGCGCCGAGGATGATCGCGCCGAACGGGCCCGAATTGCCCGCCGCCGGGGTGACGGCGACGAGGCCGGCGATGATCCCCGAGCAGAAGCCGAGCGCCGAGCCCTTGTGGCCGTTGGCCCGCTCGATCAGCATCCAGGCAAGGCCGGCGGAGGCGGTGGCGACGAAGGTGTTGATCATGGCGAGCGCTGCCGAGCCATTGGCCTCGAGCGCCGAGCCGGCGTTGAAGCCGAACCAGCCCACCCAGAGCAGGCCGGTGCCGACGCCGGTCAGCGTCAGCGAGTGCGGCGCCATCCGCTCGGTGGGATAGCCGATGCGCTTGCCGAGGATCAGCGCCGCGACCAGCGCCGAGACGCCGGCGTTGATGTGAACCACGGTGCCGCCGGCGAAATCGAGCGCGCCCATCTTGAAGAACAGCCCGCCCGATGCCCACACCATGTGCGCCACTGGGAAATAGACGATGGTCAGCCACACCAGGCCGAACACCATCACTGCGGAGAATTTCATCCGCTCGACCACCGATCCCAGCACCAGCGCGATCGTGATCGCGGCAAAGGTCATCTGGAAGCAGATGAAGACATATTCGGGGATGGCGACGCCGGCGGTGAAGGTCGCCGCGGTGGATTCGCTGGTGATCCCCTTGAGGAATGCCTTGCCGAAGCCCGAGATGAAGTCGTTGCCGCCGTCGCCGAACGCCATGGTATAGCCGTACATCACCCAGATCAGCATCGCGAGGCAGGCCACCGCGCCGATCTGGGTCATGGTCGCGAGCATGTTCTTGGCGCGGGTGAGGCCGCCGTAGAACAAGGCGAGGCCGGGCAGGATCATCGCCAGCACCAGCACGGTGGAGGTCATCATCCAGGCGGTGTCGCCCTTGTTGACGACCGGCGGCGACGGGGCGGCGGCCGGCGCCTGGAGCGCGGCGTCCTGCGCCCAGGCCGGCAGCGCCGCATAGAGCGCCGCGACGACGGCAGCGCCGCCGACGACCTTGGCGCCAGTCTTGATTGCTTGGTTCATCTTACCCCCCTCAGAGTGCCGCATCGTCGGTCTCGCCGGTGCGGATGCGCACCGCCTGGCCGACATCGAGCACGAAGATCTTGCCGTCGCCGATCGCGCCGGTGTTGGCCGAGGCCTGGATTGCCTCCACCACGCGGGCTGCCAGATCGGTCGCGCAGACCACCTCGACCTTGATCTTGGGCACCATGTTGGTGCTGTATTCGGCGCCGCGATAGATTTCGGTCTGCCCCTTCTGCCGACCGAACCCCTTGACCTCGGTAACCGTCATCCCGGCCACGCCCAACGTGGTGAGCGCTTCGCGCACCTCGTCGAGCTTGAACGGCTTGATGATCGCAATGACCAGCTTCACCCGCGCCCCCTCTTTTATCCCGAAGGGTGCATCGCAATCATCGTGCCAGTCGCGATATGACGCGAAACTGTCATCGAGCGGCGTCGCGGCGGGTTAAGGAAGCGTAAAAAGCAGGGCGCTCGGGCGCCCCTGCTCGAAAATCAGGCAGGCGGGATGATGCCTCGTGCGGTAGCGAGATCGTCCTCGTCCACCATCACCCGCACCGGAATCAGAAAATAGCTGCCGTCGCCGATCGAGGCCTCGCCGTCGAACGCCAGCGCCGCAATGCCCTCGCTCTCCAGCCGACCGACCAGGATGTGCGCTTCGTTGCGCGAGAAGCGGCCGAGTTCGACGAGTGCCATCACGGGTGAGCGCATGAGCGGGCAGTCATGTTCCTGCTAAACCGTCACCCCAGCGAACGCTGGGGTCTTCGCGGGGCCGGGCATGCACCTGCGGCTAGATACCCCAGCTTTCGCTGGGGTGACGAGGAATGATGGAGAGAGGCAGATGCCCCGCCCCACCGGTCACATCGCGGTGCCGCCGACCGTCAGCCCGTCGACCAGCAGCGTCGGCTGGCCAACCCCGGCCGGCACGCTCTGCCCGCCCTTGCCGCACACGCCGATCCCCTCGTCGAGCGCGAAGTCGTTGCCGATCCCGGTTACCTTGGTGAGCACGGTCGGCCCGTCGCCGATCAGCGTCGCGCCCTTGATCGGCGCGCCGATCCGGCCATCCTCGATCAAATAGGCCTCGGTGCAGGAGAAGACGAACTTGCCCGAGACGATGTCGACCTGGCCGCCGCCGAACGACTTGGCGAAGATCCCCTTTTTGACCCGCGACAGCAGCTCGGCGGGCTCGTCCTTGCCGTCCTTCATGAAGGTGTTGGTCATGCGCGGCATCGGTGCATGCGCAAAGCTCTCGCGGCGGCCGTTGCCGGTCGCTGCCACGCCCATCAGCCGCGCGTTGAGGCGATCCTGCATATAGCCCTTGAGGATGCCGTCCTCGATCAACACCGTCTCGCCGGTCGGCGTGCCCTCGTCGTCGATCGACAGCGAGCCGCGGCGATCCTGGAGCGAGCCGTCGTCCACCACCGTCACCCCCGGCGCGGCGACCCGCTCGCCGATCCGGCCGGAGAAGGCGCTGGTGCCCTTGCGGTTGAAATCGCCCTCAAGGCCGTGGCCGATCGCCTCGTGGAGCAGTACCCCCGGCCAGCCCGGCCCGAGCAGCACGGTGAACTCGCCCGCCGGTGCCGCCACCGAATCGAGGTTGACCAGCGCCTGCGCCAGCGCCTCGTCGATCCCGCGGTTCCAGGTCGCGGGGTCGAACAGCCGGTCGTAGAGATAGCGGCCGCCGATCCCGAAGGTGCCGGTCTCGCGGCGGCCGTTCTGCTCGACGACGATCTGGATGTTGAGTCGCACCAGCGGCCGCACGTCGGTGGCGACGAAGCCGTCGGCGCGGACGATCTCGACCACACCCCAGGTACCCGACAGCCCGACCGAGACCTGCGCCACCCGCGGGTCGCGCGCGCGCGCCGCGGCGTCGATCGTCTGGCACAGGTTCACCTTGTCGGCGAACGGCACCAGATCGAGCGGGTCGGCGTCGGTGTAGAGGTGGCGGTTGGTCGCGCGCGGCGCCGCTGCCTTGGGCGCGGCGGAGGGATCGATCAGCGCCATTGTCTCGGCCGCGCGCTTGATCGCCGCCTCGCTCAGCTCGTTGGCATGGGCAAAGGCGGTCATCTCGCCCGACACCGCGCGCAGGCCGAAGCCGGCGTTGGTGTCGTAGCTCGCCGTCTTCAGCCGCCCGTCGTCGAAGCCGAACGCCTCGGACTTGCGATATTGCAGGTAGAGCTCGCCGTCATCGGCCTTGCCGAGCGCCGTCGCGGTCAGCGCCTGGGCGGCATCGGGCGACAGCGCGTCGCGGTACAGGAACGAGCGGGGGTCTGCGGCAATGGTCATCGCCTGGATATAGGCACGCCGCGCCGCAGGTAAATGGGCCCGCTCGCTCGCTTCTCCCGCGGGAGAAGGATTATCAGTGCGGCAGGCTCGCGCCCTCGGAGATGTCCGGCAGCGTCGACTGGTCCGCGCCATCGGCCGGGCCGCCGATCAGCACGAAACGCCGGTCGCAATAGCCGCAATCGACATAGCCATGCTCGTCGATCTGCAGATACACCCGCGGATGACCGAGCGCGGCCCCGCCGGGAATATCGGTGGCGCCGTCGCAGGCGACACGGCGGTGCGAGACACGGATGGTTTCTGGCGGCGCGATCATGGCGCACGCGTTAGCAAGCCGCGGGAAGACCATCAATCCTTCGTGAACGCCGAAGGATTGTCGCGGCGTCCGCACGAGCCTATCGCGCATGCCATGACCGAAGCCGCCATTCGCATCGAGGGACTCTGCAAGACCTACGCCGGAGGCAAGCGCGCGCTCGACGAGGTGACCTTCGACGTGCCACGCGGCCAGATCTTTGGCCTGCTCGGCCCCAATGGCGCCGGCAAGTCGACGCTGATCAACATTCTCGCCGGGCTGGTCAACAAGACCGGCGGCACCGCATCGATCTGGGGGTTCGACATCGACGCCCACCCGCGCAACGCCAAGGCCTCGATCGGCATCGTCAACCAGGAGATCCTGTTCGATCCCTTCTTCTCGCCGTTCGAGACGCTGGAGATCCAGGGCGGCCTTTATGGCGTGCCAAAGGGTGAGCGGCGCTCGATGGAGCTGCTGCGCGCCGTCCATCTCGAGGACAAGGCTAATGCTTATGCCCGCACCCTTTCGGGGGGCATGAAGCGGCGGCTGATGGTCGCCAAGGCGATGGTGCATTCGCCACCCGTGCTGGTGCTCGACGAGCCCACAGCTGGCGTTGACATCGAGCTGCGCCAGCAACTCTGGCGCTATGTCCGCGAGCTCAACGACCAGGGCGTGACGGTAGTGCTGACCACGCACTATCTCGAGGAAGCCGAGGAATTGTGCGACCGGATCGCGATCATCAACCAGGGCAAATTGATCGCCAACGAGCCGACCCGCGAGCTGGTCGGCAAGGCGCAGGAGAAGATCGTCGCGGTCACGGTGGACCGCGACGTTGTCGAGGTGCCGCAGGCGACCTGCTTCCAGAAGATCCAGCTGAAGGGCGCGCGGACGCTGGAGATCACCTACGCCAAGGATCGGGTCAACGCCGGCGAGGTGCTCGCCGCGGTCCAGGGCGGCGGCTTCGGCATCGTCGACGTCTCCACCAAGGAGCCCGATCTCGAAGACGTCTTCCTGTCGCTGACCCGCGCGGCGAACGCCTGACGGCCAACGCCGCGCGGCCACTCAGCTGGCAGGGGGATCGGCCAGCTTCTTCAGCGTCGCGAGGATCGCGTCAAACAGCTGTTCCACCGTCTTGAGATCGACCGCGGCGGTGTCGTCGGGCATCGGCATATGCTCAGCTTCGGGCAGAGCATCGCCGACACCGTAATCGATCCGCGCCATGATCTGCGCATCGGGCGCCAGCCGATTGCATTTGCGGAACGAGTAGGTGTCGCCGCGCGCCGCGGGATTGTCGAACCTGTAGCGCTCCGCGGTCGGCGCCGCCTGGCTGACCAGGATAACCGTGCCAGCCGCGCTGAGGGCGACGATCAGCCCGCAGCTGTTCCACAGGCGATCGTGCCAGCGCGGCTCGAACCGCGGCTGGTTGGGGTTGGTTAACCAGGACATGACCTCGCGGATCGGCGGGATCTTGTCGCCACCGTCCTCGCCATCGCCAAGGATGTCCATGAAACCATAGGCGGCGCCTACCGTCGTGGTGCCGTAGCGGAGGCCAAGGTTGTTGTTGAAGATGTATGATGCTTCGGCAGGAGTCAGCGGCATGATGGATCCTTGCTGGTCGGACGACGATCGGCGGCACTGCGATCAGGCGGCGAGCCGCTCCCGGGCGTAGCGCCGCGCGATCTCGGTCTCCCAGCCGTTGAACAGATGCTCCAGCCGGATGGCGTCGGCGCCGGGGGAAGGGCCGCCCACTTCGGTCAGGTCCAGCTGCTCGTACAGCCGGTCCACGGTGTCAGTGACGTCCTTGTATTTGGTATATTGCTCGAACACCTTGTCGCGATCGGCCTTGGTGTCGTCGAGCGCCAGATCATAGGCCGCCTTGGTGGATTGATAATCCTTCATGTCCTTCTTCATGATCTCCTTGAGGCTTGCCGCCTGGGCAGTACGCAGGCTGATGATGAGATCGTTGAGGATGGCCAATTCACGATCAGTAGTGGCGAGGATCTGCTGAAGGCCGATCATTCTCGCCTCGTCTGTGCTCATGTAGGTTTCGAACACGATCTGGAACGAGCCGATCATCTGATTGGTGAAGAATTCCGACGCCTTGTACACCTTGCCCGACGAGGCGAAGAACAGGTGCAGCCCGCCCGATAGCGGCAGGTCGCGCAGTTCGGATTTGCGGGTGACGTCGGACTTGACCGAGAATTGCGCGATCGTTCCCGAGATCAGCGCCTGCACGCGCGCGATGATGAGCGAATAATCGCCCGCGAACATGCCGAGGAATTCCTTGGCCTTCTCGATGGTCGACGGATCGGCCTCGTCGGAGCCTGGGACCTTCTTGGAGGGATAATCGCCAGCCTTCAGCGCGTCGCCGATCGAATTAATGATCGCGTTGACCCGGTCCAGCCCCCAGTCGCTGTAGTTCTGGTAATCGCTGCGCCGATCGCCGAACAGCCGCGCATGATCCCATTTGTTTCCTTCATAGTGCTTCTTCACCGATGTGGTGATGTCGCCCAACAGCGAACCCTCTTCTCGCTTGGACTCTTCGTCGAGCTTTTTCATGAATTCGCGAAATTCCCGATCCCGTTCTTCTTTGTCCTTGATCGTGTCGGTCTTGCCCATGTCATCAACTCCGTTGCGCGGCTGCGACATGGCTAGCGTGGGCCTCCAACAGAACAACCGCGTCATCGTCCGAAATGGCGCGAACGGCGCCCGGTGATGAGGATCGCGGCCGCTATTCGCTTGGTGGATGGCCATGGTGACGAGGCGCGACGTCACCGATACGGCGCAAGATGGCAACGCCACGGTGCCGGCCACGGCCGCCGCACCTGCCGCGTGACGCAGTCCGCAGCCGGTGCGCGATCACACGCAAGGCCTTCCCTCGATGGACGGGCATGCGCATAGGCATGCTCCTCGTTCCTTTGGGCGTTTGCGATGACCTCCACCACCGACATCCTCATCATCGGCTCCGGCGCCGCCGGCCTCACCGCGGCGCTCAACCTCGCGCCGCGCTTCAGGGTTACGGTGCTCGCCAAGGGTGCGCTCAACGAGGGGTCGACCGCCTGGGCGCAGGGCGGGATCGCCGCGGTGCTCGAGCCCGGCGACACCTTCGACAACCATGTCGAGGACACGATGATCGCCGGCGCCGGGCTCAACGATCGCGCCATTGTCGAGATGGTGGTGGAAGGCGCCCCCGCCGCGATCGAGCGGTTGCGCCAGCTCGGCGTGCCGTTCGCGATGGAGGGCGACACGCTCCACCTCACCCGCGAGGGCGGGCATTCGCACCGCCGCATCGTCCATGTCGCCGACGCGACCGGCTGGGCCGTCCAGGAGGCGTTGCAGAAGGCGGCCGAGGCGCATCCCAACATCACCCTGGTGCCCAATCAGGTCGCGATCGACCTCGCCACCAGCCGCCACGAGCAGCGTTACTCGGGCGCCGGTAACGTCTGGGGCGTCTATGCGGTCGATCGCGACACCGGCAAGGTCAACCTCCACACCGCGCGCGCGACCGTGCTCGCCACCGGCGGCGCGGGGCGCACCTATCTGTTCTCGACCGCGCCGCGCGGCGCCACCGGCGACGGCATCGCCATGGCGTGGCGCGCCGGTGCGCGCGTCTCCAACATGGAGATGATGCAGTTCCACCCGACCTGCCTCTACAATCTCGAGGTCAAGAACTTCCTGATCACCGAGGCGGTGCGCGGCGAAGGCGGGCGGCTGATCAATCCCGCGACCGGCAAGCGCTTCATGCCTTATTACGACGCCGAGCGGCTCGAGCTCGCGCCGCGCGACGTGGTGGCGCGCGCGATCGACGCCGAGATCAAGCGCTACGGGCTCGACTATGTCCATCTCGACATCAGCCACCAGCCCGCCGATTTCATCCGCGGCCATTTCCCTAACATCCACGAGAAGTTGCTCGGGCTCGGCATCGACATGACCAGCCAGCCGATCCCGGTGGTGCCGGCGCAGCATTATACCTGCGGCGGCGTGGTGATCGATTCCGGCGGCCGCACCGATCTGCCTGGCCTTTATGCGGCGGGAGAGTGCACCGAGAGCGGTCTCCACGGCGCCAACCGCCTCGCCTCCAACTCCCTTCTCGAATGCTTCGTGTTCGGCGAGGCGGTGGCGACCAGCATCGCCGCGGCATGGGACGATCTGCCGCCGGTGCCGAGCATCCGGCCGTGGGACGAGAGCCGGGTCACCGATTCCGACGAGGAAGTGGTGATCAAGCAGAATTGGACCGAGATCCGCCGCTTCATGTGGAATTACGTCGGCATCGTCCGCACCACCAAGCGGCTGGAGCGCGCGCAGCACCGCATCCAGATGCTCACCGAGGAAGTGGCGGATTATTACGGCCATTTCCGCGTGACGCCGGACCTGATCGAGCTACGCAACCTGCTGCAGACCGCCGAACTGATCGTCCGCTCCGCGCTCCACCGCCACGAAAGCCGCGGGCTGCACTATACCCTGGATTATCCCGAGACACTGGCCGAGGCGGTCGACACGGTGCTGGTACCCTAGCCGCTCGCCGGCGCTCGGCTTCGCCGGCGCTCGGCTATGGCTTGGCGGCCTCCGGGCTGTTCGCCTGCAGATAGGCGATCACGTCCGCCCGATCGACGCCATTGGGCAGCCCGGGGAACAGCATCTGCGTCCCCGGCGCGAACCGCTGCGGGCTGCGCAGCCAGGCATCGAGCTTGTCCGGGGTCCAATTGCCCGGCACCTTGAGCAACGCCGCCGAATAGCTGTAGCGACCGCTGCCATGCGCGATGCGCCGGCCGACCACCCCATGCAACGCCGGCCCGTCGCGATCCCCGGCGCCGTCACCGATGGTGTGGCAGGCCGCACATTGCCGGAACAGCAATGCGCCCACGGCGGCATCGGCGCTGGCCAGTCGCTGGGCGAGCGGCGCCCGCGCCCGATCGTCGCTGCGCCGACCACTGGGGGCCGGGCTCGAACAGGCGGCGACCAGCCCCGCCAGCAGCACCGCCGCGCCGGCCTTCAACCCGTCACTTCCTTGATCAGCTGCCGCGCGGTGTCGGCGATTACCTGCCCGGCAGCGCGATCGCCCTTGGCCATCGACGACAGGAAGCCCTTGGCCTCGGCGAGGGTGACGTGCGGCGGCAGCGGCGCCACCGAGGGATCGGTCTTCACCTCGAGGATCACCGGGCGATCGGATGCGAGCGCGTCTGCCCAGGCACCGGCGAGCGCGTCGGGCGTGTCGACATAGATGCCCTTCAGCCCGATCAGCTCGGCGAACTTGGCATAAGGCACGTTGGGCAGCGCCTGGGTGGTCTCGAATCGCGGGTTGCCCTCCATGATCCGCTGTTCCCAGGTCACCTCGTTGAGATCCTCGTTGTTGAACACGCAGACGATGAACCGCGGATCGGCCCAGCGCTGCCAGTATTTCTGCACAGTGATCATCTCGGCGAGGTTGTTCATCTGCATCGCGCCATCGCCGACCAGCGCCACCACCGGCCGCTCGGGATAGGCGAACTTCGCCGCGATCGCATAGGGCACCGCCGCGCCCATCGAGGCGAGCCCGCCCGACAAGGACGAGCGCTGGCCCTGCTTGAGCTTGAAATCACGCGCATACCAATTGGCGCAACTGCCGGAATCGGAGGTGACGATGGCATCGGCGGGCAATTGCGGCGACATCTCCCATACCACCCGCTGTGGGTTGACCGGATGCGCCTCGGCATGCGCGCGCCGCTCGAGCGTTTGCCACCAGTCGGCGACGCCCGCCTCGATCTCCTCGCGCCAGCCGCGATCCGCCTTGGTGTGGAGCAGCGGCAACAGCGCCTCCAGCGTCTCCTTCGCCCCGCCATGGAGGTTGACCTCGGTCGGGTAGCGCAGGCCGAGCATGCCGGCGTCGATGTCGATCTGCACCGCGCGGCACTTGCCGTCGGCGGGAAGGAACTCGGCCCAGGGGAAGCCGGTGCCGATCATCAGCAGCGTGTCGCAGCCCTGCATCAGGTCCCAGCTCGGCTTGGTGCCGAGCAGGCCGATCGCGCCGGTCACCCCCGGCACGTCGTCGCCGAGCACGTCCTTGCCGAGCAGCGCCTTGGCGATGCCCGCGCCGAGCCGCTCGGCAACCTCGACCACCGCCGCCGCGCCCGCGCGCGCGCCGGCGCCGATCAGGATCGCGACCTTTTCGCCGGCATTGAGCAGTTCGGCGGCGCGGGCGAGATCGGCCGGCTGCGGCACGACCAGCGGCCGCGTGTAGCCGGTCCCTGAGCGGGTGAAG
This sequence comes from Sphingomonas sp. GC_Shp_5, assembly GCF_026540855.1. Classification (GTDB taxonomy): domain Bacteria; phylum Pseudomonadota; class Alphaproteobacteria; order Sphingomonadales; family Sphingomonadaceae; genus Sphingomonas. Next base: position 100,187 of record NZ_JALNUP010000005.1, read on the forward strand.
CCATGCTGCACCGGCGGCTCCTGATAGGGCTCGTCCTGCACGTCCTTGGGCAGCACCACCACGCCGACGCCGTTGCCGGCAGTGGCGATGCGGATGCCGCGATCGGTGACGTGGCGGATCTGCGCCGGCGCGGTCACCTCCTGGACGTAATCGGCGACGTCGGCGAAAATCCGGTCGAGGTTGAGCTCCTGCTGATAGCTGGCGCCGCGCACCGTCGTCTCGGCCTGACCGGCGATCGCGAACACCGGCGCGTGATCGAGCTTGGCATCGTAGAGCCCGGTGAGCAGATGGGTCGCGCCGGGGCCGCCGGTCGACAGGCACACGCCGAGCTCGCCGGTGAATTTGGCATGCGCGGTTGCCATGAATGCCGCCATTTCCTCGTGGCGGACCTGGATGAAGTCGATGCCCTCACCGTTCTTCTCGGCACGCTGCAGCGCGCCGAGCACGCCGTTGATGCCATCGCCCGAATAACCGAAGATGCGGGTGACGCCCCAGGCTTTCAGCCGCGCCACGAAAAAGTCGCTGGTCTGCTCAGCCATGTCGCTATCCTTCGAAATAGAGGTTTGCGCGTTCAACGGCGCCGGCGCCGCAATGTTGCGCCGCACCCCCGCGCAACTCGCCGCGTGTCAGCCGCGGTTCATCGCAGCGCGTCTATGTCTCTGTTTCGTCCGATGAATCAGCAGCTAATGATTCGAGCCTTGGGTAGCGGGGCGTTTACCACAGCATGAACACCGGCCGATTGGTCCGATTGATCGCCGTTACCGGCAGCGTCGCCGCCTTGGCAGCTTGCGGCTCCACGTCGCGGCCCGGCGCCAGCGGCGTCGCGCCCACGGTGCCACCGCCGGTGGGCGTCTCGATCCCCGTGCCCGCCGCCGCCCCGCCCGCGCGCCACGCGGCGCCACCGCAGCTCACCGGCGCGATCGACGGCATCGCGCGCAATTTCGAGGGCAAGTTCGGCATTGCCATCCGCGCGGTGGACGAGGGCTGGACCGTCACCTCGCCCGGCGCGCGCACCCGCCTGCCCCAGCAATCGGTGAGCAAGCTCTGGGTCGCGCTGACGCTGATGGACCTGCGCGACCAAGGCAAGGCCAAGCTCGATGACCCGATCCTCGTCCGCCCCGAGGATCTCACCCTGTTCCACCAGCCGATCGCGATGCTGGTGAAGGGTGCCGGCTACCAGACGACCGTCGGCGATCTGCTCACCCGCGCGCTGACGCACAGCGACAACACCGCCAACGATCGCCTGCTCACCTATGTCGGCGGCCCGCGCGCGGTGCGCGCGATGATCGAGCGCAAGCAATTGGGCGACATCCGCTTCGGTCCCGGCGAGCGCTTGCTCCAGTCGAAGACCGCGGGGCTGACCTGGAACCAGTCATATGCCGCCGGCGGTGCCTTCGAGGCGGCACGGTCGCGGCTGGCGCCAGAAGCGCGCACCGCGGCGCTCGACGCCTATATTGCCGATCCGCCGGACGGCGCCGCGCCGATCGCCATTGCCGATTCGATCGCGCGGCTCGCGCGCGGCGAACTGCTTTCGGAAACCTCCACCCGCATCCTGATCGACACCATGGGTGCCTCGGTCACCGGCCGCGCCCGCCTGCGCGCCGCGCTGCCAGCAGGTTGGACGATCGCGCACAAGACCGGCACCGGCCAGGATCTCGGCGGCCGCAACGCCGGGTTCAACGATGTCGGGCTGCTCACCTGCCCGGATGGCCGCCGCTATGCGATCGCGGTGATGATCGGCGACACCCAGCGCTCGATGCGCGAGCGCCAGGAGCTGATCCAGTCGGTCGCCGCCGCGGTCGCGAGCTATGTGGGGTCGTCGCGCGGGTAAGTTCCTACGACCGTTCGCCCTGGGCCTGTCGAAGGGCATGAGTCTCATCGTGCTTCGACAAGCTCAGCACGAACGGGGGTAAAGGTGCCCGTCGCACGGTACCAATAGGGAGGGAAGTGTCGCGGCCGGGGCACACCGCCGCCACATTCCTGCCGCAAGAGTTGATTGTCTTGGTGCCCCCCGCCTGATCCGCTACACGCCGATCACGATGCCCCATCTCTATCTCGTCGACGGCTCCGGCTATATTTTCCGGGCCTATCATCGCCTGCCGCCGCTCACCAACAAGCATGGCGAGCCGGTGGGTGCGGTCTATGGCTATACCACCATGCTCTGGCGGCTCGCCGACGACCTGCACAAGGCCGAGGGGCCGACCCATATGGCGGTGATCCTCGACAAATCGTCGAGCACCTTCCGCAACCAGATGTACGATCAGTACAAGGCGCAGCGGCCCCCGCCCCCCGAAGACCTCAAGCCGCAATTCCCGATGATCCGCGACGCCACCCGCGCCTTCTCGCTGCCGTGCATCGAGGAGGAAGGCTGGGAAGCGGACGATCTGATCGCGAGCTATGCCAAGGCGGCGCTTGCGCAGGGCTGGCAGGTGACGATCGTCTCGTCCGACAAGGATCTGATGCAGCTGATCGAGCCCGGGCTCGACATGCTCGACACCATGAACAACCGCCGCCTCAGCGACGAGGCGGTGATCGAGAAGTTCGGCGTGCCGCCCAAGCAATTGGGCGAGGTGCTCGCGCTGATGGGCGATTCGGTCGACAACGTTCCCGGCGTCCCCGGCGTCGGGCCCAAGACCGCGGCCAAGCTGATCCTCGAGCATGGCGACGTCGAAGGCGTGCTCGCCGCCGCGCCCGAGATGAAGAAGGGCAAGCTGCGCGACAATCTGATCGAGCATGCCGAGATGGCGCGCCTGTCGCGCAAGCTGGTGACGCTCGCCTGCGATATCCCGCTCGAGCATCCGCTCGAGGAGCTGGGTCTGCAGGGCATTCCCGATGCGCCGTTGCGCGCCTTTCTCGAGCATCACGGCTTCAAGTCGCTGCTCGCGCGGCTCGGCCAGGTCGCCGACGCGCCGACGCCCGAGCCGGCCTCGGTGCCGTTCGCCGAGGATCCGCCGTGCGACCACGACGGCTATGAGACGGTGGTCGACGCCGACACGCTGTCCCGCTGGATCGCCGAGGCGCGCCACCAAGGCTGGCTCGCGATCGACACCGAGACCACCGGCACCGATGCCACCCGCGCCGACCTCGTCGGGATCAGCCTGGCGCTGAGGCCCAACCGCGCCTGCTACATCCCGCTCGGCCATGGCACCACCGACCTGCTCGCCGAGAGCCCGGTGCAGATCGACCGCGCCGCGGCGCTGGCGCTGCTCAAGCCATTGTTCGAGGATCCGGCGGTGCTCAAGATCGGGCACAACCTCAAGTTCGACATGATCATGCTCGGCCTCGCCGGCATCGACGTGGCGCCGCACGACGACACGATCGTGATGAGCTTCGATCTCGACGCCGGGCTTCACGGCCATGGCATGGACGAGCTCGCCGCCACCCATCTGTCGCACAGCTGCATCGCCTTCAAGGACGTGGTCGGCACCGGCAAGTCACAGCGCGGCTTCCACGAGATCGATCTCAAATCCGCCACCCGCTATGCGGCCGAAGACGCCGACGTCACTTACCGGCTGTGGAAGCGGTTCAAGGCGCGGCTGCCCGCCGAGGGCTCGACCCGCGTTTACGAGATGGTCGATCGCCCGCTGGTGCCGGTGATCGCGCGGATGGAAACGCGCGGGATCAAGGTCGATCGCGAGCGTCTGTCAGGCCTGTCGGCGGAGTTCAGCGGCCAGATCGTGGGGCTCGAGACGGTGATCCACGGCCTCGCCGGGACGCCGTTCACGATCGGCAGCCCCAAGCAATTGGGCGACGTATTGTTCGAGCAGATGGGCATCAAGGGCGGCCGCAAGGGCAAGTCCGGCGTCTATTCCACCGACGTCACCGAGCTCGAGCGGATCGCCGCCGACAAGGATTCACCCGGTGCCGAGATCGCCGCGCGGGTGCTCGACTGGCGCCAGCTGACCAAGCTCAAGAACACCTATACCGACGCGCTGCAGAACGAGATCAACCCGCGCACCGGCCGCGTCCACACCTCTTATTCGCTGACTGGCGCCCAGACCGGGCGGCTGTCGTCGACCGAACCTAATCTCCAGAATATCCCGATCCGCAGCGAAGTGGGCCGCCAGATCCGCGACGCGTTCGTCGCCGAGCCGGGCAACGTCATCCTCGCCGCCGATTATTCGCAGATCGAGCTGCGGCTCGCCGCGCATATGGCCGACGTGCCGCAGCTCAAGGAAGCCTTCGCGCGCGGCGACGACATCCACAGCATGACCGCGCAGGAATTGTTCGGCGAGGTGACCCGCGACACGCGGGCGAGCGCCAAGACGATTAATTTCGCGATCCTCTACGGGATCAGCCGCTGGGGCCTCGCAGGCCGGCTCGACATCGCTGCCGACCAGGCCCAGGCGATGATCGACCGCTATTTCGAGCGCTTCCCCGGCATCAACAACTATATCGCCGAGACCACGCAGAGCGTGCGCGAGCGCGGCTTCACGACGACGCTGTTCGGGCGCAAGACCCACTTCCCGCGAATCAAGAGCAAGGTCCAGCACGAGCGCCAGGGTGCCGAGCGCGCCGCGATCAACGCACCGATCCAGGGCACGTCCGCGGACATCATCAAGCGCGCAATGGTGCGGATGGAGCCGGCGCTGCTCGCCGCCGGGCTGCCGAACGTGAAGATGCTGCTCCAGGTTCACGACGAACTGGTGTTCGAACTGCCCGAGGGCGACGTCGCCGCGGCGCGGCCGGTGATCGAGCGGGTGATGGCGACCGCTGCCGAGCCCGCGGTGGTGCTCGACGTGCCGCTCGCGATCGAGATCGGCACCGGGATCAGCTGGGGAGCGGCGCATTGACCGCGCCCCGGTCACGCTCACCCTTGCGCGACTCGGCCGCTCCCTCCCGCCTCCAGGCGGCGAGGGCCGAGCCGGCCCGGCCGGCGAACGGCGAAGGTGAGCGCGCCGCATGACCGCCGCCACCAAGGACATCGATACCCTCGCCAAGGGCGGCCGCACCAATATCGCCGGTTTCGTGCTGCGCCTCGCCGCGCGCATCCCGTTCCTGTTCATCGCCGGCCGGCTGTATGGCGCCGATCTCGTCGGCCGTTTCGCGCTCGCGGTGGTGGTGGTCGAGCTGGCCGCGCTGCTCGCGACGCTCGGCCTCAAGCGCGGGCTCGCCCAGGCGCTGAGCAGCTCGGAGCGCCCGCACGTTTGCGTCGTCTGGGATGCGCTCGCGGTCGCCTTCATCGCCTCGATCGTCGCCAGCAGTGTGCTGATCGCCTTTCCTGAGGTGATGTACGCCAACTCCCAGGTCACCGGGCTCGATCGCTTCTTCCCATGCATCATCGTCGCGGTCGCCTGGTCCGACGTCAGCCTCGCCGCGCTCGCCTATCGGCTCAACGTCAAGGCCGCGGTGACGGCGCGCGCGGTGGTGGAGCCGTGGACGATCTCGATCGCCGCTTATGTGTTCTCCTTCTTCACCATCAAGGACGGGCTGGTCCTCTCCTATGTCGCCTCGATGGTGGCGGCGCTGATCGCGAGCATGGTGCCGTTCCTCAGGAGCTACGGCCTGCCGCGCGGCTGGTCGCCCAATCTCGGCGGGCTGTTCGCGCTCGCGCGCGCCAATGCGCCGCTCGCCGGCGCCGACGCGCTCGAATGGGGCAGCCGCAACGTCGATCGCTTCATCCTCGGCGTGATGTTCGAGCCCAAGATCGTCGGCATCTATTACATGGCGCAGCAGGTCGCGTCGCTGCCGCAGAAGCTCAAGACCAGCTTCGATCCGATCCTGGGGCCCGTGATCACCCAGAGCCTCGCGGTCAACGATCGCCTCGCGATCGCTAACCAGGTCCGCCAGGTGGCGTTCTGGATCATGGCCGCGCAGGGCGGGCTTGCCCTGATGGGCTCGATCCCCGGCGAGGCGGTGATGGGCGTGGTCGGCCCGCAGTTCGTTGCCGGTGCCGCGGCACTCGGCTTCCTGCTCACCGCCGAGGTGCTCGCCTCCACCGGCGCAGTGTGCGAATCGGCGCTGGTCTATACCGCGCGGCACCGCAATCTGGTCATCTCGGTGGTGATGCTCTGCGTCCAGATCGGGCTCAGCCTGGCGCTGATCCTGCTCATGCGCCGGCTCGGCTGGCCGACCAACTATCAGGCGGCAGGACCGGCGATCGCACTGATGCTCAGCGTCGGCCTTACCTCGGTGATCAAGGCGCGGCTGCTCAGCCGCATCCTCGCCGCGCCGGTATCGCCGTGGCGCTGGCCGCTGATCGGCGCCGCGGCGGCGGCGATCGTGGTCGGTTCGCTGTTCACTGCCTTGCCGCACCGGCTGGAATGGGCCGAGCTGCTGCTCGGCGAGCCGGCGATCGCCTGCACCTATCTGTTCATCCTGTGGAAGTGGGCATTCGGCCCGGCCGATCGCGCGCTGTTCGGCAAGATGCCACGCGCGGAGGAAGCGACGCTGCCCAACGTCGGCTCGCCGGTCGGCTGAGCCGGACTACACCCTCATCCCGGCGAAAGCCGGGATCTCCTGCGGCTCTATCCCTGGTTCAACAACGTCGAGATGCCAGCTTTCGCTGCCATACGGTCGAGGAGATGGCCGGCCTCAGTGCCGGAAGTGGCGCATCCCGGTAAACACCATCGCCAGCCCCGCCGCGTCGGCCGCGGCGATCACCTCATCGTCGCGGATCGAACCGCCCGGCTGGATCACCGCGGTCGCGCCCGCTTCCACCGCCGCGAGCAGCCCGTCGGCGAAGGGGAAAAAGGCATCGGAAGCGACCGCCGAGCCGATCGTCCGCGGTGCGGCCCAGCCCGCCTTGTCGGCGGCATCTCTCGCCTTCCACGCCGCGATCCGCGCCGACTCCAGCCGATTCATCTGCCCGGCGCCGATGCCGGCGGTGGCGCGGTCCTTGGCATAGACGATCGCGTTGGACTTGACGTGCTTGGCCACCGTCCAGGCGAAGCGGCAATCGTCCAGCTCCTGCGCGGTCGGCGCACGCTGGGTGACGACCTTGAGCTCGCCCGGCGTGCCAGCGTCGCGACCCTGCACCAGCCAGCCGCCGGCGATCGACTTGGCGAACAGGCCGCTGCGGGCGGGATCGGGCAAGTCGCCGGTCAGCAGCAGCCGCAGGTTCTTCTTGGCCGCGAACAGCGCCAGCACCTCGTCGTCGGCGTCGGGCGCCACCACCACTTCGGTGAAGATCCCGGTGATCGCCTTGGCGGTGGCGACGTCGAGCGGGCGGTTGACCGCGATGATCCCGCCGAACGCCGAGACGGTGTCGCAGGCGAAGGCCTCGGCATAGGCCTGTTCGAGGCTGCCTGCGGTGGCGACGCCGCACGGGTTGGCGTGCTTGACGATCACGCAGGTCGGCGCCGCGTCGCGGAACTCGGCGACCAGCTCCAGCGCCGCATCGGCGTCGTTGAGATTGTTGTAGCTCAGCTCCTTGCCCTGCACCTGGCGGGCCTGGCCGATGCCGCGGACGCCGTCGGTCGCGGTGTAGAAGGCGGCCGACTGGTGCGGGTTTTCCCCGTAGCGCAGGGTGGCGCCACGCGTGAGGGTGAGCGGCAGCACCGGCGGGAACTGCTCGGCCTGGTCGACGGTGCCGAACCAGCGCGCGATCGCGCCGTCATAGGCGGCGGTAGCGGCAAAAGCCTTGGCGGCGAACACCTTGCGCTGGTCGAGCGTGGTCGCGCCGGTCGCGACGATCGGGTAATCGGCGGGATCGGTAACGATCGCCACATAATGATGGTTCTTTGCCGCCGAGCGGACCATCGACGGGCCGCCGATGTCGATATTCTCGATCACCGTGTCGCGATCGGCGCCTCGGGCGACGGTGGCTTCGAACGGGTAAAGATTGACGACGACCAAGTCGATCGCGCCGATGCCGTGGGCCTGCATGGCGGCGGCATGCTCGGGATCGTCGCGCACCGCGAGCAGGCCGCCATGGACCATCGGGTGCAGCGTCTTGACCCGGCCGTCCATCATCTCCGGAAAACCGGTGAGATCGGCGACGTCGCGCACCTCCAGCCCCGCGTCGCGGAGCGCCTTGGCGGTGCCGCCGGTGGAGACGAGCTCGACGCCCTGGCTGGCGAGAGCGCGGGCAAGGTCGACGACCCCCGTCTTGTCGGAGACGGAGAGGAGCGCGCGGCGGATCGGGATGCTGGTCATGCGCGGCGCTTTGTCGCGTTCGGGCCAGGGATTCAAGCGTTGGCGGGCATCGGCCGCAAACCGTCATCCCGGGTCAAGCCCGGAATGACGGTGTGGTCGTCGGGCTTACTTGCCGCGCAGCGTGTTGAGCACCGCCAGGCCGATCACGCTCGCCAGCGCTGCGGTCGCATAAGGGCGCGCCTTGGCGAAGTTCTTGGCCTTGTCCGCCGCCGGGCCGACGCCGCCGCCGAGCGCATCCTTGGCGACGCCGACGGTCTTGTTGAACGCGCCGGTCAGCTGATCGGCGAGGCCCTCGCCCTGCAGCAACTCATTGCCGGTCGCCTTGCCGGCACCTTCCTTGACCTTGCCGGTGATGTCCTGGGCGTCGCCTTTGAGCGTGGTGGTGTTCATCGCACTGTTCCTTGGCTGATTAACCCTCCTGCCGAGGGCTACAGCGCCCTAACGGACGAATCGCGGCTTGGTTCAGCCGGTCAGATCGCGCGCTTCATCGCCCAGCTGATATTGGCACCACCGGCTGCCGCTTCGCCGCTCACCACCAATTGCTGAGTCGCGCTCGGATAGCCTTCGCCGTCGATCCACAGCGAATCCTCGATCATCAGTGCGCCGCCGCGGCAGCGGAACTGCCACAGCGCACCGCCCGGCAGCCGCATGATCGCCGCGAGACCGTCCGCAGTGGGCGAGGCCTGGACGCCGGCGCCGAGATGAAAGCGCAGCGAGAACGGCGTGTTGCCCGAGCGGCGCTTGCGCCCCTGCGGCAGCAGCGCATCCTCGCCGCGCAGCTCGCGGCCGTCGCCGGTAAGCATCAGCTGGCGGCGGTGGATGAAGCCCCAGCGCCGGACATAGCCGTCGTGGCTCGCCTCGATGCGGCTGGCGACATCCGATTCCTGGCGGCTCAGTTCGACCTCGCCGACGCCGCGGCCGAGCGTGCCGTCGACATGGATCGCGGTGGAGTTGGAATCGCCCACCACCAGCGTCGAATGCGCCGCGGTGGTGCGCAGCCCCTCGGCAAAGGCGCTCGGCAGTTGCGCCACCGCGGCGCGGGCGCCGCCGCAGTTGACGATCAGCCGCACCGGGCCATCGGAAAATTCGAACGCGAGCGTCGAGGCGCAGCCGCCCTCCACCAGCCGTGCGATCGGCGGCGGCGCGGCATCGACCACCAGCACCGCGCTGCCCGCGGCGAGTCGCTGATAGCCCCAGTCGCGCGCCTGGCGGAGTGGCCGGGTGCGCACCCCGCTTGCCTCGATCACCGCGGCGACATGCTCGGGCGTGCCGGGGCCGCAGCCCTGCCAGCTCGAAAGCGCGCGATCTCCGTGCATCACGCCGAGCAGCGCCGGCACCGCCGCCGCCAGCGCCGCCTGCACCGTGCCTGGCAGTTCCTCGCCCCGGGCGGCATAGACCTCGCGGAGCATGGCGAGCAGCATCACCGTGTCGACCAGCATCGCCGGGCTGCGCGACACCGATCCGCCGTCGTCACCGAGCCCGCTCGCCAGCGCGCGCGCCAGCCCGGCCTCGCCAAAGCTGCGCCGCGGCTCGCCGCCGGGGATCAGCAGCCCCGCGGCGATCACCCCGCACCAGGCAGCGATGCGCTGCGCACCGGCCGGCACCTTGTCGGCGCTGCGATCGAGATGCCGGGCGCCGCGCGCCAGCGCGTTGAGCACGCTGGAACGATAGACCAGGTCGGTCGACGACAGGATCAGCGGCGCATGCGCGGTCCAGAACAGGATGCGCCGGCCCCACAGGTCCGGCCGCCAGGCGAGCGCATCGACCTTGTCGGCATAGGCGCCGATCCAGCGCGCCATCAGGCCTTCCGCGATCGGCGCGCCCTGCGCCCGGGTCGCTACCGTGGAGAGATCACGCAGCCAGGCGAAGCTGTGGACATATTCGGCGAACGGCTTGCCCCAGTCGCGCCGGGCGAAGTTGAGCGCATCGAGCTCGCGCGCCTCGCCGCGGAACACGATCTCGCCGCGCAGCAGCGCCTGGCCGCGCTTGACGTCGCCGATCACGGGATCGTCGGGCACTGCCACCAGCTTGAGCGGATAACGACCCTTCAGGCGCATGCCGTGGATCGGCGTGCGCCAGGTCATCATCTGCAGCCGTTCCGACAAGCGCTCGGCAAGGCTCAGCCCCTTGTCGCCGCCGACACGCATCAGGCGCTTGCCTTCCTCGATGCCGTCCTGCGCGGCGATGTCGCCGGGTTCCGCGTTCATCCGCGCAGCGCCGCGATATTGGCGGCATAGGCGTCCGGGCCGCCGCGGAACACCGAGGTGCCGGCGACCAGGGCATCAGCACCGGCCTCGATGCAGCGCTTGGCCTGCACCGCATCGACGCCGCCATCCACTTCGAGGTCGATCGCGCGCCCGCTCATGTCGATCATCTTGCGGATCGCGGCGATCTTCTTGAGCTGGCCGTCGATGAAATGCTGGCCGCCGAAGCCGGGATTGACGCTCATCACCAGCACCAGGTCGACCATGTCGATCAAGTAATCGAGCATCTTGGCGGGCGTGCCGGGATTGATCACCACGCCGGCGCGCTTGCCCAGGCCCTTGATGTGCTGGAGCGTACGATGGATGTGCGGCCCCGCCTCATAATGCACCGTCAGCGTGTCCGCCCCCGCCTCGGCAAAGGCGTCGAGATAGCGATCGACCGGCGCGATCATCAGATGAACGTCGAACAGCTTGGCGGTGTGCGGGCGCAGCGCCTTCACCACCGCCGGGCCCATCGAGATGTTGGGCACGAAATGCCCGTCCATCACGTCGATGTGGATCCAGTCGGCCCCCGCGGCATCGATCGCGCGCACCTCCTCCCCCAGCTTGGCAAAGTCGGCGGAAAGGATGGATGGCGCGATGCGGACAGGCTGCATGATCATGTCTCTACTTTGCTTGCCCACCATTACAATGCGGGTCCGCAAAGCTTGGGCCTATTAGCATAGATTTATGCGTCGCGCCGCAGCCGCACGATGAAGAAGCCGTCACAGCCGCCGGCCTCGGCGAGCATCCCGGGGAGCGTCCGCACCCAGCCGCCGTCGTTGACCGGAATACCTGCCGGCAGCAGCGCCGCATCCGGGGCCTCGACCCGATAGTCCGGCCGGCTCGCCAGGAAGGCGGCGAGCTGCTGCTCGCCTTCCTCCGGCTCCAGGCTGCAGGTGGCGTAGACCATCGCGCCACCCGGCTTCACCCAGTCCGCCGCCCGCGCCAGGATCCGCGCCTGCAGCGCCGCCATCTCGGTGATGATCGACGGGCGGACGCGGTACATCACGTCGGGATGGCGGCGGAAGATGCCGCTGGCGCTGCACGGCGCGTCGATCAGCAGCGCATCAGCGGGCTCGTCCGGCGTCCAGCGCAGGATGTCGGCGGTGACGACCTGCGCCTTCAGCCGCGTGCGGAATAGATTCTCGCGCAGCCGCTTGACCCGGCTCGGCGACACATCGACCGCGGTCACCGCCGCGCCCTGCGCCGCCAGTTGCAGCGTCTTGCCGCCCGGCGCCGCGCACAGGTCGATCGCGCTGCCGGCGATGCCGCCCAGCAACCGCGCCGGCAGCGACGCGGCGAGATCCTGCACCCACCACGCGCCCTCGGCATAGCCGGGCAGGTCGCCGACCGGCGCCGGATTCACCAGCCGGACATGACCCGGCAGCAGGCTGACGCCGCCAAGCTTCTCCACCCATAACTGGGTGGCGGCGGGATCAGCGAGGGTAAGGTCGAGCGGCGGCGGCGCGGCGACCGCACCCGTCGCGCCTTCCACCACCTCGGGGCCCCAGGAGGCTTCCCAGCGCATCTCGACCGTCGCGGGCAGCGCGGGCACCTCGGGCAGCAGCACGCCCGAGCGCATGATCGCACTGAACACGCCATGGACCAGCTTGCGCGGGCCCCCATCCACCAGCGGCAGTGCGGTCGCGATCGCCGCATGCTGCGGCGTGCCGAGCACCAGCGCCTGAACCAGCGCGATGCGCAGCGCCATCCGCGCCTTGGCATCGTCGGGCAGCGGGCGTTCGGTGACCGAATCGATCAGTGCGTCGAGATCAGGCAGCCGGCGCAGCGTTTCCGCGGCGATGGCATGGGCCAACCCACGATCTGGGCCATAGACGTGCCGGGTGGCGCTGCCGAGCGCCGCCTCCAGCGGTTCGCCCCGGCGCAGCACCGCATCCAGCAGGCGCAGCGCCGCGCGTCGGGAAGCGGTGCCGAGTGGTTCGGGGGCTTGGGCCAACTTGTCGAAACTCCTGGGAAGGCCGATGTAGGGCACACGGCACGATCCGCCTGTAACCGGAGAATCCCCGATGGGCCAACGCCCAGCCCATGTGAAGCCGCCGGCCTATCTGTCGAAGAGCCCGCCGGTACCCGCGCCCCAGCCGGTCGCGCGCCCTGCGCAGGACCCGCTGGCGCAGGATCCCACCCGCTACGGCGACTGGACGCTGAAGGGCATCGCGATCGATTTCTGACGTGGCGGCGGCGGGCGACATGATGTCGCAGCCGGAACGACTTCCGGCGCCACGCGTCACACCCTGATGACCTTCCTGGCGCGGCGCTGGCGCACCATCTTCATGATCGCCATCGCGGCGGTGCTCCTGTTGCTGCTGATCGCGGCGGCCTTTCCCTGGGGCGTGCTCAAGGGCGTGGTCGCCGACCGGCTGGCGCAGCGCTTCGGCCGGCCGGTGGTGATCGAGCAGATGACGCGGGTGGACCGATTCGGCTTCCGCCCGACGATCGCCGTCGCCGGCGTGCGCATCCCGCAGCCGGGCTGGGCCGGGTCCGGCGACTTCGTCCGCCTCGGCCGCGCCGAAGTGACCTTCCCGCTTTGGCCGCTGCTCGGCGGCAGCTTCCGTCCCCGCAATTTGCGCGTCGACCGGCTGGCGCTGGCGCTGGTCCGTACCAAGGATGGGCGGACCAATTGGTCACGCCCGGGCAAGCCGGAAAGCGGCGGCGCCTCCACCGATCTCAAAGGACTCACGATCAGCAACTCGACGATTGCCTATCGGGATGCCAAGCGCAACCGTTCGGTTTCCCTAAACTTCTCGTCCGATGCGAGTCACGGTGTGCGGGCGGCGGGCAGCGGCGTGGTTCGCGGCGCGCCGGTACGGATCAGCTTTACCGGTGCGCCGGTCGACCGGCCACAGCCCGGCCCCTGGCCGTTCGTCGCGCGGCTCGACGGCGCCCGGCTGGCGATGGTCGCCCGCGGCAGCACCGATCGCCCGCTCGATACCAATGCGATGACGCTCGACGTCACCGCGCGCGCCGCCGATCTGCGGCTGATCGACGCGGTGATCGAGGCGGGGCTGTTCGGCACCCAGCCGGTGACGCTCGCCGCACACGTCCGCCACGACGCGCCCGACTGGACGATCACGGCGCTCAAGGGGACCATCGGCCGCTCCGACATCGCCGGGCACCTTACCGTCAGAAAGCGCGACGGGCGCACCAAGCTCGATGGCGCGATCGCCGCGCAGCGATTCGATTTCGCCGACCTGTCGTCCGACGAGGGCCGCGCCCGTGGTGCCGCGCTCGAGCGGCGGATCGGCCCGCGCATCGTGCCCGACACGCGGATCAGCCTCGCCACCATCAAGACCACCGATGGCGTGCTCGCCTTCCGTATCGCCCATGTGTTCAGCGGCTCGGGCGACAGCTCGATCATCGGCGTGCGTGGCACCGCGACGCTCGATCATCAGCGGCTCACCGTGGCGCCGCTGGTGGTCGCGCTGCCGAGCGGGGTGATCCGCGGCACCGCAACCGTCGACCAGCGCGGCGGCGCGGCATTGCCGCGGCTCGGTCTCGATCTTCGCCTCACCGGCAGCCGCGTCGAGGCGTTCGCCGGTGCCGGCGGCAGCTTCACCGGGCGGGTCCAGGCGCATGCCCAGCTCAGCGGCCGCGGCGACACCATCCGCGCCGCGATCGCGCGGGCCGATGGCCGGCTCGGCTTTACCGTGCGCGATGGCGCGCTACCCGCGCGCTATGCCGCGGCGGCCGGCTTCGATGCCGGGCGGGTGCTGCTCGCCGGCAAGAACGACTCGGCCTCGCTGCGCTGCCTGATTCTCACCATGCCGGTCACCAACGGCCAAGGCCGCGCTAGCCCGCTGATCGTCGACACCAGCGAGAGCCAGCTGACCGGCCAGGGCCGCCTGTCCTTCCCCGGCGAGACGCTCGACCTGCGCTTCACCGGCGCGCCCAAGCGCCACAGCCTGTTGCGCGTCCCCGGCGCGGTGTTCGTGCGCGGCACGCTCAGCGATCCGGCGCTGGTGATCCCGCCGGAGATCCGCTCGGCCGGGAATATCTTCAAGGCGCTCGGTCGCGCCATCACTGGCCGCCAGGGCCCGCAGGCGAGCGATGCGAACTGCGCCGCGCTCGCCGCCCGAGCGCTGCGCTAACGCTCGATCAGGCGGTGAGCGCCGCGAGCTTGGTGACGGTGTTCCAGTTGCGTGCCGTCGCCACGCGCGGAAACTTGAGCTTCGCCATCGTCGCCGGCAGCGTCGATCGACCGACGCCGGCGGCGTAGTCGACATACAGCTCGCGGCCTGCCGCATGCAGGCGCTCGGGGCCGGCGAGCGGCACCGCCGCGACCAGCGCCGCCGGCACCGGGTCGCGATGAAATGTCACCAGCAGGTGATTGGGGCGCGCCGCCGCGGCATCGGGAAAAGGATTATTCGCGATCACCGCGGCAAGCTCGGCATGGCGCCGCAGCAACCAGTCGGTATCGAGGCCGAGCCGCGCCCGCGCCGCAGCGGCGAGGCGAGTCTCCAGCGCTGCGGCATTATCCTCGTCAGCATCGAACACCACATTGCCCGAGGCGAGCAATGTCGCGACGCCGCCATAGCCCTCGGCGCGCATGAAGGCGGCCAGATCGGCCATCGCCAGCTTGCGGTTGCCGCCGACGTTGACGCCGCGCAGCAACGCCGCCCATCTCACCGGCCTTCGTCGCGCAGCGGCCGGGCAAGCAGCGCGCCGATCACCCCCGCCACCGGCTCGCCCGCGAGCAGCCTGCACACCGCGGTCGTCACCGGCATGTCGACCTCGGCTTCGCGCGCCGCGTCGGCAAGTACCGGTGCGGTGAAGGCGCCTTCCGCAACGGTGCGGCGATCGGCGAGCAGGTCGCTCGCGGCACCGCCCTTGCCGAGACCGACGCCGAGCGAGAAGTTGCGCGAACTAGTCGAGGAGCAGGTCAGCACCAGATCGCCGAGGCCCGACAGCCCGGCGAGCGTCTCCGCCCGCGCGCCGCGCGCCAGCCCGAACCGGGTCATTTCGGCAAAACCGCGCGCGATCAATGCCGCGCGGGCATTCTGGCCGAGCCCCGCGCCCTCGACCACGCCGCACGCGATCGCCAGCACGTTCTTCACCGCGCCGCCGATCTCGGCGCCGATCACGTCGCTCGACGCATAGGGCCGGAAGTGCGGCGCGGCGAGCCGCTCGGTCAGCGCCTGGCGCAAGCCGTCGTCCGCCGCGGCCAGCGTCACCGCGGTCGGCAGCCCGGCGGCCACCTCATGCGCGAAGGTGGGGCCGGACAGCACCGCTACCGGCGCCTGGGGGTGAACCTGGCGCGCGACCTCGCCCACCAGCATCCGCGTGCCCGCCTCGATGCCCTTGGCGCACAGCACCAGCGGCGTCGTCCCCGATTCGATCGCGCTCAGCACCGCGCGGACATGCTGTGCCGGCGCCACCACCAGGATCGCCTCGCTGGTCGCGAGATCGCCGAGCGTCGCAGTGGCGCGGATCGTCGGCGCCAGCGGCGTGCCGGCGAGGAACAGGGCGTTCTCGTGACGCTCGTTGATCCCGGTGACCACCTCGGGCTCGCGCGCCCACAGCAGCACCTCGTCGCCGCGGTGCGCCGCTACCTGGGCCAGCGCGGTGCCCCAGGCGCCGCCGCCGATCACGCCGATCTTCATGCCTTCATCCTCATGCTTTCACCCCTGCCCCGCGCACCGGCTCGGCGGCGGGATCGAGCGGCCAGCGCGGCCGCGCCGCGACATCGAGCGGGTCGGTGAGTCCTGCCGCGAACCGCTCGGCGCCGGCCCAGGCGATCATCGCCGCATTGTCGGTGCACAGCCACAGGGGCGGCGCGACGAAGCGCAGGCCATACGCCTGCGCCAGTTGCTCGAGCGCGCCGCGCACCGCCTGATTGGCCGCGACGCCGCCCGCGACCACCAATGCGGTCGCCTCCACCCCCGCCAGCGCCTTGGCGGTGCGATCGATCAGGCAATCGACCACCGCCAGCTGGAACGAGGCAGCGATATCCTCCGGCGCATGATGGCCCGCCGCCCGCGCCACCGCGCTCTTCAACCCGGCAAAGGAGAAATGCGGCTCGGCCGAGCCTTTGAGCGGCCGCGGCAGCGGCACATTGGCGGTGCCGAGCGCCGCCGCCCGCTCCACCGCTGGCCCGCCCGGGAAGCCGAGGCCGAGCAGCTTGGCGGTCTTGTCGAACGCCTCGCCCGCGGCATCGTCGATCGTGGTCGCCAGCCGGCGGTAGCGGGCGACGCCCTCCACCAGCAGCAACTGGCAATGGCCGCCCGAGACGAGCAGCAGCAGATAGGGAAAGTCGAGGCTGGGATCCGACAGCCGCGGGCTCAGCGCATGGCCCTCGAGATGGTTGACCGCGACCAGCGGCTTGCCTGCGGCATGCGCCAGCGCCTTGCCGGTGACGAGGCCCACCATTACCCCGCCGATCAGCCCCGGCCCAGCGGTCGCCGCGACCGCGTCCACCTGGTCGAGCCGCAACCCCGCATCGGCGAGCGCCGCCGCGACCAATGGCTCCAGCGCCTCGACGTGCGCGCGCGCCGCGATCTCGGGCACCACCCCACCGAACGGCCGATGCTCGGCTTCCTGGCCGGCGAGCCGATGGGCGAGCACCTGGCGATCGCCGGTGACGAGCGCGGCGGCGGTCTCGTCGCAGGAGGATTCGAGTCCGAGGATGATCATCGCGCCGCTGTACCGGCACGCGCCGCGCTTGTCGAAGCCTGCGGGTTGGGCCATGGCGCGGCGATGATCCGGTTCAGGCTCGGCACGCGGGGCTCGCCGCTGGCGCTTACCCAGGCGAACATGGTGCGCACTGCCTTGTGCGGCGCGCATGGCTGGGCCGAGGACGAGGTCGCGCTGGTCGTGATCCGCACCACCGGCGATCGCGTCCAGGATCGCGCGCTCGCCGAGATCGGTGGCAAGGCCTTGTGGACCAAGGAACTCGATCGCGCGCTGCTCGATGGCGAGATCGACGCGGCCGTTCATTCGATGAAGGACGTCGAGACGATCCGGCCGCCGGCAATCCAGATCGCCGCGATGCTGCCGCGCGCCGACGTTCGCGACCGGCTGATCGGCGCGGACTCGATCGCGGCGCTGCGCCCGGGTGCGGTGGTCGGCACCAGCTCGCCGCGGCGGCGCGCGCAACTGCTGCGGCTGCGCCCCGATCTCCAGGTGATCGTGTTCCGCGGCAACGTCGACACCCGCCTCGCCAAGCTCGCCGCCGGCGACGCCGACGCCACGCTGCTCGCCGCCGCCGGGCTCGATCGACTCGGGCGCGACGGCATCGGCGTCGCGATTCCCACCGACGTCATGCTCCCCGCCCCCGCCCAGGGCGCGGTCGGCATCGAGGTCCGCGCCGCCGATGACACCGCCGCGGTGATCGTCGGCGCGATCGACGATCCCGCCACCAGCCGCTGCGTCCATGCCGAGCGCGCCTTGCTGGGCCGGCTCGGCGCCGATTGCCATTCGCCAGTCGCCGCGCTCGCCGCGCTGGCGGGCGAGACGCTGACGCTGCGCGCCGAGCTGATCGCCGAGGACGGCCAATGCCATGTCGCCGACCATGCCGAGGGCGTCGACGGGCTCTTGGTCGGCGCAACGCTGGCTGCCGCGCTGCTCGCCGCCGCACCCGAACCGGTGCGGCGACTGTTCCAGCCATAGGCACGCGGCGATGATCCGGGGATGGCTGGTGGCGAGGCCCGAACCCGGCAACGGCCGCACCGCCGCGCGGCTCCGCGAGCGCGCCGGCATCGGGCGCGACGTGGTACAGCTGCCGCTGTTCGCCGTTGGCCCGGTCGCCTGGCAGGCGCCCGTCCCCGAGGCCTTCGATGCGCTGCTGCTCACCAGCGCCAACGCCCTGCGCCATGGCGGCGATGCGCTCGCCGCGTTGCACGCGCTGCCGGTAGTCGCTGTCGGGGCGGCCACCGCTGCCGCCGCCGTAGCCGCAGGCTTCACCGTCGCCGTCACCGGCGAGGCAGATGCCGCCGCCGCGATCGCGCGCGCACGGCGCCAAGGCCTCACCCGCCTGCTCTGGCTCGCCGGGCGCGACCATGATCCGGGCACGGCGGCGGCCGTTGCCGATCGCCGGGTCGTCTACGCCAGCGAACCGCTGCGAATCGCACCGGCGCTCCTCGCCGCGGCGATCGACCGGCTGGTGCTGCTCCACTCGGCCCGCGCCGCGCGCCGCTTCGCCGCGCTGGTCGACGACGCCGGCCTCGATCGCCGGCGCATCGGTATCGCGGCGCTCAGCCCGGTGGTGGGTGCCGCTGCCGGAACCGGCTGGCGGGTCGCGGCAAGCAGCGCCGTGCCCAATGACGAGGCGCTGGTCGCCGCCGCGCTGGCGCTCGCCGATCAACCGGCGATTGACCATCCGCCGGGCGCCGGGGATAAGAGGGCATGACAGAATTTGTGCCGATCTCTGCGACACGCACGCGCGGGCCGCGGACCGGCGTGATCATCGCGTTGGTCGCGCTCGCCTTTATCGCCGGCCTCGCGCTGATGGGGGTGATGATGAAGCGGCTGCCCTGGCTCGGCGGCACCCCCGGCACCGCCCATGTCTCTGCCGCCACCGCGGCCGCGGATCGCGACAAGGCGGCCGCTGGCTATTCACCCGCCCAGCCGCTCAACGCCAATGGCGAGACGCCCGTCACCGATACCGCGACGCTGGTGACACGCGAGGCGGCGCTTGCGGCGCAGCTTGCTGCGCTGGAGGCGCGTACCGCCACGGTGACCGCGACCGCGACGGTCGCCGGCAACCAGGCGACCCGCGCCGAGGGCATGCTCGTCGCCTTCGCCGCACGCCGCGCGCTCGATCGCGGCCTCGGCCTCGGCTATCTCGAGGAGCAGCTGCGCACCCGCTTCGGCACCAGCCAGCCGCGCGCGGTGACTACCGTGATCCAGGCAGCGCGCCAGCCGGTGACGCTGGAGGATCTGCGCCAGGGGCTCGATGCGATCGCGCCGGATCTCAACACCATCAGCAGCGACGGCTGGTTCACCGCGATCCGCCGCCAGCTCGGCAACCTCGTGGTGCTGCGCAAGGCCGGCACCCCCTCGACGCTCCCCGCCGATCGCATGGCGCGCGCCAAGCGGCTGCTCGAGGGCGGCCAGGTTGAGGCCGCCCGTGCCGAGATCGCCCGCCTGCCCGGCGCGCGCGACGCCGGCAACTGGATGGAAGCCGCCAACCGCTACGTGACCGCACGCGCCGCGCTCGACCAGATCGAGAATGCCGCGATCCTCGGCCAGGGCAATCAGCCCGCCCCGCCTCCGGCTGCCGCACCGGCACCTGCCGATCCAGGCATCACCACCGACAGCGGCAGCGACGAGACCCCGGGCATCGCGCCTGGCGTCTAGGGGCAGCACGCCTGTCCGTCGTCATGCCGTAGTTGCGGCGTGACCTGACCCAGGCGCTTGGAACAGGTGGACAGCGAAACGGCCGCTTTGGCGACAACTACGGATCGTCGTGAAAGCCTGGCCTAGCCGCCGCCAGGGCGATTACTCGGCGCTCCCGCCTACGGTTTTCTCGATCAACCAGAAATGTAGCAGCTGCACGGCGACAAGAGTTGCGCCCGTGGCGACCAAGACGGGAAACACGAGGCCTTCTTGTCCGGGTCTGGGCGCGACATTCGTCGACAGAATAGTTTGAAAGCCAAGAACGGCGAAGGCCAGCATCGGCATGGAGGCAAGTGCAAGACGACGGGGGGCGAACCAGTTAACCTCACCCGACAACCCCCATTGCATCGGTAGCTGATCTTCATGGCGGAAGCGCGAGTTCGCTCGGAAGGCCAGTACGCAGTTTATCGAGACAAAGACCATCGAGACGATAAGCATGACCATAAGCCGGCTCCTTGACGGATCGTTATAGCACAAGGCACGCCGTCGAACATCAATTCTCGGTTGGAAAGAGGATCGCCTCTGCAAACACTTGTCGATTAGCCCCGCATATCGCGAACACCATCGGCTTCTCGACACCCATTCCAATATGCCCTTCGAGAGGCTGACAAATGGCGGAACGGCAAAAGTGATGGTATCCGTCGGACAGCGTTCGGCAGAGATCGGCCATAAGCAGCCTGTAGCATGATCGCTGCTCAGGTCGTGCAATCCGACCCTAAGATCTATTGGGGAGAAGATATGATGCGCCTGCCTGCCCGCTTGTTGCCTGTTCTCCTGCTCGGCGCAGCCCCACCGCCACTGGCGACGGTTCCGATAGGCGCGTTCCGAACCTGGGGAATACATCCGGGAGTGCCCTTGTCATTCGTCGCAGGTGGCCTGACGGTGAAGGTCGAAGCCACGCCCTGTGAGGTGCCGGCAAAGAACGAGGGTTGCAGTTTCAACGGCATAAGCAATCAAGCGATCGTGTCGGTCAGTCGGCCAGGATTGCCACCGTTCCACATGACGAGCGATAGCCAAGCCTCGTTCGTGCGAGTCGCCGTCGTACGCCTTGCAGCTGGGCGGGGACATGCGGGATTGGTGGTAGACAATCAGTGGGGCGGATCCGGCGGTTTCACCGCTGTAACGTTGATAGAGCCATCGGTCAGCGGCTTCCATGCGGTGCCCCTACAGTATCGCGGCAGCGCCGCGCTGATTGGCGAGGTAAGCGTGTTCTCCCGCAGTCTATCCAGAGATAGCCAACCCGGCTTTGTGCTCGAGGCGCCCGGGTTTAACTTCTCGGGCGAGTGCAACGCCTGTACGCGCGGCGTACCGCTGGTGTTGACCATCCGCGACGGGCGCAGCGTCGACGTCTCGGACGATCCTGCTGTGCGGCCGCTGTTCGCGCACGACCTGCCCGCTCATCGCCGCATTTGCGTGTCCAATGTCAAGGAGCGCAATGGCAGCTGCGCCGCTTTCGTCGCTGACGCCGCCCGGCTGGGGCAAGCGCCGTCCGCCTGGCACGTGATGCTATCCCACTATCGGCATGAGCCGGCAGGCTACCCAGCCGCGCTGCGATCATTCCTGGTGACCTGGGGTTATATAACGCCAGCCGACGCCCGTGCTTTGCCGCTGGCTTAAGTGGGCGTGAGCAGACCAATCGCTCGCTAGGCCGACACCCGCTCGATCAGCTCCATCGCGCCCTGCGGTGCTCTCACCTTGGCGCCGTTGATGAAGAACACGAAGGTGTCGCGTGCCTGCGGCGCAGGCGCGGTGTTCTCAACATAGGGCAGCCCCTCGGGCCGTCCGCCTGCCGCCCAGGTTTGCGCCGCCGCGGCCCAGCGGTCGAGCGCGGCGGGTGCATAGCCGGCCGGATGCGCCTCCTCGGCCGCCTCCAGCCGGGCATAGACGAAGTCGCCGGTGACGTCGGCGATCGCGGGATAGTCCGCCGAATCGGCATAGACGATCGCCACTCCCGCCGCGCGTGCCATCGCGACGAACGCCGGCACCGCGAAGCTCTCGTGGCGCACCTGCACCGCATGGCGCAGCGCCACGCCCGCATGGCTCTTGGGCAGCAGCGCCAGGAACGCTGCCATGTCGTCGGCGTCGAACTTCTTGGTCGCCATGAACTGCCACAGGATCGGGCCGAGCTTGTCGCCGAGCTCGACGACTCCCTGACCGACAAACCGCTCGACCGATTCGCCGGCCTCGGCGAGCACCTTGCGGTTGGTGCAATAGCGCGACGCTTTCAGCGTGAACACGAAGCCGTCGGGCACCGCGCTGGCCCAGTTGGCGAAGCTCGCCGGCTTGAAGCTCGAATAATAGGTGCCGTTGATCTCGATCGCGGTGACCTTGCCGGCGGCATAGTCCAGCTCGCGCTTCTGCGGCCACTTCTCGGGATAGAAGGTCCCGCGCCACGGCTCGTAGGTCCAGCCGCCGATTCCGATTCGAATGGTCATGGGTATGGCTATAGCCAGGCCGGTGACCTCGCGTCACGCTCGGCTGGTACAGGTGCTGCTGGTGGATGGCCGCGCGGCAACGCGGCTGGAGCGGGCGAAGGGATTCGAACCCTCGACCCCAACCTTGGCAAGGTTGTGCTCTACCCCTGAGCTACGCCCGCTCTGGCGCCTGATGCCCGGCTGCCGAAGCGGCCACCGGGCGGGGTGAGGCGCGCTATTAGCCCGGAGGTTTCGGGACGGCAAGCCTTTGCGTGCAAGAATTTAGCTTGGCGACTCAACCATTAGAACATTACAAGAACATCCGTGAGCGACTCGTCCGCCCTGATTGCCCGGCTACGTGGCCTTGCCGCTGCCGGAAGCCCTGCGCAAGCCGACCCGCGGGCGGCGGATGCGTGGCTTGGCGAGGGCCTTGTCCGGGCGCAACTCCATGAAATCTATGCGCGCGAAGCCGATGACGGGCCGAGCGGGATCGGCTTTGGCATCGCCCTCGCACTGGCCGCACGCGCGGTGCCGCTGCTGTGGATCCGTACCGAGGGCTGCGAGCGCGCGATCGGCCGCCCGCATGCCGGCGGCCTCGCCGATCTCGGCCTCCCTGCCGATTCACTGGTGCTCGCGGTGGTGGCCGACGAGCCCGCGCTGCTCCGCGCCGCCGCCGATGCCGCGCGCTGCCCGGGGCTCGGCACCTTGCTGATCGAAAGCGCCGGCCCGGCGCGCGGGCTTGATCTCACCGCCACCCGCCGGCTGATGCTCGCCGCCGAAGCCTCGGGGGTCACCGTGCTCAGCGTCCGCGTCGGTGCCGAGCCCAGCCCGAGCGCGGCGGCGACTCGCTGGGGCGTCGCGGCGGTGCCGTCGACCGCGCTCGACGCCAATGCGCCGGGCTTCCCCGCCTTCGACATCGAATGCTTGCGCCGCCGCGGAGGCCCCGCGGGGACGCGATGGCGCGTGGAATGGGATCGAGATGCCAAGAGTTTCCGTGGAACGCCGCTATCTGGCGCTGGTCTTTCCTTGGCTGCCGATCGAGCGGCTGCGCGCCACCAGGCCGCACCTGTTCGTCGGGCGGGATGAGGCACCAGTTGCCTTTACCGAGACGGTCGGCAACGCCGTCCGGCTGACCGCGCTCGGCCTCGCGGCGGCGCAGGCCGGGCTGCAGCCGGGGCTGACCCTCGCCGATGCCCGCGCCCGCGTTCCCGAGCTCGAGGTCTTCCCCCATGATCCCCATGCCGATCTCGACTGGCTCGAGCGACTCGCCGACGGCTGCGCGCGCTACACCCCGATCGTCGCGCTCGAGCCGCCCGACACGTTGATCCTCGATATCGCCGGCTGCACCCACGCCTTCGACGGCGAGCGCCCGCTGGCCGCCGATGTCGAGGGACGGATGGCGCGGCGCGGCCTGCTCGTCCGCCATGCGTTTGGCGACACCCCCGCGATCGCCCGTGCGCTGGCGCGCTTCGCCGGCGCGCCCGCGCCCGACGAGAAGCGCGCGGTACGCCGCCTGCCGGTCGCGGCGCTCGATCTGGGCGAGGACGAGACGATCGCGCTCACCCGCGCCGGGCTCAAGACGGTCGGCGAGGTGATGGCGCGGCCGCTCGCCAGCATCGCCGCGCGGTTCGGCGAGGACGCCGTGACCGCGATCCGCAGCCTCGCCGGCGAGGCCGCCGCGCCGGTGCGGGCACGCCAGCGCGTCGCCCCGGTGGTGGTGGAGCGCCGCTTCGCCGAACCGGTCGCGCGCACCGATTATGTGCTCGACGTCATCGCCGAGCTGATCGCCGAGGCCGCCACCACGCTCGAACAGCGCCACCAGGGCGGCCGCCGCTGGGAAGCGCGGCTGTTCCGCGCCGACGGCCACGTCCAGAGCCTGCGCGTCGAGACCGGCCAGCCGACCCGCGACGCGGCGCTGCTCGGCCGGCTGCTGCGCGAGCGGATCGACAGCCTCTCCGACCCGCTCGATCCCGGCTTCGGCTATGATCTGGTGCGGCTCGACGTGATGCTCGCCGAGCGGCTCGATGCCGCGCAGCTGAAGCTGGAGGGCGGCGCCGCGCAGCAGGAACGAGAGGGCGTGACCCAATTGGTCGACCAGCTCGCGACCCGGCTCGGCCGCGGCCGGGTGCGCCGATTCGCGGCGCGCGACAGCCACATCCCCGAACAGGCCGAGCTGATGCTCCCCGCCACCGCGCCGCCGCCCGCCCAAGCCGCCGCCTGGCGCGCGACCGAGGAGGGCGAGCCGCCGCAGCGCCCGATCTACCTGTTCGATCCGCCGCAGCCGATCGAATCGATCGCCGCCGAGGTGCCGGACGGTCCCCCCCACCGCTTCCGCTGGCGCCGCCGCGTCCACGAGGTCGCGCGCGCCGAAGGCCCTGAGCGGATCGCCGGCGAATGGTGGCGCCGCCACGATGCCGCGATCCCGACCCGCGATTACTATCGCATCGAGGACCAGCGCGGCCGCCGCTTCTGGATCTTCCGCCACGGGCTGTACGTCGAAACCGAGCGCCCGCGCTGGTACCTCCACGGGCTGTTCGCGTGACGGCGGTGCCAGCCTCGGCCGAACCCGCGTCCCCGACCCGCTTCGCCGAGCTGGTCGCCGCGACCAATTATTCCTTTCTCCACGGCGCCAGCCACCCGCTCGACATGGTCAGCCGCGCCATCGAGCTCGGGCTCGCCGGGATCGGCATCGCCGATCGCAACACCGTCGCCGGTGTGGTCCGCGCGCATGACGCGCTCAACCGCGCCAAGATCGGCCTGGTCGGCGCGCAGCTGCCGCCGATCGACTTCAAGCTCGCGGTCGGCGCCCGGCTCGTCTTTGCCGACGGCACGCCGGACATCGTCGCCTATCCCACCACCCGCCATGGCTGGGGGCGGCTCACCCGGCTGCTCACGCTCGGCAACCGCCGCGCGCTCAAGGGCGGCTGCATCCTTGGCCTCGGCGATCTCCAGCGCCATGCCGACGACCTGCTGCTGATCGCGCTGCCCGACAGCAGCGCCCGCCCCGCCGAGCCGGCGCCCGAGGCGATGCTGCCGCCGGCGCGTGCCGATGCCGGCCTCGCCGCCACTCTGCCGCTGCTCGCCGCCTGCGCGCCGGGGCGGGTGTGGCTCGGCGTCACCATGCCGCGCGCCGGCCGCGACCAGCGCCGCTTGATCCGCCTCGCCCGCCTCGCCGATGCCGCCGGCGTGCCGCTGCTCGCCACCACCGATGCCCATTATGCCCATGCCGACCAGCGTGCGCTCCACGACATCGTCACCTGCATCCGCGAGGGCGTTACCATCCAGCGCGCCGGCCGCCGCCTCGCCGCCAATGCCGAGCGCCACCTCGAGCCGCCCGAGGAGATGGCGCGGCTGTTCGCCGGCTGGCCCCGGGCGCTCGCGGCCAGCCTTGAGTTGCTCGACCGGATCGATTTCACCCTCGACCAGCTCCGCTACGAATATCCGCACGAGCCGGTGCCCGAGGGCTGGGACGCGCAAGGCTGGCTCCAGGAGCTGGTCCACCAAGCCGCGCTCAAGAGATACGGCGGCGTCATCCCCGCCAAGATCACCGCGCTGCTCGACGAGGAATTCAGGCTGATCGAGGACCGCCGTTACGCCCATTATTTTCTCACCGTGCACGACATCGTCCGTTTCGCGCGCTCGGTGGAGCCGCCGATCCTGTGCCAGGGGCGCGGCTCGGCCGCCAATTCGGTGGTCTGCTATCTGCTCGGCATCACCTCGGTCGATCCGCTCAAATACGATCTCCTCTTCTCGCGCTTCGTGTCCGCCGAGCGGGACGAGCCGCCCGACATCGACGTCGATTTCGAGCACGAGCGACGCGAGGAGGTGATGCAATATATCTATCGGCGCTACGGTCGCCACCGCGCCGCGATCGCGGCGACGGTGATCCATTACCGCCCGCGCAGCACGGTGCGCGAGGTCGGCAAGGCATTGGGCCTCACCGAGGACGTCACCCAGCGGCTGACCAGCACCGTGTGGGGCAGCTTCGCCGGCAAGTTCGAGGAGGAACGGCTCAAGGAGACCGGCTTCGACCCCGACAATCCGGAGATCCTCCGGCTGCGCGACATGGTCGATCAGTTGCTCCAGTTCCCGCGCCACCTGTCGCAGCATGTCGGCGGCTATGTCCTCACCCAGGGGCGGCTCGACGAGATGGTGCCGATCCACAATGGCGCGATGAAGGACCGCACCTTTATCGAATGGGACAAGGACGATATCGACTGCCTGGGGCTGATGAAGGTCGACATCCTCGCGCTCGGCATGCTCACCTGCATCCGCAAGGCGTTCGACCTGATGGAGCGCCACGGCCTCGGCCGTCACGAGCTCGACACGCTGGCGGTCGACGAGAATCCGATCGTCTATGACATGCTGTGCAAGGGCGACAGCATCGGCGTGTTCCAGGTGGAGAGCCGCGCCCAGATCAACATGCTGCCGCGTCTCAAGCCCAGGAAGCTCTACGACCTCGTCGTCCAGGTCGCGATCGTCCGTCCCGGGCCGATCGAGGGCGACATGGTCCACCCGTATCTGCGCCGGCGTAGCCAAAAAGAGAAGGTGGAATACCCCTCGCCCCATCCCGATCACGGCCCCGCCGACGAATTGAAGCAGTTGCTCGGCGAAACCTTTGGCGTGCCGCTGTTCCAGGAACAGGCGATGAAGCTCGCCATGGTCGCCGCCAAGTTCACGCCCGAGGAGGCCAACCAGCTGCGCAAGGCGATGGCGACTTTCCGCAATGTCGGCGGCATGACCAATTTCTACGAGAAACTGGTCGGCGGCATGGTCGCGCGTGGCTACCAACGCGATTTCGCCGAGCGCTGCTACAAGCAGATCGAGGGCTTCGGCAGCTATGGCTTTCCCGAAAGCCATGCCCTGTCGTTCGCCCGGCTGGTCTATGTCTCGTCGTGGATCAAATGCTTCCACCCCGCGATCTTCTGCGCGGCGATCCTCAACTCGCAGCCGATGGGCTTCTACGCGCCGGCGCAACTGGTGCGCGATGCCGCCGAGCATGGCGTCGAGATCCGCGACATCGACGTCAACGCGAGCGGCTGGGACCATGGGATCGAATCGGCCGAGCCCTCGGGCGCCCACCCCCACGCCGTCCGCCTCGGCCTCCGCCAGATTGACGGCTTCCACGAAGCCTGGGCGATCAAGCTCGTCGAGGCCCGCACCAGTCCCTTCATCTCGATCGAGGACCTTGCCCGCCGCGCCGGCCTGCCCACCCGCGCGCTCAACCTGCTCGCCGATGCCGACGCGTTCCGCTCGCTCGCGCAAGGCCGCCGCGAGGCGATGTGGGAAGTGCGCCGCACCCCGCCCGCCCAGCTTCCTCTATTTGCCGCCGCCGACGCCCCCGAACTCGGCCAGGAGCCCGATGCAGCGCTGCCAGCGATGCCCTTGTCCGAACAGGTCGCCGCCGATTACCAGACCACGCGCCTGTCGCTCAAAGGCCACCCGATGGCCTTCCTCCGCGCCACCTTCGCCGCCGAGGGCGTGCTGTCGAGCGCCCAGGCGAGCGCGGCCAAGGACGGCCGCCGCGTCAGGGTGGCAGGCGTGGTGCTGGTCCGCCAGCGCCCCGGCAAGGGCAATGCGATCTTCGTGACGATCGAGGACGAGACCGGGGTCACCAACGCCTTGCTGTGGGCGCGCGACTTCGAGGCCAATCGTCGCGCGGTGATGGCGGCGCGGCTGCTGGTAATGGAAGGCGTGATCCAGCGCAGCGAGGAAGGCGTCGTCCACCTGATGACCGTCCGCGTCCAGGATCGCACCGCCGAGCTCGGCCGCCTGTCGTCCGATCAGCTTGCCCCGCCGGACGAGCTGATCCGCCCCAAGCCGCTGGTCGCCCACGATCACCGTTCGCTCCGCGGCGAGCATCCCCGCCCGCATCACCCCCGCGACGTCCGTATCATGCCCCCCTCGCGCGACTTCCATTGACCGCGCAACGACGGGCTTGGCGCGGCGCGCATTCCGCCCCACATGGGCCCTACAAGCAAAGGAGCACCACTTGGCCACGCTAGGCATGTCCCCCGCCGAGAAGGAAGCCGTCGAGGCCTTCCGCCGCGACGTCGTCGAACCATCGATGACGAGCCTGGTGATCATCGATTTCTGGGCCGAATGGTGTGGGCCGTGCAAGGCGCTCGGGCCGACGCTCGAGAAGGTCGCCGCCGCTTATGCCGACAAGGGCGTGATCCTCGCCAAGATCGATACCGACAAGAACCAGTTCATCGCCGCGCAATTCCAGATCAAGTCGATCCCGACCGTTTATGCGATGTTCCAGGGCCAGCTCGTCGCCGACCTGACTAGCGCGCGCACCGAATCGCAGCTGCGCGTCACGCTCGACCAGCTGCTTAAACAGCTGCCGATCCAGTCGGACGCGGCCAGCGCCGAGGCCGAGCTCGAGCCGCTGATCGCGATGGCCGAGGACGTGCTCGCCCAGGGTGACGCGGAGCGCGCGCTGTCGATCTACGACCAGCTCGCCGCGATGGCGCCCGATCATCCCGCGGTGCTTGCCGGCCGTATCCGCGCGCTGGTCGCCGCCGGGCTCAACGACGAGGCGCAGGCCGCGATCGACGCGCTGCCCGCCGATCTCAAGGACGCCGGCATCGATCGCGCCAAGGCGACGCTGGCGCTCGCCCAGTCCGCCCAGCCGGTGGAGGATTTCAGCGCACTCGCCGCCGAGGTTACCAACAACCCCGACGACCACGAGCGCCGCTTCGCGCTCGCCAACGCGCAGATGGCCGCCGGCGACCGCGACGGCGCCGCCGACAACCTCCTCTACATCGTCGCCGCCGACCGCACCTGGGACGACGGCGCCGCGCGCGCCCAGCTGCTCAAGCTGTTCGAGGTCGTCGGTCTCGAGGACCCCTGGGTCTCCGCGCAGCGCCGCCGCCTCTCCGCGATCCTGTTCGGATGACACAAGACGCGCGCCAGACCACGCGGCTCTCGGTATTCCCGCTACCCGGCGCGCTGCTGTTCCCGGGCATGCACCTGCCGCTGCACATCTTCGAGCCGCGCTACCGGGCGATGGTGTCGGACGCGATGGCGCGCGATCGGCGGATCGGCATGATCCAGCCGCGCCTGCAGGGCGCGCCGCCCGAGCCAGGTGCGAACGGCACGGCTGGCGACGACCGGCCCGAGCTTTACGACATCGGCTGCGTCGGCCGCATCGCCGAGGTCGAGGCGCTGGAGGACGGTCGGTTCAACCTGGTGCTCGAAGGCGTCGCGCTGTTCCGCATTGTCCGCGAACTCGATGTCACCACCGCCTTCCGCCAGGTCGAAGCCGAGCTGCTGCCGGTGACGGGCGACGAGACGCTGTCGCTCGGCCACCGCTCGTCGCTCGAACTCGAATCGCGCCGCTATGCCGAGGCGCAGGGCTATACGGTCGACTGGGACGCGGTGGAGCGGCTCGACGACGAGAGCCTGGTCAACGGCATCGCCCAGATCGCGCCGTTCGATGCCGCCGCCAAACAGGCGCTGCTCGAAGCCCCCGATATCGAGACCCGCGCCGAGCTGATCATCCAGCTGATGCAATTCTTTGGCCGCCATGACGGCGAGGACAAGGTGACGCTGCAATGAGCGCGCCGACGCCGAGGCCCCGCAAAGGCCGCCGCCATGGCGCGGCGATGATGGCCTGGATGTTCTTCGCCAACCTGTTCGAGCCCAAGAAGGCGGCCGCGATCGAGCAGATCGACACCCACAACCGGGTCGGCAGCGACGCCTGGCGCACCGCCCGCGCGGCCGCCGCCCCGGCGTCGCCCAAGGACCATTGATCATGCCGACCCTAGACCCCTGGCTGCTCGAGCGCCTGGTCTGCCCGGTGACGCGCCAGCCGCTGCGCTATGACGAGGCCGCGGCGGAACTGGTCTCCGACGCGGCAGGCCTTGCCTATCCGATCCGCGACGGCGTGCCGGTGATGCTGCCAGACGAAGCGCGGCGGCTCTAGCCACTTGCCGTCACCCCAGCTGTCGTCGGGATGACGGTTCAACGCCACCAGGCGCGGCGCTAGATCATCAATCCCTGCAGCAGCTTGGGCAGGTTCCCGCTTTCGCCGCGCGCCTCGGCCATAAAGCGGTTCTTGAGCGGCGGCAGCTTGTCCACCGCGGAGATGCCGAACCGCCGCACCGCGCTCGCGGTCTTGCCGGGGATGCCGAACAGCCGCGTCAGCGTGTCGGTTGCCGCCGCCACGGTGAAGGTGTCGAGCCCGCGCCAGCGCTGGTAGCGCGCGAGCAGCGCCGGGTCGCCGAGATCGAGCCCGAGCCTTTTGCCCTCGACCAGCACCTCGGCAAGCGTCGCGACGTCGCGGAAGCCGAGGTTGAGCCCCTGGCCCGCGATCGGGTGGATGCCGTGCGCGGCGTCGCCGATCAACGCCAGCCGCTGCGCGGTGATCCGCGCCGCATGGTGGAAGCCCAAGGGATAGCTCGCCCGCGGGCTGGCCGCCGACAACGTGCCGAGGAACCCGCCCATCCGCTTCTCCGCTTCGGCAAGGAAGGCGCGATCCCCCAGCTTGAGCATCGCCGCGCCATCCCTGGCGTGCACCGACCAGACGATCGCCGAGCGGTGGCCGATCTCGTCATCGGGCAGCGGCAGCAGCGCAAACGGCCCGCTCGGGTAGAAGATCTCGAACGCGATATTCTCGTGGCTGCGCTCATGGTGGAAGGCACCGACGATCGCGGTGTGATCGTAGCTCCACCGCGCCACGGTGATCCCCGCCGCTTCGCGGGTCGGCGAGTGGCGGCCCTCGGCGGCGATCAGCAGCGGCGCCTTGATCACCACCCCCGAATCAAGCGTCGCGGTGACGCCGAACTCACCGCGGTCCACCTGGGTAGCGCGAGTCTGCATCCTGAGGTCGACATGCGCCGCCGCGGTCGCGCGCGCGAACAGCACGCTGCGCAGCCGCTTGTTCTCGTACATCGTGCCGAGCGCACCATCGTCGGCATCGGGCACGAAATCGAGCTTGCCCGGCTCCAGCCCGTCGCTCACCCGGATGTGGCGGATCGCACAGCCATGGCCGGCAAGATCTCCGCCCACCCCGATCGCATCGAGCATCCGCCCGCTCGCGCTCGCCACCGCCGACGCCCGCCCATCGAACCCGGGCGCCAGCGTCACCGCCGGATCGGCGGGATCGACCACGATGCTCGATACGCCATGGGAGTCGAGCGCAAGGGCCAGCGTTGCGCCGACCAGGCCACCGCCGAGGATGATGACGTCTGTATCCATGCCCGCTCCTCTACGCCCGCAGCGCGGGCGTGCAAACCACCACGCTTGGTCTCGATCACTACTTCTCGTCATCCTGAACTCGTTTCAGGATCATGACCCAACGCTCACCGACTGCCCACGGGCAGTGCGGGCCATGGATGCTGAAACAAGTTCAGCCTGACGAACTCAGCATGACGAACAAGGAGAAGTGCGTCTGGGCAGGGTCGGATCCTTCCCCTCAGCTTGACGCCGGCCACGCCAAGCCCGATGATTCCCCGGCATATTCGGACATTGAAGGATCAGGCGATGGCGAGCCGGGCACAGGCGGGCCAGACTAACGGGCTGTGGCGCGAAACCGTGAAGGCCGGCGCGGTGCGCAGCGGCGCGCTGATCGCCGCGCTCGCGATCTTCCTCGTCACCGCGCTGATCGTGCTCGCGCTCGCCAGCTATCATGCCAGCGATCCCGCGCTCAACACCGCCTCGGGCGGCGCGGTGCAGAATCTCGCCGGCCCGCCGGGCGCCTGGCTCGCCGATATCGCGCTCACGCTGCTCGGCCCGGTAGTCGCGCTGCTGCTTCCGGTCGGCCCGATCGTGGCGATGCGGTTGTGGCGGGGCCAGCCTGCCGGCCGCTGGATCAAGATGCTGCGCAACGCCCTGCTCGGCCTCGCGCTGATCGCAACCGCGCTCGCCTTCGTTTCGGCTTCCTCGGTGCTGGCGCTGCCGGCCGGCTGGGGCGGCGTGGTCGGCCTCGGCCTCGCCCGGCTGGTCGGCTGGGCGCTGGCGTTCGTCGGCAACCCGGGCGTCGCGCTATGGGCACAGCGCGGGCTCGGCGTGGTCGCCGGGGTCGCCGGCATCATCATCTGGGCGAAAAGCCTCGAGATCGATCTTGGCGAGCGCCAATGGGGCCTGCGCCGCCGCGCTGCCTTTGCCGACGCCGGCGCCGGCGACATGGGCGGGTTCGACGCCGATTATGACGTGCACGACCTCGACGATGATGACGAGGAGGAGGACGAGCCGCTGACGCTCGCCGGCCGCGCGATCCAGCCGCGCGCGGTCGCCGCGCCCGATCCGCGCCCGGCACCGGTGATCGCCGATCGCGGCGTTGCGCCCTCGGCCGCGCGACCCAAGCCCCACCAGCCGCAGCTCGATCTCGGCCACACCTACAAGCTGCCGCCGCTCGACCTGCTGGTGCCCTCGCCGCCGCAGCCCAAGGGCACGATCGACAAGGCCACGCTCGAGCGCAACGCCCGCCTGCTCGAAAATGTGCTCGACGACTTCAAGGTCCAGGGCGCGATCACCGAGGTCCGTCCCGGCCCGGTCGTTACCATGTACGAGCTCGAGCCGGCTCCGGGGATCAAGGCGACCCGGGTGATCGCGCTCGCCGACGATATCGCCCGCAACATGTCCGCCATCTCGGCACGCGTCGCGGTGATCCCCGGCCGCAACGTCATCGGCATCGAGCTTCCCAATGCCAAGCGCGAGATGGTGTCCTTGCACGAACTGGTCGGCAGCCAGACCTTCGAGGACCAGGCGGCGCAGCTGCCGATCATCCTCGGCAAGAACATCGCCGGCGATCCGGTGATCGCCGATCTCGCGCCGATGCCGCACCTGCTCGTTGCCGGCACCACCGGTTCGGGCAAGTCGGTCGGCCTCAACGCGATGATCCTGTCGCTGCTCTACCGGCTGACGCCGGATCAGTGCCGGATGATCATGATCGATCCCAAGATGCTCGAACTGAGCATGTACGACGACATCCCGCACCTCCTCTCGCCCGTCGTCACCGATCCCGCCAAGGCGGTGCGCGCGCTCAAATGGGCGGTGGAGACGATGGAGGATCGCTACCGGCAGATGTCGTCGGTCGGCGTGCGCAGCCTTGCCGGGTTCAACGACAAGGTCCGCGCCGCCAAGGCCAAGGGCCAGCAGCTCGGCCGCCGCGTCCAGACCGGCTATCACCCGGAAAGCGGCGCGCCGCTCTACGAGGAGGAGAAGCTCGACTACGAACCGCTGCCGCAGATCGTGGTGATCGTCGACGAGCTCGCCGATCTGATGATGACCGCGGGCAAGGAAGTCGAATTCTTGATCCAGCGCCTCGCGCAGAAGGCGCGCGCCGCCGGCATCCACCTGATCATGGCGACGCAGCGCCCGTCGGTCGACGTCATCACCGGCGTGATCAAGGCCAATCTGCCGACCCGCATCTCCTTCCACGTCACCAGCAAGATCGATTCGCGCACCATCCTCGGCGAGCAGGGCGCCGAGCAGCTCCTTGGGCGCGGCGACATGCTCTACATGCCCGGCGGCAAGGGCATCGTCCGCGTCCACGGTCCCTTCATGTCCGATGACGAGGTTCGCGCGGTCGCCGACCACTGGCGCTCGCAGGGCCTGCCCGATTACATCTCCTCGGTCACCGAGGAGCCCGCCGAGAGCTTCGCGCTCGAAGGCGCGCCGACCGGCGAGGATTCGGCCGAGGACCAGCAATATCGCGCCGCCATCCAGCTGGTGTGCGAATCGCAGAAGGCCTCGACCAGCTGGCTCCAGCGCCAGCTGCGCATCGGCTACAATTCGGCGGCTCGGCTGATCGAGAAGATGGAAAAGGACGGCATCGTCAGCCGCCCCGACCATGTCGGCCGCCGCGAAGTGCTGCGCGACACCGAAGGCCACGCGATCTGATTTCGCACGCGCCGTTCCACACGTCGTCATCCTGAACTCGTTTCAGGATCCATGGCCCGACGCTGGCCGCAAGCTTGCGGGTCGCGCAGGCCTTGGATGCTGAACCAAGTTCAGCATGACGAAGGCGGGCAAGCGGTTCTCCCCCGGCTCGTTGCCACTGACGTCGCCAAACCTGCCCGCCGCAAGGACCTCCTTCGCCATATCGCAGCCGAAATGAACTCTCCCGCCGCCGGGGCGTTCTGGCAGCTCTAATCCGAGGAGTAGCGTTATGAAGAAGTCGTTGATCGCCGCACTGGCGCTGACCGTGCTCGCCACCCCCGTCGTTTCGACCCCGGCGATGGCGCAGCGCAACGACAACGGCCGCTGGCAGGGTGACCGCGGTGACAATTGGGATCCGTCGAGCAGCTATCGCTCCGGCGGCAACCATCGCGCCCGCAATCTCGGCCGCAATGATCGCATCTACAAGGGCCGTGACGGCCGCGCCTATTGCCGCCGCAGCGACGGCACCACTGGCCTGGTGATCGGCGCCGTCGGCGGTGGCCTGCTCGCCAATCTGGTCGGCGGCGGCACGCTCGGCACGCTCGCGGGTGCCGGCGGCGGCGCGCTGCTCGGTCGCTCGGTCGATCGCGGCAACGTGAAGTGCCGCTGATCCGGCCCTGAGTCGCTGAGCGCCGGCCTGCCGGCGACAGGCGTCCGCAACGCGTCGACGGGTTCCCTCGTCGGCGCGTTTGCCGTTGTGGCGGCAACTTCCCCGCCACCACAGGCCTGACCCGCCACCACAGGCCTGACCCGCCACCGCAGGCCTGATCGGGGGTGACGAACGATTGCGCGATCGCCGCAGCCACTGACTTCGGCGCCGCCAACACCTAGACTGGCCGAACCACTTACCCGGAGAGCCCCTTGGAATCCGTCACGATCGTCCTCATCCTGCTGCTGGCGGTCGTCGTCAGCGGCTCGCTGTCGCGATTGCTGCCGGTCTCGATCCCGGCGCCGCTGGTGCAGATCGGCCTTGGCGCGCTGATCGGCCTCTCGACCAATTATCGCGTCGATCTCGAACCCGAGCTGTTCCTGTTCCTGTTCCTGCCGCCGCTGCTGTTCCTCGACGGCTGGCGGATCCCCAAGGACGAGCTGTTTCGCGACATCTCCACTGTGGTCGAGCTGGCGCTGGGCCTCGTGCTGATGACGGTGATCGGCATGGGCCTGTTCATCCACTGGATGATCCCGTCGATGCCGCTCGCGGTCGCCTTCGCGCTCGCCGCGGTGGTATCGCCGACCGACCCGATCGCGGTGTCCGCGATCGCCGCGCGGGTGCCGATCCCCAAGCGGATGATGCACATCCTCGAGGGCGAATCGCTGCTCAACGACGCCTCGGGGCTAGTCTGCCTGCGCTTTGCCATCGCCGCGGCGCTCACCGGCAGCTTCTCGCCCACCGGCGCCGCAGCGAGCTTCCTGTGGGTCGCCGGCGGCGGTCTCGCGATCGGCACCGCGGTGACGCTGGTCGTCACCCGCGCCAAGGCCTGGATTTCGCGGCGGCTGGGCGAGGAGACCGGCTCGCAGATCCTGATCAGCCTGCTGATCCCGTTCGGCTGCTACCTGCTCGCCGAGCATCTCCACGCCTCGGGCATCCTCGCCGCGGTCGCCGCGGGCGTGACGATGAGCTTCGCCGAAGTCGCGCGCCAGGCGCTGCCGGTGACCCGGATGCGCCGCAACTCGGTGTGGGACACGATCCAGTACGCGCTGAACGGCATCATCTTCGTGCTCCTCGGCGAGCAATTGCCGCTGATCCTCACCGGCGCCGCGCAGACTGTGCGGACCACCGGCCACCAGTCGCCGTGGTGGCTCGGCGTTTATGTGATCGCGATCGCCGCCGGTCTCGCCCTGCTCCGCTTCGCCTGGGTGTGGGTCTCCTTCCGCCTCACCCTGCTGCGCCGGGGCGAGGATCGGCGGGTGCCGAACTGGCGGCTGTTCGCGGCGATGTCGGTCGCCGGCGTCCGCGGCGCGCTCACCCTTGCCGGCGTGCTCACCCTGCCGCTCGCGCTCGCCGACGGCACCCCCTTCCCGGCGCGCGATCTCGCCATCTTCCTTGCCGCCGGGGTGATCATCGTCTCGCTGGTCGCCGCCAGCCTGGTGCTGCCGCTGCTGCTCAAGGGTCTGACGATGCCGCCCGAGCCCTCGCGCCAGGCCGAGGAGAATGAGGCCCGCGTCGCCGCCGCCGAGGCCGCGATCCGCGCCATCGAGGAGGCGCAGCATGCGATGGCCGAGGGCCGCAATGATGCCGATCTCTACACCGCCGCCGGCAACCGGATCATGGACCTCTACCGCGACCGCATCGAGAGCCGCAGCCACGAGGGCGAAGCCGCCGCCGAGGCGCGCCGCCAGGACAAGATCGAACGCGAACTGCGCCTCGCGGGCCTCCGCGCCGAGCGCAATGCGGTGTTCGCGCTCGCGCGCAACCGTACGCTCGGCAGCGAGATCGCCGCCAAGCTGGTCCGCGAACTCGATTTCGCCGAGGTCCGCTTCAGAAGCTGACCCGCCGGCGCCGATTCACTATCCGTTCAAGCCCGGTCGGCCATCGCGCCGGCCAAGGAGAAGACGATGCTGCCCCGTATTGCCCCCCTCGCTCTCGCCGTGCTCGCGCCGGTGCTGGCCACCGTCCCGCTCGCGGCGCCCGCCGTCGCTCAGGCTACCGGCGATCTCGCCGCGGTCCAGCGCCACCTCCAGTCGCTGACGACAATGACCGCCGATTTCAGCCAGACCGATCGCAACGGCAAGGTGCTCACCGGCACCTTCACCCTCAAGAAGCCCGGCAAGCTGCGCTTCCAATATCAAAAAGGTGTGCCGATCCTGATCGTCGCCGAGGGCGGCGCGCTGACCTTTATCGATTATTCGGTGCGCCAGGTGCAGCGTTACCCGATCAAGAACACGCCGCTGGTACTGCTGCTCGATCCCGATCGCGACATCACCCGCTATGCCAAGGTGATCCCCACCGGCAACGACCGCGTCGTCTCGGTCGAGGCGAACGATCCCAAGCATCCCGAGGCCGGCCGCATCACCCTCGTGTTCGCGCGCGACGGCGCCGCGCCCGCGGGGCTGATGCTCCAGGGCTGGGTCGCGCTCGACAGCCAGAACAACCGCACCACCATCCGCCTCTCGGGCCAGAAGTTCGGCGTGCCGGTAAGCGACAACACGTTCCGCTGGAACGACCCGCGGAGGAGCGGCGGCCGAAACTGAACGGTTTTTCATCTGGCCATTCATCCGCGCGACAGGTTGCAGGGCCTAGTGAAGACCTCGCGGATGTTGGGCGTTCGGGATTTTTCCCCCTGTTGCTCGAGCGTGTTCCTCGCTTCCGCCTGCGTGACGAACGCTAGTCCGGCCCTCGCTCCATGCCCCCGGAGCGGGGGCCATTCTTTTGGCGCCCGCCGCTCCGTGACACCTGCCGAGCCGCTTCCTTGTTCGCGCTCCCTCGCACCGCTACATGGCGCGCGTGAAGATCGCCTCCTGGAACATCAACTCCGTCCGCTTCCGCCTCGCCATCGTCGAGCAATTCCTGCGCGAGGCCGAGCCCGACGTGCTCTGCCTCCAGGAAACCAAGGTGATCGACGCGGACTTCCCGTTCGATGGCTTCCGCGCGCTCGGCTATGAGCACATCGTCATCCACGGCCAGCGCATGCACCACGGCGTCGCCATCCTCAGCCGGGTGCCGATCGCCGAGGATGACCGGTTCGACTGGCAGGCCAACCGCGAGGCGCGTCACGTCGGCATCCGCCTGCCGAACGGCGTCCGCCTCGAGAATGTCTACGTGCCCGCCGGCGGCGACGAGCCCGATCGCGAGGTCAACCCCAAGTTCGGCCAGAAGCTCGATTTCCTCGAGCGGATGACTGCTTGGTCGCAGTCGCTCGCCGGCCCGACCATCATCACCGGCGACTTCAACGTCGCGCCGCTGCCGAGCGACGTGTGGAGCCACAAGGCGCTGCTCAAGGTGGTCAGCCACACGCCGATCGAGGTGGAGGCGCTGGATCGCCTCCAGGCGTCGAACGACTGGATCGATCTCGGCCGCCATTTCCACCCCGCCCCGGCGCGTCTCCACACCTGGTGGAGCTATCGCTCGGCCGACTGGACCAAGAACGACCGCGGCCGCCGGCTCGATCACATGTGGGCGACCGCCGATGTCGCCGCGCAGGCGACCGCGCACACCGTGTTCGAATCATGCCGCAGCTGGCTCAAGCCGTCGGACCACGTGCCGATCATGACCGAGTTCGCCTTTTGACCGCCCGGCCCCGTGCCGCCGCCCGCGCGATCGACGGCTTGCGCCGCGGCTGGCCGATCGCGATCGACGGGCTGACCCTGCTCGCGGTCGAGACCGCCGATGCCACGCGGCTCGCCGCATTCGATCCCGCCGCCACCGCGGGGGTGCTGATCTCCGCCGGCCGCGCCGCGACGCTCAAGCTCGCCAACCAGCTCGACGCCGCGGTGCCCGACGCGCCGGTGCTGATCGAGCGCGCGCCGTGGATCGATTTCGCCGCCGCCACTGCGCTCGCCGACCCCCAGCTCGATCTCGCCACGCCGCTCAAGGGCCCGTTCCGCACCCTTCCCGCGAGCGACCCGGCCGCCGCCGCTGCGGCGCTGCGCCTCGCGCGCATCGCCGGGCTGCTCCCCGCCTTCTTCGTCGGCGGCAGCGGCGCCGAGGACCATATCACCGCCGCCGACATCGATGCGCATGAAGACGCCACCCGCCTTGCCATTGCCACTCGCGCGCGGCTGCCGGTCGACGGCGCCGAGGATGCCGAGATCGTCGCCTTCCGCTCGCCCGAGAGCGCCGACGAGCATGTCGCGCTGCTGATCGGCCAGCCCAACGGCCAGCCGCCGCTGGTGCGGCTGCACAGCGAATGCCTCACCGGCGACGTGCTCGGCAGCCTCAAATGCGATTGCGGCCCGCAGCTCCATGCCGCGATCCACGCCATCCAGCACAGCGGCTGGGGCATCCTGCTCTACCTGCGCCAGGAGGGCCGCGGCATCGGCCTGGTCAACAAGCTGCGCGCCTATGCGCTGCAGGACCAGGGCTTCGACACGGTGGACGCCAACACCCGGCTGGGCTTCGCAGTCGACGCCCGCGATTTCGGCGTCGCCGGGCGGATGCTCCAGCTGCTCGGCCAGCACACCATCCGCCTGCTCACCAACAACCCCGCCAAGGTCGCCGCGCTCGCGGGCGCCGGCGTCACGGTGGTCGAGCGCGTGCCGCATGTCCTGCCCGCCAACCCGCACAACGAGCGCTACCTCGCCACCAAGCGCGATCGGACCGGCCATCAGCTCTGACGCGCCAGACGCTGCGCTTGGCTCCGCGCTCAACGCGGCGCTGCCCACCGGTACGCCCTCGAGCGTCATCGTCGTGTTCGGCGCCGCGGTCCGCGCCGGCGGCGTGCCGAGCCCCGCGCTTGCGCGTCGGATCGGCTATGCGCTCGCCACCGCCGAGGCGCATCCCGACGCGATCCTGTTCCTCTCGGGCGCGATCGGCCTGCATGGCCCGTCCGAAGCCGCGGTGATGGCGGCTTTGCTCGCCCCGCAGCTCGGTGCCGGCCGCCTCCACCTCGACGAGGACAGCGTCGACACGCTGCAATCGGTCCGCGCCGCCGCGCGCTTCATGCGCGCGCGCGGCCTGCGCCGCTGCTGGAGCTGCACCGACGGTTATCACCAGCCGCGCGTGCGCATGCTGTTCGCGCTCTACGGCATCCGCGCCCGCGCCATCCCCTTCACCATCCGCGGCACCCGCCGCGCGGTGGCGCGGATGCACGCGCGCGAGGCGCTGGCGCTGCCTTATGATCTCGTCGCCGGCGGCAGCGCCGCGCTGCGCGACCGCTGGCGCCGCCGCTCAGGCGAGTAGCCGCGCCACCTCGGCAAAGTCGTGCGCCACCGCGTCGACGCCGATCGCAAGCAGCCGCTGGTCGTGGCCGATCGCGCAATGCGTCCCCGCGCACAGCCCGATCACATAGCCGCCCGACGCCACCGCGCCGGTCGCGCCCACCGGTGAATCCTCGAGAATTGCGCAGCGCTCGATGGCGACGCCCAATTGCGCCGCGCCATAGAGATACAGGTCGGGCGCCGGCTTGCCGCGCGTGACATGCTCGCGGCCGCTGTAGACATGATCGCCGAACACATCGGTGAGGCCAATATGCGCCAGATGCCGTCGGATCCACCGCGTCGGACTCGACGACACCACCGCCTTGGGCAGATCGGCCGGCAGCGAGCGCACAAAGGCGATCGCCCCGGCCACTGGGTCGATCCCCTCCGCCATCGCCCGCTCGTCCTCGGCGCGGCGCGCGGCGTGGAAGCTGTCGGGGATCAGCCCGCCGATCCACCCTTCGATCGCGGTGACGAACTCGGGCCCCGCCAGCCCCATGAAATGCTCCATCGATTGTGCCGCGGTGGTCGGATAACCCGCGCCGCTCAGCCACTCGGCGATCTGGCGGTTGCCGGCATATTCGCTCTCGATCAGCACCCCATCGAAGTCGAAAAGCAACGCGTCGACCTTCATGCCTTCACTCCCTCGCGCGCGCCGAACAGCGCGCTGCCGACGCGGACATGGGTCGCCTCCAGGGTCACCGCCGTCTCGTAATCCGCGCTCATCCCCATGCTGAGCTGGTCGAGCCCGTGTTCGCGCGCGAGCTTGGCGAGCAGCGCAAAGTAAGGCGCCGGCTCGACCTCGGCAGGCGGCAGGCACATCAGCCCGGCAACCGGCAGCCCGGCGTCGCGCGCCTGCGCCAGCAGCGCCGGCAGCTCGGCAATCGCACAACCGCCCTTCTGCGCCTCGTCGCCGATGTTGACCTGGATGAAGCAGGCCGGCCGCCTGCCGGTCTTCGCCATCGCTGTACCGAGCGCCGTCACCAGCGACGGCCGGTCGACCGCATGGATCGCGTCGAACAGCGCCACCGCTTCCTCGGCCTTGTTCGACTGCAGCTGGCCGATCAGATGCAGCGACACATCGGCGAAGCGCGCCTGCAACGCCGGCCATTTCGCCGCCGCCTCCTGAACACGGTTTTCCCCGAACACGCGATGCCCCGCCTCGAGCAGCGGTTCGATCGCCTCGGCGGGGTGGGTCTTGGAGACGGCGATCAGCGTCACCGCCTCGGGCTTGCGCCCGGCAATGGCGGCGGCGCGCGCGATCCGGGCCGCGACGTCGGCGAGTGGTGTTCCCTGGGTCATGCGCGCCGCTATAGCGTCGCGGTGGCTGATCGAAACCCTTGGCTGATGACCGACGAGCGGATGGGCGAGCGGCTGTGGGCCGCGTTGCGCCGGCTGCCGCCGGGCAGCGGCGTGGTGGTCCGCCACCGCAGCCTGCCCGCGGCCGAGCGCCGGGCGCTGCTGCGGCGCATCCGGCGGATCGCGCAGGCTCGTCGGCTGACGGTGAGCGCGGCCGGGCTATGGGGAGCGCAGCACGGCGGCCGCACCCCCTTCACCGCTGCCGCGCACGATCGCCGCGAGGCGATCGCCGCCGCCCGTGCCGGCGCCCGCTATCTATTCGTCTCACCGATCTACCCGACCCGCTCGCACCCCGGCGCCCCCGCGCTCGGCCCGCGCAAGGCCGCCACGGTCGCCCGTGGCCTCGGCGTCGACATCATTGCACTTGGCGGCATGGACGCCCGCCGCTGGCGCCGGCTGCGCCATCTCGGCTTTACCGGCTGGGCGGGGATCGACGCGCTGACGCCGTGAGAGGATCTGCCGACATCCCCTAGATCTCGTCATCCTGAACTCGTTTCAGGATCCATGACCTGCACGAGCGGCAAGCCCAGGGGGCGTGTCGGCCATGATGCTGAAACAAGTGCAGCATGACGGCAGGAAATAAAGGTATGAATCATCACCCGGTGGCTCGAGCCACCGCGCCCACTCAGAAGCGGAACGCCGTCCCCAGATACACCGACTGGCTATCGCGGCGATCGTCATCCAGCCGTGCGATCCGCTCGCGATCCGAGCGATAGCGCACGCCCGCGGTCACGTTGAGGTTGCGCGTCAGCGAATAGGAGCTCGACATGTCCACCGAATAGCTCGGCGTGTCCTCGACCAGCCGGTTGGCGCCGGTCAGCGGACGATCGGTGGTCGCGGCGAGGCGGCTGCTGGCGCGGCCGGCGCGATAGGTGACCGCCACGTCGGCCGACTCGCGGCTGCCCGGCTGCGGGCCGAGATCGAGGCGGTTGACGTTGCCCGACACCGCGAACCGCTTCCAGCCCACCGACACGCCAAGGTTGTAGGCGATCGGCGCGATGCCGACGGTCGGCGCCTGGGTCGGCGCGGCGCGGACGTTGTCGACCGAGGCGAGCGCGGTGCGGCTCGACCGGGCCCGGACCGCCACGGTCACCGCACGCTTGTCGCGGCTCGATTCGGCGGGGGTGAAGCGGAAGCCGTCGGCGTCGAGGCCACCCTTGGCGAGCAAGGCGGCGAGCCGGGGATCGGCGGCAGAAGGCGTGAACGACCCGGTGAACCGCGCCGGCGACGCGCTCGCCGCGCGGCGGACGGTACCCGGCTGCTCGACCCGGCCGAACGCGGGCGCGACGAGGGCAGCGGTGGCGACAAGCGCCCCAGCAACCATCCCGACCATCGCACGCGTAGCGAACACAACCAGTCCCTCTCTCGATTCCGGCAGCAACGCGCCTACCATGGAATCGTCCCGCGCCAACCAGCTACGACAGGGGGGCCATGCGGGATTTTGTCCTACTGTGGCAATCTGCACACATATTGGTCTTACCCAAGCGCTGCTTGCGGGCAGTGCAGCGTCACTATAGAGCAACGGCAGCTTTCTCTCGCAGGACCACACGCCCATGATCCGCCCGTTGCGCACCGCCCTCATGGTCGCCGCCATTGCCCTGCCGCTCGCCGCTTGCGGCGGCCGCGATGGCACCGCCAAGACCGATCTCGCCGCCTCCAAGGTCACCACGATCGGCGTTAACGCCTATCTGTGGCGCGCGACGCTCGACACGCTGTCGTTCATGCCGCTGGTCCAGACCGATTCCAACGGCGGCGTGATCGTCACCGATTGGTACATCAACCCGCAGGTGCCCACCGAGCGGATGAAGGTTACCGTGTCGATCCTCGACCAGGATCTGCGCGCCGACGCCGTTCGCGTCGCGGCGCTGCGCCAGGTCAATCAAGGCGGCCAGTGGGTCGCCGCGCCGGTCCAGGCCGCGACCATCCAGAAGCTCGAGGATATCATCCTCACCAAGGCCCGCGATCTGCGCCGCGCCTCGATCGCGGGGTAATCACCACCATGGCATCGCGTTTCAACGCGCTGAAGGCGGACTCGGCCTGGCAGAAGGTCTGGGACGATCGCCAGACCTTTGCCGCCAAGGATCACAGCGGCAAGCCGCAGAGCTACGTGCTCGAGATGTTCCCCTATCCGTCGGGGCGCATCCACATGGGCCACGTCCGCAACTACACGATGGGCGACGTGCTCGCGCGCTTCCGGCGGATGCGCGGCCATGAAGTCCTCCACCCGATGGGGTGGGACGCATTCGGCATGCCCGCCGAGAATGCGGCGATGGAGAAGGGCGTCCATCCGGGCACCTGGACCCGCGCCAACATCGCCACCATGAAGGCCCAGCTGAAGCGCCTCGGCTTTGCGCTCGATTGGTCGCGCGAGCTCGCGACCTGCGAACCCGATTATTACGGCCACGAACAGGCGCTGTTCCTGCAGATGTTCGCCGCGGGCCTCGTTTATCGCAAGGAATCGTCGGTCAACTGGGATCCGGTCGACATGACCGTGCTCGCCAACGAGCAGGTCATCGACGGCCGCGG
The DNA here is from genome assembly GCF_026540855.1 of Sphingomonas sp. GC_Shp_5. Lineage (GTDB taxonomy): Bacteria > Pseudomonadota > Alphaproteobacteria > Sphingomonadales > Sphingomonadaceae > Sphingomonas. The sequence goes on from NZ_JALNUP010000005.1 coordinate 143,925, forward strand.
CTGGCGCTCGGGCGCATTGGTCGAGAAGCGCAAGCTCTCCCAGTGGTTCCTCAAGATCACCGATTTCGCCGACGAGCTGCTCGCCGGCCTCGGCAAGCTCGAGCACTGGCCGGACAAGGTCAAGCTGATGCAGGAGAACTGGATCGGCAAGAGCCAGGGGCTGACCTTCGGCTTCGCGACTTCCACCGGCGGCACCGTCGAGGTCTTCTCCACCCGGCCTGACACGATCTTCGGCGCGAGCTTCGTTGCCGTCGCTGCCGATCACCCGATCGCGCAGAACCTCAACGGCAACCCAGAGGTTGCCGCTTTTATCGAGCGCTGCAAGCAGGGCGGCACCACCGCTGCTGAGCTGGAAACCCAGGAAAAGCTGGGTTTCGACACCGGCCTCACCGCCACCCATCCGTTTGATGCAACCCGCCAGTTGCCGATCTACATCGCCAATTTCGTGCTGATGGATTATGGCACCGGCGCGGTGATGGGCGTCCCCGCGCACGACCAGCGCGATCTCGATTTCGCGCGCAAATACGATCTGCCGGTCCATCGCGTCGTCGCCGACGGCGATCTCACCGATCCCGTGTTCGCGGGCGATGAGGCCTATTCGGGCGCCGGCGCCTTGGTCAATTCGCAGTTCCTTGACGGCCTCGACATCGAGGATGCCAAGCGCGAGGTGATCGCCCGCGCCGAGGCCGGCGGCTGGGGCAAGGGTTCCACCGTGTTCCGCCTGCGCGATTGGGGCGTCAGCCGCCAACGCTATTGGGGCACGCCGATCCCGATCATCCACTGCAAGGCATGCGGCGCGGTGCCGGTGCCCGCGGACCAGCTGCCGGTGGTGCTGCCCGACGACGTCAGCTTCGCCATCCCCGGCAAACCGCTCGATCGCCACCCGACCTGGAAGCACGTCGCCTGCCCGTCGTGCCATGGCGAGGCGGTGCGGGAAACCGATACGCTCGATACTTTTGCGGACTCTTCCTGGTATTTCATCCGCTTCGCCAGCCAGCCCAAGGACAAGCCGTTCGATCGCGCCACCGCGGAGAGCTGGCTGCCGGTCGGCCAGTATATCGGCGGGGTCGAGCATGCGATCCTCCACCTGCTCTACGCGCGCTTCTGGACCCGCGCGCTCAAGCACATCGGCGCGCTTGATATCGCCGAGCCCTTCACCGGGCTGTTCACCCAGGGCATGGTCACCCACGAGACCTACAAGAGCTGGGACAATCGCTGGCTCAGCCCTGACGACGTCCGCGACGGGCTCGAGATCGCCAGCGGCAAGCCGGTCGCGGTCGGCCGCGTCGAGAAGATGTCCAAGTCCAAGAAGAACACCGTCGATCCCGAACCAATCGTAGACCAATATGGTGCGGACGCGACGCGCTGGTTCATGCTCTCGGATTCGCCGCCCGAGCGTGATCTGCCCTGGTCCGAATCCGGGATCGAGGGGGCCTGGCGCTTCGTCCAGCGGCTGTGGCGGCTGTTCGACGGCGACACCGCCGGCGAAGGGCAGGACGCGGCGCTCGATCGCAAGCTCCACCAGACCATACACGGCATCGGCCTCGACATCGAGGCGCTCGCCTTCAACAAGGCGGTCGCCAAGCTCTACGAGCTGTGCACCGCGATCGAGCGGGCGCAGCCCAGCCAGTCGCGCACCACCGCGATCCGCGACCTCATGCTGCTGGTCGCGCCGATGGTGCCGCATGTCGCCGAGGAGGCTTGGGCTGCCAAGGGCTTCGACGGGCTGATCGCCGACGCCGCCTGGCCTGAGGTGAATCCGGCGCTGCTCGTTGCCGACGAGGCGACCATCGCGGTGCAGGTCAACGGCAAGCTCCGCGACACGCTGGTGCTGCCGGCGGAGACCTCGCGCGAGGCGCTCGAAGCCGCCGCGCTCGCCAGCGACAAGGTCGTCCGCCTGCTCGACGGCAAGCCGCCCAAGAAGGTGATTGTGGTTCCCGGCCGGCTGGTCAACATCGTCGCATGAACCGTCTCGCCACCCTGCTCGCCCCCGCCGCGCTGCTGTTGCTGCTCCCCGGCTGCGGCCTCCACCCGCTCTATGCCGGTGGCGGCAGCGGCGCGGTGGCGAACGCGCTGACCCAGATCGAGGTCGCCCCGATCGAGGGCAAGTCGGGCTGGCTGATGAGCAACGCGCTGCGCGATCGCCTCTCGGCCAACGGCACCGCGCAATATCGGCTCGACGTCCGCCTTCAGGATGAAATCGCCGGCCTCGGCGTCCGTCGCGACGACAGCGTCACTCGCGAACGACGTTCGCTGAAGGCGCGCTACCAGCTGGTCGATCTCACCGACGGCACCGTGCTGCTCGACGCCACCGCGGGCTCCGATGCCGGGATCGACGTCGTCCAGTCCGAGTATGCCACCATCGCCGCCGAGAATACGGCGCTGGAGCGGCTGTCGGGCATCGTCGCCGACCAGATCGTCGCCCGCCTCGCCACCTATGCCCGTAGCCGCGCCAAAGCGGCCCAGGCGTCGCCAGCGGCGCCGGCGCAGCCATGATGGCGCAGGGGTGAGGCGATGAAGGCCAATGCGCGCGATATTCGTGCCGCCATGGAGCGTCCCTCCCCCGATTACCGCCTCTACCTCCTCCACGGCCCCGACGCCTCCGCCGCCGCCGAACTCGCCGCCCGCCTCGGCACCGCGATGGGCGCCGACGCCGAGCGGATCGATCTCGACGGCGCCCAGCTCAAGAATGACCCCGCCCGCCTCACGGACGAGGCCGGCTCGCTATCGCTGTTCGGCGGTGCGCGCTTCATCCGCGTCTCGCCCGCGGGCGAGGAATGCCTCGAGGCCTTCTCCACGCTGCTCGCCGCCAGCCAGGCCGGCAACCCGGTGGTCGCGCTCGCGCCCACGGTCAAATCCACCGCCAAGATCGTCAAGCTCGCGCTCGATTCGCCGCGGGCGATGGCCTTTGCCTGCTACGAGCCGAGCGCCGCCGATCTCGAGAAGCTCGCGGTCGCCATCGCGCGTGACCACGGCCTGCGCCCGCTCGCCGATACCGCGCAGCGGCTCGCCGCCTCGGCCGCGGGTGACCGCGCCGTGTTGACCCGCGAGATCGAGAAGCTCGCCCTCTATCTCGATGCTGCGCCCGATCGACCCCAGGATCTCGAACCCGCCGCGCTCGACGCGGTCGGCGCCGATCTGGGCGACACCGAACTCGGCCCGCTGATCGACGCGGTGATCGCCGGCCGTACTGCCATGCTCGGGGCCGAGCTCGGCCGCTTCGCCGAGGCCGGTACCTCGCCCATCCCGTGGCTGCGCCAGCTCGCCCGCCGGCTGATGTCGCTGGCCGAGATGCGCGCCGATCTCGATCGTGGCGACGCGCTGGACGGCGTGCTCAAGCGCCACCGCGTGTTCTTTCGCGAAGAGGCCGCGACCGGCCAGGCGCTGCGCCGCTGGAGCGCGCCGATGCTCGCCACCGCGCTCGCCCGCGTCCGCCACGCCGAGCGCGCGGTAATGGCCAGCGCCAACGCCGGCACCGTGCTCGCGGACCATGCCATTGCCGAGCTGACCCGCAGCATCGAACGCCGCGGCTGACGCCACTTCCACCGCCGTCATGCTGAACTTGTTTCAGCATCCATGGCCGAACGGCTCCGCCTGACACGACGCGCAGGTCATGCATCCTGAACGAAGGTCAGGCCAACGGCGGGCTAGCCGCGAACGTTGTAGCGGCCGTCCCGCTTCAGATATTATCCCCGGTCAGCCGCTGGCAGACCATGTCGAGCTGGTCGAGGGTCGAATAGGCCAGCGTCAGCACGCCCGCGCCATTGGCACCATGGCTCACCCGCACATTGAGCCCGAGCAGATCTGACAATTGCGTCTCCAGCGCCGCGATATCCGGATCGGCCGCGGGCGGCGGATTGCGCGGACGGCCGCCGCTGCGCTCGGGCTTGGCGCCGCGCGCGAGCTTCTCGGTGTCGCGCACCGACAGGCCCTTGCGCACCACCTGGCCCGCCAGCACCTCGACATCGCGCGCGCCGAGCAGCGCCCTGGCATGACCCATCGACAGCGATCCATCGGTCACCAGTGCCTGAACACCGTCAGGAAGTTCGAGCAATCTCAATAGGTTAGCAACATGGCTGCGTGACTTGTGAACGATCTTGGCGAGCGCTTCCTGGGTATGGCCGTAATCGCCCGCCAGCCGCTGATAGGCCTGCGCTTCCTCGATCGCGTTGAGGTCCTGGCGCTGGATGTTCTCGATCAGCGCGATCTCGAGCGTCTCGGTGTCGTTGAAGTCGCGGACGACCACCGGCACCTCGTGCAGCCGCGCCCGCTGCGCTGCGCGCCAGCGGCGCTCGCCGGCGACGATCTGATAATCGTGGCCATGCGGCCGCACCACGATCGGCTGGATCAACCCGCGCGCCGCGATTGACGCCGCCAGCTCGTCGAGCAGTGCCTCGTCGAAGTGACGACGCGGCTGGCCAGGGTGCGGCGACAGCGCGCTGACCGGCAGCATCCGCACGCCGGGCGGCTTGGCCGCGCCCGGCGCGATCGGCGCCTCGGCGGTCATGTCGCCGAGCAGCGCGCTCAGCCCACGGCCCAGGCCGCCGGGGCGGCCACCACGTTTGGCGTCGGTCATGCGGCCACCGCGGTCTGCTGCGGCAGGCGCTGGATCAGCTCGCGCGCGAGATCGATATAGGCCTGCGAGCCCGAGCAGCGATAATCGTAGATCAACGCCGGCAAGCCATGGCTCGGCGCCTCAGACAGGCGCACGTTGCGCGGGATCACTGTCTCGAACACCACCTGGCCGAGCACCGCACGAACATCGGCAGACACCTGGTCGGTCAGCCGGTTGCGGCGATCATACATGGTCAGCGCCACGCCGAGGATCGCCAGTCCCGGATTGAATCGCTCGCGGATCCGCTCCACCGTTGTCAGCAGCTGCGACAGGCCCTCAAGCGCGAAGAACTCGCATTGCAGCGGCACCAGCAGTGCATTGGCCGCGACCATCGCGTTGATCGTCAGCAATCCCAGCGATGGCGGGCAGTCGATCAGGATGATGTCCCAGGTGCCGGTCGACCGCGCGATCGCATGATCGAGGCGGTGGGTGCGCGCCTCGAACTCGACCAGTTCGATCTCGGCGCCGGACAGATCCTGCGTCGCCGGCAGTAGGTCGAGCCGCGGCACCTTGGTCTGCATCACCGCATCGTCGACCTCGGCCTCGCCGAGCAGCACGTGATAGCTCGATTGCTGGCGCTGGTTATGGCCGATGCCGAGACCCGTCGAGGCATTGCCCTGCGGATCGAGGTCGATCAGCAGCACCCGCTTGCCGGTCGCAGCAAGCGCGGTGCCGAGATTGATCGCGCTGGTGGTCTTGCCCACCCCGCCCTTCTGGTTCGCCACGGCAATGCACGTCATCGCTTCTTCTCCACGACCAGGATCGATGAGGCCGGATCCGTCAGGCTGTGTTCCACGTGAAACATCATGCGGCGGTTGAATCTCAAGCTGTTCAGCTGGTCCGGATCAAGCCGCCCCCGCGGCAGGATCCATCGTGTTGCCAGTGTGGCGCAATGCGCGGTCGCTTGCAAAAGCTTTTCGACGGATGCGACCGCCCGCGCCGAGATTACATCGCCGATCGCGTCGACCTGTTCGATCTTCGCCGCATAGATCGCCACGTTGGTGAGCGCACATGCATCCGCCGCGCGCTCGAGGAAGTCAGCACGGCGCCGCCGCGGTTCGACCAGCGCAACCTTGCCGTTAAACAGCAGCGCGACGATCATGCCGGGAAAACCACCCCCCGTGCCGACATCGATCCAACTCTTGGCGCCTGCCGATGCCAGAGTGAGCAGCTGCGCGGAGTCCAAGGCATGACGTTGCCAGATCGTCGCTACCGTCGACGGCGCGATCAGATTCTGCTGCTCATTCTCCTCAGTGACCAGCGCCAGGAAGCGCTCCACCCGCTCCGCTCGCTCGGCGCCATGCTGATCGACGATCCACTGGCGGGCGTCCTGTTCGGTCATGCGGCCGCCTTGCGCTGTGTATAAAGATAGATGGCTGATAAGGCCGCGGGGGTGATCCCGCGGACCCGGGATGCCGCGGCGAGCGAGCCCGGCTGCGCGATCGACAGCCGGTCGATCATCTCCGACGACAGGCCAGGCACTGCGTCGAAGCGCAAATTAGCCGGCAACGGCACAGCCTCATCGCGGCGCATCTTCGCCACCTCCTCGGCCTGACGTTCGAGATAGGGTGCGTAGCGGGCGTCCTCCACCACCTCATCGATCAGCTCAGCCGGCCAGTCATGCTCGCCTTCGGGGGCGACCTGATCGAAACCGATGCCGCTGGTCCGGAGCCACTCAAACGCCGTGCGTCGGCTGCCGTCCTGCGTCACTAGCCCGCCCCGCGCGGCGATGGTCGAGGCAGTCAGCGATTGCTCCAGCCCGGCGCGGACGGCCTTCAAGCCGTCGCTTCGACGCTGCTGATGCGCGAGCCGCTCGGCGCTGAGGCACCCTGCCGCAGCGGCAATCGGTCCCAGCCGCGTCTCGGCATTGTCGGCGCGCAGCGACAGCCGGTATTCGGCGCGCGCGGTCAGCATCCGATAGGGCTCGGTCACCCCCTGCAACACCAGGTCGTCGATCATCACCCCGATATAGCTCGATGCCCGATCGAGGATCACCGGTGCCAGATCGCAGGCATGGGCGGCCGCGTTGAGCCCCGCCACCAGCCCCTGCCCTGCTGCTTCCTCATAACCGGTGGTGCCGTTAAGCTGCCCGGCGCAATACAGCCCTGGCAACGCCTGCAGCGCCATGGTCGCATCCAGCGCTCGGGGGTCGAGATAGTCATACTCGACCGCATAGCCTGGGACCGCGATCACCGCCCGCTCCAGCCCCTCGATGCTCGCCACCATCGCCTGCTGGACGTCGGTCGGCAGCGAGGTCGACAGGCCATTGGGATAGACCAGTGGATCGTCGAGCCCCTCGGGTTCGAGGAAGATCTGGTGCCCGTCACGGTCGCCGAAGCGGTGCACCTTGTCTTCGATCGAGGGGCAGTAGCGCGGCCCCGGCGCTCCGATCGCGCCGCTGAACAGCGGCGACCGGTCAAGACCGGCGCGGATCACATCATGCGTCGCCTTGGTGGTGCGGGTGATCGCGCAGGCGATGCTCGGCAGCGGCCGGGCCGCGGTGAGCGGCGACATCGTCCAGGGCTCGGGGTCGGATGGCTGCTCGGCGAGCCGCGCCCAGTCGATCGTACGGCCATCCAGCCGCGGCGGTGTCCCGGTCTTGAGCCGCGCCATCGGCAGCTCAAGCGCACGCAATTGGCTGGCCAATTGCGTCGCCGGCCGCTCGCCGATCCGCCCGCCCTCGTCGCGTTCGTCACCGCGGAACAGCTTGGCGCCCAGGAAGGTGCCGGTCGCCAGCACCACGCTCCGCGCCGCGATCCGGCTGCCGTCGGCGAGCATCACGCCGGCCACCCGGCCGTGGTCAATTACCAGCGCCTCCGCCTCGCCTTCGCCGATCGTCAGCGTCGGCAGCTTGCCCAGCATGCGCTGGATCGCCGCGGCATAATGGCGACGATCCGCCTGGACCCGCGGCCCCTGCACCGCCGCGCCCTTGGAGCGGTTGAGCATGCGATAATGGATCGCCGCGGCGTCGGCGGCCCGGCCGATCAGGCCGTCGAACGCGTCGACTTCGCGGACGATATGGCCCTTGCCCAGCCCTCCGATCGCCGGGTTGCACGACATCGCGCCGATCCGGGCACGGTCGAAGCTGAGCAGCAGGGTGGCCGCGCCACGGCGTGCCGCCGCCGCGGCGGCTTCGGTGCCGGCATGCCCTCCACCGACGACTATCACGTCATACATGATCGCCGCCTATCGCGCACGGCGGGTCCGGTCAAAATTGTTTCACGTGGAACACCGGCACGGCATGTTCCACGTGGAACATCACTTGCCGATGCAGAACCGTCTGAATAGCGCATCGAGCATTGTCTCGGTCGCATCCAGCCCGAGAATCGTTCCCAGCGCCACCCGGCTCGCCCGCAGCTGCTCGGCGACGATCAGCGCGTCCGCCGATGCATCCTGTAATTGCGCGACCGCGACCGCCGCCGCATCGCGCTGGCGCTGGTGCAGGACGATCGCGTCGACCCGCGGCAGCAACGCCGTCGCCGCCGCCTCGATCAGCCCCCACAGCCGCTCGACATCTGCGCTGTGGTTCGCCGCTACCGCGATGGCCCGACCCGCCGGCAGCGCCGCGCGACCCGGCTGATCCGCCCGGGCATGGACCCAGATCGCCTCACGCGGTGGCGCATCGTCGCCGAGCCACAGCAGCAGGTCCGCCGCCGCGATCGCCGCCTCGGCGCGGTCGACGCCGATCGCTTCGATGGTATCCTCCGTGTCGGTCAGCCCGGCGGTATCGGTCAGCACATAAGCGAGCCCGCCGCGCGTCACCGCCGCCTCGACCCGATCGCGCGTCGTCCCCGCGATCGGTGATACGATCGCGACGTCGCGCTGGCTGAGGGCATTGATCAGCGTCGACTTGCCACTGTTGGGCGGCCCGCCCAGCACCACGCTAAGGCCATCGCGCAACCGCTCGACCGGCGGGTTGTCGAGCACCGCCGCGATCGCTGCCGCCAGCGCTGCCGTCCCGTCTCGCACCTCGCCAAGCCGATCGCCACCACCGGTCGCGACATCATCCTCGTCGGCAAAATCAAGCTCGGCCTCGACCGCGGCGCCGAGCATCGCCAGCCGGTCCATCCACCCGCGCACCTGCTGGCTGACCACCCCCTCGGCGGCGCTCAGCGCCGCGAGCCGCTGCCGCTCGGTCTCGGCGCCGAGTAGATCGGCGAGCCCCTCGGCCTCGGCGAGATCGATCCGGCCGTTGATCAGCGCGCGCCGGGTGAACTCGCCAGGCTCGGCGCGCCGCAGCCCCGGCAGCGCGGCAAGCGCCCGCTCGACCGCCGCGACTACTGCCTGGCCGCCATGGCAGTGCAGCTCGGCGAGATCCTCGCCGGTGGCGCTGGCTGGGCCGGGGAACACCAGCACCAGCGCGCGATCGAGCAGGCCGCCCGCGTGGTCACGCAGCGCCCGCAGCCCGGCGACCCGCGGCGCCGGCACGCTCCCCGCCAGCCGCGTCGCCGCGGGAATCGCGCCGGCGCCGCTGATCCGGATCACCGCGATTCCCGCAGGCGGCCGGCCGCTCGATACCGCAAAGATCGTGTCCATCGTCTCACCTTCCGCCGTGCTCGGCGCCGCATAGCCCGCCGCGTCGAGCGGGACCACCGCCACGCCAAACGGCCCGCCCTCCCCTGGCGGGAGAGCGGGCCGTCATCAGCTCCAGCAAGGGCGGAAGGGATCAGCCGAACAGGCTGACGATCCCCAGCGTCTGCCCGGTCCCCGTCCAGCCCTCATAGACCATCTTGCCCGCGACGAAGAGGATCACGGCGAGGCCGATATAAGCGATCCAGCGATGGCGATCGATGATCCGGGCGATAAAGTTCGCCGCCAGCCCCATCAGCGCGACCGACAGCAGCAGCCCGACCACGAGGATGCCGGGATGCTCACGCGCCGCGCCGGCGACGGCGAGGACGTTGTCGAGGCTCATCGACACATCGGCGATCGTCACCGCCCAGGCGGCGCCGGCGAGGCTGCGCGCCGCCGTCACCCCGGTATGCTCGTCGCCGGCGATCTCGTCGGATCCCGGGCTATGCGCGCCGGCGCGGATCTCGCGCCAGAACTTCCAGCTTACCCACAGCAGCAGCAGCCCGCCGGCGAAGATCAGTCCGACGATGCCCATCAGCCAGGTGACGATCAGCGCGAAAAAGATCCGCAGCACCAGCGCCGCGCCGATGCCGATCAGGATCACCTTCTTGCGCTGCTCGGCGGGCAGCCCGGCGGCCAGCGCGCCGACAACGATCGCATTGTCGCCGGCGAGGACGAGATCGATCATCAGCACCGAGCCGAACGCGGCAAGCGCGGCAGGATCGGTGAGGTTGGAAAAGTCGCTGACGATATGCTGCCAGATCTCGGCGGGCGAGCCCGGCCCGCTGACGGTCGCCGCGGCAGCGGCGAGCATGGTGAGGATGGTCAAAAGCGTTGCTCCCGGCAGTCAGGGGCGACGCCACGCCCCTTCGATGGTCGTTACAACAACGGCGCGAGCAACGCCCGCGCCGTCATCACGAGGCCGCTGCCCCGTTCATCATTCGTCACACGGCCGGCGGCCTGCGCCGGCCGGCGTCTTACTGGTTCATGGAGTCGAAGAAATCCTCGTTGGTCTTCGAGTTCTTCATCTTGTCGAGCAGGAACTCCATCGAGTCGATCGTGCCCATCTGCATGAGGATGCGGCGCAGCACCCACATCTTGGAGAGCTTGTCCTTCTCGACCAGCAGCTCCTCCTTGCGGGTGCCGCTCTTGCCGACATCGAGCGCCGGGAACACGCGCTTGTCGGCGACCTTGCGGTCGAGCACGATTTCCGAGTTACCGGTGCCCTTGAACTCCTCGAAGATCACCTCGTCCATGCGGCTGCCGGTATCGATCAGCGCGGTGGCGATGATCGACAGCGAGCCGCCCTCCTCGATGTTGCGCGCGGCGCCGAAGAAGCGCTTCGGGCGCTGCAGCGCGTTGGCGTCGACACCACCGGTCAGCACCTTGCCCGACGACGGCACCACGGTGTTGTAGGCGCGGCCGAGGCGGGTGATCGAATCGAGCAGGATCACCACGTCCTTCTTGTGCTCGACCAGGCGCTTGGCCTTTTCGATCACCATCTCGGCGACCGCAACGTGGCGGGTGGCCGGCTCGTCGAAGGTCGAGGAGACGACCTCGCCCTTTACCGAGCGCTGCATGTCGGTGACTTCCTCGGGCCGCTCGTCGATCAGCAGCACGATCAGGAACACCTCGGGGTGATTGTCGGTGATCGCCTTGGCGATGTTCTGCAGCATCACCGTCTTGCCGACCCGCGGCGGCGCGACGATCAGCGTGCGCTGGCCCTTGCCCTGCGGGGAGATGATGTCGATCACCCGCGCCGACTTGTCCTTCTGGGTCGGGTCGAACGGATCGAGGGTGAGCTTCTGCTCGGGATAGAGCGGGGTGAGGTTGTCGAAATTGACCCGGTGGCGCACCGCGTCGGGATCGTCGAAATTGACCGAGACCAGCTTGGTCAGCGCGAAATAGCGCTCGCCGTCCTTGGGGCCGCGGATCTCGGCCTCGACCGTGTCGCCGGTACGCAGGCCGTGCTTGCGGACCTGGTTGGGCGAGACATAGATGTCGTCGGGGCCGGCGAGGTAATTGGCCTCGGGGCTGCGCAGGAAGCCGAAGCCGTCGGTCAGCACCTCGATGGTGCCGAGCCCGAAGATCTGGTCGCCATTCTCGGCCTGAACCTTGAGGATCGCGAACAGCAGGTCCTGCTTGCGGAGCGTGGACGCACTCTCCACCCCCAGTTCTTCGGCCATGCTCACCAGTTCGGCGGGCGTCTTTTTCTTTAAGTCTTTGAGATGCATGGATATTTCCGGATGCGGATAGTCGGGGGAGGGTAAGCTTGGTCGGCGAAGGAACGCAGCGACAATAAGCTGAAGAGGAACGCGGAACGGCAGGACGCCGCTCTACGCGTGTTCAGGAGGTAAGTAGCCCGGCCGGCTTCGTCAAGCGCTTAGCGACGGATGCGCCACGGTAACCCGTGCCCCGCCCCGTCCCATCGTCACCCCAGCGAACGCTGGGGTATCAAGCGGCTCTTGCCCGCACCATCGTGCAAGACCCCAGCTTTCGCTGGGGTGACGAACGTGGCGCGAGCGTCACCTCCACTCGTCAGAACGGCTTCACGAACACCAGCACCACGATCAGCGTCACCATCAGCGCCGGCACCTCGTTGAGCATCCGCAGCTTCCGTCCATCGAGCGTCGGCGCGCCGCGCGCGAGCTTCTTGGCATAGCCCACCGCCCAGCCGTGATAGCCCGACAGCAGCAGCACGAAGAGCAGCTTGGCGTGGAGCCAGCCCTCCTGCCAGTGATGGCCGACGGTGGCGAGCGTCAGCCCCAGCACCCACACCACGATCATCGCCGGGGTGAGGATGATCGCGCGGATCTTGGTCTCGCGCTCCACCCACAAGGTCGCCTCGTCGACGCGGCCGGCGGCCAGCGCCTCCTGGTGATAGACCAGATAGCGCGGCAACATGAACAGCCCCGCCATCCAGAAGATCACGAAGATCACATGCGCTGCGACGATCCACAGATAGGCGCCCGCCAGCCATTCCATCACCATTTGCTCCCTGCTCCGCCCATCGTCTCGCCGCGTACCCGCGCGATCAACGCCTCGACATGCGCGATCGGCGTATCGGGCAAGATACCATGGCCGAGGTTGAACACGTGCGGCCGCTCGGGGAAGGCGGCGAGGATCCGGTCGATCGCCTCGTCGAGCGCAGCGCCACCGGCGATCAGCGCCAGCGGGTCGAGATTGCCCTGCACCGGCATGCCGGTCGGCAGCATGTCGTTCGCCCACACCGGGTCCACCGTCTCGTCGAGCCCCAGCGCGTCGACCCCGGTCTCGCGCGCATAGGCCGGCAGCTTGCCGCCCGCGCCCTTGGGGAAACCGATGATGCACGCCCCCGGGCAGCGCGCGCGCAGACCGGCGACGATCGCCGCATTGGGCGCGATCACCCAGCGTTCGAACTGCGCCGGGGAAAGGCTCCCCGCCCAGCTGTCGAACAATTGCACCGCCTGCACGCCCGCCTCGATCTGGCGCGCGAGATACTCGATCGTCAGTTCGACGATCGCGGCGATGATCGCGGCGAACGCGCCGGGGTCGCGATAGGCGTAGCGCCGGGTCTCACCCTGGTCCTTCGATCCCCTGCCCGCGACCATATAGGTGGCGACCGTCCACGGCGATCCGGCAAAGCCCAGGAAGGTGGTCTGTAGGGCCAAATGCGCCGCCACCCGCGCCACGGTCGCATAGACCGGGTCGAGCCGCTCAGGGACGCGCTGAAGGGCTTCCAGGGCATGATCCATCTCGAGCCCGGCCAGTGCCGGCTCGAGCCGCGGCCCCTCGCCCACCCCAAAGCTCAGATCCTGGCCCAGCGCCCAGGGTACCATCAGGATGTCGGAGAACAGGATCGCGCCGTCGAAGCCGAAGCGGCGGATCGGCTGCAGCGTCACCTCGGCCGCCGCCGCGGGATCGGTGGCGAGCGCGAGGAAGCCGCCCTTCTCCGCCCGCAAAGCGCGATACTCGGGCAGGTAGCGCCCGGCTTGGCGCATCAGCCACAGCGGCGGCACCGCCTGGCGCTGGCCCTTGAGGGTCGCGAGCAGCGGCGCCACGGGCATGCCCTGATCGCCCCCTTCCTTGTCAGCGACAAGGGGGGCGACAAGCGGGCCGGCAACGGGTGTGGAGAGACGGTCGGTCAGCGCCCTTCTTCCTATATAAAGAAGATTCAAAAGAGGATGTTGTAGTGATTGGCACGTGGATGCCGGGGTAAAGTCATCTGTCCCGTAATCACCAACAGCTTGACCGGCAAGGAGCGGCGGAACCCCTCCGATTCGGGATTCGCTATCCCCGTTATCCACAGGCTGTGGATGAACGCGCGGGCTGTGCGCGGGATTGTGGATAGAAGGGCAGTTATCAACGCCGTCTCCGTCGCTTGGCGGGGGAGCCGAGTTACGCTAGCCCTTCTCCGCATGTTATCCACAGAACGGTCCAGCCAGGCGGTCGCGGCGCCGGACAGGCGGCGATGATGCGGCTCCATCTGCACTTGCTCTCGGATTCCACCGGCGAGACGCTGGAGAACATCGCCAAGGCCGCGCTCGCCCAATATGACGACGTCGAGACGGTCCGCCATTTCTGGCCGATGGTGCGCACCGAGGCGCATCTCGAGCGCATCCTCCAGGAGATCGCGCAGAACCCCGGGCTGGTGATCTTCACGCTCGTCAACACCGCCAACCGCCGCATCCTCGAGCAGCGCTGCGCCGCGCTCGGCCTGCCCTCGGTCGCCCCGCTCGATACAGTCAACGATGCGCTGTCGGGGCTGCTCGGCCAGCAGGCCAAGGCGCGGCCCGGCCGCCAGCACGTTCTCGACGCCGCCTATTTCGCGCGGGTCGATGCCATCCAATGGACCATCGCCCATGACGACGGCATCGCGTCGGAGGACTGGGAAGAGGCCGATATCGTGCTCGCCGGCGTGTCGCGCTCGTCGAAGACGCCGACCTCCATCTATCTCGCCAACCGCGGCTGGAAGACCGCGAACATCCCGATCGTGGTCGAAAGCCCGCCGCCGCCGGTGCTGTTCACGCTCAGAAAGCCGCTGGTCGTCGGCCTCACCACCAGCGCCGATCGGCTGATCCAGGTCCGCCGCAACCGGCTGCTGTCGCTCAACCAGCAGCCCGACACCCCTTATGTCGAGCAGGAGGCCGTCACCCGCGAGATCGCCTTCGCTCGCCGGATGTTTGCCGACAATGGCTGGCCGGTGATCGATGTCACCCGCCGCTCGATCGAGGAAACCGCCGCGGCGATCACCGCGCTCGCCAACCAGCGCCGCAGCGAGCTCGCCGGCGTATGAGCCGAGTTCGCCAGATATCCCCCTCCCCTATCGTCCGGGCTCTCCGCGATGACCGGGCAACGGTAGTCGCATGAACATCTCCTTCATCCTCGCCTCGCAAAGCGCCTCGCGCCGCGCCATGCTCACCGCCGCCGGGGTGCCGTTTGACGCGGTCGCCGCCGGCGTCGACGAGGAGGCCGCCAAGCACAGCCTCGCCGGCCTCCGCCCGCGCGATCTCGCCGACGCGCTTGCCGAGCTGAAGGCGCTCAAGGTCTCGGCGCGCGCGCCGCAGGCGCTGGTGCTCGGCAGCGACAGCATCGTCGCGCTCGCCGACGGCACCCTGCTCGACAAGCCCGAAAGCCGCGACCAGGCCGCCGACCATCTCGCGCGGATGAGCGGCACCCGCGTCGAGCTGTGGAGCGCCGCGGTGATCGCCGAGGGCGGCGCCGCGGTCTGGCGCCATGTCGAGGCCGCCAAGCTTCACGTCCGCTCGCTATCGCCGGCCTTCATCCAGACCTATCTCGATGCCGAATGGCCCGCGATCGCGGGCTGCGTCGGCTGTTTCCGCATCGAGGGCCCGGGCGCGCAGCTGTTCACCCGCATCGACGGCAGCCAGTTCACCGTGCTCGGCCTGCCATTGCTCAACGTCCTCGATTATCTCCGTCTTCGCGAAGTGATCCCGTCATGACCACCCTCCCCGTCCGGCCTTATGCCGAGGTGATCGGCGATCCGATCGCCCAATCCAAGTCGCCGCTGATCCACGGCTTCTGGCTCGACGCACTCGGCATCGATGCCGAGTATCGCAAGACCCATGTCACCGCCGACGAGCTGCCGGCCTATTTCGCCGCGCGGCGCGACGATCCGGCCTGGCGCGGCTGCAACATCACCGTTCCCCACAAGATCGCCGCGCTCGATCATGTCGAGGATCGCGGCGACGTCCGCGCCAGCATCGGCGCGATCAACACCGTGATCCGCGCCGAGGATGGCGCGCTGGTCGGCACCAACACCGATGCCGGCGGCTTCTACGCGCCGATCGCCGGCTTCGATTGGGCGGGCAAGCCGGTGACGGTGATCGGGGCCGGCGGCGCCGCGCGCGCGATCCTCTTCGCCCTCTCCCGCCTTGGCGTCGGCCCGGTCACGGTGATGAACCGTAACCCCTTGAAAGCCATGGCTTTGTTGTCGGCGTTCGGGCTCAAGGGCCAGGCGCTGCCGCTCACCCCGGTGGTCCCGCCCTCGGCGCTGCTGGTCAACGCCAGCACGCTCGGCATGGTCGGCCAGCCCCCGCTCGACGTCGATATGCGCGAACTTAGCGAAGATAGCCTGGTCTACGACATCGTCTACGCGCCCTTGGAGACCCCGCTGCTTGCCGCGGCGCGCGCCCGCGATCTCGAGACGGTGGATGGCCTCGAGATGCTGGTCGGCCAGGCCGCGCTCGCCTTTGAGCTGTTCTTCGGCGCCGAACCCCCGCGCGACCGCGACGACGAGTTGCGCGACCTGCTGGTGGCATGACCGGTTCCGCCGGCCGCCCTGCGATCCTCGGCCTCACCGGCTCGATCGGCATGGGCAAGTCGACGGTGGCGGGGATGATCGCGGCCGAGGGCGTCCCGGTGTTCGACGCCGACGCCGCTGTCCACCGCCTCCAGGGTCCCGGCGGCGCGGTGGTGGCCGCGATCGAGGCCGCCTTCCCTGGCACCACCGGCGGTGCCGGGGTTGATCGCCCTGCCCTTGCCGCCCGGGTGCTCGCCGACGATGCCGCGATGGCGCGGCTCGAGGCCATCGTCCACCCCGCCGTCACCCAGGAGCGCGCCGCCTTCCTCGCCGCCCATGCCACGGCGGCGCTGGTGGTGTTCGACATCCCGCTCTTGTTCGAGACCGGCGGCGATCGCCTGGTCGACACGGTCGCGGTGGTCTCCGCCGCCGCCCCAGTCCAGCGCGCCCGCGTCCTCGCCCGCCCCGGCATGACCGAGGCCAAGTTTGCCGCCATCCTCGCCCGCCAGCTGCCCGATGCCGACAAGCGCGCCCGCGCCGACTGGGTGATCGCCACCGACGTCCCGCTCGACGACACCCGCGATGCGGTGCGCCGCCTGATCGCTTGCCTAACCCCGGCGGCAGGCGGATAGAGGCTGGATGCGCGAGATCGTCTTCGACACCGAAACCACCGGCCTGAGCTTCCCCGGCGGCGACCGATTGGTCGAGATCGGCTGCGTCGAGATGGTCAACCGCTGCGAAACCGGCATCACCTTCCACGCTTATTACCACCCCGAGCGTGGCATGCCCCAGGAGGCGTTTGCGGTGCACGGCCTGTCCGAGGCGTTCCTCGCGGACAAGCCGCTGTTCGCCGATGCCGTCCACGAGCTGGTCGACTTCCTCGGCGATGCGCCGCTGATCGCGCACAATGCGAGCTTCGACTTCGCCTTCCTCAACGGCGAGCTGACCCGCTGCGGCCGCGCGCCGATCTGCACCAAGACGCGGTTCGTCGACACGCTGCAGATCGCCCGCACCCGCCATCCCGGCGCCAAGCACAGCCTCGATGCCTTGTGCTCGCGGTTTGGCGTCGACCGCAGCCATCGCGTGCTCCACGGCGCGCTGCTAGACGCGCAATTGCTCGCCCAGGTCTATGTGGAGCTGATGGGCGGCCGCCAGATCGGGCTCGGGCTGGTCAGCGATCGGGTGGTGGCAAACGCGCTGCAGACCAGCCGGCGCGGGCCGAGCCGCGTCCGTCCACCGCGCGTTTTCGCTCCGTCTGCCGCGGAACGGGCAGCGCATGCGGCATTTGTTTCGAAGTTGGAGGATCCACTGTGGGGGGTCGAGGCGTTCGGATAACGCCATCTGGGCGAGGCCAATAGGTGCCGCCCAAAGCCAAGGAGAATGAAATGGATATCCGGATCTCTGGTCATCAGGTCGCACCCGGCGACGCGCTCAAGGATCATGTGAGCGACCGGCTTCAGGGTATCGCCGACAAGTATTTCAGTCGGACCATCTCTGCCGAAGCCACCTTCGGCAAGGGTCCGCATGATGTCGGATTCAAATGCGATATCGTCGCCCATGTCATGAAGGGTCTGGTGCTCAAGGGGCATCACGAGGCGCAGGACGCGCATCTCGCCTTCGACGGCGCCGCCGACAAGATCGAAAAGCAGCTGCGCCGCTACATGCGCCGCCTCAAGGATCGCAACGCCGATCAGGCGATCGAGATGGCCGAGAGCATCGGCTATGACAATGCCGGCTACACGCTGTTCCAGGAGCAGGTCACCGAGGAGGACGTGGGCGATGCCCCGCTGATCATCGCCGAGACCCGCGTCGACATTCCCGATGCCAGCGTCTCGGATGCGGTGATGATGCTCGATCTGCGCAACACCGCCGCGCTGTTGTTCAAGAATTCGGGGACGGGCACCTACAATATGGTCTATCGCCGCGGCGACGGCACCATCGGCTGGGTGGAGCCGCAACGCATGCCCAGCGCCAGCTGATCCTTCTGCCCGCCGGACTCGCGAGGAGCCCGGCGGGTCTCTCGCGAGTGACGAATGCACGATTTAAGCGATCTGCTGCGACCCGAGGGGGTGCTCAAGGACGTCGCCGCGGCCAACAAGAAGAACCTGTTCCAGCAACTCGCCACCACCGCGGCCGAGACGCTGGGGGCCGACCCCAAGCTGGTCGCCGAGCGACTCGCCGCGCGCGAGAAGCTCGGCTCCACCGGCTTCGGCGGCGGCGTCGCCATCCCCCATGCCAAGCTCGACGGCCTGGCCGCGGTGGCGGGGGTGTTCGTGCGCCTCGCCCAGCCGATCGAGTTTGACGCGGTGGACGATCTCCCGGTTGACCTCGTGTTCATGCTGCTGTCGCCAACCGCGGCCGGCGCCGATCATCTGAAAGCGCTCGCCCGGGTGTCGCGGCGGATGCGCGATCGGCCGTTCCTGGCCAAGCTGCGCGGCGCGGGCTCGCCCGATGCGCTTTATGCGCTATTCTCGGCCGATGCGGCGCGCGATGCCGCCTGATACTGCCGCCGGCGACGGCGCCACCGCACATTTCCGCGCGCTCGAATCGCTCTATGCCGCCGCGCCGATCAATCGGCTGTTCGAGTCGCGGCTAGAGATCGTGTCGGCGGGGGTGGCGCGCATCCATTTCCAGCTCGACGAGCGTCATTTCCACGCCGCCGGCGCGGTGCATGGCACCAGCTATTTCAAGATGCTCGACGATGCCGCCTTCTACGCGGCCAACAGCCTGGTCACCGATCGTTTCCTGCTCACCACCGCGTTCAATCTGCTGCTGACGCGGCCGCTCAAGGCCGGCCCGGTGATCGCCGAGGGGCGCTGGATCAGCGGCAAGCGCCGCGTATTCGTCGCCGATGCGCGGTTGATCGACGCCGACGGCGAAGAGGCCGCGCGCGGCACCGGCACCTTCATGCGCTCGCAGATCGCGTTGTCCGGCCTGCCGGGCTACCGCGCGTCGTGAGCGATCGGCTGCCGAGCGGCATGCTGGTGTCCGCGATGCTGCGCCGGGTCAACGATGCCGGCGGCCTCGCCGTGGTCCGCGCTAGGGGCGACGCCGAGGGCGGCGCGATCCTGATCCTGCTCGACGATCGTGCCGGGCCGCCGCGCCTGGTCGAACGCGGAATCGGCCCGGACGGCCGGGTGGTGCTGATCGACTCCGCCCCCGGCGACTCCGGGCCAAGCGTGGAGGATTATTGGCGCCGCCGCCGGTCGCGCGACCCCGATCTATGGGTAATTGAACTGGACATCGCAGACGCCGAACGGTTCGCCGCTGAAACAATCCTCGTCGATTGACACCCAAAGGCTGCCCCGCAAAGGGTGAACGCACGTTGAATAAGCGTTGTGCCGTTGCCTGGGTGCGATCCGGGTCGGTGACGCAGTCGGGGGGATGCCCGGACGATCGCCTGGCGATCGGGTCCGTGGTCCAACCGCATAATGATCAAGTAGATGACCGTTTTGCAGCGCGCCGCGACGATTGCGGTGATGACCTTTTCTTTGGCCGGGCTCATTGGCACCAGCTCGCCCAGCAAGGCTTCGGACCTCGATCGCACCGCGATCACCGCTCAAAGCGCCGTTGCTTCGATCTTTCCTGCAGCGATCCTGCCCGACAATAACACCCTCACCCCCGCCGTTGTTCCCCAGCCCGATGCGAGCGTCACGCCGCAGGACGCTGTGGTCGAGCCGGCCCTGGCCGAGAGCGACGATTTCCATACCCTCGCCGATGCCGTCGCCGCCCAGCAGGCGGATGATGCCGACGACGCCGTCCGCTGCCTCGCCGGCGCGGTCTATTTCGAATCCAAGGGCGAGCCGCTCGCCGGCCAGCTCGCGGTCGCTAACGTGATCATCAACCGTTCCAAGTCGGGCCGCTTCCCCAAGGACGTCTGCTCGGTGGTCACCCAGCGCGGCCAGTTCAGCTTCGTCCGCGGCGGCCAGATCCCCAGCATCGATCAGCAGCGTGCCAGCTATCGCACCGCGATCGCCGTCGCCAAGGTCGCGCTTGCCGCGGCCTGGGACAGCCCGGCCCCCAAGGCGCTGTACTTCAACACGCCGAACCGTCGCCCGGGTGGCAGCGTCGTCAAGATTGCCGCGATCGGCAACCACGTCTTCTATCGCTGAAACGGCGACGAGCAGGCTTGCCCTGTTCGCTGAATGTTCTATGCCGGCGCCATGCTAGACGTGGCGCCGGCTTCTTGTTTGGATGGGGACAATCCGCTGCTGTGCGCGGCCGATGTCGCCCGCGGGGTGACGCGGATGTTGCTCCGCCACGATATCACCGCGATCGCGGAGGTGCCGCTGGATGGCGGTCGCCGTGCCGATCTGATGGCGCTCGATGCGCGCGGCCAGCTCGTCATCGTCGAGATCAAGGTATCGCGCGCCGATCTGCTCGGCGACGGTAAATGGCCCGACTATCTTGCCCATTGCGACCGCTATTTCTGGGCGGTGCCGGCCGGCTTCGACACCGCGCCACTCGATGGCGCTGCCTTCCTGCCCGAGCGTACCGGGGTAATCGTCGCCGATCGCTACGATGCCGCGATCCTGCGCGAGGCGCACACCGTGCCGCTCGCCGCCCATGTCCGCAAGCGCTGCACGCTCGCCTTTGCGCGCCGCGCCGCGCGCCGGGTAGTGGGGCTCACCGATCCCGACGCGCTGGCGATCTAGATCGATCTAGAATTTCGGCCCGGAGACCTGGCGCTTGGCCTTCTTCGGCAAATCCGCGAACAGCGCGGTGATCACCGGGTTGCGATTGTCGCGGGTGGCATAGGCGCGCGCCGACAGGCCGGCGAGGTTGTCGGTCTGATCGGGATCGGCGCCCTTGTCGATCAGTAGCCGCGTCACCGCCGCGTCACGGTTGTTGACGGCGACGATCAGCGGCGTCTGGCCGGCCGAGTTGCCGAGGTTGATGTTGGCCTTATAGGCCAGCAGCAGCTGCACCAGATCCTCGCGGCCCGCCTGGGCGGCGAGGATCAGCGGGGTGTTGCCGGCGCTGTCGCGGATGTTGGGATCGGCGCCCTTCTGCAGCAGATATTGGAAGAACAGCGAGTTGGAATGCGACACCAGCAGGTGAAGCGCGCCTTTGCCCCCGGTCACCTGTTTGGTGTTGATGATCGTGCTGCCGGGCGTTTCGATCATGGTGGTGACGACCTTGCCATCCTCCTTGTCGACCGCCTGAAGGAATTTATAGCCTTCCGACTGCTGCTGCGCGGCGGCGGGGGCGACCACCGCCGGCAACGCCAGTGGGGCCAGGGTGAGGGCGATCAGGAAGCGCTGGCGGAACATCGATTATCCTCGCGGGGAACGGGTGCTTGCGTGGCCGTCGGTAACAGATCAAGGCTGGCGCGGTCATGAACTTTCGTTCCTGCCTCATGCTTGTTGCCGCGGTGTTGCTCGTCGCCTGCAGCCGTGGTTCGACGCCGGCCGAACAGCCGCCGCTCGCCGGCGCCGCAATCGGCGGACCGTTCACGCTGATCGACCAGGACGGCCATGCCGTAAGCGATCGAACCTTCGCGGGCCGCTACCGGATCATGTACTTCGGCTACACCTTCTGCCCCGACGTCTGCCCGACCGATCTGCAGGTCATCGGCACCGCGCTCGGCCAGCTCGACAAGAGCGATCCTGGCTTGGCTAAGCGGGTCGTGCCGGTGTTCGTCAGCGTTGATCCGACGCGCGATACCCCGTCGGTGCTCAAGCAGTTCGTCGCCGCCTTCCATCCGCGCATGGTCGGGCTGACCGGATCGGCCGCCGAGATCGCGCGGGTCACCAAGGAATATGCGGTCTATGCCGCCAAGGGCGATGCATCGCCGGGCGGCGGCTATCTGGTGAACCACAGCCGGCAGGCCTATCTGATGAGTCCCGAGGGGCGGCCGCTGGCGCTGCTGCCCACCGAACAGGGGCCACAGGCCGTGGCCGCCGAGATCAAGCATTGGGCATCATGAGCAAATTCTGGGAGCTGCCCATCGAGCAGCTCGACCGCGGCCAGTGGGAGGCATTGTGCGACGGCTGTGGCAAATGCTGCATCCACAAGCTCGAGGACGAGGACACCGGCGAGCTGGTGCCTACCAACATCGCCTGCCGCCTGCTCGATCGCCGCACCGGCTTCTGCTCCGATTACCGTCACCGCCACGCCTATGTCCCCGAATGCGTGCGGCTGACGATGAAGAACGTCCGTACCATTGATTGGCTGCCGAGCACCTGCGCCTACCGTCTTCGCGCCGCCGGCGAGCCGCTGCCCGACTGGCATTATCTCGTGTCCGGCGACCGCGAGAGCGTCCACCAGGCCAAGCAGTCGGTGCGCGGCTGGACCGTCAGCGAGGATGACGTCGGCGACTTCGAGAACCACATCGTCGATCGCGAGCTGTGAGCGCGGCGGCGTGACCGATCTCGAGATCGTCCGTCATCCCACCGCACGACGCATCCGCCTGACGCTCGATCCCGCCAGCGGTCGCGCCAAACTGGTGCTGCCGCGCCGTGCCGCGCTGAAGCCCGCGCTCGCCTGGGCACAGGGCAAGGCCGATTGGCTCGCCGAACAGCGCGCGCACCTGCCGCAACCGCAACCCTTTGCGCCCGGCATGACGCTCACCGTTGCCGACGAGCTGCTGACGATCGGCTGGGTGCCGGGGTCGAGCCGCCGGGTCGAGCACGGGCCGGGCACGCTGTCGCTGTCCGGTCCGGTGGAGACGCTGCCGCGCCGCGTCGATGCCTGGCTCAAGCGGCAGGCGCTGGCGCTGCTCACTGCTGAAACGGCGGAATATGCAACAAGGGCAGGGGTCACCGTCAGCCGGGTCGCGATCGGCGATGCCAAGGGGCGGTGGGGCAGCTGCGCGTCGAGCGGCATCATCCGCTATAGCTGGCGGCTGATCCTCGCGCCCGGCTGGGTGCGGCGCGCGACCGTCGCGCATGAGGTCGCGCACCGCGTCCACATGAACCACTCCGCCGCCTTCCACGCCTTGGTCGCGGAGCTCTACGGCGCCGATCCGACCCCTGCGCGTGCCTGGCTGCGCAGTCACGGCGCTGGGCTTCACTGGGTCGGGCGGTCGTCCTGATCATCGCGGTTGCGGTCGCGCGAGTCCCGCGGCGGCTGGCGGCCGGACTGTAGATCGCGCGGCCGCTCGTCGCGCTGGACAGGCTGACGACCGGCAGCCAGCGGCTCACGCGGCGCATCGCGGCCGGTGACGCGGTCGATCAGATCGTCGAGCTGCTGCTGCGGCGGGGTGTTGGTCTGCGTCGGCTGCTCGCCATCGGCGCCGTCCGGGCGCGGCAAGGTCGGCGTCGCCTGCTCGATCGGATTGCCATCCTCGTCGACCATGCTGCTGCCATTATCCGGCGCGCCGAAATAGCTCTGCTCGTCGGGCTCGAGCTGCCATTCGGGCAGCGTCACCTGGGTCTCGAACTGCTCGATTGGGCGGTTGGCGGTGGCAGGCTTCATGAACGCGGCAAAGGCGCGGGCAGGGGCGGTGCCGCCGTGCAGCCCGGCGATCGGCCGGGCGTCGTCGCGGCCCATCCACACGCCGGTGGTAAGCCCGCTCGAGAAGCCGAGGAACCAGCCATCCTTCGACGAAGTGGTGGTGCCGGTCTTGCCCGCGACCGGCCGGCCGATCTGCGCCTCGCGCCCGGTACCGGTGTTGACCGCGGTCTGCAGCAGGTCGGTCATCTCGGCGGCGACATAGGGCGCGACCAGCACATGGCTGCGATCCACCTCATGGGTGTAGATGGTCTGGCCATTCGCGGTCACCCGGGTGATTCCGTACGGCGTCACCGCCACGCCCTTTTGCGCGACGCTGGCGAAGGCGCGCGTCATGTCGATCAGCCGCACCTCGGAGGTGCCGAGCACCATCGATGGGTGAGTGTTGACCGGCGTGGTGATGCCGAAGCGGCGCGCCATGTCGGCGACGGTGGTGAAACCCACTTCCTGGCCGAGCTTGGCGGCGACGGTGTTGAGCGAATAGGCAAAGGCGGTGCGCAGCGACACCGGGCCGCTGTTGTGCCGCGAATCGTTGCGCGGGCTCCAGCCGTCGATCGTCACCGGCTCGTCGACGATGCTGTCCTCGGGCTTGTGGCCGGCCTCGAGCGCGGCGAGATAGACGAACAGCTTGAACGACGAGCCCGGCTGGCGGACCGCCTGGGTGGCGCGATTGTAGATCGACGACACATAGTCCTTGCCGCCGACCATCGCCTTGACCGCGCCGTCGCGATCAAGCGACACCAATGCGCCTTGCGCGCCGGCCGGTGCGTTGGCGCGCACCGCGGCATCGGCCTGGCGCTGCATGCCGAGGTCGAGCGTGGTCCACACCTCGAGCGGCGCCTGGGTCTCGTCGATCAGCGTGTCGAGCTGGGGCAGGGCCCAGTCGGTGAAATAGCGAACGCTGTTCTGCTGCGGCTCGGGCGCCAATTTCAGCGCCTGCGGGTTGGCCGCATCGGCCTCGGCGCGGCTGATCACGCCATTCTCCACCATCGTGTCGAGCACCACGCCGGCGCGGCCGACCGCGGCCTGGGCATCGGCGGTCGGCGAATAGTTGGAGGGTGCCTTCACCAGCCCCGCGATCACCGCCGCTTCGGATAGGCTGAGGTGATCGGCGCCATGGCCGAAGAACTTGCGGCTGGCGGCATCGATGCCATAGGCGCCGCCGCCGTAATAGACCTTGTTGAGGTAGAGCTCGAGGATCTGGTCCTTGCTGAACTTGCGCTCGAGCGCGAGGCTGAGGATCCATTCGCGGAACTTGCGGCCGAACTTCTTCTGGTTGTTGAGGAAGACGGTGCGCGCGAGCTGCTGGGTGATGGTCGAGCCGCCCTGGATCCAGCGCCCGCGCTCGTAGCGGATCATCACCGATCGCGCGATGCCGATCGGGTCGACGCCGAGGTGGCTGTAGAAGCGGCGATCCTCCACCGAAACGGTGGCCTCGCGCATCACCGTCGGGATCTGTTCGCCCGCCAGCCACTCGCCATAGCTCGGCCCCATCGACACGATCACCGTGCCGTCGGCGGCATGGACGCGGATCATCTGGCCGTTGGGCGAGGATTTGAGCTGGTCGTAGCTCGGCAGCTGCGCCTTGGCGATGTAGACGGCGATCACCAGCGCACCGAGCGCCAGCACGCCGAGCCCGATCAGGATCTGGAGGGTGACGATCAGCCGACGGCGCCAGCGCGACGCTGGGCGGGAGGAACGCTGGGGTGAAGCTGGGGTGCGCGCGCGGGCCATGAACAGGGCGGCGAATACGCGCTAACCGGCCGGGCCACAAGCGGCCCGGCGCGAGGGTCAGCCTGCCTTGCGCGCGTGGAACTCGAGCGAGATCGAGTTCATGCAATAACGCTGGCCGGTTGGCGGCGGACCATCGGGGAAGACATGGCCGAGATGGCTGTCGCAGCGCGCGCAGCGGGTCTCGGTGCGAGTCATGCCGTGGCTGGTATCGCTATGGTCGCTGACCACCTCGGGATCGAGCGGCTGGGTGAAGCTCGGCCAGCCCGAACCAGAGTCATATTTGTCGGCGCTGTCGAACAGGTCGAGATGGCAGGCAGCACAGGCATAGATGCCGTCAGCCTTATTGTCGGTCAGCGCGCCGGCATAGGCACGTTCGGTGCCGGCCTCGCGCAGCACATGATATTGCGCGGGGGTAAGCCGCTTGCGCCATTCGGCTTCGGAAAGGGTGAGCTGATCCATCCACGCTATGTCGGTTTGCCGCCCTCGAGCGTCAAGGCGGCACGACGGGTCGAACATCAAATCAGGCGGGATGAGCGCAGCGCCGGTTCCGGCCGCGCTCCGCTCCCGCCGCCCGTTTTCGATGCCAACTTGGTTCGTTTTGGACAAGTTACGTGGCGATAATCCCACGATGTGCCCATCTTGTTGAGAACAGCTAATGATGTGCTTGTTTTATGTCCGGAGCGGTGTCACGACAACAGTCCTGACGCAACGCTTTTGGGAGTAAGCGGTGGCAGAAGAGACGATCGTCGGATTGGTGAAGGATCTGACCACACAGTTGTCGGCGATTGCCGTTGAATTCGGCAACAGAGCCGATCAACTGTCGAGTGAGACGCAGAGTGTCGCGGTAACCGGGGAGGTCCGCGATCCCTGCCAGATGGCCAAGCAATTGCTGGCGCAACGGCTGGCGCGCTTTGACCATTTTCCCGCAGAACTGTTCCATGAACCGGCGTGGGACATGCTGCTGGCGCTGTTCGTCGCCAATGAGGAGCGGCGGACGATGAGCGTGAAGACGCTGGTCGGCAGCGCCAATGCGCCTGTCACCACCTCGCAGCGCTGGATCGACCATCTCCACAAGCTCAAACTGATCGACCGCGTGATCGATCCGATCGACCGCCGCCGCATGGAGATCTCGCTCAGCGACACTGGCCAGACCGCGGTCATCCAATATCTGCGGCGCTTGGGCGCTCAGGAGCGCGCGCCGAGCAACGCCTGATTCGCGATTCGGTTCCCGATCGAACGGATCTGAGGTGGATCAGATACGATGTCGATTGGGTCAGCCTTACGGCATTATCGTCGAACCGTGGGGCAATCGGCCCCGCGATATATCCGTCTCTCATGTCCGTCCTCGGCGTGAGCCTTGGATAACCGCTGTGGCAATGATCGGATCTTGTCCCCGAAACGGGTGCAAGTTGATCTTTTAAGTCATTACGGTTCCGTAGTTTTTACTTAAGCACAACCGCCGATTTTAGCCTCGAGACACGAACTCGGGGAATGTTTTGGCGTATTCGCGCATCATTGGCAGTGTACAGAGCAAGCAGTGGTCGGCGCTGGTGCGTGCCTGCTGCTGCGTGCTCGTCCTGCTGGTACTGGTCAGCGGCGCCAACATTGCCCGCGCCGAGACCAGCGCCGGCACCCGGATCGACAATACCGCCGAGCTGCGCCTCGATGGCAGCAACACATTGCGCTCCAACACGGTTTCGCTGATCACCGCCGAGCGGCTCGACGTCACGCTCGCCCGCGTCGGCAGCGGCAGCGTCGCCATCACCGGCGCCGGCAACGTGCTCCCCGTGCTGCTCACCAACGCCGGCAACGGCCAGGAGGCGTTCACCGTCGCCGCCACCGTGTCCGATGCCTCCGCCACCGTTCGCCTGATCGCGATCGACGTCGATGGCGACGGCCGCTTCGATGCCACCCGCGATACCGTGCTGGCGGGCGGGGTCACGCCGGCGCTTGCGCCCGGCGCATCGCTGTCGTTGCTCGTCGTCGTCGACGCGGGGCAGGGGGCGGTGACCGCCAACGCGGTCACGGTCACCGCTCAATCCATCACCGGCAGCGGCCCGCAAGGCACCCAGTTCGCCGGGCAGGGCGACAGCGGCGGCGACGCGGTCACCGGCGCCACCAGCGCGCGCGCGGCCGTGTCGGTGCCGCTCGCCGCCACCGGCGCCGCGCCGAGCCTCGTCAAGTCGCAGGTCGTGACGGCGCCGGACGGCTCGGCGCGGGCGATCACCGATGCAATCATCACCTACACGCTCGAGGCGCGGCTGGTCGGCCCGACGGCCAACGTTCGCGTCGCCGACCCCATCCCGGTGGGCACCACCTATGTCGCCGGCAGCCTGCGCCTCGACGGCGCCGTGCTCACCGATGCTGCCGACGCCGATCCCGGCACCGTCGGCGCCGCCGGCGTCGCGGTCACGCTCGGCGACATCGCCGCCGCCGGCACCCGCACCATCCAGTTCCAGGTCAAAATTCAATGAGGAGTGTCATCATGATCGCCCGTTGCCTCGTCGCCGCGCTGCTCGCGGCGGTCGCCGTGCCCGCGCTCGCCGCCGGCCCGCTCCAGCTCACCACCAAGATGCTGGTCGAAAAGCGCGTCGCCGCCGCCGACGGCACCACCAAGACCCAGGCGGTGAGCGCCGCCAACGTCACGCCCGGCGACCGCGTCGTCGTGGTGCTCGATTATCGCAACAGCGGCGCGCAGCCGCTCGGTGGTGTGGTGCTGGCCAATCCGGTGCCGCGCAACATGGTCTATCGCGGCGCCGCGGCAGGCTCGGCGAGCCCCGAGCTGTCCGTCGACGGCAGCCATTTCGCGACGCTCAACAGTCTCAGCGTGAAGACGCCCGCCGGCGCCATGCGACCCGCCACACTCGACGATGTCACCCACGTCCGGTGGCGCCTTTCCAGCCCGTTAGCGGCCGGTTCGAAGGGCGAACTCGCGTTCCAGGCCGTCCTCCGATGATCCGCTTCCCGGTCACTCACCCACCGCACGCACACCAGTAATCCAAGGAGTAATTTTCGATGTTTTCAACAGGGGCTCGCGGCCTGCTGATGGCCGGGGCGGCCACGGCGGCCTTCATCACGACGGGGACGGGGGTTGCGCAGGCGCAGACCACCACGCCCGGACCGGCCGGCACCGCCGCCGGCACCACCATCACCAACACCGCGCAGGCGAGCTACACCGTCAACGGCAACGCTCAAACGGCACAGTCGAACACCGCGACATTCGTGGTCGATCGCAAGGTCAATCTGACGGTGATCAACACCTCGTCGGCGAACACCTCGGTCAACCTCGGTCAGGCCGGTGTGGTGACGACCTTCCAGGTCACCAACAACACCAACGGCACGCAGGATTTCCTGCTGTCGACCAGCCAGCTGGTGCCGCTCGGCCTGCTCACCGGTACCGACAATTTCGATCTCGCCAACCTCAAGATCGTGGTCGACAATGGTGACGGGGTCTACAATCCCGCCACCGACGTTGCGACGTTCATCGACGAACTGCCCGCGGACCAGTCGCGGCTGGTGTTCGTCGTCGGCGACATCCCGGCGAGCGGCACGCCGACCCCGACCATGGCGACGGTCGGCCTCGACGTCACGGTTGCGGCAGGCGGTGCCCAGGGCACGCAGGGCACGGCACTGATCCCGACCCCGCTCAACACCATCAACCAAGATGCCGAGGTCGACGTCGTGTTCGCCGACAACGACAATGATGGCACGCTGGGCTTCGATATCGCGCGCAACGGCCAGGCTTGGGCCTATGGCGCCTATCAGGTCACCGTCACCAATGTCGCGCTGACCGTGAGCAAGACCGCGACGGTGCTGACCGATCCCGTCAACCTGATCGCCAACCCCAAGGCCCTGCCGGGCGCGACCGTGCAATATTGCCTGGTCGCCAACAACAGCACCGTCGGCACCGCGGCATCCGACGTGGCGCTGACCGACGTCATCCCCGCCAACACCACTTACGTCGCCAATTCGCTGACGATCGGCGGCTTGGCGGTGGGCGGCGCCTGCGTGCTCAACGGCTTCCAGCAGAATGACGACGGCACCCAGGCGACCGGTCCCTATCAGGGCGCGTTCAACGCGGTGACGAAGACCGTCACGGCGCGGATCCCGACGCTCGCCGGTGGCACCGCCGTGGCGGCCGCCTTCCGCGTCACCATCAACTAACCGTCCAGCAGAACAGGAAAAAACCGATCCCGGCGCGGGTACCCTCGCGTCGGGACAGGTCACCCTTATGCCTTTTCCCCGGCCCTTCCTGCGTCTCGGCGCGCTCCTGCTCGGTATCGGTGGCCTCGCCGCCGCGGCCGCGCAGACGACGCGCGTGGAGAACACCGCCAGCCTGACCTATGCGTCGGGCGGGGCCGACCAGAGCGTGCGCTCGAACACCGTGGCGCTCGACGTCACCCGCACCAAGCGCCCGACCACCTTCACCTTCCGCCTGCTCCCCAACGGCATGGAGCCTGCCGGCGCCAAGTGCGACGCCGCGACGCGGATGTTCATGCCCGCGCCCGTCGACGAGGCGCTGCTCGCCGCCAGCCCCAAACTCGAATCGATCGACATCACCTCGCCGCTGATCATGGTGATCGACGCCGAAGCCGAGAACCGCGATCCGACCGTTCGCGAGACGGTCGCCGTCAACGTCGACACCGGCGACGTGACCGGCAAGCTGCCGCTGCTCGAAACCGGCCCGGACACCGGCGTGTTCGCCGGCGCGGTGCCTGCTGCCAACGATACCAGCGATGCCTCGCTGGCGCCTTGTTCGCTCAAGCTTGCTCGCGGCGACCATCTGCGCTTGAGCTTCACCGAGAATGGAGACAGCTTCGGCTCGTCGATCGACCTGCTGATCGATCCCGCCGGCTTCGTGTTCGATTCGCGCACCGGCCAGGTGGTCGACGGCGCCGAGGTCACGCTGCTCGACGAGAATGGCCAGCCCGCGATCGTCTATGGCGACGATGGCGTCAGCCGCTATCCGTCGACGATGATCACCGGCCAGGCGGTCAGCGACGCCAGCGGTCGCAGCTACGACGTCATTCCCGGCCGCTACCGCTTCCCGTTCACCGCGCCGGGCCGTTATTCGCTCAAGATCGTGCCGCCGGCCGGCTATACCGCCCCCTCGGTGGTCGATGCCGCTACGCTGCGCGCGTTCAAGGCGCCCGACGGCAGCAACTATATGATCGAGGACGCGAGCTACGGCCGCGGCTACCTCACCGTCGTCGATGATCCCGTCTATGTCGACGTGCCGCTCGATCGCCCCGGCAACAACACGCTGCTGCTGACCAAGACGGCATCGGTGCGCGAGGCGTCGCCGGGCGACTTCATCCAGTATCGCATCCAAGTCAGCAACCGCGACAGCGTCGCCGCGACCGGGCTGCACCTCACCGACTATCTGCCCACCGGCCTGCGCTTCGAGCGCGGCTCCACCCGCGGCGCCAGCGAGCCGGCGATCTCGGCCGATGCGCGCAACCTCGATTTTCCGGTCGGCACCATTCCCGCCAACGGCTCGGTCGAGGTCAGCTATGTGGTCACGATCGCGCCTGGCGCGCCGACCGGCGAAGCGCTCAACCGCGCGCAGATGCTCGGCGACGGTGGCGTCACCAGCAACGAGGCCGCCGCCTCGGTACGGCTGCGGCCGCTGCTGTTCACCGATGCAATGACCATCATTGGCCGCGTCTCGGAGGGAAATTGCAACGATCCCGCCGAGAAGCGCAAGGGCATCGCCGGTATCCGCCTGATGCTCGAAGACGGTACCTTCGTCGTCACCGATCGCGACGGCCTCTACCATATCGAAGGCGTCCGCACCGGCCGCCACGTCATCCAGCTCGACACTGCGAGCGTGCCGGCGAGCTACGAGCCGATCGCGTGCGACGTCGATACCCGCCAGGCGCGCAGCCCGATCTCGCGCTTTGTCGAGGGCGAGGGCGGGCTGCTCAAGCGGGTCGATTTCCAGCTGCGCCCCACCGGCAAGACGGCATTGGCAACCGATGCATTGCCGGTCGTTGCGCTCGACGATGCGGTCGCCGCGGGCAATCGCGACTGGCTCGCCGGCGCCACTCCCGGCACCGACTGGCTGTTCCCCGGTACCGACTACAATCCCCGCGCGCCGGTGCTGCGCGTCGCGATCAAGCACCTGCCCGGCACGCGCATCGCGCTGACGCTCAACGGGCAGCAGACCGAGGCACTGAACTTCGACGGTACCGACGGCAGCGAACAGGCGGGCGTGCTCGTCTCCAAATGGACCGGCCTGCCGCTGGTCGCCGGCGACAACCGCCTCCAGGCACGCGTGCTCGATAACGCGGGCGCCGTGGTCGCCACGCTCGATCGCACCGTCCATTATGCCGGTGCGCCGGTGCGCGCGACGGTGGATCTCGCCAAGAGCCGGCTGGTTGCCGATGGCCTCACCCGGCCGCTGGTCGCGGTGCGCATCACCGATGCCGCCGGCCGGCCGGTGCGCGCCGGCACCCAGATCCCGTTCAAGGTCGATCAGCCCTATACCGCCGCGATCGAGGCCGAGCTCCAGCAGGGCCGCCAGCTCGCCGGCCGCGAGAAGACCGAGGTCACCACCCGCGTCGTCGGCGACGAGGGCTATGCCTTTCTCGCGCTGCAGCCGACTACCCAGGCCGGCGCGGTCCACGCCGTGGTGACGCTGCAGGAAGACCAGCAGGTCCGCACCAGCGACATCCGCGCCTGGCTGGCGGCGTCGCAGAAGGACTGGGTCGTGGTCGGCTTCGGCGCCGGCACCGCGGGCTATGACATGCTCTCCAAGCACGGCCGCACTTTGCCTAAGACGCAGCGCAACAAGCTCGTCACCGATGGCCAGCTCGCCTTCTACGCCAAGGGCCGGGTCAAGGGCTCGTGGCTGATGACGATCGCCTATGACAGCGATCGCGCTTATGATCCCGACCGCGGCCTGCTCGGCACGATCGATCCCGATCGCTATTACACCGTCTATGGCGACGGCAGCGCCCAGGGCTATGACGCGCCCACCCGCCGCAAGCTCTACCTGCGTCTCGAGCGGCGCGAGTTCTATGCGCTGTTCGGCGATTTCGAGACCGGCTTCACCGACACCCAGCTGACCCGCTACAGCCGCACCCTCAACGGCGTGAAGGCCGCTTATGAGGGCCGCAAGCTGCGCGCCAACGGCTTTGCCGCCAAGACCGACACGCTCTATGCGCGCGACGAGATCCAGGGCAACGGCCTGTCCGGTCCGTACCGGCTGGCGTCGCGCGGCATCGTCCCCAACAGCGACAAGCTGCGCATCGAAATTCGCAACCGCTTCCGCTCGGAGCTGATCGTCTCCTCGACCCAGCTCACCCGCCACATCGACTATGACATCGACACCGATCTCGGCACGGTGCGCTTCCGCGAGCCGGTGCTGAGCCGCGACGCCAACCAGAATCCGATCTTCATCGTCGCCGACTACGAGGTCGAGGGCGGCCGCAGCGAGAAGCTCGCCGCCGCCGGCCGCGTCGCCGCCAAGCTCGGCAAGGTCGAGGTCGGCGCCTCGGTGATCCGCGACGAGACCGCCGGCAACGCCACCGTGGTCGGCGGCGACGTCAAGGTGCAGCTCGGCCGCGAGACCCGGCTGCGCGGCGAGTTCGCCACCGGCGGCAAGCAGGGCATCGGCAACGGCATCGCCTATCTCGCCGAGGCGCAGCATCACGGCGGCGGCGTCGACCTGCTGGTCTATGCCCGCCAGCAGGACGCAGTCTTCGGCGTCGGCCAGCAGAATCTGGTCGAGGCGGGCACCCGCAAGTTCGGCCTGGACGGCCGCGTCGCGCTCACCGGCACGCTCAGCCTCACCGGCACCGCCTGGTACCAGGACATGCTGGCGAGCGACGCCACCCGCACCGCGGGCGAGGCGCGGATTGAATATCGCCGCCAGGGCGCGACGCTGTTCGCCGGCGCGCAGTTTGCCGCCGACCGCGGGCTCGACAGCGGCGACCGCGATTCGCGCCTGCTCACGCTTGGCGGCAGCAAGAGCCTGTTCGGCGGCGGCGTCACGGTCACCGGCCAGACCCAGTTCGCCCCAGGTGGCGACAAGGGCTCGGTCGATTTCCCGGTCCGCCATCAGGTCAACGCCGCCTGGCGGGTCAAGCCCGGCATCCGCCTGCTCGCCGGCTATGAGATCGCCGACGGACAGGATTACACCGCCCACACCACGCAATTGGGCTTCGATGTCGCCCCCTGGCGCGGCGCCAAGCTGATGAGCACGCTCAACCAGCAGGCGATCGGCGAGAATGGCGGCCGCACCTATGCCCAATATGGCCTCAGCCAGTCGCTGCCGCTCGGCAAGCATTGGACGGTGGACGGCACGCTCGACGCCAGCAGCACGGTGCGCGGCAGCGTCCCCAAGGGCGCGGTGATCAACGCCTTCCAGCCGGTCGCCTCGGGCGGCTTCATCGGCAGCACCGGCAACGGCGACACCAGCGGCGGCGATTATACCGCGGCGACGGTCGGCGCCACCTATCGCGCCAACCGCTGGTCGTGGAACGGCCGCCTCGAATATCGCGACGGCAACATCCAGAACCGCTGGGGCATCACCACCAGCTTCCTGCGGACGCTCGGCGAGGGCAAGACGCTCGCCTCGAGCATCAAGGCCTATCGCGTCCAGCAGGCCAGCGGCGCAGCGGCGCTCTCCGCCTCGGCCGATCTGGCGCTGGCCTGGCGTCCGCTCGACAGCCACTGGTCGGTGCTCGAGCGGCTCGAACTCCGCCAGGAGAGCGCGGACGCCGGCATCACCGACGGCAACGTGCTCGGCGTCCCCGCCAGCGGGCTCGGTGACCAGGTCACCAGCCGGATCATCAACAACCTTGCGGTCAACTACCGCACCGGTGCCGAGGGTCTCGGCCATGGCCTCGAGGCGACGGTCTATTACGGCAGCAAGTACGTGAAGGGCCGGTTCTCCGACGACATCTACGATGGCTTCATCGACGTCACCGGCTTCGAGCTGCGCCACGATCTTGGCAGCCGCATCGATGTCGGTCTCGCCGGCTCGGTCCAGCACGCCTGGGATCGCGCGGTCTGGTCGTGGAGCGGCGGCCCGTCGGTGGGTGTGTCCCCGGCGCCGAACATGTGGCTCAGCGCCGGCTACAACATCGCCGGCTACCGCGACCGCGATTTCGAGGACGACCGCTACACCCGCCAGGGGCCGTATGTGACGATGCGCATGAAGTTCGATCAACTCTCGCTGCGCGGCGCCACCCGCGCGCTGTTTGGAAAGTGACTCTCGATGCCGCTGGGTAGCCTCTCGCCGATCATCGCCGCCAGCACCGCCACGGTGGATGCGCTCGCGCCGCGCTTCGCCAGGCTTGGTGCCCATGCCGCCGAGGCGCTGATCGATTCCTATGTCGACGAAGCGATCGCGCAATGGCGGGTCGAAGACGCCACCTTCTGGCAGCGGGTCAAGTTCCGCGCCCGCATGCTGCGCGCCGCCGGCCAGTACACGCTGCCGGTCGGGCACGCCTGATCATGCTGATGCGCTACACGCCGCCCACGCCGCCGCAGCAGCCCAGCGAGCTCGCTATCGAGGATCGTCGCGAGAACCGCCGCCACACCACCGTGCTGCTGATCGGCAAGGTGCGGCAGGGGGCGGGCGATTCGGCCTGTCTGGTCCATGACATCTCCGCCCACGGGCTGATGGCGCGCTTCACCGCCGCACCGGCAGTCGGCGATCGGCTGCTGATCGAAATGCGCGGCCTGCCCGAGGTGGCGGCGACGGTGCGCTGGGTGGACGGCTACAAGGCCGGCGTTGAGTTTGCGGCACCGCAGGAGGTCGAGCGCGTGTTCTGCCTGCGCGACGAGCAGGGCCTGGTCGCGCGCGCGCCGCGCTTCGCCATCGCCGCCAGCGCGGTGATGCGGATCGGCGCCGAACGCTGGGCGGTCGATCTGCTCGATATCTCGCCGGGCGGCGTCAAACTGCGCACCGATCGTCCGCTCCAGGCCGGTCAGGCCGGCAGCATCCTGCTCGCGGCCGTCGGCAGTCCGATCTATGGCGCGATCTGCTGGGTCCGCGACGATCGCTGTGGCTTCCGCTTTTCGAGCCCGCTGCCGCTCACCAGCCTTGCCCGCGTGCTCGGCTGCTGACAGCCGCTAACGGACGTGCCAGGCGCGTCTCGGCGCCGCTGGTGACGATGTAATCGACGATCGGGATCTGTGAGGGGCTAGGCAGGGGCATCAGCCCCTGCCGGATCATCTGGTGCGGTCGAGAAGACTCGAACTTCCACGGCCTTTCGGCCACAACGACCTCAACGTTGCGCGTCTACCAGTTCCGCCACGACCGCACGTGATAAGAACACCGGGCAGCCCGGTATCTGGCAGGCGCAGGCCACTAGCAAAGCGGGTCGGGCACTGCAACGCCTTTCGACAAGAAAGAAGAACGGCAGCAAATCAGCGACAAACCGGTGCTTGCGTCCGCATAGCCGACGCCATCGCGGTGTTTATCGGACAGCCATGCGACGTGAACGCGGCCTCGTGGCAGCGGCTTAGCCCGCAACGACGGATATCTTACGGTTCACAACCATCAGGTTGCCTGATGAATATCAGCAACCAACCGGTAGCCAATCACCTGCCGCGAACGTTCTTAGTGCGCGTCTTCGCCGGCAAAGCTCAGCTCGAGCCGCTTGGAATTGGCCGGCACGTCGAGCTTGGCGGAATTGAACAGCATCGATCCGCCCGGCGGCAGCGTGCGCTGCTGCGGGTTGATCGTCCAGCTATACACCATCCGGCCCTGGCCATCGCGCAGCTCGGCGCGAATGTCTGGCACCCGCTGGCGTTCGCCCGAGGGGTTGGTCACCTGGCCGCTCACCGCGAACAGTTCCGAGCCATTCTCCAGCTCGCGCCGCTCGATCGGATTGTCCTTGATCCTCAGCGGTGATTCGGCGGCGCCCACCGGCAGGCCGACCCGCGCCAGCAGCCCCGGCGCACCGACCCACAGGATCGCGGCGACGCCCGCCAGCATCAGCAGCCCAGCGACCACCGCGATGATCGTCGATCGCCGCTGGGTGTTGCGGCGTGGCCGCGTCACCGGGCGCTGCGAGAACGCCTCGTAATCGGGGGTGATGATCGGCCCCTCGGCCACCGGCGATACCGCGGCGGGCCGCGACAACATCGCCGGCTGCTGCCACGGCGCCTCGCCGTCCAGATCGCCGGCGATCTCGTCGGCATAGGCGTTGGCGTCGGCGGGCATGGGCAGCGGCGCCACAGGGGCTGGTGGCGGGGGCGGCAGCGGCGCCGGATCCTGGAACCAGCTATGCCGGCAGTTGGCGCAGCGCACGGTACGGCCCTCGATCCCGATCGCGCTGTCGGGCACCAGATATCGAGTGCTGCATTCTGGGCATTCGAGGATCATGCGGGCGCTTCACGGAACGGGCCGGCGGGAGCTGCGGCCATCTTAACACAATTCTAAGCACGTAGCCCCGGTCCGTGGCAAGCGTCGCGTGACGCGCTTGAAGCGCCGCGCCGTGCATGCGAAGGCTGATCGCGGGGCAACGGCTAACAAAGAGCGGCGGCGTCGACGCGCATGGCGAATATCGTGCAGTTCGAAAATGTTGGGCTGCGCTATGGCACCGGCCAGGAAACCCTGTCCGATATCAGCTTCACGCTCGGCAGCGGCGCCTTCTATTTCCTCACCGGCGCAAGCGGCGCCGGCAAGACCTCGTTGCTCAAATTGCTCTACCTCGCCCAGCGCCCCAGCCGCGGCATCATCCGCCTGTTCGGCGAGGATGCCGTCACCATGCCGCGCACCCGCCTGCCGGGGTTCCGCCGCCGTATCGGCGTCGTCTTTCAGGATTTCCGGCTGGTGCCGCACCTGTCCGCCTGGGACAATATCGCGCTGCCGCTGCGCGTCGCCGGCATGCCCGAGGAGGATATCGAGCAGCCGGTGCGCGAGATGCTCGCCTGGGTGGGGCTTGCCGAACGCGCCCAGGCGCGCCCGGCGACGCTGTCCGGCGGCGAGCAGCAGCGTGTCGCCATCGCCCGCGCGGTGATCGCCCGCCCCGAACTGCTGGTCGCCGACGAGCCCACCGGCAACGTCGATCCGGAGATGGCGGATCGCCTCCTCCACCTGTTCGATTCGCTCAACAAGCTCGGCACCACCGTGGTCGTCGCCACCCACGATTTCCATCTGCTCAACCGCGTGCCGGGCGCGCAGATGATGCGGCTCGACAAGGGCCATCTGCTCGATCCCACCGGCTCGCTGCGCTACCCGCCGCCGCCCCGCGGCGTCGCATGAGCCGCCATCGCGAACGCAGCACCGCCGAACGCCGGGTGCTGGACGAGGCCGGCGGGCTGCGGGCGATGACCTGGGTGATGGCGATCATGCTGTTCCTCACCGTGCTCGCCGCCGCGCTCGGCCTCGGCACCCGGCAATCGGCGCGCGCGCTCAAGCGTCAGCTCGCCGGGCGGCTGACGGTGCAGCTGGTGGAGGGCGATCCCGCCCGGCGCGAGGCGCTCGCCACCCAGGTCGTCGCCCGGTTGCGCGCCATGCCCGAGGTGACCCGCGCGACGCCGGTGCCGCGCGCCGACCTTACCCGTCTGCTGCGCCCGTGGCTGGGGGACGCCGGCGACGATCCCGAGCTGCCGATGCCGGCGATGATCGATGTCGATCTCGCGGATGCCGGCGCGGTCGACCGGGTCGCCGCGCGCGTCCATGCCACCAGCGCCACCGCGCGGGTCGATCGCCACGGCAGCTGGATGTCGCCGGTGTCCGGCTTGATGACCTCGCTCACCTGGCTTGCCGCCGGCTTGGTGGCGCTGATGCTCGCCGCCACCTCGGCGGTGGTGGTGCTCGCCGCGCGCGCCGGGCTTGAATCGCATCGCGCGACGATCGAGGTGATGCACATGCTCGGCTCCACCGATGTCCAGGTCGCTCGATTGTTCCAGCGCCGGATCGCGCTCGACGCCACCGTCGGCGGCGCGGTCGGCGGGCTCGGCGGCCTCGGCGTGCTCGCCTTCATCGGCGACAAATTGTCACAGCTGGGCTCGGAGCTGCTCGGCAACATCGCGCTCGCCCCGGCGGACTGGATCGCGCTTGCGCTGATCCCGGTGCTGTTCGTCATCATGGCGACGCTCGCGGCGCGGGTTGCGGTGCTCGCGGCATTGAGGCGGACGCTGTGATCGTGCGGCTGTTCGGCTTGCTCGCGCTGCTCTGGTGCCTCGGCTTCGCATTGTTCATGCTGCTGCTGCCACAGCCGCTGGAGGGATCGACCAGCGATGCGATCGTCGTTCCCACCGGCGGCCCCGGGCGGATCGATCGCGGCATCGCCTTGCTGCGCGCGCACCAGGCGCGGCGGATGCTCGTCACCGGCGTCGCGCCCGGCGTCACGCCGATCGATCTCGCTCGCGAATATCGCACTGCGCCCGCGCTGTTCGCCTGCTGCATCGATCTCGGTGCCGATGCGGTCGATACCCGCTCCAATGCCGAGGAGACCGCCGCCTGGGTCAAGGCGCACGATTATCGCACGGTGCGGCTGGTCACCTCGGATTGGCACGTGCCGCGGGCGCGGATGGAGCTAGCCGCCGCGCTCGGCAAGCGCGTCGTCATTCTCGGCGATGGCGTGCCCGGCACCCCGCGGCTCGGCACCCTCGTCAACGAATATAACAAGCTGATCCTGCGCCGGATCGCCTTATGGATCGGAGTGGGCGCATGATCGCCTGGGTGCGTACGTGGGTGTTCAACCTCATTTTCTACGGCCTGTCGGTGCCGATCGTCGCCAGCGTCCCGGTATCGGCGCTGTTCGGTCGCGCCGCGGTGATCCGCCACGCCCATGTCTGGGCACGGCTTCACCGCTTCCTCAATCGCGTTATCCTCGGCATCACCGTCCGCGTCGAGGGGATCGCCGCCGATCATCCGGTGTTCTATGCCGCCAAGCATCAGGCGATGTTTGAGACGCTCGAGCTGCAACTGCTGCTTCATGGCCCGGCGATGGTGATCAAGCGCGAGCTGTCGAAGCTGCCGATGTGGGGCTGGGCGGCCTATCGTTACGGCTCGATCGTCGCCGATCGCGAGGCGTCGGCGGCGGCGCTGCGCAGCATGATGCGCGAGGCCAAGGCGCTGGCCGGCGAGGGCCGCTCGATCCTGATCTATCCCGAGGGCACGCGGGTGCGCCCCGGCGAACGGCCGCCGCTCCAGGCGGGGTTCGCCGGTCTTTATCGCACCCTGGGGCTGCCGGTGGTGCCGGTCGCGCTCGACACGGGGGAGGTATGGCCTCGCTCGGGGCCCAAGCGGCCGGGCGTGGTGACGATCCGGATCGGTGACGAGATCCCGGCCAGGCTGTCACGCGACGAGATCGAGACCCGGGTCCACGCGGCGATCAACGCGCTCGATTGAGCGTCGCTGAGACCGCGCGCGCGATCAGTCGTGCGCGCGCCCGAAATCGGCCGCCGCGTCGTCCTGGCCCTGCTCGACGATCGAGCGCCGCACCGCGCGGGTGCGGGTGAACAGCTCGAACAGTTCATCGCCCTTGCCCCAGCGGATCGCCCGCTGGAGCTGGCTGAGGTCCTCGGAAAAGCGCTGCAGCATCTCGAGCACCGCCTCGCGGTTGGTGAGGAACACGTCGCGCCACATCGTCGGGTCGGAGGCGGCGATGCGGGTAAAGTCGCGAAAGCCGCCGGCGGAATATTTGATCACCTCCGATTGGGTGACCTCCTCGAGGTCGCTAGCGGTGCCGACGATCGTATAGGCGATCAGATGCGGCAGATGGCTGGTGATCGCGAGCACGCGGTCATGGTGGTCGGGTGCCATCAGCTCCACCTGCGCGCCCAGCCGCCGCCAGAATTCGGCAACCCGCTCCACCGCGGCGGGCGGTGCGCCCTCGGGCGGGGTGACGATGCACCAGCGGTGGTGAAACAGTGTCGCAAACCCCGCCTCGGGCCCGCTCTGCTCGGTCCCGGCCACCGGATGCGCCGGAATAACCGTCGCGCCTGGTAGGGCCTCAGCCAGCATCCTTGCCACCTCCGCTTTGCAGCTGCCTACATCGCTGATGATCGCCTCGGCCGGCAGGTCCGCGGCGAACTCCGCCGCCACCGCGCCCATGGCACCGACCGGGATACACAGGATGACGAGATCGGCATCGATCACCGCCGCGCCGGCGCTGTCGGCGACGTCGTCGGCAAGCTCGATCCTGACTGCCGTCTCGCGAACCGCGGGATCGGCATCATAGCCGGTCAGCCGCACCGTCGGCATCGCGCTGCGCACCGCGCGCGCCACCGACGAGCCGATCAGCCCCAGCCCGATGATGGTGACCCGCGCGAACGGCAGCATCAGGCTCGGCCCGCTTCCGCCTTCGCCACCTCGGTACGCAGCACCTCGACCACCGCGCGCAGCTCGTTCTCGGTGCCGATGGTGATGCGCAATCCGTGGGGCAGGCCCTGGCCCGGCAGCCAGCGGGTCGCAAATCCCGCCGCCATCAGCGCCTGGTAGGCGGTCTCGCCGGTCAGCGCGCCTTCGAACAGCACCAGCACGAAATTGGCCTTGCTCGGCACCGCGCGCAGCCCGGCCTGCGCCATGCTGGCGATCTGGTCGGCGAACCAGCCGCGCCACTGGCGGTTATGGTCGCGGCTGTGGGTGACGAAATCGGCCGCCGCCAGCGCGGCGACCGCGGCGCGCTGCGCGCCGATGCCGAACGCGAACGGTGCGCGGATCCGGTGCATCGCGTCGATGATCGCCGGCGCGCCATAGCCCCAGCCGACCCGCTCGGAGGCAAGGCCGAAAATCTTGGAGAAGGTCCGCGTCACCAGCACGTTGGGCTGGCTGCGCGCGAGCTCCAGCCCGCCGTCGTCGTCCGCAGGATCGAGATATTCGGTATAGGCCTGGTCGAGCACCAACAGCACGTCGCGCGGCAGCCCGGCGTGGAGCCGCGCGATCTCGTCGCGGGGCGTATAGGTGCCGGTCGGGTTGTTGGGGTTGGCGAGGAACACCACCCTCGTCTTGTCGGTGACGGCGGCAAGGATCGTGTCGACATCGGTGGCATAGTCGCGGTCGGCGGCGATCACCGGGGTGGCGCCAACCCGCCGCGTCGCGATCTCGTACACGGCGAAACCATAGCGGACGAAGATGATCTCGTCGCCGGGGCCGGCGAAGGTGCCGGCGGCAAGGTGGAGCACCTCGTCCGATCCGGTGCCATAGACGATCCGTTCCGCCTCGATACCGTAGTGATCGGCGAGGCGCGCGCGCAGCTCGGTCGCCGCGGCATCGGGGTAGCGTTCGAGCTCGGTGGCGGCGGAGCGATAGGCCTCGCGCGCCGTTTCGGGGGTGCCGAAGGGATTCTCGTTGGACGAGAGCTTGACGACCTTGCGGCCGTCGTCGCTGGTCGCCCGCCCGGGCACGTAGGGCGCGATCCCGAGGATCCAGGGTTTGGGGGCGGGCGCGTCGGCATGTGCGGTCATGGCACGGCGCCTTACGCCCCGCGCGCTTGCGTTGACAAGGCGAGGGTCCTAGCGGGCGGATATGACTGACGACCAGCGCTTCGGCCTGTCGCGCCACGTGACGCTGCCGGGGCCGCTCCGCCTCGATGGCGGCATGCTGCTGTCGCCGGTCGAGATCGCCTATGAAACCTATGGCACGCTCAGCGCGGACGGCGGCAACGCGATCCTGATCTGCCATGCGCTGACCGGCGACCAGCATGTCGCCTCGGCGCATCCGCGCACCGGCAAGCCCGGCTGGTGGACGCGGCTGGTGGGCCCGGGCAAGCCGATCGATCCGGCACGCGATTTCGTGATCTGCGCCAACGTGCTCGGCAGCTGCATGGGGTCGTCGGGGCCGGCGAGCATCGATCCCGCGACGGGCCGTGCCTATGCGATGACCTTCCCGGTGATCACGATCCGCGACATGGTCAAGGCGCAAGCGATGCTGCTCGATCATCTCGGCGTCGCGCGGCTGAAGGCGGTGGTCGGCGGCTCGATGGGCGGCATGCAGGCCCTGTCCTGGCCGGCGACCTTCCCCGCCCGGGTCGGCGCGGTGGTGGTGATCGCCTCCACCGCGCGCCACACCGCGCAGAACATCGCCTTCCACGAGGTCGGCCGCCAGGCGATCATGGCCGATCCCACCTGGGCAGGCGGCGATTATTATGGCGGCGAACCCCCCGCCGCCGGGCTCGCGGTCGCGCGCATGGCCGCGCACATCACTTATCTGTCCGAGGCGGGGCTCACCGAGAAGTTCGGCCGCCGCCTTCAGGCGCGGCCAGGCAAATTGGATGGGGCGAAAAGCTTCGGCTTCGACGCCGACTTCCAGGTCGAAAGCTACCTGCGCCACCAGGGCCTTAGCTTCGTCGACCGGTTTGACGCCAATTCCTATCTCTACATCACCCGGGCGATGGACTATTTCGATCTGGCCGAGGAGCATGGCGGTCTGCTCGCCAACGCCTTCCGCGCCAGCCCGGCGCGTTTCTGCCTGGTCAGCTTCGATACCGACTGGCTCTATCCTACCGCCGAATCGCGCACGATCGTCCACGCCCTCAACGCCGCCGGCGCCGCGGTCAGCTTCGTCGAGCTCTCCAGCCCCTATGGCCATGACGCCTTCCTGCTCGAGGCGCCGGAAATGAACCGGGTGGTCGACGGCTTCCTCAAGGCAAGCCGATGACCGAGATCCTCCTCTCCGACGATCATGCCTTGCTGCAGTTCGACCGGATCCACGCTTGGCTGGCGTCGAGCTATTGGTCACCCGGCATCGCGCGCGAGCTGGTCGAGCGCGCCGCAGCGGGGTCGCACGCGCTTGGCGCTTATCGCGACGGTCAGCAGGTCGGCTATGCGCGGATGATCACCGATCACGCCACCTTCGCCTGGCTCGCCGACGTCTGGGTGGACGAGGGCGTGCGCGGGCAGGGGCTCGGCCGACGCATGGTGTCGTGGTTCCTCGATCATCCGGCGTTCGCCGGCATCCGCCGCATCGCCTTGGTCACCGCAGACGCGCACGGCGTCTATGCGGCGCTCGGCTTCCACCCGCCGATCCGGCCCGATCGGTTCATGGAGCGGATGGCACCCGATTTCGCGCAGATGCTGCGCGACGCGCCCGCATGAACGCCCCAACGCTGCGCCCCGATCTCGCGATCATCGCCGATCACGTCGCCCCGCACGCACGCGTGCTCGATGTCGGCTGCGGTGACGGCGCGCTGATGGCGGCGCTGCGCGACACCAAGGCGGCCGACGCGCGCGGGCTGGAGATTGACGCCGGCAACGTCGCCGCCGCGGTCGCGCGCGGCCTGTCGGTGATCCAGGGCGATGCCGATGTCGATCTTGCCGGCTATCCCGACGCAAGCTTCGATTACGCCATCCTCAGCCAGACGCTGCAGACCGCGCGCGCGCCAGACGTGGTGCTCGATCACCTGCTGCGGATCGGCCGGCGCGCCTTCGTCAGCTTCCCCAATTTCGCGCATTGGCGGGTGCGCGTGTCGCTATTGTGGGGCGGGCGGATGCCGGTGACGCGGCTGCTGCCCGAACAATGGTTCGACACCCCCAACATCCACCACGTCACGGTCGACGATTTCCGTGCCTTCCTCAAGGCACGCGGCGTGGTGGTGGAAGAGTGCTGGTTCCTCTCCGGCGACCGCCGCACCAGCTCGGCCGCGGCCAATTTTCGTGCGGAACATGCGGTGTTCTTACTGCGGCGTTAGGGAACAAAATGGCTGCGCGCGGGTTTGCGCATACCAAATCGGAACCATCAATGACCAAGACTGCCCTGATTGTCGAAGATGAGATATTTGTGGCGCTCGACCTTGAGCGGATCCTCAT
Organism: Sphingomonas sp. GC_Shp_5; assembly: GCF_026540855.1. GTDB lineage: Bacteria > Pseudomonadota > Alphaproteobacteria > Sphingomonadales > Sphingomonadaceae > Sphingomonas. The sequence goes on from NZ_JALNUP010000005.1 coordinate 187,763, forward strand.
CGACGCGGGCTACACGGTAGCCGCCATCGCCGCCGACAGCGCCAGCGCGATCAAGGCCGCGCCCGATTGCGCCTTCGCCTTCGTCGACGTCAACCTGCGCGACGGCCCGACCGGCCCGAGCATCGCGCGGCGGATGGCCGACGATTTCGGCATCAAGGTGGTGTTCGTGACCGCCAATCCCGCCCAGATCGATCCGTGCGGCGATGGTGCACTCGGTTATATCCGTAAGCCCTTCAGCGAGGCCGCGATCCTCGCCGCCGCGGCGATGGCGAGCAAGGGCGCGGACGAGCCGCTCGCTCCGGCCAACGACGATCTGGTGATGCTCCGCCCGAGCGCGGGCTAAGCCTACCTTAGCTGGCGCGACCGGCGTTCAGTTATGTTCGCGGCTGAACGCCGCCATCGGCACCTCGATCGTCACCACCAGCCCCTCGTGCCGCCAGTCGCGCGTAACGGTGCTACCGAGCTGGCGCACCGCGGACAGTTCGATCAGCTGGCTGCCGAACCCGCCACCCTGTGCTGGCGCGACCACCGCCGGGCCACCGCGCTCCACCCAGTGCAATTGCGCCCGTTCGGCGCCGCGCGTCACCGTCAGCTCGACGACGCCGGCGGTGGAGAGCGCGCCATACTTGGTGGCGTTGGTCGCCAGCTCGTGAAACAGCAATGCCAGTGGAGTCGCCGAGCGGTCGTCGATCGCGATGTCGTCGCCGACCACCTTTACCGTCGTCACATCGCCGCGGTGATAGGGAGCGAACAGCTCGCCGAGCAGGCCATGCAGGCTGTCCTGCTGCGCCGACGGGCGCGACGCCGGGCTGTGCGGCCGCACGAAATCATGCGCGCGCCCGAGCGCGGTGATCCGCTCGCGCAGGTCGGTGGCGATCGGCGCGAAGCCCGGCGTGCTGCGCGCCGCGAACGAGATCAGTCCCGAGATCACCGCGAAGATGTTCTTGATCCGGTGCGACAGCTCGTGGCTGATCACCTCGCGCTCCTCGAGCGCCATCTTCTGTTCCTGAATATCGGTGCAGGTGCCGAACCAGCGGGTGATCGTGCCATTGTCGTCGCGGATCGGCAGCGCGCGGCCGAGCACCCAGCGGTAAGTCCCGTCGAAATGGCGCAGGCGATATTCGATGTTATAGGGTTCGCCGGTGGTCAGCGAGTGCCGCCACACCGTCCAGGCGCGGTCCTGGTCGTCGGGGTGGAACATGCCGTTCCACCCTTCGCCGTCGGTCGAGCCCTCGGGCGTGCCGGTGAATTCATACCAGCGGGCGTTGTAATAATCGTGATAGCCGTCCGGCAGCGTCGACCACACCATCTGCGGCATGGTGTCGGCGAGGGTGCGAAACCGGTCCTCGCTGTCGACCAGCGCGCGGCGGGTGTTGTTCTCGGCGGCGCGCCACGCGGCGGCATCGCGGCTGTCGCGCAGCCGCACCATGATGTTCTCGGCGAGCGTCCGCAGCCCCTGTTCCTGGAGCGGCGTCAGGCCGTCGCGGGGTACCGAATCGATCACGCACAGCGAGCCCAGCGGCACGCCGTCGTCCGACACCAGCGGCGCACCCGCATAGAAGCGGATGTGCATGTCGCCGGTGACCAGCTCGTTGGCCGCGAACCGCGGGTCGAGCGTGGCATCGGGCACCACCATTACTTGGTCGCCCAGCATCGCGTGCGCGCAGAACGAGGTATGGCGCGGAGTCTCCGCCACATCGACACCGGTGCGCGACAGGAACACCTGGCGAGTTTCCTCCACCAGGCTGACCAGCGCCACCGGCGTACCGCACAAGGCGGCCGCGAAATCGGTAATCTGCTTCAGGCCCGCGCTGTTGCGCAGCGATTCGAGGTCATAGCTGTCGAGCGCGGCCATGCGACGCGATTCGTCGACCTGCCAGCCGCGCGCCACCGGCGGCGCCGGCCTTGTCTCAGACATGTCGGTGCTCAGAACGGCACGTCATCGTCGAGATCGT
>NZ_JALNUP010000050.1 GCF_026540855.1 Sphingomonas sp. GC_Shp_5
TTGTTTGCGAACTCCTCGTCGAACAGCTGCAGACCCAATTCCCACTCCGGGTAGTCGCCGCGTGCAATGCGCTCGAAGAGGTCGCGGCGCTGGAAGTCGGGATCGGCGCCGGCGAGCTTCACTGTCTCGTCCCAGATAGTCGACGCAAGGCCGGCCTTCGGCTTCCAGTGGAACTTGACGAACGTTGATTTTCCCTCGGCATTGATGAAGCGGAAGGTGTGGACGCCGAAGCCTTCCATGTTGGCGAACGTCCGCGGCAACGTACGATCCGACATCGCCCACATGATCATGTGGGTGGATTCAGGCATCAGCGAGATGAAGTCCCAGAAGGTATCGTGCGCCGTTGCTGCCTGCGGGTAGCCGCGATCGGCTTCCATCTTGGCGGCGTGAATCAGGTCGGGGAATTTGATCGCGTCCTGGATGAAGAAGACAGGGATATTGTTGCCGACAAGATCCCAATTGCCTTCTCGCGTGTAAAACTTGACCGCAAAGCCGCGCACATCGCGCGGCGTGTCAATCGACCCGGCACCACCCGCCACGGTCGAAAACCGGGTAAACACCTCGGTCCGCTGTCCCTTCTTCTGAAACAGGTCGGCAACCGTAATATCGGCTAGGCTTTCGGTGCACTCGAAATAGCCATGCGCGGCCGAGCCGCGGGCATGAACGATCCGCTCGGGGATACGCTCATGGTCGAAGTGGTTGATCTTTTCACGGTAGACCTCGTCTTCCAGCAGCACGGGGCCGCGGGCGCCTGCCTTGAGCTGGTTCTGGTTGTCGCTGACCGGGGTGCCGTGATTGGTGGTGAGAACGGGATGATCGGCATCGGCGATTTGATGCGTCTCGCCGCCGTTGCCGGCGTTCAGAGCGGTGTCGGTCATATATCTGTCCTCATGTCGAGCCGCCGATCTTCATCAACGAGCTGCGATGTCAACGAAACAGAAAACGGCTTGTTGCACCGCAACCTGATGCCTGGTGGGCCATAGCTGCTTATGCTGCCCACACGCTGCGCCAGCAACCGTCCTCGCGCTCACGCAGCTGAAGTCATAGAGCGGCGACCCGGTAAGCGAAACCGGCGCCGCCCTCGGACAGGGGGGGGCGCAAGAGCTGGCTGATAAAGCCGCGCGATCAGGTCGCCAGCTATTGGCGTGTCATCGTGCTCAGGGCTGAACAGCGTGAGTGATCCAGTGGCGCTTACACGGGCAACCGGCCAGCCATCCACCGTCTGCCAAGCGGTTTCATCCTGTTCCACAGGCTCAACAACAAACGCCGCGCCGCCCTGCATGAGGTCTGAAAGGCGCTGGAATCCCATGTCTGGGCTCACGACTATCTTGCCGCGCCACTCGCGCGAGGCGGCATGTCGGCCACTGCTCTCGTCCGGCGCGATCTGGTACACGCGCTCGCGGCCGAGCTCGGCCGCGAAGCGGGTGCAGACAAGCGCGTTGTACGCGTCATCAGGCGTGGCGGCGAGCAAATGCTCGTAATCGCGCAGGTCGATCATCTCCTCGCCGATTACCGACAGGACCTCGACACGCATCGTCTGCAAGCCGGCCAGACGAGCTGCTTTAAGCGCATTGGCCGAGCGGTCCACGACCAATACCGGCACGCCCGCGCCGCGTAGGGCTTCGCCGAGCGCCACAGTCCAGCTCGAGGCGCCGACGATCAGCAGCCCGCTACGCCCACCTGAAGCCAACCCCAGGCGGCGCGCCAGCGGTGCCAGCGACAAACCATGCAGCACTACTGTCGATGCGATCACCGCGAACACGAGCGGCAGGACGAGGCGCGCGTCTGGATACCCCGCGTTCGCAAGCCGCTCCCCGGCGACGCCGGCGATCGCGGCGGCGACAACCCCGCGCGGCCCGATCCAGCCGACCAGCAGACGCTCAGACCAGCTCACCTTGGCGCCAATGGTTGCGAGCCCGATCGCCAGCGGACGGGCGACGAAGAGGATGGCGAGCGTTGTCAGTGCTATCGGCCAACTCAGCATCAGCACGGTTTGCCGATCGATGTTTGCCGTCAGCAGGATGAACAGCCCTGAGACGAGAAAGACGGTGAGCGACTCCTTGAACCGGCGCAACTCTTGAAGGCCCGTTACATCGATGTTTGCCAGCACAATGCCGAACAGCGTCGCACCGACCAGCCCCGTCTCAGGTTGGATAGCCTCGCCGGCCGCATACACGCCTAGCGCCCCTGCGAGCAGTATCGGCGTTTTCAGAAACTCCGGCGCCAGATCGCGGCGGAACAGCGAGCGGATGCCGAACGGCACGATCAGCCCGAGTGCTGCGGCAATGCCGCCGCCCACAAGAGTACGCCAGGCAAGCTGGAAGAGCGCATCTTGCGTAGTCATCGTCGTGGATAGGGTAAGGAAGCTCAGGACCAGCAGCGTGATCGTCGCGCCGATCGGATCGTTAACGATAGCTTCCCACTTGAGGAACGACGCGGATCGCGGTTCGAGCTTCGCCTGCCGAAGTAGCGGCATGATCACGGTCGGCCCGGTCACAACCAGAATGGCGCCGACCAGCACCGCAACCGGCCATGACATGCCTGCCACGTAATGTCCTGCCAGTGTACCAAACACCCAGTTTAACGGCAGCGCGACCGCAACCAGTCGCAAAACGCCTGAGCCTGCTGAGCGGAGTTCTCGTAGATTTAGATTGAGCCCACCTTCGAAGACGATGATGGCCACTGCCATGCCAATCGCCGGACGCATGACCTCGCCGAGCGCTACGGAGGGCTTGACGATGCCTGCTATAGGCCCTGCCACAGCGCCGATTGCCAGCAGCGGGATGATAGCCGGCAGCTTCAGCCGCCAGCCTAGCCATTGACCGAACACGCCAGCGACGGCCACGCCGACGATCAAGAGAAGGATCGTGTCTTCCATGCTTCGGCCCTGTCGAGAGTCTGTCGCCGGAAGGTCGGCAACCGCGGTCGGCGGTAGCGAAACCCTGGCGTACTGCCACCTCTTTAGTTGATACAATTGCCGCTGAGCCGACCATGGGGCGAGATCGGCAAGTTCCACTGCTCTTGAAGGTACTCCCTGAAGCGAAGCTAGCTATACGGCGGGCAGGTCAGGGACCACCTCTGTTTCCGGCATGTATGAACGACCGGAATATGGGAGCCAGAAGCTGCTCACGAATGGCTAGATCTGGGTCTTTCCGATGTCAAAACCCTCCGAGGCTATTGAAAAACTCGGGCTTGCGGGACGCCTGAGAGGATGATTCACTGCTGCGAGGCGGCGGGGGATCACAGGCATGATGGGTCAGCAGGTGGCACAAGGCGCCTTGTTCTATGCCTTCCGGCTGGATGACCATGTGCCCTCCGACCACCTGCTCAGGCGCATCGATGGCCTGTTCGACTTCGGCTTCGTTAGGGAGGCGCTGGCAGCTATCTATAGCTCGACCGGTCGTCCCTCGGTTGATCCGGAGCTGATGCTCAGAATGCTGCTTGTCGGTTACCTGTTCGGCATCCGCTCGGAGCGGCGTCTATGCGAGGAGGTAGGCCGGCCTGAGCAACCCTTTAGCGAACTGGTAAACTGACATGGATTTTTGATGACTGCACGCGCTCAATGCGCGTTGAAAAATCGCGTCGCTACGGAGGCCTATGCGCACCCCTTCGCAGCTTCGGACACTCCAATGAGCTGCCCCACTGCCGATGCCGACATGGCCTTGCCATAATGCCAACCCTGCACCTCTTCACAGCCCTTCGCCCGCAACCAGCGAGCCTGCACCGGATGCTCGATGCCCTCTGCAATGATTGGCAACCCAAAGGCACGCCCTAGCGTCAAAATGCTGCCGACGATGGCTGATTGCTCTGCACCAACAGCAATGTCGGAGATGAAACCGCGATCGATTTTGAGGCGGGTGAGCGGAAACTCACGCAGCACGTTGAGCGAGGCACGGCCGGTACCAAAATCATCAAGCGCAATCCCCACCCCAAGCTGACGTAGAGCCTTCAGGGTATCGACGATCGTGCGAATGTTTTTTCCTGCAAAATCCTCTGTTAGCTCAAGTTCGATCAGCTCTGCGGGGAGACGGTGCCGCGCCAGCGCTGAGGCAACGTCTTCCACCAGCGAAGCGCCGCGAAACTGCGAGGCAAATAGATTGATAGCGACCCGTAGGCGCTGACCTGATGCATGCCAGTGCGCTGCCTGAGCAACTGCCGTGTCAAGCGCCCACCGACCGACGCTGACCGCTAGCGGCATCAGCTCGAGAATGGGAAGAAATTGCGCCGGAGTCAGCAGGCCGTGATCAGGATGGCGCCAACGCAGCAACGCTTCCATGCCAACGATCTTTTCATCAGCGAGGCGCACCTGCGGCTGGTAAAACAATTCGAACTCGTCCCGTTCGAACGCCCGACGTAGCTCGTGCTGAAGTCGCTGACGATGCTCTACCTGATGGCGTAGATGCGGTTCGTAGAAGGCGATCGACCCGCATCCGCGTTCCTTGGCACGGTAAAGCGCGAGATCAGCATGGCAAACGAGATCATCAATACTGCCGCCATGATAGGGCGACAGGGCCACCCCAATACAAGTGTTGAGCCGCAGTTCCTGGCCGTTGACGACAAACCCTTCATCAAATGCCGAACGTAGGCGATCTGCTACCGTCCATGCAGCTCTTGGATCGCCGGTGTCGGGCGCTAAAACGACGAACTCGTCGCCGCCGAGGCGCGCAAGCATCTGATCGTCCGTAAGAAGGCTGCTTAATCGATGTCCGATCGCACTGAGCAAGGCGTCGCCGGTGACGTGACCAAAGAGGTCGTTGACGTCCTTGAATCCGTCCAGATCGAACATCAGGACGGCAAGCGGATGCTGAGCAGCAAGCAATTCCCCTGCTCGCCGGTAAAGTAGCGCGCGATTGGGTAAGCCAGTGAGCGTATCGAAATGCGCTAGCTGGGCAAGCTGCTGCTCTTGCCGACGCTTCTCGAGACGGTCGATCACCAACTGTCCCAGCCCTTGCAGAAGTTGGCGCTCATGATCGCTGAACATGCGAGGCTTGGAATCGATAACGCACAGAGTACCGATCGCATGTCCGGCCGCTAACCGCAGCGGCGTACCTGCATAGAAGCGAATGTGCGGCTTGCCGGTGACCAGCGGGTTATCGCTGAACCTGGCGTCCTCCAACGTATCCTCAATTACCAAATAAGAATCGAGGTCGAGCGCGTGCGGGCAGAAGGCATGCCGAGACTCGATCATGCAGACATCCAGGCCGATCCGCGCCTTGAAAAGGGTGACGTCGGCGGTGACCATCGAGATCATAGCGCCCGAAACACCAAAGAACTTTGCTGCCAGAGCAACGATGTGATCGAATTCGGCTTCTGGTGTGCAGTCTTCCATCTGATAATCAGCGAGAAGCTCACGCCGCGCCTCAAAGCTGCCGAGCACCGTTGAGGGTAAGCGGTTAACGTCGGAGCTTTTCATGTGATGCTGATCCCGCACAGCGGAGCCGGCCGCGCATGGTGATCAGCTAAGCGACGATCGTTAATCCGGTATGAAAACCGCTATATTACAATCGGATACGTTGCGGTTGCGCAACAACATGGGGAGTGGAAGTGGGCGCCTCTTCCTAAAAGGCAGCCATGAGCCGGCAAGCAATGCGCGATTGGTCATCATCGGCGCCTGTAGATACTGGCCTGGGCATTCGCCGAGAGCCACCCCGCAAGGAAGTGGCTCTCGGCGTCTAAGCTTCAGAGGCGGGTCGGGATAGCGTCGGCACCATAGGCTGACCGTTCGCGGGTGACCTGCTCCGCGGTATAGGCCGGCGCATCTGGATCAAAGCTGCTCCAGCCGCTGTTGCGATAGGCTGCACCCCGGTCAGCGATGTCGACCGGATTGTTCGCGTCGAGGATCGACTGCGCTTCGGTAAGGTGACTATCAGCCACTTTGGCGCTGACCAGCGTTCCGCCGCGACGCACGCCCTCGGAGTAGACGTTCGCCTCATCCTCGCTGTGGCCAGCATTCTTTAGCGCGCCGACAATGCTGCCTGTGGCCGCGCCGCCAGCAGCACCGATGCCGGCCCCAGCTGCCGTTGCCGCAAGCCACCCGGCGGCGACGATCGGACCAAGGCCCGGAATTGCAAGCAGACCAAGACCAGCAAGCAGGCCGCCAGCTCCGCCCAACAAGGCGCCGGTCGAGGTGCCGCGGCTGACATCGCCATCCTCATTGACGCCCTCATGGCCATGCTCGCCATGAACGTTGTTCGCGACGATGCTGATGTCGCCATGAGGTACGCCGAGCGTCTCAAGATCGGCGACGGCTGCCTTGGCGTCGGAGTAGTTGTCGAAAAGGCGGCTAATTGTCGTGGTCATGGTATTTCTCCGTATGTCGATGATCAGTGAACGGTGACATTGCCCTTGTAATCTAAGGCTACGTTGACCTTCTTGCCGTGCTGCATGGCGCTGCCCTGCCACACCCCGTTGCGGTTCTTGGCGAGTTTGCTCACGTTGGTGTAGCCGGCCTTGGCAATACGGCCTTGTGCTTGCGACTCGGTGAACGAGTTACGTCCCTTAGCTGCGAGAGCGGTGGTTCGCGCGCTGCTGTCCTTGACTGCCGGGTTATGCGAGTTGCCATGGGTCTGGGCCTGAGCGCCAGAAGCCAGAAGTACCGCAGCAGCGATGGCTAGAACATGGGGCTTCATCATTCACTCTCCTCTTCCGATCCGCCCTAACGCACATCGGCGTGGAACGCCCCACGTGGAGGTGCGGAGGCCGCAAGTTTAGCGAGGCGCTACTTTCCCTTCCGGAATACCGCGCGTTTCAAAGTTGACTTCAAAACGCGTCGGCAGGCCGATGAAGGTTGATGCTGTCGTATAGCTCGAGCAGCGCATTTACCTCGGAAATGACCGTTTCCTGCTCCGCCCGCCACCTCGCGCTTGCGTCAGCTGTAGGCACGCCATCCCTTCCGTCGTGGACGGTAAACCCTTGATCCAGCAGCCACAGCGCATCGCGTGCCCGCGCCCGCTGGCGCCGCAAATGATACACCCATTGCTCAACAATGCTGGCAGGAACCAGCCTATCGATCTCACCCATTCGCGCCGCTTATCGGCTTGCGCATCGACGGCATACCCCGTCTCGGGTGCTGTATGGCTAAATGAGGGTGTTCCGACCCGGCAGCGCAGGTGCTCGACCGAGTAAGCACAAGCTGCGCTTTCAGCCGTTAAAAGCTGGTGATTGGCCAACTTTGTCCCGCTGCTAATTGGTCTTGCGAATCCACTAGCGCCAAGCCACCGTGCGCTGCCCGCAACAACAAGGTTGGACATGCTCGATCCCGATATGCGCCTACAATCGGCTGCTGCTGGAGACACAGCGGTAGCCTTTGCCTTGTTCGAGCACATCGCAGCGAGAGACCCTGACGCCGTCGCCAACAAGAGTGACGCGATTGCTGTCTTCCGCGAATGCATGGAGGCTGTTTCCTGGCGTCAGGAGACATTCTCGCATGAGCCGCGACCGATCCGGCTGGGAACCGATTAACTTGCCCTATTTGAGTCGGCAACCGATAAACATTGCCACTATACAGGGGCACAAGGCCTATAGTTCGGCAGCGAACCATCGGCATTTGCCAAAACTAAGCTGCCTTATGCCCCTTCCGCCTTTATACCGGCGGCGCCCTTGTGATCTATTCGAGATCACCTTCCGCGATGACGATGATGCTGGCGGAAGGGCGTAGCGTACAAGCCTCTACGCAAACGTCGACGCTCTCATCGCTAAAGCGCTCGAACAGCTCCAAGGCATCGTCTTCTGGTTCATCGCCACTCAGCTCCTTCAATACGGCGTACTTCACGGCAAAGTCGCGATCATCGCCGTCCACTTCCGCAGTGAACTCGATCTGCCGCTCGCGTTCGTTGTCAATCAGGCTGTCGTGATCGATCGTAAGCAGCCTGGGCATATCGGCAAAACTCCTTGGTCGGGCACCCACTGCCCGTCGGGGAATGCATGCGCAAGCAGACGACATTTCTACACCTCAGGACATGCGCTCAAGGCTGAACCTTTTAGGTAGCGGTAAGAGCGCCGCTGCCTTCAGCTTAGAGGAACACCGCGGATGGTCGCATCGCCGACGATAATCTTGGCGGTGCCGGGCCCCACGATCGTGTTCACCTTACCAAGCGCGGTTTCGATCGCGTCACCGGGGAAGGTGATCTCGACCACGTGAGAATGGGCAACAGGTAAGCCGTCGGCATCGATCACCATGGGAAAGGGCAGCAGCTGGACACGATAGGGAGGTATGGCGGTACGGCTCATCCTGCCCTTCTGAAATGAGCCGCGGCGTTGTCAATGTGCTCCGATCGTCACTGAGCTCTGGAGCGCCTCCACATCGCCGCGGCCGGATCTATTACTCGCCGCTGTCGGCCTGAGCAGTGGGCTCGAAGGCGGGCTTGAGCGTGCGCTTGGTCTTAGCAGTTGCCGGCTGCGGCTCCTGCTTTGTGCTCTGGCCAGGCTTACGGCCCAAACCGATCGTCTTTGCCATGGCACGGCGTGCTTCGCTGTAGCTCTCTGCGACCATGGGATAGTCCGCCTTGAGGTTGTAGCGTGCGCGATAGTCCTCGGGCGTCAGACCATTGGTGGAGAGGTGGCGACGCAGCGTCTTATACGGCTTACCATCAATCATGCTGATGATGTGGTCCTTACTGGCCAGCGACTTACGCACTGACACCGCCGGCGTATAATCCTGGGTAGGAGCGGTTTCCGCTTCAGGCGCAGCAGGAGCATCAAGGCTTTTCACTGCCCGATGCATCGAGAGGAGGAATGCGGGCACATCGTCCGCTGACGTGCGAGTATTAGGATTGCCGAGCCAGGCAATCGTCAGCTCGGTCGCGAGCTCTACGCTGTTGATTTCGTCGGTCATGGTCATTTCAGTAAAGGGAGGAGGCATTTGTCGCGCTATTGTCGCGGCAAAGCTGACAGTCAAATGGATAAGTACTCGACGAAGCCAAGCATACCACTGCCGAGAGCCGCTCATTCACGAGCAGCATCACATGACAAGACCCCTAGCCATTTAAGGTTTGTTCATTCGAAGTTCCCGTTCACATCTCAAGTTATAATAAATGCAGACATAACACCGTGGGCTAATTATAAGTCCTAAATCGGGGAAGGCTTTTTGATGTGCTCGAAAAGATCAAGGCAACCGTTGACAGCGCCGAAGCCGGGGCGAGCCTCACAGTAGC
>NZ_JALNUP010000051.1 GCF_026540855.1 Sphingomonas sp. GC_Shp_5
GCCGCGCGACCCGATCCGCCAGGGCAAGCCCATCGGGAGTGTCAGCATGAGCGCCCACGCACATCACCGCAGCATCGCCCGCCCGGCCGCCGCCACGCTCGCCCCGTTGATCGTCATCGCGCTCGCCGCGCTCGCGATCCGCACCCCGCTGGCCGCCGCCCACGCCCTCGCCGCGCTGCTGCTGATCCTGTGGATCGTCCCCGACACGCTGATGCTGGCGCGGCTCGCCCGCACCCGGCGGCCGCCGCCCCAGGCGATCGTCGGTGTGCTCGCCGGCGCCTGCGTCATCGTCGCGCTCGGCGCCCCGGCGCCGCTGCGCGCCGCGATGACCGGCGCGCCGGCGCTCGTCGCCGCGATGCTCGCCATCGTCCTTGCCCATCTCGGCTGGGCCGCGGTGCGCGCCCGGCGGATGCTCGGCGACAGCGCCGCCGCGCCCGATCGCTGGATCGCCGCCGCGGGCCAGTTCGCGCCGCCGCTGCTGGTGCGCCTTGCCGCCGCCGAACTGCGGGTGATCCACCTTGCGCTGTTCCGCTGGGGCGGCTCCGCCGATATCCCCGCCGACAGCCGCGGCTTCGCCTACCATCGCCACCTGGCGCCGATCTGCACCGCGCTGCTGATCCTGTCGGGAATCGAGACCGGGGTCTATCACCTGCTGGTCGGCCATTGGAGCCGCACCGCGGCGCTGGTGCTGTTCGCCATCAGCGATCTCGGCTTCGTCTATCTGGTCGGGCTGATCAAATCCTTCCGCCTGCGGCCGATCCTGATCACGCCCGACGGCGTCCGCGTCCGCGGCGGCCTGCTGATCGACCAGCGCATCGATCTCGCCAGCATCACCGCGGTTGCTACCGAGATCGTCGGCGACGAGGTCCGCGCCCCCGCCACGCTCAACGCCGCGCTGCTCGCCTGGCCCAACGTCCTCCTCCGGCTCGATCCGCCGCTGCTCTGCCGCACCGGTCGGCGCCAGCGCCGCTACACCGCGGTCGCCTTCCGGCTCGACGATCCCGCGCCGTTCGTCCGCCTGCTGCGCTGGCGGCTCGGCCAGCCGGCCGCCTAACCGCCCGGCCGCAGGATCATCGCAGCCGATAGTGATCCGCCACCCGGTCGAGCGCCAGCGTCAGCACCAGCCGCCCGGCGCGTGCCGGCCAACCCAGCCCCTTCTCCGCCGCCGGCAGCCCCTCGCCCGCGCACACCACCCGCCACAGGATGTCGGCCAGCCCCGCCCCCGCCGCGCCGATCGCGGCATCGAACCGGCGCTTGGCCGCGATCTGCGCGGTCGACGGATCGAGCCCGCCGCCGCCCTCGCCATCCACCCGCGGTGCCCAGCGCATCGTCACCCGCGGCCCCAGCGACGCCGTCTCATAATCGCCGCGCAGTCGCTCCCCGGCCTCGAACTGGCGCGCGCTCACCAGCCCGCGCGCCTTCAGCCAGCCGAGCGGCGACTCGGCAGCGTTGACCGTCACGCTCCGCCCGCTCCCGATCGATCGTTCCACCAACTGCCGCATCGCATCGCTCCTATCTTCGAGTCGATCTTCCTTGCCATAGCGTCACGCTTGTAGGACAGGGCGTGAACCGATTTGGTTTTGGCAAGGAGCTCCGGCATGATCACCGCCATTCGCGACGTGCGCCGCGCCAAGGGACTGACGCTCGAGGACGTCGCCCGCCGCTGCGCGCCGCCGACCACCGCGCAGACCATCGGTCGGCTCGAGACCGGTACCCGCACCGTCTCGGTCGGCTGGCTCAACCGCATCGCCGCCGCGCTCGGCGTCGAGGCGGCCGATCTCGTCACCTTGCCCGATCGCGCGACGCTGCCGGTCGCCGCGCTGCTCGATGCCGGCGGCGCCCATGCCCCCAGCCAGCCGCAGGTTGCGCTGCCGCCTGCGCCGACGCCCGGCGCGGTGGCGGTCGCCGTCACCGGCAGCGTCGGCGATTATCGCGCCGGCGACGTGATCTGGTGCGACATGGTCGATCCCGCGGGCTTCGCCGGTGCGCTCAACCGCGACGTGCTGGTGCCGCGCCCGGCCGGCCGCTTCCTGTTCGCGCGGCTGATCGGCCGCGACGCGGGCGCCGCAGGGGCAGGAGCAGGGGGGGCGGGCAAGCTCCACCTGCTCCCGCTCGGCCCCGGCCAGCGCCAGCAGGTGCTCGCCGATCCGCCCTGGCTCGCCCGCGCTACCCGCCTGGTCCGCGACCTGTAAGCCACACCCTCGCGCACCGGTGCTGCATCTGCTAACGGCGCGCGCATGCTCAATCTCAACGGCATCACCGTGCGCCTTGGCGGCCGCACGATCCTGGACGGCGCCAGCGCCGCGCTTCCCCCCGGCAGCCGGGTCGGGCTGATCGGCCGCAACGGCGCCGGCAAGTCGACACTGGTGCGCGTCATCGCCGGGCTGCTCGAGCCGGACGACGGCAGCGCCGACATGCCGCGCGGCGCCCGGCTCGGCTATATCGCCCAGGAAGCGCCGTCGGGTGACGTCACGCCATTCGATACCGTGCTTGCCGCCGACGTCGAGCGCGCCGCGCTGATGGTCGAGAGCGAGACCTGCGAGGATCCCGATCGCCTCGGCGACGTCTACGAGCGGCTGATCGCGATCGACGCCTATACCGCGCCGGCGCGCGCCGCGCAGATCCTGCTCGGCCTCGGCTTCGACGAGGACATGCAGCAGCGGCCGCTCGACAGCTTCTCGGGCGGCTGGAAGATGCGCGTCGCGCTCGCCGCCCTGCTGTTCTCGCAGCCCGATCTGCTGCTGCTCGACGAGCCTTCGAACCACCTCGATCTCGAAGCGGTGATGTGGCTCGAGGACTTCCTCAAAGGCTATAAGGCGACGATCGTCGTCGTCAGCCACGAGCGCGATTTCCTCAACAACGTCGTCGATCACATCCTCCACCTCCAGGGCGGCAAGATCACGCTCTATCCCGGCGGCTATGACGCGTTCGAGCGCCAGCGCGCCGAGCGGCTCGCCCAATTGGAGGCCGCGCGCACCAACCAGGCGACCCAGCGCGCCAAGCTGCAGGAATATATCGCCAAGAATTCGGCGCGCGCCTCGACCGCGAAACAGGCCCAGTCGCGCCAGAAGATGCTCGCCAAGATGCAGCCGATCGCCGACGCCTACAACGATCCGTCGTTGAGCTTCGACTTCCCCGATCCGAGCGAGCTCCGCCCGCCGCTGATCACCCTCGACATGGCCGCGGTCGGTTATGCCGAGACGCCGATCCTCAAGCGCCTCAACCTGCGGCTCGATCCCGACGATCGCCTGGCGCTGCTCGGCCGCAACGGCAACGGCAAGACCACGCTCGCCCGCCTGCTCGCCGCGCAGCTCGCGCCGATGGAGGGCGACATGGCGTCGTCGGGCAAGATGAAGGTCGGCTATTTCACCCAATATCAGGTGGAGGAGCTCGATACCGACGATACCCCGCTCGAGCACATGACCCGGATCATGAAGGGCGCCAGCCCCGCCGCGGTCCGCGGCCAGCTCGGCCGGTTCGGCTTCTCGGGCGACAAGGCGACCACCAAGGTCGGCAAATTGTCGGGCGGCGAGCGCGCGCGGCTCGCGCTGGCGCTGATCACCCGCGAGGCGCCGCACCTGCTGATCCTCGACGAGCCGACCAATCATCTGGACGTCGATGCCCGCGAAGCGCTGGTTCAGGCGCTCAATGCCTATACCGGCGCCGTCGTGCTTGTCAGCCATGATCGCCACATGCTCGAGATGACGGCCGACCGGCTGGTGCTGGTCGACCATGGCACCGCCAAGGAGTTCGACGGCGCGCTTGACGATTATATCGCGATGATCCTGGCCGGCGACGGCGCGAGCAGCGGCCCCAAGGAGAGCAAGGCAGATCGCAAGGCCGGCAAGAAGGCCGCCGCCGAGGCGCGCGAGAAGGAAACCGCGCTGCGCAAGACGGTACGCGACCTTGAGGCCGATACCGCGCGCTTCAGCAAGGAACGCAACGCGCTCGACCATGCGATGTTCGACCCCACCGGCGCCGAGCCGCGCTTCAAGGCGATGTCGATGAGCGATCTCTCGCGCCGCCGCGCCGAGGTCCAGGCCAAGCTCGAGGCGGTCGAGGCCAAATGGCTCGAGGCAAGCGAGGCACTGGAAAGCGCGGGCTAGTCTTCGAAGACGTCCAACCACCCCGTTCGTGCTGAGCCTGTCGCACGGTGAGGCTCATGCCCCCACGACGCCGTCTGCGGCGGCGCTCAGGACGGGCGTCGCCACGCGCAGCGGAAACCGGAGGCAGCGGGTTAGACTGACGTCATGGCGCCCGTCGCCAGCCATTGCCCGCGTCAGCCGCGCCGGATAGCGTCGCGCCGATGCCGCCAGCCCCCACCAAGCCCCAGGACGCCGCCCGGATCTTCGCGGCGCTCGGCGATCCCACCCGCCTGTCGCTGCTGGTCGCGCTGCGCAGCGGCGGCACCCGCTCGATCGCGCGGCTCGCGGTCAACAGCGGCATGACCCGGCAGGCGGTCGCCAAGCATCTGCGCGTGCTCGAGGACGCCGGGCTGGTGATCGCCGAGCGCACCGGCCGCGAGACCCATTTCATCTACCAGCCGCAGGCGCTCGCCGGCGCGCGCAGCTATCTCGATGCGATCTCGGGCGATTGGCAGGAGGCGCTCGCCCGCCTGCGCCGCGCCGGCGAGGACGGCTGACCGCCCAGCGCGCGGTGGCTCAGGCCTGGTCGGTCGTGTTGTCGGTCGTCCCGGCGTCGTCCGCCTCGGCGCCCGCCGCCGGCCGCTCGAACCAGGCTTCCACCTCGCCGTTGAGCTTCAGCGTCAGCGGCCGGCCGTGGCGGTCCATCTTCTTGCCGAGCGCGACGCGGATCCAGCCTTCCGACCGGCAATATTCCTCGACGTCGCGCCGCTCGGAGCCCTTGAACCGGATCCCGATCCCGCGCTCGAGCAGCGGCTGGTCGAAATATGGGCTGTCGGGGTTGGTGGACAGGCGATCGGGAGGGGTTTCGGTCATCGCTGCCGCTTAGCCGCTCGACGCCCGCCAGCGCCACCAAAAAACCGGCGGCCGGCGCGCGTTCGCCGCCCGCCCCTCCGTTCGTGCTGAGCCTGTCGAAGCACCTGAGACTCAGGCCTTCGACAAAGCGCAGCGCGAACGCAGTGGGCTAGTCGCCACCCCGCGGCGTCAGCTGCCCCGGGCTGATGAAGCCGATCGGCTGGATCGAGGTCGCGTCCTGCTTCAGCCGCGCCGCCATCTGCTCATAGTCGCGCTCGGTCTCGGGGGTCACGCTCGCGCGCGATTCGCCGAGCGCCTCGATGAAGTCGCCCATCGTCACCGCGGTCGACTGCAGCGAGCGGCGCAGCGCCACCAGCCCGGCGCGGCGCACCACATCCTCGAGGTCGGCGCCGGTGAACCGCTCGGTCCGCCGCACCACCTCGTCGAGGTCGACATCGCCGTCGAGCGGCATCTTCTCGGTCTGGATCGCGAGGATCCGCCGCCGCCCTTCGGGGTTGGGCACGCCGACATAGATCAGCTCGTCGAACCGCCCCGGCCGCAGCAGCGCCGGGTCGATCAGGTTTGGCCGGTTGGTCGCGCCGATCACCACCACCGATTGCAGCTCTTCCAGCCCGTCCATCTCGGCGAGGATGGTGTTGACCACCCGCTCGGTCACCTGCGGCTCGCCGGCGCCGCTGCCGCGCGCGGGCACCAGGCTGTCGAGCTCGTCGATGAAGATCACGCACGGCGCCACCTGCCGCGCGCGGCTGAACAATTTGGCGATCTGCT
The DNA here is from genome assembly GCF_026540855.1 of Sphingomonas sp. GC_Shp_5. Lineage (GTDB taxonomy): Bacteria > Pseudomonadota > Alphaproteobacteria > Sphingomonadales > Sphingomonadaceae > Sphingomonas. The sequence continues at coordinate 5,727 of NZ_JALNUP010000051.1, forward strand.
GCTCGCTCTCGCCATACCATTTGGAGAGCAGGTCGCTCGACTTGGTGGCGATGAAGTTCGCCTCCGCCTCGCGCGCCACCGCCTTGGCGAGCAGCGTCTTGCCGGTGCCCGGCGGTCCGTAGAGCAGGAAGCCCTTGGCGGGGCGGATGCCCAGTCGCCGGAATGCGTCGGGATCCTTGAGCGGCAGCTCGACGCCTTCCTTGAGGCGCATCTGCGCGGCATCCAACCCGCCGACATCCTCCCACCGCACCCGCGGCGCCTCCACCATCACCTCCCGCATCGCACTCGGCTGGACGCGCTTCAACGCGCCGAGGAAGTCCTCGCGGGTGACCGACAGCGTGTCGAGCACCTCGGGCGGGATCGTCCGCTCCTCGAGGTTCAAGCGCGGCATGATCCGCCGCACCGCCTCGATCGCCGCCTCGCGGGTCAGCGCGGCGAGATCGGCGCCGACGAAGCCATAAGTGGTCCGCGCCAGCTCGCCGAGATCGACCTTGTCGCCCAGCGGCATGCCGCGGGTGTGGATGCCGAGGATCTCGCGGCGCCCGCGCTCGTCGGGCACGCCGACCACGATCTCGCGATCGAACCGGCCCGGCCGGCGCAGCGCCTCGTCGATCGCCTCGGGCCGGTTGGTCGCCGCGATCACCACCAGATTGGCGCGCGCCTCCAGCCCGTCCATCAGCGTCAGCAGCTGCGCGACGACGCGCTTCTCCGCCTCGCCCTGGACGTTGCCGCGCTTGGGCGCGATCGAATCGATCTCGTCGATGAACACGATCGACGGCGCATTCTTGGCCGCTTCCTCGAAGATCTCGCGCAGCCGCCCTTCCGATTCGCCATAAGCGGAGCCCATGATCTCGGGCCCGTTGATCAGAAAGAATTGCGCATCCGATTCGTTGGCGACCGCACGCGCCAGCCGCGTCTTGCCGGTGCCGGGCGGGCCATGGAGCAGCACGCCCTTGGGCGGCTCGACGCCCAGGCGCTGGAACAGCTCGGGATAGCGCAGCGGCAGCTCGACCATCTCGCGTAGCTGGTCGATCGTCTCCGCCATGCCGCCGATATCGTCATAGGTGACGTCGGCGCGCCGCTGCGTCGGCTCCTCATATTCGGGCCGCAGCTCGATCTCGGTATTCTCGTCGATGTGGACGATGCCCTTGGGCGTCGCCGCAATCACCGCGAGGCGGATCTCCTGCAGCGCATAGGCCGGCGCGTTCATATATTGCTGCACACCCGGCGGCATGTTGCCGACCCGCTGGTGGCCGGCGGTGGCGACCACGTCGCCCTGGCACAACGGCCGCCCGAAGAACGTCCGCTTGAGCGCGTTGGTCGATCCCTGCAGCCGCAGGTTCTGCTGAGCCGGCGCGAACACCACGCGGGTGGCTGGCTTAGATTCCACCTTGCGGACCTCGACGAAATCACCGGCGCCGACGCCGGCGTTGGCGCGCTGCAGGCCGTCGATGCGCAGCACCTCGATGCCTTCGTCCTCGGGATAAGGCCCCACTGCACGCGCCGGGGTCGACTGTTTGCCGACGATCTCGATCACGTCACCTTCGCCCACCCCGATCGCCGCCATCAGCGTACGCGGCAGATGGGCAAGGCCGCGGCCCGAATCCTCGGGGCGGCTGTTCGCCACCTGGATCTTGCGGGTGCCCGTGTCGGTGATCTCGCTGTCGGCCATGGTTTCCCTTTCGCGGGCTTCGAAGCGCCTCAGATAGGATGCCGGTTCCGCGTTTCGAGCCGCGATCGATTCGCGCGAGACAAAAAAAGGGCCGATCCCTGAAGGACCAGCCCATGAAAGTTTTAGGAGAGGATGCCTGAAAGGCCCGATCCTTGTGACCGCTGCGGGCCTATGGTGCAATTGCGAATAGCGCTACCACGATTGCAGAAACTGCATGTGCAAGCTATAAGCGTGACGAGAATAGGGAGAGGGGATCATGCGCAGGCTGCCGCCGCTGGGCGCGATCGAGGCGTTCATTCAGGTGGCGCGGCTTGGCTCGGTCAAGGCCGCGGCGACCGAGCTTGCCCTGTCGGCCCCGGCGCTCAGCCGCCGCGTCCAGGCGCTGGAGCGCTTCATCGATCGCCCTTTGTTCGAGCGGCGCCACCAGGCGATCGTGCTCAACGCCGATGGCGAGCGCTTGCTCGCGCAGATTGCGCCGGTGCTCGATTCGCTGTCCGACGCGGTCGAGGCGATGACCAGCACTACCGAGGTGCTGCGCCTGCGGCTCGGCATCCTGCCGCTCTACGCCTCGCAGCAGCTGTTTCCCCGCCTCGGCGAGTTGCGCGCCGCGCATCCCGAGCTTCACCTCGACATCGACACCGGCGGCCATGGCGTTGCGCGGCTCGGCGAAGGCCTCGATGCAGTGATCGCGCTCGCCCGCGAGGTCGATCCGCAGCTCTACGCCCGCCGGCTCGCACGCGACAAAGTCTATGTGATCGCCGCACGGCGCTTTCTTGAAGGCCCGAACCCGATCACCGAGCCGCACCAGATCCGCCAGCTCACCGCGCTGATCCATCGCGAGATGCCGGAGAATTTCACCGCCTGGCGGGTGGCGGCGGGTGTAGAAGATATCGAGCCGGCGGCGATCGACTATTTCGATTCGGGAGCACTGCTGCTCGAGGCGGCGGCGCAGGGGCTCGGCGTCGCCTTCATGCACGAAAGCCAGTTCCAGCAGGCCCGCGATCCGCGGCTGGTCCACCTCTTCGACATCAACGTCGAGAGCCCGTACAGCTATTATTTCCTGTGCCGCCCCCGCGCGCTGCATCAGCGCGCGGTGCGGATCTTTCATGATTGGCTGATCAAGACCCTCGGCGAGGGCTGAGCGGCGGTTACCCCGCGCCATCCTTGTCTCAACCAG
>NZ_JALNUP010000052.1 GCF_026540855.1 Sphingomonas sp. GC_Shp_5
GACGGCGATCATCGCCGACATCACCGAGGCGAACAGCTCGGCATCGCTAAGGTCCGACACCATCTTGAGCGGCTCGAGCACGGTTGCGAGCAGGCCGACGCCGCGGACCTGCTCCGCGCGCTCTTTCTTGTAGACGTGGACTACGCGCGGCAGATCCAGCGTCGTGTCCCAAGCCTCGATGCGCTCGGGCACCAGCCCGGCGGCGTAGAGCATCTGCAGGTCGCCGGGATGCTGCTTGAGAATGTGGTAGGCGACCGGGTTCCAGTAGCGATCAACCTCGACGCCGCCGGCGATGATGTTGCCGGTTTTCGGATCCCGGCCGCCGTCCGCCACCGTGGGCGGGTTGCGCAGGCGATCCGCTTCCACCAGCTGCCACGCGGTCTCTGTGACGCGGCCGGGCTGGTTTTCAGGCATGACGCGCAGCGCCAGCATGTCTCCGGACGTGATCGTGCCGCGCTCGACGATCGCCTGCACGCCGTAACCTGTGGCCTGGCGCGAGGCGTCGACGTCCTTCGACGCCATATAGGCGTCGTAATCGGTCGCGATCCGCTGCTCCCAGGCCTCCTGCTCGTCCGGCGTCAGCCCCAGTGCCGTGCCGTTGATCGCCGGGATCGCCATCAGCCCGGTACCGATCGTGAAGGTCACCTTGCGGTTGATCGCCGCGGTCGCGATCGGCTGGTTCATCGCCGCATCGCGTTGCTCGGCACGCATCCGCTCCGAACCGGGCAGGATGTCTGCGTTGGCGGAGCGCGAACGGGCAAACCAACCGCGCCGTTTGCCCCGGTCCGCCTGGGCGCCACGATAGCCACCGGCACCGCCGCCGAACATCGTCGCGCTTGCCGCAAGGCGCGTCCGGTCCGCCATGCGCGCCAGTCCGGCCGCAGGGTTGATGGCCGCCACCGCGCGGTCGATCAGGGTGGGGCGAACCTTCACCTTCATGTCAGCGGATCCGGTAGCTGCCGGACCGGACACGGCCGACGGCCCGCTGCACTACCCGGGCCGCGGGCACCGGGTTCAGCCGATCGACGTAGCCCTGCCAATAGGCGAGTCCCTCCCGGATCTCGCGCAGATCGGCTCGGGTCAGCTCCCGGCCGTCCGCGAAGCGATGCTGCTGCCCAGCGAGCACGGCAGTCTCCGCGGTGAGGTACATGCCCACCCGTTCCTTCGCGATCGCGAAGGTGATGCCGACGTCCGACATGGCATTCTCCTCAACTGGATCGGACGACCCGGACAGCGCGGCGTGGCTTCTGACGGGCGGCGGCAGGCGCCGCGCGGGTGACGCTCACGCCAGCGCGTGCGGGCGGTTGGGCGGGTGGTGGCTCGGGCGATCCATCATCGTTCGGCGGTGGCGCGACAGGTGCGGGGCCCTTCGGCCGGGGCGGCCGTGCCCATTGCGGCACCCGGCTCAGGTTCTGGTCGAGCCCGACCAGGCGGAGCATGACGACCAAGGCGTAGATGAAGAGGTCCCAGCTTTCGTTGCGGACGCCCTCCGGCTTCTCCCACAGCCCCTCGACCTTCTCTTCCGCACGCAGCTCGTCGATGTGCTTGGGCGAAATATCGCACGGAAGGTCGATGTACGCGGGTCCTGGCGTCGGACGGCGCAGGCGATAGTCGCCGATGTCCTTCATGCGATTGACGTTCGGGACGTAGAGCTCGCACTCGGGCGCGCCCTTAACCTGGCGCTTGGCGTCAACCGTCGGCGCCGGCAGCAGCCGGCCGTTCGGTCGGTTGCCGCCCTTGAGCAGCATGATCGCGGTGGCAGGCAGCGCCGGGCGGCGTTCCTTACGGCTGCCGGTGACCATATCGTGCCACCACGCATAGGCGTTGTCCGTGGCGTCATCGCTGCCGCCGGTGTCGATCCCGGTGCAGAGCACCTTCACTCGCAGCGACGGGTCGCGCTGCAGCGGATAGGTGCGCTTCAGCACCTTCTCGTAGAGCACAGCCCAATGCTCGCGCCGGCGGAACGGCTCGAGCTTGGTGATGCCGTCGTTCAGCGTCAGGATGTCGAACCGGTCGATGATCCAGGCGCGGTTGCCGACGCCGTGGCCCACCGCCATGACCGAGAAGCGATCGATGCCGAGGTCGACCGTCATGGTGATCGACACCACGCCATCGGGCACTTCGCCGAGCTTGTAGCCCGAAGCTTCCGCCCGCTTGGCGAGCGCATCCACCGTCACCGGCGCGTCTCCCGAGGAGCGACTGACGTAGTTGCGGCCAACCTTGGTCTGGAAGAAGGACTTGAGCGGCCCTTCATCCTGGTGGTCTTCGAACCGCAGCTCTGCCGTTCGGTACTGGCGAGCAAGCGATGACCATGGCGCGAGGCCGAAGGTGCCGTCCCACCAATAACTGTCGACGGCGTTCGGCTCGAGTTCGCCTTCTTTGCCGCCGGGTATCGCCAGCTCGCCTTTGCCGATCCAGCGGCCGGTCGCCATGAGCGCCGGCTTGTCCGTCTGCTTGTGCGATCCGCCACAGCTTGGATCGGGACAGGCCAACTCCGCGGTCCGTTCGGCTTGCAACGCTGTTGATGTGCCGTCGAAGGTCAGGCGCTCCCACGCCATCTCGAATGGGGAACCACAAACCAGGCAGTCGACCCACCAACGCTTACTGGTCCCGCCAGCGACGAGCGGCTCGATGCCGCGCTTTGGCCCCTTCTTCGGGCTGGAGTTGACGTAGAGCTTCCAGCCGTACCCTTGGAACGACGTGGTGCGACCTTCGAACAGCGACACGGCGTCGCCCTGGTCGCCGATATCGTCGTCGAAGTCGTCGTAATCGTCGAGCCGGCCGCGCGAGAATGGCCGCGCGCGAAAGTTCGGGCCGGTCGGCCAGAGGAAATGCCAGTCGCAGCCGCGGAACTGCTTGAGGTAGATGTTGTCGGCGCTGGCCGTATCGAGCTGCCGCTCGGCGACGTCCCCGCACTCCTCGAGCAGCTTGTTAATCTGCGTCGTCACATAGGACGCCGTCAGTTCACGGGTGGGCGCGTAGAACGCCATGTCCGCCGGGTCGTAGATGACCGAGTGAACCTGCCAGTTGTTGCCGACCTCCGACTTGCCCATCTGGCTTGGGCCCATCACCGCAATGATGGAATAGGGGCTGGCCATCGACAGGTTGTTGGTCGGCTCGACCAGGTGCTGCATCGGCTCCGGGCTGTCCTTCCACGGCCCGCTATATGCTCCAGGGTTGCGCAGGTGACGGTGCCGGTTCGCCGCCTCGATCGGAGTGATCTTCTCTGGGAATTGGATCTCGCGAAAGCCGCGGCGGATCGTGTCGCACGCGTCCGCAAACTTGGGCGGCTCGCGCGTCTGCTGCATGAGCAGCGACAGGGCGCCGAGCCGGCGATGTGGTGCCGGCGCGCTAGCCGTCGAGGAGTTCGACATCGGCGTCCAGTGCCTTCACGAATGCAGCAAGCTTCTCGCCGATGAGCTTCTCGATGCTGAGCTCGATCTTCCGCTCCAGCCCGAATTCCTTGCGAATTGTCGAGCCGATGCCCTGCAGCTGGCGGCGAAGCTCGATCACGGCGTTAACCGTCTCGTTCTCGATCTCCGCGACACGGCAGAGTTCGCCGATCGACTGACGGTAGGCGAGCTCTGCCTCGCCGGCGCGGTACTCCTCGTAACGCTGCTTGCCGGTGAGCAGCAGGCCGTCGTCGTCGCCGGCGTCGCCTAGCATTTGCAGGCGAAGTTCCGCGAGCTGCGCCTGGCGGGCGGCATCGACGCCATCGCCGGCGCCGCGCTGGCGGTACCAAGCGAGCGCCGCCTCGGCCGCAATCTTGTAGCCGACGCCGCGGCGGCCGCGGGCGAGCAGCCAGTCGGCCTCGCCCGGCGCCTGCTTCAGATGATTGCGCATCGTCTCTGGCGTCACGCCGCAGAGAGCGGCGAATTCGTCCAGGCTGACGATCAGCTCATTAGATTTCCGCTTCCGGGGGGCGGCGCGCGGCGTCGCTGCTCTCGCCATGGCACCTCCAGCGCCAGATCAGCGGCCCGCCGGCAGATCCAAAGGCGTAATAATAAGGCGTAGTGAGTTCGCGACACGATAAACGCGCGCAAGCTGAGCCATTGCCCCCCGTATAGCGCCCTATTTCCGGGGAGGACCCAACGGGGGGGCTGGGTAGGTCCGCATCGGTCCGGTCTGCCGCCCCGCGCTGCCCCCGCGCGCGACGGCGCGGCGCGGCGCTTGTCATCAGCTGGTGCGCATCAGCGTCGTCGCGAGCTGAAGCTCGAGGTGCGGTAGCTCGACCGGTACGGCGATGACCTCGACCCCGAGGACCAGCTACTGGTCCGCGTGGTGGTCGTCGTGCCACCGAACAGGCCCCGCTTGGTCGAGACGGTTGTTACCGTGCCGCGATGCACATGCGCTGGACTTGCCTGATAGCCCGCGATCGGCCAACGCGAGCCGTGGTAGCTGGGATCGGCGACGATCACCGACTGGCGCTGGCCCCCGCCGTTGATGGCGCTGGAGAGCATGTATCCGGCCATGCCGTAGGTAAGATAGTCGCTGACGTCCCCGCCAGCCTGAGCGACCTGCAGGCACTCAGCGGGCTTGGCAGCCTCGGCACAGCGGGTCTGCGGCGAAGGGCCACATGCGGCAATGGCGGGCAGTGACAAGGCACACGCTGCGATGAGGAACAGGCGTCGGAACATCATGGTCTCCAGACCGTGGGGGAAGCGTTGCCTGCACTTGAGCGGTGCGGCTCAGCGCCTGCTTGGTGGCGACGCCGATAAGGAGCGGCGCCATCGCGCCACCCCGGTTGAGGATCACCTGAAGCCGCGGCCGCGGACGACCGCGCGGACGTCGCCGGCGACGGTCTCGATCTCGTCATGGAGCATCTGCACGGCGATGAGGCTGCGCTGGGGTGTGTCAGCTCGATCCGCTAGGGCGTACAGCCGATCGCCCGCCAGGCGCAGGCGCTCGCCCGCGGTGCGGGGCTTGGGTGCGGCCATTGCCACCTCCGATTTTCGACATGCTTACGACTTCCTCCGCGACGCATCGCGTGGAAGCTATGAAGGGCGCGCAAGAGCCGAAGCTCCAGATCGTCTGTCCCGGAAGCCGCTTGAGCGGCGGTAGCGGCTAAGCCGCCTGAACGTCTAAGCGGGTCGGCATTAGACGCCAACCGTCAATTTTCCATGACCGAGTGCCAAACCGCACCATTGCGAATGATCGGTCGCTGCTCTCCACAACACCAGCAACCCCGTCGAGTGCCGGCATCTCGGCAACGTCGACAAGCTCGCCGGGCTCGAACGTACGCTGCTTCGCGCGGTGCTCGGCTCGGCGCTCTGCCAGAAGAACGCGCTCCAGCTCCTTGGTCGCGCGACGGCGTGCGGCTTCGGACTTGAGGGCGGCGATGCGGATCTGCTCGGCTTCCCTCCGTGTCTCGGCCGCCCGGATCTCCTGCATGGTCGCCGCCTCGCGTTGCTCCTCTTCCTGGAGGCCCACGACCTCGGCATCGGCTACGAGCGGGACCTTCCCGTTGTAGCGGAAGATCGAGAATGCCGGGTGCAAGCTGGTCGGATCACTCGCAAGATCGGCCAGGGTGACGATGTGCTCTTCGCGGGCGAAGACGAAGGTCGCCAGGATCGGCACGTCGATCTCGACCCGTCGCTCGCTTTTCTTTCCACGGTGAAGCACCCGACGGATCGTCCGTGCCGGGCTCCACGCATCGATGCCGGCCTCCCGCAACGACTTCATGAGCGGCACGGTCTGGCCGCCGCTCGTGCGAAGAATGATCCACCGCGACATCAGCGTTAGACGCCAGCGATATCGAGCGGCACGCCGCGCCACGGCGCGTCATGCGCCTGGCGATCGTAGAAGCGGATGTAGGTCCGTGAGCCGATGACACGCATGCTGTCACGGATCGCATCCATCGCGCGCTTCCAGCGCTCGTCATGGATCTCCACGCGGAGCAGCATGAACAGCCCGGCGTGGCTGATCTGCCCCTCCTTATCGACGGCGAAGACGCGATCGACGAGGGCTCGGATCGCCACGTGGCTCTCGGCCGACCA
>NZ_JALNUP010000053.1:2500-5854 GCF_026540855.1 Sphingomonas sp. GC_Shp_5
CACGCTTCATGCGTGTCGACGTTCGGCCAGATCAAAACCATGCTTCGCTGCTCTTGCCGAGTTTCGTGTCGGCCTCCGGGCTGATCCAGCGTTGTCATTGGTGGTGTGGACTCTCAAGCGTGAGGTAAGGGCAATTCGTGGATGCCTTGGCACATACAGGCGATGAAGGACGTGGCACGCTGCGATAAGCTGCGGTGAGGTGTGAGCAACCTTTGACCCGCAGATTTCCGAATGGGGAAACCCACCTATCCGTTTAACTTCGACCGTGAGGCAACTCGCGGGCGGAGTTAGGCGGGAACAGGTATCACTTAGCTGAATAAAATAGGCTTCGTGAAGCGAACCCGGTGAACTGAAACATCTCAGTAGCTGGAGGAAAAGACATCAACCGAGATTCCGTTAGTAGTGGCGAGCGAACGCGGACCAGGCCAGTGCCTGAATTTCAACTAGCAGAAGCTTCTGGAAAGTAGCGCCATAGCGGGTGACAGCCCCGTATGCGAAAGTGAGAATTCAGGACTCGAGTAGGGCGGGACACGTGTAATCCTGTCTGAACATAGGGGGACCACCCTCTAAGCCTAAATACTCGTATGTGACCGATAGCGAACTAGTACCGTGAGGGAAAGGTGAAAAGCACCCCGATGAGGGGAGTGAAACAGTACCTGAAACGGATTGCCTACAAGCAGTTGGAGGGGTTTTAAGCCCTGACAGCGTACCTCTTGCATAATGGGTCTGTGACTTAATGTTTCAAGCAAGCTTAAGCCGTTAGGTGTAGGCGCAGCGAAAGCGAGTCTGAATAGGGCGACATAGTTTGAAGTATTAGACCCGAAACCCGGCGATCTAGGCATGACCAGGATGAAGGTGCGGTAACACGCACTGGAGGTCCGAACCGATTAACGTTGAAAAGTTACCGGATGAGTTGTGTTTAGGGGTGAAAGGCCAATCAAGCCGGGAAATAGCTGGTTCTCCGCGAAAACTATTGAGGTAGTGCCTCGGATGGACACCCTAGGGGGTAGAGCACTGGATGGTTGCGGGGGTCGCGAGATCTACCAACACTAACCAAACTCCGAATACCTAGGAGTGATATCCGGGAGACAGACGGCGGGTGCTAAGGTCCGTCGTCAAAAGGGAAACAGCCCTGACCTACAGCTAAGGTCCCCAAGTCGTGTCTAAGTGGGAAAGCATGTGGAAATCCCAAAACAACCAGGAGGTTGGCTTAGAAGCAGCCATCCTTTAAAGAAAGCGTAACAGCTCACTGGTCTAAACAAGGGTTTCTGCGGCGAAGATGTAACGGGGCTCAAGACACGCACCGAAGCTTAGGGTGTGCGCTTTTAAGCGTACGCGGTAGCGGAGCGTTCCGTACGCCTGTGAAGCGATCTGGTAATGGGTCGTGGAGGTATCGGAAGTGCGAATGCAGACATGAGTAGCGATAAAGAGGGTGAGATGCCCTCTCGCCGAAAGACCAAGGGTTCCTGCGCAAGGCTAATCCGCGCAGGGTGAGCCGGCCCCTAAGACGAGCCCGAAGGGGGTAGTCGATGGGAACCACGTTAATATTCGTGGGCCTGGTGGTGTGTGACGGATCACGTGTGTTGTTCAGCCTTATCGGATTGGCTGGGCTTCGAAGTGGTTCCAGGAAATAGCCCCACCGTATAGACCGTACCCGAAACCGACACAGGTGGTCAGGTAGAGTATACCAAGGCGCTTGAGAGAAGTGTCCTGAAGGAACTCGGCAAATTGCCTCCGTACCTTCGGAAGAAGGAGGCCCTCATCGTGCGCAAGCATATTGAGGGGGCACAGGCCAGGGGGTAGCGACTGTTTAGCAAAAACACAGGGCTCTGCTAAGTCGGCTTCAAGACGACGTATAGGGCCTGACGCCTGCCCGGTGCCTGAAGGTTAAGTGGAGGGGTGCAAGCTCTGAAATGAAGCCCAGGTAAACGGCGGCCGTAACTATAACGGTCCTAAGGTAGCGAAATTCCTTGTCGGGTAAGTTCCGACCTGCACGAATGGCGTAACGACTTCCCCACTGTCTCCAGGACATGCTCAGCGAAATTGAATTCTCCGTGAAGATGCGGAGTACCCGCGGTTAGACGGAAAGACCCCGTGCACCTTTACTGCAGCTTCAGAGTGGCATTAGGAAAGAACTGTGTAGCATAGGTGGGAGGCTTTGAAGCGTTGGCGCCAGCTGACGTGGAGCCATAGGTGAAATACCACCCTGTTGTTTTCTGATGTCTAACCTCGTTCCGTAAGCCGGAACAGGGACCCTCTGTGGCGGGTAGTTTGACTGGGGCGGTCGCCTCCTAAAGAGTAACGGAGGCGCGCGATGGTGGGCTCAGGCCGGTTGGAAACCGGCTGTTAGAGTGCAATGGCATAAGCCCGCCTGACTGCGAGACTGACAAGTCGAGCAGAGACGAAAGTCGGTCATAGTGATCCGGTGGTCCCTCGTGGAAGGGCCATCGCTCAACGGATAAAAGGTACGCCGGGGATAACAGGCTGATAACCCCCAAGAGCTCATATCGACGGGGTTGTTTGGCACCTCGATGTCGGCTCATCACATCCTGGGGCTGGAGCAGGTCCCAAGGGTTTGGCTGTTCGCCAATTAAAGTGGTACGTGAGCTGGGTTCAGAACGTCGCGAGACAGTTTGGTCCCTATCTGCCGTGGGCGTCGAAATTTGAGAGGAGTTGACCCTAGTACGAGAGGACCGGGTTGAACGTACCTCTGGTGTACCTGTCGTCGTGCCAACGGCGCAGCAGGGTAGCTATGTACGGACGGGATAACCGCTGAAAGCATCTAAGCGGGAAGCCTCCCTCGAGATAAGATTTCACAGGACGGTCGGAGACCACGACCTTGATAGATCGGATGTGGAAGTGGAGTAATCCATGGAGCTAACCGATACTAATTGTCCTATTCGCGCTTGAGAGTCTCACACCATCAATGACAAAGCTGGGTCTACCCAGCATGCGTCAGACCATGGACGTGTGGATGATAAAGCTCGACGCCAGAATGAATGAACACTCTTCAATTAAGTGCACGACATCGATTTGAACCATCACACACGTTTCCGCAGCGCACCGGCTCCATTGCTTGGTGGCTATAGCGTCGGTGCCCCACCCGATCCCATCCCGAACTCGGCCGTGAAACCCGATTGCGCCAATGGTACTATCGCTCAAGCGATGGAAGAGTAGGTCGTCGCCAGGCATTGAAGCCGGTGCGCCGCACGAAACGTGACTGATGATAAGAACCCATTCACAATGCTCAACCCTCGTTCCCTCACCGGAACCGGCGCGGGGTGGAGCAGCCCGGTAGCTCGTCAGGCTCATAACCTGAAGGTCACAGGTTCAAATCCTGTCCCCGCAACCACC
>NZ_JALNUP010000054.1 GCF_026540855.1 Sphingomonas sp. GC_Shp_5
CTCGCTCATCAGGTCATCGCCCTTGTGCATGTCGGCGACGGCCGCTTCGAGCTTGGTGGCATCGTCCTCGAGCTTGAGCGCCTTGGCAAATGCGGCGACCGTACCAAAACCGGTAATCCCATAATGCGTCATGCGCTGGTACTGGGCGATGATCGCCGCGTCGAGCACCGGCCCAGACTTGGGCGCTTCCTCGATGGTGTGCTTGAGGGCTTCGGCCACCAAGCCTTCCATGCCCTTGCAATGCTCCTTCTTGAGCTTTTCGTCCTGTGCCTCGATGAGCGCCTTCAGCACGTCGGTGTGCTTCGCAATGCCGTCCTGCGACGACTGGAGCATGTCCTTCAGCTTATCGTTGGTCGCCTGCTTGACGATCTTCTTCAATGCCTTGGCCATCTGGTCGTTGGCCGACCACAAGTCCTTCAGCTCGTCGACATACAGTTCCTGAAGCGTCTCGATTTCCGCCATCGTCCATCTCCTGTTGCGGGGTGATGCCGATCAACGATGATGGAGATCAAACGGTCCGCTTCCTGGCAACAGGACGCGGCGATCATGGTAGCGGGATGGCGGCACCTGCGGGCAACCCCGGCCTCGCTGGCGTGTTCTCACTACCTGCGTCTCATCAGTTCGTGATTATGGACGCTCAACGGAGAGCGGAACGATGCCCAAGGCCGAAGAACTAACTAGCGCGCTTGATACAGCTCTCACCACTGCGCGGGCCGAATACCGCAAGGCGGTGCTTGAGCTTGCCACCCTTGAGGCGGGCAAGGACACCTCTTCCGATCGCGAGCCTGCCGATGTCGACCACATCCACCATGCCCGTACCCGGGTGATTGCGCTCGACGCCGCTCGCGAGGAACTGCATCATATGGTCAACGACGGCGCCCCACTTAAGGGTTGAGCGCCAAGAGCGCTCCATGGCCGGCGCCTACAGGGCAGCGATCATAAATAACATCAGCGTCGGAAAGATGAAGAGTAACGGATCAAATGCGTGCCGGCTATTGGATGCGCAGCAGCTGGCCCAAACATGAACGATAAGTCATTATCCGTGCCGGAACACAATCGTCCGTATCTTTGTTGGCGCGGTAGTCGACGGAACCTTCCGGGTTCGGCACTTAAGGGATCTTCATGGCAGCGGATGTGGTTACGATCTCGTCTGGGAAACTGAATGCAGGAATCTCAATGCTCGGCGCCGAGCTTCAGCATCTAAGCGATGTCAACGGACATGATTTGCAGTGGAATGGTGACCCCGCGGTTTGGCGCGGTCGCGCGCCGATCCTGTTTCCGGTCATCGGGCTACTTGAAGGCGGCTGCTACCGGCTTGATGGTGTCAGCTACGCGATGCCCAAGCACGGCTTTGCCCGCCACTCGACGTTTGAGTTGGTAGCTCATGAAGACTATGCCGCAACGTTGCGGCTGAAGGCTTCGGAAGCAACGCGGCAGATCTACCCTTTCGAATTCCAACTCGACATCCGCTTTGCCCTCATTGACGCCACGCTGAGCGTTGAGGCCACCATCGGCAACGAAGGTGAAGTCTCGATGCCCGCGAGCTTTGGCTTTCACCCCGCGCTGCGATGGCCGCTTCCGTTCGGGCAACCCCGCGCGGCGCATGCTGTTCACTTCGCGCAGAATGAGCCGGAACCGATCCGTCGCATCGACACAAATGGCTTCCTGCTCCCCGAGCCTCACCCCACGCCGGTCAGCGGAAACACCCTAATACTCCGGGATGACCTGTTCATCGACGATGCCCTGATCTTTGATCGGCTTGAGAGCAGGCGCGTATCGTACGGTGCGTCGAGCGGGCCTCTGCTGGAGGTTGAATTCGCCGACTTCCCAACGTTGGGCGTCTGGACCAAGCCTGGCGCCGGCTTCGTTTGCATCGAGCCTTGGCAAGGCTTTTCAGATCCTGTCGGCTTTGCAGGCGATATTCGAGACAAGCCGGGGATGATGCAAATCGCACCCCACGCGAGCAAACAGCTCGCCATGAACATCACGTTGGCTGGTTGATGCCAGTCACCACCGGAGACCCGACAATGTTCGACAATGCTGTTGCAATCGTGACCGGCGGAGAATCCGGCATCGGCGCGGCGTGCGCCAAAGCGCTTGGCGAGAGTGGGGCACGTGTGATCGTGACCTACTACAAAGACGAAGCTGCAGCCAAGCGAGTGTGTGCTTCGATCGGCGGTGAAGGGCGTGCGATCGCAGTGCAGACTGACGTCGGCAACGAGGCGGCGGTCGCCGCATTGTTCGATGCAGCCGAGGCGGCGTTCGGCACGGCGAGCCTGCTGGTCAACTCCGCCGGTCTCAACATGAGCGGTGTGCTGCTCGCCGACATGGAACTCGCGCAGTTTGACCGTGTGATGCGCTCCGACCTCTACGGCCCTTTCCTGACTTGCCGGGCACTTGTGCGCCGGCTTGAAGCGAAGGGCATGAAGGGTCGCATCGTCAACATCTCCTCGATCCACGAACGAGCGCCACGCCCAGGCGGCGTGGATTATGATTCAGCTAAAGGCGGCCTGTCACAGCTAACCGCTACGCTCGCGCTTGAACTCGCGCCCAAGGGAATTGCAGTCAACGGGGTCGCGCCGGGCATGATCCTGACGCCTATGAACCAGAGTGCTCTCGACAATGCGGATGAGCTCAAGGCCAAGGAAGCGGCGATACCGTGGGGCCGAGCCGGCCGCCCTGACGAGGTTGCAGCGCTCGTCAACTTCCTGCTGTCACCTGCCGCGGACTATATCAGCGGTACCACCGTCACGATCGATGGCGCGCTATCGCTCACTGTTGCGCAAGGGGCATGACTGTGGCGTTGGACTTCAACGTTGAGCAAATCGATCCGATCGCAATGGTCGGCAACGAAGCGGTTTCGCGCCGTGACCTGATGAGCCCGTACGTTTGGCAATTAGATGACGGCACCTACGCCATGCTTGTGCGCGCCGTGCCGCGGCTGGGCGAGACAGGTGACACTGGCACCATCTGGTATGCGACAAGCAGCGACGGGCTGCGCTTCAACGCCTCCGACACACCGGTGCTTTCACCCGGACCTGGGGCGGACGATATAGGCGGTTGCGAAGATCCAACGCCGGTGTTCCGGGACGACGGCAGCGTGGTTATTTATTATACGGGCGTCGATGCGACGCGAAGCCACGGCGAGATGCTGTATGCCACGGGCACTTCGATCGATCGGCTGGAAAAGCAGGGCGTTGCAATGCCGAATACGCCTTCGCAGGGCAACATAAAGGAAGCCACGCTCGATCGCACGGTAAGCGGCGGGTGGCGCATGTTCTATGAGTTCGCGCGCAGTGAGGCGTCGCTGATTGGGCTTGCGGTAAGCAATGGCGTGGCAGGTCCTTGGACGGACGAAAGCGACCCATTCCTGCCGCGTCCCGACAGCTGGGACAGCTGGCACCTTTCGACAGGTCCTCTGCTGACCAGCGACAAGGATCGTCCAGTGATGTTCTACAACGGCGCCACCCACGATGCACGCTGGCGGATCGGGTGGATCGCATTCGACGCGGAGTATGCGCACGTTGTCGCCAGGTGCATCGAGCCGCTCATCACCCCGCCCCCGGCGCTGGAACG
>NZ_JALNUP010000055.1 GCF_026540855.1 Sphingomonas sp. GC_Shp_5
CCCATTGTGGAAGAAGAGGCACACGTCCTCAAGCGTTCGGTTGATACCGAACGTGTCAACGTGCGCACGTCCTCGGAAGAAGAGCAAGTCATCGTTCGTGACCGCCTCTACTCTCAGCAGGTCAAGATCACTCGTGTCGCAAAGAATGAGGAGGTCGCTGAGGCGCCCGCCATTCGCGTGGAAGGTGACCTTACCATCGTACCTATCCTCGAAGAAAGGGTAGTGGTCGAAAAGCGGCTGTTCCTCGTCGAGGAGCTGCATCTTCAACGGACTTACCATTCGGAGGCCATGGAAGTTCCCATGACCCTTCGCCGCACGCGCGTGGACGTGGAGCGCGAAAACTTAAAAGATCAGGAGAACCATTGATGGCCGGCCCCAACGATGATCGGCGCGAAGGCGCGCCGAGCCACATCCACATCGAGAAGAAGAAGGGGTTCAACTGGCTACCCTGGCTGTTGCTCGCCCTTGGTATTCTCGCGCTGTTGTTTGCGCTGAGCCGCTGCGGCCGCAATGAGCAGGCTGCGGTCACCCCCGTTGCGACCCCGACAGCTGCCGCCACCCCTCCAGCTGAGGTGGTCGCGGCCACGCCAAATGCGGGCAAATCGGCTGCTCTGGTCGGGACCTCGGGCCTTGGCAGCTACCTTGCCGGTGCTGAGGCAACTCCGCGCACCTTCACCTTCGAGAAGCTCAACTTCGACACGGCCAAAAGCGACATTCGCGCCGCAGACGCGGGCGAGGTGAACGAGGTGGCAGCGACGCTCGGCAAGTACCCGACGAGCCGCATTCGTATTGCCGGCTATGCCGATGACCGCGGTGCGGCACCCGCCAATGCTGCTCTCGGCAAGGCTCGCGCGGAAAGCGTCAAGTCGGCGCTGGTCGCCAAAGGTGTGAACGCAGGCCGGATCGAGACCGTCTCTGGCGGTGAAACCAACCCTGTCGACACCAACGCTACTGCTGGTGGCCGCTTCGAGAACCGTCGCACCGAGCTCGTTGTCACCGCACGCTGATCTTCATCCTCAACCAAATTCCTAAGGAGTATATCATGTCCAGCACCATCACCGCCATGTTCGACAGCCGTTCCGATGCAGAGGCCGCCAAGGAGCGCCTCAAGAGCGCCATTGTCGATGCCGACCATGTCCACATCCATGACAAGTCCAGCTCGGGTTACCGCGAGCAGGGCTACTCAACCCACGAAGATCGCGGCGTCTGGGACTCGATCAAGAATGCTTTCCTGCCTGACGAAGACCGTCACACCTATGAGGAAGGCCTGCGCCGTGGTGGTGTGCTGCTGACCGCCGATGTCGATGACGACCGCATCGACGAAGCAGTTCGCGTCCTCGAGGATGCCGGATCGATCGACGTTGACGATCGCTCCAGCCAGTGGCGTTCGTCCGGCTGGGACTATTCGGCTCCTGCAACGGGTGCGGGCACCGCGGCAGCGGCAGGCGTAGGCGCACTTAAGTCGGCCGACTACGCCGAGGGCGGCGAGCGCGAGGAAGTCATCCCCGTGGTCGAGGAGCAGCTCGTCGTCGGTAAGCGCGACGTCAACCGCGGCGGGGTACGGGTTCGCTCGTACGTCACCGAAACCCCCGTCCATGAGCAGATCCGTCTGCGCAACGAGCGGGTTAACGTCGAGCGTCGCACGGTCGACCAGCCGCTGTCGGCTGCCGATGGCGATGCGTTCCGCGAGCGCTCGATCAACATGACCGCGACCGGAGAAGAAGCCGTGGTCGGTAAGAACGCCCGGGTCGTTGAAGAGGTTGTGGTGTCCAAGACGGCTGAAGAGCATGTCGAGAACATCGACGACACTGTTCGCCGTACCGACGTCGAGGTCGATCGTGACAGCGATGTCAACACGACCACCGGCTCGACCTTCGGGACGACCGACAAGCGCCACTAAGAACATTCTACTCCGCGCGAGCAAGGCTCGCGCGGAGCTTTCCCGGGCCTGTGAAGGTCAGGGCGCGAGGCCGAGGCTTCGAGAGGCAATGGCGCGAGCGGCCATTGCCTCTAATTTGGAGAGAACATCATGATCGACACGAACGCAGCGCCGGACAATGAGCGAGCTTCCGCAATTACCGAGGCGACCCAAGCTCCTACTCCAAGCACGCCTACGGCCAGTGCTACCGGCGCCAGCGACGCGCTGAATAACGCGACCGCTGATGCGCGCCACGCCGCCACTGGATTGGCGGATCAGGTGAGGCAGCGTTTCGCCGGGGCAGCGGCTGATCAGAAAGCTGGCTTTGCCGATCGTCTCGGAGAGGTGGCCGACAGCCTTCATAAAAGCAGCGAACAGTTTTCGGGCAAGCAGGACTGGATTGCCGCAGCTATCGAGCGTGGTGCAACCGAACTCAGCAGCGTCGCCGGATCGCTGCGCGACGCCGATGTTGGCGACCTGCTTCAGCAGGTTCAGAGCTTTGCCCGGCGCCAGCCCGGCTTGTTCATCGGCGCCTCGTTTGCAGCCGGCGTTGGCCTCGCCCGCTTCGGCAAGATCCTTGCTGCAGGGACCAGCCGAGATGACCTGCCGACCCTGCCGGAGGTTGGCCATGGCGAGCACTGAACGAGGTCCGCATAGCATCGGTGAGATCGCCAGTGGTCTTGCCGGTGACGTTCAGGACCTGGTGCGCGGGGAAATCGCGCTCGCCCGTGCCGAGTTCGACCAGAAGCTTCACGGGTTGATCATTGCGGGCATTTCGGTTGTTGGCGGCGCGCTGGTTGGCTTTGCCGGGCTTGTGGTCCTGCTTGAAGGCGGCGCAGCGCTCCTGGAGAAGTGGATCCCCACCTGGGCGGCCCTGCTGATCGTCGGTGTCGTGATCGTGCTGGTAGGCGCTCTCATCGCTCGTGCCGCGCTCGGCAAACTTTCGCTACACAACCTCAAGCCGGAGCGGACCGTCGCCAACGTTCAGAAGGACGCGCGCCTGGTCAAGGAGCACACATGATGGCTGAAGAACCTAATGATACCGAGCAGATCGAGCAGGATCTGGCACAAACCCGAGCGCGCATGGATCGGCGCCTTGACGAGCTGCAGGACAAGATGTCGCCAAAGCAGATCGTCAATGACGCTCTTGCCTACGTTCAGGGCGGCGATGGGGCCGACTTTACCAGCAGCCTGATTTCGCGAGCGAAGGCAAACCCCTGGGCCGCAGTGGTGACAGGCGCAGGACTGGCCTGGCTGATGACGTCGAGCCGGCAATCACCTGAGGCTCATCGCGCGGCTCGCCCATACGACGATCTGCATGATCG
>NZ_JALNUP010000056.1 GCF_026540855.1 Sphingomonas sp. GC_Shp_5
ACGCCAAACCGATGCAGCCGGAGGCGCGCTGGCGCCAAGGCACTGTCGGGCGGAGATCACAAGCGCCTGCGAGATCCAGGTGGGCTTGGAAGAAATCCGCAGTCGGCAACATCCCTCAAAGTGGGGTTGAACCGTCTATGCTGCACTATTTTCCTGAATGTTAAGATAGCCGGGCCGAAAACCAGCAATCGCCGTGAGGCTTCGCTGGTCCACGATAGTAAGCTGTTTATCCTGCTGGCGGATGACGTTCTCTGATCTTAGCACGCCCAGTGTACGGTTGATATGAACCGACGTCAGTCCAGTCGCATCTCCCAGTGTTTCCTGAGTAAAGGGGAAATGAAAAGATCCACGTTCAGCTATCCCCGCAGTAACCTGGCGCTCTGCGATTTCGCACAACAGATGAGCAACTCGCGAACGGGCGTCGCGCCTCCCAATATTTGCTGTCCACTCGCGCTGGATTGCTGCTTCGCCTAGCGTTTCAAACCAGAATGCCTGCATCGCCTGCGGATGAGCCTCAATCAGCCGGCGAATGGCCGCCGAAGGAATTAGGGCCGCTCTGAGGTCTGTCAGTGCCCGAAGGTTGTAGTCGGCCCGTTCGCCCATTGCGACTGCGATCCCGACGCCATCGCCGCGCATTTGAAAGCTCAGGATCTGGCGGCTGCCATTGCCAAGGATCTTTTCGCGACAGGCGAAGCCCGACACGATCACCACGCAGTGCGCGGAAAGCGTTTCCTCGCGGAGGAGAAAGGCGTTCGGCTTGAAGGTCTTTTCGGCGACGTCCAGCGAAAGAATGGCAGCTCGAACCTCAGGCGCGAGAGGCGTAAGGCGCTCAAGCTTGCGTGCGAACGGTTCGAGTAAGTCAGCTTCAATCATGTAAACGCACCTACCGCTGGGTTCGACCAAAGGCGCCGATGCCGCTAATCACAGACCATCCTTTTCTTGCACCGCGGCCTGCCTGGATTACAGTAACTTATTCACGCTGTCCGGCAACGCACCGTGCGTTAACGCACATCATTTAGCTGTGTCTAGGCTCACGCATTGACGTGCCTGTGCGCTACTCGGTCGCGATCGCCACGGATGGAAAGCGCGTCGGTAAACTCAACGGTACCAAGGCAATGATCCGCTGGCGCATGGATTTCAATTTTTTGGTCAAGATCCAGTTCGCCGACCAGCACCTCGGAGCACATCATAGATCGGGCGCCTCGGATGGCCTCTGCTTTTGCAGCAGCGAAGTTCGGCAGATCGATGCCTTCGTTGTCGAAAATAACAGCATTTTGGGTGTGGATGTGCAGGTAAAAGATCATCAGAATAGCTCCGCGCACTGGGCGGGAGCGCGGGGTCTCTCAGCCGTCGAAGCCCAAAGCCATCCGACGATAATTTGATATAGGCCATAAACCGCAAGATGCATCGGGATTTGTGCGATATCGTACATAAGAATGCGTGAACGCAACGACTGGAGTAAGCTGACGATATTGCCTGCCATGATCAGGGCGCGGGCACCTGAGAGACCGGTTACGCTCCCGCCCCGATTTAGGCCGGCAGCATGTCTTTCCCCGATCAATCTTCGGTTCGCAATCTTCTGCTGCACCACATGAGCGCAGCCGATTTCGCGCTTCTTCAACCGCATTTGCACCCCGAGCGGTTCGAGCTTGGGGCGATGATCTTCGAGGCCAACACGCGGCACGAAAACGTTCACTTCATCGAAAGTGGTACGGCATCGATCGTAGACGCGCAGGAGCGCGGCGATACCGTCGAAATTGGCCTCTATAGCTATGAGGGCATGTCCGGTGGGTCGGTGGTGCTCGGCGCAGGTCAGTCACCGCACCGATCGATGGTGCAGGAGGGAAACGCAACTAGCTTGAGGATTGCCTCTGGACAGCTGCTTGAGGCGTGCCGGGCGAGCTCTAGTCTGCAGGACTTGCTGCTGCGCTATGTCCACACATTATCCATTCAGGTCGCTTCCACGGCGGCCTCGAACGCGCAGCTTGCGCTGCCCGAGCGCCTCGCCCGGTGGCTGTTGATGTGTCACGACCGAGCGGAAGGTGATCAGCTGGTACTCACCCATGAGTTCATGTCGACCATGCTCGCCGTGCGGCGCTCGGGCGTTACCGTTACGCTGCACTCGCTTGAGGCAACTGGGGCAATCCGCGGCACGCGCGGCATCGTTCAGGTCGTTGATCGTCCGCGTCTCGAAGAGATTGCCGGCTCCAGTTACGGATTGCCCGAGCAGGAATATGGCCGATTGATCGGCGCCTTCGGCAAGGGGCGGCCTCAGCTCAGCTTAGTCGAATAAGGCGCGGTGGGCTAAGCGACCCCTTCTGGTCCGCGGTCAGCTTTCGCCCCGCTTTTGTTAAAACCTGCCCTCCCGCTAGCCACCCAGAACCCGACATTCCGGCGCATTCAGATGCTGCATAGGTCTTCCGGATCGCTCCGCCCCCTATATCGGGCTGAAGAGTTCGCGACCGCTGGCACGAGATCGTGGAACGCCTTGGCGATAGCTGTACGATTGAACGGCTTAGAGAGAACCGGACCGGCATCACAGGGGCGGCACGCGTCTGGTGTTCCGGTAATGAAGATCACCGGAACGCGGCCCAGCCCCTTGATGATGGCTTCAACCGCGAGCGGGCCGGTCCCTTCCGTCAGCGACACGTCGGAGGTGATGAAGTCCGGCCTGCGCGAGAACGCTTCGCGTACCGCGTCTGCTTGGGAAGCAGCAAAGGCAAAGGAGGTGGCGCCCTCACGTTCGAGAAGGGCTTCAAGGTCCATCGCCACTAGCGGCTCGTCCTCGATAATCAGAACATGACACATGCGGCACCACCGTTTGCGGCCTAATCCAGGTTAAACAACCTGGTTACCGTTTAGTCGCATCATGCGGAAATTTTCTAAGCCATTCCGGCAGTTAGCGTCAGCTCGTGCGGTAACCATGTTGGTAGGCCGTACCGATCTGCGAAAGCGTAACCGGTTTATCCCGTCTGTGGCCGGCGTCGCTTGCTCACAATTTACTCTCTTTGAGAAAGGCAGCTACCGCCATCTACCTCCCAAAAGCCGACTGTCCC
>NZ_JALNUP010000057.1 GCF_026540855.1 Sphingomonas sp. GC_Shp_5
CTGGCCGAGTCTGCGGTCAACGTGGAAGCGGTCGAGGGCTGAGGTGTGCGGGGCCGGGTGGTGAAAGCCCGGCCCGGTTACCCTATGTTAGCACCGGCACGATCGGCACGATTAGCGGGCCGACTGCACTGGAGATGGTTCATGGGTGAGTTCACCGACAAGCTCGACGCCGCTGGCAACAAGATTGCCGGCAACATCAAGGAAGCCGTTGGCAAGGCGACCGACAACGATAAGCTGGTTGCCGAGGGTGAGGCCCAGAAGGTCAAAGGCACCGGCCAGGACGTGAAGGGCAGCGTCAAGGGTGCGCTCGGCGACGACATCTAACCGGCCAGGGGTCGTCTCGAAAGGACGATCCCAAACCGACCAACGGGGGAGACGGAGATGCGGATCACGATTGCAGCGCTGGCCGGCACGCTCGTCCTAGCGGCATGTAGCGGCCCCAAGCAGAAGGCAGGTGCCGAGTACGATAAGGCCGCTGCCAACGCGGCCGGCGTCGCGTACAACGGCACCGGTCCGAACGAACGTCTCGGCGAAGCCCAAGACAGGGCCGATCGCGCCGCGGCCAAGGCACGCGACGCCCAAGCCGACGCCCTCAAGCAGCAGGGCCGCGAGATCATATCCGACGCCGATGCCAAGGCGGACAAGCTCGAAGAGCAGGCCAAGGCTATCCGCGGTCAGGCGAAGGATCAGGCCCGAACACTTGATCAGCAGGCGGCAAACGTCACCGGCCGCTAAGGTCAGGCACTGCCACGCCGTGCTACTCGGAAATCTGCTCCGAAAAGACGTCCTCGATCTCGCGGGCGTGCAGCTCCTCATGATCGGCAGTAACGATCTTGGCGGTCGCAAGCCGGCAATCGGCAAACTCCATCGCCGTTACTACGACTTCCTCCAGCGTCCCTTCCTGGAGGGGCTGACCGTTCAACTCGTCATCCAGCGGATCGCAGGCCTCAAACAGCGTCGCCGGCGTGGCAAGTTTCGGGGTCGGCATGTGCGCTCACTTATGTCTTTTGGGAGGGCACAATCTATAACATCATAGGTTAATTGCAATGGAGTAAGGTGCAATTGTTCGTAGTGGGCTTCACAATACATTACGGTATCGAAACCAATATTGCGAGGAGCTGATTTTGGAACTTGGGAATGGTACGCTGGTCGCGGTCGTTGACGGCAAACATCTGCAGCTGTTCAAGAGCGCAGGCAATGATGGCAAGCTCACTGCCCTGCCGGCCGGCGATGTCTCGACCGACAACAAGGGCTCGGGCGGGCGTCATGCCAGCAGCTCAGCCAATCCCGCCGATCATCAACAGGACGAAGACGCATTTGCGGCCGGTGTCGCTGACATGCTCAACAAGAGGGCAATGGGGGGCGGGGTTGATCACCTCGTCGTGATCGCGGCGCCCCGGACGCTGGGCGAGCTGCGCAAGCACTACCACAAACGCTTGAAGCCAAGCTGGCGGAGGAAATCGCCAAGGACCTAACCAGCCAATCGGTCGCCGACATTGAAAAGGCGATCAACGCCGCCTGATATCTGACGAGAGGCTGATGCGGTAATGCAGGTGACGACTGCCGGCGCTGCTGCATCAGCGAGAGGTGTCCGGTTTCAGCCGGCGCGCAAATAGCTAGAGGGGCGCCATCCGCCGAAACGCCCGCGTGATCGCCAGCTCGTTGAGCGGCTTCTGAAGAACCACAGCAGAATGATCGCAGGGCTCGCAATCTTCCGGCGTGCCGGTGATGAAAATGACCGGGATCGGCCCATATGCGGCCTGGATCGCTGCCACTGCCCGTGGCCCCGTGCCCTGAAGCAGGTTAACATCCGACAGGATGATGGCGGGCAAGTGCGATTGCGCTGCTTTGACGGCATCGTGCTGGGTGTCAGCAGTATCGATTGAGGTCGCGCCGGCTGCACGGGCGATGTCCGCCACATGCTCGGCGATCATCCATTCATCCTCAATCACCAGAACATGACACATCACCCTCACTCCTTGAGACATTAACCTGCGATAACGTTTATGGGTCCATGTCAGGCTGCCTGGTCGACTAACTCGCTTATTGCGGCTTCTCCTGTTTGGCGAAGCGAAGCACGGGAACACGCTTGCGACTGGTGCCCGGGTCAAATGTTCGCGTACCAGCTGCAAGGACTCGCCGCCGACGCTCACCTGACCCCGGAAGGGGTTGTTGAGTACCGACCATGAAGATGGGCAGTCCGAGCAAAAGGCGTGAGTCGGCCGGAGCGCACCGCAGATTAAAAGGTCTCCAGCCGGAAATGCCTCGGATTATAGCGCTAAGAGGGGGCCAGATCCTTTCGTTCTGCTAACTGCTTATGAACGTTGGATGGGGTAAACCAAAGGGACATCTACGCGGAAAATTCGTTATGCACTGTACGCCTGATCACGACAGCTTTCGGGCGGAGGCCGCACGGATCGCCGCAATCGAAGACTATGGGTTGTCACGTACTCCTTTGGAACCTGAGTTCGGGCACATTGTTGAACTCGCCGCGTCCCTCTTCGACGTGCCGATCAGCCTGATCTCGGTGGTGGAGCAGGAG
>NZ_JALNUP010000058.1 GCF_026540855.1 Sphingomonas sp. GC_Shp_5
CGCCGGCTTGGCAATGGATCCGCCGGCCGCGTCGCCTACTGCCGCGCCTGTCCTCGACATGGACCTCTCGCCTGCGCTGCGCATCATCCGCGGGCCGCTTGAAAAGCACACGCTGGAGGGCCGCACGGTTGGCATCCTGATCGCCGACGGCACGGACGCCGGCGCGCTCAACGCTCTCACAAGCGCAATTGCCGGCGCTAAAGGGCAGGCCAAGCTCATCGCTCCCAAGATTGGCAAGGTGCCTCTGTCTGACGGCTCCGCGGTTGCCGCCGACGCACAGCTGTTTGGCCAGCCCTCGCCGACCGTCGATGCCTGCGCAATTGTACTTTCGGCTGAGGCGACCGCTAAACTCGTCAAGGAGGGTGCGGCCGTCCAATGGGTGATGGACGGCTTCGGTCATCTTAAAGCAATTGGAGCTAACGCCGAGGCGAAACCGCTGCTCGACAAAGCGGGAGTCGAGCCTGACGAGGGTGTGACTGATCTCGCCGGCTTCGTTGAGGCTGCGAAGAAGCGCTACTGGGACCGCGAGCCCAACGTCCGGACGCTGGCGTAAATCAGACTAGGCTGGCTGCTTACGGCTCAGCAGCCAGCCTAGTTGACCCAGGCCCAGCCATGCGTGGGTAGGTTTCGGCTCTTCAACACTGGTCGCTCCTCAACATAAGGCAGCAGAGGTGGTACCGGTCAGATCTTCCCCTCTCCGCAGTTCGGCTAGCTTTCAATAAGGAAGCACTCTCGGGAGCAATGGAGCTTGCCGATCTATCCCCGCTGTTGGCTGAACGGCCGGTGGTACGAATAGAAGGGGTCCCGGCAAGGCAACCGTGAGATGCCGTGTCGCTGCAGGCAACGATGCAGCGCTGACCGGGTCAGGTGCGGGATCGACGGCTGCGGGGCGTAGAGGCAGTCGTCGAGCGGCAGGAGCGTGTGGCGCCGGAATGCCACGACCATTTCCACGCCGATCCACAGTCTTCAGATCCTCGACCGTGGCCCTCTTGCGCCACTTCGCCACAGTCTTCGGGTTGATCCCCAGCTCACGGCTCCGCGTCGCGAGCGAAGCTTGCGATCGCTGTATTGCTGCTTGGACGGCGTACGTGTCGTGGCGCACCCATGACGAACTTGTCCCATACGGCTTCCTTCCATTCCAACGAAAGGATCGCACCATCAACCGTGGGATCAAGCACCTAGT
The DNA here is from genome assembly GCF_026540855.1 of Sphingomonas sp. GC_Shp_5. Classification (GTDB taxonomy): domain Bacteria; phylum Pseudomonadota; class Alphaproteobacteria; order Sphingomonadales; family Sphingomonadaceae; genus Sphingomonas. The sequence goes on from NZ_JALNUP010000058.1 coordinate 1,184, forward strand.
TAGTCGAAGACTTCGAGGCTCGCGTTACACGGCCATAGGCCGCTCGATGAGGCCTCTGACCCGATGGTTGCCATAAAGATCCGCAACTCCGATGCGGCCTTGCGAAACTCTCCAGCTTGATCGACTGACGATAGCTCCACAACTGATGAGGAGATAGCTATGTTCAAGACCGTTTCCGCTGCCGTGCTGATGTGTGTGGCCGTTGCAGGGATCGCGCCTGCCGAGGCCCGCATGTGCCGCAATAGCCATGGCAAGCACTTCCGCTGCCACAAAGTCGTGGCACCGAGGATTAACCTGAAGGCAAAGCACCCGGTAAAGATCCAGCGCTGCCGCGGCAAAGTCGGACAATTTAACAACTGCTGAACGGTAACGGGCGGCATCTTGGACGCCGCCCGTTATGCTGTCATAATTGGTCGCTTATCGCAGCATTAGCTAACTGATGCTCAACTTCTGCGAATTACTGCGCGATACAAGTGGGTATCAGCGAGTGAGTAATAGAGCCAAATCTGGTCACCGACAGCCACAACAGAGGCTGCAAACGCAATGTCTGTAGCCGTA
>NZ_JALNUP010000059.1 GCF_026540855.1 Sphingomonas sp. GC_Shp_5
CGCAGCGCGGTGAGCACGGTGTCGACGATGGCGGCGGCATCGAGGCGGGCCTCGGCATATTGCAGCTCGGGCTTGTCCTGGTCCTGGAAGGTGTCGGGCAGCCGCAGCGTGCGCAGCTTGAGGCCGCCGTCGATCAGCCCGTCGTCGCTGGCGAGGGTGAGCACGTGCGCGCCGAAGCCGCCGACCGCATTCTCCTCGATCGTCACCGCGACTTCATGCGTGGTGAGCAGCCGCCGGATAAGCGCCTCGTCCAACGGCTTGGCGAAGCGCAGGTCGGCGACGGTGGTGGAGAGCCCCTTGGCATCGAGCGTGTCGGCCGCCTTCAGCGCCTCGGCGAGCCGGGTGCCGAGGCTGAGGATCGCGACTTTCTTGCCTTCACGCACGATCCGGCCCTTGCCGATCTCGAGCCGCTCCGGCGTCGCGGGCAGCGCCACGCCGGTGCCGTTGCCACGCGGGTAGCGCACCGCGATCGGGCCGCTGTCATGGCACGCCGCGGTGTGGGTCATGTGGACGAGTTCGGCCTCGTCGGCCGCCGCCATCACCACCATGTTGGGCAGGGTGGCGAGATAAGTGACGTCGAAGCTGCCGGCATGGGTGGCGCCGTCCGCCCCGACCAGCCCGGCGCGGTCGATCGCGAAGCGGACGGGGAGGTTCTGGATGCAGACGTCATGCACCACCTGGTCGTAGGCGCGCTGCAGGAAGGTCGAATAGATCGCGCAGAACGGCCGCATGCCCTGCGCCGCCAGCCCGGCGGCAAAGGTGACGGCATGCTGCTCGGCGATGCCGACGTCGAAGAAGCGGTCGGGGTAAGCGGCGGCAAAGGCGTCGAGCCCGGTGCCCGACGGCATCGCCGCGGTGATCGCGCAGATCGTCGGGTCGGCGGCGGCCGCCTCGACCAGCGCTTGCCCAAACACGTTCTGATATTGCGGCGGCCCCGGCGGGGCTTTCGCCTGGGTGCCGGTGATGACGTCGAACTTCTGGACGCCATGGTATTTGTCGGCGCTCGCCTCGGCGGGCGCATAGCCCTTGCCCTTCTTGGTCACGACATGGACCAGGATCGGGCCCTCCTCGGCGTCGCGGACATTCTCGAGCACCGGCACCAGCTGGTCGAGGTTGTGGCCGTCGATCGGGCCGACGTAATAAAAGCCGAGCTCCTCGAACAAGGTACCGCCCATCGCGAGCCCGCGCGCGAACTCGTCGGTCTTGCGCATGCCCGCGGCGAGCGGCCGCGGCAGCCGCTTGGCGAGCCGCTTGGCGAGATCGCGGAAGCCGAGAAATTCGCGGCTCGAGACGATCCGGCTGAGATAAGCCGACAGCCCGCCGACCGGCGGCGCGATCGACATGTCATTGTCGTTGAGGATCACCACCAGCCGGTTGCCGGCGGCGGCGGCGTTGTTCATCGCCTCATAGGCCATGCCCGCCGACATCGAGCCGTCGCCGATCACGGCGATGCCCTTGCCAGGCGTGCCGGCGATCTTGTTGGCAACCGCAAAGCCCAAAGCCGCCGAGATCGAGGTCGACGAATGCGCCGCGCCGAACGGGTCGTATTCGCTTTCCGAGCGCTTGGTGAAGCCGCTGAGACCCCCGCCCTGGCGCAGCGTGCGGATCCGGTCACGGCGACCGGTGAGGATCTTGTGCGGATAGCATTGGTGGCCGACGTCCCACACCAGCCGGTCGCGCGGCGTGTCGAACACATAATGCAGCGCCGTGGTCAGCTCGACCACGCCGAGCCCCGATCCCA
>NZ_JALNUP010000006.1 GCF_026540855.1 Sphingomonas sp. GC_Shp_5
AGACTTGGTCCTTGTGAGCCACCCTGCCCCGCCTCGTGACGGCGCTGCGCAGCGGGGAGCATCGTTCAGGCGGAGAGAATAACAGTGGCTGGCGCGGAGGACGCAGAGTTGCCGCATGCTGATATAGCATGCGGCAGGCCAGCGGCGGCTGGCTATCGTAGCCGCCCTCCCTCGGTTCACGTCTTCTCCGCGCCTCTGCGCGAAAACACCCTTCTTGCTGATGGCGTCGGAGGATCGCGTCAGTTGGGTGGCGATGTCAGATGGATCGTGCCGGAAGGCCGGCAGCGGGGGAGAGACCGACAAGGCCTCGATCCCCCGCGCCGACATCGTGCCGGTTGCCGGTCGTACCGGCGGCTCCGCTCCGTATGATTATCTACGGCGCGACGAAGGCAGCCATTGCCTAGCGCCTCGCGCGGACAAAAAAAAGGCCGGTCAGAGACCGGCCGAAAAGTTTTAGGAGAGGATGCCTGAAAGGCGGGTTCCTTTTGCGTCGCAGCATGGATCGACGCAAGTGCAAAAAGCGCAACCGTCATTTCGTTAACTGCATTCGCGCTTTCGCTTCCACGTTCGCCCGCCGTTAGACCCGCGCTTGCCAAGCCGTGTCCCTGTGCCTAGCCCCGGCTTCATCACCCGGCGGCCGCCATGATCACGAGTAAGCCCATGCGTTTCGTTTCGTCTTTCGCCAGCTTCGCCCTCATTGCCGCCAGCGCCCCGGCCCCAGCGGCTACTGCCGCCCCCGCGCATGGCGGTGGGCTGGTCCGGGTCCGGTTCACCACCTCCGAAGGGCCGGTCGTGATCGCGGTCGATACCCGCCACGCCCCCAAGACCAGCGCCAACTTCCTCGCCTATGTTGATGATGGCCGGTTCAACGGCGTCACCTTCTATCGCTCGGCGCGCAGCCGCAACGAACAGACCAAGGGCTTCGTCCAGGGCGGGATCCGCACCGACGCGCGGCGGATCCTGCCGCCCTTCCCGCTCGAGACCACCGCGATGACCGGGCTGCATCATCTCGACGGCACCATCTCGATGGCGCGCCGCGCCGAGGCGGGATCGGCCGGGGGCAACTTCTTCATCACCGTCGGTCCGATGCCGACGATGGACGCCCATCCCGGCTCGCCCGGTTATGCCGCGTTCGGCCATGTCGTCAGCGGCATGCCGACCATCCACCGCATCCTTGCCAAGCCGACCGGTGGGGGCATGGGTGGGCAATTGCTGCTCCACCCGGTGCAGCTGGTCAGCGCGGTGCGGCTCGACGGCAAGCCGCGGCCGACGGGCATGGTCAAGCCGTGGCTGATGAAGACGCATTCGTAAGGCTGGCGGACGATGCATGCGCGGCTTCCGGCTCGTCTCAATCATAAGGGCCCAGCCTGCGCTGGGATGACGATCCGAGGTGAACGACCATTTACGTCGTTGGACGCCTGCCCAGCCGTCGGCTAACGCGCCGCGATGCCACGCGACACCTTTGATGCCATCATCCTCGGCGCCGGTGCGGCCGGGCTGATGGCCGCCGCGGTTGCCGGGCAGCGCGGGCGGCGCGTGCTGCTGGTCGATCATGCCGACGAGCCCGGCAAGAAGATCCTGATCTCGGGCGGCGGCCGCTGCAACTTCACCAACCTCCACACCCAGGCCGACCGCTATCTGTCGGCCAACCCGCATTTCGCCAAGTCGGCGCTCGGCCGCTACACCGCCGCCGACTTCGTCGCGCTGGTCGAGCGCCACGGCATCGCCTGGCACGAGAAGACGCTGGGCCAGTTGTTCTGCGACGGCTCGGCGCGCCAGATCGTCGCGATGCTGCTCGACGAGTGCCGTGCCGGCGCGGTCGAGATCGCGCTCGGCCAGCCGCTCGGCGAGGTCGCGCATGACGGCAACGAGTACCGCGTCGCGATCGGCGCGCGGCAGGCGAGCGCGCCGCGCCTCGTGATCGCCACCGGCGGACCATCGATCCCCAAGATGAGCGCGACCGGCCTTGCCTATGATCTCGCCCGCCGCTTTGGGCTCAAGGTGGTCGAGCCGCGCCCGGCGCTGGTGCCGCTCACCCTGGGGGGCGAGGAGACCTTGTTCCGCGAACTATCCGGCGTCGCCGCCGAGGTGGTGGCGCGGGTCGGCAAGATCGCGTTCCGCGAGGCGGCCTTGTTCACCCATCGCGGCCTGTCCGGCCCGGCGATCCTGCAGATCTCCTCTTACTGGCGTCACGGCCAGCCGATCGCGGTCGATTTCGTCCCCGATGCCGCGCCCGACTGGCTCGCCGCCGCCAAGCGCAGCCAGCCGCGCACCACGGTGCGCCGCGCGCTCGCCGCCCGCCTGCCCGATCGCCTTGCCGAGGTGCTGGCCGATCGGCTCGGTCTCGCCGGCGAGCTCGCCAACCTCGCCGATCGCCGGCTCGACGAGGCGGCGCGCCGGTTGGGCGGTTGGGCGTTCAACCCCAATGGCAGCGAGGGCTTTGCCAAGGCCGAGGTTACCGCCGGCGGGATCAGCACCGCCGAGTTCTCGTCGCAGACGCTCGAGGCGCGGCGGGTACCCGGGCTGTATGCGATCGGCGAGGCGGTCGACGTCACCGGTTGGCTCGGCGGCTATAACTTCCAATGGGCCTGGGCGAGCGGCTGGGCGGTGGGCCAGGTGCTGTAGCGATGACGATCCCAACCCGCCTGTTCGCGCCGCTGCTCGCCGGCGCCACGTTGCGCGACCGCGTCGTCGCCGGCCTCGCCGCCGGCATCGGCATCGCGCTCACCAGCCTCGTCTCGAGCTGGCTGCTCGGCTGGAGCAGCTTGCCGCTGCTGGTCGCGCCGGTCGGCGCCTCGGCGGTGCTGCTGTTCGCGGTGCCGGCGAGCCCGCTTGCCCAGCCCTGGCCGCTGCTCGGCGGCAATGTCGTCTCGGCGCTGGTCGGCGTGACGATCGCGCAGCTGCTTGGCCATGGCCCGCTGGCCGCAGGCGCCGCGGTCGGCGCGGCCATCGTAGGGATGGCGCTGTGCCGCTGCCTCCACCCACCCGGTGGCGCTGCGGCGCTGACCGCGGTGATCGGCGGCCCGGCGGTGACCGCGGCGGGGTTCGTCTTCCCGTTCGCGCCGGTCGCGGTCAATTCGCTGCTGCTGCTGGGCACCGGTTGGGCGTTCCACCGCGTCTCGGGCCACCGCTACCCGCACCGCGCCGGGCCGCCGGTCGCCGCGCCCGGCCTGCTCCGCGCCGACATCTACCGCGCGCTCGCCGAGGCGCATGAGAGCTTCGACATCGCCCCCGAGGATCTCGAACAGCTACTCCAGCGCGCCGAGCGTCACGCTGAAACCCGTCGAGGCCAGCGGCCCGCCTGAGCCACCGCCCCGCGGCGGGACGGCGTGCCCCTATCGTTCGGGCCCCCTTGCTGCTATGGCACCGGTATCCCATTTAGGACCTTCATGCCTTTTTCATCGCTTCCCCCGCTTCTCGCCGAGGCGCTCACCGCGCGCGGCTATGCCGCCCCGACACCCGTCCAGGCCGCCGTCATCGAGCCTGAGGCCGCCGGGCGCGACCTCGTCGTCTCCGCCCAGACCGGCTCGGGCAAGACCGTCGCCTTCGGCCTCGCCATGGCCGGCGAGCTGATGCCCGAGGGCGCGCTGCCGCCCCCGGCGCAGCCGCTCGCCTTGATCATCGCCCCCACCCGCGAGCTCGCGCTCCAGGTTAGCCGCGAGCTGATGTGGCTGTACAAGGAGGCGCATGCCCGCATCGCCACCTGCGTCGGCGGCATGGACGCCTCCAAGGAGCGCCGCTCGCTCAGCCATGGCGCGCATATCGTCGTCGGCACCCCCGGGCGGCTGCGCGACCATCTCGAGCGCGGCGCGCTCGACCTGTCCAACCTCAAGGTCGCCGTCCTCGACGAGGCCGACGAGATGCTCGACATGGGCTTCCGCGAGGACCTCGAGCAGATCCTCGACGCCTCGCCCACCGAGCGGCGCACGCTGATGTTCTCGGCGACGATGCCCAAGCCGATCGTCGCCCTCGCCAAGCGTTACCAGCGCGACGCGCTGCGCATCTCCACCGTCGGCGAGGACCGCGGCCATGGCGACATCGCCTATCAGGCCGTCACCGTCGCCCCTGCGGATATCGAGCATGCGGTGATCAACCTGCTGCGCTTCCACGAGGCGGAGACGGCGATGCTGTTCTGCGCCACCCGCGACAACGTCCGCCACCTCCATGCCAGCCTGGTTGAGCGGGGCTTCGCCGCGGTTGCCTTGTCCGGCGAGCACAGCCAGAACGAGCGCAACCAGGCGCTCCAGGCATTGCGCGATCGCCGCGCCCGCGTCTGCGTCGCCACCGACGTCGCCGCGCGCGGCATCGATCTGCCCAGCCTCAGCCTCGTCGTCCATGTCGAGATGCCGCGCGACGCCGAGACGCTGCAGCACCGCTCGGGCCGCACCGGCCGCGCCGGCAAGAAGGGCACCGCGGTGCTCATCGTGCCCTACCCGCGCCGCCGCCGTGTCGACATGATGCTGAAGCAGGCCAAGATCGCCTGCGAGTGGATCCCCGCCCCCTCGGCGGACGACATCCGCGCGCAGGATCGCGAGCGGCTGATCACCACCTTGCTCGCGCCGATCGAGTTCGACGACGAGGATCGCGAGCTCGCCACGCGCCTGATCGCCGAGAAGAGCCCCGAAGACATCGCCGCCGCGCTGGTCCATGCCCATCGCAGCGTGATGCCGCAGGCCGAGGACCTGCTCGATTCGTCGTCGGCCGCCCCGCAGTCGACCGATCGTACCCTCAATGGGCCTGGGGGCCATCGCCCCGGCTTCGACGACACCGTCTGGTTCCAGATGGACATCGGTCGCCGCCAGAACGCCGACCCGCGCTGGTTGCTGCCGCTGATCTGCCGCCGCGGCCACATCACCAAGGCGGAGATCGGCGCGATCCGCATCAACCCCAACGACACGCTGTTCGAGGTGCCGCGCGCGGTTGCCGATCGCGTGCTCGCCTCGGTCAAGCGCACCGCCAACCCGGAGAATGACGAGGGCAGCCTCCAGATCATCCCGTTCACCGGCAACCCCCGCGAGGGCCGCGCGCCCCGCGGCGACGGTGACGGCCCGGCCCGCGCCCCGCGCGCGCCGCGTGACAACGCCGGCCGCCCGCCGCGCAGCAACGGCCCCGCCGGCGGCCCGCCGCGCCACCAGGCCAAGCCGTACAAGCCGCGCGGTCCCCGCCCCTGATCCCCGCGGCGCGATCCGTCACCCCGGCGCGAGCCGGGTTCTCGAGCGGCGCTGTCGGGGCATCGGCCTCACCGCACCCCGGCGGTCGCCGGGGTGACGGCGCGACGCAAAGGCCGGGATAGGCCGCCGCATGACTGACCCCGCCCCAACGCCCGTCACCGGCGGCGTCCGCATCCTGGTCGATGCCGACGCCTGCCCGGTCAAGGACGAGATCTACAAGGTCGCCTGGCGCCGCGCGGTGCCGGTGACGATCGTCAGCAACAGCCACTTCCGCATCCCCGCCCACCCGCTGATCGGCCGCGTCGTGGTGAGCGACGGCTTCGACGCCGCCGATGACTGGATCGCTGAGGCTGCCGACGCGCGCGCGGTGGTGATCACCGCCGATATCCTCCTTGCGGACCGCTGCCTCAAGGCCGGCGCCACGGTGCTCGCCCCCACCGGCAAGCCCTTCACCCCCGCCTCGATCGGCGGCGCCATCGCCACCCGCGCGATCATGGCCGACCTGCGCGCCGGCGGCGACCAGCTCGGCGGCCCGCGCCCGTTCGCCGCCGCCGACCGCAGCCGCTTCCTCCAGGCGCTCGACACCGCGCTCGCCAAGCTCCAGCGCTGATTTCCTTGCCCGGCGGGCAGCGGCGCGCACGTCGCGCTGCGCCACGCATCGCCGCCAAGGCCGCAAAGCTCATGCAAATAGCGCTGTCCTACAGCGAACCATATGGGTTAGCTCTGCGACTCATGAAGAACCTCACCCCCACCCCGCCCGAGCAGCGACCCGCGCCGGCTTCCTTCACCCCGGTGCCGCGGTTGCGTGACCGCCATGACGGCTGGACGCCCGAGCGCCAGCGCGCCTTCATCGCCGCGCTCGCCGACACCGGCTCGGTGCGCACCGCGGCCAACATGGTCAACATGTCGCCGGAGAGCGCCTATGCGCTGCGCCGCCACCCGGCGGCGGCGAGCCTGCGCGCGGCGTGGCAGGCGGCGCAGGGCATGGGGGTGCTCCGGATCAAGGACGAGGCGTTCGAGCGCGCGCTCAACGGCCAGCTCGTTCCCGTCTTCTGCGCCGGCAAGCTGATGGGCTATCGCCGCAAGAAGAATGACCGGCTGCTGATGTTCATCCTGCGCCATTATGGCGCGACGCCCGAGCAGCCTCGCCACACCATCCGCCACATCACCGCGCGCGCCAGCGCCGCGGCGATCGCCACCACCGGTGACGATGCCGCCACCCCGCTCCAACCGCTCGCTACCACCACCGGCGGCGACCAGCCTGCCCTCGCTGCCGGCATGGCTATGGCCGGCACCAACATCTCTCGGACCGCTGCCGCGGCGGCCCAGGCCACCATCACCACCGCCGCAGCGGGCGATGCGGCAGACGACGCCGACAGCCACGCCGCCACGCTTGCCGCCTTCGCCGGCGTGCCGCTCGACGCCGCCGCGCGCGCCGAGGTCCTCGCCGCGCTCGCCGCCAACGCGGTCCGCGCCGCCGAGACCCTGCCCGAGGACAACCCCGACGTCGCCTTCGTTCACCGCGGCGATGCCGAGGGCGAGTTCATCGGCGAATTCGTCGGCGACACCGACGACGAGCTCGACGACGAGGCCGAGCTCTTCAACCCCGGCGAACCCGGCTGGCGCGCCCTCGCCGACCCCGCCCGCCTAGACGCCATCGACGCGGCCGCCGCCCGCGTCCGCGCCGCTAAGGAGAGCGGCGAATGGGAGCGCCTGCCGGTACCGACCCCCGCGCCGCTGCTGAGCGTGGAGGAGCGTCAGGCGATGATGGCGAAGGCGGAGAAGCCGTATGATCCGGCTGATTGGGAGTGAGGGCAGTTGATGCTCGCTACGAAGCACAATTAGGTTGCTGCCAACAAATAGCACAGACGATGATGTTTACCGACGTGTTCGCGTTCGAGCCGCTGCGACGAACCGAGTCACTTGCACGCTGAGCCGAGACGTGCCGTCGCCACGTTGAATTGAGTTTTAATGTTGGCCTTTTACAGTGTTCTCCGGCGGGATGCGCTGGAACACCCCTCAGCCTGATCGCTTCGCGCGTGAAGGCAGCTGCACGGAAGGTTGCCCGTAGGATGGTGGCCTATCGCCCGTGAGGTGGACCGAGGGCCAGGGCCCGCCACTCTTCTTCAATAGCCAAACATTTCAAACAGCGGTTCATCATTTTGAGGGATCTGAGCTTGATGTGGAAAGGGCAAGCGCAAGAGCCCATAGCCCGCGGGATCTCTCTTGCCTTTAGCGATGGCAGTACGCGCCTTAAGTTCCTGTACCGACGTCAGCGAATAGTTTGCCTGCAGCGAGTCAGACGCCTGAAAGAACGAGCTAGCCACAATGTCGACCAACTGAAGGCCAGCTATCTTACTGTCCGGCATAACCTCACAGTATTTGGTCTGCAGTACACCCGGAACAACCTCCCTAGCCTTGAGAAAGGTTGTTTTAGCCTCAGCTTGCATGACAAGCGTATCTAGATAGCCATAAAGATGGCTATAGTCATGGCCACCTCTCTTTGAGAACACAACCTTGGCGACCTCTGACTGCCCTGATAACCTTAATGATCTCCTGCTGCACCAGTCCGAGACGCGTTCCAGCAGCAGACGAAGACACCAGTTGTAGAACTCTCCGCGCCCAAAGCCATTTCCGATGCGAGTATTCTGATAGCCCCGCATATTGGTTTTGTGCGACGCCACAGTAAACAGCCGTACCTCTTTGCGCGCAAGCATTCGCGCCACTCGCACTTGGTTAGAGGTCGAAAGATTTCTATAATGAAGCCGTTCAAGTGCCGGCTTCCGAACGGCGTCTCGCATGTCCGCCGCCCACCCCGGAACGTCGCCATCCCTCGCGCTGCTAACGACCATTGCAGAAAGGACGAACCATTCAGAAGCCTTTGCGAGAGCGTTTGGATCCTTCTGTTTGATCCCGGGATCGCCAGCCTCGTCGATGTATACTACGTACCCTATTTGTGTGGGAAGCATGCGAAGATCATTGAACAGACCACGCACAGAGTCTAGCCTCATCAAGCTGTTCAGGACGCCGACCATCCAAGCACATGGCATACCCTGGACTGACCACACCGTGGTCAATGTTGCAAAAGGGTCCTAGATGAGGACAGATCGACCCTAACCCTACCGTCTAAGTCGAGGACGATCTATAATTTTGCTCGCGTGACTCGCATCCGGCATATTCCCAGAGAGGAGCCGATGATGGGCATCGTCGAAGGCAAGACCTTTGCGAGCGATCATGGCGTCGTGGTGGAGCTTCCTGCGGAGGTGGCATTCGGCCCCGGCATCGACGTCACCGTCGAGCGTAACGGGGAAGTCATCACCCTCAAGCCGGCGGTGACTGCAGACGACGCCGCCGAGCGGCTAAAGTACTGGCGGACCATGCTGGCCGAACTCGACGCTCTGCCTAGACCGCCGCACGTGCGGCCCCGTGAACGGATCTAGTTCCCGGAACGTCCGCGCCGGTAGATAGGGCCCCTGCCGAACGCCAGCGTAGCCACGACGGTTCGTGATAGTGACGTCTTTGTCTATTGCCTCGCTGAAGCTGAGGTGCTCGCAGTGCTCAAATGGCCTGCCATGTCGCCCGGAACAGATGGTGATCAAGCACGTTTCAGCTGTAGTTGGATAGGAGGGTGAAATGCCTGACAAAAAGACCAGCGACAAAGCCGCGCACTCGGCGTCGGAAGTTTTGAACGACGGCCGCACCGGCAAAGATTCCAAAGCCGCCGCAGGCTCTGCGCTGTCGCAAAAGGAAGGCAGCAAGAAGAAGTAGCGCCGTAGCGACCAGCGTCCGAACAGCCGCCCGCCTCCGGTCCCGTCGCCCCGGACTTGTTCCGGGGTCCACCCCGCCACTCGCGCATGCCGCCGTTGCGGCGCCGTGGATGCCGGACCAAGCCCGGCAGAACGACGGAAGAAGCGCGGCCGCAGCCGCCGCCCCTCAACCCTACCCCTCATCCCCCATCCGCAACGCCGCGATGAACGCTTCCTGCGGAATGCTGACGCTGCCGTACTCACGCATCTTCGCCTTGCCCTTCTTCTGCTTGTCGAGCAGCTTGCGTTTGCGGGTGGCGTCGCCGCCATAGCATTTCGCGGTCACGTCCTTGCGCATCGCGCTGATCGTCTCGCGCGCGATCACCTTGCCGCCGATCGCCGCCTGGATCGGGATCTTGAACAGGTGACGCGGGATCAGCTCTTTCAGCCGCTCGCACATGCCGCGCCCGCGCACCTCGGCGGTGCCGCGGTGGACGATCATCGACAGCGCGTCGACCGGCTCGTCGTTGACGAGGATGCTCATCTTGACCAGGTCGCCCTCGCGATAGCCGATCTGGTAATAGTCGAAGCTCGCATAGCCCTTGGACAGCGATTTGAGCCGGTCGTAGAAGTCGAACACCACCTCGTTGAGCGGCAGCTCATAGGTCGCCTGGGCGCGGCCGCCCACATAAGTGAGGTTCTTCTGGATGCCGCGGCGGTCCTGGCACAGCTTGAGGATCGAGCCGAGATACTCGTCGGGCACGTAGATCGTCGCCTGGATCCACGGCTCGCTGATCATCGCGATCTTGTTGGGGTCGGGCATGTCGGCCGGGTTGTGCAGCTCGATATGGCCGCCATCGTGGCTGAGCTCGATCTCATAGACCACCGAGGGCGCGGTGGTGATCAGGTCGAGGTCATATTCGCGGGTCAGCCGCTCCTGGATGATCTCGAGGTGCAGCAGCCCGAGGAAGCCGCAGCGGAAGCCGAAGCCCAAGGCCGCGCTGGTCTCCATCTCGAACGAGAAGGAGGCGTCGTTGAGCCGCAGCTTGCTGATCGATTCGCGCAGTTTCTCGAAGTCGTTGGCGTCGACCGGGAACAGCCCGCAAAAGACGACCGGCTGGACTTCCTTGAAGCCCTCCAGCGCCTGCGCGGCGGGGCGCTTGGCATCGGTCAGCGTGTCGCCGACCCGCGCCTGCGCGACGTCCTTGATCTGCGCGGTGATGAAGCCGATCTCGCCGGGGCCGAGGTCGGCGAGCTGCTCGATCTTGGGGCGGAAGCAGCCGACACGGTCCACCAGATGGGTGGTGCCGGCGTTCATGAACGCGACCTGCTGGCCCTTCTTGAGCACGCCGTCCATCACGCGGACGAGGATGACGACGCCGAGATAGGGGTCGTACCAGCTGTCGACCAGCATCGCCTTCAGCGGCGCGTCGATGTCGCCGGTCGGCGCCGGGATGCGGGTGACGATCGCCTCGAGGATTTCGGCGATGCCGATCCCCGATTTGGCGCTGGCGAGCACCGCGCCCGAGGCGTCGATGCCGATCACATCCTCGATCTCCTTGCGCACCTGCTCGGGCTCGGCGGCGGGAAGGTCGATCTTGTTGATCACCGGCACGATCTCATGGTCGTGCTCGATCGACTGGTAGACGTTGGCGAGCGTCTGCGCCTCGACGCCCTGCGCGGCGTCGACCACCAGCAGCGCGCCCTCGCAGGCGGCGAGGCTGCGGCTCACTTCATAGGCGAAGTCGACGTGGCCGGGGGTGTCCATCAGGTTGAGCGTATAGGTCTCGCCATCCTTGGCGAGGTACGACAGGCGCACCGTCTGCGCCTTGATGGTAATCCCGCGCTCCTTCTCAATGTCCATGTTATCAAGGACTTGGCTCGACATCTCACGCTCGGTGAGGCCGCCGGTCTGTTGGATCAGCCGGTCGGCCAGGGTCGACTTGCCATGGTCGATATGCGCGATGATAGAGAAGTTACGGATCGTGGAGAGCGGAGTCATGCGCTGCCCCTAGCAGCCCTGCCCGCCGTCGTCATCATGGCCCTCGCCTGTCGCAGCTCAGTCCCGGCTCGAGCGCTCGATCGCGGCAAGGGTGGCGAGATAGCGGGCATGGCCGGTGCCGCTCACCAGCGCCCAGCGCACGCCGCGCCGCTCGAGCTCGGCGCGCGACAGGTCGAAGAAGCGCTGCCGCTCGGCCGCGGTGCCGAACAGCCGGGTGCCGTCCTCCACCCAGGGCAGGTCGATGTCGTAGAGCAGGTAGAGGTCGGCGGTGTTGTGCCAGGTGTCGAACCAGGGGTCGCGCCGGCCGAACATCATCAGCCCCCACACCGCGCTCATCAGCGGGTCGGTGTCGAGGATCACGGGGAAGCGGCCGCGGGCGAGCGCGGCGCGGGTCTTGGCGTCGTGGCCCTTCCCGATCTCGACCAGGTCGGCCATCGTCAGGTCGGTGCCGAACGCCTCGCAATAGGTACGCCCAAACTCGGCGACGCACGGGGTGTCGAAATGCTTGGCGAGCTGCGGCGCGATCGTCGACTTGCCGGTGCTCTCGGGGCCATGCAGGCAGATCGAGCGCGGCGTCATGCGGCGGCGGCGGCCTGACGCCGGCGGGCGCGCATCCAGTCGATCAGCCCGATCACCGAGAGCAGCAGCAGGACGACATACACGCCCGTCGTGAACCACAATTGCTTGGCCGCGTACAGCGGCACCGCGGCGCAATCGACCGCGATCCACAGCCACCAGCTCTCGATCGCGCGGCGCGCCTGCAGCGTCTGCGCAGCGATGCTGGTGATCGCGATCGCCGCATCCCACCACGGGTAAGCGGCATCGGTATAGCGGTGCATCAGCAGCCCCCAGCCGATCGTCGCACCCACGCAGCCGATCGCCCAGCGCGCGCGCGCTGCGGCGGGCAGCCGTTCGACCACCAGCTCGCCGGCGGCGGCGCGGTTGCGGGTCCAACTGGCCCAGCCGTAGATGTTGACCGCGAAGAAGAAGCCCTGGAGCAGCGCGTCGCTGTACAGCCGCGCCTCGGCGAACACGACAGCATAGACCGCCACCGCGGCGAGCGCGAACGGGTAGTTCCACACGCTCCGCCCCGCCACCAGCGCGACGTTGACGATGACCAGCAGGGCGGCAAGCGCTTCAATCCAACTCACGCCCGCGGGCCTAGCATCGCGGCGGCGCGGGTAAAGGCGAAAAGCCCGGTGCTTTTAGGGCTTGATGCGCGCCGGCACTGCGGCTAGGCGCTCCCACCTGCAATGTGTCGGGGCGTGGCGCAGTCTGGTAGCGCACTGGTCTCGGGGTCCAGGGGTCGTAGGTTCGAATCCTATCGCCCCGACCATTGCAGCGTTGGGGCTATGAGGTCCCTTCCCCCCGAACACCCGCTAGTCAGCTAGAGCATCACCGGCGTGTGCACCTCGGCGCGCGGCGCCTTGGGGCTGATCCGCTCCTGCCGGCCGAGCAGTTGCAGGATCGAGACGCGCTCGGCGACGACATGCGCGCGCAGGCTGGCGGCTTGCGCGGTCGCGCGCAGCCGATAGCCCCGCCAGTCATCGAGCGGCCCCGCCGCCGCCGCGGCGCGGGTATAGCTGCGGAAGTCCTCACCGGCGACGATGCAGGCGATCTTCAGCCGTCGCGCCTCCTTGGCGCGCTCGCCGCCGGCAAAGATCGCCGGCTCGAAGATGTCGCGATGCTTGAACAAGGCATATTCCATCAGCAGCCGCGCCATCTCCTGGCGGCGGTCGACCAGCATCGCGGCATCGGCGGCGAAGATGCTCTCCCTGCCGAGCACCGGCGACACCCGCGACAACACCGCGATGATCGCCCGGTAATGGCCGTCGAGCCGTACGGAGACAGAGGGTTCTCGCATGGCCCCGCCATAAGCGGGCCCGAGTTACGGCAACCTCCAGCCCACCCCCCGTACTTCTCGCAGGAGGCGACTCAGCGCCTGAACGCAAACCACAGCATGATGAGGATCGCCAGCACCGCGATCAGCGCGGTGTAGCGCAGCATGTGCGGCACCGCCTGCCGCTGCGGCTCGGCGTTGTTGTTGTCGTGATCGGCCATGGGCAAGCTCCGCTCGCGGAAGATGCGAGGCCGGTTCAACGCACCGCCCGCAACAATGGCCACGGCCTTATGGCGTCAGGCAGCGCGCAATTGCGGTTGGTGACCGAGTACCGCGCCACCGGGCCGCTCGAAATTCTCCGCCGTCGCGAGCAACCGCGCCGCGCTCAGCCTCAGCTCCACCGCCTGTTCGGGAGAGGCGCCATGCTCGGCCTCGTGCAGGCGGATCAGCGCCTCGTTCCGCAATTCATCGACATCCATGCTATCCGCTTAGTCCGATCATCTATCCACGGTGCTCACAGGAATGGTGAAGGCGGACTCAATGATCGTCCTCCCGCCGCCTGTTCACCCGGCGGCATCGATCCACTCGGCTAGGCTCAGCGCGCCGGTTTCGCTGATTTCGGCGCTCATGCTGTTACGCATGATGTCGAGCGCCCAGCGGGTCCGCTCGGGGTGAGAGCCTGCGACGCCGTTGCTGGGGATCCACAGCTCGTACTGCCGCATGTGCGCGTCCGCCGCGGTGAACAGCACGCAGATGTCCGCGGCAATGCCGGTGATGATCAGCCGGCTGACCGCGAGCTGCGGCAGCAGCACCGGCAAATTGGTGGCGTAGAAGCCGGAAAACTGCGGCTTGACGATGAAATAGTCGTTGTCGCGCGGGCGCAGGCGCTCGGTCAACTCATGCCCGGGCCCGCGCTTCGCCAGCGCCGCCTCGACGAGTTTGCCGCGTTCGGCATGCCACTGCCCATCATTGTCGTTGACGTAGATCACCGGCACGCCCGCGGCATCGGCAGCCTCGCGGAGCGTCAGGATCGCCGCCGCGGCCGAGTCGGCCGAGGGTTTCAGCTCGTCGCCTCCCTCAAAGTCGAGGGCATTGATCATGTCGATGATCAGCAGGGCGGTGTGTCCGACGGCGGGAGGGGGCGTGGCATCAGTCATCGCGCGACATTAACGCACCGATCGCAACTCGGCCTTGATCTGCAGCGATTTAGCGGCACAAAAGGGGAACCATGGTCGAGCCAGCCACGATGATCGATGCCGACAGCGATGCGCCGCCGCCGCAACGCAAGGTGATCCACGTCGACATGGATGCCTTTTACGCGAGCGTCGAGCAGCGTGACGATGCCACGCTGCGCGGACGCCCGGTCGCGGTTGGTGGATCGCGCGCACGCGGCGTGGTCGCAGCGGCGAGCTACGAGGCGCGGGCGTTCGGCGTGCGCTCGGCGATGCCGTCGGTCACTGCGCTCAGGCGCTGCCCGGATCTGGTGTTCGTGCCGCCGCGGTTCGAAGTTTATCGCGCGGTGTCGCAACAGATCCGGGCCATCTTCGCAGACTACACCGCGCTGATCGAGCCGCTGTCGCTCGACGAGGCCTATCTCGACGTCAGCGAGGATCGCCACGGCCTCGGCTCGGCGCAGGCGATCGCCGAGCAGATCCGCGCCCGGATCAAGGCCGATACAGGGCTCACCGCGTCCGCTGGCGTGAGCTATAACAAGTTCATCGCCAAGCTCGCCTCGGACCAGAACAAGCCGGATGGCATGTGCGTGATCCCACCGGCCAAGGGCGCGGCCTTCGTCGCCTCGCTGCCGGTAAAGCGGTTCCACGGCGTCGGCCCCGTCACCGCGCAACGCATGGAGCAGCTCGGCATCCTCACCGGCGCCGACCTGCGCGATCGCCCGCGCACCTTTCTCCAGGCGCATTTCGGCTCTTACGCCGATTATTTGTACGCCGCCGCGCGCGGCGAGGATCATCGCCCCGTGCGCGTCAACCGGCCGACCAAGTCGGTGGGCGCCGAGCGGACCTTCGAGACCAACTTGTCCGATCCCGCCGAGCTGCACGCCGCGCTCGACCGCGTCGCCGAAGCCGCCTGGGTGCGGATCGAGCGCAGCGGTGCGCGCGGCCGCACGGTGACGCTAAAGCTGCGCCACGCCGATTTCCGCACCATCACCCGTGCGCGATCGTTGACGGGCGTAGTGGCAAGCCGCGACACCCTGCTCGCGACCGGGATCGAGCTGCTCGACGCACAACTGCCGGTACCCGGCGGCATCCGGCTGCTCGGGCTGACCCTGTCGGGCATCCTTGGCGAGGATCCCGGCGAGGACGAGGATCAGCCTGCCCTGCCGCTGTGAGCGCGGAAGCCGTTCAGCCGGCGTTATAGGATCGCAGCTGGCCCTCGAGCGCCTGGCCGCCGAGCACGATCGCGCCGAGCGGCCCCGCATTGCCGCCAAGCGCGGGCGCGACCACGAAACTGTCCTCGCCGATCTCGGGCAGCGCGATATAGCCTGCCAGGCTCTTGACCATCGCCGCGCGCACCCGCGGGAACAGGTGCGGGTTGCCCACCATCACGCCGCCGCCCATCACGATGCGGCGCGGTACGCCCGTCAGCACCAACGTGTGGCAAAGCTGTCCGAGTGCCTGAACCACACCTTCCCACACCGGGTGATCGGCCGGGATCTCCTCGCCCTTCAGCCCGGTGCGCGCGCCGATAGCGGGGCCGGACGCCAACCCCTCGAGGCATGCGCCGTGGAACGGGCAGACGCCCACCCAATCGTCGCCCGGCTGGCGGACCGGGCGGATGTGGCCGAATTCGGAATGGGTGAGGCCGTCGACCGGCCGACCGCCGGCAATCAGCCCAACGCCAATCCCGGTGCCGACGGTTGCATAGGCGATGTCGCGCAGGCCCTCGGCAGCGCCCCAGCGGGCCTCTGCCAGCGCGGCGCCGACCACATCGGTGTGGAAACCGGTCGGCACCTTGTAGCGCGCCTCCAGTCGCCGGGCGACATCGGTGTCCGCCCAATGCGGCTTGGGCGTGGAGGTGATGAAGCCATAGTGGCCGGCATGGTGATCGATCGAGATCGGGCCGAAACTCGCGATCCCCAGCGCGTCGAACCCGCGCCAGCCATCGAGCACCGCCTCGACCGCCGCGAGCGTCTCGGCCGGCGTGGTCGTCGGCAATTGCACGCGATCCTCGATCTGGTCGGGGCCGCGCGCCAGCAGGCACACGATCTTGGTGCCACCCAGTTCGATCCCCGCCACCAACGGCGGCACACTTATCAACGCATCATCCAGTCGCTCACTATCGTCTCCCGACCGCGCCCACGGGGCACGGCTTCATGCCGTCACCAGCTATTCCGCTGTCCTAGCCGGCGGCGTGCCGGCCGGCCACGCTATTCGACAGTGACCGACTTGGCGAGATTGCGCGGCTGATCGACGTCGGTGCCCTTAGCGACGGCGACATGGTAGGCCAGCAGCTGCACCGGTACCGCATAAACCAGTGGCGCGATCAGCGGGTGAACCTTGGGCATGGTGATGGTGGCAATGCAGCCCTCGCCGGCAGCCTGGATGCCGTCATAGTCGCTGATCAGCACCACCTTGCCACCGCGTGCCATCACTTCCTGCATGTTGCTGATCGTCTTGTCGAACAGTGGGCCAGACGGCGCGATCACGATCACCGGCACATTCTCGTCGATCAGCGCGATCGGGCCATGCTTCATCTCGCCCGCGGCATAGCCCTCGGCGTGAATGTAGCTGATCTCCTTGAGCTTGAGCGCGCCTTCCAGCGCCAGCGGGTAATCGGTGCCGCGACCGAGATACAGCACGTCGCGCGCGCCCGCGATCACGCCCGCCATCTCGGCGATCGCCTCGTCATAGGCGAGCGCGGCGTTGAGCGCCGCCGGCGCCTCGCCGAGATGCTTGACGATCTGCTTCTCCTCGCCGTGCTTGAATTGGCCCTTGGCGCGCGCAAGGTTAGCCGCCAGCGCGGCGAGAACGGCGAGTTGGCAGGTGAAGGCTTTGGTGGAGGCGACGCCGATCTCGGGGCCCGCATGCGTGGGAAGCAGCAAATCCGCCTCGCGAGCCATGCTGCTGGTGGGCACATTGACCACCACCGCGATCGTCTGGCCCTCCGCCTTGGCGTGGCGCAGCGCGGCCAGCGTGTCGGCGGTCTCGCCCGACTGGCTGATAAACAAGGCGAGCCCGCCCGCCTCCATCACCGGCGCGCGATAGCGGAATTCGGAGGCGACATCGAGGTCGACCGGCACACGGGCGAACTGCTCGAACCAATATTTGGCGACCATCCCGGCATAGAAACTGGTGCCGCAGGCGACGATCGTCACCCGCTTGATCTGCGACAGATCGAACTCGGGGATCGGCAGCGTCACCCGATCCTCCATCCGCTGCAGGTAGGAACGCAGCGTCTGCGCGACCACGATCGGCTGCTCGTAGATCTCCTTGAGCATATAGTGCCGATGGTTGCCCTTGGAGATCAGCTCGCCGGTGACGCCGGAAATGGTGATCGCGCGCTCGACGGCGTTGTTGTCGCGATCATAGACCTGCGCGCCATCACGGGTGCAGACCACCCAGTCGCCCTCGTCGAGATAGGCGATGCGCTGGGTGAGCGGTGCCAGCGCGAGCGCATCCGAGCCGAGATAGGTCTCGCCGTCGCCATGGCCGACCACCAGCGGCGAGCCGAGCCGCGCGCCGATCAGCAGATCCGGATGCTTGCGGAACAGGATGGCGAGCGCGAACGCGCCGTGCAGCCGCGGCAACACCTCGCGTACCGCGCCGATCGGATCGAGCCCGGCCTCCACCTTCTCGCTGATCAGATGCGCGACCACCTCGGTATCGGTCTCGCTGGTGAACACCCGACCGCGCGCGATCAGCTCGTCGCGCAAGGATTTGAAATTCTCGATGATGCCGTTGTGGACCACCGCCACCTCGCCGGTGGCGTGCGGATGGGCGTTGTTGGTGGTGGGGCCCCCATGGGTCGCCCAGCGGGTGTGGGCGATGCCGGTGGTGCCGGGCAGCGGGTTGGCGGCAAGCTCGCGCGCAAGATTGACCAGCTTGCCCGAGGCGCGCCGGCGCTCGATCGCGCCATCGTGATCGGTGGCGATGCCGGCCGAATCATAGCCGCGATATTCCAGCCGCTTGAGCCCGTCGAGCAGCCGGTCAGCAACGTCGTCCGTGCCGACGATTCCAACGATTCCACACATTATTTGGCTTCCTTCTTGGCACGCGACGCAGCTTGGAAATGGGTGGCCCAACCCGGCTTCTCGACCTGCGGTGGCCTGACCAGCGCCAGCGCGCCCGGTGCGACATCACGGGTCAGCACCGATCCTGCCGCGACGATCGCGCCATCGCCAACGGTGACCGGCGCCACCAACGCACTGTTCGACCCGATAAAGGCCCCCGCACCGATCACGGTCTTATACTTGAAGAAACCATCGTAATTGCAGGTGATGGTGCCCGCACCGATGTTGGCCCCCGCTCCCACCTCGGCATCGCCGATGTAGCTGAGATGGTTCGCCTTGGCTCCCGCGCCGAGCACCGCTTTCTTGATCTCGACGAAGTTGCCGACCTTCGACGTCGCGCCCAACACCGCGCCGGGCCGCAGCCGGGCGTAAGGCCCCACCTCGGCGGCCGCTCCGATGCTCGCCCCTTCGATGTGGCAGAAGGCACGGATGGTGACCTTATCGGCAACGCTGACGCCGGGCCCGAACACCACATGGGGCTCGATCACCACATCGCGGCCGATCTGCGTGTCATGGGCGAACCACACCGTCTCCGGCGCGATCAGCGTCGCGCCCTCGGCCATCGCCTCGGCGCGGCGGCGGGCCTGCCAGCCGCCTTCCACCACCGCCAGCTCGGCGCGGCTGTTGACGCCGGCGACCTCGTCGGCATGGGTCTCGATCACCCGGGCGAAGCCCCCTTCGGCACCGGCGAGCATGACGATGTCGGGCAGATAATATTCGCCGGCCGCATTGTCGTTGCCGACCTCGCCGAGCAGGCGCCACAGATCGGCGGCGCGCACCGCCATCAGCCCCGAATTGCACAGGGTCTCGGCGCGTTCGTCGGCGCTCGCGTCCTTATACTCGACCATCTTGGCGATCCGCCCGTCGGCACCGGCGATCACCCGGCCATAGGCGCCCGCGTCGGCAGGACGGAAGCCGAGCACCACCGCGGTCGGGGTCGGCTCGGCATGGAGACCGTCGATCATCCGCCGCATCGTCGCCGCGCTGACCAGCGGCACGTCGCCATAGAGGATTAGCACATCGCCGGCGAAGCCTGCCAGCGCATCACGCGCCTGGAGCACGGCATGGCCGGTGCCGAGCTGTTCGGCCTGGAGCGCGGTGTGGATCCCGAGCGGCGCGACTGCCGCCTCCACCTGCTCGCGGCCGGCGCCGGTGACCACCACCACCCGTTCCGGCGACAACGCCGAGACGCTGTTGACGAGGTGGAGCAGCATGGGCCGGCCGGCGATCGGGTGGAGCACCTTGTGGAGATCGGATTTCATCCTGGTGCCCTTGCCGGCGGCGAGGATGATCACTGCGAGAGGTGTCGTCATGCGGCCGGTGACTGCCACGGAAGAGTTGCCATTTCCATAGCATCGGGCCAACCGCGTTGACCTATGACGCAGAATTCATTGCTCCGTTCGCCGTTCGCCATCGTCGGATTCGACCTCGACGGCACGCTGCTCGACACCAGCGGCGACCTTGCCGCCGCGGTCAACCACGCGCTCGCCACGGTCGATCGCGCGCCGCTCGGCGTCGATCAGGTCAAGCCGATGATCGGTGGCGGGGCGCGCCACATGCTGGCGCAGGGCATGGCGGCGACCGGGGGTTGCGACGAGGCGACGCTCGACCTCCTCCACCGTCGGCTGCTCGACTATTACCAGGCCCATATCTCGGTGCTGACCCAGCCCTACCCCGGCGCCTTGGCGGCGCTCGATGCGATCGAGGCGGGCGGCGGCACGGTCGCGATCGTCACCAACAAGCTCGAGGGCCTCGCCCGCACCCTGCTTGGTGACCTCGGCCTGCTTGATCGCTTCGCCTGCGTGATCGGCGGCGACACCATGGGGCCCGGCAACGGCAAACCCTCACCCAAGCCGATCGAGGAAATGATCCGTCGTTGCGGCGGTGGCAGCGCCGCCTTCGTCGGCGATTCGATCTACGACGTCCAGGCCGGCCAGGCGGCGGGGCTGCCGGTGGTGGCATGCAGCTTCGGCTTCCTGATGCAGCCCGTCGCCGAACTCGGCGCCAATGCGGTAATCGACCATTATGACGAATTGCTCCCCACCCTCGAGCGATTGGCCGCCCGATGACGATCTTCCGCTCCGTGCTCTTGTTCCGCGTGCTGCTCGCGCTGGCGCTGATCTTTGCGGTGACGATGGCGCTGGTGCCCCACCCGCCGCACATCCCCGGCAATCCGATCGACAAGGTCCAGCACATGACGGCGTTTGCGACGCTGGCGCTGCTCGCCGCGCTTGCCTTCCCGCTGATGCCGCTCGGGCGGATCGGCGAGCGGCTGTCGTTCATCGGCGCGCTGATCGAGGTGCTGCAGGCGATCCCCGCGCTGCACCGCGATTGCGACATCATGGATTGGATCGCGGACACGGCGGCGATCGCGATCGTGCTGGTGATCGTCGCGCTGGTCAGGCGGCGCCGCGCCGCCATTTGATCCACAGGTGTCGCGCCAGCATCGCCGGCGGCATCCGCAGCCAGTGCGAGCGGATGTAGAAGGCGAGCCGCGTCACCGGCCGGATCGGGCGCCCCCAACCGTCGCGCGCGAGCAGCCGGCGCTGGAACAGCCAGTCGCCGCCGCGCGAGCCCTGCCAACCAGCGGGGATCGGGGTGCCGAACAAGGCGGCGGCCAGGCGCATGGCGCGCATCATGTGGCGCTGCAGGCCATGATGATGTGCGCGCTCGGCGAGCCCGTCGGTGCCATGTTCCTCGACGAGGCAGTGGATGTCCCACAGGTTGCGCAGCCCGCCGGCGAGGTCGCCGTCGGCGAACAGATGCGCGGCGGCATGGACGATCATGTCGTTCGGGCAGAGCACCTTAAGGCCGTTCTCGAGCGGCATGCTCGCCGCGATCAGCGCCGCCGGGTCCGGCCGCACCCGGGCGGTCAGCGGCAGGATGGTATGATGGACGTCGATCATCCGATCGCGCGCGGCATGGATCAGCGGCGGCAGCTCGTGCATCCAGCGCCGATAGTAATCGTCGTCATAGGGATCGGGCTTGACCCATTCCCACCCCGCCGCGAGCAGCGCCGCCTCCACCGCATCGAGCCGGTCGCGCGGCACGAGGATATCGAGATCGCCGATCGAGCGCCCGCGCGCGGCGAGCAGGCCCGCGGCGACGAAGGCGGTTCCTTTCAGGAGGATCACCGAGCAGTCGAGCGGCGCCAGCGCCCGCCGGGCCATCTCGGCCTCCCACAGCGCCGCGCGCCTGCCTTGCGCCGAGGCGGCGCGGGCGTCGGCAAGGATTCCGGCGACCTCCTCGGGTACCGGCAGCGACTCGAGCCGGCGCGCGAGCGTGCCGATCAGCTGCTCGGCACGCGCCATGGTAATCAGCGCGGTCCAGTCGGTGTCGAGCGCAAGGTCGGTCGGCTCCGCCAGCGCCCGGGCGAGCAGCCGCGCATCGGTCACAGCCTTCGCCACAACGCCTCCACCTGGTCGATTGCGGCGGCGCCGTCGGGATAATCGATGGCATGGGCCGACACCGTGCCGACGAGCCTGGTCAGCGCGGAAAAGCCCGCCTCGCCGAGCCCGACATAGTTGGTCGAGGCCTGGGTCAGCCGCACGAACGCCTCGCTTGCCGGCATCGGGCGGGTCGCCGTGGCGGCACCGAAGCGCGGGAACAGCAGCAGCGCCGGACGGGCCGGCAGGTCCATCGCGGAGATCGCAGCGGCATCGGGGACCATGTGGCGGATATCGCCCTTGGGCGTGGCCGCCAGCAGCGGGCCGAACCGGGCGGTGGGCCACGCCGTGTGCGCGGCGGCGATCGCCTGATTCTTGAGGCTGATCAGCCGCGGAAAGGCATGAACCAGCCCGGTGGCGGGATCGATCAAGGCGAATTCGTCACCCATGAACCGCCAGCCCCGCGCGGCGAGCAGCGTCGCCAGGGTCGATTTGCCCGCGCCCGATTCGCCGCTCATCACCAGCGCGAGCCCGTCGCGCTCGACCACCGAGGCGTGGAGCAGCAGATAGCGGCGGCCGCCCAGCGCCAGTTGCAGGTTCATCGCCATCTCGGCCGCGAGCAGGCCGAAGGCGAGCGGCAGCGGCGCGGCATCGGGCAGGGTATAGTCGCCGCCGATCGTGACCGCCGGGCGCAGCCACCTTCGCCACGGCCGGGCCGCGTCCAGCCGCACGGTGAAGTCGGGCACGTCGGGCGCAGGATAGTCGCGGTAGAGATCGTCCAGCAGATCGATCGGGGCCCGCCATGCCGAGCCGATGCGAAAGCCGATCGGCCCGATCCTGACCGCCGTGCTGTATCTCATGCCGCCGACAACAATCCGGCCTCGACCAGCTCGTCGACCCGCGCCGCGAGCGAGGCGATGTCGGCATCGGCGAGCTCATAGTCGTCGCCGAGCCGCTCGAGCAGCGCCTCGATCGACAGCGCCTCGCCGGCGAGGATCGCCAAGATCTCGGGCGCGGGGCTCACCAGCAAATGGGTGATGCCGGACGGCCGGTGGAGGATCGCGGTGAACGCGTCGAGCTCGGCGATCAGCAGCGCGTCGCTCGCCGGCGCGCGATATCGCATCCGCTCAGCCGCGCGGCATCTGCAGCGAGGCGTAACAGGTGAAGCCCCCCTGCCCGCGCTGCAACCGGCGGATGTAGTTCACATAGGCTCGATTGCTGTCGTAGGTGGTGCCCGGCAGCTGGCCGCCGGCGAGCGCCTGCTTCACCTCGTCACCCTTGAACGGCCGTGGCGCCGGCGCATAGGCCCCCTTGGTGCCGGCCGGCACTACCGCGCCGCCGGCGTCGATATAGCCACCGGCACGGGCGCGCTCGGGCACCGCGATCTCGCAATGCATCACCGATCCCACGGTCTGCGCCAGCGCCGGGCGGATCGAGACCACCGCGCCTGCGGTGACGGCGCCCAGCATCAGCACCCGGCGGCGCGTGGCCACGCCATCGGCGAGCACGTTTTCGCCGGGCGCGGGGGCATGCGCCGCCGCTGCGCCATCGGCACCGCGCACAACGCCGTCGTCGGAAGCCTTGTCGTCGCTCATGCTGCCCCTGCTACCGGCGCATGCCTTTCACATTCGCTAACCACAGGCAAGCCATGGACCGGGGCCGCCGGCCAAAGGTGCCGTTCCGGGACAGACTGTCGCCACCGGCGAATTACGTTAACATGGATGATCATGGCCTCCCGATTCGTTCAGCGCCTCACCGGCGCCCTGGTGATTGCCGTGCTCGCGGCGATCGCGGTGTATCTGGTCGACGGGCGCCCCGATGGCGCGGCGGTGACGCTGGTCGGCGCGGTCGCCGCCGCGCTGGCGGCGATGGGATTGCGCGAACGCCGCCCCGCCGTTGCCAACCCCGACGTGCCCGATGCCGATCTGCTTGTCGCCGAGGTGCTTGACGCCATCCGGGAGCCGGTGTTGCTGGTCCGGGCCGGCATCGTCACCTGCGCCAATGCCGCGGCCCGCTCGCTGCTTGGCGGGCATATCGTCGGCGAGGATGTCCGCGTCGCCATCCGCCACCCGGCCGCCGCGGATCGGCTGGCGTCCCCCGCAGCGCTGCCCGATCGCCCGGTCGAGCTCGTCGGGCTCGGCACCCGCGAGCAGCGCTGGGAAATGCACACCGGCGAAACCTCGCACGGCGTGCGCATCGTCCACCTTGTCGACCAGACCGGCAACTATGCCGCCGAGCGGATGCGGATCGATTTTGTCGCCAATGCCAGCCACGAGCTGCGCACGCCGCTGGCGTCGATCCTCGGCTTCATCGAGACCTTGAGCGACGAGGCGGGCGAGGATCCCGGCATCCGCAACCGCTTCCTCAAGGTGATGTTCGACGAAGCCCGCCGGATGCAGCGGCTGGTGGAGGATCTCATCTCGCTGTCGCGGATCGAGGCGGAGAAATACCGGCTGCCGGGCGAGACGGTCGACCTTACCGAGCTGCTCGAGGAGGTTCACGGCGAGCTGCTCGCCGCCGGCGGACCGCGCATCGGCCAGGCGGCAATCACGATCGGCGACGATCTCCCGCCCGTGGTCGGCGACCGTGCCCAGCTCTCGCAGCTGCTCCACAATCTGATCAACAACGCCATGAAATACGGCAAGGCCGGCACGCCGGTAAACGTGACGCTGGCGCTGGATCGATCAGGGATGGTCCGCTTCGCCGTCGCCGACGAGGGCGAGGGCATAGCGCCGCAGCACATCCCGCGCCTCACCGAGCGCTTCTATCGGGTCGATGCCGGGCGCAGCCGCAGCGTCGGCGGCACGGGCCTCGGGCTCGCCATCGTCAAGCATATCGCCGAGCGCCATCGTGGCCGGCTCGATATCGCCAGCAAGGTCGGCGTTGGCACCACCGTGGCGATCACGCTGCCGCCGGCGGAGCCCGTGTCATCAAAGGGTAACGCGGCTGTCACACAGGCCGTCACGGGCGGCAACTGAGTCGCTGGCGGGGGCCTGATGCGCGTTCTTCTTCTCGGCCTCGGGCTGCTGCTCGCGGGCTGCCAGGACCAGGCGAACGGCGGCGGCGCCGGTGCGCGCGACTGGATCACCGCGGTCGGCTCGTCGACGGTCTATCCCTTCACCACGCTGGTCGCCGAGCAATATGTCGCCGCCAACCCGGGCGCGCGCGCGCCGGTGATCGAATCAACCGGCACCGGCGCCGGCATGAAGCTGTTCTGCGCGGGGGTCGGCGCCGGGCATCCGGACATCGAGGACGCCTCGCGCCGGATCAAGCGCAGCGAATATGCCGCCTGCCAGCGCAACCGGGTCGGGCCGGTCATCGAAATCCAGGTCGGGATCGACGGCATCGCCTTTGCCGAGGCCAACAACGGCGCGCGGATGGCACTGACGCCCACCGATCTCTACCGCGCGCTTGCCGCCACGCCCGGCGGCCGGCCCAACCGCGCACGCACCTGGCGCGACGTCAACCCGGGCCTCCCCGCCACCCCGATCCAGGTCTATGGCCCGCCCTCGACCAGCGGCACCCGCGACGCGCTCACCGAGCTGATCCTCGCGCGCGGTTGCGAGGAGAGCATCCCCGCCGCCAAGGCGCTCGCGACCAGCAACCCCGATGCCCATGCGGCGCTGTGCACCCGCATCCGCGAAGATGGCGCCTATATCGACGCCGGCGAGAACGACAATCTGATCGTCCAGAAGCTCGCCGCCAACCCACAGGCGATCGGCGTGTTCGGCTACAGCTATCTCGAGGAGAATGCCGCCACCGTCCACGGCGTCGCGATCAACGGCATCGCGCCGACCTATGCGACGATCGCGAGCGGCGCCTATCCGGGTTCGCGGCCGCTATACCTCTACGTCAAGAAGGCGCATCTGATCGCGGTGCCGGGTCTCAAGCAGTTCCTCCAGCTCTATGCGCTCAATTGGGGCGCGGGCGGCCCGCTGGTGCGCCGCGGGCTGATTGCGGCGCCGGCGGCGATCCGCGCCCGCGCGGCGGCGATCATCATCCACGATACCGCGCTTGATCCGCGGGATCTGCGATGAGCGGTCTAGCGATCTTCTTCGTCGTGCTCGGGCTGGCGCTGATCGGCTGGCTGTCGGCGCGGATGCGCGCCTCGGGGTTCCGGCGCAGCCCCTCGGTACGGTTCAGTTCGCTGCCCGCGCATTACGGCTGGTTCGTCGCGCTCGCCGCTTTGGTGCCGCCGCTGCTGTTCCTCGCCGCCTGGGCGCTGTGCTCGCCGGCGCTGGTCACCAATGCGGTGCTCGCCACGCCGTTTGCCACGCAATTGCCGCCGCCGGGGTTCGAGCGCGCCTCGATCCTGTCGGAAGCGCGGGCGTTGGGCGCCGGGCACAGCTTTGGCGCCTTCCACGATCTCGCGCGCAATCTTGCCCCCGCCTATGCCGCCGCCCAATCGCGCTACGACTGGATCGCCACCGCGCTGGCGCTGCTGCTCGCCTTTGGCTGCGGTGCCTTCGCCTTCGTCCAGGTCCGGCCGGGCTTTGCCGCACGTACCCAGGTGGAGCGCGGCATCATGGCGCTGCTGCTCGCCGCCTCGCTGCTTGCGATCCTCACAACCGTCGGCATCGTCGCCTCGTTACTCTATGAATCGGCGCGGTTCTTTTCGATCGTGCCGCTCGGCGACTTCCTGTTCGGCACCCATTGGAGCCCGCAGGTGATCGACGGCCGCGATCCCGGCGCCAACCTTGGCGCGGTGCCGCTGTTCTGGGGCACCTTCTTCATCGGTGCGGTTATCGCGATGGCGGTGGCGATCCCGTTCGGGTTGATGAGCGCGATCTATCTCACCCAATATGCGCACCCTACCACGCGGCGCTGGATCAAGCCCGTCCTCGAGATGCTCGCGGGCGTGCCCACCGTGGTCTACGGCTATTTCGCCGCGCTCACCGTTGCGCCGGCGGTGCGCGACCTCGGCGTCACCCTCGGTATCGCCTCGGCCTCGTCGGAGAGCGCGCTGGCGGCGGGGCTGGTGATGGGGATCATGATCATCCCGTTCGTCTCGTCCATGGCCGACGATTCGCTCGCCGCCGTGCCCGCCGCGATGCGCGACGGCAGCCTGGCGATGGGCGCGACCAGTTCCGAGACGATCCGCAAGGTGATCCTGCCTGCCGCCCTGCCCGGCGTGGTCGGCGGCATCCTGCTCGCGATCAGCCGCGCGATCGGCGAGACGATGATCGTGGTGATGGCCGCGAGCGGCGTTGCCACCCTCACCGCCAACCCGTTCGCCAGCACTACCACCGTCACCAAGCAGATCGTCGACCTGCTCACCGGCGAGGCCGAGTTCGACAGCGCCAAGACGCTCGCCGCCTTCGCGCTCGGGCTCACCCTGTTCGTCATCACGCTGCTGCTCAACATCGTCGCGCTGACGGTCGTCAAACGGTACCGCGAAGCCTATGAGTGACACGCTGGTTCCCGAGCTGCCGGTGAGCAACGCCGAGCCGCCAGCCCGCGCGCCGACCGACTGGCGCACGCATGCTCTGCAGCGCCGTATCCGGCGCCGCTATGCCGCCGAGCGCCGCTTCCGGCTGATCGGCCTGGCGGCGGTGTGGCTGTCGGCAGGCTTCCTCGCTTTCCTGCTCGCCTCGATGCTGTGGCAAGGCGTCAGCGGCTTCCGCCAGACGCGCGTCGCGGTGCCGCTCGATTTCGCGGCGATGCGGCTGCAGCTC
This sequence comes from Sphingomonas sp. GC_Shp_5, assembly GCF_026540855.1. Classification (GTDB taxonomy): domain Bacteria; phylum Pseudomonadota; class Alphaproteobacteria; order Sphingomonadales; family Sphingomonadaceae; genus Sphingomonas. The sequence goes on from NZ_JALNUP010000006.1 coordinate 27,069, forward strand.
GATCCGGCGCGGCTCCAGGGCCGCGGTGCCGATCTCGCGCTGGCGGGTGCCGGGCTGGAGGGCGCGGTCGACAGCGCCGCGACCCAGGCGTTCGGCAAGGATGGTGCCGATCTGCTCGCCGACGATGCCTGGCTGGTGGTTCGTGACCGGCTCAAGGCCGATCCGATGCTGCTGCGCCGGCGCGCGACGATCGACCTGCCCGTTTCCAGCCCGATCGACGTCGCCGCCAAGCATGACGGCACGCCTGCGGCCGAGGCGGTGGTGGCGCGGCTCGGTGCCCGCGGCGTGCTTTCCAGCGGTTTCGCGACAGGCTTCCTTACCGCGGCCGACGCCACCGACCCTGGCCGGATCGGTATCTGGGGCGCGTTCAAGGGCTCATTGCTGACGATGCTGGTGACGCTCGGCCTCGCCTTCCCGGTGGGCGTCCTCGCGGCGCTCTATCTGGAGGAATATGCGCCGCGAAACCGCTGGACCGACCTCATCGAGGTGTCGATCAACAATCTCGCCGCGGTGCCCTCGATCATCTTCGGCCTGCTTGGGCTGGCGGTTTTCCTCAACACGCTGCACCTGCCGCGCTCGGCGCCGCTGGTCGGCGGGCTGACGCTCGCGCTGATGACCATGCCGGTGATCGTCATCGCCGGGCGCAACGCGATCAAGGCGGTGCCGCCGTCGATCCGCGACGCCGCGCTCGCGGTCGGCGCCTCGCCGGTCCAGGTGGTGTTCGACCATGTCCTGCCGCTCGCGCTGCCGGGGATCCTCACCGGCACGATCATCGGCATGGCGCGCGCACTCGGCGAGACCGCGCCGCTGCTGATGATCGGCATGCGCGCCTTTATCGCCGCGCCGCCGGGCAAGCTCACCGACCCCGCTACCGTGCTCCCCGTCCAGATCTTTCTCTGGTCCGACGAGGTCAGCGCCGGCTTCGTCGAGAAGACCTCCGCGGCGATCATCGTCCTGCTCGCCTTCCTGTTGGCGATGAACGGCCTCGCCATCTACCTCCGCAACCGCTTCGAGACCCGCTGGTGACCCCTCCCAACCGACAGGCCAAGATTTCGGCCCGCCACGTCAGCGTCCATTACGGCGCGAAGCGGGCGATCGACGACGTCTCAATCGACGTCGATCAGGACAATGTGCTTGCGTTCATCGGCCCCTCCGGCTGCGGCAAGTCGACCTTCCTGCGCACCCTCAACCGGATGAACGACACCGTCGCCAGCGCGAGGGTGGCGGGCGAGATCCTGCTCGACGGCGAGGATATCTACGCCTTGACGATGGACGTGGTGCAGCTGCGCGCCCGCGTCGGCATGGTGTTCCAGAAGCCCAATCCCTTCCCCAAGTCGATCTACGAGAATGTCGCCTACGGGCCACGCATCCACGGCCTGGCGGTGGATCGCGGCGACCTCGACGACATCGTCGAAAGCTCGCTGCGCCGCGCCGGCCTGTGGGACGAGGTCAAGGATCGGCTTGCGGACAGCGGCACCGCCCTATCGGGCGGCCAGCAGCAGCGGTTGTGCATTGCCCGCGCGATCGCGGTCGATCCCGAGGTTATCCTGATGGACGAGCCGTGCAGCGCGCTCGATCCGATCGCCACCGCCAAGATCGAGGAGCTGATCCACGAGCTGAAGGGCCGCTATGCGATCGTGATCGTCACCCACAACATGCAGCAGGCGGCGCGCGTGTCGCAGCAGACCGCCTTCTTCCATCTCGGCACGCTGGTGGAGTTCGGCTCGACGTCGGACATCTTCACTAACCCGCGCGAGGAACGCACCCGCGATTACATCACCGGCCGCTACGGCTGAGCGACGAACAGGACAGTCATATGGTGGACCATACCGTCAAGGCGTTCGACGCCGATATCGGCCAGCTGCGGGGGATGATCTCGCAGATGGGCGGGCTCGCCGAGGATGCGATCGGCCTGGCGATGCAGGCATTGCAGCGGCCAGATCCCGCACTCGCCGCAAAGGTGCGTGCCGACGACAAGGCGATCGATGCGATCGAGGCGGAGGTCGAGCGGCTCGTGGTGCGCATCATCGCGCTGCGCGCGCCGATGGCGGTCGACCTGCGCGAGGTAGTCGCCGCGCTCAAGATCGCCGCGGTGGTCGAGCGGATCGGCGATTATGCCAAGAACATCGCCAAGCGCGTGCCGCTGATCGAGAGCGAGCACCGCATCGAGCCGATCTCGGTGCTACCGGCGATGGCCGACATGGCGGCGCGGATGGTGCGCGACGCGCTCGACGCCTTTGCCGCGCGCGACGCCGAGGCGGCCGTCCAGGTCTGCCGCAGCGATGCCGCGCTCGACGATTTCTACGACAGCATCTTTCGCACGCTGGTGACCCACATGGTCGAGAATCCGCGTACGATCAGCCAGGTCGCGCATCTGCTGTTCGTCGCCAAGAACCTCGAGCGGATCGGCGACCACGCCACCAACGTCGCCGAGATGGTCTATTTCGCCGCCACCGGTACCCAGCTTGCCGAGCATGAGCGCGGCGGCGCACGTTTTGAGGAGCAACGCTGATGGCCCGTGCACGCATGCTGCTGGTTGAGGACGACGCCGCACTGGCCGAACTCCTCGTCTATCATTTCAAGCGCGAGGATTTCGACGTCGCACACACCCCCGACGGCGAGGAAGCGCTGCTGCTCGCCAAGGAGAAGGCGCCAGACATCGTCCTGCTCGACTGGATGGTCGAGGGCCTGTCCGGCATCGAGGTCTGCCGCCGGCTGCGGCGGATGCCGGAGACCGCGAACGTTCCGATCATCATGCTCACCGCGCGCGGCGAGGAAGAGGATCGCGTCCGCGGGCTGGAAACCGGCGCCGACGATTATGTCACCAAGCCCTTCTCCCCGCGCGAGCTGGTCGCCCGGGTCGGTGCGGTGCTGCGCCGCGTCCGCCCCGCGCTCGCCGGCGAAGCGCTTACCTATGGCGACATCGAGATGGATACCGTCGGCCACAAGGTTCGCCGCGGCGGCGAGGTCGTGCCGCTCGGCCCCACCGAGTTCCGGCTGCTCAAGCATTTCCTCGAGCATCCCGGCTGGGTGTTCAGCCGCGAGCGGCTGCTCGACGCGGTATGGGGTCATGACAGCGACATCGAGAGCCGCACCGTCGACGTCCACATCCGTCGGCTGCGCAAGGCGATCAACATCGGCGATCTGCCCGATCTGATCCGCACTGTTCGTTCGGCAGGTTATTCCCTCGATTCAGGAACTTGACCATCGATCGGTAGAATCGGCAGCGAAACGAAGGAGCCAAGTCGGAAATCGGGCGTTGGGCGGGGGCGCTGACGCTTCTGCGCTTCAGATCAAGGAGACTTTCATGAAGCTCATCCTCTTGGCCGCTGTCGCTGCCATCGCCACCCCGGCTGTCGCCCAGCAGACCACCACCGACACCACCACATCGCAGACGACCACCGACACCACCACGGCCGCTCCCGCGCCGGTGACCACCGGTTCGGGCGATCCCGTCGGCGGCTACCAGCCGAGCGCGCCGGCTGTCAGCGGCGGCACGCCCGGCGCGTCGGTGCCCCCGACGTTCCAGCCGGCGCCAAGCCCGGACCAGGCCTATCCCGCCCCGGCTCCGCTCGCCAAATATCCGGTCTGCAAGAAGGGCCAGTACGACAAGTGCATCCAGCGCGGCGGCAAGTAAGCCCCCGCTGAGCATCCGGAGAGGCCTGCCGGCAGCGGCCGGCTTGCCCTCGCGTTCCGGTTGAGAGAAGGCGCTCCTCGATAATAGAGAGGAGCGCCTTTTTCATGTCTACGCCATCCGAGATCCGTTTCGACGGCCGCGTCGCGATCGTCACCGGCGCCGGTGGAGGCCTCGGCCGCAGCTATGCGATCGAACTCGCCAAGCGTGGAGCCCGCGTGGTCGTCAACGATCTCGGCGGCGCGCGTGACGGCACCGGCCAGTCCGATGCCGCGCTCCAGGTGGTCGACGAGATCAAGGCAGCGGGCGGCGAAGCGATGGCCGATGGCGGCAACGTCGCCGAATACGAGCAGATGGCCGCGCTCGTCGACCGCGCCAAGCGCGACTGGGGCAGCGTCCACATCCTCATCAACAACGCCGGCGTGCTCCGCGACAAGACCTTCGCCAAGATGGATCCGGCCGACTTCGAGTTCGTGGTTCGCGTCCATCTGCTCGGCTCCGCCTTTGCCACCAAGGCCTGTTGGGACACGTTCCGCGAGCAGCAATACGGCCGAGTGCTGATGACGACCTCGTCGAGTGGGCTGTTCGGCAATTTCGGCCAGGCCAATTATGGCGCGGCCAAGCTCGGTATTGCTGGGCTCGCCAAGACGCTCCACCTCGAAGGCGCCAAGCACAACATCCGCGTCAACAGCATTGCGCCCACCGCCGGCACGCGGATGACCGAGGGGCTCCTCCCCGACGCCGCCTTCCATGCCTTCGCGCCGGAGAAGGTCACCCCCGGCGCCTTGTTCCTGGTCAGCGACGAGGCGCCGAGCAACGTCATCCTCGGCGCCGGCGCAGGGGCATTCCAGACGTCGTATGTCACGCTGACCCGCGGCGCATTGCTCACCGGCGAGGCGCTGTCGCCCGAGGGCGTTGAGGCGGAATGGAACGCGATTGTCGATCGCCACGACGAGCTCGTCCCCTCCAGCGGCGGCGAACAGGCGCTGGCAATCGGCAAGCTGCTCCAGGGCGGTTGATCGTCGACGGCTCCCGCAACAAAGCGCGTCATCCGGCAAACGCTGGGATCTTTCGCGGTTGGCGTTGGACGAGAGGCGCTTGAGGCCCCAGCCCGCGATGGGGTGACGGCCGGTGGCAGTGCTCAGCCGCGATTCGGCGTTATCACCAAACCCGGGTGTATTGCTCGAGTAATTCACTTATGGTATCGCGACGCAAACAGGGAGGGAACCGCATGTACAGCGAAAGCGACATCGATGGCGCCGTGACCGCGGGGGTGCTGTCGCCACAGGCAGCCGCCGCTTTCCGCCAGCATGTAGCGGCGACACAGGCTGCGCCGGCGGTGGACGAGGAGCATTTCCGCCTGCTCACCGGGTTCAACGACATCTTCGTCTCGATCGCGGTGGTGCTGCTGCTGCTCGCGCTCGGCCAGATCGGCAGCTCGATCGCGCGGCCGCTGGCAGGCGTGCTGGTCGCCGGCGCGGCCTGGTTGCTCGCCGAATATTTCACCACGCGGCGGCGGATGGCGCTGCCCAGCATCCTGCTGCTGCTCGCCTTCGTCGGCGGCGTGGTCTCGCTTCCGTTCACGGTGGCGACGCTCGCCGATCATTCGCTGTCCACCGCCGCCGGCAGCCTGGTCGCGGCCGGGGCGGCGCTGCTCGGCGTGATCGCCGCCTACATCCACTGGCGCCGGTTCATGGTGCCGATCACCGTCGCCGCCGGCGCGGTTGCCGCCGTCGGGGTCGCGATCGGCCTTGCTCATGCGGCCTGGCCGACGATCGATCGCTTCACCTGGCCGTTGCTGCTGATCGGTGGGCTGATCGTCTTTGCGGTCGCGATGCGCTGGGACATGTCCGATCCGCAGCGCCAGACCCGCCGCGCCGACGTCGCCTTCTGGCTGCATCTCGCCGCCGCGCCGATGATCGCGCACCCGATCTTCCAGACGCTGGGGGTGTTCGGCAACGACATCGGCATCGCCACTGCGCTGGTGGTGCTCGCGCTCTACCTGCTGTTCGCGTTCATCGCGCTCGCGGTCGATCGGCGCGCGCTGCTGGTGTCGAGCCTCGTCTACGTGCTCTACGCCATGTACGCGCTGTTCCGCAGCGCGGGCGCGATCGAGCTCAGCGCCGCCTTCACCGCCTTGGTGATCGGCTCGGCGCTGCTCAGCCTGTCGGCCTTCTGGCACCCGATGCGCAAGTTGGTGGTGGGCACGCTCGGCGCGCTCGCCACCCGGCTGCCACCGGTGCAGATGACCCCGGCAACCGCCGTCTAGTCTTCCACCAGCTTCATCAGCCGGCGCTCGACGGGCGCGAGCACCGGGCCGAGCTCATGGCCCCGCTTGATCACCGCGCCATGCTCGCCGATCAGCGCCCACATGCCCTGCTTGTTGCGCAAGGCGGGGCGCTTTTCGATGCGGAACTCGGGGCGCTCGGCGGCGCGGCGGAAGGCGGCGAACACCGCCGCGTCGCGACCGAGGTCCATCGCATAGTCGCGCCAATGCCCGGCGGCGACCATCCGGCCGTAGAGATCGAGGATGCGGTTGAGCTCGAGCCGCTCGAAGCCGATCTGGCTGGGCCGACCGACCTGCGGAAACGGGGTGACGCTACCCATCAGGCGCGGTCACGGTCCTGTGCAGGCGCGCTCTCGGCGAGCAACGCGTCGAGCCGCTTGCGCATCGTCTCCAGCTCGCAGCGCATGATCTCCATCTTCTGGGTCTGCGGATCAAACATATCGCTGCACGGCGTGCCATAGGGGACGAAGCGTGACGGCACCGCACCGCCCTCCACCATCGTCGCGCGCGCGGGGATGCCGACCATCACCGCGCCATCGGGTACGTCGCGCGTCACCACCGCGTTAGCACCGACCCGCGCGCGCGGCCCCACCGTGATCGGCCCCAGCACCTGCGCGCCCGAGCCGATGATCACGCCATCGGACAGCGTCGGGTGGCGCTTGCCGGCGACGCCATTGTCCGGGCTGGTGCCGCCCAGCGTCACGCACTGATAGATGGTCACGTCATTGCCGATGTGTGCAGTCTCGCCGATCACGGTGAAGCCATGATCGATGAAGAAGCGGTGGCCGATCGTCGCACCGGGATGGATGTCGATCGCGGTGAGGAAGCGCGAGATGTGGTTGACCAGCCGGGCGAGGAAGAACAGGCGGGCGCGGAACAGGCGGTGCGCCACCTTGTGGAAGCCGAGCGCCCAGACACCGGGATAAAGCATGATCTCCCAACGCGACCGCGGCGCCGGATCGCGCGCCTTGATCGAATCGAGATATGCTACCAGCCGTCCGATCATCGCTCGCTTCCCCGTTCCGGCCCCCGATTGGCGTTACCGGCCGCGTTCCTGCGCCGCTATTTAGGGACAGTTCGGCGGCAATGCCATGCCCGCCGCCGTGCTACTTTCGCCGCACAAACCCCAGCTATGTTGTCGGGATTGCCGTTAACGTGCATCCATCGGCCCTCGGCCGCTGACCGGCCCGTGACATCATCCGGAGAATGCTGCCGATGTTCGAGTTCTTGGCCGCCGTTGACTGGGCGCATCTGTGGCCGTTCATCGCCATCGGCTTTGCCGCCCAGGTGGTCGACGGCGCGCTCGGCATGGCGTTCGGCGTGATCAACTCGACGCTGCTGGTGACGGTGATGGGGCTGCCGCCGGCCCTCGCATCGGCGAGCGTCCATGCGGTGGAGACCTTCACCACCGCCGCCTCGGGGATCAGCCACGTCGCGCACAAGAACGTCGACTGGAAGCTGTTCCGGCGGCTCGTCATCCCCGGGATGATCGGCGCGGTGCTCGGCGCGACCCTGCTCTCCAAGATCGATGCCTCGGTGGCGCGGCCGTTCGTGATGGCCTATCTCGCCTGCATCGGCGTCTACCTGCTGTTCCGCGCCTGGCGCGGGGTGGTCGAGCCCAAGAGCCCCAAGGTGATCGAGCCGCTCGGGCTGGTCGGCGGCTTCCTCGATGCCGCGGGCGGCGGCGGCTGGGGGCCGGTGGTCACCTCCAACCTGCTCGTCCAGGGCGCGACCCCGCGCCACACCATCGGCACCGTCAACACCGCCGAGTTCTTCCTCACCGCGACCGCCTCGGCGACCTTCTTCGTCCAGCTCGGCTTGGCGGCGTTCACGCTGCAGACCGTCGGGCTGCTGATCGGCGGGCTGCTGGCCGCACCGTTCGGCGGCGTGCTCGCCAAGCGGATCCCGACCCGGCCGCTGATGGCGATGGTCGGCGTGCTGCTGACGCTCACCAGCGCCTGGTCGATCTACACCGTGCTGTCGCGCTAACTTCGCTAAGGTCGCGCATATCGCGCTGGCTTTGAGGCCTTTCAGCGCTTCCGTCGATCACCCGGATACGATTGATCGACTCTATCGATTGACGCGATGCAGCATCTAAATTTCCGCACCGCAGCATAACACCCTATATCTCCGTCGCACCCTTTCCACGGAGAATTCCATGACCCTCATCGGCAGCCAGCTGAAGCCGTTCACCACCCAGGCCTATAAGGAAGGCAAGTTCGTCTCCGTCAGCGACACCGACGTCGCCGGCAAGTGGGCGGTGTTCTTCTTCTACCCGGCCGACTTCACCTTCGTCTGCCCGACCGAGCTGGAAGATCTCGCCGACGTCTACCCGACGCTGCAGAAGATGGGCGTCGAGGTCTATTCGGTGTCGACGGATACCCATTTCAGCCACAAGGCGTGGCATGACAGCTCGCCGGCGATCGGCAAGATCAACTATTACATGCTGGGCGACCAGAACCATGTGATCAGCAACAACTTCCAGATCCTGCGCGAAGGCCAGGGGCTGGCTGATCGCGGCACCTTCGTGGTCGATCCCGAGGGCGTGATCCAGCTCATCGAGATCACCTCGGAAGGCGTCGGCCGCAACGCCGCCGAACTGCTGCGCAAGATCAAGGCCGCGCAATATATTGCAGCGCACCCGGGCGAGGTCTGCCCCGCCAAGTGGGAAGAAGGCGAAGAGACGCTGGCACCGAGCCTCGATCTCGTCGGCAAGATCTAACCACCACCGCCCCTTCGGGAGCCTCAAGCGGCCCGGGGCGGACCATCCGTCCCGGGCCGTTTGCTTCCCGACGTCCGTTCGCCCTCCGCTTGTCGAAGGGCATTCACCGCGGGCTCACCGCGTCCGGCCAAGCCCCTCGACGGGCTCAGCGCGAACGCGCGGTGGACGCCCGCGGCCATTGCAAGGATTACCCATGCTCGACGCCAATCTGACGCAGCAGCTCAAGGCCTATCTGGTCAACATCCGCGAGCCGATCGAGCTCGTCGCCAGCCTGGGTGATGACGCCAAGTCGCGCCAGATGGGCGAGCTGCTGAACGAGATCGCCATCCTGTCCGACAAGGTGGCGGTCGTCGCCGGCCAGGATCGCCGCACCCCCAGCTTCATGATCCGTCGCGTCGGCACCGACATCGGCGTGCGCTTTGCTGGGCTGCCGATGGGCCATGAGTTCACCAGCCTGGTGCTGGCGCTGCTCCAGGTCGGCGGCCACCCGTCAAAGGCGGCGCAGGAACTGCTCGATCAGGTGCGCGGGCTGGAGGGCGAATATGTCTTCGAAACCTATTTCTCCCAGTCGTGCCAGAACTGCCCGGACGTGGTCCAGGCACTCAACCTGATGGCGGTGCTCAACCCCGGCATCACCCATACGTCAATCGACGGCGCGCTGTTCCAGGACGAGGTCACCGAGCGCAAGGTGATGGCGGTGCCGACCATCTTCCTCAACGGCGAGACATTCGGCCAGGGCCGGATGGAGCTCGAGCAGATCGTCGCCAAGCTCGACACCGGCGCGGTGGCCAAGGCGGCGGCGAAGATCGCCACCAAGGAGGCGTTCGACGTGCTCGTCGTCGGTGGCGGCCCGGCCGGCGCCGCGGCGGCGATCTACACCGCGCGCAAGGGCATCCGCACCGGCATCGCCGCCGAGCGGTTCGGCGGCCAGGTGCTCGACACGATGGCGATCGAGAACTTCATCTCGGTGCCGCACACCGAAGGCCCCAAGCTCGCCGCCGAGCTCGATCGCCACGTGCGCGACTATGAGGTCGACATCATGAACCTCCAACGCGCCGAGAAGCTGATCCCGGCGGCCACGGAAGGCGGGCTGCACGAGATCCGGCTGGAGAATGGCGCCTCGCTCAAGGCGAAGACCGTGATCCTCTCCACCGGCGCGCGCTGGCGCGAGATGAACGTGCCCGGCGAAGCCGAGTATAAGAACAAGGGCGTCGCCTATTGCCCGCATTGCGATGGCCCCTTGTACAAGGGCAAGCGCGTCGCGGTGATCGGCGGCGGCAATTCGGGCGTCGAGGCGGCGATCGACCTCGCCGGCATCGTCGCGCACGTGACGCTGATCGAATATGACAGCGAGCTGCGCGCCGACGCGGTGCTCCAGCGCAAGCTCGCCTCGCTGCCAAACGTCAAGATCATCACCTCGGCACTGACCACCGCGGTACATGGCGATGGCAACAAGGTGATCGGGCTCGCCTACAAGGACCGCAACCACGACACCGCGCATGAGGTGGAGCTCGAGGGGATCTTCGTCCAGATCGGGCTGGTGCCGAACACCGAGTGGCTGAAGGACGCGATCGCGCTGTCGCCGCGCGGCGAGATCGAGATCGATCATCGCGGCCACACCTCGCAGCCGGGGATCTTCGCGGCGGGGGACGTGACCACGGTGCCGTTCAAGCAGATCGTGATCGCGATGGGCGAAGGCTCAAAGGCGGCGCTGTCGGCGTTCGATTATCTGATCCGGTTGCCGGCGGAAGAGACGCGGGACTGGGAAGAGGCGGCGTAAGCGGCGCTGCTGCTCTTACTTCTACACGCAGATGATCGTCACCCCGGCGCAAGCCGGGGTGACCAGCGGCTCTTGCATTGCCCTTGTGGCTCGAGACCTTAGCCTTCGCTGGGGTGACGACTGGGCGGGACAAGCCGCCCATTCCTTCTTCGTCCTGAAACAAGTGCAGGATGACGACGGAAGGAGCCGTCTGCTCTTTTCGCGAACGAGCCTGCCACACCGGTCGTGACCAACCGGGCTAGCCTAATCGCCCGGATCCGTTACTGCGCGCCCTACCATCGACAGGAACGATCAATGGCGCAGACCTATCTCCCGACCCTCAAGCAGCTGCAATATCTGGTGGCGCTGCGCGACCATGGGCATTTCGGTCGCGCGGCTGAGGCGTGTTTCGTCACCCAATCCACGCTATCGGCCGGCCTGCGCGAGCTGGAGACGCTGATCGGCGTCGTGCTGGTCGAGCGGACCCGCCGCGTGGTGCGCTTTACCCCGCTCGGCGAGCGGATCGCCGAAAAGGCCCGGCGGGTGTTGCGCGAGGCGGAGGAACTGGGCGATCTGGCGCGCGCCGCCGGCCGGCCGCTGTCGGGCGAGATGCGGATGAGCGTGATCCCCACCATTGCGCCGTTCATGCTGCCGCGCATCCTGCCGCGGCTGCGGCGCGACTATCCCGATCTCAAGCTGTTCCTGCGCGAGGAGCCGAGTGGCGCCGCCTGCGAGGGGCTGCACAACGGCCGCACCGATTGCGTGCTGCTCGCGCTGCCCTATGCCTGCGGCGAGGTCGCGTCGCAGGTGTTGTTCGACGACCGATTGTTCGTCGCCTTCCAGCCGCAGGACATGCCGAGCGACCCGCCGCGCGTGTCCGCCGACCTGATCGACGAGACGCGGCTGCTGCTGCTCGAGGACGGCCATTGTCTCAAGGATCATGCGCTCGGCGCGTGCAACCGCCCCGAGCTGCGCGCCGAGGCGACGATGCTCGGCACCTCGCTCCACACCATCGTCCAGATGGTCGACAATGGCCTTGGCATGACGATGCTGCCGGAGATGGCGATCGATGCCGGCATTCTCGAGCATACCGGCATCGTCGCGCGGCCGCTCGATGCGGACAATGCGGTGCGCCGGATCGCGCTGGTGTGGCGGCGCGCGTCGCCGCGAGAGCGCGATTTCCAGCTGCTCGCCGATGTGCTCGCCGAGGCGCATTGAACCCGCGGGGGAAACCATTAGGTCTGCCACGCGTCGTCAACCTTGGATAAGGAAGGTCAACCGTTTGAAGTCATTGTCGCGCCTCGGGATTGTCGCCGCCACCTTGTCGCTGGCGGGGTGCGTAGCGCCCGGCGACGCGCCGCCCTCACCCGCGCCGCGGTCGCTGCCGGCGGCCACCCCCGCGGGCTCGCCCGCCGACGATGCCGAGCGGATGCTGCCCGATGCGACGATCCTCGCCAATGTCGCGATCGCGCCGAGCCTCGCGACCCTGTCAGGCGCGATCCGCGCCGCCGGGCTTGGCGCGACCCTGTCGGGATCGACCCCGGTGACGCTGTTCGCGCCGTCAAACCCGGCGTTCGGGCGGTTCGGCCCCGGGGTACTCGAACGGCTGATGCAGCCCGCCAACCGCCCCGCGCTGATCGCGCTGCTGCGCTATCATCTCGTCGCCGGGCGGCTCAGCGCGCAGGACCTGATGGCGCGCATCGCCGCGGGCGGCGGCACCACGACGCTGACCACGCTCGCCGGCCAGCCGATCACCGCGACGCTGACCGGCCAGGTGATCACGCTCACCAGCGTCACCGGCAATCGCAGCTATGTGGAGGTGGGCGACCTCGCCCAGGCCAATGGCGTGATCCATATCGTCAACGGCGTGCTGGTGCCGACGCTGCCCTGACGAGGTGGGCAGCCGATCTGCGGGGAAGCGGTTCATCCGGCCTGCAACCCCCGCCATCGTCATCCCAGCGAAGGCTGGGATCTTTGTGGGGCCGGGCTGCCCGGCGCCGCAAAAGACGCCAGCTTGCGCTGGGGCGACGGCGACGGTGATCCATGGTCCGGGTGTGCCTAGCGCCTAGCGCTGGCGATGGATGCCGACACGCGTTCAGCATGACGGCGGGAAGAAGGCAGCGCCCTATTCCCAGCGCGCCGCCGCGGCGTGGTCGGTGTCGCGGGGTTCTACCCAGGTCGCGGTGTCGCCGCGGGTCTCGCGTTTCCAGAAGGGCGCGTCGGTCTTGAGCCGGTCGATCAGATAGGCGCAGGCCTCGAGCGCGGCGCCGCGGTGCGCGGCGGCGGCGGCGACGAAGACGATGCGCTCGCCGGGCTGCATCGGCCCGACACGGTGGACGATGGTCACCGCCGCCAGCGACCAGCGTGCGACGGCGCCTTCGGCGACCTGGCGCAGCGCGGCCTCGGTGGCACCGGGATAATGTTCGAGCTCGAGCGTCGCGACGCCGTCGTCGGCGCGGACCAGGCCGGTGAAGGTCGCGATCGCGCCGGCGTCGGTGGCCTCGATCAGCAGGGTCTCGGCGGCCAGATCGATGCCCTCGCGCTGCACCGCCACCCGGATCGGCGCCGCGTTCATCCGCCGGTCACCGGCGGGAACAGGGCGATCTCGCGGGCGCCGGCGATGCTCGCCTCGAGCCCGACGAACTGCTGATCGACCGCGGCGCGCAGCCGGCCGCGATCGGCGAGCGCGGCGGCATCGTCGCCGTGGCGCGCCGCCAGCCAGTCGACCAGTGCGCCGACGGTGGCGACGGTGGCGGGCGGGTCGATCACCTCCTCGGCACGGCCCATGCGCTCGCGCACCCAGGCGAAATACAGCATCTGGATCGCCACCGGATCAGTCCATGTGCCTGAGGCCGACGCGCAGATAGTCCCAGCCGGTGACGAGCGTCAGCACCGCCGCCGCCCACAGGCAGGCGAGCCCGACCGACTTGATCCACCACAAAGCGGGCAGCGCCCCAGCGAGGATCAGCGCACCGAAGGCGACGAGCTGCAGCGTCGTCTTCCACTTGGCGAGCTGCGACACCGGCAGCGACACCTGCAGCCCGGCGAGGAATTCGCGCAGGCCCGAGACGGCGATCTCGCGCAGCAGGATGATCAGCGCGGCGATCAGGTGGATGCCGGTGATCAGCGCCTGATCGTCATGCCGGGTGCCGACCAGCATCAGGATCACCGCGGCGACCATGATCTTGTCGGCGATCGGATCGAGGAACACGCCGAGCTTGGAGACGGTGCCCTGGGTGCGGGCGAGATAGCCGTCGAAATAATCGGTGATGCCCATCAGGCAGTAGAGCACGAAGGCCAGGCCGAAGCCCGCCTCCCAGCGCGGCCACCACAGCAGCCCGACGAGCAGCGGCAGGGCGACGATCCGCGACAGCGTCAGCAGGTTGGGCAGGGTCAGCATCGCCCCCCTCCTACCCTGCGATGGCGCCGGGGGGTAGCCGGGATTAGCGTTGGCACCGCCCCGCGCGCTGGGCTATGCCTGCCGCCCTCGTTGCCACGATCCAAGGCCGTGCGTTGTTATGCTGAATGCGTTGGGGTTGCTGAAGCAACGCCGCTTCCTGCCCCTGTTCACGACGCAATTCCTGGGCGCGTTCAACGACAATCTGTTCAAGACCTCGATGGTGCTGTTCGCCACCTACACGATCTTCAACGATCCGCGGATGGAGGCGAATTTCAACGCGCTCGCCACCGGCCTGTCGATCCTGCCGTTCTTCCTGCTCTCGGCGCTCGCCGGGCAATTGGCGGACAGCCACGACAAGGCGCGGATCATCCGCATCGTCAAGACCGCCGAGATCGGGATCATGCTGCTCGGCGCGGCCGGGCTGATGGTGGCGCGCGCGGGCTATCCCGGCGTCGGCATCGGGCTGATGCTCGGCGCGGTGCTGTTCCTCGGCGTCCATTCGACCTTCTTCGGCCCGATCAAATACGCCATCCTGCCCCAGCATCTCGGCCCATGCGACGTGCTCGGCGGCACCGGGCTGGTGGAGGCGGGTACCTATCTCGCGATCCTGCTCGGCACGGTGGTGGCGGGCTGGGTGTCGATCGAGGGCGCGGCGGCGCTGGTGCTCGCCATCGCCATCCTCGGCTGGTTCGTCGGCCGCCAGGTGCCCCCTGCCCCGCGCGAGGGGCCGCGGCTGGTGCTCAACTACAATCCCTTCACCGCCTCGTGGCGGCTGATCAACGCGACGCTGCACATCCCGCGCCTGTTCCTGGCGATCTGCGCGATCAGCTTCTTCTGGACGATCGGCGCGGTGCTGATCATCGTCTTCCCGCCGCTGGTGAAGAACGTGCTCTCGGCCGACGAGCGGGTGGCGAGCGGCGCGATCGCGGTGTTCTCGGTCGGTGTCGCGATCGGCTCGGTGGTGATCAATTCGATGCTCAAGGGCCGCGTCAGCGCGCGCTTCGCGCCGGCGTCGGTGATCGCGATGGGCGGGTTCGTGGTGCTGTTCTCGTTCCTGTGCCGCGATTGGACCCCGGCGGCGGCGGGCCATTATTACGACTGGACCGAGTTCGTCGCGCAGTCGGGCGCGATCCCGATCATGCTCACCCTGCTCGCGATCGCGACCACCGGCGGCATGTTCGTGGTGCCGCTCTACGCCTTCCTCACCACCACGGTGGAGAAGGACCAGACCGCGCGGACGGTGGCGGCCAACAATGTCGTCAACGCCGGGGCGATGACGATCGGCTCGATCGCGGTGTTCGGGATCAGCGCGCTGGGGGTAACGCCGGTCAACATGCTGTTCCTAGTGGCGGCGATGTGCCTCGTCTCGGCGTGGATCGCGCAGCGGCTGCACCTCGCCTGCGACTGAGGCGTCAGAAGATCAGCATGTAGAAGCAGACGAAGAAGGCGCCGAAGCTGAGCATGAACAGCTTCCAGTCGGAATCCTGATCGACCTGGGCCGGCAGCCGCGGCGCCGGCGGCAGGCTCTGCCGGAAAGGATGACGCGCTGCTTCGTTGGTGAGAACTAATCGTCTGGTCATGGCGAAAACGTTAACGCCGCGTTTACGATTCCGACCAGAATCTAAAATGCCCGGAATCGGGACTGTCCACACGCGGGACAGCCGCGGGGGCGGGCAACAGGCAGAGGATGAGTGATGAGCGTCGCCTTCCGTCGCGAGAGCGACGAGGAACATCTCGAACCCAAGTTCGAGCTACCAATCCCCGCCGGGCCCAATCTGGTCACGCGCGCCGGGCAGCAGCTCATCGAGGAGCGCATCGCCGAGCTCGAGGCAAGGCTCGCCGCGACCGACGCCGGCGACAAGGAGGCGGTGGACCCGCTGCGCCGTGACCTGCGCTATTGGCAGACGCGCCGCGCGACCGCGGCGGTGACGCCCGCGCCCGCCGATGGCAGCGCCGGCTTCGGCGCGATGGTGACGATCCGCCTGACGGGCAAGCAGCGCGTCATCGCGATCGTCGGCGATGACGAGGCCGACCCGCGCGGCGACCGCATCGCCTTTTCCGCCCCGCTCGCGCGCGCGCTGTTCGGGGCCGAGCCGGGCGACCTGCTGCCGTTCAACGGACGCGACGATGCGATCGAGGTGATCGCCGTGGCGGCGATCGACGAAGGCTGATCGCATATCGGTCTGAGCTACGGGACTCCCCCCGGGGGGTCCCGTAGCTCAGGTTTGCCGGGTGCCGGGGAGCACCCGATGTCGATGGCGTCATGATTGGGAGAGAACATCACCGACACCGCCACGGTGCCGGCGCCATGTTGCGGCGAGATTTCCGCAGCGCCCTGCCGGGGCTCATGCCGGACATTCGCGGGCAACGTGCCGGGTGCAGCAGAGGGCGACAAGGAGATTCCCGATGCACCTCGCCTCCCACGCCCTCTCGCCGGCCTGCACGCGTGGCGTTGCCCGTCACCGGCCGAACCGCCCCCAGCCCTGCGACCAGCCCGGGGTGCTGCGCGCGCGCTGCCGTGGCTGCGGGCTCAAACTGATGCGCACCGCAATCAGCCGGCATTGGATCATCGCGGATCGGCTGGGCTGAGACCAAGGCCTTGCGGCAGACGGGGGCGAGGCACCGGCCTCGCCCCCGCCCCTCACACCGGCAGCGTCACCGTCGCCAGCGCGCCGCCGTCGGGATGATTGATGATGGTGGCATCGCCGCCATGGGCGCGGGCGACGCCGCGGACGCTGGCGAGGCCGAGGCCGACGCCGCCGGTATCGCGGTTGCGCGAGCGCTCGCCACGGAAGAACGGCTCGAACACATGCTCTAGATCGTCTGGGTCGATGCCGGGGCCATGATCGCGCACCTCGATCACCGCATGGCCATCCACCCGCGCCAGCGTCACCTCGGCATCGCCGGCATATTTAAGGGCGTTGCCGATCAGGTTGGAGAGCAGCGCCTTGAGCCCGGTCGCATCGCCCTCCATCACCAGCGCATCGCCATCCTGCAGCACCACCTTCTCGCCATGATCGGTAAGATCGTCGGTGACGCTCTCGACCAGCGAGCGCAGGTCGAGCCGGCGCCGGTCTGCTGCCTGGGTGGCATCGCGGAAGAAGGCGAGGCCGGCGGTGATCATCACCTGCATGTCGTGGATGTCGGCGGCGCTTGCGGCGCGGATCGCCTCGGGCGCGCGCTCGAGGCGGAGGCCCAGGCGCATCAGCGGCGTGCGCAGGTCATGCGCGATCGCCGCCATCATCGTCGTGCGATCCTCGACATAGCGGTTGAGCCGCGCCTGCATCCGGTTGAACGCGGCCGCCGCCTCGGCGATCTCGGCAGGGCCGTCGATCGGCACCGGCGCCGCGCGCGGATCGCGGCCGAGCCGCTCGGCGGCGCCGGCGAAGATCGCGATCGGCTTGGCGAGCCGCCGCGCCAGCGCCCAGGCGAAGGGCGCCACCACCAGCATCGCCACGACCAGCCAGAGCAACGCCCGCCAGCGCCAATTCTCCAGCCCCGTGCGCGAGGCGCGCGCGAGCCGCCAATGACCGTCCGGCTGCTGCACCGACACTTCGAAACTGCCGAACAGCACCTGGCTGCGCGCGTCGGGCGAGCCGCGCGGCATCATCGGCGCCATCCGCCCCATTCCCAGCGTCCGCACCATCATCGGCGGCGGACCGCCGAACGACACCCGGACCTGCTCCAGGGGCACGCCCATCTGCGCCGCGATCTCGGCGCGCGCGCGCACCCCGTGGTCGGGATTCTGCCGCGGCACGCTTTCTTCCTGCGAGAGCAGGATTTCGCCGCTGGTGTCGCGGCCGCGCCGCAAGGCCGCCACGACCTGTGCCATCGAATAGACCCGCGGCGTCGGCGGCCCGACATAGACCACCAGCGCGAAGTTGAGCAGCTGCACCGCCGCAACGCTGGCGAGCATCACCAAAAAGATGCGCAGGAACAGCGGGGTGCCCGCCCAACGCTTCGAGGTGCGCGAGGCGCTGCCGGACGCGGTCGTCATGCGCGGCTGACCGCGGGCACGAACAGATAGCCCTCGTTGCGGATGGTGCGGATGATGTCGTCGCCGTGGCTGCGCAGCTTGCGGCGCAGGCGGCTGATCTGGACGTCGATGGCGCGGTCGAACGCCTCCGAATTGGGGCCGCGCGCCGCCTCGAGCAGCAATTCGCGCGACAACACCCGGCGCGGCCGCTCGACGAACGCGCGCAGCAGCGCGAACTCGCCATCGGTCAGCGCCACCAGCACGCCCTGCGGATCGAACAACTCATGGGCGACGACGTCCATCTGCCAGCCGTCGAACGCGAAGCGGACCTGCGCCACCGGGCTAGCAAGGTTGCGGCTGCGCAACGCGGCGCGGACGGTGGCGAGCACCTCGCGGGCGCTGCACGGCTTGGGGAGGTAATGGCCCGCGCCGACCTCGAGGCCGACGATCCGGTCCCGCTCCTCGCCGAGCGCGCTCAGCAGGATCACCGCCGGGCCGTTGTCGCGGGTGATTCGCTGGCAGGCGGAGATACCGTCCTCGCCCGGCATCATGATGTCGAGCAGCACCACGTCGATCCGCTCGCGCGCCAGGATCGCATCCATCTCGCGCGTATTGGCCGCGGTTTCCAGACGATAGCCGCGATCGCGCAGGCTGTCCGACAGCAAGGTGCGGATGTCGCGATCGTCGTCAACGACCAGAATGGCAGCGGTGGTATCCATGGGGCGATGAAACGTCATGCCGGCAACTTTGCCAAGTCTTTGTTGCCGCTAGATATCAGCGGCGCGGAACGCCGCCGACTGTGGCCCTGCGGCCACAGCCCGTCATCCTATCGCGGGGCCGATCGGTGGGTAGGCGCGGCGCAACTGTACGCCCGCCTCGCCGAGCGGGCTCCGCCGCGCCGGATAGCCGCCGAGCGCGCCCGAGGCGCGGGTGGCGTGCATCACCGCCAGCGAGGCATGAGCGGCTGCCGCGACCGGGTTGACGGCGTTGATCGCGAGCACCGCTTCCTGTTCGGAGCGGCGCGACGCGCGCGCGAATTCGCTGGGTGCCGGTCGCGGCGCTTGTTGATGCTGCTGATGATCCACCGGTCATTCCTCGTCGTTCGCCGCCATCATGGCGATCGACCGTTGCAGCGGTATGTCGCGCCCGTGTCATCGCCGCTCACATCGTGTCGAGCGGCGCGGCGCGCACGGAAATATTGCGGCTACATGCGCGGGCTATCGCGCCCGCTGGCGAGTCGCGCGACCTTGTCGGCGGGAAAGTGCATCGGATATACTCGATGCTAACCTTCTCCTGCCCATCGGGTGCGGCCGAGATCGTCGGAACCAAGGCCAAGCAGTTTACCATGACGTCGATTTCCTCCCTTCCCGTGATCCGCAGCGTCACCGCCGACGACGGTGCGCAAGCAGCCGCGCAGGCTGCGGCGCAAGCGGCCGCCACGGCGGCGGCGGCTGGGCAGGATGCGGCCGCGCCAGCCGACAAGACGATCGATTCGGACGCGAGCCGCAGCGCCGCCCACCGGTCGATCGATCAGCGGATCGATGCATTGGTGGCGCGGCAGCGCGGCGACCATGCGATCACCGCCGATCAGGCCGACGAGCTCAAGCGACTGCTCGCCGGCGGCGCGACAGCCCCAACGTCGACTGATGCTGCGGGCGGCGACTCCGCGGCACCGACCGCCTCGACCGGCACCGCGCCCAGCTTCGGCGATCAGCTCGATGCGCTCAGCAAGTCGCTCGACAAGCTGCGCACCAGCCTGACGCGACACGCCGCTTACGGCGCAGGCAGCACCGCGGGCGATGGCGGCCTGGTGTTCGACCGGCTCGCCTGAACCGTTACCGTGGCGGCGGTAGCCGCATTTTCGCGCGCAGACATATCGCGGCAACATCGCGCTGGTTGAGCTTGCTCCCATCGACCGTCGCGCCTGCCGGGCGTGGCACAGGGGGAGTTTCGTCCATGCGCCGTTCCATTCGTTTCGCGCCTGCCGTGCTGGTGGCGCTGATGCTCGCCGGCTGCGCGACCACGCCGCACCCCCGCCCCGGCGATCACGCACACGGCGGCCACGGCCATCATCCGGGTGGACCCGGCGGGCCGGGCGGCCCTGGTGGACCAGGCGGCGGCGGCCACGGCCGGGTGTTCATCAGCCCGATGGGCGAGCCGTTTCACGGCAGCGAGACGCAGCGTGATCCCGAGCGGCAATGGTTCGACGCCGCCGACACCAACCATGACGGCAAACTCTCGCCGGCGGAATTCCAGGCCGATGCGACGCGGTTCTTCGCGGTGCTCGATCGTCACCACGACGGCGAGATTGATCCCGACGATATCGATTATTACGAGAGCACGCTGGCGCCCGAAGTCCGCTCGGGCCAGGGCGGTGCTTTCCAGGCGCCGCCCTCCGACAACGGCGGCACCAGCAAGGCGCCCGCCTATGACGCCGGCCAGCTCGGCGCCTCGCGCTACAGCTATTTCGATCTGCCCGAGCCGGTTTCGGCCGCCGACCGCAACCTCAACCGCGGTGTCGATCCCAGCGAATGGGCCTATGCCGCCGACCATCGCTTCGCCTCGCTCGATCGCGACAAGGACGGCTTCCTGACCTTTGCCGAACTGCCGCACCCGAGCGGGCGCAGCAGCCGGCCGAGCGGCGGTGGCGGCAGCGGCCGGCCAAGCGGCCATGGTGGTCACGGTGGCGGCCACGGCGGTGGCATGGGTGGCGGCGGCGGCATGGGTGGTGGTGGCATGGGCGGCGGCAGCATGGGCGGCGGTGGCGGCTTCGGCGAAGGCGGCTGATCCGCCGCTGTTAGCCTCACGATGGTCGCCAGCGGCAACGTTCCACGGCCATCTGGCTCACCCGACTCACCAACGCTGCCAAGCCGTCACCCCAGCGCAAGCTGGGGTCTTCTGCGGCTCCTTCGCGGCGCTCCCCAGAAAGATCCCAGCTTGCGCTGGGATGACGGGGTAGGGCCAGCCTGTGACCCGCGGCTTAGGGCTTATCGCCGTCAGCCCCTCGCTACGCCGACGCCGCGGCGCTCCCCGTCCACGTGCCTGCCCCGCCCGGCCGCGCCGTGCGGATGCCCGGCGCGAGGTTGCCGAGGAACTGCCGGGCGCTGTTCGCCCAGGTGAAGCCGGCACCATAGGCCGCGCACGCCGCGCGATCGAGGCGCAGCGCCGCGGCAATCGCGCGATCGAGGTCGTCGTGCATCGCGCCGACCGCCGGATCGAGCAGATCGCGCGGGCCGATCGCGGGTAGCGCCGCCACCGGGGTGCCGCACGCCAGCGCTTCGATCATCACCAGCCCGAAAGTGTCGGTGCGGCTGGGGAAAACCAGCACGTCGGCGGCGCGATAGGCGGCGGCAAGGTCCTCGCCGAACCGTGCGCCGAGGAAATGCACCTGCGGGTAGCGCGCGGCGAGCTCGGCGCGGGCCGGGCCGTCGCCCACCACCACCTTGCTTCCCGGGTGGCGCGCCGCGAGGAACTGCTCGATGTTCTTCTCGACCGCGACGCGGCCGACATAGAGCTGCACCGGCCCAGGCAGCCCGCGGATCTGCACATCCCTCGCCCCTTCCGGCGTGAACAGCGCGAGATCTACCCCGCGCCCCCAGCGCCGCGCCTGGCCGAGGCCCTGGCCGGCGAGCACGGCGTCCACCGACGGCGTCGAGCTGAGGATCGCCTCCGACGGGCGGTGGAACCAGCGGATATAGCGCCACGGCCAGGCCGGATCGATTCCCGTGCGCGCCGCGACATAGGCGGGAAACTGGGTGTGGTAGGCGGTGGTGAAGCGCTGGCCGCGACGCAGGCACCAGCGCCGCGCGGCAAGGCCGAGCGGCCCCTCGGTGGCAATATGGACCGCGTCGGCGGCGAACGGCTCGAGCAACCGCGCCACCCCGCGCCGCCCGGTCAGCGCCAGCCGGATTTCGGGATAGCTGGGGCATGGCAGCGAGCGGAACTGCTCGGGCGAAACGATCAGCAGCTGGTGCCCCATCGCGATGAGCTCGCGGCTCACCGCGGTCAGCGTCCGCACCACGCCGTTGACCTGGGGCGCCCAGGCGTCGGTGACGATCGCGATCCGCATGGGGCGCTCAGGCCGCGATCGCGGCGGCGCGGGTGGCGGCGGCCTCGGCAGCGTTCCGTGCGGCGATCTCGTCGCCCCAGTGGAGCAATTCCATGGTGCCGTCGTGCTGCTCGACCAGCGCGGTGCAGCCCTCCACCCAGTCGCCGTCGTTGTAATAGGCAACCTTGCCGATGGTGCGCATCTCGGCGGTGTGGATATGACCGCAGACCACGCCGTCGACGCCGCGCGAGCCGGCGGCATGCGCCACCACTTCCTCGAAATGCGAGATAAAGGCGACCGCGTTCTTGACCTTGGCCTTGGCGTGCTTGGACAGCGACCAATAAGGCATGCCGAGTCGCCGCCGGGCGCCGTTGACCCAGCGGTTGAGCACCATCAGCAGCGTGTAGGCGGTGTCGCCGACATGGGCGAGCCAGCGGTGCGCGAGGGTGATGGCGTCGAACTCGTCGCCGTGGAGCACCAGCAGGCGGCGGCCGTCGGCGGTGCGATGGATCGCCTTGCGGCGGATCGCGACGCCGCCGAAGTTCATGCCCGCGAACTGGCGGAACACCTCGTCATGATTGCCGGGGATGTAGATCACCTGGGTGCCGCGCTTGGCGCGCTTGAGCAGCCGCCACACCACGTCGTTATGCGCGGCGGGCCAGTAGAAGCGCTTCTTGAGCTGCCAGCCGTCGATCATGTCGCCGACCAGATAGAGGATGTCGCTGTCGACATGGTCGAGGAAGTCGATCAGCATCGCCGCGTTGCAGCCGCGGGTGCCGAGGTGGACGTCGGAGATCCAGATCGTCCGGTAGTGCCGCCGCCGCTCGCCGTCGGCGTGGAGCGGCGTGGTCGGCCTGGCCGGCCGCGGCAAGGTGAAGCCGAGGATGTCGGCGCCGGGCGCCTCGAGATCCGAACCGTTCTTCATGGCAATGCACTCCCGTTGGTGCGCTTGCCCACGGGTGATGACCGCTTAGTGTGACGGGTGCATCACCGCGCCGTGACGATCAGGTTGCAGCGGCTACCGTAGCCGTCGCGGGGAGCGGCGCGCCGACCAGTTCAAGCCGCTGCGCGACGGTGCCGATCTCGACGCCCTCCTCGTTGAACCGGCCGAGCAGCGTCATCAGCACGTTGCTGCGCGCGCCATAGGCATCGCGCTGGGTGGCGACATGGGCGAAGCAGTTGAACAGGATGCGGCCGTCGACGATGCTGTCGATGAACGCCTTGGGCGCCGGCTCCGCAAGCACCGCGGGCTCAGCCGCGAACGCCTCGAACACGATGCCGCGCACCTGCGCGGGATCGGTGCCGAGCGGCACGGAGAATTGCAGCTGCACCCGCCCCATCGCGTTCGCCAGCGTCTTGTTGAGCACGGATTTGGTGATCAGCTCGGAATTGGGGACGATCAGCGTCGAATGATCGGCAAGCTCGATCTCGGTGGAACGCACGCTGATCCGCCGGACATCGCCCTCGTCGGCACCGACGCGGACGAGATCGCCGATCTTGATCGGCCGCTCGGCGAGCAGGATCAGCCCGGAGACGAAATTCTGGGTGATCGCCTGGAGACCGAAGCCGATCCCGACCGACAGCGCCGAGAGCAACAGCGCAATCCGCTCCATGCCGATGCCGAGCGAGGCGAGCGCCCACAGCCCGGCAAGCAGCACGCCCACATAGCGCGCGACCAGGCTCACCGAATTGCGCGCGCTGCCGTCGAGATCGGTGACCGGCAGGTAGCGGCCCTCCAGCCAGCCCATGAACAATCGCACCAGCGTCAAGCCGACGAACAGCACGATCACGCCGCGCAGGATGGTGCCGGGCGAGATGCTCACCCCGCCGAGCTCCACCCCTTGCGCGAGCGTGCCCATCCGCCCGAAGATCGAGCCGATGTCGGCACCGAACGGGCTCAGCGTCAGCCCCACTGCGACCATCACCAGCACCAGCCGCAGCACCGCCGACAGCAGCAATCCGAATTGGTCGACCGCGCTGCCGCGCAACCCCAGGCCGTGAGTCAGGCCGACGCCGAGCCGGCTGGTACGCAGGAACAGGCTGGTGGCGACATCGTCCGCCCCGATCATCAGGATGTAGGTCGTCGCGGCGACGATCGCGGTCCAGGTGACGGTGCGCACCAGGAACAGGCTGAGGCTGACATAGCCGAGCAGCAGCGCGACCAGGGCGATGCCGAGCACCAGCCAGGCGGCGAGCGTCGCCAGCGTCAGCCCGGCGCGCGTGACGACGAGATTGTCGGGATCGGCCTCGGCCGCCCCAGCCGCACGAATTCGCCCAATGGTGAGCAGCACGCCGCCGGCGAGCACGCAATGCAGCAGCGTCTCGGCCACCTCCGCGAGCACATGCATCGCGGTGCTCACCCCGATCGCGAGGTTGAACGCGTCGAGCAGCACCGTGATCAGCGCCAGCGTCGCCAGCAGCCACGTCCACGGCCGCATCCGCTCCGCCGTCTCTGTCGAGATGGGGAGCAGCCGCCACGACGGCTGATGGCGCATCAGCAACGCGCCCCCGAGTGCGCCGATAAAGCCGCACAGCCCCACCGCCTGCGCCAGGCTGTCGAGCAGCCCGCTCCACATCGGCGGCTCCATCCCGGACCAGCGCAGCGTCTGCACCAGAGTCATCCCGCTCAGCCAGGGCAGCAGTGTGCCGATCACCAGCCGCCACAGCGCGTTGGCGGACCGGCGCAGGCGATGCCCCGGCGCGCCCTCGATCAAGAACTTTTGCCCGGCCTTGCGCGCCGCGACCCGCACCGGGAACAACAGCGCCAGCGCCGCGAGCAGGCCGAGCAGCGCCAGCACCGGCCGGCCGGTCTTGAGATTGGCGCGGGCCTGGTCGGCACCTCCTTCGACGAAGCGCATCACCCGGCGGGTGTCGCGCGGCACCGCGGCGAACACAGCGCGCCAGAAATCCGGCTCGACCGGCGAATAGACGCGGGTCGACACCCGCTGGCCGAGCTGCTGCGCCTGGCTCTGGTCGATCTCGGTAACCAGCTGCCCCGCCTCCACCGCGAGCAGACGGCCGCGTTTGGCGCCCGAATCGAGCGCAGAGCGCTGCTGCGCGAGCCGGCTACGCTGGAGGCGGATATCGGCGGTCTCCACCACCCCTGCAGCGACCGGCCCGAGCCCGGCGATCCGGGCGTCGACCAGCGCCAGTTGCTGCTCCAGCCCTGCCACCGCATCATTGGCCGAGCCTTGCGCCGCCGCGGCCCTGGCGCGCAACGCGCGGCGCTGGTCGCTGTCGATCCGCGTATCGAGCGCGGTATCGACCGCCTTGATATCGGCATCGGCCTGGTTGAGTTGCGCCGACAGCGCCACCATCGGCACCGGCTGCACCTGCGCGGCGAGCGGTAGCGGCAGGATCAGCAGCAGCAGCAGCGACAGCAACAGGCGGAGATGACGGATCGGCATCCGCCTCGCCTAGCGTGTCGGCGGCGTGGCGCCAAATCGGCGATCGGGCGTTGATCCGCGTGCAACACCCACAGGAGCCGCTGGTGAAGCTGATCGGCATCGAAGAACATTATCTCACCCCCGAGATCCGCGACGCCTGGACCGCGATGAGTCTCGAGGCGAGCGATCCCGGTGTCGGCATCCATTCGAGCGAGATCGAGCGCCGGCTGCACGATCTTGCCGATGAGCGACTGGCGCTGATGGACGAGACCGGGCTTGACGTGCAGGTGCTGTCGCTGACCACGCCGGCGCT
Organism: Sphingomonas sp. GC_Shp_5; assembly: GCF_026540855.1. Lineage (GTDB taxonomy): Bacteria > Pseudomonadota > Alphaproteobacteria > Sphingomonadales > Sphingomonadaceae > Sphingomonas. The sequence continues at coordinate 52,594 of NZ_JALNUP010000006.1, forward strand.
GCACGACCTTGGGCCCGAGAGCGTCGAACTCGCGCGGCGCGCCAACGACGCCGTGGCCGCGGCAATCGCCCGCCACCCTACCCGCTTCCAGGCGTTCGCCGCGCTACCGGTATCGATGCCCGACGAGGCGGCGCGCGAACTCGAACGCTGTGTCAAGGAACTGGGCTTCAAGGGCACGATGCTGTGCGGCCGGGTCGGGGAACGTAACCTCGACCATCCGTCGCTGGCGCCGGTGCTGGAGAGCGCCGCCGCGCTCGGCATGCCGATCCTGCTCCACCCGCGCACGCCCACCAAGGCGGTGCGCGACGCTTATTACTCGGGGTTCAGCCCGCAGATCGACGCCGCCTTTTCGATGTTCGGGCTCGGCTGGCATTATGATGCCGGCATCCAGTTCGTCCGGCTGGTACTCGGCGGCACCTTCGATCGCCTGCCCAACCTGCAGCTGATCCTCGGCCATTGGGGCGAGGTGGTGCTCTTTTATGCCGAGCGGCTGGCGGCGATGGACCGCTTCGCCGGGCTCGCCCAGCCGATCGCGCATTATTTCCGCAGCAACCTCTATGTCACCGCCAGCGGCATGTTCATGTCCGACTATCTCGAGCGCGCGCTGGCGATCGTCGGCCCCGATCGGCTGCTGTTCTCGACCGACTATCCCTATCAATATCGCCCCGGCGGCGACGCGCGTCGGTTCCTCGCCGAATGCGGGCTGGACGATGACGCCAAGGCGGCATTCGCGCACGGCAACTGGCAGCGCCTCACCGGCGACAGCTCATGACGAGCGGTCCTGTATCAGGGCTGGGGAAATGAGGTGAAGTCGGTCCCGATCGACCAAGGATAACTGCCTTCGATCAGGCACTTTTCGCGGAAATGGTGGAGCCGAGGGATACCTAACTTTAAATCGCTGACGATCGTCGGCAGTCGCGAATCGCCGGAAAACGGCAGAATTGCCCGCCTTGCATTTCGCCGAGCATCGTTGAACACCGCCCACAATCGCGGTAGTGTGTGGGACACGGTGAGGGACGGACACGCGATGGGTAAGCTGTCGGCATTGAAGATCAAGTCGGCGCCGCCAGGGCGCCACCCTGATGGCGAGGGGCTGTATCTGATCGTGCGCGACACCGGTTCTCGGCAGTGGTTGTTGCGCATCCAATCTGGTGGCGTACGCCGGGACCTCGGTCTCGGCACCGCGGAGACGACGCCCAGGACGAAGGAAGCCGCCGCCGCCGCGGAGCGGATCCCCGTCATCGATAGACGCTCCCTCACACTGGCCGAGGCTCGCGATAAGGCGGAAGCGTACCGCCGGATGATCATGGCCGGCCTTGATCCCGCTGAGGAGCGCAAGAAAGCCCCGGCCACCACGCCTACGTTCGAGCAGGCAACCCGCGACTGCCACGAGGAGATGAAAGCCGGGTGGCGAAACGACAAGCACACCAAGGTGTGGCTGGCCTGCATGGAAACACACGTCTTCCCGGTGATCGGGGACAAGCCGGTCGACACAATCGACAGCGTCACCGTGCGTGACCTGCTCGCGCCGATATGGATGGGTAAACAAGAGACATCCCGGCGGGTGTTGCAGCGCATCGGTGTGGTCCTCGACTTTGCGCACATCAAGGGCTGGCGGCCGACTGAGACGAGCTTGAAGTCTGTGCGCAAGGGCCTGCCGCGGCACAAGCGCGACGACAGCCACTTCAATGCAATGCCCTACCAGGATGTGCCCGCCTTCCTGGCGAAGCTGCGTGACGAGGTTCATACGTCCGGCCGTGACGGACTGGAGTTTACAATCCTCACCGCCGTGAGATCGAACGAGACACGGTTCGCGCGATGGCCCGAGATCAACATGAAAAAGGCTACTTGGACCATCCCTGGGGAGCGGATGAAGACCGGCGTGACCCATGTGGTCCCTCTTGCGCCAGCGGCTATCCGAATCCTTGAGCGGCGGTGGGAAGGCCGAACCGAGAATGATGGCTTGGTGTTCTTCGCCAGTCCCAAGAAGCCGATGTCCGACATGACGATGACCAAGGCGTTGCGAGACATGGGAGAGAAAGCTGCTCATGTGCACGGTTTCCGCAGCACGTTCACCGACTGGGCTGCTGAGACAACCAGCACGGCGAAGGAGGTGGTTGATAAGGCCCTCGCCCACAAACTCCCCGACAAGGTCGAAGCGGCATACCGGCGCACAAACCACCTCGAGAGGCGGCGCGTGCTGATGACGATGTGGGCAGACTATCTTTCCGGCGAGAAGAAGGTTGTTCGCCTGGCCGCATCGTCGTGACGGGACCGGTCGGGATGACGCCGGATGAGCAGCGCGCCGACGACCTCAATGTGCGCGCTTACCTCGCAATGAGCCGTGTCGAAGCAAACATCGTGAAGCACCTTACTGCCCTGCTGCGTTCGGACGTGCCGATCGATCCTATGGTTCGGCGAGCGCTCGCCGACGCGTTCGAAGGAAGAAACGTCGCCGATAGAGTCACGTTCAAGGTGACGGACCTTAAAGCCGGACCGCTCGGAGACATCGCTGAGCGCCGCTACCGGTTTCAGCGCGACATGGCGATCGCCCGCTACATCGAAGAACGCAGATCAGGGCCCGACCACCTCACCCTCGACGCAGCTGAACGCGCGGCAGAGTCGATCTTCGGGATTGGCCAGAAGACGTGTCACGCGGCCGTGGGCAAGGCGCGCAAGATGGCAGCATGGGTCGCGCAGCGTTATCCTGAACGCCCTGCCCTGCTCCGCCACCTCACGCCCGAACAGTATCGTCACCAGCTCGAGTGCGAGTACTTCCTCTTCCTTGATCAGGGCGGGTCCAAATCCGATGACCAGAGCAGCTAATTCCGCATCCGCAATTAGCTGCTAATTCTGGTTCTCGTATTGGTTCGATCACGCGCAGTGGTGCTGACATTTCGTAGACCACCGCTGGCCACCGCCAAGCGTTGGGAGACGACAAATGCAGCCCGAAGCTGTTTCAGTTGCAGACGCCGCCAAGATCATCGGACTTGGCATGACCAAAACGTACGAGCTGGTGAATGCCGGCACGCTCCATTCGATCAAGATTGGTCGTCGCCGGCTCGTCCGCGTCGATAGCATCCGCCAGCTGGTTGCCGCGTGAGCAACAATGGCAACAGCAACGGCTCGGGCGCCGAAGCCCGGAAATAAGAAGGGCCGCCCTGCCAGGCGACCCGTCTCAAAGCTCAATATTCACAGCAACAGCGTCATTACAGATACTGCTTCGCTCCTCCGCTTGCAACGGCTGTTCTCACTCGGGATCAGCGGTACACGCGCCAACGTCATCGCCAGCATGGCCTGGGAGGCGGGCGCATGATGGGCCGCACCGACACCAGCGCCGCAGCTTACGCCGGAATCGCGCCGATGGCGGATCACCTGCGCGCCATCGTGCATAGGGTCTTGTGCAGCCACCCGGCTGGGCTGACCGTTGACGAGACGTGCAGCATCGCCGGGTACGCCAGGTACTCGCTCCAGCCGAGATTCACCGAGCTGCGGAAAAAGGAGATGATCCGCGACGCGGGCATCCGCCGCCGGAACGTCAGCGGCGCAAACGCGATCGTCTGGCGCGCGACCGTCCTTGATCGACAGGAGGCGTCGGCATGAACATCCGCAAAGCCACAGCCGCCGACTTCCTGTGCCTGTTCGCCGGGCAGGCCGGCGTCCTCGCCAACGATCCGCTTCGCCGTTTCGCATGGCGTGAGCGCGCCGAAGACCTCGCCGCCTTTCTCGCGGCACATGAGGAAAGCATCTCAAACGCGTCGTTCATCACGCTGCTTCAGGTCGGCGGCCTGCTGATGCTTGAAGCCGAGCGGCTGGAAAAGGAGACCCAGTCATGACGGCCATCAACATGCATAGCGAGCGGATGCCGCTGGGTGATGGGTTCACCGTCTCCTTCACGTTCCGCGATCAGAAGCTCGAGGCGGATTGGCAGCCCCGCCTCCCGTACGGGCGCAAGGGTCGCAAATACCTGCCGGCCTACAAGCGCGCCCGTGACGAGTTCATTGCCCGCCTGGCTCGCCGGACTGGCCTCACCGTGCTGGTGGTGGACCTATGAGCGCCGTGATCCTCGGCCGCGAGCACTGGTATGCCGCCGTAGCCCGCCGCTGGAACCGCGCTTGGGGTGACCCCAGCGATACTCCGCCCGTCATCTACTTGCGTCAGGCGAATGGCGCAGCGACCTGGGTTGTGGTGGAGCCAACCTGCGGCATCGATAGCGTGTACTTCCCGTCGCACAGTGCTGCGGCGGACCATGCCCACCACCTGCAAAAGCTGCACGGCTGGATCGTCATCAACGAGAAAGCCGGGGGAGCACTGTGATGGCTCGCATGGAAAGCGCCGACCTGACGCGCATCGTCAGCGGCATCCGCGATCGCTTTCCCCTGTCGGGTGTAGCATCGAAAGCTGGCGTGAAGCTGCATCGTGCAGGCAACGAGCTGAAGGCGTGTTGCCCCTTCCATGCGGATCGCACGCCGTCGTTCACGATCTATGCCGACGACCGGCGAGCACATTGCTTCGGCTGTGGCTGGTCGGGCGACGTGCTCGACTTCGTACAGCAAGCCTATGACGTGAAGCTGCCCGGCGCGATCGAGATGCTGGACGGCGGCGCATTGCGGGAACTGGAACAGCAGCGGGCGCCCGCAAAGCCCAAGGCTGACATGCGGCCTGTGGCACAGCGCATCGTCAACGGGTCCGTCGCCATCGAAGGAACGCCGGCCGAGGTGTACCTGCGGTCGCGCGGGATTACGATGGACTTGCCGCACACCCTGCGGTTCGCCCGGATTCCGCCGCCTCAGATTGACGGCAACGGCGTGCTGGCGGCGAACGGCCCCGGTCTGCTGCCCGCACTGATTGCGATCGTCGCGGACGCGGCAGGCGAGCTGCTCGGGCTGCAGCGCACGTATTTGACCAAGGACGGGCGCAAGGCCGCCACCAAGCCGACCGACACCGACCGCAAGCCGAAGGTGAAATACAGCCTCGGCAACGTAATCGGGGGCTCGGTTCAGCTCGGCCCGGCGGCGGCGAGCATGCTGGTGACCGAAGGACTCGAGGATGGACTCACCTTGGCACAGGCGCTTGGGCGGTCGGTCTGGGTGGCGGCGGGCACGTCGATGCTGCCGGCGATGTCGTTCCCGGCGTCGGTGCGTGCGATCGTCATCGGCGCCGATGGTGATGCGCCCGGCGAGGTGGCGGCGCAAAAAGCGGCAGAGGCGTTCACCGCCACAGGCCGCGCGGTTCGCATCATGCGGCCGACGCCGCCGTTCAAGGACTTCAACGCCGAGCTGATGGGGAAGCGGCCTTGAACGCGGCAGCTTTCCAGGCGCACTATGATGGTGCTGAACCGTTCCGCCCGAGCAGCCCGCTGGTTGCTCCCCGGCGTGGCCCAAGCCCGTGGCCAGCGCCTGATAGGTCGATCCTCACCGGCGGGCGCACCACGCCTCCGGTGATGCCGACCGAGATCTTCGGTCCAATGTGGCCGCTGATCCGCGACCTTGCGGCGGGCGCAGGTGCGCCGGTCGACTATGTGGCGGTGGGCGTTCTCGGCGTCGTTGCCTCGCTGGTCGGCGCCAAGCGGCGGGTGCAGCCCTATCCCACCACCCCGCAGTGGCAGGAGCCGTGCGTGCTCTGGGTGGCGCCGGTCGGTGATCCGTCGTCGAACAAGTCACCTGCGATCGACGCCGCTACCAGCCCGCTGCGCGGCATGGAAACCGAGCTTGCCGAGCAGCATAAGAACCGGCTGATCGGGTGGCAGACCGAGAACGAGCGCGCCAAGGCGGAGCGTGCCGAGTGGCAGGCACAGGTGAAGGCGGCGACCAAGGACGGGGTGGCAACACCGTCGATGCCCACCGCCGCGGTCGAGCCCGACGAGCCACAGCGTCCGCGCCTAGTAGTGCAGGACGCCACTCCCGAAGCACTGGGCGAGATCCTGGCGGGCAACCCGAACGGAACGCTTCACCTGCGCGACGAGCTTGCCGCTTGGTTGATGAGCTTCGACCGGTATTCGCCTGGCGGTCGCGAGTTCTGGCTTGAGGCTTACGGCGGCCGGACGCACGTGATCGACCGCAAGAGCAACAAGGCGGGCCCGCTGTTCGTGCCCTTCAACGGCGTCACCGTCCTTGGCGGCATCCAGCCGGAGAAGCTGCGCGAGTGCCTGCTCAAGACGGCGGATGACGGCCTGGTTCCCCGCTTCCTGTGGGTATGGCCCGATCCGATCCTCTACCAGCGTCCCCGGCACATCGCCGACACCGCGCAGTTAGAGCGCATGTACCGGCGGCTGCAGCAGCTCGACGCCGGGCGGCTTGATGATGGCCGGATCGATCCGCGGATCCTGCTCCTAGCGGACGATGCCGCGGACGTGTTCGAAGCATGGGTCCGCGACAACGATGCCGCGGTTCGTGAGGCGTCGGCGCTCTATAAGGGCTTCGTCGGCAAGTTGCGAGGCATGGTGCTTCGGTTATGCCTCGTCGTCGAGCTGATGAACTGGGCGGCGAACGGCGATCGCGAGCCGACCACGATCAGCCTCGGCACCCTCGTCGCCGTGCTCGGGTTCGTGGATGACTATGCGAAGCCGTCTGCGCTGCGAGTGTTCGGCGATGCCGCCCTTCCCGAGGAGGAGCGCAATGCAGCTGCACTCGCGCGGCATGTCCTCAAGACCGAGGCGCAGCGGATTAACGCCCGCGAGATCCAGCGCAACAGCGGCATCGCCACCTTGAAGGCGGCCGCGGACGTTGAAGCCGCGACTGAGCTGCTGATCGAGGCGGGCTGGTTGCGGTCGGCGCCAGGACGGGATGGTGACACGCCCGGCAAGGCCCGCAAGGACTTCCTGGTCAACCCGGCGGTGCATGAGGTGGCCAATGGGTAGCTGGCGCGACGTGGCGGCAGCTGTTGCCCAGCGGCAGCCGCTCGCTGCGGTGGCTGTCGATGACTTCGGCTTGCCTGGTACTTTAGCCGCCTCGCTACGGCACCTAGAAGGACTGCCGCCGCCGCGGAAGCTGGAGCAGCCGTCCGGCTGGGCAGGCGTGGTAGCCGATGCTCTAACCCTCGCCCGAGACGGTTGGGCTGCCAAGGCGCTGGCGCTCGGCTGGACGGCCGGTGACCTGTTCGGGATCGGCCGGCGCGATGATTGGGACTTCCAGGGGCTCGCTGTCTGGCTGGATGGCCGGCGGATCCTCATGCTCGACGAGAAGCACGCCATCGTCGCCGGCAACCCCGCTGACTACCGATCGGCCTTCATCCGTGGCGGCATGCGGCACGGGACGCACCCGACCGTCACACCCGTGATGCTGTGGGAGTTCGGCCGGTGAGTGCGGGGCTATTGTCACTATTGTCGCTATTGTCACGGGCTCCCGCGTTCACTCTGACGCCCTCAGCCCTCGCGCGGCGTAGGCTAAAAAAGTCATCTATCTATCTATTTCGGAAAAGAATTCCGGCGAGGGCTGCCGTGGGCGCGAGACCCTCTGACAATAGTGACAATAGCGACAATAGGTCGGGGGCAGATGCCCCCATCGAACCGAACCGCGGCAATAATGGAGGCGCACAGTGACCGTCAAAGAGATCGCCACGGCAGGCGTTAAAGACACGCGCCCGGAGCCGTTCGACAAGGAGAAGCTCCGCATGGCGGAGGCTCGCGAGCGCTGGGTCGACCGCACGCCTCCGGTGCAGGTGGCTTTTCCTGAGGACGGCACCCGCACGATCCGTGCGCCCCACAACGACGACAGTGGGCACACCATGCGCCTGGGCGACACGTTCGGCACGCGCTCGCAGGAGTTTCTCGCGATCCAGCTGACCGAACTCAGCGCGGCCGTCCGAACGAGGGGGCACAGGGACGCTACCGCTCAGCAGCTGAATGCTGGCATCGCATTCGTTGCGGCAGTGGCACCGCAAGACGAGCTGGAGGCTGCCCTGGCCGTGCAGATGGCGGGATGCCATTTCCTGGCTACCGACCTCATCGGCCGGGCTGTCGGCGCCGATAATCTGGCGCACGCGCAGGCGTTCGGAAACCTGGCCGTGAAGATGCAGCGCACGTTTACTGCCCAGATCGAGGCGCTGGGGAGGATGCGCGGCAAGGGCCAGCAGACCATCCGCGTGGAGCATGTGACCGTCGAGGCGGGCGCCCAGGCCATTGTCGGCGACGTCCACCACCACGGCTCCGGGAGGGGCGGGTACCACCAGCAAAGCAAGGGACAACCTCATGCAACCAGTGAACCTACGGAACGCGCCGCGCTGCTTAGCCCGGACCCGCTCGGCAACGGCGTGCCAGTCCCCGGCGATGCCGAACGGCCGGTGTCGGCTCCACGGGGGCCTAAGCCCAGGCGCTCCGCTCGGAAACAAGAACGCGTTCAAGCACGGCCTGTACAGCCGTGACTACCTGGCCGCCCGGCGAGCGTCGGCAGCCATCCGGCGCGAGTGGCGTGATCTCGCGGATGAGATCCGCACCGATTAATTGCGGGTCACTACGCGAGGAGAAAACGGGAGCAGTACGCGCGCCCAGGCGCGGGCGCATTGGTGGGGTTCCGAACCCCATGAAGGGTTGAGGAATGTTGACTTACGACCCTGATGTGGCGGCTCGGCTGCGTCGTCTTTGGCGCGCCTATCATGAGCAATGCTCGTGCATTTCGCTGGCCTATGATGCGGCCGTTGCGGCGTTCATCGCCAGTCGCGGTGGCACAGCCAACCCCCGCCCGCCCCGCTATCCTGCCTTCCCCGACGAACTCCGCGGCCTGGCCTGTGGCGCCCGCACGCGCCGCGGTGAGCCCTGCAAGCGCACCGACCTGATGATCAGCGGGCGGTGCAAGTTCCATGGCGGCATGAGTAAGGGTCCGACCAGTAGGAGCGGAAAAGCGACCGCGATGGAGAACCTGGAGAAACGGCGGCAAAGAGCGGACTGTTAGGGGCCTCGAGGGCGATCTGGCAGCGATGCCACCTTCGCGGTAGCCTCCTCCGCCTCATGCCTGATAACAAGAATCAGCACTACGTACCGAGATGCCACCTCAAGCCGTTTTCGCTGGGACGAGACGGGTTGGCCATCAACATGTTCAACCACCCGCGAGACATTGTGCGCGGTAACGTCGCCATCGCCGGCCAGTGCGCTAAATCCTACTTCTATGGCGAGGATCTAGTTATCGAGCGCGCCCTGCAGAAGCTCGAGGGGCGGTACGCGGCGCTGATTCGTCATGCAGAAGAGGACGGCCTGATGTCCCCCGACGATCTGGCGTTCCTACGCGACTTCGTGCTGCTTCAGTGGTGTCGGACAGACGGCGCTCTTCGACGGCGGCGTGAAGTGATGCAGGCTATGGACGATCTTGCTCACCGAGGGCTCGAGCACCTCCGCCGCGATCATTCGGATATGTCGCAGTCTGCGCTAGTCGCTGGTTCGCTGCGAATATGGACAAGCGCCGGCAAAGATGTGGAGGATCTGCGCGTGTTAATCCTGCGGAACCGTAGCAGGGTAGACTTCGTCACGTCCGACGATCCCGCCATCGCTACGAACAGGGTATTTCTGCAGCGAATGCATGATCCTAATTTCGGCCTCGTCAACATCGGAGCGATGATGGCTATGCCGTTGGGGCCGCGTCATGCCGTTATCTGTTATGATCACGAAAGCTACGCACCGGTTGGGCGGTCGGGATGCTATCTCGACGTCATACGCGATCAGGATGCGATCGCGCTGAATGAGCTTCAGCATCTTAACTCTATATCGAACATCTACTTCGCCGGACCGATCGCGAACGGTGAGCGGGTGCGCGCTGCCTTCGCGGCAGTTGCTCATCGCCGGCCAGCTGATCGGTTCAAGATGTGGCAGGGTGCGAGCGAGGGGATCGAGGGAGAGTACGAGTGCTTCAGGAGAGTCGGGGACAGTGAGATACTGGATCCCACGGTTACGCGAATACAATCGTTCTCCCCGATCTATCCTAGTCCGCTGCACTGGATGTCCGTGCTGCCGATGCGGGCAAACCTGCAGGGTTGGGTAACCCCCGGTTCGGTTGGGGGACCTGTCCGGCTAAGTCGCGCGAAGGGGCGCCGGGGCATGCGAAGGGTGAAATTAGGCCACTATCCCATGCCGCATCGAGGAGGAGAGCTTCCCGATCGGATGTATCACCGTTTGTCGCCGGACGAGCTTCAAGAGGTTGCCGCAAGAACTAGACGGATCATTTTGCGGAAGGAATGATCCGACCAACTTTGTCAAAGCCAGGCTGGCTCGCTCACTTGGTGGGCACCCTCTTCTATCTGCGGTTGATCACCAACTTCGGCCGACGCTATGAGCATCCCCGCCGACCGTCACATGATCGGCAGCGCCTCGTCCTGGAATTTTGACGACCATGGCGAGGCGCTTCACTGTAGGACAGTCGCAGCCCGTTTGGTCTCGGCCTCCTGCCTTAGCCGCTCCAATTCCCTTCGGTTCATATCTGCCACATCTTGATTGCTGCTGGATCTCCGATGAACCCTCCCAGCAACACTGACTTTCCTCCTCGCCTTCTTCGATGCCAGCTTGGAAGGCCCTCTCTTCAACGCTGGCGCTTCTGCCGTCGCAACAGGAGCTGGTGGTACAGTTGAGGGATTTGGCTTCATCAACGACGCGAAAATGTAGATGGCACCGACTGCCGTTCCCAGTTTCCAAATAGCGGAGGAGGTTGACTTTGCGTGGCCGCGGCGCGGTGCAACCTTCCGCCTTGGCTCGCTGTGAATGGTTGCGTCTTCTTCGACAGGCCGACGCTCAGGCTTCGGCGGTGGCGGTGGCGGTGGCGGAGCTTCCGGTTTCGCTGCAGCTGCTTCTTCACGCTCGCGTTTGGCTTTCTCGGCGCGGGTTAGTTCCGCATCATGATCAGCTTTCCGCTCAGCGATTTTGAGGATGTCCCAAGCGGCGTTGATCCTGACCAGCCGCTCGGTTTGAGCACGTGTGGGCCGCTTGAGCGCGGCATAACGTTTCCGAAGATCATAGTAAGCGAGCTTTATCGCCTCCTTGTCGGCATCTCGACCTACGCCCAACGTCTGGTAAGCATCTTTTGCCAAGCAGCTCGCTTCTTCTGTATCTCTATATGCCACTAAGGACCGCAGACCCAGAACTGTCAACCGTTGCTATCCTTGCGGAGTTACGATCACGGCTGTCCGCATTTGCCCGTTAGCGCCGGAGCATTGTGCAAGTCGTTATAGCCTGCCGCTCCTCGCAAGCCAAAATGGCCACCTCCATCAGCCGTAATAGCTCCGCACTGGCGGCGGTAACCTGCTCCGACCTCACTGATTAAACCGGTGGTGAAGGAGCGTGATGCTGCCTACAGATCTTCCAACCCGCCAGCGCAAGGGAACACCAGGCGCCCCATACCGTGCCAAGCCTGCTGACTTCCGCGAGCAGTTCGTCCGGCGCGGCTGGGATGTCGTCGATCACTATGCCACCGGCTGGAAGGTAGTTGATCGCTGGGTTGAGGAAGAAGGTCGGGAAAGCCTGCGGAGAGCACGCAAGGCATATCGTCAGATCCAGTGCCTCCAGCGCCGGGTTGCGGCGGCGGCGAATGCCATGCCGAGCCTAGCCCCCTCATCGTTCGTGTCCGAGATGCTCGCTATTGCCGACCGGCAGGCTGCGATCGTTGCTCAGCGGGCGGCACAATGACTGGCCCCCTCACCGCGAACGCCCGAGACCCGCTGCAAATGGCGCTGTGGGTTGAGATGTCCGACATGGCGGAACGGTATGACGCTGCCACCCTGGATCTGCTCGGGGGAGTGCCGATGGAGCTGATCCTAGCCCTCCTGGAAGCAGGCCCTGCCCTGTCACCGCAGCGCCGTGTGCAGATGCTTGCCGCTGGCGCCCTGATCCTTCGCCTGGTGAACGGCGAGGCGCGCGGTCATAACGAAGCCACTGCCCGGATGCTGGCTCGGTTAGGACTTCCGCAGTGATTGGGACGCAAGCACCGGCATTGACGCTGGACGCCCTCGACACCTTCATAGCTGCACGCCGTGGCAACACTGCGCCTTGGAATTGTTCGTCTATGCCGGCGGACTGGGTAGTTGCTCGAGGCTGGCCTGACTTCGCCGCGCGCTGGCGGCTTACGGTCGGCATGGTCGAGTGCAACGCTGCCGCACCAATGGCACGGGATCTCGTCGACCTGTGGACTCGCGACATTGGCGAAGGCCTGCCGGCGACCACTCAGCCAGCGCGCGGTGACATCGGCGTGGTCCAAATCGCGATGGGCTTCGCCGGTGCCATCTACACCGGCTTGCGGTGGATCATCCAAGGCCAGCGCGCCCTTCATTTCGTCGGCGCCGAAGCGGTCGATGTTCTGGGAGCCTGGCATGTCTAAGACGCTCGGATCTATTCTGGGGACCTTTTACGGTCCAATTACTGGGTTTGCGGTCGACGGATCGAAGGGCGCCTTAAAAGGGGTGGCGAACGCGGCTGCCGCCCTATCAGGCCCAGCCACCTTCGCAGTGTATGTTGGCGCGGCCATCATCGGCAGCCTGCAGAAGTCGGAGCGGCCTCAGCAAGCAGAAACGTCGACCAAACCCCCAAGCTCGAGCCGGGCTCTGTGCATGGGCGCGATGGAGATGATCGCCGGCACCATGACGAACTGTTCGAGATCGATCGTGCGGGCACGGTGTACCGGTGAAATGACTGCAATGAACCTCATCGTGCAGCCAAGGGCTGGAGGGGCATATCTCCTCACCGACACCGCCTGCTATCGCCAGGACGGTAAGGTGGTCGACTTTCGATCGAAGGTTCTGGCAGTGGTGGCGCAGCGTCGCTTCTCCGTGGCCATAGCGACAACCGGTATGGCGATGCAGCAGGACCACCTGCGCCGCCACCTCGCGGGAACTCGGGCAATTACTGCCGCCGCATTCTTTGCCAGCTACCCCGCAATCTTCAGGCACGTAGAAGCCGAGCTGATCGACGCAGGTGTGCCGGAGCGCTGCGGCAGCGGGCACATGTCGGCGGTGCTGGCGCTGTACGATCATGAGACCGACACGGTGAGCGGATATGGGATCAGCAACGACCGCAGCTTGTTCACGACGGCGCCGATGGCGAAGCCATACCAGCCTTACTCGCTCCAACCGCTGCGCAAGTACCTAACCCGCTATGCAGGGACCCCGATCTTGCCTGGTACCGATATGAGCGACCCGCAGCAGTGGTCTCCTTCACGTGACTCTGCGGCACTTATTGAGGCTCAGCGCGCCGACGACTTCGGCCTTGCACCGAACACCTACCCGGCGGTGGGCGGGCAGGCAGTGCTGACGACAGTTGACGCGAGCGGCGTCCGGCAACGAACGGTCGTGGCTTGGGCCGATAGGCTTGGCCGACCGATCCGCCGCGGTCCTATGCGTGGCGTGCTTGCCAGAGGTAGGGCCGCTTTGCGCGAGGCTGTCATGCCGCGGCTGCCCACCTTGGTGCTCGGCTGATGGCCATGGCGGATCCCCCGTCCGCTTACCGGCATCCCGCACGCCAGCTTTCCTGCGGCCTCGCAGCCTCACAAGCACGGCAGCCTTACCACGCCACCCATACCAGCATGGAAGGCCAGCAACATGGCTGAAGTTGTAGATAGCATCGTCGTGATCCTGGCGCGGAAAGTAACGCGCCAGACTGTGCCGGTCTCTGAGCAGAAGGACGAACGTCGTGGCTGAGGTTGTAGACTCGATCGTCGCGAACCTTGAGGTTCGGTACCAGCAGTATGTCGACGGGTTTGAGAAGGCGACCAAGGCCCTCCGCAGCCACAAAGATGCCCTCACTGAACTCGCCGCGGTCGACGCCACCTTTAGCAGGCGGGACGGCGGCAAGCAGGCGGGTGACGCGCAGGTACAGACCAACGCGAAAGTTGCCCGTTCAGCCAAGCAGCGCAGTGCCGAGGAAATTGCCGCCGCCGACGCCGTGAAGAAGGCCGCAAAGGCAGCACGTGACGCGGAAAGAGCCGCAGCCAAGGCGGCTTCCGATGCGGTGAAGGCTGCCGAGCGCGAGAAGCAGGCCGCGCTCCAGGCCACCCAGCGCGAGCAGGAGAAGGCGGCCAAAGCAGCGCAGGCCAAGGCCGAGGCGGAGCGCGTTGCTGCTGCCGCTGCTACGGCTGCGGCTGAGCGCGAGACGGCTGCACGAGCACGTCTCGCTGCTGTCGTGGACCGTGCTGCTGCCCGGTCAGGCGTGGTTCCTGCTGCTGGTGGTGGGCGCATCGGCGCCACAGTGCCGCGTGAAAGCACAGGCCAACGTTCAATCCCGGCCGCCGCATTGGATAGCGGCGCCGCCGCCGAGGTTACCGCCGAGACGCAGATCAACCACCTGCTGGCGGATCAGGCAGCGCTGCAATCGCGCGTCGGCACCGCGACGGGCAAGACGAAGCAGCAGATCCAGGACACGATCGCCGAGCTTCAGCTTGAGAGCCGGCTGCGCAAAGCTGGCCTCGCCGATGAGGAGATCCTGCTTCAGATCGAGCAGCGCCGAACGTTCGTGGCGTCCGCGCGGGCGGAGACGGAGCGGAAGCAGACGACGGCCGGGCTCAAGCGATTCGCTGAAGGGGCTGGGATCGGTCGCAGCTTCGGCTCTGGTGCGACCGTGACGGGCGTCGCCACTGCTGTCGGTGTGGGCGTTGGGGTTGAGGTGATCCAGAGCGCCGTCGATTACGGCAAGGCGCTCGACAATCTGTCCAAGCAGCTCGGCATCACCGTCGAGGATCTCCAGGCGTACGAGAGGATCGCTCGCGACACCGGGGTGTCGACGGAGCAGATGACGTCGGCCTTTGGTCAGTTCGCCAGCAACCTTGGTCGCGCCCAGGAAGGCGGCCAGGAGCAGGCGAAGGTCTTCAAGGCGCTCGGCGTCGACATCAAGGACTTCGCATCCGCCGGCGATGCGCTGCCGACCGTGATCGACCGCATTTCATCGATCAGGGAACCCGCCTCCCGCGCAGCCATCGAGACCAGGTTGTTCGGCGAGGAAGGGCGTAGGCTGGATGCGCTGCTGTCGGGTGGCGCTGCTCGGGTGAGTGATCTTGCCGCTTCTCTGCAAGCGACGGGGCAGGCCTTGTCGCAGAAGGAAATTCAAGAGCTGGATGACACGGCGCGCAAGCTGGCCGACGTGAAGAACCAGCTGCAGGTCGACCTCTCCAAGGTGGTGGCAGGCAACGCGGCATCGATCATCGGGCTGGCTAACAGCTTCGAGATCCTGGCGAAGGCGCTGCTGAACCTCAACGCCTCCAAGTCCCGCACAGCTGATGCATCGCTGTTCGATGTGGAGCGGTCGCGCCGGGATGTACCGACGCTGCTGCTCGGGCGTGCCGCCGGGAAGACCGACGCGCAGACCGAGCAAGAGGCATTCGCGCGGCAGTCGACCACTGCGGAAGGCCGCGCCGCTATCCGGGCAACGATCACCCAGAGCCGTGCTCGGCTGAATGGGCAGAACGGCCTCCTCAGCTCGGTCACCGGCCCCGAGACGTTCTACTCGGCGGATCAACGCAAGAAGGCGCTGGCCTACTATGACCGGCTCGAGAAGCAGCTGGCACAAGCCGAGCGCACACCCGCAGCCGCGCCCCGTGCCACCGCTCCGGTGCAGGCGGGCAGCGTCAATTCCAGGCTCCTGGGCAGCCTCGGCGCCCCCAAGCCGCCTAAGGGCAAGTCTGCCGAACAGAAGGAGCGAGAGGCTGAGCAACGCGAGCGGCAGTTCAACGACCAGCTTGCGTCTGCACAAGCCGATTACCTTCGCGCCCAGGAGCAGATGACCGGCAGCGTGGATCGGCGTGCCGAGATCGAACAGAGCCTTCTGGAATCCTCGTACAAGACCCGGCTGCTCGACATTGAAAGCCAGCGCAGCCGAAACGTTCTGGCAGGTGCGGACGCGAAGCTGGAGGATGCTCGCGCGGCCGAGCTGAAGGCTGCTGAGAAGAAGGCTCACGACGCGAATGCGGCAGCGGTCGAGCAGGATCGCCGCCTCGAAAAGGAGCGGGCCCTCACCGCCGCCACCGATAGCCTGTTGGACGTGCAGAACACCCTGCTCTCGGCGCAAGCCTCGCTCGCGACAACGGCCAAGGATCGCCGCGCCGCTCTCCTCAAGGTGGTCGATAACGAGCAGGCGCGGGAGAGCAATCGGCTCGGCGGCATCATCAGCACGTCGAAGCCGGGCGACCCAGCCCAGGTGCAGGCGCTTACCGACTTCCAAAGCGTTCAGACCCGCTACGATGCCCAGCGCCGCAGTGTTGTCGACCAGACGCTGAGCCCGCTCGAACAATACAAGAAGGACCTGCACTCGGCGACCGACGACACCAACGCCGCCTTGCAGGGCGTAGAGGTGAATGCCCTGCAAAGCTTGGAGGATTCTATCTCGCGGTCGATCGGCAAGGTGCTCGGGCTCAAGGGGGCGTTCGGCGATCTGTTCGGCAGCGTCCTGAGCGACATCGCCAAGATCGAGCTAAAGAAGGGCATCCTTGCCTTGCTCGGCGGCAGTGCCTCCGGTGATGGTGGCGGCGGAAACACTGCCGGGGGGATCGGCAAGCTGATCGGCAGCGTGATCGGCGCATTCAGCCATCACGCTGGCGGCGGCAACGTCGTGGGTGGCGTCCCGATTGAGGTTGGCGAGAACGGCCGCGAGGTGTTCGTGCCTTCGCAGTCGGGCAAGATCGTTCCGAACAATGCTCGCGTGGCCACGCCCGGCGGCGGGACCGTCTTGCACCAGACCTTCAATGTCGACGCTAGCGGCGTGAACCCCGAAGGCTTCGCAGGTGGTATCATCAGCGCCGTTCGGCATGAGACGACCCAGGCGATCCGGGCGTCCAGTGCCGCAACGCTGGATGCGGCGCCGGCACGGGTGAACCGCCTCTCGGTATTGGGTGGGTAGACGCACGCGCCGATGTTCATCGCACCTGCGCCGGCGCCGAGCGTTACGACCGGGATCGTGGCCAAGAAGTAAGAGGAGGGCGCGGGCTAGTGCGCTCGCGCCTCTTTCAAGTAGGCCGGTCCGACGACGCTCAAGCGCCCACTCCAGCCCTTCTCGTCGGGGTAGAAGGCGTGCGGATCGTACGGCTCCGATCCACGTGGTGGCAGCGCAGTGAACAGTGGTGCGTTTCATCTAATCGGATTTTAAACCCGCTGTCCCATTTACCGCCGCTGCCGTGGCGACGGACACATTCCACGTTGCGGTAGGTTAAGGCGCCATGCCAACAGATCCCCGCCTGCGTGCCGCCTATGATGCGGGAATGAAGGTGGGGAACACGACGGCTGGATTACCCGCAGAGTGTCCGTTTCACAGTGGCGAGGGTCCTGCGGAGCGGTTTGCGTGGTTGTCCGGCTTCAGCGTCGCCAGGCTTTCAAAAAAGACCCGGTAGAAGGTCGGCTTGCCGAAGGGCATCCGTGTTCCCGCCCCGAGGCAAGGCCTAGCTGTCGCGACGCACCGTTCCACTGTTCTACGTAGGTCCGATCCATGCTAAGCCGTTGGCACAAGGCGGAGCGAACCTCGGTTCCGTTGTTCCAACGAGATCACCATGGCTGATGCCAAAGACGTCGCGACCGCAGTGCAGGCCGCGCTCGACGAGATCGGCGTGACCGGAACACTCGACGTCGCGAAGGATGGCGCGGAAGCCACCAAGACGATCGGCACGCCAAGCGGTGACGACGTTCACGTCAATGTGGATGTGGAGAATGCTGCCAAGGGCGACGTATGACGTCGCGATTGCCAGCCTAGCTCACTGCGGTGCGAGGCGCTCCAGTGGCAGCGAATGCCCCGCGGGGGTCGATCCTGTAAGCTGCGGATCGAGTTCGCCGGCGTTGATTGCCGCTTCAAACGCATCAAGTACCGCCGGGAGTTCGCCGACCTGCCAGAACGTGACCGACTGCCCGCCTATGACCATGGGCTGGCCGTCCGGACGGGTTGGTGTGAAAGCCACACGCCCAGCGTCGTCAGCCGCCAGCCACTCTCCGCCGGGCTGGGTGGACTGACTCATGTCAAATGCTGTTCGGGCCTGACGCAGCTTGTCGAGCAACGCCAATCGTTCCGCGTTCGGATCGACCGGATCAGCGGCGACCGCAGCAACAGAGCCAACAGCGTTGGCAGCACCTTCAACGAGATCCTTCAGTGACATGTCCTGGCTCCGTCTCCGCGCGCATGATCGCACTGGGATGGCTTAACGGTCGGTCAGCTACATCGGACCCGGACAACTCGAATGGCTTCAAGCCTGCTCGGGAGGGCGATAAATCAGCGAAACCAGGAATTGCGACAGTGCTATGCTCTTGGGCTCGGGCACCAGCTAGCCCGGCAGGGTCATCAGTGCCTCGGACAAACCTGATTGCTGCCGTCGGCGTTTGGGAAGTCGATGCCGACGACGGCAAGCGTGAGTTCCTGCATGGCTCACTCTGTAAGATCGTTGGCTGCGCTGATCCACATCCCTAGAACGCAATGATTACAAGAAAGGGGATTGATGCCAGCCACCACCACGCCGGCCCAGATACGCGCTCGGGTTGCTCTCGCTGCAGCCGTGGCCCTCTCCGCCCTATGGATCGGCGCAGCATTCGTTCCTGCCATCCTGTGGGCTGCTGTCGTCAGCATCGCCGTCGAGCCGTTGCGGCTGCGTCTACTGCGCCGCTGGCCCGGCAGTGACATGCTTATGGCCGGACTGATCACGCTCGCAGTCATTCTGATCGTGGTGGTGCCGCTGGTGATCGCTGTGACCCGGGCGATCGCCGAAGTGGATGGCATCACCCATTGGATCAACGGTGCCCGTGCGCACGGCGTGCCGGTCGCCGCATGGGTGGCCAACCTCCCCGTGGGGTCAACGCAGCTTACCGCATGGTGGACGAACCACCTGGCGACGCCTGAGGGCGCTGCTGAGCAGATTGCTCACTTTGACATGGGTACAATCATCGAGAAGTCGAAGTCTGTCGGGCACAACATCGTCGAACGCGCCGTGGTGTTCGCCTTCACGGTGCTCATGCTCTTTTTCATGATTCGCGACCATGATGCCGTTGGAGCGCAACTCACTCGAGCCATAGATCGCGCGTTCGGGGACGCCGGGCAACGGATCGGCCGCCAGATCACGCTTTCCGTGCGTGGCACCGTAGACGGGGTCGTTCTCCTCGGCCTTGCCCAAGGCGTGTTCATGGCGACGCTCTATGCCTTCGCCGGCGTGCCGCACCCGATCCTGCTCGGGCTTCTGTCCGGCGTAGGTGCCATGGTGCCGTTCGGCTTGATGGCAATCATGGTAATCGCGCTTGGGTTGCTGGTGATCAAGGGCTCCGTCCTTGCGGCGATCATCGTCGGCGTTATTGGCGGCACCATGTCGTTCGTGGTGGATCACACGGCCAAGCCTGCCTTGATCGGAGGCGCCACCAAGCTTCCATTCGTCTGGGTTCTGATCGGCATCATCGGCGGCGTAGAAACCATCGGCTTGCTCGGTCTGTTCGTCGGCCCGGCTGTGATGGCGGCGCTGGTGCTTATCTGGCGTGAATGGGTTGCAGACGATGCCCCGCTGGGAGACGGGACGCCGGTCGGTCGATGAGCCAAACCAACGAGGGACTCAGCCTTGGCCATCACTCTCGCCGCGAGTCTCAATGCGCCACGCCGTGACCTCTAGATCGGCGGCCAGGGCGTCTAACGCGCGCCTCACGGCGATTTGCTCTGGGCCTTCGGGTATGCCGGCATACCCCGGCAAGCGCGCTCTCATCCTCGCAAGGCGGGCAGCCACCCTTAGCGTCTCGGGATCCATGTGCTGACGTTACCACGCGCCGCAGCCGCCGTCGTAGATTCTCACGTGATGGTTGCCCGATTGGATGGCCTGATTAATCGCCGGGTGCCAAAATGCCACACAACGGAGGAATGACTTAGTTGGCGCCGATCAGGGTTGATCGCGTGACCATCTTAACTCCATGCTCGCTCAAAGACCGCCGGCAGTTGAACGGCTTCCATGGGGGATTTATGGCAGACGTGCTGATCGGCTGGACGATCCTCTTGGCAACGGCCGCAGTCCTGTGCGGTGGCGCCTTCTTGGCTGCAGGGTCTGTCCGCGGCGGACGCCGCTAAGGCTTGCCGGACCGTCATGCCGCAGCTGTGGGTTCCAGGGCGTAACTTAGCGCGATCTTTGCCATGAAGTGATTATCCGCTGGCGCTAGTCGAGCCATGAGTTGCCTATCAATATGGTTCTTTCATCTACCGGTAAGCCTCAGCGCCGAGGTTGCGCGAATAGGTGGGGAAGAGTCATGTCGCGCGACGAAGCTGAAGGATTGCGGATCTACCATCAAGCCAGGTGCGAACAGCAGAGGCGCCGGGTTGCCGAAGCGCGATCACCACGTGCTGTTGCAGCGCACGCGGCACTGCTCCGCCTGCATGAACTTGCGGCTGCCGAGCTGCCCCTGTCAGTGCCTGACAGCGAAGCAACGCTGGTACTCGCCTAACCCGTCCTAAGCCTCCGCGCTGGAGATCGGCTTACCCTTCGCCGCCATCTGTACTGGCCGGCCGATCACCGATCGATCCGTGGGCCACCTTCGCGCGATGCATCTGCTCTTGGCGATACGGGCAATGGTGACGGCATCACCTTGGTTGCCGCCGAGCACGTGATACGCGGCTAGGTCCTCGCCGACGTAAAAGCCGACATGGCCGCCGCCTGCACGCTCGAACACGAGCACAGCGCCTGGAGCGAGGCGCTCGGGACGAAGCAGCTGGCCCCATGTTGCCCAGGACGTCGCCCGCACTGCGATCGGTGGCGCATCAATGCTATCCTCTGCTAGGCAGGTGGCGACAAAGACACCGCACCAGGGCACGCTGTCGGCGTTGTAGATCATGCCAAGCACCTTGGTGCCGAGTCGTTTCGCCCACCCCAGGATCGTCGAGCTGTTCGCCGGGCCCGGTGCCTCGCGGGTTCCAATCTTTGTCCTAGCGGCGGACAACCATGCGGGGTCTTTTGTCACGAAGACGCTTCTTCCACCCCCACTGCCGGTCGATGGAGGTTGATGCTGTCATATAGTTCGAGCAGCGCATTGACCTCGGAGATGATGACCTCCTGCTCACTCCGCCACCGTGCGCTCGCATCGGCCGTGGGCACGCCGTTTCTGCCATCATGGACAGTGAATCCCTGATCCAGAAGCCATAGGGCATCGCGCGCCCGTGCTCGCTGGCGGCGAAGGTGGTACACCCATTGTTCAACAACGCTGGACGGGACCAGCCTCTCTATCTCACCCATATTGGGTGCTTACCGGCTAGCGTGTTGATGGCAAACCGCGGCCAGCTTAATGGAAACGATATGATTACCCAAATCGGGAAATTGCTCGAACTCAAAGAGCTGCTCGCAGAAGCTCTCCATCTGCTCGAGGAGTCCTGCCAAGCGGGGGCGGCTAGCGAGATCGCCCAGGCGCTGGAACACGTGAACTGGTTGATAGCGTCAATGCATTGAGCTTTTTGGATCGCCGCAGGGCTTGGGGGCTGCGGCCGGATCTTCATCCAGCTCGGCTTCCAGCATGTCGATAGCGTGGGCGATGTGAGCGGCAACGACGGCCCTGCCGTGTTCGTCCTGCATCTGGAGCACTTGCCTCAGCAGCTGCAATGAGTGATCTCGAATTGTCATCTGCACTCCCATGGGGCGATGGTATACTCCTGCCCCAGAAAGGACTGTAATGTAGGTTACTCGCCGGCGGAAACAGCCTGTCCCGGCATAGCGACCTGCCGCGTCCGGTGAGGCTGATACCCGGGGCCAGCACTTACAGCTTGGGATCGCTTATGCTCCAGAGCTCCATTACCCACGCGACAGGTGGTGTTGGGTCAAGCGGCGTCCGCCTTGGGAACGTTGATCCAATGAGGTTCGGCCCTTGTCGCGAGGATGAAGCTCTCTTCCAGATCCGACTTACTGAGCGGCGCACTGAATAGGTAGCCTTGAAGGTGGGTGCAGCCGGCTTCCACCAGCATGCGCAACTGGTCCTGAGTCTCCACGCCTTCGGCGACCACGCCCATGCCCAGTGTCTCGCCAAGGCCGACTACCGCCTGGATTATCGCGCGAGCGGCACGCGAAGTTGTGATCTGATCAACGAATGACCTGTCAATCTTCACCTTATCAAATGGAAAGCGCTGAAAATAGCTGAGTGAAGAGTAGCCGACGCCAAAGTCATCCATCAGGATTTGGATGCCGATCTTCCGCAGTCTTTCAAGTTCAGAGAAGGTTCGCTCTACGTCACGAATGACAAGGCCTTCGGTGACCTCGAGTTGGAGTCGGTCGGGAGCCAGTCCCGTCTCGCTGAGGACGGCAGCGACAGTCGCGCAAAGATCTCCCGACTGGAACTGCAAGGGGGACAGATTAACCGCGACCCTGATGCTGGACGGCCATGACGCCGCGTCCAGGCAGGCCTGCCGCAGCAGAGCCTCTCCAAGCGGCACTATAAGGCCTGACTCCTCTGCCAACGGAATGAATAGTTCAGGCGAGATTGGACCTTTGTCTCGGTGTGTCCAACGAGCCAGAGCTTCGACGCTCGTGATCAGGCCTGCCTGGGCGGACATCACCGGCTGGTACGCCAATCCTACGTCGCCATCCCTGATGGCGCTTCGAAGATCGCTTTCAAGGCTCAGGCGGTCGCGTGCGGCCGCATCCATCTGCGGATCGAAGAAGCAGACGCTCCCTCGTCCTTGCTCCTTCGCACGATAAAGCGCGAGATCCGCACACTGGCGTAGTTCAGCCGTGGTTGTCGCATCATTGGGCGCCAACACGATGCCGACGGTGGCGCCACTGTATGCCAGAATCCGACCAGCGGAGAAGGGCTCCCCCAGCCTTGCAGCAATTTGCTCCGCCACCCTGATAGCGCGGGCTTTTGTGTTTTCACCGACAAGGATCACGGCAAACTCATCGCCACCCGCGCGAGCAATGACCCCGTCTGAGCCGACGATCGATTTTAGACGCGCGCCAACCTGCCTGAGGACTTCGTCGCCAACGAGGTGACCGAACTGGTCGTTCACGGCTTTGAAGCGATCAAGATCGATGCTGAGCAGTGCCAGCGGCGTTTCCTCGTCCATGTAGCGGCGCAACCGATCAACATAGCTCGCGCGATTGAGGAGGCCGGTCAGAGCATCGCTGAAGGCGAGCTTGCGGATTTTGGCCTCGGTACGAAGCCGCTCTCGCTGATCCCGGATGGCGATCACCGTCTGCACTTTGTGGCCGAGCGCCATCTCAGCGCGTAGAATCCGCACAGGGACGACCTGCCCGGCATTGCCAGCGAGGTTCGTTTCCCGTTCTTCGCGTTCGGGGAGGTCGGAAAGGTCCACGCCCGGAAGCAGCGAACTCACGCTGGCGCCGACGAGCTGACCCTGACCGTAGCCGGCAAGTCGCTCGGTGCTACTATTCACCGTCACGATCATACCGTCCTGGCAGATGACCAATCCCTCGAGCGCGACATCGGTCAGCTCCCGCAGGCGCTGTCGATCCTGACGCAAGCGGGCTATGGCCGCGAGGTTGAACCGCCACCCTAGCATAGCCAAGGCGATCAGGCTCAGCGATATGCCGGCAACTACCGGTGTAATTGTAACGGGAGACACCGCGTTCGCCGGGAAGGTATCTTCGGGGTCGAAGCGCAGGTGCATGGCTGCCATCCCGCAGAAATGCAGAATGCCGATAGCAAAAAGCAGCAGCGGCGCGGCACAACGTCGAACGTTCCGGGACCGATTGGAAGCTGCGACCATCGCCAATCCGCAAAGCGGCAAGCTGACGATGACTGATGGTACAACCAGTTGCAGGTTCCAGGCGATGCTGCCTTGGACGAGATACGCCGCCTGACCAACATAGTGGAGCGCTGCGATCCCGACCCCAACAATGAGGCCCGCGCAGAATTGAGTCCGGAAGCCGCGAGACCTGATTGAGATCCACACGCCGCTCCCGATCCCGGCGATCGCCAACAGCAACGAAGCTGCCGTCAGCACCGGCTCGAATTCAGCTGGCATGCCTGGGCGGAATGCAAGCAGTACAATGAAGTGGGTTGCCCAGGCCGTGCATCCGCTCGAAACGATGCTAACGACGCCCCAAAGCGTCCGGGACCTGCCTTTTGCACGGGCGGCATGGTGCGCGACTGCGAATGACGCATAGATACCGACGGCGCAGACGACCCCCGCCAGCAACAAAAGGTGACCATCATGCATGTCCCACATGCAGGTCAGGACGGAGACGAAAAGGCCAGCCACCTGAGCAAATTAGCCGAAGAGTCTTAACAAGCTCGCGCTTGCCTTCGATCTGCGTACCTTCTGCAAGGCTCGCGCAAGCGACGGGCTTGCCCCTTACGGCAATGGCGATGCCGATACGGCCATCGGCTTCAGCAGCGTCTTGGCATGGCAGGTCAAAGCAGTGGAGGTGGCGACCGGCGTCGAGAGCCGCTCAGTGCTCCCGTTCAGTCGTGACGACGCGCGCAGAGCAGTTGCGTCCATCGGTCGCTTGTATGAGTTATATGCAAAATTCCTGGCGGCGATCGTATCTACGCACGCCATTGAAAGAGCGGAACCATGAATGGCGAATTTGAACGGCGGGCAAAGCCAATCCCGAACGTCCCGGGCCACCGGCTAGACCCTAGCCGCCTTTGGATGCTTCCCGATTTTGAGTTGGAGGCCGAATATTTCGCACTAGCGCCGGAGCAGAATGGGCCATGGGCGCAGGGTATCCGGGATGAATACGAGCGTCGCGGACTCGGCACCGCGAAGAGTGAAGATCCGACAGAGTAAGAGGTGGGCAGCGCCTTGGCTCGGACCGGCTTCGGATCTTTATAGAGACGTCAGACACCTGGAAGCGTAGAATGCCGACATGGACACGATCGAACGTGCGGCAAGAACCTTCGCGGGATGGGAGCTGGGGCTCCCGGCGACTAAATCGACCGGCTGCCGTATGGTGCCGCATCGCCCAATCGGCGTGCTCTGGTCGACAAGCTGCTGCCCGGCAAGGTGAAGCGAGCCAGGCATGTACTGCGCGCGATCAATCATCCACAGTCGTTATATGCGTGATCTGCTCCTACGTCTAAGCCAAGCGCTGAACGATCTCGCGGCATCTGTTGGCACGCCGGCATCGACGCCAAAATCCGCACCGACCAGCAAACGCGCTGGCGGTCGACCAAAGGGTTCGATTGGAAAACGCTGGCGTGATTGCCTTCGGGCAGTGTGCGGCCCTGACGGCGCCGGCACCTTCGGGATCAGCGACATCTCTCGAGCGTTTGGCAAGCCGATCACGGAAGCAAAGATCCGGCGGGGGTTGGGAACGCTGATCCGGGCTGGGCATGTCGTGCCCCGAGCGGGAAGCAGCTTTCAGCTGACCGAGCAAGGATTGGCGATGCTGCACGCTACCAAGCCGGCAGACGACAAACGCGTAAAATAGGCGCGATTGAACGGCCCAAAGCCCACGGCGCGGTAGCTATGAAGCCGGTACGGAGGCGCACATCTTAGACGATCGCAAGATGACCGAGTTCCTCCGCCGTGATGCCGTACGTCTCGCATATGTGCTGCCGTAATGCGTGTTTTGCTTCCGCCATTTCGTTGAAGGCAGCTTCTTCGCTGGCTTCCGCAGACCAGTCGACCACGTCGCGGCTGGGTACCAAGGCGTTCCAGGCTATGTTGTGTTTCTCGGCAGCGGCACGGACTTGAGCAACCAGAGCCCTTGCGGTCTGTCGAAGATCATCCATCACTATCTAACTCTACATCAAGAAGCCGCTCACTAGGGCACACGAGATGCCACCGGCATCGGGAGCTAGCTGGTGGGCTGCGGGCCCGGGACGGCACCGTGGCCGCGCGCGACTTGGCCAGGTAGAACGTCGCTGCCTACAACCGCGCCATGCGGCTCTTTTTGCAGCCCGCGCATCGAGAACCAAGCCAACGCGGCAATGATCAGGATGATAAGCAGGAACAGGCACTTGGCTACTCCGCCCGGCCTCTTGTTGTGTCGGCCTACCATGGTTCACCCCTGTCTGACTGGATCGTCCTACAACCTCAAACCTGAACGTGACATGGTAAATGGCAGTGCCATCAAGCTGGAGATCATGACCGATACCGCGACACCATCTTCCGCCAATTGCGCTGATCAGGGTGCGGTGGCTGTTTCTCGTCGGGCTGGTGGCGGGTGATCTCCACCTCGGGACGAACAACCTTGCCGGTGCTGGCTCTGCAACCCTCGCAGTACAGCCGCCAAAACGCACCCGCCAGCCGATCGTCCCAGCCCTTGCACTCGTACATCCACCACAGTGCCACCGCATCGAACCGGCGCTCGCGCTTGCAGGCCGGGCAGGTCAGCTTGATGGTACGCCGATGTAGAGCGCAGTGCTGCAGCGTCCGTAGCCGCTGGCCGACGTGGGTCAGCTCGTCGCCTGGTGCCACTTCAGTCGACCACGACAGTGCTGCCGCCGATCGACGCGATCAGATCGCCAGCGCTAATGCTCCAGGCTCGAGCAAGCGCGTCCAGCTCGGCGCGGGACAGGCGGTCGCCGGCGGCGATGGTCATCAGCCGGGCGCCGGTGATGCCGGTACGCTTCGACAGCATCGCGATCGGCGTCGTCTTCTGCCCCAGCCAGGCGTCGAACCAAGGCGTGCCCGAGGCGATGACGTCAGCTACCGGATGGTCGGCATACCACGTGTCCAGCCGCACCGCGACCGCGCGCTCGCCCTTTCGATAGGTCAAAGCGCGGCGACGAGTAGCAGCCGCTCCTTGGTGGTGAGGACCTGCGCCGCCTGCTGAGCGGCACCGATGGCCTGCCGGTAGTGCACCGTTCCAAATCGCTCGGCCTCGTCGAACGTACACGGCGCCCATTCCTCGCTCGGAAAGCAGGCACCGTAGATCGCGCGCGCAGCCGCACGCAGCCGGAGATCATGCTCCATGCTCAAGCTCCATCCATGTCGAGGCACCATCAGCGGCGCCCGCACAGCTAGGCGCATGGCGCTGTGATTCGCAAGAACATTGCGAGAACATAGGAAGGGTGCCATTGGGCCGCGGATGTTCGTTGCCCTGCTTATTGCCGCTGCCGCTCCCCAGTTCTCCTGCACCGTAACCCGCGTCCACGACGGCGACGGGCCGCTGTGGTGCTCCAACGGTATCAAGGTGCGAGTGGCCGGCATCCAGGCGCCGGACTTCACCAGCGCCGAGCCTTGCCGCCGGCCTGATGCACGGCGGGTGAACTATACGTGCGACGATCGGGCTGCCCATCGCAGCCAGCAGATCGTCGAGCGGCTGGTGCTCAACCGCACGCTGGCCTGCCAGCCGATGGGCAAGAGCTACAAGCGGGTGGTTGCTCGCTGCACCTTGCCGGACGGTCGCTCCTTGTCGTGCGCCGCTATCGCTGCGGGTGCGGCTGTTCGGTGGGATCGGTACTGGCGGCAATATAGGATGGGCGCGTGCACCTGACAGGCCGGGTGCGCTTCAGGCATCCTGCTCAGCTGGCGGGGGCAGCACAACGAAGCGGACGAAGCCGTTGGGATCCCAAGGCGAAGCCATCTCCAGGCCGTTCAGGCTCTTTAGGTCGGAAGCATCGTTGCGCAGTCGATGGGCTAGCAGCATTGCCCAGGCGGCGACTTGCATGCCCGTCAAATGAACACTGTGCTTTTTGCACCAAGCCTTGATGCTGGGTGACCATGCAAGGAGCGTTTCCCGGCGGGTGCTTAGCGGTTCAAGCGGTACCTTACCGTTGGTGTAGTGAGCGCTATTTGGGCTTGGCGGCAGCGGGCACGGGGTGCTGTCGATCACGTCATCTCGAGCGACATCCTCGAGCTGGATACCGGCAAAGGTGCGCGGTAACTCATGCCACGCATTGAGCGGATAGTCGTCGCTGCCGCGCCGGCCGCTGTTCCCCTTGGTCGTCCTGTACGCTCTGATGGCAGTAGCCACGACCTTCGCCAGTTCGCCTGACACGGGATGGAGATCAGGCTGGCCAATACCCTCGGCTTCCAAGCGTCGGATGAATTGGCGCTGGTACTCGGCTATTGGATCACCCTGGGCCAGCGTTGCTGCTAGCTCGGCATGTAAGCTGCGCACCTCGGCCTCGATGACGCCAAGGGTTTCCCGTACTCGCCTCTGTAGGTGGCCGGCCGCGACCAGCCGCGCAGCAAGCGCCGCGACCTTCTCCGACCGGGTCATTCCTTCCGTCAACTGCGTAGGGCCTATAGCTCGGTCGTCCTGCTCCAGCAGAGCTAGAGCCTGGGCCAGCTGTGCTGCATCCCCATGATCACGCCAGCTCAACGCCGCTGCGTGCAGCGCTGGAAAGTCCGCCTGAAGCTGGGCATCAGCCTTAGCAGATCGGATCGCTCGATAGGCGTTTGGAGGGCGAGCCAAGTCAATCTCCGTTGAGAATAGCGAATTAATCGCCTTCGATGATAGTTCATAACTCCCCCACTCGGAAGTAGGATTGACGTGAAGCACACCGCTTTCGCGTTATGAATAGGACCGTGCGCGCATCAGCCGGCAATCTCAACGGCACATTGTCGCCCTTTGAAACAGGCGCAATACCGCTGATGTGTGGCACAGCACACGCATCAGCTGGAGGCGCAATACCGTAGTCGTTACGCGAGCGCGGTAGCGACTACGGGCGGTGAAGGCGTTCCGCTGCCTGTTCGTCAGCGGTCGCGCCAGCAGGCGCTCTGGGCGGCCCGCGGTCCGCGCGCCTTGGGTCGCCACCTTCGGGGCTCTTGGATCATCGACGTTCCTGCACATCGCGCCGGTACCCGCGGATCCGGATCTGCCGGACGGCTGCACGCCGCCATACTGCCCTGCCGACGGCAGGCCTGTTGCCCATGGTGGGCAGGAGGAAAATGAAGATGTCGAACACAAAGGCATGGCGCTCGCGGAAGCGCACCAGCAAGCCGAACTCGCGCCAGAAGCGGAATGGCTTATATCTTGATGCCAATCCCGGCTGTCAGCTGTGCAAGAAGCGGAAGGCTGTCGAGGCGCACCACGATCTGCCCCGCGGGCATCCTGACCGCTACCTCTGGCGCTACATGCGTGCACTCTGTCGCAAGTGCCACGTCATTGTCCATAAGCCCAAGACGAAGGTAACGATCCGGATCCGCTAGCTGCTGGCGAGCCGCACGCCAGGACCGCCGGTGACGGCTTCACCATCTGCCAGAAATATCACGCCGGCCGCCTCCAGCGCCTGCTGGATGGCGGTCAGGTTGTTGCCGATCGGCACCGATCGTCCTGCCTCGAAGTTGCGGACGGTCGAGACCCCTACCCCGCCTCGTTTCGCGAGCTCGGCCTGGTCCAGTGAGACGAGCGCTCGGGCGGCACGGCAGGTCGAAGGCGTCAGCATACCGACCACCTTAACCATCAACAATATTAGATCAAGCTAACGCTGAGCGTTGACATAGCTACAAGCGTTCGCCATAACGCTCAACGTTACCCGCTACCAACGGGAAGCAGCCCGGCGAGGTGCTACCAACACCTCCGCCGGGCCTGACCACAACCGATCGAGAAAGGATCGAACCATGGCTACCGCACCCCTTATCACCGTTGAGGAACCCGCCGCCACCATGTTGGTCGGCGCCGATCCTGCCAACGACAATTTCCGCCGCTGGACCGCCGATCCTCGCGCTCAGCGTCTGCTCGCGTCCTGCGCCGAGCGCTCGCCAGCCGGCCAGTGGCACAACGAGCGCACCGGCTGGGGCGGCGGCCAGTGGTTCGCCTATGTCGGCTATCGCGCCGAAGCTCTCCAGGCGATCCGCGACGAGCACGGCGCCCGCGTCCATGCCGCCTACATGGAACATGGCGACGAAGCTTACCCGGCGTTCGACGCCTGGTGCCGTTCGCCCAGCATGACCGACGCGATCGAAGCGGCGATGCCTGCTGTCCTCCCCGTCGCGATGGAGGCATGATCATGGGCGAGAGCTTTACCGTCACTCACAGGGTCAACGACCCCATTGCGGTCGTGAACGACATGGCCCTGTCGCTGGACCGGGTCACCTCGATGCTGGCAACAACGAACAACGACTACATGGAGCATGTGGTCGGCCATCTGAATGACCAGCGATCGTCGATCCACCGCATCGCCTACAACGTCTGGTGCATCAACCAAATCGCGGTCGAAAAGCTGCAAGAGATTACCAAGCTGCTCGATGAGGCCGAAGGGCAGCTGTTGAGCCTTCGCCCCAAGACGGAGGACCGCCAACATGGCTGATCACCGGGACCGTCAGCACGACCTGCTGCAAGAGGCAGTATCGTGCGCCTCCGCCATGCTCTTCGCCATCGAGGCGTCCGACATGTTCAAGGCGCTCCCCGCCGATGCGCATGATCGCGATCAGCACAACCATGGCTGCTTCCTGCTCGGCATGCTGAGCGACCACCTGCGGCAGATCCAGGCACAGGTCGATGCGCTCGACCCTGTCGCTGCCACCAAGATGGAGGGCTGACGAGATGCAGACCGACACCACACGCCGCGCCCTCCTTGGCGGTGCTAGCTTGGCCAGCGTTACGATGATTGCGCCTGCTCTTGCCATGTCCAACACCGCTGAGTCGATCGGTGGCAGGACCGCCTTTCGCGACGTCCTTGAAGCCGCGGACGCAGCGCGCGAGCGTTTCAACAGCCTCCCCGCTGATCTGGAAACAGCCGATGAGGCGCAACACGAACGAGAGATAGAGCACATGCTCGCAGCCTCGCGGCGGGCGGATGCTGCCGTGCCAGCGACGTGGGAAGAGTTCGCCCGGTGGGTCGAACATGTGACGGACGACGGGCATTCATGCATGAGCGAGCTGAACGCCGACCGCATGCTCGCGCACACGCGCCGCCTTGTCTCGAAGGAGGCATGAGAATGGCTAGGTTGACCAAAGCCGCCCGTGCCGCCGGCAATATCGCCGTCCTCCCCACGGCTGCCGGCCGCAAAGTGGACAATTACCGATTCGCCGAGCAACGCCGGGCGTCTATGCAAGCGCGCCAGTCCAGTCGGTTCGCGGGCCTACACAAGCCGCATTACGATCGTGCCGCCGATCGACTAGCGACCGACTTGGCCGCCATCGAGCAGACGCCCGCGCTGCTGATCATATCGGCCATCCTCCGCACTATGGAGAGCGACGCCGTAACGAAGGTGCTGGAGCAACTTGCCCCGGGAGCAGTGGGTGGCAGCTCCGCCCATTGCCAAGCTGTTGCAACCGTCAAGGCGAGTAGGCTTAACCTTGGCGAGCAGTTCGACCTGATGCGCGCCTTTGACCGCCTCCACAAAGGGGAGGCATGATCATGGCGACGCAGACCCATAGCAGCCCCTTCTTCAGCCCCGCCGCCTGGCTCCACAACCTTGTCCAGATCGGCGGCGGCTATGCCCTGACCACCGAGCGCAAGCTGTGGCTGGTGGTTGAGCATTGCCCGTCCGACGAGCTGACGCCACTGATGGCTCAGATCGTGAGCAATCATGATCGCGTCGAAGCAGTCCGGCTCATGATCGAGCGGCGGCAGATCGGGGAGGCAGCGTGATGCGCTCACCATCGACCGGCCACACCCGCGCGCCGTCGCCCCGCCGTCCTTGGCGCCGCCGGGCTGCACGTGGGGCATGGCTCCGCAGCGGCGATGTCGCTTCCGTGCCGCGGCTCCTGGCCGTGCTGCCCTCGCTGCCCCGCGCCGAACTGGCCCGGCTCACCGAGCGCATGATCGATCGCATGGACGAGATCGACGGCGACCCTGACCTCGAGGATCTGCGCGAAGCCTGGGAATACACCCACGACCGAGAACAGGAAGAAGCACACGAATAATCTAGCATCATGGGAGCCGGCTTCGCCCCGGCCGCTGAAGCACCAGCCCGTCGCCCGTAGAACCCGGTCGGCGGGCTTCGGTCGCGTCCACCGCTTCCAGGAAAGCCACGACTTGGCGGCCGAGTACGGGCCTGACTGGTGGGTGCCGATCTATCGCCGCGCCTTCCCGACGCTCATGTCTGCTGTCGCTGTGGAGCATGACGGATGGGCTCAGCGCGGAGGTATCGACCGGCTGCTGACGCTATCGTGCGGACGGACCTATACCGTCGACGAGAAGATCCGCACCCAGGATTGGCCTGATGTGCTGCTCGAGCGCTGGTCCGACGAGGCACGGCAATCGCCGGGGTGGGTGCAAAAGCCGCTGGCCTGCGACTTCATCGCGTATGCCCATGCCCCGGCGGCTACGTGCGTCCTGCTGCCCGTGCCGGCGCTACAGCGTGCTTGGCGTCAGCACGGGCGGTCGTGGATCGGGCTTTACGGGCAGCGGCGGGCGGAGAACCCGGGTTATACGTCGGTCAGCGTGCCAGTGCCTCGCGGGGTGCTGATGCAGGCGATCGTCGAAGCCATGTTCGTAGCCTGAACCGATGCGCAATCAGCCGGGCTGGCCAGCCATCAATTGGCGGATCATAATCCCTAATGCGCATGCGAGTCGCGAGGCGAGCCGCCGATGTACACAGATCCGAACCGCTGGACCGCTATCCGGAAACGGATCGTCGACGGCGGAGAGTCGATCCGCAGCATCGCGAGAACCGAAGGCCTAAGCCGTCCGACTATCCGCAAGATCATCCGCGAGGCGCGTCCTAAGCCATACGCGCGCGTCCCCTCGCGGAAAGCGATCGACGATTATGCCCCCTTCATTGAAGCAATCCTGATTGAAGACAATCCACGGCCTCAGGCGGAGCGGCGATGCGTAGCGGCCATATTCCGACACCTGCGAGACGAGCGCGGGTATAATGGATCGTACAGCAGCGTGCGCAGGTGTTGCCGCTCCATGCTCCTACCGCGTGTCATCCTCGAAGTGCGACCGACCGTTGGAGCGGGGATGATTCAAAGCCTTGCTATTTCGCATCTGTCGAAAACTTACATGCTTACCTGCGACAGCACCGGCAGTTCGCAGCTTAAGCTGCAATTGCATCGCGACGGCAGGACTGAACGTAGGGCTGAGGTGCATAAATGGGTTGATGACCTTCGTGCAGATCGCCTGCCGAAGCCGCCGACAGGGGATCGCGAGACAGTGGGTCGCCTCCTCAGCATCGTACGCGGATCAGATGCCCGCCGTCGCAACAAGGCAATTGCCGCATTGGCGCACGGTCAGGGTTTTCCAATCAGGCAGATAGCCCAAGCTCTCGACATTGGCCGCAACACGTGTCGGCGATACGTTCGGGCCTACCTGGAGGGCGGGGTTGAACAATTGACTGAGCGCTCGCGCACCCCGCTAAAGGCAACCAACGAGGAGCTGAAGGCCGCCGTCTTCCGCGTCCTGCATGAACCGCCGATCAATCATGGGTTTAATCGAGCGTCGTGGATCATGCGCGACCTCAGGGCAGCGCTGGCCAAACAGGACCATCCCGTTGGGTTGCATGTCCTCCGCCAGATCATTCACGAAGCTGGATGGAAATGGCGTAAGGCGCGGATCGTCCTCACGTCTCAAGACCCCGCCTACCGGGATAAACTAGCTGCCGTGCAAGCGATCCTGTCCAATCTCGCGCTAGACGAAGCTTTCTTCTCTATCGACGAATTTGGCCCGTTCGCCGTCAAGATGAAGCAAGGCCTGATGCTTGATCCGCCGGGCCGCCACCGTGTTGTACCGCAATGGCAAAAGTCGAAGGGCTGTATGATCATGACTGCGGCGCTCGAACTAAGCACCAATCAGATCACCCACTTTTACAGCGAACGGAAAAACACAACTGAAATGATCCGAATGATGGACGTTCTCGTTGATCAGTACGCCAACCGCAGGACTATCTATCTGTCGTGGGACGCCGCGTCTTGGCACGTGTCGAAGAAGCTGATGGCGCGGATTGAGGAGCACAATGCGACCGCTGAAGCGTACCACCGGCCTCGCGTTGCGACGGCACCTCTGCCCGCTGGAGCACAGTTCTTGAACGTAATAGAGTCTGTGTTCAGCGGGATGGCGCGTGCGGTGATCCACAATAGCGACTACGCCTCGGCTGACGCCGCCCGGGCCGCGATCGACCAATACTTCGCGGACCGTAATCAACAGTTTCGCGAGAACCCAAGGCGCGCCGGGAAGCGCATCTGGGGCGATGAGCGGGTCGTTGCAGAATTCTCCGACAGCAACAACTGCAAAGACCCGCGCTGGCGCTGAAACCAGACGGCATCGGGCGGGCTGCACAGTCATCGGCTGACGGCGTGCTGATGCGAGCAATCATCGAGGCGAAGTTCTTCAGCTGACCTCACCTACCGCTACTGCGCCTGCCCGCCTTCTTTGCCTTCTTGCCAATGCCTTGAAAATCCAGCGGCACCCGCTTCATCCCAGCGTCTTCGGAAACGTTGAACGGCATCGTAAAGCACTCCCGCGGCTTCATCACGGTCAACTGCACTTCAATACGCCGCCACCACATGAGCAGGTGCCCCGCTTGCAGCGCTCGTTTGGCGTTTGCCCAACTGGAAGGAAGGTGAATAATACGGACGCCTGTACGCTGAACCGCCATCACCTGAGGTGGCAGCTTAAGAAAGTCAGTGTCGGCGGTCAGGATCGCGTCGCCACCATCTTCGGCAAAGGCAGTGATCCAGTGGACGTCTGACGCTCCGGAAAAACCGGCGTTCATCACAGAAGTAAGCTGGAATCCCTCACCGAGGGCGATGTCATTCACCGCCTGAACAATCGCTGGTGCGACATGCTCGTCCGCTCGGATCCTCAACTGCCTATCGTGATCTCATACTCGACAGCCGATCGAACGGCGTCGTGACCTATACCGTATGCGTCCGCTACCCGGCCGATGTTCCCTCCCTCAGCCCGCCACATCCGATGGAGCGCGGCTGTCGGGATCCGCTCTGCTGACAGTGCTGGCTTACCGAAGGCGATTGCAGGATCAATGCTTATGCCTGGGAACTCGGCCGGCAAGGGAAACCAGCGCGTCGCAAGGTCAGATCCAGGATCGAACACAATGCCCTTGGCAATCGTAGACTCGATTACGTCCCACATTTCGTGCTGGCCGGACGCCATGTCCCAAGTAACCCGATCTTTCTCCTCATCGGCGACCTGCGCAAAGACGTGGCGGCGATCGGTCAGATACTTGGCCTTGGAGAGGGCAAAGGGGTGCGACGTTTTCCAATCGTCACGGGCGCGGGCCGCCGCACGACGGAGCGTCTGCATCGGCACACCCTGCTTCCGAAAAGCCTCAATGAACCGAACCTCGATCAGGTCCAAGAAGCTAACGGTACGCCCGTCTTTGAAGTCGCGATCGATAATGGGTCCGGCGCTGTTCTTGCCCCAGCCGTTCAACCATCCGCGCAGCTTGGGTGAAGCGACCTGGAGCAGACGCGCGACATCGCCCGGGCTATAGAAGCCGGCGAGCAGCGGGTCCGCCTCGATGCGCTTGTGCTCCACTGAGGCTCCTTCTGCCGTTGGCGGTTTGAATCGTTGATCATGACCGCGGCGTCAAGCATCGGGACGGCTAGGACCCACCGGAATCGCACTTGGATGCTATGCTAGTAGCACGCCACTTGCAGCGGGCATGCTCAAGGGCGCAGGCTTCCCCCCCCCAATGGCTGATTAGCAGGCGCTGCAGCGGAGGCTGCGAGGATGAGCGAGTCCGTCGACTGGAGGGGCGAGGCAGGCAGGATGGACCTCGCCAACATGCGCAGCCTCGGCGTGCGATCGGTGCAGCTGCACGCTCCTGCCATTATTGGGCGATCGTCAATGTCGATCACCTGACCGACCGCGTGAAGGTGCCAAATGTGCGGCTTTGGTTTCGCTGCTCCCACTGCGGCAGGCGTCCGTCGTCATCACGCCCCAACTGGCTTGAGCGCTAGCGCCGCGCCGCGTTACGGCTTTCGACGTCTTGGATATGTGTTCAATGCACACCCTTGGAGGCGGCCAGGACACCGCAATGGCGTTGCCAACGCAAGCAGGCTTCTCCTCACGCCATGTATGCGCGGACGCTTTCGGCTTGCACCAGAACCCGACGACCGATCTTCTTGTAGGCTAGCGTGCCGGCGCTCATCAAGTTGTTGACCGTGCCGATCGAGACTCCAAGAACCTCCGCGGTTTCCTGTTTGGATAACGCTATGGTGCCGGGCGCTAGAGCAGCGCGCTCGGACTTCGACCGGCCGCCAAGGCGCACCACCGCTTGATCAGCCCCCATTGCATCCTGATCGTCCGTTGGATCTAGCGCGAGGGTTGGCTGCCCTGGATCTGCCTTTGATGAGCGTCGTGGACCGTGTTTGCCGGCCGCAGGTGCAGGTGCAGGCGCAGGCGGCGCTGCACCATGTTCGCTCGCGGCCGTTGTTACCGAGGTTGCATCAAAGCGGATGCCAATCACGCTGATCCGCTCCACGTATCCCGGGCTACCCAGATGAACAGATCCCGCGTCATAAACATCCGCGACCTTGCCCTCGGCGATAATGCGACGCCAAAGCGACCGAGCGATGCGGCTGTCGCGAACCTCTTTGGGTGCGGAACCCGGAGCCTCAGTCTCGATGATCCTCGCGTAGCCCTTCACCAAGCCGCCCATCGCCAGATTAGCTAGAAGCTGATGCTGGTCGACACCGACGTCGGCCGCCTCAAGGATGCGGGCCGCGGAATGCGGAGAGATTGGGCGAAAGGCAGTCACGTGTTCCTCGGCGTCAGGTCCGAGTGGAGCATGGCTTAAGAAGGGTGAAGATAGGCCTACTACGTCCCGCATCATCACTGACGATCATGGGCGAACACCGACAGCCAACGCTAGGTGTGGGACACCATGTGGGACGCGGGTCTGAATATCTGACTGCTTTTTAAGCGATTACAATCGCTTACAGGGAACGAAATGGTGGAGCCGAGGGGGATCGAACCCCTGACCTCTGCAATGCCATTGCAGCGCTCTCCCAGCTGAGCTACGGCCCCATTCCGTTTCCGGAGGCGCGTCCCTAGCGGGAGGCGTCCGGCTTGGCAAGCGACCGATGCGCCCTGCCAACCATTTTTTTGCCGGCTGCCCGTGCGCGCCGCGCCATCATGGCGCAGCGGCACGGGCACCCGTGCCGTCTTAGTGCTCGTCGTCCTCGTTGGACGTCTCGACACCCAGGTCGTCGTCGCCGCCGAGATCCACCTCGTCGTCGGCCGAGGGCTCCTCGTCGTCGGCGGGAACCTGCAGATCCTCGTCCTCGCCCTCGAGATCGCGATCCGCCTCCTTGGTGTCCGGCTTGGCCTGCTCGAACGGGAGCGGCTGCTTGGACTTCAGGATCGGTTCGGGATTCCAGTG
Organism: Sphingomonas sp. GC_Shp_5; assembly: GCF_026540855.1. Classification (GTDB taxonomy): domain Bacteria; phylum Pseudomonadota; class Alphaproteobacteria; order Sphingomonadales; family Sphingomonadaceae; genus Sphingomonas. The sequence continues at coordinate 89,621 of NZ_JALNUP010000006.1, forward strand.
CGACCCGCAGTTGATGCAGGTGACGGGATCGTCCTTTTCGAGGTCATAGAAACGTGTCGCGCATTTCGGGCACGTGCGCTTCGTGCCCCATTCCGGCTTGATCATGCCGTGTCGTGCCTTTCGGAATTGGGTTCTTGGAAGAGGGACGGATCCCTTGCTTCGGCGAAGTGGGGCGCGCCTTGCCATAGCACAAGGTGACTGTCAAAGCCCCACCCCGATGTCACACTCGCTTCCCCAGCCCTTTGCCGCCGGATCGCGCGGCCCGTTGACCGGCCGGATCACCGTCCCGGGCGACAAATCGATCAGCCACCGCTCGCTGATGCTCGCCGCGCTCGCGGTCGGCCGCAGCCGCATCAAAGGCCTGCTGGAGGGCGAGGACGTGCTCGCCACCGCCGCCGCGATGCGCGCGATGGGCGCGACCATCACCCGCGACGACCATGACGGCGAGGCCGTCTGGCATGTCGACGGGGTCGGGGTCGGTGGGCTGCTCCAGCCCGAGACGGCGCTGGAGATGGGCAATTCGGGTACCTCCACGCGGCTGCTGATGGGGCTGGTCGCGAGCCATCCGATCACCGTCACCTTCACCGGCGACGCCTCGCTGTCGAAGCGGCCGATGGGCCGCGTGATCGAGCCGCTCGAGCAGATGGGCGCGAGCGTCACCGCCTCCCCCGGCGGCCGGCTGCCGCTGATGATCCGTGGCCTCTGCCCGGCCGTGCCGATCAGCTACACGCTGCCGGTCGCCTCGGCGCAGGTGAAATCGGCGATCCTGCTCGCCGGGCTCAATACGCCCGGCATCACCACGGTGATCGAGCCGGTCGCCACCCGCGATCACAGCGAGCGGATGCTGCGCGGCTTCGGCGCCGCGCTCACCGTGCGCGAGAGCGACGAGGGCCGGGTGATCGAGCTCACCGGCGAGGCCGAGCTGACGCCGCAGCACATCGTCGTTCCCGGCGATCCCTCGTCGGCGGGCTTCTGGCTGGTCGCCGGCTCGATCGTGCCGGGCGCCGATCTCGTCGTCGCCAATGTCGGGCTCAACCCCACCCGCACCGGGCTGATCGCGGCATTGCGGCTGATGGGCGCCGACATCACCGAGCTCGACCGCCGCGAGGTCGGCGGCGAACCGGTCGCCGACCTGCGCGTCCGCCATGCCGCGCTGACCGCGATCGAGGTGCCGGCCGATCTCGCGCCGAGCATGATCGACGAATATCCCGTGCTGTTCGTCGCCGCCGCCTTCGCTGCCGGCCGCACGGTGGCGCGCGGCGCGCACGAGCTGCGTGTCAAGGAATCCGATCGGATCGCCGCGATGCTGGCCGCGCTCACCGCCTGCGGTGTGCCGTGCGAGGAATTTGACGACGGCCTCGCGGTCACCGGCAGCGGCGGCACCGCGATCCCCGGCGGCGGCGCGGTCGCGACGCTGCTCGACCACCGCATCGCGATGAGCATGGTCGTCGCCGGCCTACACGCCACCGCGCCGATCGCGATCGACGATATCGCGCCGGTCGCCACCAGCTACCCCGCCTTCTTCCAGTCGCTCGACCAGCTAGCCGGAGCATCCGCGTGATCATCGCCGTCGACGGCCCTGCCGCCTCGGGCAAGGGCACCATCGCCAAGGCGCTCGCGCGCCATTACGGCCTTCCCCACCTCGATACCGGGCTGCTCTACCGCGCCGTCGCCGCCACCGTGCGCGCGATGGAGCTCGACCCCGAGAAGGAAGCCGATGCGGTCGCCGCGTGCAGCTTCGACGACGGCCTGCTCGCCGATCCGGCGCTGCGCTCCGACGAGATCGGCCAACTCGCCTCGGTGATCTCGGCGCACCCGCTGGTGCGCGCAGCGCTGCTCCACCGCCAGAAGCGCTTCGCCCATCAGGCCGGTGGCGCGATCCTCGACGGCCGCGACATCGGCACGGTGATCGCCCCCGACGCGGACGCCAAATTGTTCGTCAAGGCGACCCCGCAGATCCGCGCCAAGCGCCGCCACGCCGAATTGCAGGCCAACGGCTCGGCGATCAGCTTCGACAAGGTCCTCGCCGACATCCGCGCCCGCGACGAGCGCGATTCGAGCCGCTCGACCGCGCCGCTGGTGATGGCCGACGACGCCGCGCTGCTCGATACCAGCTTCCTGTCGATCGACGCCTCGGTGCAGAAAGCGGTGGCGCTGGTCGAGGCGCGGCGCTGACGGCGCCCGCCCGTCAGAACAATTTGCGCACCGAGAATTTGATGATCCGGCCATAGGGCGTGAGGAATACCCGCTGGAAGCGATAAGGCGTTGCGCCGCTGCGGTCGCGCACCGTGATGCGGTCGTTGAGGATATTCTGCACCTGGAGCTGGAAGGTGATCTTGTTCGCCCAGGCGGCGCGCGGCGCGAGCCGGGCGGCGTCGATCGTCGAATATAGCCCCACATAGCTGCGCCCCGAAAAGCGCAGGTCGGCCGCCGCGATGTCGCTGCGGATGCGCGTGGCCGTTTGCCACAGCGCGTAGAAGCCGCCCTGCACCGGGCCGATCGATCCGCCGATATTGCCTTCGGCTTCGTAGCGCGCCCGCCCGCCGGTGCCGTCGAGCGAATCGCCGCCGAGCAGGTCGAGGCTCGGCTGCCCTGGCTGCAGCACCAGCCGGTCGTCGAGCCGCCCGGTCAGCGTGAGCGAGGAATAGAGCATCGGCCGCGGCTTGGGCGGCGGCGGCGGTGGCGCACCGGCTGCCGCGGGCGCCGGCGGCGGCTCATGACCCAATTGGGTCCACAGCGATGCCTTGCCCTGCACCTTGCGCTCCCGCTCGCGGTAGATGTTCACCGGGCGCAGGTCGGCGCTGAGCAGCAGGCCGTCGGCGCTGCGCACGAACCGGTCGGGGAACGCCGCCTGCAACGCCGCGGTGACGCTGCCGAGATTGCCGGTCTGGTCGTCGATCCGCGTCTCGCTATAATTGAGGTTGAGGCGCAGTTCCTTGTCCTTGATCGGCTTCCACGACACGCCGGCGGTGCTGATCCGGCGCCGCTCGGGCGCGAGATCGGCATTGCCGCCCGCGGTCACCGTGACGAGCGCGCTGCTGCCGGTCAGGAAATCGAACAATGGCGCATTGGGCAGGGTCAGCGCCGGGTTGGTGAGGAGCGCGATTGCCGGCGGCGTCTGGGTGCTGCTGATCGAGGCGGTGACCTGGAGCGGCGTCACCGGGGTCCAGGTCAGGCTGAGGTTGCTGTTGGTGAGGCTGCCGTAGCGCGACACCGCGGCGATGCCGATCGTGCCGTTGGCCGACAGCGTGCCGATCGCGGCGAGCACGCCCTGGTTGGCCGAGGCGATCGGCACGTCGATGTTGACGCTCGCCGCCTGCGTTATGCGGCGCAGGTCGAGCTCGGCCGCGGTGCCGCCGGCGAGCGTGCCATGGCTGGTGGAGCGCGCGTAATCTGCGCTCAGCGTCATCTGCACATCGCCCGCCGGCAGCCGCAGCAGCGGCCCGTTGGCGGTCGCCTTGCCGGTCACCGTCGTCGTCGCCGTGCGGCTGCGCGCGACGAGCCGGTCGGCGGTCGCGGCGGCGGCAAGCGGACCGAACGGATCGCCGCCGGCATCGATCGCGGCCTGGACGGGCGCGAGGTCGAGGCCCTGCTCGGCCGCGGCGCGGACCCGCGCGCGATCGGCGCTGCCGGTGACGGTCCACTGCCAGCGGCCGAGGCTGCCCTGCACGGTGCTGCCGGCGTGAAGGTTGAGGCTGCTGTTGTGCTGGCGCAGCACGCCTGCCTCGCCGAGATAGCGATAGAGCAGCGTGTCGCCGGCGAACGGCGAATAGGGGTTGCCGCCCGGCACGCGCAGCGCCGCGCTCGCCAGCCCGACCAGTCCCGAGCCACGCTCCGCCTCCATCGTCAGGTTGAGCGAGGCCATCACCGTGCGGCCGATCGGCACCGCCTGGGTCGTATCGACCTTGAGCGTGTCGCGCCCGGAGATCGATTGGTAGGGCGAGAGATTGGTCACCCGCGGCGTGCCGGCACCTGCCACATAGCCGGCGAGCGAGCCCTGGGCGGCGGGGTCGAGCGGCACCGGTGCCACCGTCACCGCGCGGCCGGCGAGCGCATCGAGTGCCGGATCGATGCTACCGCCGCCGATCCCGGCAAGGTTGCCGGTGAGATCGAACAGGCTGCTCGTGTCGGGGATCGTTCGCCGCTCGGTGCCGAGCAACGCGTCCTGGTGATCATAGTTGATCGTCAGCGACGATCGCTTGCTGCGGTCGATCCGCGTGGAGCCGAGCGCCAGCGTGCTGGTGTCGGCGCCGCCCTCGGTGGTGGTCCCCGCCCCCTGCTCCACCGACAATGCGCGGAAATGGCGCTTGGTGATGAAATTGACCAGCCGCACCGTGGACGGGAAGCCGAACCGCGGTGCATCCGTCTCGGGCAGCACCTCGGTGCGCTCCAGCGCCTCGGGCGGCAGCGTCTGGATCTCGCCATAGCCCGACACCCGGCGGCCGTTGAGCAGGAACACCGGGCCGGCGCCGCTTGCCGCGGTAACCAGCGGCTTGAGCAGGCGCAGCATGTCGTCGAGATTGGTGACGCCGAGCGCCTGGATCGATGCCGCATCGAGCACCGCGACGGGCGCGATGTCGCCGAGCGCCGAGCCGGGGAGCCGCTTGGTGGTGACCAGGATGTCGTCCCGGTCGCGCGGCGCGGGCTGCTCGTCCTGCAGGGCGCCGTCCTGCGGCTCATCTTGCTGGGCAAGAACAGCGGTGGGGATGACAAGCAACGCTGCTCCCGCCAGCCTTCGCCATCGACGCCCGTTCCTTGCCCGCACCCCGCGCTCCCACCCCGCTGCCGTGCCGGCATACTGTATCGCCGGGCCATGTCGCGATCTTTGTTCCGGCGCTGCTTCGGCACGTCGCCACACCACTTCTGCGACCAGCCGTGATCGCCGCGCGAGCTCGCATGACGGATGCTGGGAGCGGAGCGGAACACACCCTTGCCTGCCTCTGGCGCCCCCCGCCCCGTCCACCTTGCCGTTACCCCCGTTTTCGGCTATGTCCCCACCGTCCGGCGAGCAGGCGCTCGCGGAGGTAGGCGCGACTGGTTATCCTCTCGCGCCCTTTTCGCATCCAACGCGCATCGTATTCCTCCGCTGCCCTGAACGACGGATGCCGCGACCGGCACGGGGCCGCCGCGGCGTTTTCAGCCAAGACCATCGGAACCAACCGATTGGCCGGAAACGATTTTAACTAGGACACTCTAACCCTATGGCTACCCAGCCCACTCCTACCCGCGACGATTTCGCCGCCATGCTCGATGACATGTTCGGCGGTGCCGACAGCTTCGAAGGCCGCGTCGTCCATGGTACCGTCACCGCCATCGAGAACGACCTTGCCGTCATCGACGTCGGCCTCAAGTCGGAAGGCCGCGTGCCGCTCCGCGAGTTCGCCGCGCCCGGCCAGAAGTCGGACCTCAAGGTCGGCGACGAAGTCGAGGTCTATGTCGACCGCGTCGAGAACGTCCACGGCGAAGCGATGCTCAGCCGCGACCGCGCCCGCCGCGAAGCCGCCTGGGACAAGCTCGAGCTCGAATTCTCCAAGTCGGCCCGCGTCGAAGGCGTCATCTTCGGCCGCGTCAAGGGTGGCTTCACCGTCGACCTGTCGGGCGCCGTCGCGTTCCTGCCGGGCTCGCAGGTCGATATCCGCCCCGTCCGCGACGTCACGCCGCTGATGGACATCCCGCAGCCGTTCCAGATCCTCAAGATGGACCGCAAGCGCGGCAACATCGTGGTGTCGCGTCGCGCCGTGCTCGAAGAGACCCGCGCCGAGCAGCGTTCGGGCCTGATCATGAGCCTGGCCGAGGGCCAGATCATCGACGGCGTCGTCAAGAACATCACCGATTACGGTGCGTTCGTTGACCTCGGCGGCATCGATGGCCTGCTCCACGTCACCGACCTCAGCTACAAGCGCGTCAACCACCCGTCCGAGATGATCAACATCGGCGACACGGTGAAGGTGCAGATCATCCGCATCAACAAGGACACGCAGCGCATCAGCCTCGGCATGAAGCAGCTCGAGTCTGACCCGTGGGATGGCGCATCCGCCAAGTATCCGGTCGGCGCCAAGCTTTCGGGCCGCGTCACCAACATCACCGAATATGGCGCGTTCGTCGAGCTGGAAGCGGGCATCGAAGGCCTGGTTCACGTCAGCGAGATGTCCTGGACCAAGAAGAACGTCCATCCGGGCAAGATCGTCTCCACCTCGCAGGAAGTGGACGTCGTGGTGCTCGAGGTCGACGAGGACAAGCGTCGCATCAGCCTCGGCCTCAAGCAGGCGCAGAACAATCCGTGGGAGGCGTTCGCCGCCTCGCATCCGATCGGTTCCACCGTCGAGGGCGAAGTCAAGAACGCCACCGAGTTCGGCCTGTTCATCGGTCTCGACAACGATGTCGACGGCATGGTCCACATGTCCGACATCGCCTGGGGCGTGTCGGGTGAGGATGCCCTCAACCTGCATCGCAAGGGCGAGACCGTCCAGGCGATCGTGCTCGACATCGACGCCGAGAAGGAGCGCATCAGCCTCGGCATGAAGCAGCTCGAGCGTGGCGGCCCGGCAGCCGGCGGCATTGCCGCAGCTGGCGACAAGCTGAACAAGAATGCGGTCGTTACCGTGACCGTGCTCGAAGTCCGCGATGCGGGCCTCGAGGTTCAGCAGGGCGACGATGGCGCGACCGGCTTCATCAAGCGCACGGATCTGGGTCGCGATCGCGACGAGCAGCGTCCGGAGCGTTTCCAGGTCGGCCAGAAGTTCGACGCGATGGTGACGGGCTTCGACCGCTCCAAGAAGCCGACCTTCTCGGTCAAGGCGATGCAGATCGCCGAAGAGAAGCAGGCCGTGGCGCAGTACGGTTCGTCCGACTCGGGCGCGACCCTCGGCAACATCCTGGGCGAGGCTCTCAAGGCCCGCTCGGACGCCGAGAAGAAGTAAGCACCTACCGGGGGCGTCTCGCAAGAGGCGCCCCTATTACCTCCGCGGTGGAGGTAGATGCCAATTCGGACCTATACGGCACGCCGTTAGGTCGCTATAGAGCCGGCATTGCACCAGAAGCCGGGGGGCTTGCGATGATCCGTTCCGAACTGATTCTTAAACTGTCCGAAACCAACCCCGATCTGTCGGCGCAGGAAGTGGAGACGATCGTCACCGCCTTCTTCGACGAGATCACCCGCCGCCTCGCCGCCAATGGCCGAGTGGAGCTGCGTGGCTTCGGCGCCTTTTCCACCCGCGCCCGCGATGCGCGCACCGGCCGCAACCCGCGCACCGGCGAGACGGTGGATGTCGACGCCAAGCGCGTCCCCTATTTCAAGCCCGGCAAGGAAATGCGCGCGCGCCTCAACGTCTGAGCCGGTGCGATCCGCACCGCGCAGGCATGATCGCGGCGTCGGCCTGATAGGTCGCGCCCCATGCCGCCGCTGCTGCGTCATCATCGATCAGCCATGCCGCGTTCAGCTGCCGCCGGTTAGGCGCCGGTGATGCGCACTCCTTGGGGCAAGCTTGGTCTTGCCGCGGTCATCCTGTTCGCCCCCGGGGGCTTCATCCTCGGCGCGACGCTCGCCGCCAACCACTATCGCAAACGCGCGACGGCAGGTCGCGACGACCTGCCGGAGTCGCCACCGTCTGAGCCGCCCGAGCCGCCGGTAGCCTGAGCGACACGCCAGGCTGGTCGGTCACACCGGCGTTAGCCGGCAAACAGTGGCTCGCGGGTAAGCGCGGAGCAGACAATCGCTTGCTGCCCCGGTAGCCGCTGCCCGCAGAAAGCCACCTCTGCGCCTCCGCGCCTCTGCGCGACCTTAAGCTTGCCATTTTCACAAAGGCTGCGACGCCCCCCCCATGTCACCCCAGCGGAAGCTGGGGTCTCCCGCGGCTCCTGCCCCGCCCTTGCGGATCGAGATCCCAGCTTCCGCTGGGATGACGGTGATAGGCGAAAAGAAGTGGATTCGCGCAGAGGCGCAGAGGACGCAGAGAAGAAAGAAGAGGCCTTCACCCGTCCGCACCGACCGCGACCAGCTCGACGCAGGGTACCTCTCCGCGTCCTCCGCGTCCTCCGCGCCTCCGCGCCTCCGCGCGCCAACCTCATCGCGCTGGGCACGGCAGGCGTTGCGCAGGACGACACCCTATCCACAAACGTCACCCCAGCGAAAGCTGGGGTCTCTCGCAATCTGTCCCTGCACCATTGCCTGAAATCCCAGCTCCCGCTGGGATGACGGTTGTGGATAGGGTGTCGTCCTGCGTCGTCAGCAGCTGATCCCGCGGCGTCCCACGCCAGCCTCATCCTCAAATGCGACCAGCCGACCTACAGCATCCACCAGCCGCACACCCGCATGGAACCTGAACGCGAGGTTGTTTCAGGTTCATGCAACCCCTGCCATCACCATCTCGTTTTGATGACATCGAGTTCATGAAACGGGAGTGATTGTAATGCGTAAATTGATGCTTGCCCTGGGCTGTTCCGCGATGGTGCTGCCGGCGACGATGATCGTGCCGGTCAGCGCCGCCGGCGCGCGCAACCACCATTATCGCGAGTGGCGCGACGATCGCGGCCGTGCCCGTTGCCGCAAGGCGGACGGTACCACCGGCCTGCTGGTCGGCGGTGTTGCCGGGGCGTTGCTCGGCCGCACCATCGACACCCGCGGCGATCGTACCGTCGGCACGCTCGGCGGCGCCGTCGCCGGTGGCCTGCTCGGCCGCGAGATCGACCGTGGCGGCAGCTCGCGCCGCTGCCGTTAAGCGTGAATTGACACGGCAAGGAGCGTCGCGAGGGATCGCGGCGCTCCTTGTTGCGTTCGCCTTCATTCAATCCAGGATGGAGAATGATCGATGGTGACCCGCAGCGCTTCGGCGAGCTACGAAGGCCTCGGCAAGGACGGCAAGGGTCATGTCTCGACCCAGTCGGGCGTGCTGTCCAACAATCCGTACGGGTTCAACACCCGCTTCGAGAACGAGCCCGGCACCAACCCGGAAGAACTGATCGCCGCTGCCCATGCGAGCTGCTTCACCATGGCGCTGAGCTTCGCGCTCGCCGGCGCCGGCCATTCGGTCGGCACGCTCGAGACGAGCGCCAAGGTCACGCTCGATAAAGACGGCGATGGTTTCACCATCACCAAGTCGGCGCTGACGCTGAAAGGGCATGTCGAGGGCATCGAACAGGACGAGTTCGAGCGCATCGCCGCCGAGGCCAAGGCCGGCTGCCCGGTGTCCAAGGTGCTCAACGCCGAGATCACGCTGGAGACGACCTTCGGCTGATCGGCATGGCGGAGGGGTGGATTGGCGGCCCCTCCGTCGCCGGCGGTTTCGCCCGCCAGGATGAACGGCTCGTTGTTTTCGGTTCACGCAACCGCGCCGTCCCGCCACCCGTTCACGTCACATCCCAACAGGAGAGTGACATGCGGATCGCAATACTCACGGCGGCTTTGGCCGCCAGCGTCTTCGCCACCGTGCCGGCGACGGCGCAATATAACGGCGGTGGCGCCAACCAGGATTATCGTGACGACGGCCGCGGTGATGGCCGCGGCGACGATCGCGGTGACCGGCGCGGCGATGATCGTCGGGGCGATGGCCGCCGCAACGACAATCGTTTTGCCGGTGGCAACCGCGATTGGCGCCAGTATCGCAACTATGATTACAACCGCGTCGAGAATGGCCGCCGTGGCTATTTCGCCGACAATTACTATCGCGATGGCCGCTATTATCAGGAGCGCCGTCTCGGCCGCAACGATCGGATCTATCGTGGCTCCAATGGCCGCTATTACTGCCGCCGCAATGATGGCACCACCGGCCTGATCCTCGGCGGCGTCGCCGGCGGGTTGCTTGGCAATTCGCTGAGCTACGGCCGCTCGTCGACGCTGGCGACCCTGCTCGGCGCCGGCGGCGGCGCGCTGCTCGGCCAGTCGATCGACCGCGGCAACGTCCGCTGCCGCTGAGCGATAGGCTTGGCCTAAAAAGCTGACTGGAAAGGCCCTGGCGCAAGCTGGGGCCTTTTCGTTGACGAGCTTTACCTTCGGTCACCTCACCACCGTTCGTGCTGAGCCTGTCGAAGCGCGATGAGACGCATGCCCCCTTCGACGCCGCCTGCGGCGTCGCTCAGGACAGGCTTCGGCAAGCTCAGGGCGAACGGTGGAAAGGGTGGAACGGGGCTCTAGAAGATCCCGCCGCCCAGCATCAGCCGCACCGCGAAGATCACGATCAGCACGAGGTTGAGGTTACGCCCGCCGTTGGACGATGACAGCGCCCCGACCGCGGCACCGACGATGCCGATCGGGATCACCAGCCAGTTCATCCAGCCGAGCAGCGGCACGAAGGCGACCAGCCCCAGCACCAGGGTGACCAGGCCGATCAGGATGGAGATGATGTTGAACATCGCCTAGATGTGGCGCCGACCGCGCCGGGCTGCAAGCATTGCGATGTTGATCCCGTGCACGACAATCTTAACCCTGTTCTGCGATGATGCGCGGATGGACCGCTCACGCCCCTCGCTCGTCTTGCTCGCCGCGCTCGCGGCAGGGCTGTCGCTCGCCGCCTGCTCGAAGCAGCCGACGCCGCAACAGGATCTCGACAGCCTCGACCAGGAGCTGACCGATGCGGCCAAACCGGCCAACCAGGCCGATCCCGCCGTCACCGCGGCGTTGCGCGACCAGATCATGGTCGATCCGGCGCTCACCCAGTCGGCCAACACCAACGTCATCCGGCCGCCGAGCCGCCCGGCCTCGGCCGCGGTGCCGCCCGACGGCATCGGCGCCCGGGCCGACGGCGTCGCCCCCGGCGATCTGCGCGCGGCCCCGGCCGCCAAGGGCGGCTGCCCTGCCTGCCGCAAGGCACAGGGCGCGCTGACGCTCGGCGAACTCGCCAGCCGTCAGGCCGGTGGCGCCGCGTGCACCGCCAATCTCACTTATTCCGCGACCTGGGCCAACCGCCTGCCCGCCGGCGTGCCGCTCTACCCCGACGCCCGCGTCGCCGAAGCCGCGGGTGGGCCCGCCTGCGGGCTGCGTGTGGTCAGCTTCGCCAGCGCCGCGCCGGTCGGCCGCGTGCTCGACTGGTATTACACCCAGGTCACCAAGGCGGGCTATTCGGCGGATCACCAGGCCGACGGCGCCCAGCACGTGCTCGGCGGCACCCGCGGCGACGCCGCCTACATGCTCTACGTCACCCCGCGCAGCGGCGGCGGCAGCGACGTCGACCTGGTCGCCAACGCCGGGCACTGAGCGGGCGCGCTGCAGTCGGCAGTGGCCGGGCAGCGTTGCCGGCCAGCTTTGCCGGGCAGCGTCCCACACCCATCACCACAGGTGGTTCGCGCGGGCGGCAAAACGCGCTAGGGAGGTGACATGCCTCTTTTCCTCGTCATGACCGGCGGCGCCATCGGCTCCGGCGCGCGTTACCTCACCGGCCGCCTCGCGCTTGCGCTGTTCGGCCCGGCCTTTCCTTATGGCACGCTTGCCGTGAACCTCGTCGGTGGCCTGGCGATGGGCCTGCTAATCGGCACGCTCGCGCGGGTCGCCGGTGGCGGCGAAGCGTGGCGGCTGTTCGTCGGCGTCGGCGTGCTCGGCGGCTTCACCACCTTTTCCTCCTTCTCGCTCGACGTCGTCACCCTCGCCGAGCGCGGCGCACTCGCCACCGCGCTGGTCTACACCCTCGTCTCGGTGATCGGCGCGATCGTCGCGCTGTTCGCCGGCCTCACCCTCGCCCGCAGCATCGGCGTCGCGGCATGAGCGGCGGCGCGACGATCAGCGCCGGGGTGCGCGAGTTCACCGTCGGTTTCGACGACGACGACATCCGGCTAGACCGCTGGTTCAAGCGGCACCTGCCCGACACCAGCTTTACCACCGTCGCCAAATGGGCGCGCACCGGCCAGCTCCGCGTCGACGGCAGCCGCGCCGCGCCCGGCGACCGGATCAAGGCCGGGCAGATCCTGCGCGTGCCGCCCCCCGAGGCGCCGCGCCCCGAGGGCGAGAAGCCGCAGCGCGAGCGGGTGCCGCTCACCGATGAGCAGACCGAGTTCGTCCGCGAGATGGTGATCCACCAGGACGCCCAGGCGATCGTGCTCAACAAGCCGCCGGGCCTCGCCACCCAGGGCGGTACCAAGACCCATGAGCATGTCGACGGCCTGCTCGACGGGCTGCAGTTCGACAATGAGGGCCGCCCCAAGCTGGTCCACCGGCTCGACAAAGACACCTCGGGCGCGTTGCTCGTCGCGCGCACCAGCCGCGCCGCGGCGTTCTTCGCCAAGACCTTCTCCGGCCGCACCGCCAAGAAGGTCTATTGGGCGCTGATCGTCGACGTGCCCTCGATCGAGGACGGCATGGTCGAGCTGCCGATCGCCAAGCAGCCGGGCACCGGCGGCGAGAAGATGCACATCGACGAGGAGAACGGCCAGGCCGCGCGCACCCGTTACCGTGTCATCGAGCGCGCCGGCAACCGCGCCGCCTGGGTCGAGCTGCAGCCCTTCACCGGCCGCACCCACCAGCTGCGCGTCCACATGGCCGCGATCGGCCATCCGATCGTCGGCGACGGCAAATATGGCGGCGCGGCGGCGTTCCTCACCGGCGGGATCAGCCGCAAGATGCACCTCCACGCCCGCCGCATCCGCGTCGACCATCCCGATGGCGGCGAGATCGACGTCCAGGCCGAGCTGCCGACGCATTTCGCCGAGAGCCTCAAGCAACTGGGCTTCGACGAGATGCTCGGCAACATGATGCCGCTCGACGAAAAGGCGCCGCCGAGCAAGGCCGAGAAGAAGCAGTTCGCCAAGCAGCACGCCAAGACGGTGCGCAAGGCGCGCAAGGGCGAGCGGCGCGGCCGCGGCAGCCGCGATTGAGCGCGGCGGCATGATCCGGCTCGCCGTGTTCGATTGCGACGGCACCCTGGTCGACAGCCAGGCCAACATCTGCCGCTCGATGGAGGAGGCCTTCACGGTCGCCGGTCTCGTCGCGCCGCCGCGCGCGGCGATCCGTCGCATCGTCGGGCTCAGCCTGGTCGAGGCGATCGCGGTGCTGCTGCCCGAGGCCGACACCGCGCAGCACCGGCGGATGGCGCAGGATTACAAGGACGCCTTCTTCCACCTGCGCACCACCGGCGAGATGGAGGAGGAGCCGTTGTTCGAGGGCATCGTCGAGGTGCTGACCACGCTCGCCGACGACGGCTGGCGGCTTGGCGTCGCCACCGGCAAGTCGGATCGCGGGCTCGCCCATATCCTTGCCCACCACGGCCTCGCCGACCGCTTCGTGACGCTGCAGACCGCCGATCGCCATCCCTCCAAGCCCGATCCGGCGATGCTGCTCGCCGCGATCGCCGAGGCCGGCGCGACGCCCGACGCGACGGCGATGATCGGCGACACCAGCTTCGACATGGCGATGGCCAAGGCCGCCGGCGCCCGCGCGGTCGGCGTCGCCTGGGGCTATCACACCGTCGGTGACCTCGCCGCGGCCGGCGCCGATGTCGTCGCCGATCGCGTGCCGGCGCTGCGGCACCTGCTCGCATGACCCGCCTCGCCACCAATGCGGCCGACCGGCTCGCCCGCCGCCGCTATTTCGCGATGACCGCCACCCGCATCGCCGGCGCTGCGGGCGCGGTGTTCGGCGTGTTCCTCGCGTTCAAGAGCCATGGCCTGCCGGTGAAGATCCTCGGCATCGCCATCGTGCTCTCGGCGCTGCTGATGATCGCCACCGTGCCGCGCAGCCTCGCCCACCGCTGGCGGACGCCGCCGCAGCGATGAAGCGCTTCTGGACCGACGTCGGAATCGACGAGGCCCGGGTGGTGACGCTCAACGGCCGCCCGGTCCGCACCCCCGGCCGCGTGCCGCTCGCGCTCCCCACCGCGGCACTGGCCGAGGCGGTCGCCGCCGAATGGCGCGCGGTGCCCGAGACGATCGACCCGCGCCGCATGCCGCTCACCGGCCTCGCCAATGCCGCGATCGACCGGATCGGCCCCGATCCCGCCAGCTTCGCCGCCGGGCTCGCGCGCTACGGCGAAAGTGATCTCTTGTGCTACCGCGCCGATGGCCCCGACGATCTGGTTGCCCGCCAGGCCGCTACCTGGGATCCGCCGCTCGCCTGGGCGCGCGCGCGCTACGACGTTCACCTCGAGCTCGCCACCGGCATCATCCACCGTGCGCAGCCGGCCGCGACGATCCGCCGGCTCGGCGACGCGGTCGCCGCGCTCGACGCCTTCACCCTCGCCGGCCTGTCGCCGCTGGTGACGATCAGCGGCTCGCTGATCCTCGGCCTCGCGCTGGTCGAGCGCGCGATGGAACCCGCCGACATCTGGGCCGCCGCCAATCTCGACGAGGACTGGCAGGCCGAACGCTGGGGCCACGACCCGCTCGCCGCCGACGCGCGCGAGGCACGACGGCGCGATTTCGACGGCGCGGTGAGGTTCCTGGAGGCGCTCTAGAGCTGCCGACCACCTCGGCGTGCGCCCTGAGCCTGTCGAAGGGCATGAGCCTCACCGTGCTTCGACAGGCTCAGCACGAACGGGCTGGTAAGGCTGCCCCACCACACCGTTCGCCCTGAGCCTGTCGAAGGGCCTGGGACTCACCGCGCGTCGACCGGTCCTGGTCAAACGGCAGCCTTACCCCCTCAGCGCGTCAGGCGGCGGATGAAGCCGATCAGCCCGGTCTGGCGCGAGCGCTTGAGCCGTTCGGCGGCGAGGATCGTCTTCACCCCGGCGATACACTGGTCGACATCGTCGTTGACCAGCACGTAATCATAGCCGTCCCAGTGGCTTACCTCGTTGGCGGCACGCGCCATGCGGGCGTCGATGACCTCCATCGTGTCGGTGTTGCGCCGCTCGAGCCGCGCGCGCAGCTCGGTCATCGACGGCGGGAAGATGAACACGCGGACGACATCGCCACCGGCGATCTGGAACAATTGCTGCGCGCCCTGCCAGTCGATGTCGAACAACACGTCCTTGCCGGCGGCGAGCATCGCCTCGACCTGCGCGCGCGGGGTGCCGTAGCGGTGGTTGAACACATGCGCCCATTCGAGGAACTCGTCCTCCGCAACCATGCGGCGGAATTCCTCGAGATCGACGAAGTGATAGTCCTTGCCCTCGACCTCGCCGGGCCGCATCGGCCGCGTCGTCGCCGACACCGACATGCCGAGTTCGGGTTCGTCGGCGAGCAGCTTGCGCGCGATGGTCGACTTGCCTGCGCCGGACGGCGAGGACAGCACGAACAGAACGCCGCGGCGCTTGAGGCTGTGGGGATCGGGGTGAGCGGTGGCGTCCATGCGCGCTACTGGCGTGGCGCCCCCCCGGGCGTCAACCCCGCGCTGGGCCGGACTGTCCCGCCACGCGCCGCACCCGACCCACAACCGTCATCCCAGCAAAGGCTGGGATCTTCCGGAGGCGCGCTATCCGCTCATCAACGACGAGGCCCCAGCCGTCGCTGGGGCGACGGACATGGAGCTGTTGCTGGAGCGGCAAGTCTACCTAGCGACGTCGAGCAACGACAAGCCCGGGCTCAACCTAGGCTCAGCCCCGCTGCGTCTCGCGATGCCGGTCATAGGCCTTCTTGGCGACGTAGCCGCCGCCGATCAGCAGCCCGAGCGGCCCCATCCGGCGCAGCGCCACCGCGGCGATCGTGCCCATCGCGGCACCCTTGAATCCGCCCGAGCCATCGCGGCGGTTTATCTCGCGGCCGACCAGCGCGCCGATGATCTTGCCGATCATGCCTCGGCCTCGCCGAATGCCGCATCCTTGAGCGCACCCGCGCCGCGCAGCACCGCCCAGCCGACCGCATAGGTCACCGCCAGCGGCAGCACGACCTTGAGCACGTTGGCGGTGATCGCGCCGACCACCGCGCCATCCGCGGCGCTGTCGTCGCCGGACATTGAATCAACCGCGCCGCCGATCAGCGCACCGATGGTTGTAGCACTCACGTCATGATCTCCTCTTCGCGGGGAAGAGCGTTTGGCGACCCGGCGGGTTCCCGGGCCAGCCCGATCAGCGCCCGATCATCGTCTCGGGCCGCACCACGCGATCGAACGTTTCCTCGTCCACCACCCCGAGCTCGAGCCCCGCCTGCTTCAGCGTCTGGCCATGGGCATGGGCGTGCTTGGCGATCTTGGCGGCATTGTCATAGCCGATCTCGGGCGCGAGCGCGGTGACGAGCATCAGCGAGCGATCGACCAGCTCGGCGATCCGCTCGCGGTTGGCGGTCATCCCCTCGACCATCCGCTCGGCAAAGCTCTCCATGCCGATCGAGAGCAGGTCGATCGCGCGCAGCACGTTGGCGCCGATCAGCGGCTTGAACACATTGAGCTCCATATGGCCCTGCAGCCCGCCGATCGTCACCGCGACGTGATTGCCCATCACCTGCGCCGCGACCATCGTCAGCATCTCGGCCTGGGTGGGATTGACCTTGCCGGGCATGATCGAGCTGCCGGGCTCGTTGGCGGGCAGGTCGAGCTCGCCGAGCCCCGAGCGCGGCCCCGAGCCGAGCAGCCGGATGTCGTTTGCGATCTTGGTCAGCGCCACCGCCAGCGTGTTGAGCCGGCCGGAGAAATCGACCAGCGTGTCGTGGCTCGCCAGCGCCTCGAACTTGTTGGGCGCGGTCTCGAACGGCAGGCCGGTGAGCGCGGCCATCTCGGTCGCGAAATCCTCGGCAAAGCCCGCCGGCGCGTTGAGCCCGGTGCCAACCGCGGTGCCGCCCTGCGCGAGCTTGCACAGGCCATGCTCGATCAGCGGCACCAGCCGCGTCCGCGCCAGCCGCACCTGCGCGTAATAGCCGGAGAATTCCTGGCCGAGCGTCAGCGGCGTTGCATCCTGGAGATGGGTGCGGCCGATCTTGACGATGTCGTCCCACGCCTCGACCTTGGCGAGCAGCGCCGCCTCGAGCTTTTCCATCGCCGGCACCAGCCGGTGGGTCGCGGCGAGCGCCGCGGCGACGTGCATCGCGGTCGGGAAGCTGTCGTTGGACGATTGGCTGCGGTTGACGTCGTCATTGGGGTGGACTGGCACCTTGCCGCCGCGCGTGCCTGCGAGCATCTCGTTGGCGCGGCCGGCGATCACCTCATTGGCGTTCATGTTGGATTGAGTGCCCGACCCCGTCTGCCAGATCACCAGCGGGAACTGGTCGTCGAGCGCGCCGCTCGCGACCTCCGCCGCCGCCGTCTCGATCGCCGCGGCCTTGTCGGCATCGAGCCCATGGCGCCGGTTCACCCGCGCCGCCGCCTGCTTCACCAGCGCCAGCGCATGGACGATCTCGATCGGCATCTGCTCGCGCGCGCCGAACGGGAAATTCTCGATCGATCGCTGGGTCTGCGCGCCCCAATAGGCTTGCGCGGGAACCTCGATCGGGCCGATCGAATCGGTTTCGGTACGGGTGTCGGTCATGGAGACACTACTAGCGCCGGCGATGGGAGTTCCAACGCCTGCCAGCTACCCGCCGTCATCCCAACGAAAGCTGGAATCTCCATTGACGGCGCCGCGCCCGCGGCCGGAGTTCCAACGCCTGCTAACTACACTCCGTCATCCCAGCGATAGCTGGGATCTCCATCGATGGCGCTGCGCCCGCGGCCAAAGATCCCAGCTTTCGCTGGGATGACAGCAGGGAGTGACGCCACCCGCCGCCCGGTCACTTCTTCCGCTTGAAATCCACGCTGACGACGTTGGAGCCATCCTCCACCGGGGTCACGGTCGGGCCGTCGTTCTCGGCCTCGTCGTGCGGCTCGGGGCCGTCGTCGGGGCCTTCGGTCGCCTGGAAGCGCAGCTCGAAGTTCACCGCGGGATCGTGGAAACCGGTGATCGCCGAATAAGGGATCACCAGCTTGCTCGGCACCTGGTTGAAGCTCAGTCCCACCGAGAACTTCCGCTCGTCCACCGTCAGGTCCCAATAGCGGTTCTGCAGGACGATCGTCATCTCGTCCGGAAACCGCTCGATCAGCCGCTTGGGGATGTCCACCCCGGGCGCCTGGGTCTTGAAGGTGATGTAGAAATGATGCTCGCCGGGCAGGCCGCCGCTCTCGGCAACGGTGTCGAGCACGCGGCCGACCACGGCACGCAGGGCTTCCTGGACGATTTCGTCATAGGGAATAAGGCTATCGGGCAGGCCGTCGGTCATTCCCCTTGGGTAGCGGGGTTTGATGACCGGTCAAGATTGCATGACGCCCGATGACCGTTATGGAGCCTGACATGCGCACTTCGACGATCAACCGCTCCACCGCCGAGACCAAGATCGACGTCACCGTCAATCTCGATGGCACCGGCCTTTATGACGTGTCGACCGGAGTCGGCTTCTTCGATCACATGCTCGAGCAGCTGTCGCGCCATTCGCTGATCGATCTCCACGTCCGCACCGTCGGCGATCTGCACATCGACCAGCACCACACGGTGGAGGACACCGGCATCGCGATCGGCGAGGCGGTCGCCCGGGCGCTCGCCGACAAGCGCGGCATCCGCCGCTATGGCGACGCGCTGTCGCCGATGGACGAGACGCTCACCCGAGTCGCGCTCGATATCTCCGGCCGCCCCTGGCTGGTCTGGAAGACCGAATTCAGCCAGAAGCGCCTCGGCGAGATGGACACCGAGATGTTCGAGCACTTCTTCCACAGCTTCGCCCAGGCCGCCGGGATCACGCTGCACATCGAGACGCTCCACGGCAGCAACAACCACCATATCGCCGAAAGCGCGTTCAAGGGCCTCGCCCGCGCGCTGCGCATCGCGGTGGAGATCGATCCGCGCAAGGCCGATGCGATCCCCTCGACCAAGGGGATCCTGTGACGCGTGCCCCTGCCATCACACCGGCAGCGCTACCTCTGCCCTTCCCGTCATCCCGGCGCCCCAAGCCGTCACCCCCGCGCCTATATCCGTCACCCCAGCGCAAGCTGGGGTCTCAAGCCGCAAGCGCGGGACGAGAGTCGCCGGAGACCCCAGCTTGCGCTGGGGTGACGATCATGACGGACGTCCCAGCCCATGGCTGACCTCGCACTCATCGATTATGGCGCCGGCAACCTCCATTCGGTGGAGAACGCCCTGCGCGCCGCCGGCGCCACCGACATCGTCGTCACCGCCGATCCCGCGCTGGTGACGCGCGCCGATCGCATCGTCCTCCCCGGCGTCGGCGCGTTCGGCGCCTGCGCCGCGGCGCTGCGCGCCGTGCCCGGGATGGTCGAGGCGATGGAGCAGCGCGTCCGCCGCGACGGCGTTCCCTTCCTCGGCGTCTGCGTCGGCATGCAGCTGATGGCCGACGCGGGCCACGAGATGGGCGAGCACCGCGGCCTCGGCTGGGTGCGCGGCCAGGTCCGCCGGCTCGAGCCCGCCACCGCTGCCGCCAAGGTGCCGCACATGGGCTGGAACGACGTCGTGCCGCACGGCGACCATCCGCTGGTCCCCGCCGGCGAAGCCTATTTCCTCCATTCCTATGCCTTCGAAGGAGACGATGTGATCGCCACCAGCGACCATGCCGGCCCGGTCACCGCCGCGATCGCGCGCGACAACATGCTCGGCGTCCAGTTCCACCCCGAAAAGAGCCAGCGCTATGGCCTCGCCATGCTCGCCGGCTTCCTCGCGTGGCGGCCATGAGCGAGGCGGTCACGAGCGACGCGGGGCCGCTGATCGTGTTCCCGGCGATCGACCTCAAGGCCGGTCAGGTCGTCCGCCTGGCGGAAGGCGACATGAACCGCGCCACCGTCTATGGCGACGATCCCGCCGCCCAGGCGCTGCTGTTCGCCGAGGCGGGCGCCGAGCACCTCCATGTCGTCGATCTCGATGGCGCCTTTGCCGGCGAGTCGGTCAACGGTGACGCGGTCAGGGCGATCGTCGCGGCCTTTCCCGGCCACGTCCAGCTCGGCGGCGGCATCCGCACCCGCGCCAGCGTCGAGCGCTGGTTCGATCTCGGCGTGTCGCGCGTCGTGATCGGCACCGCCGCGCTCGACGACCCGGAGTTCGTCCGCGCCGCCGCGCGTGATTTCCCCGGCGGCATCGTCGTCGCGGTCGACGCGCGCGATGGCATGGTCGCGACCAAGGGCTGGGCCGATGTTTCCACCACGGCAGTGGTCGATCTCGCCCGCCGCTTCGAGGATGCCGGCGTCGCCTCCTTGCTGTTCACCGACGTCGGCCGCGACGGGCTGCTCAAGGGCTGCAACGTCGAAGCGACGGTGGACCTCGCGCGCTCGGTCGACATCCCGGTGATCGCCAGCGGCGGGGTCAAGGGCCTGGCCGAAATCCACGTCCTCGCGCTCCATGTCCGCGACGGGGTCGAGGGCGTGATCACCGGTCGCGCGCTTTACGACGGCCGGCTCGATCTCGCCGCGGCGCTCAGCGTCGCGCGCGCCGCATGATGCCCGCGGTTACCGGCACACTGATCGGCGGCGTCACCGCCTGCTATGTGCCGCTGCTGCGCGATCAGATCCGCGACGGCGAGATCGGCATCCCGTTGACGGGCACCAACCCCATCAAGGTGCGCAGGATCGAGCATCCCTGGCTGTTCCGCGCCTCCGTTGTCGGCCAGATCGTGCTGGTGACGCTGTTGCTCGCCGCCGCGGTCGTGCTGCTCGCCGAGGCGGTGCTGCGATGACCGTCCGCGCCCGCGTCATTCCCTGCCTCGACGTCGCCAACGGCCGCGTCGTCAAGGGCGTCAATTTCGTCGAGTTGCGCGATGCCGGCGATCCGGTCGAGCAGGCCCGCGCCTATGATCTCGCCGGCGCCGACGAGCTGTGCTTCCTCGACATCACCGCCAGCCACGAAGCACGCGGCACCATCCTCGATGTCGTCCGCCGCACCGCCGCGGTGTGCTTCATGCCGCTCACCGTCGGCGGCGGCGTCCGCACCGCCGACGATGCCCGCGCGCTGCTGTTGGCCGGCGCCGACAAGGTCGCGGTCAATTCCGCCGCGGTCGCGCGGCCCGAGGTGGTTGCCGAGATCGCCGAGCGGTTCGGCAGCCAATGCTGCGTCGCCTCGGTCGACGCCCGCCGCGTCGACGGCGCCTGGGAGGTGTTCACCCACGGCGGCCGCCGCGCCACCGGGATCGACGCGGTCGAGCATGCCCTGCGCCTCGCCGATCTCGGCGCCGGCGAGTTGCTCGTCACCTCGATGGATCGCGACGGCACCCGCAGCGGCTATGACCTCGAGCTGATCCGCACCATCGCCGATCGCGTCAGCGTGCCGGTGGTCGCCTCGGGCGGTGTCGGCGGCCTCGACGACCTCGTCGCCGGCATCCGCGACGGTCACGCCAGCGCGGTGCTCGCGGCCTCGATCTTCCATTTCGGCGAGGCCAGCGTCGCCGACGCCCATGACGCGCTCGCCGCGGCGGGAATCCCGGTGCGGAGCCACTGAGCGCCGCCGCACGGTGAGGGTGACGGCCGCCGGCTCTCCCGCTACACCCACCCCCATGCTCCCGATCCTCTCCGTCGCTGGCGGCCACAGCGGCACCGTCCATCCGCGTGACCAGCCCGAACTGTCCGATTTCGCGCTGTTCGCGGTCGCGATCATCGCGGTGTTCTTCGTCCGCCGCGCGCTGCGCAAGCGCTTCATCACTCGTCGCCGCGAGCGCGACGCGGCGAGGGAGGATTGACCCTGGGGCCGCTCCCGCGCCAAGCGGCAGGGATGGACACGCTCGATCGCCTCGAAGCCACGATCCGCGCCCGCCGCGGCGCCGATGCCGGCACCTCCTACACCGCCAGCCTGTTCGCCAAGGGTCGCGCCAAGATCGCCCAGAAGGTCGGCGAAGAGGCGACCGAGACGGTGATCGCCGCGCTCGCCGCGCCCGACACGCTCGCCGCCGAAGCCGCCGATCTCGTCTTCCACCTGCTCGTCCTGCTCGCCGACGCCGGCCTTAGCCTCGACGACATCCGCGCCGAGCTGGACCGGCGCGAGGGCGTCTCGGGCCACGACGAGAAGGCGTCCCGCTAACCCTCCACCGTCCCGATCTCCAAGGAAGGCCGCCATGCCGATCGACGCCACTCAGCCCTATGACGACCAGAACGTTTTCGCCAAGATCCTGCGCGACGAGATCCCCGCGCGCCGCGTCTACGAAGACGATTATGCGATTGCCTTCCACGACATCGCCCCCTCGGCGCCGAGCCACATCCTGGTGATCCCGCGCGGCCCCTATGTGTCGTGGGACGATTTCAGCGCGCGTGGCTCCGATGCCGAGATCACCGGCTTCGTCCGCGCGGTCGGCACCGTTGCGCGCGCCGCCGGGCTGGTCGAGCCCGGCTACCGGCTGCTCGCCAACACCGGCGGCGATGCCGGCCAGGAGGTGCCCCACCTCCACATCCACCTCTTCGCGGGCCGGCCGCTCGGGCCGATGCTGGCGCGCTGAGCCGCTCCGCCGGGCGCGTTTGCCCAGCCCGTCAAATCAAAAAACATTGCGCCCACCCTATTTGGAGTTAGGCTCGGGCGCTTCACCATGCGGAGGCGCAGCCAGGCGCCGCGCAAGTGGGGGGAATTGACTAGATGATTTTCGGGCGCGTCAAACCACTCGACGCTATCCTCGCCACGGCCGAGAAACGCGGGCTTCATCGCTCGCTCGGCGCGTTCCAGCTCACCATGCTCGGGATCGGCGCCGTGATCGGCACCGGCATCTTCGTGCTCACCTCCGAAGCCGCGCAGAAAGCCGGCCCGGGGATGATGCTCTCGTTCGTCATTGCCGGCTTCGTCTGCGCGGTCGCGGCGCTCTGCTATTCCGAGCTCGCCTCGATGGTGCCGGTCGCGGGCTCCGCCTATACCTATACCTATGCGGTGATCGGCGAGCCGCTCGCCTGGATGGTCGGCTGGGCGCTGATCCTCGAATATGCGCTCGGCGCGAGCGCGGTCGCGGTCGGCTGGTCGGGCTATTTCGTCGGGCTGCTCGCGCATCTCTCCAGCTTCGTGCCGTTCCTGCCCGACATCGCCATCCCGCAATGGCTCGCGGTCGGCCCCAGCCAGGGCGGGCTGATCAACCTCCCCGCGGTGGTGGTGTCGATGCTCGTCACCTGGCTGCTGGTGCTCGGCACCAGCGAGAGCGCCAAGGTCAATGCGATCCTGGTCGGCGTGAAGAT
Organism: Sphingomonas sp. GC_Shp_5; assembly: GCF_026540855.1. Taxonomy (GTDB): domain Bacteria; phylum Pseudomonadota; class Alphaproteobacteria; order Sphingomonadales; family Sphingomonadaceae; genus Sphingomonas. The sequence continues at coordinate 112,581 of NZ_JALNUP010000006.1, forward strand.
CCTCGCGCTCACCCTGTTCATCGCGATCACCCTGCCCGCCGCCAACGGCGCCAATTTCACGCCGTTCATGCCGACCCATCTGTCGGGCGTCGCCGGCGCCGCCGCATCGATCTTCTTCGCCTATGTCGGCTTCGACGCGGTCTCCACCGCCGCCGAGGAAACCAAGAACCCGCAGCGCAACGTGCCGATCGGCCTCATCGCCAGCCTCGGCATCTGCACCATCTTCTACCTGCTCGTCGCCGCCGGTGCGATCGGCTCGCCGCTCGGCGCCCAGCCGGTGATGGACGCCGCCGGCCGCCTGCTCGATCCGGGCACGCCCGAACTCGCCGCCCGCTGCCAGCAGATCATCGCTGGCGGCGCGCTCGAGCCGCTGTCTTGCTCCAAGGAGGCGCTCGCGCACATCCTGCGCGTGTTCGGCTGGCCGATCGCGGGCAACTTCCTCGCCGCCGCGGCGATCATCGCGCTGCCTTCGGTGGTGCTGATGATGATGTTCGGCCAGACCCGCGTGTTCTTCACCATGGCGCGTGACGGGCTGCTGCCGGCGCGGTTCGCCGCGGTCCACCCGAAGTTCCACACCCCGCACGTCATCACCATCGTCACCGGTGTGGTGGTGACGATCGCCGCCGCCTTCGCGCCGGTCGGGCAGCTCGCCAATTACTCCAACTCGGGCACGCTGTTCGCCTTCGCGATGGTCTCGATCGCGGTGCTGGTGCTGCGTCGCACCGATCCCAGCCGCAAACGCCCGTTCCGCACCCCCTTGGTGTGGGTCGTCGCGCCGGTGTCGGTGCTCGGCTGCCTCTACCTCTATGCGTCGCTGGACTGGGCCTCGATCCTGGTGCTGCCGATCTGGGGTGCGGTCGGCCTGCTGATCTACTTCGCCTACAGCCGCAGCCGCAGCCACGTCGGCCGCGGCATCGTCGACGTGGTCGACGATCCGGCGATGCAGCCGGAGATCGCCAAGCCGCTGCACTAGAGCGGCGCACCACCGACACGCAAAAAGGGCCGGGGGAGCGATCCCCCGGCGCTTCTTCTATCGCACCGTCCCGGGCGCGGCCCGGGACAAGCATCGCCGCGGGCGCTCAGCCCAACTTGGCGGCGACCATTGCCTTGAGATCCACCGTTGGCCGCGCGCCGACATGGCTGATGATCTCCGCCGCGCAGATCGCGCCGAGCTTGAGCGACTCGGCAAGGCCCTTGCCCTGCGCCTGGCCGTGGAGGAAGCCCGCCGCGAACAGGTCGCCGGCACCGGTGGTGTCCACCACCCGCGCGATCGGCTCCGCGGCCACTTCGGCGCGGCTCCCGGCCTGCACCGCGATCGCGCCCTCGGCCCCGCGGGTGACGACCAGCGTCGGCACCTGCGCGGCGAGCTTGGCCACCGCCGCGTCGAACTCGTCCACTTCGGCGAGCGCGACCAGTTCGCCCTCGTTGGCGAACAGGATGTCGATCATCCCGTCGGCGATCAGCGCGCGGAAGTCGCCGCCATGGCGACCGATGCAGAACACGTCGGACAGGGTGAAGGCGACCTTGCGGCCGGCCTTGCGCGCGGTCTCGATCGCCGCCCGCATCGCCGCGCGCGGCTCCTCGGGATCCCACAGATAGCCCTCGAGATAGAGGATCGCCGCATCGGCGATCAGCGACAGGTCGAGCGCGCGCTCGGGCAGGAACTGCGAGGCGCCGAGGAAGGTGTTCATCGTCCGCTGGCCGTCGGGGGTGACGAAGATCAGGCAGCGCGCGGTGGTGGGATCGCCGGCGCGCACCGCGGTGTCGAAATGGACGCCCGCGGCGCGGATGTCGTGGCCGAACACCTGGCCGAGCTGGTCGTCGGCCACCTGGCCGATGAAGCCGCACTTGCCGCCGAGCGCGGCGATGCCGGCAACGGTGTTCGCCGCCGATCCGCCCGACACCTCATGCCCCGGGCCCATCTTGGCATAAAGCGCATCGGCGTCTTCCGCCGAGAACATCAGCTGCATCGACCCCTTGGCGACGCCGATCTCGGCGATGAACGCGTCATCGGCCTCGGCGAGGATGTCGACGATCGCATTGCCGATGGCGACGACGTCATAGGTAGGCTGGGACAAGGGGCAACTCCGCAAGACAAAGGACCCGCGCCCCCTATCGCGGAACGCGCGCGCACGCGAGCCCTGCGGTCGCGCGCCGTCATTGACCCCGCCCCCGCGCCGCGCCACCCCTGGCGCCATGCTTCGCGCCCTCATTCTCTCGCTCCGCCAGCTCGGCGACCCGGCCATCGTGCGGCTGCTGGCCAAATCCCTGCTTCTCACCGCCGCGGTGTTCGCCGCGCTCGGCGTCGGCCTCTATTATGCGCTGTCCGCCTCCATCCCCGCGCTCACCGGCTGGCAGGACGACGGCGTCACCGCCGCGGTCGCCACGGTGGTGATCGCGGTGCTCGCCGCCTGGCTGCTGTTCCGGGTCGTCGCCATCGCGGTGCTCGGCCTGTTCGGCGACGACATCGTCCACGCGGTCGAGGCGCGGCATTACCCGGTCGCGCTCGCCAGCGCCCGCCCCGCCGGCATGCTGCGCGCGGCACGCCTGGGCCTCGGTTCGGCGGCGCGTGCGATCGCGCTCAACCTGCTGATGGTGCCGGTCTACATCGCGCTGCTGTTCACCGCGATCGGGCCGGCGGTCGCCTTCTTCGCGGTCAACGCCTGGCTGCTCGGGCGCGACCTCGGCGACATGGTCGCGAGCCGCCATCTCGACGATGCGGCGATGCGGGGCTGGCGCAAGGCCACCGCCGGGCGGCGCTGGCTGCTGGGCCTTGCCGTCACCGGGCTGTTCGTGGTTCCGCTGCTCAACATCCTCGCGCCGATCCTCGGCGCGGCGATGGCGACGCATCTATTCCATGGGGACCAGGCGTGACACGGCGGATCATCACCAGGCAGGCCAACAACCAGGGAGCTCTCACCCGGGCGGCCGTCATCGGCCTCGCCACCACGCTCGCCGCCTGCGCCGTGCCCGCGCCCCAGCCCGCCGCACCCGCGCCGGTCGCCATCCCCTATACCAGCGCCGGGCTCGAGCGCGTGCTCGGCCAGAATGCCGGCGCGCTCACCCGGCTGTTCGGCCAGCCCGATGCCGACGTGCGCGAGGGGCCGGCCCGCAAGCTCCAGTTCGTCGGCCCGATCTGCGTGCTCGATGCCTATCTCTATCCCAAGGGGTCGGACGAGCCGCGCGTCACCTATCTCGACGCGCGCGAGCCGGACGGCAGCACCATCGATCGCGCGAGCTGCGTCGCCGCGCTGATCCGCCGCGACGGCGGCAAATAACCCGGGGGCGCCGGTTGCCGCTGGCGCCACAGCGGCATAAGCTGCCGCGATGCGTCACCTGCCTCTCGCCGCCGCGCTGCTCGCGCCCATGCTCCTCGCCGGCCACCCGGCAGCGGCGCAGATCCGCGAGGATGCGCCCGGGCTCCACGAATACAGCCTGCACAATGCGCATGGCCTCACCGTGCGCTTCCTCAATTTGGGCGGCATCATCACCGCGATCGAGACACCCGATCGCGCCGGCCACCGCGCCAACATCGTCTTGGGCTATGGCTCGACCGCCGATTATCGCGACAAGATCACCAAGAACGGCTTTGGCGCGCTGATCGGTCGCTATGCCGGCCGCATCGCCGGCGCGCGCTTCACGCTCGGCGGCAAGGACTATCGCCTCAACGCCAATGACGGTGCCAACGCGCTCCACGGCGGCGGCAACGGCTTCGACGTCCAGCGCTGGCAGGTCGCCCCCTTCCACGCCGCCGGGGTCGACGGCGCCCGGCTGACGCTGGTCAGCCCCGATGGCGCGCAGGGCTTCCCCGGCCAGCTGACGGTCACCGTCACCTATCGGCTGCTCGCCGACGACAGCTTCCACATCGACTATGCGGTGCGCACCACCCGCCCGACCTTTTTCAACATCACCAACCACAGCTATTTCAATCTCGCCGGCGGCGGCAGCGTGGCCGATCAGCGCCTGCGCATCGCCGCCAGCCGCTGGATCGATTCGGACGCGGTCGGCATCCCCACCGGCGCCCTCGCGCCGGTCGCCGGCACCCCGCTCGATTTCACCGCCGAGCATGCGATCGGCGAGCGCTGGGACGTCAAGGCACCGATGATGGCCGCACATGGCGGCTACAACCACGGCTGGGCGTTCGACGGCGGCGTCACCCGCACAGCCCGTCCGGCGGTGTGGCTGCGCGACCCCGCGTCCGGCCGAACGCTCCGGGTCGAAACCACCGAGCCGTCGGTCCAGGCCTATACCGGTGACTATATCGACGGAAAGGACGTCGATGCGCAGGGTCGCCCGATCCACCCGCGCGACGGCATCGCGCTCGAGACCCAGCATTTCGCCGACGCCCCACACCAGCCGTCCTTCCCCTCGACGCTGGTGACCCCGGCCAAGCCGTATCGCTCGACCACGGTGTGGCGCTTCGGGGTGGCACGCTAAGCGCCAAGCTTGTCGGGGAAAGGAGCTGGTCGCCTCGTCACCGTCATCCCAGCGGACGCTGGGATCTCCAGAAACGGCGCGACTCCCGCGCCCGCCTCACCCCACCGCCACCGCCAGCCGCCCGAGCGCCCAGCCCGCGGCATCGCGCACCACCTCCGACGGATCGCCGAGCAATCCCTGCAGCACCCCGGCGAGCGCCGGATCGCCGCTGTTCCCTGCCGCATAGGCCGCATTGCGCACCATCCGGTCGCGCCCGATCCGCTTGATCGGTGAGCCCGCGAACACCTGGCGGAAGCCCGCATCGTCGAGCGCCAGCAGGTCGGCGAGCGCCGGCGCGGTCAGCTCCGCGCGCGGCTGGAACGCCAGATTCGCGTGCGCCGCGGCGGCGAACTTGTTCCACGGGCACACCGCCAGGCAGTCGTCGCAGCCGTAGATCCGGTTGCCCATCGCGGCGCGCAGCGTCTCGGGCACCGGCCCGGCATGCTCGATCGTCAGATAGGAGATGCAGCGCCGCGCATCGAGCTGGTATGGCGCCGGAAACGCGTCGGTCGGGCAGGCGCGCTGGCACGCGTCGCATGACCCGCAAGTGTCACGGCCGCCGCGATCGGGCGCGAGGTCCAGCGTCGTGTAGATCGCGCCGAGGAACAGCCAGCTGCCATGGTCGCGGTTGACGAGATTGGTGTGCTTGCCCTGCCAGCCGAGCCCGGCGGCCTCGGCGAGCGGCTTTTCCATCACCGGCGCGGTATCGACGAACACCTTGAGGTCGCAGCCCGCGGTCTGCGCCAGCCAGCGCCCCAGCGCTTTCAGCTGCTTCTTGATCACGTCGTGATAGTCGCCGCCCTGCGCATAGACCGAGATCCGCCCGATCCCGCCTTCGTCGGCGAGCCGCAGCGGATCCGCGGCCGGGGCATAGCTCACGCCCAGCGCGATGACGCTGCGCACCGCGGGCCACAGCCCTGCCGGACTGCCGCGATGGTGCGCACGCTCCTCCATCCAGATCATGCCGCCGTGCCGGCCTTCGTCGAGCCATTCGCGCAGCCGCGCGGCGGTGAGCGGCGCGGCATCGGCACGCGCGATGCCACAGGCGGCAAAGCCGAGCTCGGCCGCCTTCGCCTTGATCGCCCGTTCGAGTTCGGGCTGTTCCAGCTTGTCTTCCGCCACGCCGCCCCGCTACCACATCTCCATGGCGGCCGACACGCCCCACCACGGCCGAACGGGACAAGCATTTGGATAGACGGGTGTCGTTCGACGGGGAGGTTGCGATCAGCGCCACCGGCATGGTCAAGCTGTTCGGCGAGCGCCGCGTCGTCGACGGGGTCGATCTGTCGGTGCCGCGCGGCGCGATCTACGGCGTGCTCGGCCCCAATGGCGCCGGCAAGACCACCACCTTGCGGATGCTGCTCGGCATCATCGAACCCGATGGCGGCAGCCGCACGCTGCTCGGCCACAGCGCCCCGCGCGACGCCAGCGACCAGGTCGGCTACCTGCCCGAAGAGCGCGGCCTCTACCCGGCGATGAAGGCGCGCGAGGCGATCGCCTTCATGGGCGCGCTGCGCGGGCTCGACTGGAAGACCGGCCGTGCCCGTGCGGTCGAGCTGATGGAGGCCGCCGGGCTCGGCCACGCCGTCGACGAGAAGATCCGCAAATTGTCCAAGGGCATGGCCCAGCTCGTCCAGTTGCTCGGCGCCGTCGTACACCGCCCCGATCTGCTGGTGCTCGACGAACCCTTTTCCGGTCTCGATCCGGTCAACCAGGAGCGGCTCGAGGCGCTGATCAACGCCGAGCGCGACCGCGGCGCGACCGTGCTCTTCTCCACCCACATCATGGCCCATGCCGAGCGGGTGTGCGACCGGCTGGCGATCATCGCCGGCGGCAAGCGCCGGTTCGAGGGCACGGTGGACGACGCCCGCGCCACCCTGCCGCAGCGCGTCCGCTACCGGCCGAGCAGCCCGCGCCCCGGCATCGCCGACGTGCTCCCCGCCGATGCGGTGGCCGACGGCGACGAATGGCGGTTCGCGATGCCGCCGCAGGGCATCGAGCGCCTGCTGGTGACGCTGATCGATCGCGGCGACGGCATCGCCGGCCTGTCGATCGAGCGCCCCAGCCTCCATGACGCCTTCGTCCGCATCGTCGGCGGCAATGGCGATGCCCTTCCGGAGCCCCAGGCATGACCGCCAATCTGCGCCGCAGCATTCGCCAGACGCTGACCATCGCCCGCCGTGATTTCAAGGCGACGGTGTTCACGCCGATCTTCCTGCTGTTCCTGTTCGCGCCGGTGATCATGGGCTCGTTCGGCGCGATCGGCGGGATGGGCGCCGCCAGCGTCTCCGAAGGCTCGGCCGACAAGACCCGCGTCGTCGTCATCCTGCCGCGTGCCCACGCGCGCACCATCGCCGAGGCCGACACCCGCCTGCGCGCCGCGTTCCGCGACAGCGAGGCACCGCCGCCGCTTACCACGCTGGCGCCGGACGCCGATCCGGCCGCCCAGGCGCGCACTGCCTTCGCCGCCAAGGATTACGACGCCGCCGCGGTGCTCTACGGCCCGCTCGAGCGTCCGCAGATCCTCTATGGCGCCCGCGGCAGCCGCGCCGCCGACTATCTCGCGCTGCTCGCCGGCGAGACGCTCGCCGCGCAGCAGCTCGGCGCAGCGCTGCCGAAGGTGGTGCCGACCAAGACCGCGATCGCCCGCCAGGGCGCGACCGCGAGCGGCCAGCACCAGTCGGCGTTCTTCGCGGTGTTCGGCATCTTCTTCCTCACCCTGTTCCTGTCCGGCCAGGTGGTCGGCACCATGGCCGAGGAGCGCAACAACAAGGTGATCGAGGTGCTCGCCGCCGCGGTGCCGCTCGAAAGCGTGTTCCTCGGCAAGCTGCTCGGCATGTTCGGCGTCGCGGTGCTGTTCGTCGGTTTCTGGGGCACGGTGGTAAGCCAGATCGGCGCGGTGCTGCCGCCCGCCGCCGCCTCGGCCTTTGCCGAGATCTCGCCCGCGGTCGGCACCCCCACCTTCGCCCTGCTGTTCGCGGCCTATTTCACCATGGCCTATCTGCTGCTCGGCTCGGTGTTCCTCTCGGTCGGCGCGCAGGCATCGACGATGCGCGAGATCCAGATGCTGTCCTTGCCGATCACGGTGATCCAGGTCGCGATGTTCGCGCTGTCGTCGGCCGCCGCCGCGCATCCCGGCACCGCGCTTGCCACCTTCGCCGAGGTGTTCCCCTTGTCCTCGCCGTTCGCGATGGCCGGTCACGCCGCCAACAGCCCCGAGCTGTGGCCGCACCTCGCCGCGCTCGCCTGGCAGCTGCTGTGGGTGACGATCTTCATCGCCACCGGCGCCCGCCTGTTCCGGCGCGGCGTGCTCCAGTCGGGCAGCGCCAAGCCGTTCTGGCGCCGCGCCAGGGGGTAACCGTCATCCCAGCGAAAGAGCGACCGGTCGGATCGTTCCCCGAACGATCCTTGAGCATCCGGGGGATGCTCAACCGATCGCTGATCTCGTGCCACGCGGGAATCCCTCAGAAAGATCCCAGCTTCCGCTGGGATGACGGATGATGGGCATCTGGATGCCCCCCGTCCCGCCTCCTATATCCTCCTGATGGATCACGCCCCCACCCGCCGCTCGTTGCTCTCGCTCGCCGCCACCGGCATCGCCGGCGCCGCCTTGTGGGGCTGCCGCAGCGCTCCCGCCGCCGCGGCCGATCATTATCCCGTGCAGATGACCGACGCCGCCTGGCGCGCGAAGCTCGGCGACCAGGCCTGGGCGGTGCTCCGCCACGAGAGCACCGAGCGGCCCTATTCGAGCCCGCTCAACAACGAGCATCGCGCCGGCATCTTCACCTGCAAGGGCTGCGGGCAGCCGGCCTATTCGTCCAAGACCAAGTTCGAGAGCGGCACCGGCTGGCCGAGCTTCTGGGCACCGCTCGCCAATGCGGTGGAGACCAAGACCGACCGCTCGATGTTCGAGGAACGCGTCGAGGTTCATTGCGCGCGCTGCGGCGGTCATCTCGGCCATGTGTTCGACGATGGGCCCAAGCCGACCGGCAAGCGCTATTGCATGAACGGCGTCGCGATGACCTTCAAACCGGCCTGACGCGGCCGCGAACGCAAAAAAGGCCCCGGGTTGCCGGGGCCTTTTTGTTCGTCTCCCCGGGGCAAGCCCCCGGATCAGCCGTTCAGCGTGCCGCGATCGGCACCACCGGCACCGCCGCCGAGGTCGCGATGATCGCGGTGTTGGCGCGTGCCACGGCATCGGCGTCATCGTTGTTCGCCGCATCGTCACCGGCCTCGCCCAGCGGCGCATGACCCGAATAGATGAAGCCGTTGGTCGGATAGGCCGAGGTGCCGAGCCCGCCGGTCGGCGCATACCAGACCTTGACCTCGCTCCAGTCGCCCGCCGCCGACACGTCGATCGCGCGGACGTTGCGCTCAATCGCGCCGGGGCGGGACCAATTGGCGTGGGTCAGCAGCACTTCGCGGTCGCTCACCACCTGCGACACCATCGCGACATGGCCGACGCGCATGCGGCCGGTCGACTGGAAGGAGAGCACCGCGCCGACCTTGGGCGAATGACCGCGATCATAGTGACCGGCGGCCTGGCTCCACCAGGTGTTGGCATTGCCATGGATGTCGATGCCCGAAATCTCGCGGGCATAAGGGGCGCACTGCCAGAACTGGGCAGCAGCCGGGGTGGCCATCATCAGGCCGCACGAAACCACCAGCGCGAAACGCGCTGCCAACGCCTTGAAGTTCATTTTGCTGACCCCCCGGTCAAAAACCCGTTTGTCCATTGTTGGCTACGGGAGGAGTCGCGGATCACCAAGTCGCCGCGGAACCTTTTCCGATGAACGGTGTTCGCGCGCCGATGAACGGCTCGCCGTGCGACGAAATGCACGGATTTCAGCCGATCGTCGTTACCGGCAGGTTGATAAAGGGTTCGGAACCCTACCCTTTTCGAGTCACCGGGGCCGCCACCGACACCATCGCGGGTCACTCGGGGCCCTGTTCCGGCGCCGCCGCTCCGCCCGCCAGCTGCTCCTCATGGCGGGGCAGATCCCGGGATCACGGCGCCGGTTCGCGTTTCCCACCCCGTCGCGAACGCTCTATCGTCGCCCCACCCGCGCAACGACGCGGCGTCGCCGGCCCGCCAGCCGGGCCAGCAACGACCAGGAGGATGCCGGATGCCGCTCGACCCCGATACGTTCGCCGCGCTGATCGACACCGTGCGCCGCTTCGTCGCCGAACGGCTCCGCCCGCTCGAGGCGCAGGTCGAGGCCGACGATGCGATCCCCGATGCCCTCGTCGCCGAGATGAAGGCGATGGGGCTGTTCGGCCTGTCGATCGCCGAGGAATATGGCGGCCTCGCGCTGACCATGGCCGAGGAGGTCCGCGTCGCGATCGAGATGGGCCGCACCACCCCGGCGTTCCGCTCGGCGTTCGGCACCAACGTCGGCATCGGCAGCCAGGGCCTGGTGATGGCCGGCACCCCCGAGCAGAAGGCGAGCTGGCTGCCGCGCATCGCCAGCGGCGAGATCGTCACCAGCTTCGCGCTCACCGAGCCCGACGTCGGCTCGGACTCGGGCGCGGTAAAGACCCGGGCGATCCGCGACGGCGACGTCTTCCGGCTGACCGGCACCAAGCGCTACATCACCAACGCCGACAAGGCCCAGCTCTTCACCGTCATGGCGCGCACCGGTGACGAGCGCGGCGCCCGCGGCATCTCCGCCTTTCTGGTCCCGCGCGATCTCCCCGGCATCACCCTTGGCGAACCCGAAAAGAAGATGGGCCAGCGCGGCGCCAAGGTCGCCGACGTCCATTTTGACGACGTTCCCGTCCCCGCCGCCAACCGCTTGGGCGACGAGGGCGAGGGCTTCCGCATCGCGATGCGCGTGCTCGATCGCGGCCGCCTCCACATCGCCGCGGTGTGCGTCGGCGTCGCCGAGCGGCTGATCGCCGACAGCGTCGCCTACGCCAGCCAGCGTCACCAGTTCGGCGTGCCGCTCGCCCAGCACCAGCTGATCCAGGCGATGATCGCCGACATGAAGACCGAGGCGCTCGCCGCCCGCGCGCTGGTGTTCGAGACCGCCGCGCTCAAGGACGACGGTGCCGACGTCGTGCTCGAATCGGCCGCCGCCAAATATTTCGCCAGCGAGATGGTCGGCCGCGTCGCCGACAAGGCGGTGCAGATCTACGGCGGCGCCGGCTATATCGCCGACTATGGCATCGAACGCCTCTACCGCGACGTCCGCCTGTTCCGCATCTACGAAGGCACCAGCCAGATCCAGCAGCTGATCATCGCCCGGGAAACGATCAAGCGCGGCGGGTGAGCACGGGTGGCACCAGACTCCAGCTTCCGCTGGGGTGACGGAAAGAGAGGATCCATCTGGGCCGTTACGCCGATCCGCCACCGCCACGCCTGCACACCCAGCCCCAACCGTCATCCCAGCGAAAGCTGGGATCTCCCACGATGGCGCCATGCCCGCGGCTCAAGACCCCAGCTTTCGCTGGGGTGACGGTCAGAAGACCCCCGTCCCAATCGCCACGCCGGCACACCCAGCCCCACGCCGTCATCCCAGCGAAAGCTGGGATCTCCCGCGCCTGCGCGCCCCCCGCGGCGCCAGACCCCAGCTTCCGCTGGGGTGACGACCAACGAAGCGACCGCCCCGGCCGAACACGGAGGCGGCGCCAGCCGCCCCCGCACCCTCAGCGCGCGATCCCGCCCGCCGCCAGCACCGCCAGCGTCACCAGCTCACTCGCGGTGCTCGTCATCGGCGCGATCTGCACCGGCTTTTCCATGCCGATCAGCATCGGCCCGATCACGTCGTCGCCACCGAGCTCGCGCAGCAACTTGGCGGAGATATGCGCCGATTGCAGCCCCGGCATGATCAGGATGTTGGCCGGCCCGGAGAGGCGCGCGAACGGATAGTTGGCGAGCTGCTTGGGATTGAGCGCGACGTCGGGCGGCATCTCGCCTTCATATTCGAAGCCGACGTTGCGCCCGTCGAGCACGGTGATCGCATCGCGGATATTGTCCACCCAGGCGCCCTTGGGGTTGCCGAAGGTCGAATAGCTCATCAGCGCGACGCGCGGCTCATGCCCCATCCGCCGCGCGACCTGCGCGGTCTGCTCGGCGAAGTCGGCAAGCTGCTCGCCGGTCGGCCGCTCGTTCACCGTCGTATCGGCGATGAACACGGTGTGGCTCTGCCCCACCAGCACGTGGATGCCGAACGGGGTGCGCCCGGCCTCGGGATCGATCACCCGCTTCACCTCGCGCATGGTCTGCGCCCAGGTGCGGGTGATGCCGGTGATCATCGCATCGGCCTGCCCCAGCTGGAGCATCGCCGAGCCGAAGATGTTGCGATCCTGGTTGATCATCCGCTCGACGTCGCGGCGCAGATAGCCGCGCCGCTGCAGCCGCTCGTAGACGAAGTCGACCATCGCCGGCACCAGAGGCGAATGGCGGCTGTTGTGCAGCTCATACTCGTCGGGGTTGACGCCGAGCGCCGCCAGCCGGTCGTTGACGTCGTCGCGCCCCACCAGCACCGGCGTGCCATAGCCGCCTTCCTTGAACGCGATCGCGGCGCGCAGCACCACTTCCTCCTCGGCCTCGGCGAACAGCACCCGCTTCGGCCGCGCCCGCGCGCCTTCATAGGCCGCGCTCAGCACCGCGGTGGTCGGGTTGAGCCGCGCGCGCAGCGTCTCGCGATAGGCGCCCATGTCGACGATCGGCTTGGTCGCGACGCCTGAATCCATCGCCGCCTGCGCGACCGCGGTGGAGACCACCTCCATCAGCCGCGGATCGAACGGCGTCGGGATGATATATTCCGGCCCGAAGCTGTGCTGGACGCCATAGGCGGTCGCCACTTCCTCCGGCACCCGCTCGCGCGCGAGCTCGGCGATCGCATTGGCGGCGGCGATCTTCATCTCCTCGTTGATCCCGGTCGCGCGCACGTCGAGCGCGCCGCGGAAGATGAACGGGAAACAGATCACATTGTTGATCTGGTTGGGATAGTCCGATCGGCCGGTGGCGATGATCGCGTCGGGCCGCGCGGTCTTGGCCTCCTCGGGCAGGATCTCCGGCGTCGGATTGGCCATCGCGAAGATGATCGGCGCGTTGGCCATGTCGACCACCATGTCGGCCTTGAGCGCGCCCGCCGCCGACAGGCCGAGGAACACGTCGGCCCCGACCAGCGCTTCCTTCAGCGTCCGCGCCTCGGTCACCGCAGCATGCGCCGACTGCCACTGGTTGATGTCGTCGCGACCCTGGTAGATCACGCCCGCCTTGTCGCACATGATGACATGGTCGTTGCGCACGCCCATCGCCTTCATCAGCTCGGTGCAGGCGATCGCCGCCGCGCCGGCGCCGTTGACGACGAGCTTGATGTCCTGCAGCCGCCGCCCGGTCAGCAGGCAGGCGTTGATCAGCCCCGCCGACGCGATAATCGCGGTGCCGTGCTGGTCGTCATGGAACACTGGGATGTTCATGCGCTCGCGCAGCGTTTGCTCGATGATGAAGCATTCCGGCGCCTTGATGTCCTCGAGGTTGATGCCGCCGAACGACGGCTCCATCAGCTCGACCGCATCGATGAACCGGTCGACGTCCTCGGTCTTGAGCTCGATGTCGATCGAATCGACATCGGCGAAGCGCTTGAACAGCACCGCCTTGCCTTCCATCACCGGCTTGGAGGCGAGCGCGCCGAGGTTGCCCATGCCAAGGATCGCGGTGCCGTTGGAGATCACCGCGACGAGATTGCCCTTGGCGGTATAGTCATAGGCCTTGGCGGGATCGTCGGCGATCGCCTGCACCGGCACGGCGACGCCCGGCGAATAGGCCAGCGCCAGATCGCGCTGGGTCGCCATCGGCTTGGAGGCGATGATCTCGATCTTGCCCGGCCGGCCTTCCGAGTGGAACAACAGCGCCTCGCGCTCGGAAAACTGGATGGTTCGTTCGTCGGCCATGATCGCCCTTCTTTCGGAGTGGGATTGCCTTAGGCAAAAGGGCGCTGAAATTAAACCCGGCAAAGCCCCCCTAAACCGCCGTCACGGCAGCAAAAGCGAGCGGTGCGAGCCGCTCTTTCCCGGCCCGGCCGCTCAGCGTGTGTCGAAATCGGCACGCGCCGCCGCGATCCGGTCGATGTTCTTCGCCGCCCACACCCACACCCCGCAGAACGCCTCGCTCAGCGTCGCGCCAAGGTCGGTCAGCCGGTATTCGACGCGGGGCGGCACCACCGGATGGACGGTGCGGATCACCAGCCCATCGCGCTCCATGTGGCGCAGCGTCTGGGTCAGCATCTTCTGGCTGATGCCGTCGGCGAGCGCGGCGATGCGGCTGAAGCGCTGCTCGCCGTGCTCGGTCAGCACCTCGAGCACGATCATCGTCCATTTGTCGGCGACGCGGCCGATCACCTCGGTGACGAGTTCTTCCACCCGCGGATCGAGCTCGGGATAATCGTGATCTACCATCATGCTCTCCACTCGGTAAGTACCGCACTTTCGGGTGCCTACTTTCGTTCCGTGCGTGTCGGCCATATCTCTTATGCGCGACGTTAGACAAGTTAGGAGCCATCCCCATGAAGATCACCGGCAACACCATCCTCATCACCGGCGGCGGCACCGGCATCGGCCGCGCGCTCGCCGAGGCGCTCCACGCGAAGGGCAACCAGATCATCATCGCCGGCCGCCGCGAGGGCCCGCTCCGCGAGGTCGCGGCGGCCAACCCCGGCATGGCCTTCGCGACGCTCGACATCACCGATCCCGCCGCGATCAAGGCCTTCGCCGCCACGCTCGTCGCCGATCATCCCGCGCTCGATGCGGTGATCCTCAACGCCGGGATCATGAAGGCCGAGGACATGCTCGCCGAGCCCTATGACCTCACCGACGCCGAGGCGACGATCACCACCAACCTGCTCGGGCCGATCCGGCTGGTCGCGGCGCTGCTGCCGCACTTCAAGGCGCAAGGCAGCGCGACGATCCTCACCGTCTCGTCGGGCCTCGCCTTCGTGCCGCTCGCGGCCACCCCCACCTACAATGCCACCAAGGCGGCGATCCACAGCTGGTCGCAGTCGCTCCGCCACCAGCTCAAGGACACCGGCATCCAGGTCATCGAGATCGCGCCGCCCGCGGTCGCCACCGATCTGATGCCCGGCCACGCCGAGAACCCCCATTCGATGCCGCTCGCCGACTATATCGCCGAGACGGTGTCGCTGCTCGAGACCCAGCCCGAGGCGGCCGAGAATCTGGTCGAGCGGGTCAAGTTCCTCCGCAACGCCGAGCGGTCGGGCCACTACGACCAGGTCTTCGCCCAGCTAAACGGCTGACGCGGCGCTCTCCTTCTCCGCCTGGTGGACGAGCGAGCGAGACGCGAAGCGCGGGATGGGTGAAGGGGTGAGCGCCACTCTTCCACTCGTCCCGCGCACCCTCTATCCCCCGCGCATGGCGACCAACGCACCCCCAGCCCCCACCCCGATGATGGCGCAATATCTCGCGCTCAAGGCCGAAGCCGAAGACTGCCTGCTGTTCTACCGGATGGGCGATTTCTTCGAGCTGTTCTTCGATGACGCCCGCATCGCCAGCGGCGTGCTCGATATCGCCCTCACCTCGCGCGGCGAGCATCTGGGCGACAAGATCCCGATGTGCGGCGTCCCCGTCCATGCCGCGACCGCCTATCTCCAGCGGCTGATCAAGGCCGGCCACCGCGTCGCCATTGCCGAGCAGACCGAGAGCCCTGCCGCCGCCAAGGCGCGTGGCGGCTCCAAGACGCTGGTGTCGCGCGGCATCGTCCGCGTCGTCACCGCCGGCACGCTCACCGAGGAAGCCCTGCTCGACGCCCGCACCGACAACTGGTGCGTGGCGATCGGCGAGGTCGCCGGCGCCGTCGCGCTCGCCGCCGCCGACGTCTCCACCGGCCGGTTCGAGATCATCGACTGCTCGGCCGATGCGCTCGGCGCCGAGCTTGCCCGTCTCGCCGCCGCCGAGGTGGTCGCCGCCGAGAGCAGCGACCATGCCGACGCCGCGACGACGCTACGCCCCCGCCAGGGCTTTGACAGCGCGGCGGGCGAGGCGCGGCTGAAGCGCCTGTTCGAGGTCGCGACGCTCGATGGCTTCGGCCAGTTCAGCCGCGCCGGGCTCGCCGCCGCCGGCGGCCTGGTCGCCTATCTCGAGCATACCGCCAAGGGCGCCCTCCCCTTCCTGCGCCCGCCTCGCCTAACCCGCGCCGCCGAGACGATGGCGATCGACGCGGCGACCCGTGACAGTCTAGAGCTCACCTGCACCACCGGCGGCCAGCGCAAGGGCAGCCTGCTCGACTGCATCGACCGCACCGTGACCGGCGCAGGCGCCCGCCTGCTCGCCGCCGATCTCGGCGCGCCGCTGCTGGATACCGGCGCGATCAACGCCCGGCTCGATCTCGTCCAGCACCTCCATGACGACATCGTCCAGCGCGAACAGCTCCGCTCCGCGCTGCGCGCGCTGCCCGACATCGGCCGCGCGCTCGGCCGCCTCGCCGCCGGCCGCGGCAGCCCGCGCGATCTCGGTCAGCTGCGCGACGGACTCGATGGCGCCTGGCACCTCGGCGAACGGCTCGGCCAGGGCGATACGCTCGCCCTGCTTGTCCAGATCGCCCCCAAGCTGCGCGGCCATGGTGCGCTGATCGATCTGCTCAAGCGCGCGCTCGTCCCCTCGCCGCCGATCGAGGCAAGCGACGGCGGCTATATCGCCGCGGGCTATGATCTGGCGCTCGACGACCTGCGCGATTCCGGCGCTGGTGGCCGCCGCGCGATCGCCGCGCTCGAGGCAGAGTTCAAGACCGCGACCGGCATCGCCACGCTCAAGATCCGCCACAACAACGTGCTCGGCTATCACGTCGAGGTGCCTGCGCGCGCCGCCGACCCGCTGATGAAGCCAGAAAGCGGGTTCACGCATCGCCAGACGCTGGCCGGCGTGGTCCGCTTTAACACCCCGGCGCTCCACGAGGTCGCCGCCAAAGTGTCGCAGGCCGGTGCCCATGCGCTCGCTGCCGAGGCCGCGCATTTGGAGGAGCTGACAACCGCCGCGCTCGCGCATCGCGAGGCGATCGCCGCCACCGCGGATGCGCTCGCCCGGCTCGATGTCGCCGCCGCGCTGGCCGAGCGCGCCGCCGAGGGCCAGTGGGCAAGGCCCCATCTCGTCGACCATGCCTGTTTCCAGATCGAGGGCGGCCGCCATCCGGTGGTCGAGGCCGCGGTCGCGCGCGCCGGCGACCGGTTCGTTGCCAACGACTGCACCTTGTCGGAGCGCTCGCGGCTGTGGCTGGTCACCGGCCCCAACATGGGCGGCAAGTCGACCTTCCTGCGCCAGAACGCGCTGATCGCCGTGCTCGCGCAATGCGGCAGCTATGTCCCCGCCGCCGCCGCGACGCTCGGGCTGGTCGATCGACTGTTCAGCCGCGTCGGCGCGTCGGACAATCTCGCGCGCGGCCGTTCCACCTTCATGGTCGAGATGGTCGAGACCGCTGCGATCCTCGCGCAGGCGACTCCACGCAGTTTCGTGATCCTCGACGAGGTCGGCCGCGGCACCTCCACCTACGACGGCCTGGCGATCGCCTGGGCGGTGGTGGAGGCGATCCACGAGGACAATCGCTGTCGCTGCCTGTTCGCGACCCATTATCACGAGCTGACGCGCCTGGCCGAGCGCTGCGATGCGCTCACCCTCCACCACGTCCGCGCCCGCGAATGGAAGGGCGAGCTGGTCCTGCTCCACGAGCTCGGCCAGGGCCCGGCCGACCGCAGCTACGGCCTCGCCGTCGCCCGCCTCGCCGGCATGCCGCCCGCCACCGTCGCGCGCGCCAAGTCGGTGCTGGCCAAGCTCGAGGCCGGGCGCGCCAAGACCGGTGGACTGGCGGCCGGGCTCGACGACCTGCCGTTGTTCGCCGCGGTGCAGGTGGTCGAGGCCGAACGAGGCGATCCGGTCCGCTCGGAGGTGGAGGCGCTCGACGTCGACGCACTGACGCCGCGCGAGGCGCTCGACACGCTGTACCGGCTGAAAGCGCTGGCGCGGGAGGGATAACGCCCCACACCGTCATCGCGACGTGCGGACGGCCGACGATCGACGTTGGCTGTCCTACACACCACGAGCCTGATACGGCAGAACAGCAGCCATCATCCCGCGCCCGATCGGCATCAAAATGGAAACGATCGCCGCAGACGATTAACGCCGTTGATCTCAACTTCCTCAACTTGTCATCGCCTACTACAGCGTTTGCCACGCCAACATCAGCAACGGTCGCCATGCCCAGCCGCTTCGATCATCTCCCCAACCGCCGCGCCATCGTCGATCGCCGCGTGCTCGCCGAGCAGATCGCCGCGCTGACCGGTAGCGCGCAGCAGCTGCGCAGCCAGGCCACCGCGCTGCTCAAGACCGCGCTCGGCGCCGGTCGCGTCGAGATCGAGCGGCGGCTGATCGAGCATCCCTCGCGCGGCCTCGAAGCCTCCAACGCCCAGGCCTATCTGGTCGACGCGCTGCTGCGCATCCTGTTTGATTTCGCCACCCAGCGCCTTCACCCGCTCGCCAACCCCACCACCGGCGAGCGGCTCACGCTGATCGCGGTCGGCGGTTATGGCCGCGCCGAGATGGCGCCTTATTCGGACGTCGACATCGGCTTCCTCACCCCGGCCCGCCAGACGCCCTGGGCCGAGCAGGTGATCGAATCGATGCTCTACGCGCTATGGGACCTCGGCTTGAAGATCGGCCATTCCAGCCGCTCGATCGACGAGATGGTCCGCCAGGCGCGGGCCGACGTCACCATCCGCACCGCATTGCTCGAGGCGCGCTTCGTCTGTGGCGATACCACGCTCTACGACGAGGCCGCCAAGCGCTTCAAGGCGGACGTCCAGCACGGTACCGAGCGCCAGTTCATCGCCGACAAGCTCGCCGAACGCGACGCCCGCCACGTCAAGATGGGCGATACCCGCTATGTCGTCGAGCCCAACGTCAAGGAGGGCAAGGGCGGGCTGCGTGATCTCCACGCCTTGTTTTGGATCGGCAAATATATCTATGACGTCCAGCGCGGCGCCGATCTGGTCGAGGTCGGCCTGCTCACCAAGGCCGAATATCGGCTGTTCCACCGCGCCGACAATTTCCTCCAGGCGGTGCGCTGCCACCTCCACAGCATCACCCAGCGCGCCGAGGATCGGCTGACCTTCGACGTCCAGCGCGAGATCGCAACGAGGATGCGCTTCTCCGACCGCCCGGGCAAACCCGCGGTCGAGCGCTTCATGCAATATTACTTTCTGCAGGCGAAGACGGTCGGCAACCTGTCCGGCGTCTTCCTCGCGCATCTCGACGAGCTGTTCGCGGCGCGCGGCAGCCGCTTCGGCCTGCCGACGATCCGCCGCCGCCCCGGCAAGCTCCACGGCTTCGTGCTCGATCGCGGCCGCCTCGCCCTGCCGCGTGATGACTTCTTCCGCGAGGATCCGGTGCGGCTGATCGAGATCTTCGCGCTCGCCGATCTCCACGGTGTCGAGATCCACCCGCTGGCGATGCGGGCGGCGGGGCGCGACGCCAAGCTGATCGACGACCATCGCGCCGATCCGCGCGCCAACGCGCTGTTCCTCGACGTGCTCACCTCGCCGCGCGATCCCGAGCTGGTGCTGCGCTGGATGAACGAAACCGGCGTGTTCGGCCGCTTCGTGCCCGATTTCGGCCGCGTCGTCGGCCAGATGCAGTTCGACATGTATCATCACTACACCGTCGACGAGCACACCATCCGCGCCATCGGCCTCCTCGCCCGGATCGACCAGGGCAGGCTCAAGGACGATCATCCGCTCGCTTCGGCGATCATCAAGCACGTCGTCTCGCACCGCGCGCTGTATGTCGCCGTGCTCATCCACGACATTGCCAAGGGCCGCGGCGGCGATCATTCGTTGCTCGGCGCCGAGGTCGCGGAGCGGCTCTGCCCGCGCCTGGGACTGAGCGCCGCCGAGACCGAGACCGTCGCCTGGCTGGTCCGCTATCACCTGCTGATGTCGGCCACCGCGTTCAAGCGCGACCTCTCCGATTTCAAGACCATCCTCGATTTCGCCGAGACGGTGCAGAGCCCCGAGCGGCTGCGCATGCTGCTGATCCTGACCATCGTCGATATCCGCGCGGTCGGCCCCGGGGTCTGGAACGGATGGAAGCGCCAGTTGCTCGGCGATCTCTACGAGGCGGCGGAGGAAGTGCTCCGCCTCGGCCACAAGCAGCGCGGCCGCGACGAGCGGATCGCGAGCCGCCAGGCGACACTGCGCGCCTCGCTCGGCTGGCCGGACGACGCCTTCGACCGATTCGTCAGCCGCTTCCCCGAGGCCTATTGGATTGCCGAGCCTGACGACGTCCTTGCCCATAACGCCCGTTTCATCGCCGCCGCTGGCGATGCCGGGCTGGCGATCGACGCCCAAGTCTATCCCGGCCGCGGCGCGACGCTGGTGACGATCTACGCCGCCGATCATCCCGGCCTGTTCTATCGCATCGCCGGCGCCATCCATGTCGCCGGCGGCAACATCATCGACGCGCGCATCCACACCACGCGCGACGGCATGGCGATCGACAATTTCCTGGTCCAGGATCCGTTCGGGCGCCCGTTCGACGATCTCGGGCAGCTTGCTCGGCTGAAGACCGCGATCGAGGACGCGCTCGCCAACCGCGGCAAGCTCACCGATCGCCTCGTCGCCAAGCCCGCCGCGCGCACCCGCGCCGATGCGTTCGACATCGCTCCCAACGTGCTGATCGACAATCACGCCTCCAACCGCTTCACCGTGGTGGAGGTGAACGCCCGCGACCGGCCGGCGCTGCTCAACCAGCTCGCGCATGCGCTGTTCCAGTCCAAGGTGACGCTGCACTCGGCGCATGTCGCCACCTATGGCGAGCGCGCGGTGGACACCTTCTACGTCACCGATCTCACCGGCGACCGCATCACCGCGACGGCGCGGCTGCGCACTCTGGAGAAGCGGTTGCTGTCGGCCGCCGCGGGCGAGGAACTCGACCTGGCGGCGTGACCATGGAACCCTGATGGCTGGTCGGCGCGTTTTGAGCGGCAATCACCTCCAGCGGAGACCATCATGCTCGCTTCCTTCCTCATGGGCCTCGTCGGCGGCCAACGCGCCATGACTCCGCTCGCCACCGTTGCCATCGCCGCCGCCCGTGACGAGCTGCCCGCCGACAATGGCGCCCCCAAGCTCCTCGCCCATCCAGTGGTCGCCGCCGGCGCGCTCGCGCTCGCCGTTGCCGAGATGGCCGGCGACAAGCAGAAGACGGCGCCCGACCGCATCGTCCCTATCGGCCTCGCGGCGCGCTTCGTCACCTCGGCGATCGCCGGCGCCGCGCTGTCCTCGCACAAGCAGCGCTGGCTTGGCGCGGCGATCGGCGGCGCCACTGCGGTAGTCGCCTCCTACCCGGGCTGGCGTGCCCGCATGGCGGCGCTCGGCCGTTACGGCCAGACGCCGACCGGCTTCGTCGAGGATGCCGCGGTGGTTGCCGGTGCCGCCGCGATCACGCGCAACGCCGCCACGCTCGCCGCCGTCTGAGCTGATCGAGGACGAGGGCTGCTCGCCCTCGTCCTCGAGACCTAGAAGCGCGTCCGCAGCGTCACGCCATAGGTGCGCGGCTCGGCGAGGAACGAGGTGAAGATCTGGTTCCCCACTGCAAAGCTCGGGGCACCAAACCGCTGCACCTGCGCCTGGCTGCCCGCGCCCTGGAATGGCGCGTTGAACGCTACCTGCTGATATTGCGTGTTGGTGAGGTTCTGCCCCCACACCTCCAGCGCCCAGGACTGTTTGGGCCCGCGGATGCCAATGCGGGCGTTGAGCAGGAAGAAGCCATCCTGCTCTTTTTCGATGAACTTGTCGGACCCGGTGTTATAGTCCGAGGTCAGCCGGCCATCGACGTAGAACAAGGCGCTCAGCCCCGACGAACCGATCGGCGGCGACCAGCTTGCCGATGACGTCACGACATGACGCGGCGCGTTGGACAAGTCGCTGCCCGAGAGCAGGAACAGCGCCGCATCAAGCGCCTCGCCGCTCTCGCTGCCCACCAGATTATGCCGGAAGCGGGTGTCCGACAGCGTATAGCCAAGGCTGATCGAAACGTCGCGCGCCGGGAACACGCCCGCCTCGAGCTCGAAGCCCTGGCTGAGCACGCCATAGCCGGTCTTGCCAGTGCAAGTGCCGGTAGCCGAGCTGTTGTCGCCATCCGCGCCGTTGAGGCTGTCGCCGCAGGAGGTGAGGTTCTGGACGATGTAGTTGGTGCCATTGAAGGTGTTGAGCTGGAAGTTCTTGAACTCCTGGCGGAAGCCAGCAGCGTTGAAGGTGAACTGCGGGCTGGTGTATTTCAGCCCCACTTCATAGGCGTTCACCGTCTCGGGATCGAAGCGCAGCCGGCTGGCGCTGGCGTTGGTCGGCGACGTGAACACATTGGCCGATAAGTCCGAACGATCGAGGTTGTACCCGCCCGCCTTATAGCCGCGCGAATATGAGGCGTAGAGCAGCAGGTCGGACACCGGCTTGTACGAGATGACGCCGGTGCCGGTGAACTCGCCCTCACTGATCCTGTCCTGAAGATCGAGCGCATTGAGCGCCGAGGTTGAATTGCCGGTGCAGGTAAGCGTGATGATGCCGCCGAGCAGCGATTGTAGCGAGGCGAATGCCGGATTGGCCAGGAACGGGCTCAGCGCCGCCTGCTGGGCGGGGCACACGGTGTTGTTGTTGTTGAAATCGGCGTGGAAGTCTTTGCGCTCATGGGTGTAGCGCAAGCCGCCGGTAATGCTCAGCTTGTCGGTGATCTTGAAGATATTGTGGGTGAAGAAGGCGTAATTCTCGCCATCCTGATAATAGGTCGAGCGAGTGTCGCCGAGGTCGTTGAGCGTCGACAGCCGAGTGACGCCCCCGATCACGATCGGCGCGGCAGCCCCCAGCGAGGCTGTCAGCGCCGCGCGCCCGGTCGGGCTCAGGCAACCAGGGGCACTCGGATTGCGCAGCACCGCCGCCGGGTTGATCGTGGCGACGACCCGGCAGGCGGCGAACGCGCCATATTGGGTGCCGAACTTGAGGTTGTCGGCGACGACGATGTCTTCCTTGGAATAATAGCCGCCGATCAGCCAATCGAGCTTGCCGCCGAACGCCTCGCCGTTGAGCCGCAACTCTTGGCTGAAAGTGTGGAACTGGCGATAGCTGTTGCCGTCGTCGGGCCGATAGCCGATGTCGAGATTGCCATAGTCGATGTCAGAGGCGCCGCCCGACTTATACTCGCGATAGGCGGTGATCGAGGTCAGGGCGGCGCCGCCGAAATTCCAGTCGAGCTGCGCCGATCCGCCATAATCCTTGGTGACATTGGCATAGTCGCGGCCGGGGGTGAAGGCGATCTGGCGATTGTACGGATCACCGGCGCTCGGGAAGATTGCCCCCAGCGACTGCATCACCTGGACGATACGATTGCCCGCGGGATTGATGGTGAAATCGCCCGGCACGCCCGGCGTGGGATCAATCTTTTCGCGCAAGTCGGTGTAGACCGCGCCGCAGCATTTCTCGTCGCGGCGGGTATAATCGCCGATCAGCCGCAGCGAGATGTCCGGCGTCGGCTCGAACAGCAACTGGCCGCGGACGAAGTAGCGATTACGATCGTTATAGTCGGTGTCGTTGACGACATCGCGGTAGAAGCCGTCACGCTTGCTGGCGACGCCGTCGATCCGGAACGCCAGTTTGTCCTTGATGATCGGCCCGGTGATGCCGATCGCCGAGCGCAACGCATCGTAATTGCCATAGCTGACCTCGGCATAGCCGCCGAACTGATATTGCGGCAGCTTGGTGATGACGTTGATCGTGCCAGCGGACGCGTTACGGCCCGACAGCGTGCCCTGCGGTCCGCGCAGCACCTCGATCCGGTCGACTTCGCCCAGATCGTTGAGCCCGGAGCCGGTGCGGCTGCGGTAGACGCCGTCGATGAACACCGCGACCGAACTTTCGAGCCCGGGATTGTCGCCGACGGTGCCGATACCGCGAATGCGGGCGGAGGCATTGGCCTCCGAGCCGGTCGACGACACCAGCAGTGACGGCGTGAGCTGCGTCATCTGGCGGATGTCGGTGGCGCCCGAATTCTGCAGCGCCTCGGTGCTCACCGCCGAAATCGCGATCGGCACGTTGGAGAGGCGCTCGGCACGGCGCGTCGCGGTGATGATGATATCGTCGTTATAATATCGGGTACGGTCGGTCGCGACGGGCTGCCCCTGGTCGACAGAGGCATTGGCGGCAGCGCCCGGCGTACTGGCCTGCGCCTCGGCCTGCGTTGTCGCCGCATCGGTCGGTTGCTGAGAGGGTGCCTGCTGTGCGAGGGCAGGTGCCGCAATCGCGATGGTCGCGGCGGATAGCAGATACGCGGTCAGGCGCATGATGGTCCTCTCCCTGGTCGAACCCTGTTTTTGAACTTCGGGTTTCTTCAGGAAGCTAGGATCGCCCCTGCGTCAGCGTCCAATTATTTCGCCGCGTAACCGCATTTTCCAAAACAGTGTATCCCATACGCAACACCGGGCCTGTTGCCAGACCCGGTGTTCGAATCGCGTTGTCGCTGCGCCTGGGAAGCCGGATGGCGGCGCAGACTTACTTGGGCGCGAGCACCATGAGCATCTGCCGGCCTTCCATGCGTGGATAGGCCTCCACCTTGGCGATCTCGGTGACCTGCTCGGCGACGCGCTGCAGCACCGCCATGCCGAGCTGGCCGTGGCTGAGCTCGCGACCGCGGAAGCGCATGGTCACCTTGACCTTGTCACCCTCCTCGATGAACTCGGCGACCTTCTTCATCTTGGTGTCGTAATCGTGATCGTCGATGTTCGGACGCATCTTGATCTCCTTGATCTCCTGCGTCTTCTGCGACTTGCGGGCGAGATTCGCCTTCTTCTGCGCCTCGTACTTGAACTTGCCGACGTCGAGGAACTTGGCGACGGGCGGATCCGCATTCGGCGACACCTCAACCAGATCCAAGCCGATTTCCTGCGCCTGCGCCATCGCCTCGCGCGTGTACATCACGCCAAGATTCTCACCCTCATGGTCGATCACGCGGACCTTGGGGCTGACGATCCACTCGTTAAAGCGGGGACCATTCATTGGCGGCGCCTGATTGGGTCGGCGCATCATGGGAGGACGTATGGGTATTGCTCCTGTGGTGGTTAAGGCCGGTATATAGTGTTTCGGCAGCCGTTTTAAAAGGATGTCGGTGGGTGTGCGCCAACCTGGGTTGAAGTGAGCACACCGTCGCCCCTCCCCTGCGTCATCCCGTGTCACACAGGGATGACGCAGGATCCGTCGCGATCAGCGCAGATCGGGGGCCAGCGCCTCCTGGCGGAGCTGCTCTGTCACCGCGGCGAGGCTGAGCATTTCCTGGCCCTGGCTGCCGAGTCGCCGCACCGCCACGGTGCCCTCCTCGGCCTCGCGCTTGCCCACAACCAGCAGGTTGGGAACCTTGGCCAGGCTGTGCTCGCGCACCTTATAGTTGATCTTCTCGTTGCGCAGGTCCGTCTCCACCCGCAGCCCCGCCTTGCGCAGCTCGGCGGCGACCTCGAGGGCATAATCGTCCGCGTCGGAGACGATCGTCGCCACCACCACCTGGACCGGCGCCAGCCAAAGCGGGAAGCGCCCGGCGTGATGCTCGATCAGAATGCCGATAAAGCGCTCGAACGTGCCGAGGATGGCGCGATGAAGCATCACCGGGCGATGGCGGTTGCCGTCTTCGCCGACATAGCTCGCGTCGAGTCGCTCGGGCAGCACGCGGTCCGACTGGATGGTGCCGACCTGCCAGGTGCGGCCGATCGCATCGGTCAGGTGAAATTCGAGCTTTGGCGCATAGAAGGCGCCCTCGCCCGGCAGCTCCTCGAACTTGGCGAGGATGCCCTCGCTCAGCTGCGAGGTGAGCACCGCCTGGCGCAGCTCGTCCTCTGCCTGGTCCCACATCGCGTCGTCGCCGAAGCGCTTGTCGGGGCGCAACGCGAGCTTGATCGCATAATCCTCGAAGCCGAGATCGCGATAGACACTGTCGAGCAACTCGCAGAACTGCTGCACCTCGGCGACCAGCTGATCCTCGCGGACGAAGATGTGAGCATCGTCCTGGGTGAACTGGCGTACCCGCATGATCCCGTGCAACGCGCCATGGGGCTCGTTACGGTGGCAGCAGCCGAATTCGGCCATGCGGATCGGCAGGTCGCGGTAGCTCTTGATCCCCTGGCGGAAGATCAGCACGTGCGCCGGGCAGTTCATCGGCTTCAAGGCCATAAGATCGGCGGTGCCGCTGAAAATCGCCGCGTCATCCTCAGTGCCGGGAATCTCGTCCGGCACCACGAACATGTTCTCGCGATACTTACCCCAATGGCCGGACTGCTCCCACTGGCGCGCGTCCATCAGCTGCGGCGTCTTCACTTCGGCATAGCCTGCGGCATCGAGCCGGCGGCGCATATAGGCCTCCATCGCCCGCCACAGGATATAGCCCTTGGGGTGCCAGAACACCGAGCCCTGCGCCTCGGGCTGGAGGTGGAACAGGTCCATCTCCGCGCCGATCTTGCGGTGATCGCGCTTGGCCGCCTCTTCCAGGCGGAACAGGTGCTGGTCTAGCTGCTTCTTGGTGAGCCAGCCGGTGCCGTAGACGCGGCTCAGCATCGCGTTGTTCTGGTCCCCGCGCCAATAAGCGCCCGACACGCGGGTGAGCTTGAACGCGGCGGGATCGAGCTTGCCGGTCGAGGGCATGTGCGGCCCGCGGCACATGTCGAGCCACTCGCCCTGTCGATAGATCGTCAGCTCCTCGCCTTCGGGCAGCTCGGCGGCCCATTCGGCCTTGAAGCGCTCACCCTGCGCGTTCCAGCGATCGATCAACTCCTGGCGCGTCCACACCTCGCGTACGAACGGCTCGTTGCGGGCGATGATGGCGCGCATCTCGGCCTCGATCGCAGGCAGGTCGTCATCGGTGAACGGGCGATCCTTGCCATCGATCTTGGGCGGCGCGAAATCATAATAGAAGCCGTCCTCTGTCGCCGGACCGAAGGTGATCTGCGTGCCCGGGAACAGATGCTGCACCGCCTCGGCCATCACATGCGCGAAATCGTGGCGGGCGAGCTCAAGCGCATCGGCTTCGTCGCGCATCGTGATCAGCGCGAGATCCGTGTCTTTCTCGAAAGGGCGAGACAGATCGCGAACCTCGCCATCGATCCGAGCGGCGATCGCCGCCTTGGCAAGGCCGGGGCCAATGGCGGCGGCCACGTCCGCCGGGGTAGTCCCCGGGGCTACCTCGCGGACGGAACCGTCGGGCAGCGTGATGCGGAACATGGCGGACATGACAGGCTTTCATTGGGTGAAAGGAGGCGCGGCTTATGCCGTCGCCGCCGTCATATAGGCAAGCGGTGCGCGCGCGTCATCCCGGCGTTACGCGGCGGGTGGCGGATGTGGTCACGCGATCCCGAACGGCACCACATGGTTCGCCTGGCTATGCCCGATCTCCGCCCGCCCGAGATAAGGCACGCCGAGTTCCCGGCACCAGCGATCCATCATGAACTCCAGCGTCTCGCCCCATTCGGGTTCATTGGGGGTGATGTCGTTGACGATCCCCAGCCGCACTCCCGCCAATCCCTTGAGCTGGGTGGCATGAGCCATGTGGAACAGCAGCCGGTCGATATTGTACATCGCCTCGGACACCTCCTCGATCAGCAGCACGTGATCGGTGAGGTCCGGCAGCCATGGCGTGCCGATCAGCGCGCCAAGGATCGAGAGGTTGAACGCCGCCGCCGGCCGCCCGTCGAGCCCTGGTTCCAGCCCCTGACGGTCGCCTCGCGCCAGCCAGCCGAGCGAACGCGCGACGGTCGCATCGCCGCCCTTGCGGCGGATGTCGCTCGCCATCGGCCCGTGCGCCGGCCGGCCGATCCCGCGCGCGTAAAGGGCGCCGAGCAGGAACCCCATGTCCGAATAGCCCAGATACGCCTTGTGCCGCGCCGCCGCCCCGAGCTGCGGCATCACCGTCGAGAGGATGCGGTTGGAGCCATAGCCGCCCCGCAGGAACCAGATCGCGTCGAATCCGGGATCGTTGGCATAGTCGAGAAACGCCGCCGCCCGGCGCGCGTCCGATCCGGCGAAATGGCCGTCGACCTCGAAACATTGCGGGTGGAAGACGAGATCGACCTCGGGATAGGCTAAAGCCGCGAACGCGCTGACCGGAGCGACGACGTCGTGATTGCCGATGCTCGCCAGCGCGAGAATGCCGATCTTCACTCCGATTATCCCCACATTCGTCCGCCGGCAGCGGCTACCGGGCCCGACAATCCACACAGACCTTGCCCGCCGCCGCCCGTCTCGACTAGCCCGGCACCATGCAGATCGGCAACCTCGCGAACCGCCCTTGTTTCTTCGTCGGTATCGGGGGCTCAGGGATGATGCCGCTCGCGATGATCCTCGCCGGCCGCGGCGCCCGGGTGTCGGGCTCCGATCGCAACCTCGATAGCGGCCGCGTCCCTGCCAAGTTCGACGATCTCGCCGCCAGGGGTATCGCTTTGTTCCCGCAGGACGGCAGCGGCATCACCAGCCCGGGCCAGCTCGTTATCGCCTCGGCCGCGGTGGAAGACAGCGTCGCCGACATTGTTGCCGCGACCCGCCTCGGCTGCCAGCGCGCCACCCGCCCCGAGCTGCTCTCGGCCTTGTTCAACGACAGCCGGCTGCCGATCGGCGTCGCCGGCACCAGCGGCAAATCCACCGTGACGGGCATGATCGGCTGGATCCTCCACGCCTGCGGCCGCGACCCGACGGTGATGAACGGCGCGGTGATGAAGAATTTTGCGACCGCCGATGCGCCGTTCGCGAGCGCCTTGATTGGCAACGGCGAGGCATTCGTCAGCGAAGTCGACGAAAGCGACGGCTCGATCGCGCATTACCGCCCGCGCATCGCCGTGCTCAACAACGTCAGCCTCGATCACAAGGGGCTGGACGAGTTGCGCACGCTGTTCGCCGGCTTCATCGCCAAGGCCGAGACCGCGATCGTCAATATCGACAATGATGAGGCGGCGCTGCTCGCACGGCAGCGTCCGGCGGCGCAGATCACCACCTTCGGCATCGCCCGAGACGCGGATTTCACCGCGCTCAACCTCGTCGAAGCGCCGTTCTCGATAGGCTTCGATCTGGCGGTCGGCGGCAATCCGCCGATCCCCGTCCGCCTCCAGGTTCCCGGGCGGCACAATGTCGCCAATGCCCTGGCCGCGATCGCCGCGTCGGTCGCGGCCGGTGTGCCGCTGACGGAGGCCACCACCGCGGTCGCCGGTTTCACCGGCTTGCGCCGCCGATTCGATCTGGTCGGCGAGGCCGGCGGCGTCGCGGTGATCGACGATTTCGGCCACAACCCCGACAAGATCGGCGCCACGCTGGATACGCTCCATGCCTTTACTGGTCGGCTGCTGATGCTGTTCCAGCCGCACGGCTATGGCCCGCTCAAGGTGATGCGCCACGACCTGGTCGAGGCACTGGCGGCGCGCATGGCTCCTGACGACATCCTCGTCCTGCCCGATCCGGTCTATTACGGTGGCACCGTCGCGCGCGAGGTGACCAGTGCCGACATCGTTGCCGACCTCCGCGCGGCAGGCCGCGATGCCCGCTATGTCGCCGATCGTGCCGCCGCCGCCGCGCTGCTGGTCGCCGAAGCACGTGCCGGCGACCGGATCGTCGTGATGGGCGCGCGCGACGATACGTTGAGCCTGCTCGCCGCCGAGATGCTCGCCCGGCTCGGCGAGGGTGGCGCCGGGGCAACGACCTGATATGCTCGGCCGTGCTGAAGCACGGAGTACAGCCATGTTGCGTCGCCTGTTCCTCGATCACCCCCAGGCCGTTGGCGAAAGCTATGGCGAGCATCTGGCGACCGCCGGTCGCTTCGGGTTGGCGATGGTCGTCGGCGGTGGTGCTTGCCTGATCCACGCCGTCCTGCCTGCCGCCTTCAAGACCACCGGGAGCAGCACCGTCGCCGAGCTCCATCGACAGATGGTCGCCAAGCGCGGCGCGGTGAAGGCCGATCAGCTGCAGATGCGGACGGTCGACTTCGTCATCTGATCGGCTGGGGAACGACCATCGCGGCGTCGCGATCGCCGATTCGCGACGCGCGCAGATGCTCGAGCCCGGCATAGTTCCGGCGCACAATCTCCAGCGGGTCGACCGGGCCGGCAAAGCGCAGCCCATAGGTGCTCGCCGACTTCCACATCACGGTGCCCGGCATGTCGAGGCCATTCGCCTTCAGCGTCACCCGCATGCCCAGCCGCAACCCGGAGATGCAACGTACCTTGGCGCCATCGCGCGAGATGTTGGCGATGATCACGGGATACAGGTCGGACTGCACGGCCAGCTGGCCGCCGAAGTGGGTCGGAAACCGCTGCGCCGCACGTGCGTCGCGCGAGGCCGGCGTGCTTGATAGCGACATATTACCTCCATGCAGAGACATGTGCCATCGACGAAGCTAATCTGCATTAGTTCCAAAGTGGACGCAACAATCGAAGTTAATGAAACCCTTCCACTTTTTCTTTGGTGCGGGCGGAGGATCTTAGAGGGGTTAGCCGCGGAGTGGTTCTCGTGCCCGCGCTTTGCTTCTACAAGCGCCGGATGACCGACATTCCCCGCCCTCGCCTCGCCTATCATCTCACCGCCGGCGCCGGGCCGACGATCGTGTTCCTGCCCGGCTATGCCTCCGACATGAACGGCACCAAGGCGGTGGCGCTGGAGGCCTGGGCCAAGGCGGCGGGGCGCGCCTACCTGCGCTTCGACTATGCCGGCTGCGGGCAGAGCGAGGGCGTCTTCGAGGAGCAGAGCCTCGCCGATTGGCGTGACGACGTGCTGGCGATGCTCGACGATGCCGTGCAGGGCCCCGCGATTATGGTCGGATCCTCGCTTGGCGGCTGGCTGATGCTACTCGCCGCCAAGGCGCGCCCCGAGCAGGTCGTCGGCCTGGTCGGCATCGCCCCTGCACCGGATTTCACCGATTGGGGGTTCAGCATGGACGAGAAGATGGTGATCCTCTCCAGCGGACGGCTCGAGCGCGCCAACCGCTACGGTCCGGCCCCCACCGTCTACACCCGCGCCTTTTATACATCGGGCGAGGCCAACCGGTTGATGTTCGGGCCGATCGCCTTCGACGGCCCCGTTCGCCTGGTGCAGGGCCAGGCCGATCCCGACGTGCCCTGGCACCGCACCTGCCGCCTTGCCGAGCTGATTCGTTCAGCCGATGTGCAGACCTGGCTGGTCAAGGACGGCGACCACCGCCTGTCGCGCGCTTCTGATATTGCGCTCGTCATCCGCGCGGTCGAGGATGTGATTGGCCAGTTATGATCAGCCTGCTGCTTGCCGCCGCCGCCCTGCAATCGACCCCGGCGAAGCGCCCGGTCGATACGGGCCCGGCTGACCCGCGCGAGGCGCGCTATGAGCGCTGCGTCGATCTCGCCACCCGCGATACCGCCGCCGCCCGCACCGAAGCATCGCAATGGGGCGCCACCGGCGGCGGCTGGTTCGCGCGCCAATGCGCGGGCATCGCCTATACACGCGACGGCCAATATCCCGCCGCTGCTACCGAATTCACCGCCGCCGCCCGCGCCGCCGAGCTCGCGCACGATGCCCGCGCCGCCAATTACTGGGCGCAGGCGGGCAATGCCTGGCTGGCCGCAGGCGAACCCGCCAAGGCCCGCACCGCGCTAGACACCGCGCTGGTCGCCGGCACCCTGACCGGTCTGTCGCTGGGCGAGGCACAGCTCGACCATGCCCGTGCGCTGGTCGTCGCCGGCGAGATCGGCGCCGCCCGACGCGATCTCGATCTCGCCCTCACCAACGCCACCGCCGATCCGCTCGCCTGGCTGCTGTCGGCGACGCTCGCGCGCCGGATGGGCGACCTGCCCCGTGCCAAGAAGGACATCGCCGAGGCGCTCCGCCGCTCGGCAGACGACGCTTCCGTCCAGCTCGAGGCCGGCAACATCGCCGCCACCGCGCACGACGAGGCCGGTGCCCGCACCGCCTGGGCCGAGGCGGCACGACTATCGCCCAACAGCGACGTCGGCCGCCACGCAGTCGATGCGCTGCGGCAGTTCGATACCCCGCCGCCGGCGGGTCCTGTCCCGGCAACCGCGCCGCCGCCCCCGTCTTCGCTCAAGTCTCCGCCGACCTCTCCCCAAGGCCGCTAAAACCTGCCACCTCGGCTGGCAGCGCTGCGGCTCAGTCCCTAGGTAGCAGCCGGCCACCAGAGGAACCTGCATGAAATACCTCCACACCATGATCCGCGTCACCGATCCCGACGCGACCATCCGGTTCTTCGAGCTGCTCGGCCTCAAGGAAGTACGCCGCATGGATAGTGAGCGCGGCCGTTTCACGCTGATCTTCCTCGCCACCCCCGACGCGATCCGCCAGCCCGGCGAACGCGCCGACGCCGAGGTCGAGCTGACCTATAATTGGGATCCGGAGAGCTACAGCGGCGGCCGCAACTTCGGTCATCTCGCCTATCAGGTCGATGATATCTACGAGACCTGCCAGCGGCTGATGAACGCCGGCGTCACCATCAACCGTCCGCCGCGCGACGGCCACATGGCGTTCGTCCGTACCCCCGACGGCATCTCGATCGAGCTGCTCCAGGATGGCGTGCTCGAGCCCGCCGAGCCCTGGTCGTCGATGCCCAACACTGGCGAGTGGTGACATGCTGGAGATCGTCCGCGTCCCCGTGCTGAGCGACAATTACGCGTGGCTGCTCCACGATGCCGCCTCGGGAGAGACCGTCGTGGTCGATCCCGGCGAGGCGGCACCGGTGCTGGCGGCGGCATCGGCAAGGAACTGGACGATCGACGGGGTGTGGACCACGCACTGGCATCCCGACCACACCGGCGGCAACGACGCGATAAAGGCGACCGGCGCACGGATCACCGGTCCCGCCGCCGAGGCCGCCAAGATCCGCAGCCTCGATGTGCTGGTCGGCGAGGGCGATACCGTGACGCTCGGCGATCACGTCGCACGGGTGATGCAGGTGCCGGGGCACACCCAGGGCCACATCGCCTTCCACTTTGCCGACGATCGCGCGATCTTCACCGGCGACACGTTATTCGCGATGGGATGCGGGCGATTGTTCGAAGGCACGCCGGCCGACATGTTCGCCAACATGCAGCGCTATGCGGCGCTGCCCGATGACACCCAGGTCTATTGCGGACACGAATACACCCAGTCGAACGGCCGCTACGCCCTGTCCGCCGAGCCCGGCAACCAGGCGATCGTCGATCGCATGGCGCAGGTGGATGCCGCACGCGCCGCCGGCGAGGCGACGATTCCCACCACCATCGGGCTGGAACGGGCAACCAATCCGTTTCTCCGCGCCGCGACCGTCGAGCAGCTTGCCGAACACCGCCGTGCCAAGGATAATTTCCGCGGCTAAACCGGCGGTCGTGCGTTGGGCCATTGGAGGTCGACCATGCGCTACCTGATTGTTCCGTTGCTCGCGATGCTGGGCGCTTGCACGTTGACGCCGGCGCAGCAGGCCGCCGTTGCCCGGTCGGATGCAGCCAGCCAGCAGGGCCTGGCCAAGGAACTCGCCGGGCTGGAGCCGGGCCAGCCGGTATCGTGCCTGACCAACTACCGCTCGCGTCAGCTCAAGGGCTATGGCTCGACCTTGGTCTATGTCGAAGGCCGAAACCTCAAATATCGCGTCGAGGCGCCGGGCTGCGAGGGCGTGGCGCGCGGCGACATTCTCGTCACCGTGTCACCGACCGGGCAATTGTGCAGCGGCGACATCGCACGCACCGTGTCGCAGACCTCGCGCATCCCGAGCGGCGGCTGCGGGCTGGGTGAGTTCACCCCCTATCGCAAGCCGCGCTCGTGAGCCCGCTTCTCAAGCGGGGCCTGACCTTCGCCGCGCTGGCGCTGGCGCTGGCGCTCGCCGCCAACAAGTCGAATCCGCTCGCCGGCCGCGTTGCCGGCGCGCCGGTCGAATGCATCAGCCTGGCTCCCGGCGCCACCAACGGCCCGCAGATCGTCGACGATCACACCATCCTCTATCGGCAGTCGGGCAAGCGGATTTGGCGTACCGGCCCGGTCGGCACGTGTCCCGGGCTGCGCCCGCTCGCCACCATGATCGTCGATGTCTACGGCAGCCAATTGTGCCACAACGATCGCTTCCGGACGATCGAACCGGGGATGAGCATCCCCTCGGCCTCATGCCGGCTCGATCGCTTCACGCCCTACGACAAAAAATAGCGGGTATCCCGCATCCGTCATCCCAGCGGACGCTGGGATGACGGTTGACAGCTATAGACCTACAGCACGAACCGGCTGAGATCGGTGTTCTTGGCGATGCTCGCGAGCTGCCGATCGACATAAGCGGCATCCACCGTCACCGGATCGGTGCGATCCTCGGCGTCGAAGCTCACTTCCTCGAGCAGTTTCTCCATTACCGTCTGCAGGCGCCGCGCGCCGATGTTCTCGACCTGCCCGTTCACTTCGGCGGCGATCCGCGCGATCGCGGCGATGCCATCGGTGGTGAAGTCGATGTCGACGCCCTCGGTGGCGATCAGCGCCTTATACTGCGCCGGCAGCGAGGCTTTGGTGTCGGAGAGGATCGCGATGAAATCCTCCTCGGTCAGGCCCTTGAGCTCGACGCGGATCGGCAACCGCCCCTGGAGCTCAGGCAACAGGTCGGAAGGCTTGGCGACATGGAAGGCGCCGCTCGCGATAAACAGGATATGGTCGGTCTTCATCGGCCCATATTTCGTCGCCACCGTGGTGCCCTCGATCAGCGGCAGCAGGTCGCGCTGCACGCCCTCGCGGCTCACCGAGCCGCCCCGCACGTCGCTGACCGCGATCTTGTCGATCTCGTCCAAGAACACGATGCCGTTGGCCTCGGCATCGGCGAGCGCGGTGCGGCTCACCTCGTCCTGGTCGAGCCGCTTGTCGGCCTCCTCCTCGACGAGCTTGTCCCACGCCGCGCGCACCGTCACCTTGCGCCGCTTGAGCTGCTGGCCGCCGCCGAACGACTTCATCATCTCGGAGATGTTGATCATCTGGGCGCCGCCGCCAGGCACCTCGAACGGGGTCTGCGGCGCCTGCTCCAGCTCGATCTCGATCTCGGTCTGATCGAGATGGCCGTCGCGGAACCGCTGCTTGAACGATTCGCGGGTCGCCTGGCTTGAATCCTTGCCGACCAGCGCATCGAGCAGCCGCGCCATCGCGGCGTCCTCGGCCTTGTCCTTCACCGCCAGGCGGCGGCGCTCTTTCTCCAGCCGGATCGCCTCTTCGACGAGGTCGCGCGCGATCTGCTCGACATCACGGCCGACGTAGCCGACCTCGGTGAACTTGGTCGCCTCAACCTTGACGAACGGCGCGTCGGCGAGCTTCGCCAGCCGCCGGCTGATCTCGGTCTTGCCGCAACCGGTGGGCCCGATCATCAGGATATTCTTGGGCGTCACCTCGTCGCGCAGGTCGGCGGACAACTGCTGCCGCCGCCAGCGGTTGCGCATCGCCACCGCCACCGCCCGCTTGGCGTCACGCTGGCCGATGATGTGTGCGTCGAGCGCGGCGACGATCGCCTTGGGGGTCAAATTCTCGTTCATTCTACCTCATGCCCCGGCCACACCGGGCGTAGTGTCCGTCATCCCAGCGAACGCTGGGATCTCGTGCCGCAAGAAATTTTCGTATCAACATGGAGCCCCAGCCTTCGCCGGGGCGGCGGCGGGTCAGTTCACCGAGTCCATGGTTTCGATCGTCAGCCGGTCGTTAGTGTAGACGCACACCTCCGCCGCGATCCCCATTGCCTTGCGGCACAAGGTCTCGGCGTCGGGTTCATAGTCGACCAGCGCGCGCGCTGCGGCGAGCGCGTAATTGCCGCCCGATCCAATCGCGGCGATGCCCGCCTCGGGCTCGAGCACGTCGCCATTGCCGGTGAGAATCAGCGTCACCTCCTTGTCGGCGACGATCATCATCGCCTCGAGGTTGCGGAGGTATTTGTCGGTGCGCCAGTCCTTGGCGAGCTCCACCGCGGCGCGCATCAGCTGGCCGTGGTGGCGCTCGAGCTTGGCCTCGAGCCGCTCGAACAGGGTGAACGCATCGGCGGTGGCGCCCGCGAAGCCGCCGATCACCGAGCCGTCGCCCAGCCGGCGCACCTTGCGGGCATTGGGCTTCATCACCGTCTGCCCCATCGATACCTGGCCATCACCGGCGATGACGACCTTGCCTCCGCGCCGGACCGAAAGAATGGTGGTGCCATGCCAGACGGGCATGGCGTGTGGATCATTTCCGTTCATGGCCGGCATATGGGTGGCGCCTTGGCCAGTTGCAAAGCCCCTCGCCGCTACGAGGGGGGGCAGCGCAGTCAGCGCTCCACGCCGCGCGCCTTCCCCCAGCTGCGCGCCATGGTATAACCGAGGTAGCCGGTCCCGAAGAGTGCGTAGAGCGGCTCGGGGATGCCGTTGAGGTAGGCCGTCATCCCGTGCGCGATCGCCGCCGCCGCCGCCGGCCGCACGGCGGCGATCATCCCCATCGGGATCGACCATAGCAGCAGCGCATACATGACGTAGAGGAACGTCGGCCGAGCCCGACGCGTCCAGGCGTCGATATTAGCATCCGGCGCCTCGATTTTGAGCAGTTCGATCTTCGCCGCCTCGCGCGCCGCCGGATCGGCCACCACCCGATCGATCAGCGCCGCCGCGGCAGGTGCGCCCCCAGGCATGATGATCATCGCCCCCTCCTCCGCACAGACACTTGTTTAACCGATCCGGTTGGCAAGCCAGCCATAGAGGAAAGCCTCGTTCGCTGGGCGCCGCTCGGCCAGCGCGAGATAGCGCTCGCCCTGCAGTGCCTCCATCGCCTTGATCAGAACCCGCCCCGCGCCCGCGCCACGGCGGGCCATGAACGCATCGAGCGCCGCCAGCGTGCGAGTGCCCACCGCCCCATCCAGCGGCACGTCGGGGTAATCCGCTGCGCCGCGATTAAGGGCATTGAGCGCACGCTGCAGGAAGGTCGCCGCCACTGCCGGCCCCATATTGACGCCGGTGTCGAACAGTTCGGCGGCAATATCGAACGAGCGCCGCGCCACCTGATCGAATCCTGGTCGCAGCCAGTACATTCGGCGATAGATCGCCACCGCATCGTCGCGCGGCAGGCTGCGCATCGCCCCGGCATAGCCCTGTGCCCGCGCCACCGCGACGGTGATCCCCCAATTGGTCTCGCCGCCCTTGTCCGCGGGATGATTGGCATAGCCGCCTTCCCGGTCGATCACCTCGTCGATCAGCTGCTCGATGGTCATGCCCGCCTCCCTGCTCAGAAAGCAAGCGAACCATAAAGGTTTGCTGTAGGACAGCGGAAAATGCCTGGGTCGTCGTTTTCGGTCCGTTCAGGCGGCGCGGCTCACCGCGGTCTGCTCGGCGCAGCGGTCGAACAAGGCTTCGATCCGGTCCTCGGCGAGTGGTCGGCTGAACAGATAGCCCTGGATGCTGCTGCACCCCTGCCCGCGCAGCCGCGCGAGCTGGTCGTCGCTTTCCACGCCTTCGGCAGTGGTCTCCATGTGCAGCGCCTCGGCAAGCTGCACGATCGCGCGCACGATCGCCGCAGCACTGTCGTCATAAGCCACCGCGGTGACGAACGAGCGATCGATCTTGATCTTGTCGAACGGGAACTTGCGCAGGTAGCTCAGCGACGAATAACCGGTGCCGAAATCGTCCAGCGCCACCCGCACGCCCATGTCGCGCAACCGGTGCAGCATCGCCACCACCGGCCCCTCGCCGTCGAGGAAAACCGATTCGGTGATCTCGATCTCGAGTCGTCCCGGCGCCAGTCCGCTCTGCGCCAGCGCCTGGAGCACGATGGTCTGGAAGCCGGTGTTGCGGAATTGCAGCGGCGAGACGTTGATCGCGATCCGCACGTGATCGGGCCATTCGACGGCGGCGCGGCAGGCTTGGTGAAGAACCCACTCGCCGATCGCGACGATAAGTCCCGTCTCCTCGGCGACCGGGATGAACTCGGTCGGCGGCACGCGGCCGCGATTCGGATGATTCCAGCGCAGCAGCGCCTCGAAGCCGCTGATCGCATCGTCCTTGAGCGCCACGACCGGCTGGAAGTTGAGCTGGAATTCGTTGTTCTTGAGCGCCTTGCGCAGGTCGAGTTCAAGCTGCCGACGCTTGCGCGCAGCCTCGTCGAGGGCCGGCTCGAAGAAGCGGAAGGTGCCGCGGCCATCCTGTTTGGCGCGGTATAGTGCGAGATCGGCGTTCTTGAGCAGCAGGTCAGGATCGTCGCCGTCGACCGGGCCGATCGCGATGCCGATGCTGGTGCCGCTGGCGATCACATGGCCTGCCGCCTGCAACGGCTCCTGCAATGCGTCGACGATCTGCTGCGCGAGCACACGCGGTCGGTCGGCCAGGAAGCCGTTGGCGAGGACGATGGCATATTCGTCACCGCCAAGACGCGAGACCATGCCGTCGGGCGCCATCTCCACCAGCAACGCACCGATCCGCCGCAGCAGCGCATCGCCCACCGGATGGCCGAGCGTGTCGTTGACGCCCTTGAAGCCATCGAGATCGAGGCACAACACCGCCACCTCGCCCCCGGTCCGCGCCGCGCGCGCGATCGCCTGCTCGAGCGCCTGGCGGAACGACACGCGGTTGGGCAGCCCGGTCAACGAATCGTGAAACGCCAGATGGGTGATGCGATGCTCGCGCTCGACGATCTCTGCCGACATCCGGTTGAAGCTGTCCGCGAGCCGGCCGATCTCGTCGGCTCCTTCCACCGGCACCTCGGTGTACTCACCGGCCTCCAGCGCCTTGGCGGCGCGATCAAGCACCGCGATCGGGCGGGCAATGCTGCTCGCCAGCCGGCCGCTGGCGAGCAGCACCAGGATCAGCCCCATCAGGCCGGCAAGCCCGATGCCGATCTGCAGCGGGCGGTATTGCGCGAGCGCCGAGCCATGCGGATAGCGGATCAGCAGCGCCGCCGAGGCCTCGCCACCGGGACCATGGAGCGGCTTCACCAACGCGAAGGCAGCGCCACCGGGCAGATCGAGCGTCGTCAGCGTCCGCCGGCCCATCGACTCGCGTACCAGCCGGTCGAGCTGGGGATTGGCCGGGATTGAACCGTCCGCGGCTGCCCAATGGTCGGTCGCGGTACGTTGCAGGATCGTCGCGGTGAGCGGGATGGCGGACAAGCGCTCCAAGCTACGCATCTCGCCGCCGTCGAGGCGGATTGCAAAAGCGACCCAGCCGATCTCGGTTGGCGCGAGGATCGGCGACAGGATGATCCGGTACACCGCGCCGTCGACGCTGATCACCGCGTCGCGCCGCCCGTCGGCGAGCACGAACGGCAATTGGCCCACCGCCGCCGCCAATGGTCCATGGACGCCGATCACCGCGCCATCCTCGTCCACCACCATCGCCAGCGGCACGCCCGCGCGATTGCGCAGGCTTACCAACGCGCTGTCGATGGTCGATCGATCGCCGCTGGCGATCGCGCTGCGGAAGCCGAAATCATGCGCCAGCACGTCGGCGGCGCTCGCCAGCGATCGCTCGCGCAGCGCCCACAACCGGTCGTACACCGTCCCGCTCGCCGACAGTTCGGCCATCACCGAGGTTCGTGCCGCGTCCTGGACGATCACCTGGGTCACGCCGGCAATGCCGATCAGCGCCACCCCGAACAAGGCGGCGTAAAGCACGGCGAGCCGCGTCCGCAGCGAGCGGAAGCGCAACCGCGACCAGATGGGCGGCATCGTCAACGCTGGATCGCGACGGTGGTCGCCAGCCCGGCGGCGGCGATGGTCTTGGGCTGGGCAAGCATGTTGCCCGCGGCGCGGATCGATGGGTGCCAGACCCTCAGCGTTACCACGCCTGTAGGCACGCCGGTGAGCGCGACTCGCCCCGCGGCATCGGTCACGCCGGCATAGGGCGTCGTCGTCACATAGACGAAGCCGCTCATCTGGTCATGGATGTTGCAGCCGAGCGCGACCACCCCGGGCTTGTCGAATGTCACCGCGCGCTGATCGTCGCGGCCATAGAGCTTGAGGTCGAACTTGCGCGGCTTGGAGAAGGAATAGACGTGGTGGCGCACCTTGTCGCGATTGGGAAAGCCCACCGACGCGCCGACCGGCACCACCAGCACATGCGGCTCGAACGCGATGTCACGCTGCTGGACCATATAGGATCCGCGCGGCACCGCCACGGGTCCGCCGGGCACCTCAACCGACACCACCGCATCGGCGAGCGGCCTCCCGTCGGGACCCTTGACGATCACCGTGACCGGCGCCGCGGCGGCGATCGCCGGCAGCAGGAGCCCGGCAGCGATCAGCCATCCGGCGGCAACGATAGAGGTCGGGGAGCGAGCCATCCCCGGCCTGTAGCTCAACGTCGTTTACCGTTCGTAAAGGTGGGTTTTACCGGCTGGCAACCACAGCCCGGCTAATCAGGTCGGCGATGACGCGGATCCTAACCTACGATAGAATAATGGCAATTTCGTTGCTGGCCGCCACAATGCCGGCTGCGCCGGCGCTGGCCGAGGAGCATCGCGCCGGCGGCAAGCTGCTGCTTACCAACGGCGTCTCTACCGTAGACGGCGCCGCCGGCGGCGGGCTGGCCAGCTGGGCGGTGATCGCCGGTAACGAGACCCGCGACGGCATCGGCGGCAGCGCCCATGCGACGCTCGTCGCACTGCCCGATTTCACCCTCAAGAGCTATGGCGCCGCGGTCGGCGTGTTCGATCGGCTGGAGGTCTCCTACGCTCATCAGAGCTTCGACACCCGCGCGGCCGGCGCTGCGCTCGGGCTCGGCCGCGGCTTCACCTTTGCGCAGGACGTGGTCGGCGCCAAGCTGCGGATTGCGGGCGACGCGGTCTGGGCGCAGGACAGCCTGCTGCCGCAGATCAGCATCGGCGTGCAGCACCATATTGCCGACAAGGCGGCGGTGATCCATGCGGTCGGCGGCCGCGAGAGCGAGGGCACCGACCTCTATGTCGCCGCCACCAAGCTGCTGCTCGCGCAAAGCCTCGTCCTCAACGGCACCGTCCGCTTCACCAAGGCCAACCAGTTCGGCCTGCTCGGCTTCGGCACCGACGGCCGCAACGCCCGCACCGCGCAATTCGAAGGCTCGGCGGGCTACATGCTGTCGTCGCGGCTGGTGATCGGCGGCGAGTATCGCACCAAGCCCGATCGGCTCGGCTTCGCGCAGGAGGACGATGCCTATGACCTGTTCGCCGCCTGGGCGGTGCAACGCCACGTCTCGCTTACCGCCGCCTATGTCGATCTCGGCGACATCGCCACCGTCAAGAACCAGCGCGGGCTGTTCCTGTCACTCCAGACCGCCTTCTGAAGGAATGATCGTGTCGATCCTGCTCGCCCTCGCCCTTGCCGCTCAGGCCACGCCGCCGGGCGAGGAACCGGTCGCGCCTTATCCTCACAGCAACGCCAATGCCGGCGCCACGCCGTTCGCGGGCACCGGCATGTGGCGTGCTTTCCATGGCAAAGACGGTGTCGACCGGCTGATCGACCGCTTCGTCGCCCGCAACGCCGCCGATCGGCGCATTGCCGACATCTTCCGCAACCAGGATCTGATCCGCCTGCGCCGCGTGCTCAAGGAGCAGTTCTGCTACATTCTGGGCGGCGGCTGCGCTTATTCGGGGCGGACCATGAAGGAGGCGCACACCAACATGGGCGTGCAGATGGCCGACATGGGTGCGCTGGTCGAAAACCTGCAATGGGCGATGCGCCAGGAGCAGGTGCCGTTCGCGGCACAGAATCGCCTGCTCGCGAAACTCGCGCCAATGAAGCGCGACGTCGTCCAGCGCTAGGCCACCGCCCGCCTGCGGCTGCAGGAGCACGACGCATCGTCCGTGCTGACAGAGTTGAATTGGTCGGGGCGACAGGATTCGAACCTGCGACCCCCACACCCCCAGTGTGATGCGCTACCAGGCTGCGCTACGCCCCGACCGGCTGGCGACCCGCGAGTAGCTCGCCGGTCATCCAGAAGGCGGGCCTCTAGGCCGGTGTCGGCAGCGATGCAAGCGCGGATCGGCGAGGCGCCCGTGATTGGCCGCGATTGGCGGAATGATTGCGCGCGCGGCCCACCAATGCTAGCGCGCGACGCTTCACGGGCGGGGACATTTTTCCTGCCGATCAGCCATGCACGGACAAGATGATCATCTCCCCAGCTTATGCCCAGGTCGCAGGCGCCACCGGTGAATCGAGCGGTTTCGCTTCGATCATTAGCCTTGCGCCGCTGTTCCTGATCTTCATCGTCTTCTATTTCCTCATGATCCGCCCACAGCAGCGGCGCATGAAGCTGCTCCAGCAGTCGGTCGAGGCGGTGAAGAAGAACGACACCGTGGTCACCGCCGGCGGCATCGTCGGTAAGGTCACCAAGGTGGAGGACGGCTTCGTCGAGGTCGAGATCGCCGCCAACACCCGGGTCCGCGTGGTCAAGTCCACCCTCACCGAGGTGACCAGCCCCAATTCGAAGCCGGCGAACGACTGATGCTCGATTTTCCTCGCTGGAAGGTCGTCTCGATCTGGACGCTGCTCGCGGTGCTCTGTGCGCTGGCGGTCCCGAGCTTCCTGCCCGAACGCATCACCAACAGCTGGCCGATCCACCCGCGGATCAACAAGGGCCTCGATCTCGCCGGCGGCAGCTACCTGCTGCTCGAGGCCGATACCCAGGATCTCGCCAACAGCCGCATCGAGGCAATGCGCGACCAGATCCAGGGCGCGATGCGCAATGGTACGCCGCGGATCGCGATCGGCGACATTTCGACGCGCGGCAACCAGGTGACCTTCCTGCTGCGTGATCCTTCGCAGGTGGATGCGGCGCGCGAGCGGCTGCTCGGCATCACCGGCGGCGGCGCCGGGATGACCGGCCAGCGCGAGTGGGACATCACGGTGGTCGACACCAGCCGGTTCGTCGTCACCCCCACTCAGGCCGGCCTTACCCAGGCGGTCAAGACCGCGATGGCCGACGCTCGCGAGGTGGTCCGCCGCCGCATCGACGAGCTCGGCACCCGCGAGCCGACCGTCGTTGGCCAGGGCGACAACCGCATCGTCGTCCAGGTGCCCGGCCTGCAAAACCCGCAGGCATTGAAGGATCTGCTCGGCAAGACCGCCAAGCTCGAATTCAAGCTGGTCGACACCAATGCCAATCCGGCGGATCTCGCCAAGGGCATCGCCCCGATCGGCAGCCAA
The DNA here is from genome assembly GCF_026540855.1 of Sphingomonas sp. GC_Shp_5. Lineage (GTDB taxonomy): Bacteria > Pseudomonadota > Alphaproteobacteria > Sphingomonadales > Sphingomonadaceae > Sphingomonas. Next base: position 155,166 of record NZ_JALNUP010000006.1, read on the forward strand.
GTGCTGCCTTATCCGGGCAACCCTGCCGGGCCGCCGTTCATCGCGGTCAAGCGCGGCGTGATCATCTCCGGCGACCAGCTCGCCGATGCTCGCCAGGCCTACGACCCACAGACCAACCTTCCCAACATCACCATCAACTTCAACGCCGATGGCGGCAATCGCTTCGCGCGGGTGACGCAGCAGAACGTCAACAAGCCGTTCGCGATCATCATCGACAATAGCGTGATCTCGGCGCCCAACATCAACGAGCCGATCCTCGGTGGCTCGGCCTCGATCTCGGGCAACTTTACGGTCGAGAGCGCCAACCAGCTCGCCATCGCGCTGCGCTCGGGCAAGCTGTCGGTCAACCTCAAGGTGATCGAGGAATCGACTGTCGGCCCGGATCTCGGCAAGGACTCGATCCGCGCCGGCATCCTCGCCTGCTCGGTCGCCGTGGCGCTGGTCGTCGCCTTCATGTTCCTGACGTACGGCCGGTTCGGCCTCTATGCGAACCTAGCCGTGATCATCAACGTGTTCGTGATCCTCGGCGTGCTCGCGGTACTCCATGGCACCCTCACCCTGCCCGGTATCGCCGGTTTCGTGCTCACCATCGGTACCGCGGTCGACGCCAACGTGCTGATCAACGAGCGCATCCGCGAGGAACGCCGGCGTGGCCGCTCGGTCGTTCAGGCGGTCGAGCTCGGTTATAAGGAAGCGAGCCGGACGATTTTCGAGGCCAACATGACCCACGGCATCTCCGGCGTGATCATGTTCGTGCTCGGGTCGGGCCCGGTGAAGGGTTTTGCGGTGGTGCTGCTGATCGGCATCATCACCTCGGTGTTCACCGCGGTCACCTTTACCCGCATGCTCGTCGCTTTGTGGATCCGCCGCAACAAGCCGAAGACGATCAACATATGATCGGCACAGCATCAGCCCCAACAACGTCACCCCAGCGCAAGCTGGGGTCTCGTGCGGCAGTAGCGGCGCAGGAGCCGCGAACGACCCCGGCGTTCGCCCGGGTGACGGCTTTTTTGATGGAAGCTCCCGGCACACGCCGGGGCGACGGGTTTAGCTCATGAAACTGCTCAAGATCGTCCCCGACAACACCAACATCGATTTCGTCCGCCTGCGCGGGATCGCCTTTGGGCTGACCCTGCTGCTCAGCGTGCTCGCGATCGGCCTGGTCGCGGTAAAGCACCTCAACTTCGGCGTCGACTTTGCCGGCGGCCTGATGATCGAGGAAAAATTCGCGACCACGCCCAACCAGGACCAGGTTCGCAGCGCCGTGGATCGGCTCGGCGTCGGCGACGCCTCGCTTCAGTCCGTCGGTGACGGCAAGACGCTGACGATCCGCCTCCCGGTTCAGAAGAGCGCCGATGAGGGTGCGACCAACGCCGTCGTCAAGAAGGTCGAGGGCGCGCTGGCCCAGCAATTCCCGGGCGCCACTTTCTCGCGCTACTCCACCGTCTCAGGCAAGGTCTCGGGCGAGCTGATTGAGCATGGCGCGCTTGCGGTGGTCCTCGCCATCCTCGGCATCGGCCTGTTTGCGGTGGTCCGCTTCGAATGGCAGTTCGGCGTCTCCACCATTGTCGCCATCGTCCACGATCTATTGATGACGCTGGGCTTCTTCGCGCTCACCGGGTTCGAGGTCGATCTCAACATCGTTGCGGCAGTGCTGACGATCATCGGCTATTCGATTAACGACAAGATCGTGATCGACGACCGGATCCGCGAGAACATGCGCCGCTATCGCAAGATGGAGATGCGCGAGATCATCAACCTCTCGGTCAACGAGACGCTCCCGCGTACCGTGATGACTTCGGTGACGATCCTGCTCGCGCTGGTCGCGATGCTGTTCCTCGGCGGCCATGTGCTGCGCGGCTTCACCGCCGCGATGATCCTCGGCATCGTCGTCGGCACCTATTCGTCGATCTACGTGTCGTCGTCGCTGCTGATCACCCTTGGTCTGCGCGCCGATCCCCGCCCTGCCAAGGGCGGCGACCGGTCGATCGACAATGCCGAGCGGGTCGGGCCGCGGGACCGCTGAGATGCGGATGAGCGAGGATTCGCCCCCCTCGGGCGGCCCGATCGTCCGCGCCTTCGCCGGCACCGGCTTCCGAGTCGGCGAGACCGCGCACCGCGCACTGCTGATGACGGTTGAAGCCGCGACTGACTGGGCGCCGCCCGCGCTCGGCGATCTCGCGATCGAGCATCTGCCATCGCTGGTCGCGATGCAGCCCGAGTTCATCCTGATCGGTACGGGCGCCACCCTGGTCCGCCCGCCGGTAGCGCTGGTGAAGGCGCTGGAGGCCCGCCGCATCGGCATCGAGGCGATGGACAGCCGCGCCGCCGCCCGCGCCTGGGGCGTGCTGCGCAACGAAGGTCGCCAGATCGCGGCCGCGCTCTACCCGCTCGACGCCTGACCACGCGCCACCAGCCGGGCGAGATGCTCTGCCAGTGCCGTGGCATTCGCTTCCCAGCTGAACCCCGCCACCGTCTCCCGCACCAACTCCGGCGCGGGCGGCCTGGCCAGCACGTCGGCGATCGCGCCGGCAAAGGCGGTCGGATCGCGCCTCACCACCCGCCCGGCGGCCCCGCTTGTCACCACCTCGCGCGCGCCACCTGCATCGGTGATCACGATCGGCGTCCCGCAGCTCAGCGCTTCCACCCAGGCGTTGGCCAGCCCTTCCGAGGCCGAGGCCAGCGCCATCAAATCCGCCGCCGCGACCAGGTCTGGCATCGCAGCATGCTGCACCGGGCCGACCAGCCGCACCCGGTCCGAGATGCCCAGCCGTGCCGCTAGCGCCGCCAGCCGGCCCTGCTCAGGCCCCTGCCCGGCCACGATCAGCGTCACGCCTGGCAGCGTTGCCACCGCCTCGATGACGATGTCATGCCCTTTGCGCGGGATCAGCGCGCCGAGCGACAGCACCAGGGGCCCGGCGACGCCCAGCGCCTGCTTGAGCACCACCCGATCGCCAGGGCAGAAGCGATCACGGTCGATTCCCGTGTGGTGAACGCGAATTTTTGCTCCCGGCATGCCGAGCGCGACCATGTCCGCCCGCATCGCCTCGCTCACCGCGAGCAACCCGTCGGCGGCTTGCCCCGCCGCGAGCACCTGACGCCGCGTCACCGCCGCCCGCCCCCAATGATGAATATCCGCGCCGCGCGCCTTGATCGACACCGGCACGCCATAGCGCCGCCCGAGCGCCACCGCGGCCGGGCCGTCGGGGAAAAAGAAGGACGCATCGATCACGTCGAAGCCGGCATCGTCGCGGATCGCATCCAGCACCGGCACCAGCGCGCGCTCGAGTAGCCGGGCATGCCAGCGCCCGCCGGTCGCCGACACGGCGGTGAAGCGCGGTCGGTGGACATCGAGCCCCTTCCAGCGCTCGCGCGTCGGCACGTCGAGCAGTGCGGGGCGGAGCAACCGCGTCAACGGCGTCGGTGGCAGGCCGATCGGCGCCACCACCGTCACCTTCACCCCCGGCCGGGCGGCGAGGCCGAGCGTCTGGCGCTCGACGAACACACCGAAATTGGGCCGGGTGGCGTCGGGAAACAGGGTCGACAAGGTCAGGATGCGCAGCATGGTCCGCGCATCATAGCCCCTGCCGGTTAACGCCTGCTCCTGTGGTCACCACAGGCCGCATCATCGACAGGGGCGATCCGAATCAGATCCGAGTCACGCCCGGATAGGCGAACAGTACATCGGCATCGGCGCTGGTCGTCACCGTCTCGCTGCCGGTCACCGTCACGCACTCACCCGCCTTGAACGCGACGCCGCCGACGTCACCCGATCCGGTGATCGGCACGATCCAGGCGGTCTTGCCCTCGGGCAGCGCCACGGCATGCGTCCCGGCAGTCCAGCGCTCGAGCACGAACTTCGGGCCCTCGACCAGAATCTTGCGGTCATCGCTGACAACGCCAGGCGAGGTGATCGGCTGGTACGGCGTCAGATGTGAGACCGCGACGCCGTCCTTGAGGTGCAGCTCGCGATCGCTGCCGTAATCGTACAGGCGATAGGTCGTCTCGGAGTTCTGCTGCACCTCGATCAGCGTCAGTCCGCCGCCGATCGCATGGATCGTCCCCGAGGGCGCGTAGTAGAAGTCGCCGGCCTTCACCGGCACCCAATCGAGATCCTCCTCGATCGAGCCGTCCTGCGCATCGGCGCGCAACTTGTCCTGCGTGATCGGCGCCTTGGGCCCGAGCGCGATCGTCGAATCGTCCGCGGCGGCCAGGATCGTCCAGCATTCGTCCTTGCCGCGGGGCAGGCCGCGGGCATGCGCCTCTTCGTCGTTGGGATGCACCTGCACCGACAGCTTCTGGCCGGTGAACAGGTATTTGATCAGCAGGTCGGGCGTGGTGTCGCCCGGCTCCTGGAACCAGATCTCGCCGATCGGGTCGCCGCCGGCAGGCGCGTCCTCGAAGCCGAAGCCAAGGTCGTGCCGCCCCCAGGGTTTTTCGACGCGATGGGTGTGGAGCAGCTTGGCGGGCATGAGAATCCTTTCGTGGGTCGCGAACGCCGAACGCGTAACGCGGGGGATTGTTCGCCGCCACCCCCTTACGCTAAGAGCAAGGCCGATGCGTATCCCCCAGTCCAAGGCGCTGTCTCTCGCGCTGATCGCCGCCGTTGCGTTCCCCATCGCCGGCTGCGCCCGCAACCGTGCCAAGGGGGACACGCCTTATGTCGCCCGCGACGTCGGTACGCTGTACTCGACGGCGCGCCGCCGGCTGGATCAGGGGCGCTACAAGGAGGCTGCGATCCTGTTCGACGAGGTCGAGCGCCAGCATCCCTATTCGGTCTGGGCCCGCCGCGCGCAGCTGATGAGCGCGTTCAGCTATTATCTCGGCAACGATTACACCCAGTCGATCCAGTCCGCGCAGCGCTTCCTGTCGGTCCACCCGGGCAACCGTGATGCACCTTACGCTTATTATCTCGTTGCGCTGAGCTATTACGAGCAGATCAAGGACGTCACCCGCGACCAGAAGATCACCCGCCAGGCGCTCGACGCGCTCGGCGAACTCACCCGCCGCTACCCGAACACGCGCTACGCCTCGGACGCGCGGCTCAAGATCGATCTCGTCAACGATCACCTCGCCGGCAAGGAGATGGAGATCGGGCGCTTCTACGAGACGCGCGGCCAGTGGCTCGCCGCCTCGATGCGCTTCCGCACCGTGATCGACCAATATCAGCAGACCACGCACACGCCCGAGGCGCTGATGCGCCTCACCGAGACCTACCTCGAGCTTGGCGTGCCCCAGGAGGCCCAGCGCGCCACCGCAGTGCTCGGCCACAATTATCCCGGTACCGACTGGTATGCCCACGCCTACAAGCTGATGCAGGAGCATCCGCCCAAGGCCGTTGCCGCGCTCGCCCCCGGGCAGGAAGCGGTTCCGCGCGGCACGCCGGGCTCGCTCGGCACTCAGGGCAACGCGCTGCCCGGTTCGTCCGGCACCGCGACGCCGACCGCGGAGGCGCCCGGCGCGCCGACCCCGGCAAGCCCCAGCGGCGGCGCCGGCAGCACGGCGCCGATCACGCCCGCCGGTACCACGCCCACGACCTGATTTCCCAAGAACGAGCGGCCAAACACAACTTTCGTCATCCTGAACTCGGTTCAGGATGACGAACTGACGTACGCCGGCACCGTTTAACGATCATCATTCCGCACGATCGGAACGTTTAGGGATCAACATTGCCGCGCGGCACGCTATATCGGCCACGATGCTGACCGCGCTGGCCATTCGCGACGTCGTCCTGATCGAGGCGTTGGACCTTGAGTTCAGGGCCGGACTCGACGTGCTCACCGGGGAAACCGGCGCCGGCAAATCGATCCTGCTCGATGCACTGGGCCTCGCGCTCGGCGGCCGCGGCGAAACCGGACTGGTGCGCCATGGCGCCACCCAGGCGGTGGTCACCGCCACCTTCGATCCGCCCGCTGGCCCGATCGCCGCCTTGCTCGAGGACAATGGCATCGAGCTCGAGCCCGGCGAGCCACTGCTGATACGCCGCATCGTCAAGGCCGACGGCGGCAGCCGCGGCTTCGTCAACAATCAGCCCGCCGGCGCTGCGCTGCTGCGCGAGATGGCGCCGATGCTGGTCGAAATCCACGGGCAGCATGACGATCGCGGCCTGCTCAACCCCCGCGGCCATCGCGCGCTGCTCGACAGCTTCGGCCGGGTCGATCCAGGCGACACCGCGCGCGCCTGGGCGACGCTGCGCGCCGCCGAGGCCAGGCTGGCGGACGCCCGCGCCGACATCGACACCGCCGCGCGCGACCGTGAGTGGCTCGAACACGCCGTCGGCGAACTCACCGCGCTCGCCGCCGAGCCCGGCGAGGAGGAGGCGCTCGCCGACAAGCGCCGCTCGATGCAGCGCGCCGAGAAGATCGCTTCCGAGCTGGAGGCGATCGACGACTATCTCGAAGGCTCTGACGGCGGCCTGGCCCAGTTGCGGCAGGCGGCGCGGGTGCTCGAGCGGATCGCCGAGGACCACGCCTCGCTTGGCGAGGCGCTCGCTGCGGTCGATCGCGCGATGATCGAGGCGACCGCCGCCGAGGACAGCCTGCGCGAGGCGCGCCGCGACCTCAACTACGACCCCCGCGCCCTCGAGGATGACGAGACCCGCCTGTTCGAGCTGCGCGCGATGGCGCGCAAGCATCGCGTCCAGCCCGACGATCTCGCCGCGCTCGCCGAGGAGCTGACCGCGCGGCTCGAGCGACTCGAGGCCGGCGAAGGCGGCATCGCCGTGCTCGAGACCGCGGTCGCCGCCGCCCGGGCCGATTACGATGCCGCGGCGTCGATCCTCTCCGCCCGCCGCCACGCCGCCGCTGAGCGGCTCGATGTCGCGGTCGCGGGCGAGCTCGCGCCGCTCAAGCTCGATGCTGCGCGCTTCCGCACCAGTGTGGTCGACGTCGGCGCCGAGGGCTGGTCAGGCGCGGGCAAGGACCGCGTCGAGTTCGAGATCGCGACCAACCCCGGCGCCCCATTCGCGCCGCTCGCCAAAATCGCCTCGGGCGGCGAGCTGTCGCGTTTCATCCTCGCGCTCAAGGTCGCGCTTGCCGAAGTCGGCGGCGCCGCTACGATGATCTTTGACGAGATCGACCGCGGCGTTGGCGGCGCGGTGGCGAGCGCCATTGGCGAACGCCTCGCGCGGCTAGCCGAGCGCACCCAGCTGCTGGTCGTCACCCATTCGCCGCAGGTCGCCGCCCGCGGCGCCGAGCATCTGCTGATCGCCAAGAGCCACGACGGCACCGTCACCCGCACGGGCGTCCGCGTCCTCGCCGAGGCCGAACGCCGCGAGGAAATCGCGCGCATGCTGTCCGGCGCGACGGTCACCGACGAGGCCCGGGCCCAGGCAGACCGGCTGCTGGAAACGGCGTAATCCAGCTTCGTCGCGTGCAGCAACACCAGACCGTCGCCCCAGCGAAAGCTGGGGCCTCCTCGCCCAACGGCCGAACCGCGCGCCGGCAGGAGATCCCGGCTTGCGCTGGGATGACGGTAATCGGCCTACGCCACCCCGGTGCCCCCGGTCGCGCCGAACAGGCTGCCGCTGGTGAAGCTCATCGCCGGATCCGCCAGCGTCACATACAGCCCGGCAAGCTCCGCCGGCTGCCCGGCGCGGCCGAGCGGCGTGTCCTGGCCGAACTTGCCCATCTCGCCCGGCAACTGGCCGCCGGCGACCTGCAGCGGCGTCCAGATCGGCCCCGGCGCCACCGCGTTGACGCGAATACCCTTCTCGGCGAGCTGCTTGGCGAGCGCCTTGGTGAAGATCAGGATGCCGCCCTTGGTGGTGGCATAATCAAGCAGCTCCTTTTCCGGGCTCACCGAATTGACTGAGGCGGTGTTGATGATCGACGCGCCCGGCTTCATCAGCGGGATCGCCGCCTTGCACAGGTGGAACATCGCATAGAGGTTGGTCTTCATCGTCCGGTCGAACTGCTCGAAGCTGATCTCGAAGATCGACGCCTTGGACTGCTGGTAGGCGGCGTTGTTGACGAGAATGTCGAGCCCGCCGAGCTCGCGGTTGGCGCGCTCCACCAGGTCGCGGCAGAACTTCTCGTCGGTGAGATCGCCCGGGATCAGCACCACCTTGCGCCCCTCGGCGCGCAGCAGCTTGGCGACGTCCTGCGCGTCGGGCTCCTCGGTCGGATAATAATTGATCGCGACATCGGCGCCCTCGCGCGCGAATGCGATCACCGCGGCGCGACCAATACCCGAATCACCGCCGGTGACGAGCGCCTTGCGCCCGGTCAGCCGGCCCGACCCCTTGTAGCTGCGCTCGCCGCTGTCCGGCACCGGGCTCATGTCGCGCTGCAGGGCGGGCCATTTCTGGCGCTGCTCGGCGAACGGCTGCGAGGGATATTTGGTCTTCGGATCGGCGAGTGGCTGCGCGGTCTGGGCAAACGCCGGCGCCGCGGCGGCGGCCATCCCGGTCACGGCGGCAACCTTCATCACGTCCCGGCGGCTGGCTCCATCGGTCATGCGCATTCTCCATCTGTTTTGCAGGGAAAAGCGATCGGGGCGGGCCAAATATCCCGCGTCGCGCGTATTAATGCTTGATCCAGGTCAACGGGGTCCGTCGAGGAGAAGCGCATGATCGGCACGACGAGCCCGTCCCCGATGCTACGTCAGGGCCACCACTCGCGTATGGCGCGGGCGATGCGGCCGCTCGGCGGCGCGATGATGCTGGTTTCCGCCGGCGCCTTCGTCCTGATCACGCTGCTCGCGGTCGATACGCTGCTGCGCCACGCCAGCGCCGGCGGGCTGCTGCTCGCCTGGTGCCTCGCCGCGCTGGTCGCCGCCGGGCGCAACACGCTGAAGTCGATCGAGGCGATGAGCGCCTTCGCGTGCCGGCCGATGCTGGAGGTGATGATCCTCTCCGCGGTGGTTGTCGCCGCTTACCCGGGCTGGTGGCTGCACCGATAACGCGCCCTCTTGCCGACCCCGCCGCGCCTACCCTACCCCGCTGAACGATGACCGCCGCGCTCCCTCCCGCCGATCAGGCCGCCGCTGAACTTGAAGCGCTTGCTGCCGAGATCGCGCACCACAACCGTCGCTACCATCAGGACGATGCCCCCGAGATCAGCGACGCCGACTATGACGCGCTGGTCCGCCGCAACGCCGCGCTCGAGGCCGCCTACCCTGATCTGGTTCGCGCCGATTCGCCAAGCCGCCAGGTCGGCGCCGCGCCGGCCGGGCACCTCGCCAAGGTCGCCCATGCCCGCGCCATGATGAGCCTCGACAACGCCTTCTCCGACGAGGAGGTGGAGGAGTTCGTCGTCCGCGTCCGCCGCTTCCTGCGCCTCGCCGATGACGAGCCGGTCGCGCTTACCGCCGAAACCAAGATCGACGGCCTGTCCTGTTCGCTGCGCTACGAGGCCGGCGTGCTGGTCCAGGCGCTCACCCGCGGCGACGGCCAGGTCGGCGAGGGCGTCACCGAGAATGTCCGCACCATCGCCGACATCCCGAGCCGTCTCGCCGGTGACGCGCCGGACGTGTTCGAGATCCGCGGCGAGGTCTACATGGCCAAGGCCGATTTCGCCGCGCTCAACGCGCGCCTGCTCGCCGAGGCGATCGACCCCGCCAAGGCGCGCCAGTTCGCCAATCCCCGCAACGCCGCCGCCGGCTCGCTGCGCCAGAAGGACGCGCGCGTCACCGCCAGCCGGCCGTTGCGCTTCTTCGCCCATGGCTGGGGCGAGACCTCGGCGATGCCCGCCGACACCCAGGCCGGTGTCGTCGCCGCGATCCAGGCCTGGGGCCTGCCGATCGCCGAGGGCTTCACTCGCGCCGAGACCGCCGCCGACGCGCTCGCTGCCTATCGCGCGATCGAAGCCCGTCGCGCCGATCTGCCGTTCGACATCGACGGCGTCGTCTACAAGGTCGATCGGCTCGATTGGCAGGCCCGGCTCGGCCAGGTCGCCAAGGCGCCGCGCTGGGCGATCGCGCACAAATTTCCTGCCGAACAGGCACAGACCACCTTGCGCGCGATCGACATCCAGGTCGGCCGCACCGGCAAGCTGACGCCGGTGGCGCGGCTGGAGCCGGTCACCGTCGGGGGGGTGGTCGTCACCAACGCTACCCTCCACAATGCCGACGAGATCGTCCGTCTCGGCGTCCACCCCGGCGACCGCGTCGTGATCCAGCGCGCCGGCGACGTCATCCCGCAGATTGCCGAGAACCTCAGCCGCGACGAGGCACGCGAGCCCTGGCCCTTCCCCACCCATTGCCCCGAATGCGGGTCCGCCGCCGAGCGCGAGCCCGGCGAGGTCGACTGGCGCTGCTCGGGCGGGCTGATCTGCCCGGCGCAGCGCGTCGAGCGCCTCCGCCACTTCGCCTCGCGCCACGCGCTCGATATCGAAGGGCTCGGCATCACCAACATCGAAAGCTTCTTCCGCGACGGCCTGATCGCCACCCCCGCCGACATCTTCCGCGTCACCGAGGCGGCCTTGCTCGCCCGCGAACGCTGGGCCGAGGTGTCGGCGCGCAACCTGGTCGCCGCGATCGACGCCAAGCGCGCGCCATCGCTCGACCGCTTTCTGTTCGCGCTCGGCATCCGCCACATCGGCGAGATCACCGCGCGCGACCTCGCCCGCCGCTGGACGAGCTGGGCGGCGCTGACCGAGATGATCGGCCGCGCGATCGAGGTTCGCGATGCCACCCCGCCCGCGCTCGGCGAAGCGCCCGACAAGCATCTCGCCCGGATGGCCAAGCTGCTCGCCGCGGTGGTGGATACCAAGCAGGTCGGCCCCGAGGTCGCGCTCGCGCTGGTCGACTTCTTTGCCGAGCCGCACAACCAGCAAGCAGTCGCCGACCTGCTCAGCCAGGTGACCCCGTCCGACCTGTTGTTCGAGACCCGCGAATCGGAAGTCAGCGGCAAGACCCTGGTGTTCACCGGCACTCTCGAGACCCTCAGCCGTGACGAGGCCAAGGCGCAGGCCGAGGCCTTGGGCGCCCGCGTGTCCGGCTCGGTGTCGGCCAAGACCGACCTGGTCATCGCCGGCGCCAATGCCGGCTCCAAGCTGAAAAAAGCCGCGGATCTCGGCGTGCGGGTCATCAGCGAGGCCGATTGGATCGTCATGGTCGCGGCCACGCAGTAGGTAAGCGAACGTAACCTAACTCGTGTCTTTTTTGCAACGCCGCGACGTCGAGTTACATATCCCCAAAATCGCTGGTGAATCTGTCACGGAATGGAAATATCCGCCGGGCAGGGGCCGCAGCAACGGCACAGCCGGTTACGAGTCACGCGTGGCTTAAACCGGCGGTCAAAGGGGAAAACTTCAATGCGTAACAATTTGTTCCTGGGCGTCGCAGCGGTAGCGCTGATCGCCCCGGCAGCGGCATCCGCCCAGGAAACCACGTCGTCCATCCGTGGGACGGTCACTAGCGGCGGTGCAGCCGTGACTGGCGCCAACATCACCGCAACGGACGTTAAGTCGGGCACGCGCTCGACGACGACCACCGACTCGAGTGGCGCCTTCACCATCGCTGGCCTGCGCGCTGGCGGTCCCTACACGGTCGAGGTCTCGAGCGTCCAGGGCACCACCAGCGTTACCGACATCTATACGGTCGTGCAGCAGGCTTATGCCCTGCCGATCGACCTGGCGGACACCAGCGGCGGCAGCGGCGGTGCTGACATCGTCGTCACCGCGTCGAACATCCGCGGCGCCGGCGTGCGCTCGGATGGTCCGCAGACCATTCTTACCCAGGAAGACGTCGCCAAGGTCGCCTCGGTGAACCGCGACGTGCGCGACGTCGAGCGCCGCGATCCGTTCGCCAACATCGATCGCGCCAGCAGCGGCGACCGGGGCGGCGCCGTCGCCTTCGCTGGCGTCAACTCGCGCTACAACCGCTTCACCATCAACGGTGTGCAGGTCGGCGATACCTTCGGCCTCAACCAGGACGCGAGCCCGACCAACCGCGGACCTATCCCGTTCGACGCAATTGGCCAGGTCGCGACGTCGGTCGCTCCCTATGACTTCCGCCAGTCGGGGTTCCAGGGCGGCGCGATCGACGTGACGCTGCTCAAGGGCACCAACGAGTTCCACGGCACCGGCTTCTATTCGCAGAACACCGATGGCCTCTCGGGCGACCAGATCGGCTCCAACAAGATCATCACCCCCAAGTACAAGAGCGAGACTTATGGCGCGCGCCTGAGCGGCCCGATCATCAAGGACAAGCTGTTCTTCATGGTCGCCGCCGAGCGCAACACCGATCCGCGTCCGTTCAGCACCCTCGTCGCGCAGATCCCCGGCCTAACGCAGGGCGCGATTGACAATGTGGTGAACCTCACCGATGCGTCGACCCGCTACGCCTCGGTCGATCCGGGCAACTCGCTTGTGGTCAACCCGCGCAAGGACGAAAAGATCGTCGGCCAGATCGATTGGAACATCACCGACCGCCAGAAGCTGTCGCTGTCATACGTCAATGCCTATGACTCGCTCGTCAGCCAGAACAACACCTCGTTGTCGGCATCGACACCCAGCTACGGCCTCAGCTCGAACGCCTACGCGCTTACCGAGCTGCTGCGCGCCGGCATCGTCCAGTTGAACTCGGACTGGACCGACAAGTTCTCGACCGAGATCCGCGGCCTCTACAAGTATCAGGAGCGTGGCCAGGAGCCGCTCAACGGCCGCACCTCGGGCCAACTCGGAGTCTGCATCGATCCCACGTCCGCCGGCTCGACGACGACCTGCACCACCGGCGTGCCGCGCATCTTCTTCGGTCCGGACAATTCGCGCCAGACCAACCAGCTGTTCTTCGACACCTGGGGCGGCTCGATCATGGCCCGCTATCGTGCTGGCTCGCATGAAGTGAAGTTGCTGGGCGAGGTCACGCAAAACCGCACGTTCAACAACTTCGTGCAGAACAGCCTCGGCTCCTGGTACTTCGATTCGCTCGCCGATTATCAGGCAGGTCGCGCCAATCAACTCGTCTACGCGGCCGAGATCAACGGCCCGGGCAGTGCCGCCGCCGACTTCCGCTACACGCAATATACCTTCGGTTTCCAGGACGATTGGCAGGTCAACCCCGATCTGACGGTTACCTACGGCACGCGCTACAGCATGTATGCGATGGACGATTACCCGATCTACAATCCGTACTTCCAGGCACGCTACGGCTTCCCGAACACCAAGACCTATAAGGGTCTGGATCAGATCGAGCCGCGCATCAGCTTCGCTTTCCGCCCACGCGGCATTTTCAACGGTCTGAAGCTGCGTGGCGGCGCCGGTATCTTCGGCGGTGGGTCGCCCGACATCTACATGTCGAACAGCTTCTCGAACACGATCACCACCAACTCGCTGACCATCAACCGAGACGCGACCTGCAACACCGCGGGCTCGACCTGCGACCTGGCGCTCAACAACGTGACCGGCGTGGTGCCGGCGGCTCTGCAGACGGTTGCCTCCAACGTGACGGGCAACACCAGCCTGCCGCGCACCAATACCGGCGCGCTTGACCGTGATTTCCACCTGCCGCGCTCGCTCAAGGCGACGCTGTCGGGTGACTATTCCTTCATGGGCTTCAACATCGGCCTCGATTATTATTATTCGAACACGATCGACGCCGTGGTCTTCACCGATGCCCGTTCGGTGGTGATCGGCCGGTTGCCCGACGGCCGCCCGCGCTATGGCAACATCGCCGGCCCGGCTGGCTTCAGCGACAATAACTACGACATCCTGTCCACCAACACCTCCAAGGGCCGCAGCCACATCGGCGTGATCCGCATCGACAAGACCTTCGACTTCGGTCTGTCGCTGGGTGGCAGCTACACGCTGCAGGACGTTCGCGACGTCAGCAACGCGTCGTCGTCGACGATCAACTCTAACTATCGCTTTCAGGTGCTGAGCGATCCCAACAACGCCGTGCTGGGCACGTCGGATCAGCAGACGACCTGGTCGTTCAAATATTCGGTTGGATACCAGCACGCGTTCTACAAGGATTATAAGACGACGCTGCAGCTCTTCGGCGAGACCCGCGCGGGCAAGCCGTACAGCTTCACGATGAACGACCAGACGGCCAACCGATCGCCGGTGTTCGGCACGGTGCTGACCGCCAATCAGTCGACCAATCTGCTGTACGTGCCGACCGGCCTCAACGATGCCATCGTCAGCTATGACTCGACTGCCACGCAAAACTCGCTGGACGCCCTCATCAACGGCACCAGCCTCCAGAAGTATCGCGGCAAGATCGCGGCGAAGAACATCGCTCGCAGCCGCGCCAACACCGTCATCGATCTCCACCTCGAGCAGGAACTGCCGACGTTCATCGGTGGGTCGCGCGTGTCGCTGTTCGCCGACATTAACAACTTCACCAACCTGCTCAACAAGAACTGGGGTGGCCTGCGCCAGGTCAGCCCGACCTTCAACGACGCGACAGCGGGCGTCATCACCGTGCAGTGTCTCACCACTGCGGTAGCGACGGGTGCCACCCCGACGTCGGCACAGATCGCCGCCAATTCGGCTCAGCCCTGCGTCCAGTATCGCTACTCGGCGTACGTCGCTCCGAATGACAAGGCGATCAACGTGTCGCAGTCGCTCTACACCATCCGTCTCGGCGCCCGCTTCACCTTCTAACGACGAGCGGCTCCTCACCGGACCCAATCGGCCGCCGTTCCCCACGGAACGGCGGCCTTTTTTTGCCCCGCGCCCGCTGCCGGATTTGGCCTCCTCCCACCACCCGTGTAGAGCCCGCAGATCATGGCGACGCCTCCCCCCGCCCCGCGCCCCGCGCTCTCGCCCGGGCAAAGCACCGCGCTCAATGTGCGGCCGTTCTTCGAAAACAAGAGCCGCGCCTTCTGGACGCTGCAGGCGGTCGGCTGGAGCGGCTATCTGACGCTGCGCGGGGTCGGCGCGATCGCCAACGGCTTCTCGCTCGACGGGATCATCCCGGTGATCGTCGAATCGATTCTCGGCTATTGCATCACCCTGCTGCTCTCGACGCTGTACGGCACCTATCGCCGTCTGCCCCGCGTCGCTGGGATCCTGCTCACCGTCGCGACGCTGGTCGCCGCCACCGCGATTTACGCCTTTCTCGACGCCTTCACCTTCTCGTTCATCCGCATGCAGCCGGGGATCTCGCTGACCCTGCTGATCGGCAGCATCTACGTTAGCTTCACCGTGCTCGCGGGCTGGTCGGCGCTCTATTTCGGGATCAACTTCTACCTGATCGTCGAACAGCAGATCGACCAGATGGAGCATCTCACCACCCAGGCGAGCTCGGCGCAGCTGGCGATGCTGCGCTACCAGCTCAACCCGCATTTCCTATTCAACACGCTCAACTCGATCTCCACCCTGGTGCTGCTCAAGCAGACCGAGCGCGCCAATGCAATGCTCAGCCGGCTGTCGTCGTTCCTGCGCTACACGCTCGCCAACGAGCCCACCGCGCATGTCACGGTGGCGCAGGAGATCGACCAGCTGAAGCTCTATCTCGAGATCGAGAAGATGCGCTTCGAGGAGCGGCTGCGTCCGGAATTCGACATCGATCCCCGCGTCGAGCGGGCGCGGCTGCCGTCGCTGCTGCTCCAGCCATTGGTCGAGAATGCGATCAAATATGCGGTCACCCCGCAGGAGGAAGGCGCCGAAATCTGCGTGCGCGTGCGGCTCGCCGGGGATCGCGTGCAGATCAGCGTATCCGACACCGGTCCGGGGTTGAACGAAAGCCGCACCATGCCAAGCCTTTCAACCGGCGTGGGTCTCACCAATATAAGGGAGAGGCTGGTCCAGGCTTATGGCCCCGATCAGCGCTTCGAGACGCGTACGACGCCGGCTGGGGGGTTTTCGGTAGAGATCGACATCCCCTACCAGCTCGACGATGTGAGTAGAGAGGCCGCATGACGATCAGAACCATCCTGGTGGACGACGAACCGCTCGCTATCCAGGGATTGGAGCTCAGGCTCCAGGCGCACGATGATGTCGAGATCATCGAGAAATGCTCCAACGGCCGCGAGGCGATCCGCGCGATCAAGACCCACAAGCCCGATCTCGTCTTTCTCGACATCCAGATGCCCGGGTTCGACGGCTTCTCGGTGGTCCAGGGCCTGATGGAGGTCGAGCCGCCGCTGTTCGTGTTCGTCACCGCTTATTCGGATCACGCGCTGCGCGCGTTCGAGGCGCAGGCGGTGGATTATCTGATGAAGCCGGTCGAGGAATCGCGTCTCGCCGATACGCTGGATCGCGTCCGCCAGCGGCTCAGCGAAAAGCGAGGCGTCGAGGAGAATGAGAAGCTAAAGGAGGTGCTCGCCGAGCATGCGCCGGAAGCGGCCGCGGACATGGCCGACGGCGGCGGCAATGCCGATGGGGTCAGCGCCAATCGCTTCGAAAAGCTGATCAATATCAAGGATCGCGGCCAGATCTTCCGCGTCGACGTCGACACCATCGAGCGGATCGACGCGGCCGGCGATTACATGTGCATCTACACCGGCGACAACACGCTGATCCTGCGCGAGACGATGAAGGATTTGGAGAAGCGGCTCGATCCGCGCCGGTTCCAGCGCGTCCACCGCTCGACGATCGTCAACCTCGATCTGGTTAAGCAGGTCAAGCCGCACACCAACGGTGAATGCTTCCTGGTACTCAATTCGGGCGCTTCGGTGAAGGTGAGCCGCAGCTACCGCGACGTCGTCGCCCGCTTCGTCCACTAAGCGCGTCCGGCGCCGCCCGCCCTACTTCCAAGGGCAGGCGGCGCCGGGTGAGGACTAGACCGCGCGGCGGCCGCTGAACAGCTGGATCAGGCCAACGATCAGCGCAACCACGAGCAGGATGTGGATCAGGCCGCCCGCGATGTGGAGCGAGAAGCCCAGCAGCCAGAGCACGAGAAGAATGACGGCGATGGTCCACAACATATAAGCTCTCCAAGCATCCGACGGCCACGGCAGCCATCGTTGAGCAACAAACGTAGGTAAACGCCAAAGCGTTCCGCCTCCGCAACGGCCCGTCATAGGTCAGCGCTTGGACACACCGCACGGCACCAGAAGAATGTCGGTGACGGGGTCTCTCCGGATCGCACCGTCAGCAAGCCGACGCTACAGCTCGTAGCGAGGCACGTCGTCGTCATACGGCCACGGAGGATAGAAGATCGGCTTGTCGCCAAAGTGTCGCTTCACAATCCGGTCGCGCCGGTCCATCCGATCCTCGTCGCGATCGATCTCGTCCGGATAGGTAAAGGTGGCGTCGAACTTGCCGTCGCTGAGGACATATTCAATTTCCTCCCAGCGAGCGTTGCCGGTCTGCGCCCGCCAAAGATCGAGCAACGCATCGCCAAGGTCCCGGAGATCGGGATGCCGGTAGACGATCTGGTCCGGCGTGTTCTTGTAGATGGAGGGCGCCACGTAGTTATCATCAACCTCGGCATACAGCAGGGTTCCGTCTAACGGATAATCCGTGTCCCGCGCCAGTAGTTGACCGATCTCGGAAAGCAGCCGTCCAGTTTCATCGTTTGTCACGGTTCACCTCCGTTGGCGCGTTAGGAAATTTCAGACTTTTCAGATGGCCATCAACGGAGAAGAAAACATCCAGCTCATAAGGTCGTCGCGATCCACCATGATAGTGCGGGACGATCGATATCGTCACCCTCTTGTGCTGCTTCTTGGCGGTCGCCAACTGCTCCTCAAACGCCCGATAACGACCGCGGTTGAAGTTGGCGTCCTGCGCGAAATGGTTGAAGGCTTCCGTCGGCCCGTTGAAGCGCGCCGCGATATAATGTCCGCCATCATCGGTCTTCCGCCGATCCGCACCGCCGGCCGCTGCCTGGTGTGACCGCGACCGCACGGGCGTGGCCGTGAGCGACACCTCTCCCCATGCGTGTCTCATCCGGTCGCCGGCTTCTAGTTCATAATTGTAGCCGTTGGCGACGATGACGCGCCGCCGTTCGCCGACCATGGCGATGGCTGGCCGGGCCAGCGCGGTCGCCGAGGTGGCCGAAGTGGCCGGAGTGGTCGAACGAGAAATCCTGGCCGTCGGCGTGGCGGAAGCAGCCGGCGTCGATCGAGGCATCTGCGCGTCCGGCCAGATGGCCCTTCCGGTCGCCCCAGCGCCACCACCGCGACCGCCACCGCCGCCGGTGAAAGCATCGCTCGGTGATCGCTTCGCGGATCGCGCAGCTGGGTCGCGGGGTGGCGCCCCCGGCGCCGACGTTGTTGTCGACGAACCGCGGCCCGGAGCCGCGGCGCCGGGGGCGCCGCTCCTGGGTCTGCCGTCAGCACCGCGCGCGGAACCGCCCTGGCCGACATACCTGCCCGCCCCCACGAAGGTGAACTGCCCGTTCCGCTCGTCATGCCACGGGTTTGACTTGCATTCGAGGTTGTCCGGATGGGCCGCAGCAGGCCTGATCCCCGTGCGCAGCCACATTTCGAATGGCCGCTTTCGGGCCTCGTAGGGCATCAAGGTCACGCTACCCTCCTCCCAGAGTATGGCAGGAACGTTTGAGCAACGTTTTCCAACAAGTCAAGCATCGTGACTAACGTCAGGCGGCCTTCACTCAGGCAAGTCTACGCCTGTGTCGCATGACATTGATTGACCTATATGTTTTGCCACCGCAACTTGCGTTGATCAACGAAAGGCTGTCGCGGTTGACTATGCCATAGGCGATTGACGATGGTGTATCATCCAAGCGAGTCGACGATCGTTCCGCCGACGCCACGCCCGCCCGCCGTATCGTCAGCTGCCCAGGATCACCCTGGCGCGATCCGCCAGCCGCGCCACGGCAGCATCATGGATGCCCGGCGCCGACACGATCACCCCGAACGCCTGCGGGTGGCGCTTATTGAACTCGAGTACGCCGCCCACCGCATCGCTCACCCCTGCTCCCGCTTCGGCGGCGATCAGCGCCGCGGCGGCGATGTCCCATTCCTTGCCCCAGCGCAACGTCGCCACCAGATCGGCCTCGTCGGCCGCGACCATCGCGATCCGCAGCGCGATCGAGTTGGGCTTGTGCACCGCGACCAGGTCGCGATCCGTCTTGGGCAGGGCGTCGGTCGGCACCCGGGCGCCCGGCAGTGCGTCGCGCGTCCCCGCCTGCAGCCGCACCCCGTTGCGCCACGCCCCCTGGCCCAGCGCGGCGCACCAGCGCTCGCGCCGCGCGGGCGCGTCGAGCACGCCGATCGTTACCGCGCCGCGCTCGACCAAGGCGACCGAAATTGCCCAGCCCTCGCGACCGCGAATGTAATCGCGGGTGCCGTCGATCGAATCGACCACCCAGATCCGCTCGTGATCGAGCCGGACGAGATCGTCGGCGCGCTCCTCGGAGAGCCAGCCCGCGTCGGGCAGCAGTGCCGACAGCCGCGCCCGCAGCATCGCATCAACGTCGAGGTCGACTTCGCACACCGGGCTGCCGGCTTCCTTCTCCCATTGGCGAAAATTGGTCCGCCAGCGAGCAAGCGCCATCTGCCCCGCTTCCGCGGCGATCCCCGCAACCGCGGTGGCGAGATCGCGCCCCGGTTCAGCCACCCGCGACGGTCATCCCGTCGATCCGGCAGGTCGGCACGTTGATGCCATAGCGGAACTCGAGGTCGTTCGCGGGGGTGAGATGGAGGAACATCTCCTTGAGATTACCCGCGATCGTGAACTCGGCCACCGGCTCGGTGAGCACGCCATTCTCGATCCTGAAGCCCGCCGCGCCGCGGCTGTAATCGCCGGTGACGCCGTTGACGCCCTGGCCGATCAGCTCGGTGACATAGACGCCCTGCGCGATGTCGGCGATTAGCGTCGCCACCGGCACCGCGCCGGTGTCGAGGTAGAGGTTGCTCGTCGATACGCCCGGCGCGCCGCCGACGCCGCGCGCGGCGTGGCCGGTCGGCTCCAGCCCGAGCTGGCGCGCCGCGGCGCTGTCGAGCAGCCAGGTCTCGAGCATGCCCTGTTCGACAAGCGCGACCGGCGATACCGGCAGCCCCTCGCCGTCGAACGGCCGCGAACGCAGGCCATGGGGGCGATGGGGATCGTCGCGGATGGTGACACCGGCGGCGAACACCTGGGTGCCGAGCGCGTCGAGCAGAAAGCTGGTCTTGCGGGTGATCGCCTGGCCCGAGATCGCGCCGGCGAGATGGCCGAGCAACGACGACCCTACGCGCGGATCGAACACCACCGGCATCGCGCCGCTGGCGACCCGCCCGGGGTTGAGCCGCGCCACCGCGCGCTCGCCGGCGCGCCGGCCGATCGAGTCGGCCGCCTCGAGATGCGCGCGCCGCCGCGCGGTGTGGTGCGCATAATCGCGCTCCATGCCCCCCTCGTTGCTGCCCGCGAGCACGCTTGCCGACAGACTGTAGCCGGTCGCCGCATAGGCGCCGGCAAAGCCATGGCTGGTCGCCAGGCCCCACACCGAGCGCGACGCGCTGGCGCCGCCGCCTTCGCTGTTGGTGACGCCGGGCACCGCGCGCGCCGCCTCTTCCGCTTGCTGCGCCAGCGCACGCAACTCGATCGGCGACACCGCGTCATCCCCGTGTGCGGCATCGTCGAGATCGAGCATCGGCGGCGCGCCGTGCATCAGCCGCTCGGCCGGCGCTAGTCCCGCCCAGCGATCCTCCGGCGCCTCGCGCGCCATCGCCACCGCGCGCTCGACCAGCGCCGTCACCGCCGCGTCGGAGAGATCGGAGGTCGACACGCTCGCCGAACGCTGGCCGACGAACACCCGCAGCCCCAGCTCCTCGCTCTCCGAACGGCCGACATCCTCGAGCGCGCCGATCCGCACCGACACCTCGAGCGAGGCATCGGCGGCAAACACGGCATCGGCCGCATCGGCGCCAGCCTTGGCCGCACGGGCCACGATATCGGCCGCACGATCGCGCGCCTGGTCAGGGGTAAGCATCGGCCGGACTTAGGGATGCCCGCCGGGCGATGCTAGGCCCGATCGACGTCGGCTGCAGAAGAGACGGTGCCTACAGCGACGTCCCCACCACCACGCACGCCAGGAACATCAGCAAGCCCGCAAAACGGTTGCTGCGAAACCGCCGCAGCGCATTGGCGCCATCGTCGGGCACCAGCGTCGCCACCTGCCAGCAAAGATGCCCCGCCACCGGCACCAGCGCGACCCACACCAGCGGGTCCGGCCGCACCAGCCACATCGCCCCCGCCCAGCACAGCACCGCGACCGCATAGAAGCCCGCCGTGCCGCCCTTGACATGCGCGCCCATCCGCAACGCCGACGAGCGCACCCCGATCAGCGCATCGTCCTCGCGATCCTGCAACGCGTAGATGGTGTCATAGCCGATCACCCAGGCGATCGCGCCGGCATAGAGCAGCCACATCGGTGCCGAGAGATCCCCCGCCACCTCGCTCCACCCGACCAGCGCCGCCCAGGAAAAGACCAGCCCGAGCCACGCCTGCGGCCACCAGGTGATCCGCTTCATGAACGGATAGGCGGCGACCGGCGCGATGCTCGCCACCGCCACGATCGCCGCCAGCCCGTGCAGCTGGAGCAGCACCACCAGCCCGAGCGCGCACAGCACCAGCAGCCAGCCCCAGGCGAGCTTGATCGAGACCAGCCCGCTCGGGATCGGCCGCGCCCGCGTCCGCGCCACCTGCGCGTCGAGATCGCGATCGACGATGTCGTTGTAGACGCAGCCGGCGCCGCGCATCGCGATGCTCCCGAGCAGGATCCACGCGATCAGCCCCCAGCGCGTCACCGTGCCGCCGGCAAGCGCGACGCCCCAGGCGCCGGGCCAGAACAGCAACCACCAGCCGATCGGCCGGTCGAGCCGCGCCAGCAGTGCCAGCCCGCGCCAGGTGGGCGGCAGCCGGCCGACCAGGCCCTTGTGTTCGCTGTCGGGGACGATCTCGGGTGAACTAGCCATGCCGCTCCCTGCCCTCCCGGCGCCACCCGCGGCAAGCCCCCGCCGGCCAGGCCTCCCACGGGCGCGACAATCTTTGCCCTGCCGCCTCGCCACCGCCGCAAATCTCGGGCAGGCCGCTCGGCATGATCGGATTGTCCGTCGCCGTTGGTCGTTTTGTGGAAGCCCTGTTCTGGGCGATTATGCAGGCCGCCGGCGTGGTATCGCTCGCGGTCGGTGCGGTCGCCGCCGCCGCGATCCTCACCGCGGTGGTCGCGCGCAAG
>NZ_JALNUP010000060.1 GCF_026540855.1 Sphingomonas sp. GC_Shp_5
TGAGGTGGCCCCTCAAATGACCTGACAGGGTCTCGCTCTTAGATAAGAGTGAGGCATATGACTGACGGTACGACCAGGCGTTACAACGAGGGCGACGTCCTCTCCGGTGTTCAGCGCCGGAGGCGGTGGACACCGGAGGAGAAGGTCCGGATTGTCGAAGAGACGTATCTGCCGGGGATGAGCGTATCACTTGTTGCCCGCCAGCGCGGCATCAGCGGCAGCCAGGTTTTCACCTGGCGTCGGCTGATGAGCCAGGGAGCGCTGACCGCTGCGGCAGCCGGCGAGGAGGTGGTGCCGGCGTCCGAGTACCGGGCGCTGGAGGCGCAGGTCCGTGAGTTGCATCGGCTGCTGGGCAAGAAGGCCATGGAGAACGAACTGCTCCGCGAGGCCGTGTCCCGGGCTGCAGGCCCAAAAAAACTGCTGTTGCGCTCGACCTCGTTGCCCGGGGATGGTCTGTGACCGCGGTCGCGAAGGGTTTCGGCGTCGCCCGTGCGCATTTGTCTGCGATGCGCAACCGGCCTCCGCCACGGCCCCGCGGGCGACCCCCGCTGCCGGATGCCGAGCTGGTTGCCGACATCCGCATGCTCGTCGCCGAACTGCCTACCTACGGCTATCGCCGCGTTCATGCCCTGCTGCGCCGCCAGGCAGAAAAGAACGCGCGCGCAGCGCCCAATGTCAAACGCGTCTACCGCGTCATGAAGATCCACGGGCTGCTGCTCCAACGGGACGGCGAACGGCACGAAGAACGCCGTCACGACGGCAGGGTCGCTGTCGACCAGCGCAACACCCGCTGGTGCTCCGACGGATTGGAGATCGCCTGCGACAACGGCGAAAAGGTGCGTGTCGCCTTTGCGCTCGACTGCTGCGACCGCGAGGCGATGGGACATGTGGCAACCACAGGCGGCATCACCGCCGGGGACGTTCAGGACCTGATGGTCGCTACCGTCGAGCACCGCTACGGACAGGTAAACCGCGTGCCCCAGCCGATCGAATGGCTGACCGATAACGGCAGCTGCTACACTGCTCGCGACACTCGTTCTTTCGCCCGCGGCATCGGATTGGTCCCGCGCACGACCCCGGTCAGCAGCCCACAGTCGAACGGCATGGCCGAAGCGTTCGTCCGCACCCTCAAGCGCGACTACGTCCGCGTGAACCCCAAGCCTGATGCGCAGACCGTTATTGCGCAGCTGCCCGGCTGGCTCGCCCACTATAACGAGGTGCATCCGCACCGCGCTCTCGGCTACAGGTCACCCCGCGAGTTCATCGCGACAACACGCGAGGCCCTGTCAGCCATTTAAGGGGCAACAACA
>NZ_JALNUP010000061.1 GCF_026540855.1 Sphingomonas sp. GC_Shp_5
ACGTCGATGAACTGCCCGGGTGCGAGCAGTCCGTGGTCCGGATGGTTCCATCGTAACAGCGCTTCGGCACCGACGATGCGCCCCGTCGTGAGCTCGACCTGAGGCTGGTAGAGCAGGACGAACTCCTCAGCATCATAGGCATTGCGAAGTTCGCCCTGCATTCGGCGCCTTGCTTCGACCCGATGGCGAAAGTGGGGTTCGAAGAAGCCAATCGCGCCGCCTCCTTGATCCTTGGCCTTGTAGAGCGCCAGATCAGCCGCGATCAGGAGTGCTTCAACTCCCGTGCCGTGGTGAGGGGCAATGGCAATGCCGATGCTCGTATCCAGCTGCAGCTCGTCACCTTCCAGGCAAAAGCCTGAGCGAAAGCTGTTTCTCAGGCTGGTGGCCACCTTGTGCGCCTCACGAGGATCACCCATGCCGGGGACGAGAAGGGCAAACTCATCGCCGCCCAACCGCGATAGCAGGATTTCCGGTCCGGTTTCAGCTCGCAGCCGCTCACCAACCGCAGCCAGCAGCCGGTCACCTACAGCGTGGCCGAGCACGTCGTTGACATCCTTGAACCCATCGAGGTCGAACAGCAGCACCGTTGCCGCGCTACAGCGAGCAAGCATTTGACGCGCCCTGTCATGAAAGGCGGTGCGGTTCGGCAGCCCGGTCAATTCATCGAAATGCGCGACGCGAGCAAGGTGAGCTTCATGCGCGATGTGTTGACGCTCGCTTCGCCGGAGTTCGAGGCGATCGATCACTAATTGAGCAAGGCTTTCGAGCTGGCGGGCTCGCTTCGGCTCCAACTTCTGCGGTTCGGGCGAGATGATGCACAAGGTGCCAAGCACGTGGCCAGAGGCGACGCGAAGAGGGGCCCCAGCGTAGAAGCGGATATAGGGCGGCCCGGTTACCAGCGGGTTTTGCGCAAACAGAGGGTCGAGTAGAGTGTCCTCTACGATGAATGCGCCTTCCTTATCGAGCGCGTTCGCACAAAACGATACGTCCCGAGACGTGCTCTCGAGCTGCGTTCCTACGCGTGCGCCGAAAAACTGCTG
>NZ_JALNUP010000062.1 GCF_026540855.1 Sphingomonas sp. GC_Shp_5
TCAGCCCTACGACGTCCTTGATGCCACCAAGATCATTCCAGAGGAGGTGCTGCCCGTTCGCATCGTCGGCAAAATGGTGCTCGATCGCTATCCCGACAACTTCTTCGCTGAGACCGAACAGGCAGCGTTCGTGCCGAGCCACGTCGTTCCAGGGATCGGCTTTTCCAATGACCCGCTACTCCAGGGTCGGCTGTTCAGCTATACCGATACACAGCTGTCGCGGCTGGGCAGCGTCAATTTCCACCAGCTGCCAATCAACTCGGCCAAGGGGCGCGCCGAGGCGGCAGGCTGTCCATTCCTGAACCAGCAGCGCGATGGCCACATGCAGATGCAAGTGCCAAAAGGCCGTGCCAATTACGAACCCAACAGCCTCGCCAAGGCCGGCGAGCCGGCCGGTGCGCGTGAGACGCCGGATGGCTACCAAACCTTTCCGTCAGAGGAGCAGGGTCAAAAGCTACGGATCCGGCCGGAAAGCTTCGCCGATCATTACAGCCAGGCGCGGCTGTTTTTCCGGTCCATGGATCCTGCAGAGCAGGCGCATATTGCATCTGCGCTAGTGTTCGAACTTAGCAAGGTATCGCTGGAGCACGTTCGTCTCGCCATGGTCGCGAACTTGCGAAACGTCGATGAGGATCTCGCCACGCGCGTTGC
>NZ_JALNUP010000063.1 GCF_026540855.1 Sphingomonas sp. GC_Shp_5
CTAACCACCACTAGCGGACCTAGCTCGGTCCACTTATCAAAACGGCCAGGACAAATAGAATAAATAGGGCTATCAGGCCGCTGACGCCCAGGATAGTTCTAGATCGCTGCGCAGGCCCCGCGCTGAAGGCGCGAACAAGCGACTTTGCTCCAACTGCTTCCTTCGTTATCCTGTGAGATCCGCGACGAAAAGTTGAATCCTGCGGAGCTAACCGCTCCAATCGATTGAGATCATAGTCGAGCCGGCGTACACTATCACCTAAAACCGATATCGCTTCGGTCAACGATTTAGCTACGAGCAGAGCTTCGGCAGACGGATTTCGGTCTGGATGAAACTTAGTTATCAACGCTTTATATGCGGCTCGAATGACAACAGGGTCGGCCTGCGGCGCGACCCCTAAAATGCTGTAATAGTCCTTTGAGTAGTCCAATGCGTCTACCTTGGGCGAAGCAACCGCAATGCGTCCGCTTTGCCACCTCTTCCACCAAAAGCTGCCTTTCCGCTAGCCACCA
>NZ_JALNUP010000007.1 GCF_026540855.1 Sphingomonas sp. GC_Shp_5
TGCCGGCTTGGCAATGGATCTGCCGGCCGCGTCGCCTACTGCCGCGCCTGTCCTCGACATGGACCTCTCGCCTGCGCTGCGCATCATCCGCGGGCCGCTTGAAAAGCACACGCTAGAGGGGCGGACGGTTGGCATCCTGATCGCCGACGGCACCGACGCCGGCGCGCTCAACGCTCTCACTAGCGCAATTGCCGCGGCCAAAGGACAGGCCAAGCTCATTGCGCCCAAGATTGGCAAGGTGCCTCTGTCCGACGGCTCCGCGGTTGCCGCCGACGCACAGTTGTTTGGCCAGCCTTCGCCGACCGTCGATGCCTGCGCAATTGTGCTTTCGGCTGAGGCGACCGCCAAGCTCGTCAAGGAGGGCGCGGCCGTCCAATGGGTGATGGACGGTTTCGGTCATCTCAAGGCGATAGGCGCTAACCCCGAGGCGAAACCGCTGCTCGACAAGGCGGGCGTCGAACCTGACGAGGGAGTGACTGATCTCGCTGGCTTCGTTGAGGCTGCGAAGAAGCGCTACTGGGATCGCGAGCCCAACGTTCGCACGCTGGCGTAAACATGAATTAGGCTGGCTGCTTACGGTTCAGCAGCCAGCCTATTTGACCCATTTCCGGCCATTCACACCTTGTTGTCCGCATATCAGTTTCCGCCGCTCGTTCATCTCGCTAGCATGCGGTGGTGGGCGCGCTGATGACGTGGTTCGTCAGCTTTGGCCCGCCATACTGCTAGCCGCCCTTGATAAGGTGCACGTACACGTCGTTCTACCGTGCTCGACATTCGCACCGCGCGAGGTGACCTTACCGTAGCCGGCAGACAACCCTGACGAGGCTGGGATCACCTTCCACAAAGGACGTCTCAAATCCCATTTCGCGCTCCAGCACGAGGGCCTCATTGTTCGCACGGTCTTCAATCGCTTCGATCGCGGCATAGCCCATTTGCCTGGCATGGCTGACGAGGGTTTCAAGGAGCCTCCATCCTATCCCCTGGCCCTTCCGGTCGCCACGTACCGCGATGGCGGCTTCCGCCCGTTCCCGCGTCGCATCACCAGCAAGCATCGCCGTAGCAACAATCTCCCCGCCATCATCAAAGGCAACGAGGCTCTCGGTGCGATCATCGTTGGCATCCGCCATCGCAGCAAGCCGCTCGCGGCTGACCTGACGCACGCCGGTCAGAAAGCGGAAACGCAGATCCTCAGGCGTTACGTGCGAGAAGAACGTGGCAAGCAACTGCTCGTCCGCACCACGAGCTCGCCGAACATGGAGGCGAACGCCCGCGCGGGTGACAAGTGGTTGAGACTCGGTGATGGGCATGATGATCTCCTGACAACGTCCTGTCGATGCGCGCTTCCGGAGGCGCAAGCATTGACCATGGTCAAGCGGCCATCATTGTTCCCGTTTCCATGAAGCGGCGGTGCCAGGACAAAGCCTCCGTGGGCAAAGAGGGCGCATGGAGACCGTAGGCGCCGCCATCAGCCCTCGCCGCATAGTCCGCAAGGAGAGCGCGGTAGCTGGGATGGGCGCAGCGTTCGATCACGACCTTGGCGCGCTGTCGAGGCGAGAGGCCGCGCAGATCCGCTAGGCCCTGCTCCGTGACGATTACCTGCACGTCCTGCATGACATGGTCCACATGCGCTGCCTGCGGCACGATCGCCGAGATCCTGCCGCCCTTAGCAATCGAGGGGGTCATGAAGATCGATACATAGGCGTTACGCGCGAAGTCGCCCGAACCGCCAATGCCGTTCTGGATACGCGACCCCATCACCAGCGTCGAATTGACGTTGCCGTAGATGTCCGCTTCAATCAGGCCGTTCATCGCGATGCAGCCCAGGCGCCGCACCAGCTCGGGATGGTTGCTGATCTCCTGCGGACGCAGGATCATCCGCTTGCGGTACAGTCTCATGTCGGCATTTAGCCGCGCCGCCGCTGCCGGGCTGAGCGAGAAGGCCGTCGCCGACGCCATACGCAGCTTGCCCGCGTCCAGCAGGTCGAGCATCCCGTCCTGGATCACCTCAGTAAAGGCGGTCATCGGTTCGAAGGGCGCGTCGATCAGCCCGGACAGCACGGCGTTGGCGATGTTGCCGACCCCGGACTGGATCGGCAGCAACGACGGCGGCAGGCGACCGCGCGACACCTCATGCGTCAGGAAATCGATGATATGCCTCGCAATGGCGCGGGCAGTATCGTCCGGCGCGGCAAACGGCAGGTTGCGATCCGGCGCATCGGTCTCGACGATCGCGACGATCTTTTCGGGATCGCACGCGAGGTACGGCGTACCGATCCGGTCATCGGGACGGACCAGTGGGATCGGCACGCGATTGGGCGGCAAGCGCGTTCCGTAATAGATGTCGTGCATGCCCTCGAGCGCAGGATCCTGCCAGCGATTGACCTCGAGGATGACACGCTGCGCCCGGTCCAGCCATGTCTTGTTGTTGCCTACCGACGAAGAGGGGATCAGCGATCCGTCCGCGCGGATGCCGGTCACCTCGACGATGGCGGTGTCGAGCGTCCCGAGCACGCCCTCCCACGCCATCGGCGCGACCTGGCTCAGGTGCATGTCGAGATAGTCGATCTCGCCGCGGTTGATCTTCTCGCGAGCGACCGGATCGGCGCTGTACGGCAGGCGCTGCGCGATGCCGTCGACTGCGGCAAGCGCGCCGTCGAGTTCCGGCCCGGTGGAAGCGCCAGTCCACAAGTTGACGCGGAACGGCCGTCCGGCCGTGTGCTCGGCCGCCATCCGCCGCGCCAGCGCCTGGGGGACCATCTTGGGATAGCCGGATCCGGTGAAGCCACTCGCCGCCACGTTCTCGCCAGGCCGTATGAACGCCGCCGCCGTATCAGCGTCGGTGATACGGGAGCGGAGCGCGGCGCAGGCGATGCGATCAGTCATTCTTCGATTCCCCGGATCGAGCGGTCGCGGCGAAGTGAGTTGCCGCCGATCGGAGCGGCATACCGATCGGCAGCTGCCGAGAAAGCATTTTCCGCTGCACCGTTACCCTGGCCCGCTGCGCGGGTGCGTCGCGGATTCCCGGCGGCAGAAGACCGGGACCGGTTCGCGACCCAGGGATAACGCCTCGCCATGTCGTCATCATAGCCGAGATTGAACACGGTGGCACTTTTGTCCGGGCGGGTACCCCGGCTGTAGAGCGTGTCGAACAGGCGATCCCAGACGAAGTTCGTGATCCCGAAATTGCCGTCCTCGTCATGGAAATGATGTTCCATGTGGCGCCTCTTCATCGTCGCCAGCCACGGGTTGCGTGGCTTCCACCCGAGATGCTGCACGCAGTGCGCGAATTCGTAGAACGCCGTGCAAATCAGCCCGGCCGCGAAGCCCGCCAGCGCGCCGCCCGCCCCGCCGATCAGCCATCCCGGCAGCGCCGCCACGATCAGCAGCGTCGGCAGGGTCGTATAGAGCGCGCCGAACAGGATCTCCAGCCGGTCGGGATCCATGTGATGGTCGTAATGGATGCGCTTCCACGTGCCGGCGAGCACCGGCACCTTAAACATCCAGCGGCTGTGCAGGACCCAGCGATGCAAGACGTACCAGATAAGCGGGTAGGCGAGAACGACCAACAGGATGCTCGCGATCGTCGGCACCAGGGGGGCCGGCCAGCGTGCCGCAGCGGCCAGGCTGAGCGCTGCGAGGCAAAGATAGACGATGACCGCATAGTGGGTGAAGTATGCCTTCAGCAGATCGCGAAGGCCCATCCGCCCGAGATGGTGGGTTAGTTCCCAGAACCGCGGAGCGGTCGATAGCTGCGTCATTAGCCTTCTTTCATCCAGTTCCAGCGCTGCGCCGCGTCGCACGGGAGCCGGTAAAAGGGTTTGACCCCGGTCAAACGCGCCGATCGAGGCTCGCCGCCGCTCAACGATGCATCAACATCCGCGAGACGCCGCTGCGCACGAGCGGCATACGCCCGGCCGCGCGAAGCAAGGTCGGCCGCACAAGCCGCGCCGGCAGATGCTCGTCGGTATAGAGGCGAACGATGGCCCCGGTTGCGGCAAACAGCGGGGCGGCCGCCATGCGGTGCGCGGCCTCGTAGCGACGAAGAAGCAGGGACCCGCCGATATCGTGCCGCCGTGCGCGGGCGGCCCCGACCAGGCGGCTCAGCGAGACGGCGCTGCGCAGTCCCAAGTTGAAGCCGTGGGCGGTCACCGGATGCATTCCGACGGCCGCATCGCCGATCAATGCCGCCCGGGTCGCCGCAAAATGCTCGCTCCAAGTCGTGGCCAGAGGATAGACGTGGGATCGCCCGGTCATTCGCATCGTGCCCAAATGCTCGCCGGATCGGCGGGTGAGTTCAGTGGACAATGCGGTGGGACTCCACGACGCCAAGCGCGCGATTGCATCCTCCGGCAACGTCAGGACGACGGAGGACCGCCGTCCGGCGAGGGGCAGCAGCGCGATGGTCTGGCCATAGTCGAACCACTCGGTGGCTATACCGCGATGGTCGAGATCGTGTTCGACCTCTGCCAGCAGCATCGATCGCCCCAACCGGTTCACCCGCGCCGCGATCCCGAGCCGCGCGCGAATGTCGGAAAAGCGCGAATCGGCCGCGACCAACAGGTGCCCGCGCAGCGAACGCCCGTTCTCCAGCGTCACGGTCGCTCCCCTCCGGTCCGTGGACACCGCGGCCGTGGCGACCCCGGCGAAGATCGTCAGCCCCGGTTGCCCCGCCGTCACGGCGAACAATGCCCGCCGGATGTGATGATTGCCGACGAGGGTCCCCAGATGATCCTCGCGGACATCCTGGGTGCCGAAGGGAAGCGCGAACGACGACGCACCGTCGAGCACCGACGCGCTGCGCAGCAGCGAAACCGCGGCAGGGTCGATCGACGTCCACGCGCCCAGCGTGCGCAGACTGTCGACCGATCGATGCGTCAGCGCGATTGCGCGGCCATCGGGAGCGGGGTCGATGAGATCGGAAAGCGGCTGACGGTCGATCAGGGCGACGCGCAGGCCTGTCCCTGCCAGACCGCGTACGAAGGCCAGTCCTGCGGGCCCGGCGCCCACCACGATCACATCATAGCTCATGGCCCTACATAAGGCGCGACAAACGGCAGCGCTTTGACGGCGGTCAATGTCGGCTCCTCGGAGATCCCGCACAGCGCCGTTCTTGCACTGCGGGCGCGCATGATGGGAAGAGGAGCAGGCGGTATGGATCTCCACTGGTCGAGCGGCAGCGTCGTGCCGCTCACGAGCCGATCCAGCGAAATACCGGAAGACGCTATTCTACAGCTCGTCGAGGATCATCGGCAGCTAGGCGAATTGTGCGATCTCCTCGAATGCTGTGCCGACGACCTGCCTACGCTTCCCCCCGCACCGGTGGTGGAGAAGATCTGCGGCGCCCTTCGGGAGCTCTATGACCCCGGGGAAGCAACCCTTCCGCCCTATCCCGATGTCACTCGAATGTATGATACGGCGGATCCACTGGCGGCGGTGCTGCTCGAACAGGTCCAAGCCCGCCATGCCGCAGATGCAACGCATGCCGAGGATCTGGCGGATGCCCTGCGCGGAAGCCTGGACATTGCAGAGCGGCCCTCGCCCAACATGCTCGGCTATATGCTACGCTGCTTCTTCGACGGCTGCCGCCAGGCCATGGACTGCGAGGAGCTAGCCATTCTGGCGCTGGCCCGGCACCGACTGACGGCTGCAGCGCGGTTCTCGCTCACCGAGAGCCTGCGCCATCGTGCGGGCCGCAGGCGCTCCGTTCTGTCCTAAGGACGGCTCAAGACGCTTCCGCACGTGCGGCGAGCGCGGCGCGGTCGCTGATAGTCACCGCTCGCGCGCTGGGAAGAGCGATGATGCCCTCCAGCTTGAGTTTCGTAAGCTGCCGGCTGACCGTTTCGATCGTCATGCCAAGCACGTCCGCCATCTGCCCCCTGGTGAGCGGCAGGTCGAACGTGATCGGGCCGTGGGCGGTCGCCCGGCAGCCCTTTTCGCCCGACCGTGAAGCCATGTCGACCAGAAAGCCCGCCACCTTCTCTCCAGCGGACTTGCGCGCGAGTACGAGAATGCGCTCACGTGCTTCGGTCAGCGATTCCAGCGTGCGCTGGAGGAGAAGCCTCTCCATCCGCTGATGGTCGTCGAGCACACGCTCGAAGGCGGGACGTGGAAACACGCACAGATCGGCATCGGTAAGAGCGACGATGTCGAAGTCCGTCTCGCCGGCGTAAGGCTGGCCGAAGAAATCCGCAGGGTACAGCAAGCCGACGATCTGCTCGCGGCCATCGGCCGTAGTCGCAACCAGCTTCAAGACGCCGTCCAGCAGGTTGCCACAGATGACGGCCTCATCCCCGGCCCATGCCACCACCTGGCCTCGCTTGACATGCCGACGCTGGCTGAGAGCGTTAAGCGCCTTCAGTTCGGAATCGTCGAGGCTGCCGCACAACGAGCGGTCTCGAACCGCACAGTCGACGCATATGTCTGTCAGAGCCATGGGTACCCCATAGTAGCGATGGCTCGTTCTGTCTTCCTAAGCGCAACGAGGTGGACTCCGAAGCCGCGAACGTTGCTTACCATTCATGGCGCATACCTCCGTGGACCGCCCAGATCTGCCCGCCTGCCCTGGATTCAGACTGCAGTGCTGAACTGCGCCGCATTTTCACCGCGATGCGCATCGAGAGTCGCGGCAACCG
Organism: Sphingomonas sp. GC_Shp_5; assembly: GCF_026540855.1. Classification (GTDB taxonomy): domain Bacteria; phylum Pseudomonadota; class Alphaproteobacteria; order Sphingomonadales; family Sphingomonadaceae; genus Sphingomonas. The sequence goes on from NZ_JALNUP010000007.1 coordinate 6,633, forward strand.
AGCGGGCATAGGGAAGCGCGTCGGGCGCCAGCTTCAGCAGGCTGCCGTGCCACTCGATCAATCCGGCGGCGTCGAAGGGCCTCAGACGCGCGCGGATCCCCTCCCTCTCAGGCACATGAGCCAGATTCGCCGATCCGTTGCAGAGGATCGCCTCGATCGCACGGCCGCGGGCGCGATCCTGCGCCGTCCGACGAACGCCGCGCGCGCTCGCGAACCTTCCGATCCCGATCGCGGCGCGCCACCCACCTGCATCCTTGTTATTCTGGAGCAGGCGATCGGGAAATTGACTGATCGCACTGACCCCCATGCCGATGAGCACCTCGGCCCGATCCTCGGTGAAGCCCTGGAAGTTGCGGCGTAGCACGCCGCTGGCAGCGGCGCGGGCCAGATCATCGCCGGGGCGGGCGAAATGATCGAAGCCTATCGGCACATACCCCTCCGCGGTCAGCCGACGATGCGCAAGCATCGCCTGCCCGAACCGCCCCGCCGCGTCCGGCAGCGCGCTCGCATCGATACGGCGCTGACGCGGGATCAGCTTCGGGACATGCGCGTAGCCGAAGACCGCCAGTCGATCGGGCGAAAGCGTCAAGGTGCTTTCGAGCGTCGCCGCGAGCGACGCATCGTCCTGACCCGGCAACCCGTACATGAGGTCGAAGTTGATCGACCCCACTCCCGCCTTTCGCAGGAGTTCGGTAGCGCGGCGGATGTCCGCTTCCGGTTGCACCCGACCGATGGACGCCTGCAACCCAGGATCGAACGTCTGGACCCCCAAGCTAGCGCGCGTCACTCCCGTATCGGCGATGGCGGCGGCCCAGTCCGGCCCGAACCCGCGCGGATCGAGTTCGACCGACAGCACCGTATCTTCGCAACGAAAGGCCGTGACCACATGGTCGACCAGCGCCACGAAGGCCTTGGGCGACACCGCGTTAGGGCTGCCGCCGCCGAAGGCGATCCGCCCTACCCTGCCGCGCCCGGCGAGACGTTCCGCCACCAGCGCGATCTCGTCGTGGAGCAGCGCAAGATAGGCGTCGAGCCGCGCGGTCCGGTTTGCGGCGCCGGTGTTGCATCCGCAGTACCAACAGATCGCATGGCAGTACGGGATGTGCAGGTAGAGAGAGATCGGCGTGTCTGCTGGAAGCGCGTCAAGCGCGGTCGCCATGTCGGCATGGCCGTAAGCATCGTCAAACTCCGCGGCCGTCGGATAGCTGGTGTAGCGCGGTACGGGCCGCGCGAGCAGGTCTGGATGATAGGTCCACATGGCGACGCTCATGTGCGCATCGTTCTCGATGGACTTTGATCGTGGTCAAAGCCGCGTTTGTCCGCGGTCAAGGATCGACCGCTGCGCTCTTCCTATCCGGTCCTCATGCCCGAAACAGAGGAGATCGGCGATGAATACGTTCAGAAGCGTTGGCGTGATGCTGACGCTGGCAGCAGCGGCGACTGCGGTCCCGGCATCGGCGCAGACGGATGTGCAGGCAGCACCGGCTGCGGAGCGAGTCGGCATCCGGGCGGGTGACGTTCTGCTTCGCGCGCGCGCGATCCTCGTCGCGCCCAACGAGCATTCCGGCAGCGTTCTACCCGCCTTCCCGGGCGAGCGGGTCAAGGTCGATGACAGCGCCATGCCGGAAGTCGACGCGACCTACATGGCGACGAACAACGTCGGCTTCGAACTCATCGCTTCCACCACGAAGCACAGCGCGAGCGGCATAACCGGTACGACGGGCGGCATCGGCAAGCTCGCATCGACCTGGGTACTGCCCCCGACCCTCACCGCTCAATACCACTTCGCGCCCGGGAAGCACATCCGTCCCTATGTCGGCGCCGGCATCAACTATACCATCTTCTGGAACGAGAAGGCGTCGGACGGGCTGGAGGCGGCGGTGGGGCGGACCCGAGTCCACATGGACGACAGCTTCGGTTGGGCGGCGCAGGCGGGGATCGATGTGGACATCACGCCCAAGGTCTTCCTGAACCTCGACCTCAAGTACATCGACATCGACACGAAGGTGCGCCTCGACACGACGTCTGCGGGAACGCAGCGGGTGAAGCTGGGCCTCGATCCACTGGTGTTCGGCGCGGGCCTCGGCATTCGGCTGTAATCTGCTGTCCAGATGACGATGGAAACTACGCCGCGCGGGGAGCTTCCCCGCGCGGCGGCTTGCGCCACTGCCCCACGCGGGAAGGTTGATCGATGAACGACGACATGCACGGGCTGCCCACGGGCGAGTGGTCGGAGCAGACCATCGCGGGCAGTGTTCCCGATCAGGCTCTCGGCTCCCCACTGGATCTGTTCGGGGGTGGCTCGGCGACGCGCGCCACGCTGAAGGTGCGTATCCCGACGCGGCAACGCTTTCGACCGTCGATGCCGCCGGGTGGCCGGAGGGGCGCATTGTGCTCATCAGGGATCACGGCCCCGACGGCCTGTCCTTCTTTACCAACTATCAGAGCCCCAAGGCTGAAGCCCTCGCCCTTCATCCCCGCGCGAAACTATGCTTCTACTGGAAACGCTCGGGCGTCAGGTACGTGTTCGAGGACTTGTCGCCGGAACGTCGGAACAGGCTTCCGACACATATTTCGCCGGACGAGACCGTGCCTCCCAGATCGGCGCATGGGCATCCGACCAGTCCCAAGTCTGTCCGGATCCAGAAATTCTGGCCGAACGGTGCGCCGCAGTCGCGGTGCGCTTCATCGGACAGGTCGTGCCACGGCCGCCGAACTGGGGTGGCTTCACGCTGTCGCCGCTGCGTTGGGAATTCTGGCAGGAAGGCCGAAGCCGTCTGCATTGTCGCTACCTGTTCACGCGGGAAGACAACGGCTGGACGCGCGTAATGCTCTTTCCGTGAACCTCGCCGCCAGTGCTCGACCGCCACGTCGAGGCTCTGGGCGCCTAAGGATGCTAACGTCGAACCGGACCACCCTGGCTAATCTCGTGTTGGGCTCGGGACGATCCACGAGCGTCAACCGAAGCGTTTCGAAGACGGCGGTTAATCGCCAGAAGAAGTGGCACTCTGCCTTCCGCAAGGTGTGTGCCCTCATACCGCTGGATCATCCCACGAGCTGATCCGCCGCGTTCACCTCAGCAGGAGCGTGCCGGGCTTCAAACGGCTTCGCCTACAGAGCACTCGCGCTCCTGACCATCCATTGCTCGCGAACTCCGCGACGCTTCCGGCCTGCGTCTCGCGGGGGAGCCAGGATGCAGTCGACGAGATCTGGCCGCTTGTACCGGCCCACGCAACCCCGTCGCCTGGAACATCGCCCGCTCGCTCAGTGCTGAGGACCTGCCCGAACCCTCGGAGTGCGAAGAACCAGAACTAGGCCTACAAGCGACAGCATCGCAAGGGCGAACCACGTGATGCTGTAGACCAGGTGGTTGTTCGGAAAGTTCAGCACGGTCATCCCGCCACGCGGCCATCCACCGGCGTTTGCGGTTGAATCCGCATCGATGAAATACGGGGCTGCTTGTTGCAGTGCTCGAGCGCGGGCAATGGCGGCGACGTCGCGCGAAAACCAACGGTCCTGTGTGGGTTGGTTCGAGCGCATAATGCTTCCCCCCGGCTCGGTCATCCGCAGCAGACCGGTGACGTCGACCACGCCGCCGACGGGAGGGCGTGTTGCAGGGTTGGCACGCTCGGGCGGAACGAAGCCGCGATTGACGAGCACCACGAAGCCGGTCTCGGTGCGCAGCGGCGTCATCACCCAGAATCCCGCACCATCCTCCGTCAGGGCCTGAACACGTGTTTCCGCGGCGTTGAGGAACCGCCCCCGTACGGTGACATGTAGGTAAGCGTCTCGCCTGGCGTCGAGGCTTCGCCAGGAGGATGGAGGCGGCGCAGACCTCGGCGGTGCGTGGACCCGCTCTTCAACTGCCGAGATCAGCGCGAGCTTCCACGCGCGGCGTTCAACCTGCCAGATGCCTAATGACAAGAACATCAGCGTCATCACCGCGCTCAGCGCCGCGAGCGCCCATCGCTTGCGCCGCATTGCCCCGATCTTGCTCGGTCGCCCTGCTTCCCCGCTCAGCGCACCGGGCCCATCGTGCCGCCGGGCATCGGCATCATGTTGGTGTTAAGATGATACATGACCCAGATCGACCCGCCAATCGTCAGGACCACGATCACGGTCGTAAACAGGAAGGCGAGCAGCGTCCAACCTCCCTCAGATCGCGTGTCGAGGTGAAGGAAACAGACGACGTGGACGACGATCTGGACCAGCGCCATCGCGAAGATGAGCGCTGCGGTTGTCGCGGAATCGTGCAGACTACCCGACATGACGAGCCAGAACGGCACCACCGTCAGCAGGATCGAAAGGATGGTGCCGACGCGGTATGCCTTGCGGCTGCCGTGACCGTGCGTATCGCCGTGGTTGTGGAGCGCGGCGTCTCCCTCGATCGAAGAGCGGCTCAACGGATGACTCCATACAGATAGACGAAGGTGAAGACACCGATCCAGATGATGTCGAGGAAGTGCCAGAACATCGACAGGCACATCAGCCGACGCTTCATTGGCGGACTTAGACCGTGTTGGCCGACCTGGACGAGCATGGTGACGATCCAGATGAGACCTACCGTGACGTGTGCGCCGTGCGTGCCGACGAGCGTGAAGAAGGCCGACAGGAAGGCGCTGCGCTGCGGCCCTGCCCCCTCCGCGATAAGGTGAGAGAACTCGTAGAACTCCACGCCAACGAACGCGGCGCCGAGCAACCCGGTGACCGCAAGCCAGAAGCGGGTCGGGCCAACCCGGCCCGCCTCCAGGTGCGGCATCGCCTGCCCGAAGGTGATCGATGAGGCGAGCAGGAAGGCGGTATTGAGCGCAACCAGCTTCAGGTCGAAGATCTCGCGCGGCACTGGGCCTCCGGCGTAGCCGGTGCTCACTACGCCATACATCGCGAACAGCGAGGCGAAGATGAGCGCATCGCTCATCAGGTAAATCCAGAAGCCGAGGAGCGTCGCGCCGTTGCCACCGTGGTCGTGTTCGTCCTCTTCGGCGAGGTGCCACGTCGGGTCGGCGGTCTGGCCGCGCTGGAGGGCATGATCGGTCATGTCAGATCCCTTCGACAAGCGGCAGGCGCCCGGCTTCCGTCCGCCCGACGTCGTCGGCAGGAATGAAGTAGTCACGCTTGAGATTGAACGTATGTCCGACGGCCGTGACGACCAACCCTGCGAAGCACAGCGCCGCCAACCACCAGATGTACCAGACCATGGCGAAGCCGAGGCCCAGCGCCAGGCCGGCGAGGATCACGCCCGCCCCTGTGTTGCGTGGCATGTGGATCGGGCGGAAGCCGCCAGCGGGACGTTCGTAACCGCGGTTCTTCATGTCGTACCAGGCATCGAGCTCGTGAACGACGGGCGTAAAGGCGAAGTTGTAGGCCGGCGGAGGCGAGGTGGTGGACCATTCGAGCGTCCGGCCGCCCCAGGGATCGCCCGTCGCGTCGGCCAGTTTCTTGCGCTTCACGAAGCCCATGACGATGCTCATCACGAAACCGAGAATGCCGATCAGGATAATCACTGCACCGATCGCGGCGATGATGAAGTATGGCTGCAGCGAGGGATCGTCGAAATGGTTGACCCGGCGCGGCGTGCCCATGAGCCCGACGATGTAGATCGGCGTCCATGCGATCCAGTAGCCCGCGACCCAGCCCCAGAACGCGACCTTGCCCCAGAACTCGTCGAGCTTGAAGCCGAAGGCTTTGGGAAACCAGTAGACCATGCCGGCGAACAGCCCGAAGACAACGCCACCGATGATCGTGTTGTGGAAGTGCGCAACCAGGAACAGCGAGTTATGGAGCACGAAATCGGCAGACGGAATGGCAAGCAGCACCCCGGTCATGCCGCCGACCGTGAAGGTCAGCATGAATGCCACCACCCACATCATCGGCAGCTCGAAACGGATATCGCCCCGATACATGGTGAACAGCCAATTGAAGATCTTCGCGCCGGTTGGGATGGCAATGACCATCGTCGCGATGCCGAAGAAGCTGTTGACGCTAGGGCCCGCTCCCATGGTGAAGAAATGGTGGAGCCATACGAGATAGGACAGGATGGTGATGACGACCGTCGCGTAGACCATCGATGAATAGCCGAAGAGCGGTTTGCCTGAGAAGGTCGCGGTAATTTCGGAATATATGCCGAACGCGGGCAGGACCAGGACGTACACCTCCGGATGGCCCCAGATCCACACCATGTTCCAGTACATCATCGGCGCACCACCGAGACTGTTGGTGAAGAAGTTGGTGCCGACGTAACGGTCGAGCATCAGCAGGAAGAACGCCGCGGTCAGCGCCGGAAAGATCGCTACGGCGAGCACATTCGAGCACAGTGCCGTCCAGCAGAACACCGGCATCTTCATCATGGTCATGCCGGGGGCACGCATCTTGACGATTGTGGCGACCATGTTGATCGCCGACAGCGTCGTGCCGACGCCCGCGATCTGCAGTGACCACAGATAGTAGTCCACTCCCGTGTCTGGGCTGTATGCCAGCTCAGCGAGCGGTGCGTAGGATAGCCAGCCCGTGCGCGCGAACTCGCCAACGAACAGCGAGATCATCGTCAGTACTGCACCTGCCGCCGTTAGCCAGAAGCTGAGATTGTTCAGGAACGGGAATGCGACATCGCGCGCGCCGATCTGGAGCGGCATGACGAAATTGATGATGCCGACGACTAGCGGGATGGCGACGAAGAAGATCATGATCGTCCCGTGCGCGGTGAAGATCTGATCGTAGTGGTGAGACGGCAGATATCCCGGGTTCGACCCGAACGCGACAGCCTGTTGCAAGCGCATCATGACCGCATCGGAAAAGCCGCGCAGCAGCATGATGATCGCCAGGATGATGTACATGACGCCAACCTTCTTGTGGTCGACGCTGGTGAACCATTCCTTCCACAAATAGCCCCACAAACGGAAGCGGGTGATCGCGCCGACGATGCCGAGGCCGAGCACCGACACGACGATGAACGTTGTGAGCAGGATCGGCTCGTGGAGTGGGAAGGATTCCCAGGTGAGACGTCCGAAGATCGTCTTGAGAAAGCTGTTATCGGTCATGATAATCCCGAATGGCTAGGATCAGGCCCGTCCGGCGCGCGAGGCGCCGGCGGCGGGGATGGCATCGACGGCTGACATGTCGCGGTTGCGCGGGTCTCCAGGCCTCTGCCGGCCTGGGGCAGCGCCGGGCGTCGCCGGCTTCGTGACGTTGGGTCCGGAGCCCTTTTCTTCCGGCGTCTTCTGCAACGCCGGCGTCGGCTTGTCGGCGCCTGCGGGTGCCGTGTTACGCCCGGCAGGCATGCCGCTGCCCATCCGACCGTCAGCAGGATCCCCGCCACCACGCGCCATGTCACGCCGCATCACGTCGACCATGCACGGCTTGCCGGCCTGTACGCAGCCGTTCAGCGCCCGATCAAACAGTCCGGGCGTGACCGACGAGAAGTGCATGACGGGGACCTTCTCACTCGGCCGCTCCAGCGCGACGTAGCTGGCCGCCTCGAGACCACGCTTTGAACCGCGTTTTATCTCGGCGGCCCAGCTGTTGAAGTCGGCGGGCGCCAGCGCGCGCAGCTTGAAGCGCATGTTGGAATAACCACGGCCGGTGTAGTTGCCGGAGTAGCCCCAGCTTTCGCCGGACTTGTTCAGCACGGCGTTAAGCTGCGACTGCATGCCCGGCATGGCATAGATCATCCCAGCCATCGTCGGGGCGTAGAAGGTATTGAACTGGCTGGTCGATGTGATCGAGAAGCGGACGGGCACGTCCACCGGCAGCGCCAGTTCATTGACCGTCGCGATTCCCAGATCGGGGTAGATGAAGAGCCACTTCCAGTCGAGCGCAACGACCTGCACCTGCAGCGTCCTGGTGTTCGGCGGGATCGGCCGCCCGGCTGAGAGCCGCTCGAGAGGCCGGAACGGATCAAGCAGATGCGTGCTCGTCCACGTCACCGCGCTGAGTGCGATGATGATCAGCAGTGGGATCGACCAGATCGCCAGCTCCAGCGTCGTCGAGTGGTCGAACTGCGGATCGTAGGTCTTGTTCGCGTTGCCGCGCCGGTATCGCCACGCGAACAGCACCGTCAGCGCCATGACGGGCACGACGACCAGCAGCATGATCCCTGTGGAGAAGAGGATCAGGTCACGCTGCTGAGCGGCGATATCGCCGGTGGGGTTCATGACGACCATGTCGCACCCGCCGAGCAATGTCGGCACAAGGACGAATGGTAGGCGGGCGGCCCGTCGGGCGATGGTTGATCCGGCTCTGCGCATGCGTGGATGTTAGCCCGCGCCACCCAGCGCGGATTTGACCGCGGTCAAAGTGTTGTCGTTTGCGCGGCGATAGGAAGGATCATCATCAGCCCGGATCCGGCACGCCCTCTCCTCGGGCTTGACGGCGTTCTGGACGGAATCGAGTAGAGGATAGACGGGATGGCAGCCACGACCCTGGACGCGGGCAACTCCACGCCGCTGGAGCGCGACGCCCGGCTGATCAACGCGCGCGACCATGTGATCAGGCCGGGTGAGATCGCCGTCGGCGTGATCATCGGGCGGTCGGCCGAGTTCTTTGACTTCTTCGTCTACGCTATCGCATCGGTGCTGGTGTTCCCATCGCTCGTGTTTCCCTATGTCGATGCGGTCACGGGGACTCTATATTCGTTCGCCATCTTCGGGCTCGCGTTCGTCGCCCGCCCATTTGGCGCACTGCTGTTCATGTGGCTTGATCGAAAGCACGGTCGCGGTGTCAAGCTGACGATCGCGATGTTCCTGCTCGGCGGATCGACGGCGGCGCTCGCCTTCCTGCCAAGCTACGCGCAGTTAGGCAGCGGCGCGGCAATACTGCTTGCGCTCTTCCGCATGGGCCAGGGGTTCGCGCTCGGTGGTACCTGGGACGGTCTCCCTTCCCTGCTGTCACTCAACGCCCCCCCGGAGCGCCGGGGCTGGTTTGCGATGATCCCTCAGCTCGGCGCGCCGATTGGCCTGTTCGTGGCGACGGGTGTGTTCGCCTTCCTTCTCACAGCTCTGAAGACATCCGACTTCCTCGAATGGGGGTGGCGCTACCCCTTCTTTGTCGCCTTCGTGATCAACGTCGTCGCGCTGTTTGCTCGGCTGCGCCTCATCTCGACGCCGGCTTTCGAAGAGCTCTTCAAGCGTCGTGAATTGCAGCCATCCTCGGTCTCGGAGCTGTTCCGCGAGCACGGCAAGGTCGTGCTGCTGGGTGCCTTCGCGCCGCTGGCGAGCTTCGCTCTGTTTCATCTTGTCACTGTGTTTCCGCTCTCCTGGTCGGTTCTCAGCTCCGGCGAGCCACCGATTCATTTTCTCAAGATCGAGTTGGTTGGCGCGGCTGTCGGACTCGTTGCTGTTGCGATGTCCGGCATATTGTCCGACCGTATCGGACGCCGCACGCTGCTCAGTATCTCGGCGGTGCTGATCGCAGTGTTTAGCCTCCTCGCGCCGCGGCTGCTCGGCCAAGGGCCTTCCGGCGAATGGATCTATATGATCCTGGGCTTTGTCCTTCTTGGTCTCTCGTTCGGCCAGTCATCGGGGGCGGTGAATGATCGCTTCTCGCCCCGGCACCGCTACACGGGGGCCGGTACCACGGCAACTGCGGCATGGTTCATCGGGGCAGGTTTTGCGCCGCTCGCCGCCTTGCTGCTGGCGCGCAACTTTGGACTGGTAGCGGTCGGCGGTTACCTTCTGTCAGGCGCGCTTTGCACACTGGCAGCCCTCGCCCTCAATCGCGATTGGGGCAGCAAGGCCGGTTGATTGATCAAGAGGACCCAGAATTGACCGTTCGCGGCCCACTTCCGGCTTCCTAGCTTCGGCCACTCATTCAGGCTCGCACTTCCTCAAGCCCGATCAACGCCAAGCCTCAAAACCGACATCATCGGCGACGATCATCTCGGGGCGTTCGCAAGGGACATCCCCTTGTGCCGAATGGTGAGGAGGTCTGATGATCGGCAACCGGTGGCCTGTTGCGCTAGCGCTGGCTCTGTCCGCGACCACTGTGCCCGTTTTCGCGGGTAGCGCTTCCGATCTCGTTGCAAGGGCCGGTGCCCCCGTGGCGGCACAGTCGCACTGGGGCCGGATCGTCACCGGGCGGCTGGCCAACGGCGTCCGCTTTGCGATCCTGCCGCGTCGAAACAACGAACCAGGGATTGGCCTGCTCATGCGCAACGAGGGCGGTTTCATCGCCGAGCGTCGGCCAGGCGAGCGCGGGCTGGCGCACCTGATAGAGCACATCTTCTTCGTCAGCCCGACTACGGGCGCGCCGGATGACGGGCGCCACTTCATCCACATTGGCCTGCCCTTAACCTTCCCGGCTCCGTCAGCGGGGACGACCAGCTGGCGGGAGACGAACTACTTCGTGTCGACCCGCACGACGCGGGACGAGGATCTGAACACGCTGCTGGGGCTACTGCGCGAGGGAACGACCGACCTGACCTTCCGACCGGACGCCGTGAACGAGCAGCGCGCTGACGTGATGCGCGAGATGGCTGGGAGAAAGGCGGGCAACGACATCTATGCCCGCTACATCGCGGCTGTCGCGCCCGGCTCACCGACCGACGTGATCGACGCGCAGAACTCGGACGACGTTCCGACCGCCAGCAGCGAAGTCATCCGCGAACTCTACCATCGGCTGTACCGGCCCAGGAACATGATGATCGTGATCGTTGGCAACGTGGACCCGGCGCGCGTCGAGGCACTCGTCCGCCGCCACTTCGGCCGTTGGAAGGCGACCTCACCCGCGCCTGCCGAAGAGCCGGTTCCGACCTTCCAGGCTGATCACATCGCCCCGGTGAGCTACTCGGGCGCCTCGGACGGGCGCCGGGTCGCCATGATCACCAACACGTCAGCGCTACTGCCGCCGGCCGCCACGCGTCGCGGGCAGGCCCAGGCGGCGCTGATGGAGGCACTGGCGATGAAGGCGATCAACAATCGGCTCACTGACACGCGCCCCGACGCAGCACCTGGCACGGTTGGTGTCTATGTCGAGAACGGCGAGCAGGGCCACCGGTTGATCATGCTGTGGGACAACTTCAAGTCCGGCGGCTGGCGCCCAGCGGTTGTCGGCCTGCGGCGAATATCCTGCGACGTCGAAATCGAAGGTTTCTCGGAGCGCGAGTGGTCCAGGGCGCGACAGGAGGTGATCCGCGACCTAGAACAACGCACCGCCGGCATGGCCGCGGTGACAAACGTCGAACTGGCGAAAGACCTGTCGCATGCGCTGGCGGCCGGACGCGACCTGATCCCGCCGGACGAACTCCTGCGCCTCGCCCGCGAACTGTTGCCCGCCATCAGCGCGCGGGCCGGAGCGGCTTGGTGGGGCCGGCAACGGCACGCCGGCGTCGAGCAGGTCCGCGTAGAGGCGCCCGAACTCGCCCAGCTGACGAACGCGCCCGAGGACATCCGCAATACCGCCGACAAAGCGGTGTCGGCACAAGCTTGCGAGTTACGGAAGAGCTGACGAGACCCAATTGCAGACGTCCAGCGTGGGCGCACCGCTTTCCGAAACCGGACGCCTGTTCATCTTGCTTGGCCTGCTCCAGTTACTCGCGGATCAACCGAGCGCCTGAGCAGTCATTGCCTGTCTGTCACCTTCCGCAGCACCTTGGCGAGCTCGTCGACCGAGTAGGGTTTATGCAGCAGCTCAAAGCCGTGGGTGCCCCGTTCCGCCAGCACGCTGCTATAACCGCTGGTGAGAATAACCGGGAGATCGGGGTAGAGCTTGCGGAGCTCCTGCCCGAGCTCGACGCCGCTCATGCCGGGCATCACGACATCCGAGAACACAACGTCGTACTTAGCACGATTGTCGCGAAGCCGTTCCAACGCCGTTTTGCCATCGCATGCCAAGATAGCCTCGTAGCCCATCTCACTAAGTGCTTCGGTAGCGAAGGTACCGACTTCCGGACTGTCCTCGACCACGAGGATGCAGGCGCCTGCGGCCAACGCCGGCCCAGCATCGGAAGTGACCGCATCGACGTCGGCGTCGCCGAGTGACGCTGGAAGATACATGATGAAGGTTGCTCCGCTGCCCTCATCGCTCTCAACAACGACATCCCCGCCTGACTGCTTGGTAAACCCGAACACCTGGCTAAGCCCCAGCCCAGTTCCTTCGCCAACTCCCTTGGTCGTGAAGAACGGCTCAAAAATCTTGTCGAATTTGTCGGGTGCGATCCCGCTACCCGTGTCGCATACCGAGATCGTGACGAAGCAGCCCTCCACCGCCGGATGGGCCCGAACCGCCGGCATCCCGTCGACCATGGCGACGGTCATTGTCAACGAACCCTCGCCCGCCATCGCATCACGCGCGTTGACCGCCATGTTGACAAGCGCCGTATCGAACTGGCTGCGGTCGGCGTCGATGATGCATGGGTAGTCCGGAGCTTCGACGGTAATCGCGATGCGTGACCCCACCAGTGTCCGGATCATCGGCTGGATGACCCGGACGCTATCGCAAACGTCGAACGTTTCCGGCTTCAGCGCCTGCCGCCGCGCGAAGGCGAGCAACTGGCTGGTGAGCCGCGATGCTCGATCTGCCGTGTCGGCAATCGCCTCGATGTACCGATCCCGTCGTGCTTCCGATATGTCAGGGCGGCGCAGCAGATCGACCGATCCGCGGATCACCGTCAGAAGATTGTTGAAGTCGTGGGCGAGACCACCCGTAAGCTGCCCGACCGCTTCCATCTTCTGCGACTGACGCAGCGCCTCCTCCGCAGTCATCAACTCAGCTGTTCGGTGCGCGACCTGCTGTTCGAGGGATGCCGCCAACTCGGCCAGTTCGCGCTCAACACGCCGCCGCTCCGTCGCGACGTGGGTGCGTTCCGCAACCTCCCGCATGAAGTCGAGCTCTTCGGGCTGCCAGGTTCGCCGGCGATCGTGATTGACGAACAGCAGAGCCACCATCTCGCCCTGCTCGGAGACCGGCATATTGATAAACGATCTTGCCGCGATCTCTTCAAGCGGTCCTGCTGTCGCGGTCGTGCGCGGGTCGGTGCGAGCGTCTTCGACAATGACGGTTTCGCCCCGCTTCAAATCTTCAATATACGAGCCATAAGCACGGAATGAGAGCGTGCCGGCAAGGGTCGCGATACCGGGCGCGTTCCAGTCCCGCTCGATGGTGATCGTCTCCGTGGCGCGGAAGACCGTACCGTATCCCGCCCGACTGACTTCGAGCGTACGTCCGAGGACCTCGGCCGCCACGAACGAAATGTCGGTCGCGTCATCGAGATCCCGTAGTGTATCGCTTAGCTCGGCCAGCGCCAGACGGCGACGCTCGGCGCGTTTTACTGCGGTGATGTCGAGCGAAACGCCTGCGAGCCGCTGCGGCCGGCCTTCCGCATCCGAAAAGGCCTGGCCGCGAGTTGCGAGCCACCGCACAGTACCGTCGGGCAGCAGAATTCGGTACTCGACCTCATAATCAGTGCCATTGGCAATGGTCTGCTCGAGTGCCTGGTTAGCGCGTTCCCTGTCCTCTTCGATCACCGCTGCCATGCGGTCTTCGAAGGTGAACGGCGTTGCCGGTGACAGCCCGAACAGCGCCTTGCACTGGTTGGACGATGTCAGCGCATGATTGTGGAGGTCAAGGCTCCAGGTACCGAACCGGCCTGCCTTCAGGGCGAAATCCAGCTCGCGCTCGCGCTCCTGCTGAGTGCGCAACCGCGTGGTAAGCTCCGCCATCAGCGCGGCATTGTCGTTTTGAAGGCCGGCGAGCCTCTCCCGCTCGAGGGTGACGTCCACCTGGCTCGCGAAGAAGTACGCGAGCTGCTGATCCGCATCGAAGACTGGCGCCATCAGCAGCCTGTTCCAGAACGGCTCTCCATCCTTGCGATGGTTGCGAATGTCTATCTCAAGCGCCTCAACCCGCTCAACGGCGTCGTGGATCGCGCGAACGGTCTCAGGGTCCGTCTCCGGTCCCTGGAGAAAGCGGCAGTTGCGGCCGACGATCTCCTCGCGGCTGTACCCAGTCAGCCTACAGAAGGAGTCGTTGGCGAACACCACTGGATTATCGGATAGCCGAGGGTTGGTGATGATCATCGGCATACGCGTCGCATGCACAGCGGCGACGAATGGATCGGTATGCCGGTCGATGCCCGCGATCTCGGTCGAGATCCGCTGTTCGTCCCTCTGACGTTGTTCGGACGGTACTTTCTCAGGCACGTGTCACTCCACTCTCGTGACCGCTCTAATTACTGGTGCCACTTTCGGGAAGCGTCATCGCGGCTGTTTGGTTCGGACAGACGAAGTAGCGTGTCGATAAGGCCCGGTAGCCGTGACGCTCTGGTTGGCCGAGCGATCGAACGTCGGTGCATGCAATGCCCGTTCAGACGCCGAATGTTGGCAGCGCGGCAGGTCAAATCCTCTGCTGCAAAGACCCAGAAGTAGCCATTTGGGCCGCCCTGCCCGCTTCCCGAAACCCGCCGCTGGTTAATGTCCACCAAAGGGCAGGTTCAAGCGAGCACATTGGACCTGCCGAAGGGGAATAGGTGGGTGGGAAGGGGACGTTGCCGCTGCAACTCGACATGCGGCATCAACGCCGACCAAGCTCTACAAGACAGGTGATTTCGTCAGGCTGCGATTGGAGGAGGCAACATATGACTGACATCGTTGCTCTGCTACTGCTGATTGCGGTCGCTGGTCCGTGCGGAGGCACGACTACTCCGGAGGTTGAGCGGTGCCTTGCCGCTGATCTAGCACGTGCCGATGCCGAACTGAACCGCTACTACACCGCCGCGGTGGCGCGGTTGGCGAAGGATCAGCAAACCGTAGGGATTACCCATCTGCGTGCGTCGGAGCGAGCTTGGATCGTTTATCGTGATGCTGAGTGCAATGCAGTTTACGAATGGTGGAAGGGCGGAACGATCCGCGGTGCCATGGCGCTCGGCTGCCAGATGAGGATCACCCGGGCTCGGACCATGACCATCTGGCGCAACTGGCTTACCTACGCCGATAGCACACCGCCGCTACTGCCACAGCCACTAGACGGCGACTAAGGGCGTTAGCGGACGTTGCCCGTCGCCGCGCTGGCCGCCATCCCACCGCACGGAGCAGCGTCGTTCCTGTGACCAGCTTGCGCGATAACACGAACCTGGCGCCCGCCGACCGACACCGACGTTGGAACGTCAACCTGCTTGGCGCTCTCGAAGCGAACCGCCAAGGCCGTGGGATTAAGCCAATGAAGATCGACACCATAGGCGCAGTCGCTTCGGACGGCACCGTACAAGGTGCCCGCGCTCACCGGCCGTTCACCCTGGTGATCTGCCGGATGAAGCTCGATGACGTATCCGAATGAGGTTGTCGCCCCGCCGTTTCCAGCAGGATCGCATGGGTGCGACCATCGGGTGAGTTGGCCCACGCAACCTCATCTCGAGACGGCCCGTCGAGCAGGCCGCAGCCAGCGAGCAACGGCAGCAGGAAAGTAGCAAAGCGATACATAAGCGCCCGAGCGTGCCCTCTTTGCGGGACGTCTGCTAGGGGGCGCGAGCCGACTGGCGGTTCTAAGCGGCCTGGACCCATAATCGGCCATTCATTGGGCTGCGGTTGCTTCCAAACTTCAGCCATTCGTTCAGCCGGCGGATTGACGGATTTGATAACGTCCGGGCGGGCAACGGTATGTTCCCGATCACTGCGGGCTGCCTATCAAGTGATAATCTGGATTTGCGCCTGAGCCTGCACCTGCGCCATCGCTGCGATGCTGGTCTGAACCTCGGCGTAGAGCTCGGCTTCGATGTTCTCGGCATCAATCTCAACGATTAACGCGAAGCGGGCCTTGGGTAGCTCGCCTTTGAGCAGAGCCTTGTTTTTCCACCAGCCTGCGACCGGATGGACAGCGATCAGATTGCGACGCGCGAGATCGGACGCCTTGCCGGTCAGTTGATCGATGTGCAGCGAGCCCACGTCGCGCCGGACACTGCCGAACTCCCAGCTGTCGTCCTCCTCGCTCTTTGGGCCTTCAACGGGATCGGCCAGTTTGCTGATGCGCGCAAGGAATTGCTCGGCCTTCTCGTCGGCTCGATTTAGCTTGAAGCGGAGATTGTGCGACGCGTAGCGATAGCGAGAACCACGAGACGCCTCCGATGGGTTGGGCGCAACGAACGAGCTCAGTGCGACGCGAAGGGTAACGTTCGCATTGCCGAGTCTGCGCAGTTCCGCGACTGGCCAAGGCAGCTCAAACAGCCGCATCTCCTTGTGGACATCGCCGCCGGTAAGCTCGGAAAGTCCGTAGGGAATTATCTCGTCCTGGATTACCAGCGTCAGCGCGTTGGATGCGCTGCGTCGCGCACGCGCCATGTCCGGCACGCCATAGCCGTATCGACGGAACAGCGGCGCGTACGCTCCCTTTGGCGGGTTTGCGGGCAAATGCGACTTCATCTGGTCGGTCCAGCGCGCGGAGGCGACGTACAGCGCACGGATCGTCTCGGGCCAGAGCTTAGGGTAGTCCGACCACAATTCCGTGACCTGTCGTGCCGCCAATGCAGTCGCCGCGCTGGTATCGTGGCAGAGGGTGAAAGAGCGGATTGGATATTCGTGACTGGTCGTCAGCAGCGAGAGAGCACCATGCGTCATCGGAGGCATGGCCGAGGTCCAGTTGCCGCCTTCCATGACGATGTCGGGCTTGAGCGGCCACTGAGACGACCAGGACGCGGTACGCGACGCGGGTGAGAGATCGCCAAAAGGTGCCAGAGCGGCTATCGCCTCCCCAGGCGGCATCATGGTCTTCTCGGTGAATGCACCTACACAAATCGCGTTCCAGGCCTGCGCCGGGGACTCGAGTTCGCTGTCTGCGTGGTCGCAGGTCTCAAGATAGTGACCAGCCCCGAAGCTGTTCGCGTCGGTATTGCCGGCCGAGTTGAGGATCAGGCGTGGCGCATTGCCGATGCCCGATACGCCCGCCGCGAGTTGGTCGATCTCGCTCGACCATGAGGTCGGCGCGCCGTCATGCGGCGTGTCGTCGCTGGTCGTCGTTGCCAAAGCGAAGGTTCGTCGTCTCTCGGTCACCTCAACGGCATCCACACCATTGCGGGTGACAGCACCCAACAAATAGTGCGGATTGAAGCCCGCGTCAGGGATCAGCTTCACTGATTCAAGTCGGTATCCCACTGTGATCGGAAGCATGTCCTGGAGCCGGGGCGTCAAGTCTCCGAACAAGGCGAGGCCGGCGAGCGCGGTACCATGTCCCTTCAGATCCTCCACGCCCCAGCCCGGATTGGCAGCATGCCGATCACCCGTAGCTAGCACAGGCTGGACCAGCGGATGTGCCCGACTGATACCGGTGTCCATCAGAGTCAAATAACCGACATCCGCGCCGTCCGGCCAATTAGCACGCTGCGCGAGGTCGCCGACCCAAGCGGCCTGTTCGACAATGTCGAGTTCATCAAAGAAGTCCGCCGTGACTGTCGGCGCCGCTAGCGCGCGGACCGCGCCCAATCCCCGCACGGCAAGCGCAAGCTGGTCGCGGGTGGCCTCGCCGATAACTACCGTATCCTCGGGAAAATGCAGGCGGTCGACACCGATCGCGACGCCATAGCCTACCGCCTTGGTGACGAAGTCCTCGTCCAGATTCGGCTCGAGCCAGATTTCCCAGTGCATTGAACGGTTATCGGCGGGAAACTTCTCAGGGGGGCTCCGCCAGAGCGCCCGCAATCCGGCTTCGACGATCGCCGCCAGGCTCTGCACCAGATCAGCGTTCTTGGGTCGGCCGGGCACCGTCACGCCGTCCTTCTCCTTGTCCGGCATGTTCTCGGTACCGAACTGCTCAACCTTCTTACGGAGGTTTTCGATGCCCCTGGCAGTTGCAAATACCGTAGCGGTCTCGGTCGTGACACCGTGGTCAACTTCTGACGTGACGCGCAACAGTTCGACGCCGCTCGACCCCAGACTCTCCTTCTTCAGCTTTTCGCCCGGCCGGCTTCCGACCTCTAGATAGAGCCCGGCCAGCTCGGCAGAGACCGCGGGTAGCGCGTCGATCGCGTAAAGCAGGGCCTGGGCGTGCCCGGCGCGATCAAGGACGTCACTCGGGGACTTTCCCCCGCCGCCTCCCTTTGACCGGAACGGCTGCGGCGTTCCCAGACTCTGCAGAAGAAAGTGCGGTAGATCGCGTGCCATTTCCGCCTCGTCCTAATACCTGCAGCGAGCGGCGGCGCTCCAGCGACTCCAGCAAGTCTACGGTGGTGATACGCTCACGATCGCCAAGGACCGCACGGCGTGCGGCGTCTTCGGCGGCCGCGATGACATCCGCGGTTGAGAGACCGTTTGCGCAGTCCGTGACACTCTTCCACGACAAATGTGCCGTAGAGAAACCGATGAGGCGCCGCTCAAGGGCTTGGCGAATCGAGGCAGTGTCCGGCAACTCATAGGAAAGCACGAGATCAAACCGGCGCAACACCGCGCGATCAAGTATCTCGGCGAGATTGGTTGTGGCGATCACCACCGACGGACCAGTATCTTCGTCTAGGAACTGCAGGAACGAATTTAAGACGCGGCGGGCTTCTCCCACATCGTTGCCATCGCCGCGCGTAGCGGCCAGCGCGTCGATTTCGTCAAACAGATAGACACCGCGGGTCGACTTCACAGCGTCGAACACAAGCTTGAGCTTCTGCGCGGTCTCACCCATAAACTTGGTGATCAGCCCGTGCAGCATGACCGTAAACAAAGGGAATTGCAGTTCACCCGCTAGCCCGTGCGCGCTGAGCGTTTTGCCGGTGCCGGGAGGGCCTGACAGTAGGATTCGGCGGCGCGGCTTGAGGCCTTTCTCCTCCAACTTCTCCCGCAGCTTCTGCTCGACGACGACGTGCCCGAGCTCATCCTCGATCGGCTCGGGCAAGATCAAGTCACCGAGCCGGGTCGAGGGATAAGATGCTGCTAGAAACTGGGCCAAATCACCGCGTGGCGCAGCGATCGGCGTCAGCTTAGGAACCGCCTGCGCTGGACGCTGCCCAGCATGCGCCCATTGCCGTAGCTGCTCGGCTAGGCGCGTATGCCCTTTCTGGTCCTCGGCCGTTGAGAGCTGCATCGCAAGGTCGAAGAACCGATCCGCGTCACCTTCCGCGTGGCTCTTAACGAGACCAATAAGTTGTTGCGCCGATGCCATGCCCCACCTGTATCGCGGGATCACCGCCGATACATCCCCTTCGATTCATTATATCGAAAGCTCGGCCTGGCGTCAGCTCCCGGAGTCAGACGTTCAGGTCAGGAAGGCAAGACAAGCCTGGTCTCCACTGCGGTGAACGCTGCGCCTCCACAGGATCAGCTAGGAACTCCAACCCCTGGCTGACATTGGCCGCAGGGCTACCAAGCGAGAAACGGCCAGGCTGCTTTCGGTCGATGACCATCGGTCAGCGAACGACCGATTTTGGCACCGAGCTGCCGCCTGCCTGATCCTGAACGAAGGGCCGCTTACTGCCCTTCCCTTCCCCAAAGCGGTCGGTCCGTAATCCACCAAAGTCGGTCGCTAGCCTAATGATCTTCGATCCCCGAAGCGGCCGCTGGACAGCAGCGAGCGTCAAGTCCAACCTGTTGAGCGCCATTCGGGGAGTCGAAATGAGCAACACGGCATTAAGTGACCACCGGCTTCTCAACGAAGCCAAAGCTGCGCTCCGGGGAAAGGATGGGGAGCGCGCCAAAGCTCTCTTCGACAAGATTTCTGAGCGCAGTGTGGCCAGGAGCAAGGCAAAGGTGGCTAACGATCCTGCCTGATGGACCGTCTGAAGCCTGGATAAGCGAACACCGACTTACCGGCGCCTGCCTTTGCTATCATCATCGCTGAAGACCGTCTTCGAGCGGCAGGAGAGTCGAGGAGTGGCCATACAGCGGAAATTTGTTGCGAGCGCAACGGCAGTTGGGCTCGCGCTGACCGCGGGTGTATACATCTGGTCTCTATCATTGGAGCCTGCGACTAAACCAATAGAAAGTGACGTGAAGGTGGTGCGAGGCACAAGCTCGCAAGATACTCATGCCGTTCAACGCGCTGATCATGTGCCGAACGTGCCTTTGGAAGGCAGCCCGAGGATCGCAGGTGTCCAAACAGGCACCCCGACTGTTCCTGATGATGCCAATCTACGCGCCGCGCTCCCTGATCCCGATTTAGAACCGCGTGCCCTTTACGAACGGATTCGCGCGGAGCCGCGCGACACGGAGTGGGCCGCACAGTCCGAGCAAAGCATCAAAGCCGCTATGAGACCAGTTCCCTACATCAGCCAGGATGACCTTCGGGTTAGCTGCGCGTCAACGTTGTGCGAGATCAGCGGCACCATGCCCGAAGGCCTGACAAATGATCATGCGAATGTCGGGATGGAGGCGCTTCAGGGAGAAAAGCTTCACAACACGCTCGTTAAAGCTGGATTGCAGACGGCTATGGCCTCGTTTGGCGGGGGCAATGGCGCTCAATCTTTCACGATCTACGCAAAGCGTCGATAGGACGACACGGGACGATCTTCGCTCGTCCACTTAGGCCGAGCCGAGTGGCGCTAAGCCGTGAAGTGGCCACCTTTTCAGGAAGGCGACGACGCTCGACCATGTCGGCTAGCACTGTTCGCCTTCACTAAAGCAGACGGTCGGGCCTTAGCAGCTTTAGAACCGGCTTCGGGGACTGACAGGTGCAGCGATCATCCATTCCCGCCCGTGTCAGTAGCAGCCTGAAATGCGGGCTTAAGCGTGCGCTTCGCCTTTGGTGCAGCAGGCGCGAGCTCTTGCTCCGGCTGAGCAGCTTTGCGACCAAGGCCAATGGTTTTTGCCATTGCACTACGCGCTTCGCTGTAGCTCTCGGCGACCATGGGATAATCGGGCTTTAGATAATATCGTTCGCGGTATTGCTCCGGGCTCAAACCGTGCTTAGCCAAGTGTCGACGCAGCGTCTTGTACGGCTTGCCGTCGATCATGCTGATGATGAAATCCTTGCTCGCCAGCGACTTTCGTACGGACACGGCGGGCGTGTATGCTGGGGCGGGAACGGCCTGCGAGTCGAGCGCATCAGGAGCGTCGAGCTTCTTTACTGCCTCGTGCATCGACGCGAGAAATGCGGGCACATCGTCCGCGGAGGTCCGGGTATTAGGATTGCCAAGCCAGGCAATCGTTAGCTCAGTGGCCAGTTCAACGGTGTTGATTGCGTCGGTCATATGGTTCCGGCAAGCATAAGGAGCAGAAGCTTAACGCCCCTTTCGGGCGAGCGAGCCAAATGTCTAAGGGCTCAACCATGCTCATTGTCAACCAAGCAAGCCGACGTTAGCTGCACTAAGAGGCCAGCTTTGTCACCTTTCCGCTGCTGACAAATGCTGATTTCACCGCTATGGGTCGCCTAGCCAAAAGATCGGACTAATCAGTAGTTGCGTCGCCATGCACCGATATACTGTGCCACATGATGCCGAGTTGTCGGTCCGGCTTTACTAACCATCACACCGGCGTGCTTCCACGAATGATTTCTGCAAACTGGTCGGAAACCGGGCACTGATGAGAGCTGGATCGGCTCCGGGCAGTCATGTGACAACTTGGCGGGCAGCAGGGCTCTCTGGATGCATGAACGCATTTCACTCTTCCAGTCTGAGCCAATGGAAGCTAAGCAGACACATCATCAACCCTGCTGGTACAGCGTAGTGGTACAGCGAGGCTTTATCGGGTAGGACAAAATGGCGGAAATCTGCCGTTCTCTGTTCCTGCTGATCCCTCCCGTAGGGGTCACCAACTGGAAATCAGCCACTCTGGCGAGCCGTTGGTGGTCAGTTGCCTCCGCAAGCGACACGATCCTGCCCTCGATCATCCGGTCCGTCGCGTGAAGCGTTATCATCAGCGCGCTTAGCTTGCTCATCGTTCATCACAACCCGCGTGCCGCAAGATCAGCAGGGGCAGCGTGCGGTCGGTCAGGCGGTAAAGGATGGTAGCGCGGGTGCGGCGCCGTGCTCGGCGCGTAGCCATGCGCCGCGCAATCCCTCGATCAACAAGCGCTGCAAATCGCCCGCGGGCAAGGGCCGACTGATCAGATACCCTTGCGCCATATCGCAGCCTGCCTGCCTGAGCAGGTTGAGGCAGCCTTCTTCCTCGATACCCTCCGCAACGACCTTCAGCCCAAGGTTGTGAGCCAGATCGATCGTCGAGCGCACCATCAGCTCGTCGGCGCGGTTGAGGTGAGCGTGCTGGACGAAACTGCGATCGATCTTCAACTCGGACAACGGTAATTGGCGAAGATAGGTCAGCGTCGACTGGCCGGTGCCGTAATCGTCCATCGAGATGGCGACCCCGCGATCGCGGAAGCCGCGCAGGTGCAGCGCCGCTTGCTCCGGGTTGGCGAGCGTGGCCGACTCGGTCACCTCGAAGATCAGCCGGTCGGCTTGCACGTCGCCGTCGTCCAGCAACTCGCTCACTGCGGCCTGGAACGTGGGCTCGGCGATCAGCATGGCGGAAAGGTTCACCGCCGCGCACAGATCGATGCCGGCCTGGCGCCATCCCGCGAGGTCGTCGATGACGCGGCCGAGCACGAACAGCGTCAATGGCCCGATCCGATCGGCTTCCTCGGCAAGCGGGATGAACAGATCCGGGCGAACCATGCCCCGCTCGGGGTGGCGCCAGCGGACCAGCGCCTCGACACTGGTGATCCGATCGTCGGCGAGGGCGAGCTTTGGCTGGTAATGCACCTCGATCTGGCCGCTGCCGATCGCGTGATCGAGTTCGCCCATCAGCACGAGACGCAGTTCGAGCGCCTCCACGTCGACGTCGCTGTGCTGCCAGAAGGTCCGCCGGTCGAGCGCCTGGCCGGCCGCGTGGGTGGCCGCCGCAAGCCGCACCGACATGTCGTCCGCGGCGCCCGACACGCCAACGTGGACGGCAGCGTCCATCGGCCGACCGGCGATCTCGACCGGTCGGGCCAGCAGTTGCTGCACCTGCGCGACCGCCTCCGGCAGCTCGGCCGGCGCCGCGGTCAATTCAAAGGCGAGCAGCCGGTCGTCGAGCCGGTACACCGCGCCCGCCCCGACCAGCGCGAGGCGTTCGGCAAGCCTCAGCATCAGATCGTGCCCGGCCGCGGTGCCCAGCAGCGTCACCACCGTGCTGAAGTTGTTCACCAGCACCACCGCAATCGGCGCCGCGGCACGCTGCGCGGCGTCGCGGACCATGGCGTGCCGATTGGGCAGCCCGGTCTCCTCGTCGACGCTGCGTTGGCGGTCGAACCGTGCCATCAGGTTGAGGCCGATCCGCGCGACGCTCACGATCGCGAGCACCACCAGGCCAGCCGCCAGCGGGTAGAGGCGATGAAATGCCAGCTGGGCGCCGAGCGCCATGCCGAACAGCGCCAGGGGCGCCGCAATGCCGACGGCGATGGCGACGGGTGTCGTGCGCGACGCCAGCAAGCCCATCGCCAGCACGGCGGCCACCAGCAGGACGACCATGGTGCTGCCGTCGACGGGTACGGCGCGCAGCAGCGTTTCCGCTGCCAGCGCCTGGATGATCACGCCCGGGATCACGCCCCAATAAGGCACGGCATAGCGATCGCCCATCTCGATCGCGGTGGCGCCGATCACCACGTCCTTGCCGCGGATTGCCGCGGGCGCGAAGCGGCCGGCTTCCACTGCCACGAAGCTCAGCCGCGGAAGCTGTTCCCGGTCGGTGCCGAAATCGATCGGGAAGAATGCGTCCGCGCTGCCCGATCGATGGGCCATGAACGACGACACTGACGGCCGCGGCACGCCATCGGTGACGGTGCCGAACGGCGCGCGGCGCACGATGCCATCGCTGTCCGGTTGCATGCTGACGGAGGCGAGCGCCGCATGATCGCGGAACAACGGCAGGGGCAGCGCGTCGATCGACCGGCGGTCGCCGGACCGCGCCTGCTGCGCGAAGGTCGGCAGCGCGATCGGCGGTTTGGCACGGGCTAGTGCCTCGGCCATGGCCCGATCTCCGATCGGGGTGGAGGCGGACGAGAAATCGACGTCGAAGGTGATGGACGCCGCACCGGCCGCGCTCAGCCGATCGATCACCCTGGCATAATGGTGACGCGGCCATGGCCAGCTCTTGATCGCGGCGACGCTGTCGGCGTCCATGTCGATCACCACGATGCGTCCGCTCGGCGGTTTGACCGACGCCGCCACGCGCAGGGGATCGAGGATCCGATCGAGGTGCTCGGCGAGGCCGCTCAGCGAGGCAAATGTGCCGAGCAACAGCGCCGCCGCCAGGATCAGGGCGGAGGCATGGCGGTGGGTAACGGCAAAGCGCAAAACGATACTCCGGTCGAGCATGCTGCCTGACGACCCACCCCTAAGATATGGTCACCAACCTGGCCCCGGCGTGCAAATGCCTCGCGGTCACGCCGTCGGCGCGACGGCAGCGGCCGCGAGCAAACTCAGTTACCCTTGCCCTTGCCGACGGCCGCCTTGGCGATGTCGGACGCCTGGTCCGGCAAGGTCTGCCCGCCCTTGTTGACGGCATTATCAGCAGCAGCGGCAGCAGCGGCGGCGGCGTCCGCGGCCGCCTTGGCAGCCGCGGCGGCAGCTTGAGCGGCGGCGTCGGCAGCGGCTTTCTGGGTAGCAGCCACCTTCGCGGCCAAGGCTGCGGCAGCATCGGCGGCGGCCTGCTTGATCGCCTGCAACTGTGCGGCAAGCCCCGTCGCCTGCGCCTTGGTGGCGGCATCACGCGACGCCTGTTCGGCCGCGGCCTGGGCAGCGGCTTGCGCCGCCGATGCTTTGGCCGCCGCCGCCGCATCGCTGTTCGCCTTGTCGGCGGCAGCTTGCGCGGCAGCTTGCGACGCGGTCTCGGCCGCAGCCTGCTGCGCCTTTGCCGCCGCGGCGTCCTGCGCGATCTTGGCAGCCTGGGCCGCAGCATCGTCCGCCGCCTTCTGCTGCGCGGCTTGTGCTGCGGCTACCTGCGCGGCGGCCTGGGCCGCGGCGAGGCTGGCCGCGGCATCGGCAGCGGCCCTTGCCTGTGCAGCCGCCTGCTGCTGAGCAGCCTGCGCGGCCGCCTGTTGCTGCGCCGCCTGCGCGGCGGCGGCCTGCGCCGCTGCTTGCGCCGTCGTATCGGCACCAGCAGCAGCATCGGCCATCGCCGCCGCAGCGGCATCGGCGGCCGACTTAGCCTGGGCTTGAAGCGCTGCGGCCTGATCCGCCGCGGCTTGTGCCGCCGCCGCCGCGGCGGCCTGGGCCTCGGCCGCCGTGGCCTGCCGGGCCGCCGCCTGCTGCGCGGCCACATCCGAAGCGGCGCGATCGGCAGCCTGCTGCTGCGCGGTCGCCGCCGCGGCCTGCGCCTGGGCCTGCGCAGCGGCCGCCGCTGCCGCGGCTGCGGCCTGATCGGCATCCCGCTGCGCGGCAGCGGCCACCAATGCACTCGCTTGTTGCGCCGCGCTATCCGCCGCCGCTTGCGCTGCCGCTGCCTGCGCCGTCGCCGCCTCGGCAGCCGCGCGTTGGGCAACCTGTTGGGCGGCCGCATCGGCTGCCGCCTGCGCCTGAGACGCCGTGGCGGCCGCCGCGTCCTGAGCTGCCGCCTGTGTCGTGGCCTGAGCCGCTGCCTGGCGTGCGGCCTCGTCGGCCGCTACCTTCTGCGCGGCGAGTTGCTGCTCGGCGACGGCAGCCTTGCTCGCCGCCAGATCAGCCGCTTCCTGAGCCGCAACCGCCTTGACCATGGCCAGTTGAACCGCAGCCGACGCCTGCTCCTGACCTTCGCGCGCGATTGCCACGGCACCGTCCGCGGTGCCGCTCATCATGGTGCCGATCGCCGCGGACGCTAGGCCGGGGCCGGCACTGGCACGCGCCGGTGCCGCAGCCACGGCATAGTCGCTTACCAGTCCGCCGGTGACGACCGCCAGCGACACCGGCTGCTCCGACACGGCCGTGGTGATCGCAGCGCCTGCCGCGCCGCTGGGCGCCGCCGGCTTGGCGGCGGGCGGCGGCGCAGCCCCGGCATCCGCCCTCGAGCGGACGACATGTTCCACCCCTGCTACCGACACGCGCAGCGCCATCAATCGTTCGGCGCCCACCGTGACGGAGCTGCCGGGGCGGATCACCTCATGGGCGTCGCCATCGACCGTCGCCACATCGACGGCGCCTTCCAGCACGTTGACCGTGGCGCCCGCCGCCGAGATGTGTACCCCGAAGGTGGTGCCCTTCACCACTGCCGCGAGATAAGGCGTTTGGACCTCGAAGTGAGGCGTCGCCATCTTCTTGATCATGAACAGGACGTCGCCCGCGTCTTGCACCACCTGGGCGATGGCGCCCTTTTGCTCGTCGATCGGCAGGCGCACCTGCGACCCCGGCGCGACCATCACGAACTCGCCGCCGCGCACCAGCACCGCGCGACCGCCCGGGCCGGTACGTACCGTATCGCCCGGCGCGACGATGCCGTTGCGGCTCGCGACACGCGAAAGACCCGCACGGACGATCGTCACCGTGCCCGACGCCTCGCTGATCTTCCACGTCGGCACGCGCGCCATTGCCGAGGACGAACACAGCGCCATCACGATACCAATCAAACGACGACGCATGTTTTCCCCCTGATGCTCCTGCCGAGCAGGAACCCGGCGCTAGGGATACCAAGTTGCGATAATATCGACGGAAATGGTGAACGCACCGCCACGGATGCAACCGATCTTAAACATATCGCCCCGTACTGCCCGCAGGATTGGGAGTGGGTTGGTACATGCGCAAGGGTTTGAAATGTTCGGCAGCGGTCATCGCCATGGCGGTGGCGATGAACCAGGCGCCTGCTCAGATCCGGTCCGACCGGACCGACCCGGCGTTGGTCACGCGCAGCTTGCCCTTGCCCAGCGAACAGAATCGGCCCGCCGAAACCGAAGTTCAGCCTCAGGCCGCTCCGGGCGACGCTGTCCATGTCGGGGTTGCGTCAACCACCCCTGTCACCGCCATTACGGTCACCGGCAGCAATCTGCCCCCGTCCCTGTTCGAAGCCGTGACGCGGCCCTATCGCGGTCGCTCCTTGCAAACGGCCGATCTCACGGCTCTCGCCGGCGCGGTCGCCGGGGTTGCCCGCGCCCATGGGCTGGTGTTCGCCTCCGCCGCCATCCTGCCCCAGCCGCTGGCCAATGGCACATTGACCGTCTCGCTCGACGAGGGCCGAGTGGACGCGGTACGCTCGCTGGGGGTGAGCAGTCCGGCGGCCGATCGCCTGCTGTCGATGCTCGTTACGCACGCCGGTGTGACCAGGGCCGAACTGGAGCGGACATTGCTGCTGGTCGGCGACCTTCCTGGCGTGACCGTCGTCAACGCGCGCTACGCCCGCGAAAACGGTTTCGGCGTGCTGCTCGTGACCATCGCGTTCGCCAAGACAACCCTGTACGCCCAGCTCGACAATCGCGGTACCGACGAGATCGGCCCCTGGCGTGCCACCGAACTGGCCAGCATCAGGACCCTCGCAATTGCCGGCGACGAGCTTAGCCTCATCGCCTCACAGACGCCGTTCCAGCCCAGGGAGTTCCAGTTCTTCAGCGGCCAATATGCGCTGCCCGTCGGCAAGACGGGCGACCGGGTGTCGGCATCGGCGTTTTACGGCGCCACCCGCGCGGGAGCGGACCTTGGCTATCTGGATCTCACCGGAAAGACCTACGGCGCCGCGATCGGCTACAGTGCCACGCTGCAGCGAACCAAGGCGGCTAGCTTCTGGCTGGATCTCGATCTCCATACCATCCGCAATCAGCAGAACATTCGCGGCACGCGTTTTCGCGACGACAGCCTGACGGTGCTCAGCGCGACGCTGCGTACCGCCGCGCAATGGGGCGGAGGCGCGTTCAGGGGTGGTGTGACCACGTCGTTCGGTCTGCCGATGTTCGGCGCCACCCGCGCCGGTGATCCCCGCGCGTCGCGCGACGATGGTGACGCGCGCTTCGTCACCGAGAGTGTGCAGGCCGATTGGACGCGGAACGTCGCCGGACCTCTGTCGCTTCAGCTTGCTTCCGCCGCGCAGATCGCCTCACGCCCACTGCTCGCCACCGCGGAGATGAGCCTTGGCGGCCCCCTGTTTGGCCGGGCTTATGATTATAGCGAACGCACCGGCGATGAAGGGATTGCCGGCTCGGCCGAGGCCCGTCTCGACCTGCGCGCGATCACCCGCCGATTTTTGTCGCAGGCCCAGGCCTATGCCTTCATCGACGGCGGCACCGTCAGCAATCTGGCGGATGGTCCGGGTGGGGGTAGTTTAGCGTCGTCCGGCGGCGGCGTTCGCGTGGGGATGGGGCGGCTGAACGGTGCGGTGGAAGTGGCATTCCCGCTGACGAGCAATAGGTTCGACACCGGTGATAGAACGCCGAGAGTCTCGACGCGGATGTTTGTCGCCTTCTGAGGCGAACGCCTGCTCTGCGCACTTTAGGCGGGATGAACCCTACGCAGCTGAGTCACGAGGCGCAGATGCGATTTCGGCGGGAACGCCGTGCGTCGTTGGTGTTCGGTTAGTTACCGCTGCGCGCCTTCCCGCTGCGCGCGCGAGAGTAATGTCAGCTGTCGGCGCGCAGCCGATACCCTACGCCAAGTTCATTGGCGATCATGCTGCCGACCGGGCTCGGTGCTTCCAGCTTCTGGCGGAGGTTGCGAATGACGATGCGTAGATACTCCACGCGAGGATCTTCTTCGCCCTGCCAGGCCGCCGCAATGATGCGCTGATGCGTCACCACCCTGCCGACATGGCGGGCAAGCACAGCAAGCACGTCATGCTCCTTGCGGGTCAGATGCACTTCCTCCCCGCCACGAAGAACGAGCCGGCGATCGAGATCGATAGTTACGTCGCTGGCGGTCAGGATCTTCGGCGCAGCGTCGGACACGCCGTGATGGCGCAGAGCAACGCGCAGCCGTGCGAGCAGCTCGTCCGTGTCGAACGGCTTGGAGACGAAATCGTGCGCGCCAAGATCCAGCGCGGCGACTTTCTCGTCGGTCGCATCGCGCGCGGATACCACCAGAATAGCCGTCTCGCTGTTGCGCAACAGGACTGGGATGAGGCTGAGCCCGTCCCGGTCCGGGAGGCCAAGATCGAGCAGGATGGCGTCCGGATAATCGGCCGCTGCGCGCTTGATCGCGTCCTTGCCATCAACCGCCTCGATCACCGCATAGCCGGCGCGTTCGAGGGTGTTGCGGAGCAGGCGGCGGATCGACAGTTCGTCATCCACGACGAGGATCTTGGCAGGCATCAGAGGGCACTTTCAGGTGCGTGTCGCACGATCAGGCTGGAAGGAAAGACAAGGGTGAAGGCGGCGCCGGTGGCATCGGCGTTGTTGCCGGCCTCGACACCCATGCCCATCGCCTCGGCGAAGGCCTTGACGATGGCGAGGCCTAGCCCGGTGCCGCCGATCGCGCGATCGGAGCCCTCGAGGCGGCGGAAGGTCTCGAATACCTCGGCTTCTCGGCCGACCGGCAGGCCTGGCCCCTGGTCGCGAACGGCGAGGCGGATCTCACCATAGCGATGCACCCCCTCGACCATGATCGGCGTACCGGGATCGCCGTAGCGGCCTGCATTGTCGAGGAGGTTGAGGAGACAGTGGTGGAGCAGCTGCGGATCCACCTCCACCAGCGGCAGATCGGGGGGAACATGGAGGTGGACGTCATGGCCCTGAAGGGCGCGCCGGGCATCATGCGCGGCGCCGGCGACGGCATCGCTGAGATCGGTCGCTTCGAGCTTGAGCTTGAGCGCGCCTGCCTCCACCCGGGCCATGTCGAGCAGGTTGGAGACGAAGCGGTTGAGGCGCCCGGACTCGCTCTTGATGGTGCCGATCAGCTCGGGCGTCGCGCCATGATCGAGTTCGTCGGCCGCGGCGATGACGGCGGTGAGCGGGGTGCGAAGATCATGGCTCACCGACGACAGCAGGGCCGCGCGCAGGCGATCGCGGGTGCGGACCGTATCGACATCGCGCATCTCGCTCTCGAGGCGCAACCGCTCGAGCACCAGCGCCGCCTGATCGATCAGGCTGGCGAGCAGCGGCAGCTGATCGGCGCGGACCGGATCGCCGCTGCGTTCACGGGCGACGCCGAGGATCGCGAGCGTGTTGCCGCCCGCTTTGAGCGGCTGGAACAGCCATTCGGACGAGGCGAGCGTGCCCGATCCCCGCCCCGCCACGGCGCCATTGTCGAACGCCCAATGCGCCGCGGCCATGTCCATCGTCTCGAGCCGATAGCCGGGGTTGCTCGCCGCCTGGACGGTGAGCCCGGCGCCCGGCGGCGAGAGCAGCAACACGGTTTGCACGTCGAACAATCTGGCGATGTCGTCGCAGATCATCCGCGCCGCCACCGCCGGATCGTTGACGGCGCTCAGCTGGCGCAGGAAGCCGGCGAGCGTCGCATTGGCGCGCGCGCTCGCCGCGGCGAGATCGGCCTGCGCGCGCACCCGCGAGGTGAGCTGGCTGGTCGCGATCGCTACGCCGAGCAGCACGAAGATCGAGATCAGATTCTCGGGATTGCTGACGCTGAACGTGCCGACCGGCGGCAAGAAGAAGAAGTTGTAGGCGAGGCTGGAGGCGATGCCGGCGACGAGGCCGGTGCGCAGCCCGTAGAGGCTCGCCGCGACCATCACCGGCAGTAAATAGAGCAATGCGACGTTGCCGAGGTTGAGAATGTGGAACAATGCGCTCGCCGCGGCGGTGACGGCGGCGACGAGCAGCACCGAGACGCCATAGCCGACCGGCGACCCCCAATGACCGGCGAGCCGGGGCCGCAGCCGCGGCTGCGGGGTCGGCGCTTCCTCCATCGGCAGCACATGGACGGTGACGCCCGGCGTGCCGCGGATCAGCCGATCGACCACCGAGCCGTGGAGGAACTCGAACCAGCGCGACCGCCGCGACTTGCCGACGACGAGCTGGGTCGCACGGGCATCGGCGAGATAGCCGCGGATACCGTCGACTACTGACGCGGCGGGCACCGTCGCCACCGTTGCGCCGAGCTGAGAGGCGAGCGTCATCGCCGCGGCCACCCGCTCATGCTGGGTATCGGTGAAATGCGCCGAGCGCGGCGTCTCGATGAACAAGGCGGTCCAGGGGCCGTGCAGCACGTCGGCGACGCGCTTGGCGGCGCGGACCAGCCCGTCGGCACCGGGCAGTTCGTTGATCGCTACCACGATCCGGTCGGTGCCGGCCCAGGTGCCGCCGACGCCGAGCGCGCGGACATGCTCGAGCATCTGCGCATCGACCGCCTGCGCGGCGCGGCGCAGCGCCAGCTCGCGCAACGCCGACAGATTGGACTTGGAGAAGAAATGGCTGAGCGCGCGGGTCGCCTCCTGCGGCAGATAGACCTTGCCGGCCTTGAGCCGCTCGATCAGCTCGTCGGGCGGGATGTCGACGACCTCGATCTCGGCCATCTCGAGGATCCGGTCAGGCACGGTCTCGCGCACCCGGACGCGGGTGAAGCTCGCGACGATATCGTTGAGGCTTTCGACATGCTGGATGTTGATCGTCGAATAGACGTCGATCCCGGCGTCGAGCAGCTCCTCGACGTCCTGGTAACGCTTGGGGTGGCGGCTGCCGGGAGCGTTGGTGTGGGCGAGCTCGTCGACCAGCACCAGGCGCGGCGCGCGGGCGAGGATCGCGTCGAGGTCCATCTCGCCGAGCAGGCGGCCTTCGTACGCGACCTCGCGGCGCGGGATGATCTCCTGCCCCCGGGTCAGCGCCTCGGTCTCGATCCGGCCATGGGTTTCGACGACGCCGACCGCGACGTCGATGCCGTCGCGCCGGCGCGCGGCGCCTTCGGACAGCATCTCGAAGGTCTTGCCCACACCGGGGGCAGCGCCGAGGAAGATCTTGAGCCGGCCCCTGCCCTCC
Organism: Sphingomonas sp. GC_Shp_5; assembly: GCF_026540855.1. Classification (GTDB taxonomy): domain Bacteria; phylum Pseudomonadota; class Alphaproteobacteria; order Sphingomonadales; family Sphingomonadaceae; genus Sphingomonas. The sequence continues at coordinate 38,322 of NZ_JALNUP010000007.1, forward strand.
TGCGCGGCCTGGCGCAGGAGAGCGTCGGGATCAGGACGGTCGTCGCCGCTGACCGGCATCAGCGCGGCGTGGCGTCCAGCGCGCGGTTCATCGCCAGCACGTTGACGTGCGGATCGCCGAGCAGCGACTCCTCGGTCAGGCTGGTGACGATCGCCGTCACCCTGGCGAGCGGCAAACCGCGCACTCGCGCGATCCGCGGCGCCTGAGCAAGGGCGGAAGCGGGCGACAGATCGGGATCGAGGCCCGAGCCGCTGGCGGTGACCAGATCGGCCGGCATCGCACCGGTCACGCCCTCGGCACGGCGCTTGGCGACGTCCGGCTTGACCCGATCGACCAGCGCCTGCGCCGCCGGGCCGAGGTTGGAGCCCGACGAGGCCAAGCCGTCATAGCCCTTGCCCGCCGCCGACGGGCGGGTCTGGAAGTAGCGGTCCGACACGAAGGCCTGGCCGACCACGGCCGAGCCGACGACCTTGCCGCCCGCCGTCACGAGGCTGCCATTGGCTTGGGCAGGAAAGATGGCTTGTCCGATGCCGGTCATGGCCAGGGGATAACCGATCCCGAGCAGGAGCGCGAACAGGATCGTCAAGACGATCGCCGGCCGCAGCGCAGAGGTGAAATCATTGCCCATTGTCATATCCTCAGGCGAGACCGAGGCCGCCTACGGCCAGGTCGATCAGTTTGATGCCGATGAACGGCGCGACGAGACCGCCGAGGCCGTAGACGGCGAGGTTGCGCGCGAGCAGCGGGCCCGCCGCCATCGGCTTGTACGCCACGCCCTTCAGCGCCAGCGGCACCAGCAACGGGATGATGATCGCGTTGAAGATGATCGCCGACAGGATCGCGCTCTGCGGCGAGCCCAGCTGCATGACGTTGAGCACGCCGAGCCCCGGGTAGAGCGCGACGAACATCGCCGGGATGATCGCGAAATATTTGGCGACATCATTGGCGACCGAGAAGGTGGTGAGCGCACCGCGGGTCATCAGCAGCTGCTTGCCGAGGCCGACGACCTCGATCAGCTTGGTCGGATCGCTGTCGAGATCGACCATGTTGCCCGCCTCCCGCGCCGCCTGGGTGCCGGTGTTCATCGCCACGCCGACATCGGCCTGGGCGAGCGCGGGCGCGTCGTTGGTGCCATCGCCGCACATCGCGACCAGCTTGCCGCCCTGCTGCTCCTTGCGGATCAGCGCCAGCTTGTCCTCGGGCGTCGCCTGGGCGAGGAAATCGTCCACCCCCGCCTCGGCGGCGATCGCGGCGGCGGTGAGCGGGTTGTCGCCGGTGATCATCACCGTGCGGATGCCCATCGTCCTCAGCTCGCCGAACCGCTCGCGGATCCCGGCCTTGACCACGTCCTTGAGGAAGATCGCGCCGAGCAGCCGCCCGTCCTGCGCCACCGCGAGCGGCGTGCCGCCGGCGCGGGCGATCTCGTCGGTAACGCGGCGAAGCTCGGTCGCCGCCGCCGTCTGCCCCGAACCGGCATTGGCCTTGAGGATCGAATCGACCGCGCCCTTCTGGATCAGTGACCCGCCGGTCCTGACCCCGGAGATCCGGGTCTGCGCGGTGAACGGGATCACCTCGGCATCGGACGGCAGCTGCGCCGTCGAGACGCGGAACCGCTCGCGGGCAAGGACGACGATCGAGCGGCCCTCGGGCGTCTCGTCGGCGAGGCTCGCCAGCAGTGCTGCCTCGGCGAGCTCGTTCTGGGTGGCGCCGCCGACGCTGCGGAACTCGCTCGCCTGGCGATCACCGATGGTGATGGTGCCGGTCTTGTCGAGCAGCAGCACGTCGATGTCGCCCGCCGCCTCCACCGCGCGGCCCGATTTGGCGAGCACGTTGAAGCGGACGAGCCGGTCCATCCCGGCGATGCCGATCGCCGAGAGCAGCGCCGCGATCGTGGTCGGGATCAGCGTGATCAGCAGCGCGGCGAGGATCGCCACCGGGATCGATCCGCCGGCGTAGCTCGCGAACCCCGGGATGGTGCCGACCGCGATCAGGAAGATGATGGTGAGGCCGACCAGCAGGATCGTCAGCGCGATCTCGTTCGGCGTCTTCTGCCGCTCGGCGCCCTCGACCAGCGCGATCATCCGATCGAGGAACCCCTGCCCCGGGTTGACGGTGACGCGGACGCGGATCTCGTCGGAGATGACGCGGGTGCCCGCGGTCACCGCCGAGCGATCGCCGCCCGCCTCGCGGATCACCGGTGCGCTTTCGCCGGTGATCGCCGCCTCGTTGACCGAGGCGACGCCGGCGACGACGTCGCCGTCCGACGGGATGAGGTCGCCGGTCTCGACCAGGACGATGTCGCCGACCCGCAGCGCGCTGGCGGGCACATCCTCATGGGCGCGGCCATCGCCCTTCAGGCGCTTGGCGGTGAGTTCCGCCTTGGCGGCGCGCAGGCTTGCCGCCTGGGCCTTGCCGCGGCCCTCGGCGAGGGCTTCGGCAAAGGTGCCGAACAGCACCGTCAGCCACAGCCAGACGACGAGCTGGAGCTTGAAGCCGGTCGACAGGCCATCGTGGCCGACGACGAGCAGCACCGTCATCAGCGCCGCGACGACGGCGGTGGTGAACATCACTGGGTTGCGGATCAGCTCGGCGGGGTTGAGCTTGCGGAACGAGTCGCCGATCGCGGGGACGACGAGGTCGGCCGTGAACAGGCTTTTCGCTTGCGCGCGGGTCTGGGATTTCTGGGCCATGTCAGGCGCCCCTTCAGGACAGTTTGCCGCTGATCATCGCGAGATGATCGGCGATGGGGCCGAGCGCGAGGCTCGGCAGGAAGGTGAGACCGCCGAGGATCAGCACGATGCCGACGAGCAGGCCGACCCACAGGCCGCCGGTGGTCGGGAACGAGCCCGCGCTCTCCGGCGTGTACTTCTTCGCCGCGAGGCTGCCGGCGATCGCCAGCATCGGCACGATGATGAAGAAGCGGCCAACCCACATGGCGACGCCGAGCAGCCCGTTGTAATAAGGCGTGTTGGCGGTGAGCCCGGCGAAGGCGGAGCCGTTGTTCCCCACCGCGCTGGTGAAGGCGTAGAGGATCTCGCTAAAGCCGTGCGGCCCCTTGTTGAGCGGCCCCGCCAGGCCCTGGGCGAGCACCGAGGAGAGCGCGGTCAGGCCCAGGATCATCAGCGGCAGCACCGCGATCGCGAGCACCGCGAGCTTGACCTCACGCGCCTCGATCTTCTTGCCGACATATTCGGGCGTACGGCCGACCATCAGCCCGGCGACGAACACCGCGAGGATGGCGAACAGCAGGAAGCCGTAGATGCCGGCGCCGACGCCGCCGATCACGACCTCGCCGAGCTGGATGTTGAACAGCGGGATCATGCCGCCGAGCGCGGTGAAGCTGTCATGCATCGCGTTGACCGCACCGCACGAGGCCGCCGTCGTCACCACCGCGAACAGGCTCGACGCGGCGATGCCGAAGCGCACCTCCTTGCCTTCCATGTTGCCGCCGGCGATGCCGAGATGGTGGAGCACCGGATTGCCCGCCGCCTCCTGCCAATAGGTCACGGTGGTACCGGCGAGGAACAGGATCACCATCGCCGACAGGATCGCCCAGCCCTGGCGGGTATTGCCCACCGCCTTGCCGAACGTCCAGGTCAGCCCGAAGCCGATCACGAAGATCGACAGCATCTGGATGAGGTTGCTGAACGCCGTCGGGTTCTCAAAGGGATGCGCCGAATTGGCGTTGAAGAAGCCGCCACCGTTGGTGCCGAGCATCTTGATCGCTTCCTGGCTCGCGACCGGGCCGATCGCGAGCGTCTGCTTGGCGCCCTCTAGCGTGGTCACGTCGACCGTCGCGGCGAGGGTCTGCGGCACGCCGCTGGCGATGTAGACGATCGTCAGCACCACGCAGAGCGGCAGCAGCAGATAGAGCGTGATGCGGGTGCAATCCGCCCAGAAGTTGCCGATCGCCTTGGCCTCGCGCCGGGCGAAGCCGCGGAACAGCGCAAAGGCGAGCGCGATGCCGGTGGCGGCCGACAGGAAGTTGTGGATGGTGAGGCCGAGCATCTGGCTGAGGTTCGACACCGTCGTCTCGCCGGCATAGCTCTGCCAGTTGGTGTTGGTGGTGAAGCTCACCGCGGTGTTGAACGCGAGATGCGGCGGCAGCCCGGCGAGCCCCTGCGGGTTGCCCGGCAGCACGCCTTGCAGCCGCAGGACCGCATAGGTGAACGCCATCAGCACGACGTTGAACAGCAGCATGTGGACCGCGTAGCGGCGCCAGCCCTGCTCTTGATCGGGATCGATGCCGGCGAGCTTGTAGAAGCCGGTTTCGACCGGCCCGAGCACGACGTGCAGCGGGGTGCGGCGGCCCTCGTAGAGCGCGAACAGCCAAGCGCCGACCGGTTTGGTCAGCGCCAGCAGGATGGCGATAAAGCCGAGGATCAGGATCCAGCCCTGGAATGTCATGGTGCCGCCTCCTTCAGAAGCGTTCGGGGCGGATGAGCACCGCCACCAGGTAGATGAGCAGGCCGCAGGCGGTGAGCGCCGCCAGCCAGAGATCGAGTGTCATTGCAGCCGCCTCACGCGTTGTCGCACAGGCGGGCATAGGCGAGCGTTGCCGCCACCAGCCCGACCATGACGAGGATCCAGAGCAGATCGTCCATCAGCTAATTCTCCTGTCAGAAAGCAGCGGTGAGCGAGGCGAACACCGTGCTGCCCGCGATCGAGCCGGTGCCGTCCTGGCCCTTGCTGAAGCTCGGCTGCAGATAGGCGGCCTCGCGGCGGGTGATGTCGGTATCGATCCAGCTGAGGTTGACCGTCAGCGGCGTGCCGCGGACCGCGTAGTCGGCGCCGAGCTGCCAATCCCAATATTCACCGGTCGGCGCGGCGCTGGTCGCGTTGGGGCCGAGGCCGCTGTTGCCCTTCGAATAGCCGATATGCGCCTTGCCGGTGAGCGGCGTGCCGGGCACAGCCACGGCGCCGTCGCCCCACAGATAAAGGTTGTCCTTCTTGTCGCCGGGATGGGCATAGGTACCGGCAGCGGCCTGCGCGCCATTCTCATACCATTTGCCGAGCGCTTGCTGCTTGGGGGCATAAGCGATGCCGGCGAGCAGCGTTGCGGGCCCGACGGTGCCGGAGAGCTTGGAGAACAGCTCGGCATAGTCCGTCTTATCGGCCCCGCCGGGATACATGTACCACGTCAGCCCGGCGTCCACCGTCGCCGTGCCGAAAGCGTGCTTGAACCCGCCGATCGCGTCGAGCTCGAGGTTCGAGCCGCCGAACGTGCCCCACCCGGCTAGGTTGGAAGCGAACGTGCCGATGTAGAACCCGCTGTCATGCGCGATCGTCAGCGAGCCCTGGACGGCGGGATGACGATCGCTCTGCGACACGCCGCGCAAGCGGTAATCGGTCACCACCGCGACGCTACCACCCACGGTGATCGACTTGGCAGGTGCCGCCGATGGTTGTGCCATATCCTGGGGGACACTCGCGCTTGTGACCTCCTGCGCGAACACCGGCGATGCGACCGACAGCGCCGTGCACGCGAGCAGCGCTGCGGGAAGGATGACTTTCATGAACGCCCCTTTTGATCATCGCCCACGACCATCGGGGCGTCATCAGTGGCGCTTGATTAAGAGCATCCCGCGTAGCTATTCGAGAGCGATTCCAGGAAAACGCATATAGCCGGCATATAGTCCGGCTGATTGGAGTCCCGGCTCCTGTTCGGCTTGCGCGGATCGTAGTCAAACGGCCGTTCCACCACGGAGTAGCAAGGTCATGTGGCACAGCATGGTGCAACCACGGCGGACGCTTCAGGACCTACCCGCCGCGGCGAACGAGCCGGGAGACGGCAACTCGGGCAGAAAAGAGGACTGCAGACAAAGGTAAGCATTGCTGCACCATCGGACCGCTGCTATCGCTGAACGCGGCACGTGCACAGCGTTGGGACTCAAGTCCGACTGCTGCGCCGCGCGACACAGACAGAGACGATGGTACAATGAGCTTGGAAGACGGAGCGGGCCGTTCCGCAGGTGGCGAAGGCTTGGAACATGCCGTGCCGGTGACGGAGCCTGCGCCGGTCGTGCAGGCGGCAGACCCGACACCGGAACGACGCCGTCGCCTGCGCACGCCATTGCTGCTGGCCGCGCCCGTCATCGCCATTGTGGTGGGACTGTTCTTCTACCTGAGCGGCGGGCGCTACCAGGAAACCGACAACGGCTATATCCAGTCGGGGCTGGTGCCGGTCAGTGCCAGCGTCAGCGGCCCGGTCGTCGCCATCGCGGTAACCGACAACCAGCGGGTCAAGACCGGTGACGTCCTGTTCCGGATCGATCCCGCGCCCTACCAGGCTGCCGTCGACGAGGCCGCCGCCGAGCTCGCCAACGCCCGCACTCAGGTGTCGTCGCTGCGCGCCAGCTATCGCGAGGGTGAGGCCACGCTCCAGGCCGGCCAGGCCCGGCTGGCTTATGCCGAGCGCGAGGCGGCACGGCAGAAATCCCTGCTCGCCGAGGGCATCTCGTCGCAGAACCAATATGATCAGGCGGTTCTTGCCGCTCAGACCGCCCGCCAGCAGATCCAGACGTCTGTCCAGCAGAACGCCGGCGTCGCCGCGACGCTGACCGGCAGCGTCACGGCGCCGACCGAACGCCAGCCGTCGGTGCAGCGCGCCCAGGCCGCGCTGGAACGGGCCAAGCTCAACCTCGGCTATACGGTGGTCCGCGCCGCCCAGGCTGGGATCGTCACCAAGGTCAACCAGCTCCAGCTCGGCAGCTATGTCTCGGCCGCCAAACCGGTGTTCACCTTGGCCGGGACCCGGCTGTGGGTGGAGGGCAATTTCAAGGAAGACCAGCTCAACCACATGCGCATCGGCCAGCGCGCGACCTTCAAGGTCGATGCCTTCCCCGATCTCAAGCTCACCGGGCGGCTGCAGAGCTTCAGCCCGGGTACCGGCAACAGCTTTTCCTTGCTCCCGGCCGAGAATGCCACCGGCAATTGGGTCAAGGTGGTGCAGCGCCTGCCCGTCGAGTTCAGCCTCGACGCGGTGCCGCGCGACATCCCCCTCCACGCCGGGCTGAGCGTCGAGGTGACCGTGGACACCGGCTACCAGCGCCACCTATTCGGCGGTGCGACCCAGGCGCGATGACCGCCGGCTATCCGGAGCCGACCGCACGTCGGTTCATCACCGCCTCGGTGATGGCTGCAACGGTGATGAACTCGCTCGACAGCACCATCGCCAACGTCGCGCTGCCGCACATCCAGGGCAGCGTCTCGGCGTCGAGCGAGGAGATCACCTGGGTGCTGACCTCCTATATCGTCGCCGCGGCGATTATGACCCCGCTGACCGGCTGGGTCGCCGGGCGGTTCGGGCGCAAGCGGCTGATGCTATGGTCGATCGTCGGCTTTACGCTGGTCTCCGGCCTGTGCGGCATTGCCGGAAGCTTGGGCGAACTGGTCGGCTTTCGCCTGCTCCAGGGCGTGTTCGGCGCGGCGCTGGTGCCGATGAGTCAGGCGATCCTGCTCGACATCAACCCGCCAGAGCGTCACGGCCCGGCGATGGCGGTGTGGGGCATGGGCGCGATCCTCGGCCCGATTATCGGTCCCGCGCTCGGCGGCTGGCTCACCGACAATCTCTCTTGGCGCTGGGTGTTCTACATCAACCTGCCGATCGGTCTGCTCGCCTTCGCCGGCCTGTCGGCGTTCCTGACCGAGACCAAGGATGCCGCGCGCCCGCGCCTCGACCTGTTCGGTTTCGCGCTGCTGGCGCTGGCGCTCGGCTCGATCCAGCTGATGCTCGACCGCGGCCAGACCAAGGATTGGTTCAGTTCGCTGGAGATTTGCATGGAAGCGGCGCTCGGCCTGTTCTTCGGCTATCTGTTCGTGGTCCATACCCTGACGGCACGACGCCCGTTCATCGACATCGGCATGTTCAAGGACCGCAACTTCCTGACCGGCTCGATCTTCGGCTTCTTCCTCGGCACCGTGCTGTTCGGGGTGCTGGCGCTGCTGCCGACCATGCTCGAGACGCTGATGGGCTATCCGGTCGTCCTCACCGGGCTGGTCACGGCGCCGCGCGGGATCGGCACGCTCATATCGATGATCGTCGTCGGGCGGATCATCAAAAAGGTCGATGCCCGGCTGCTGATCTTCGCCGGCTTCGGAATCGCGGCCTATTCGCTGCACATCATGTCCGGCTTCTCGCTCGGGATGAACGAGAATCTGGTGATCATCTCCGGGTTCATCCAGGGGATCGGCACCGGCCTCGTCTTCGTGCCGCTGACGACCATCGCCTTCGCGACGCTGGATGCCAAATACCGCAACGAGGGTGCCGCGATGTTCACCCTCACCCGCAATATCGGCTCGGCAGTCGGCATTTCGATCCTCCAGGCGCTGACCATCCGCAACGGCGCGACCGTCCACTCGCGGCTGGTCGAGGGCCTGCGCCCGGACAATCCAGCCATGCCCCAGGGCTTCGACTTCGACCTGCCGGGCACGGTCGCCGCGCTCAACGCCCAGGTCAGCCGGCAGGCGGCGATGGTCTCCTATATCGATGCCTTCTGGCTGCTGTTCATCCTGACCCTGGCGGTGATCCCGCTGCTGCTGCTGATGCGCGGACCTCGCGCCGGCGCGGGCGAGGGTCCGACCATCCACATGGATTGATCCGATGCGCTTGTACCTAGCTCTTCTCGCGGCGACCGCGCTGGCCGGCTGCACGGTCGGGCCCGATTTCACTCGCCCGGCGGCGGCGGCCGATAGCGGCTACCACGCCGCCGAGGATCGGGCCGCGCCGGCCGCCAACGCGCCGCACCTCGATTGGGGCAACGGTCCCGCCGACCGGTGGTGGACGGCGTTCGGCTCGCCCGCGCTTGACGCGCTAGTCGAGCGGGCGCTGGCGAACAATCACAGCCTGGCCGCAAGCAACGCGACCCTTGACGCCGCACGCCACGAGCTACGCGCCGTGGCTGGCCGCCGGCTGCCGCAGATCGACGCCAACGCGCGGGTAGATCAGGAGCAGGTCAACCTTGCCGGCTTCGGCTTTTCCGGCGCCAATCCGCTCGCCGCCGGCGGCAATCCCGAATTCCATCTCTATTCAGTTGGCGGCGGGATCAGCTACGATCTCGATCTGTTCGGCGGGCTGCGTCGCCAGGTGGAGCAAAGCGCGGCACAGGCCGAAGCGCGGCAGCGCCAGACCGAGGCGGCTCATCTCTCGATCGCCGGCCAGGTCGTCAACCAGACGCTGACGATCGCCGCCATCCGCGCCCAGATCGCTACCGCCAACGCGCTGCTCGCCGACGATCAGCGCAACGTCGACCTTACCCAGAAGCGGCAGGCCGGTGGCGAGGGCACGCTGGTGGAGGTGTTGAACGCGCAGAGCCAGTTTGCGGCGGACCGCGGCGACATTCCCCAGCTCGAGCAGCAGCTTGCCGAGGCCCGCCACCTTCTCGCGACGTTGATCGGGGTAGCACCGGCCGATCTCGGACCGACCGAGATCGATCTCGCGCAACTCACCCTGCCCGCCTCGATCCCGGTGGCGCTGCCCTCGGCGCTGGTGCACCGCCGGCCCGACATCCTCCAGGCCGAGGCTGACCTTCACGCCGCGACGGCGGGCATCGGCGTGGCAACCGCGCGATTGTACCCAGACATCACCCTGGGCGCGACGCTGACCCAAGGTGCGCCCGGTGTGGGCAATCTGCTCGAGAACGCGTTCCGCGGCTATGACATCTTCGCCGGGCTCAGCGCCCCGATCTTCCACGGCGGCACGCTCAAAGCCGAGCGAGCCGCGGCGATCGACCGCGCCCGGGCCAGCGATGCCACCTATCGGCAGACGGTGCTGAACGCGTTCGGCCAGGTGGCCGACCTGCTGTCGGCCATCCAGACCGACGCGCGATCGATCACCAATCAGAGCGAGTCGGTGGCGGTGGCAGACCGCTCGCGCCGGCTGTCGCGGCGCAGTTTCGAGGTCGGCAATTCAGGGCTTCTCCAGGTGCTCGAATCCGAACGCCTGTATCAGCGCTCGAGCAACGGACTGGTGCTGGCCCGCACCCGGCAGTTCCTCAACGTCGCCAGACTGTATGTCGCGACGGCCGGCGGCTGGACGCGATAACCGGCCATCGGCAGTCACGACGAGGTGTCATGCCAAGGCCGAGCAATCGGCCGCGCCGACACCTTAATCCCGTGTGTGGCTAGGCGCCACGCGAGCGCTTAGCGCATGCAGGAAGCGCGCGCGCGCCTCGGTGCCACGCGGATGGTGACGCAGCTGCTGGCGCTGATCCGCGCTGAGCTTGAAACGCGTGTACCCGCGGCGGGTAAGGCAGAAGTCGAGCACCGCCTGCAGCTGGTCGGTCACGTCAACATACGCGGCATGACGAAACATTCCGGTATAGTTGCTGTTGCGAAAGACGACGCGACCGGGATCGACCATGTTCATCGCGGCGATATAGCCGCTTGCTCCGCCCGCATAGGATCCGCTGCCCGATAGCTTGGGATCGAGGCCGCTGACAAAGCCGGCGAGTGCGGCGGTGTTCTGCCCGGACAGGGCCACCACCGTCTCGGGCTTCATGCTCACGTCCAGCCCGTAGGTAGTGTTGGCGCATTCGAGAGTGTCGCGGCGATAATCATCGAACGACACACCTGGCTTGGCCCAGCTGACGTCAGAAGGCTTGCGCCTCGCATCGGCTTGTGAGGCACATGCCAAAGCCGCCAATGCTCCGATCGCCACCTTGATGCTCATGACACCGCTCCCAGTGAGACTCGACATCGATACACCCGTGAGCGACAGCCGCCAAGCAGCCGGATGCACAGGGCTCTTTGCTTGAGGCGCCGGATGTTCCATTCCATCGCCGGTCGTCATTTCGCGATTACTTCCGCATGGCGGCTGAAGAACATTCGCCAGCAGTTCTTTGAAACATCGCGGCAGCACTGACTACGTATGTGCGACCCACCTTGATGGGTACGCGGCGAGCACTCCAGGCGGCAAGCCGGCACGAAGTCGTGTTTCGTTATCACGATTGGCAGAGGCAGTATGATCCGGAAGCACGGCCCGTCACCCAACCCGACCAGCAGCATGCGCCGGTTCGGATGGCCCCAGCGCGCGCTGCTCGGGGGCGTGATCGTCGGGGTAACTGCATTCACCGCCTCCGCGGCGGTCGCCAAGCTGTTCGGGACGGGCGGGTATGTCGATCCCTACCACGCCAAGGTGGAGGCGGCCGGCTATGTGCAAAAGACCGCACGCGTCAACGGCATCACGCTGAGCTATGCCGAGGGGCCGGATAATGGGCCGCCGCTCGTGCTGCTGCACGCCCAATTGCTCGACTGGTTCAGCTACAGCCGGGTCCTGCCCGACCTCGCGACATCCTACCATGTGTACGCCATCGATTATCCGGGCCACGGCGCAACCATCACGCCGGCGAATTATCCGATGAGCGCCAACCAAATCGGCGCCGATCTCGCCGACTTCATTGCGCACGAGATCGGCAAGCCGGTGTTCGTCACCGGCAACTCATCGGGCGGACTGCTGGCGGTCTGGCTGGCCGCGAACCGTCCTGAGCTGATCCGTGCCGCGCTGCTTGAGGACCCGCCCCTCTTCTCGGCGGAATATCCGCGCATCAAGCAGACCATCGCCAACCGTGCCTTCAGGACCAGCTATACCGCCGCGACGGGGGATCACCCGGATGATTTCCTGCTCTACTGGATCCACGGCAATGCGGCGTTCTTCCGCAAGCATGTGGGGCCGGGCACGCCGTTTCTGCTCACCCAGGCGATCAAGGCCTATCGCAGGAACAATCCCGGTAAACCGGTCGAGCTCGGCCTGATCAAGAACGATACCGTCCGGATGATGCTGCGCGGGCTCGAACGCTATGATCCTCGCTTCGGCGCCGCATTCTACGACGGCAGCTGGAACAAGGGTTTCGACCATGCCGACGCGCTGACGAAGATCGCCTGCCCGGTGCTGCTGATGCAGGCGGATTCATCGATCATGCCCGACGGAACGCTGAACGGCGCGATGACCGAGGGCGATGCCGATCGTGCGATGGCGCTCCTGAAGAACGGCACCTATCTTAAAGTCGATGCGAGCCACGTAATCAATCTCGACCGACCCGATCAATTCGTCGCGGCGCTCAACGGATTCTTTTCCGGCATGTGACGGCGCGGAAGTAATCGCCAAGCAGCCCATGAAACTCGCGGCTTAGCACCGCCGCTCACTTGCCCGCCGGCGCCAATCCGCGATCCTGCAGCATCGGGCCGATGTCGGGATCCTTGCCGTAGAAGCTGCGGAAGATCGTGTCGTAATCCTGCGCATGCCCGCGCGAGAGCACGAGCGCGCGGAAGCGGTCGCCATTGGCGCGGGTCAGCCCGCCATGCGCGGTGAACCACGCGAATGCGTCATTCTCGAGCATCTGCGTCCACAGATAACCGTAATAACCGGCGGCATAGCCGCCCGACCAGATATGCTGGAAATAGCTGGTGCGGTAACGCGGCGGCACATGCGCGACGTCGAGCCCGGTCTTGGCGAGCGCAGTCGCCTCGAAGGTGTCGACGTCCTGCTTGGGCGCGGATGCCGGCAGCGCATGCCACTGCATGTCGAGCTCCGCCGCGGCGACCAGTTCGCCGAGAGCATAGCCTTGGTTGAACTTGGCCGCCTGCTTGATCTTGGCGACCAGGACGGGCGGCATCGCCGCGCCGGTCTTGTAGTTGACCGCATAGTTGGCGAACACCTTGGGATCGAGCGCCCAATGCTCGTTGAACTGCGAGGGGAATTCGACGAAGTCGCGCGCCGAGGCGCCGAGCGACGGATAGGCCAGCTGGCCGAAGAAGCCGTGTAGCGCATGGCCGAACTCGTGGAACATCGTCGTCACATCGTCGAAGCTGATCAACGCCGGCTGGCCCGGCGCGGGTTTGGGCAGATTGGCAACGTTGTAGATCACCGGGGTGGTGCCGAGCAGCCCGGACTGGTTGACGAAGCTGCTGTTCCAGGCGCCGCCCTGCTTGTTGTCGCGCTTGAAGTAATCGCAATACCAAAGCGCCAGATGCTTGCCGTCGCGGTCGAACACCTCGAAGACGCGCACATCCGGATTGTAGACCGGGATGTCGTGGCGTTCCTTGAAGGTCAGGCCGTAGAGCTGGTTGGCGGCGAAGAACACGCCCTTCTGCAGCACCGCGTCGATCTCGAAATAGGGTTTGACCTCATTTTCATCGAGGTCGAACTTGGCCTTGCGGACCTGCTCGGCATAGCGATCCCAGTCCCATGGCTTGACGGTGAAGTCGCCGCCCTGCTGCCTGATCACCGCATCGATCTCGGCCGCTTCCTTGTGCTGCTGCGCCGTCGTCGCGGGGATCAATTTGGCCATGAACGCCTCGGCCGTCTGCGGCGTCTTGGCCATCTGGTCCTCGAGCACGTAGCTCGCCCAATCGTGGAAGCCGAGCAGTGCCGCCTTCTGCGCGCGCAGCTGTGCGATGCTCGCGGCGATGTCGCGCGTGTCGTTGGAATCGCCCTTTTCGCTTCGCGTCCAGCTCTGGGTAAACAGCGCCTCGCGCACCGCGCGATCGGACAGCGACTGAAGCGCCGGCTGCTGCGTCGTGTTCTGCAGCGGCACCACCCATTTGCCGTCGAGCCCGCGCGCCTTTGCCGCCTGCGCCGCCGCGGCGATTCCGCCCTCGCCCAGGCCATCGAGCTGCTTCGGATCGTCGACCACCAGCGCGCCTGCCTTGGTGGCGGTCAGCAGTTTCTGGACGAACGCGGTTTGCAGCGTCGAGAGCTGCGCGTTGAGATCGCGCAATTTGGTCTTGTCGCCGTCCGACAATTGCGCGCCGGCGCGGATGAAGCGCTGGTGGATTAGGGTCAGCGCCTGAAGCTGATCGGGGTTGAGGCCGAGCCGTGCGCGGTTCTGGTAGAGGGTGTGGACGCGCGCGAACAGCTTCGGATCGAGATAGATCGCGTCGTTGTGCGCCGCGAGCTTGGTCGCCTCGGCCTTTTGCACCGCTTGGCGCGCAGGATTGGTATCGGCCTGGTTGACCGCGCCGAACGCCGCCGACACGCGCCGCAGCATCGCACCCGAGCGCTCCATGGCGACGATCGTGTTGTCGAAGGTCGGCGCGGCGGCGGTATCGGCGATCGCGCGCATCTCGGCGATCTGCTCGGCCATGCCCTGGTCGAACCCCGGCTGGTAATCCGCATCGGTGATCCGGTCGAACGGCGGCGCCTGGAACGGCAAGGTGCTCGCCCGCGCGAACGGGTTCTCCGCGGCGATGGCCGGGGCGGCCGAGATGATGGTGCAGGTCAGCAGGAGGGCAAGGCGCGTCATCATCAAACTCCGGCATGGGAGCGCCAACGGGCCCCTCGGCGGCAGCGATCTAGCCTTACGTCGGGTCGGGGCACAAGCATTGCGGCGATGCTCCAGGGCAGAGCGGCATTGCTTGCCCCTTCCGATCCAGCCCGGCATGATGTGGCGAATGCGGGCGCCCTTGCCCACCTTGATGAGCGGCCGGGGGATGATCAGCCGCGGGATGGACGATATGGCGCGGGCGTTGATGCGGACCCATAAGGCACTGGTGGTTGCCACGTGCAGCATCGCCCTGCTCGGCGCTGCCGCCCCGCCGCACGATGCGATCCTGCTCAACCAGCTCGGCGTGGAACGGTCGGGGCCGAAGACGGCGATCGTCGTCACCACCGCCGCTGCACCCCAGCCCTGGTCGCTGGTCGATGCGAGCGGCAAGGTCGTCTCCCAAGGCGAAACCGCCCCGTTTGGCGCCGACGCAGCATCGGGCGAACGGCTGCAGCGGCTGGATTTCAGCGCCGCGAACCCGCCCGTCGCTGGCGGCTATCGCCTGCGTGTGGGCACCACGGCCAGCCGGCCGTTCACGATCGCGGCGCGGCCCTATGCGCCGCTCGCTACCGCCGCGCTGGCCTTTTTCTACCAGCAGCGCAGCGGCGTGCCGATCCTGCCGGCGTTGGTGGAGCGACCGGATCTGGCGCGGCCGGCCGGCCACCCGCACGAACGGGTGAGCTGCTTTGCTGGCACGGATCAGCGCGGGGTACGCTGGCCGGGCTGCGCCTATCAGCTCGACGTCACCGGTGGCTGGTATGACGCGGGCGACCAGGGCAAGTATGTGGTCAACGGCGGCATCGCCGCCTGGACCCTGCTCGATCTTCATGAGCAGCTCGGCGCCTGGGGCGCGCCCGATGCCTTTGCCGACGGGCGGCTCGCGATCCCCGAACGGGCCAATGGCCGCGACGATCTGCTCGACGAAGCAAGGGTGGAGGTCGCGTTCCTCATGGCGATGCAGGTACCCGACGGCAGCCGGCTGCGCCTCCCGACGCACGCGGGCGGCGGCGCTCCGGCGGCCGGGTTCGTGGACGTCGACGCTGGCGGCATGGCGCACAGCAAGGTTGCGGACGAACGCTGGACGCCGCTGCCGACGGCTCCCGCGGACGACACCATGCCGCGGGCGCTATATCCGCCAACCACCGCCGCCACGCTCAACCTGGCAGCGGTGGCGGCGCAGGCGGCGCGGATCTGGCGGACGAGCGATCCTGTCTTTGCCGATCGTGCGCTGGTTTCCGCACGGCGCGCCTGGGCGGCAGCGGTGCGCAACCCCGCCTTCTTCGCGAGCAGCGACTTCACCGGCAGCGGCGGCTATGGCGACGAGGCACTGGACGACGAGCGGTTTTGGGCGGCGGCCGAGCTGTACGCGACCACGGGCGAACCGCAATTCCGCCAGGCCGTGACGGCGTCCCGCTTCCTCCGGCACCCGCAGCCGGGGCTGAACTGGGGATCGGTGGATCAGGCCGGGCTGATCACGCTCGCCACAACCGCGGGCAGGATCGATCCGGCGGTGCGACGCGCGGCGCGTGTCGCGTTGCTGGGCTTGGCCAACGGTTTCGCCGCCGAACGCGAGCGAAGCGGCTTCCGCCTTCCCGACGCCGGCACGGCCTACTCTTGGGGTTCCAACAGCGTGCTGCTCAACCGTGCGATGGTGCTCGGCATCGCCTGGCAGCTGACCCATGAGCCGCGGTATCGAAACGGCGTCGTCGACGTGATCGACTATCTGCTGGGCCGCAACCCGCTCGACCAGTCCTACGTCTCAGGGTTCGGCGCCCGGCCGATGCGCTTTCCCCACCATCGCTTCTGGCATCCCGCTGATCCGCGCTATCCGGCGCCGCCTGCGGGCGTCCTGTCCGGCGGCCCGAACAGCACGGCGTTCGCCGACGATGTGGCCAAGACGATGCGCGGCCGTTGCACCGGCCAGACCTGCTGGACCGACGATTGGCGCGCCTATGCAATGAACGAAGTGGCGATCAACTGGAACGCCCCGCTGGTGTGGGCCGCGGCCTTCCTCGACGCCACCCATGACGCGGTGTCTGATTAGGCGGCCATTCCGACCATTGCGCTACTCGCATCCGCAGCTGTCTTCGCCCGCCGACCGGCAGCAGCGGATCCTGTCCGTCATCCCGCCTGAACCGTCCCTGCTTCCACGCCCGGCTTGGCTGCCGATAGGCGCGCGAAAGGCCGACCGACATGATCAAGCCGGCCGTTAATGATCAGCGACAGCAGCGGTACCGGCCGAACAATCCAGCGATGCGCCGCATAGGACAGCGGCGCCGCAATCATGATCGCGATGGCATATTGTACGTAAGCGTCCAGCCGCAGCGTCGCGACGATGATGTTGACGACCAGCAACAGCGGCAGATGGACAAGGTACATCGTCAGCGAGGCGTCGCAGATACGGTGAGCGATGGCCGGTACGTCTCGCACCGCGATGGCCGAGCGGAAGATCAGCGCGAACGCTGCCGGGGGGCATAGCGCAGCCACAATCGTCATGACGAGGTTGGCGCCCTGCTCCTGCTGCACGGCTGGCAGCCAAGGCCCGAGCATGAACCACAGCGCGTAGAGCAACCCAGATGCTGCCATGATCCCCAGCGCGGGGCGCCACGATTGCTGCACCTCTCGGGCCAGTGCCGGTGACCGGGCCATAGCTACGCCAAACAGGTAGTTGGGCAGATAGCCCGCCATCATCGGTGCCTGGCTGAGCATGGGCATCAGCCGCGACGGAATGATGGCCGGCACCATCACTACAGTCGTGATCATCAGCACGAACGACACCATGGCCGTGCCAAGCAGCAGCGACAGCGAAGAACGGCGGCTTGCCGGAGAGCCGGCGACCCGGTCGGCTAGGCCATAGCGCCGATCGAGCGCGTCGAACCACACCGCCGCGGGTGCATAGGCCAGCAGCGCAACCAGAAACCAGATGTGAAGCCAGTCAAAGAACAGCGGGGTCGAGGCTGCGGGGTGCCACCAGTTCATGATGCCGATCGTGATCGGGCACAGCACTCCCCAGCCGAACAGCGTCGGCAGCCCGATCTGCGCGACCCGGCGCGCTAGCCAGCGGCTCGGGCTGTGCTTGCGCATCGATACGCCGCACAGAAAACCTGAGATTGCGAAGAAGCTGCCCATGCGAAAGGCGTGCGAGCCCAGCGCAACAGCTGTGAATAGCGGCCGCGATGGCAGCCAGGTGGATGCATGCAGCAGGAAGCCGCCAAGCATCAGCATCACACGCCACGCATCCAGTCCAACGATCCGCGTGCCGCGCGGCAGATCAGTCTCGGATGCCCCCATTCTCTCCCCTTAGCTACAGGTTCGTTACTTCTTGCTTACATTGGGTTACCGTATCCTGTGGCAGCATCTTCACCAATGCTTTGTGAACCACCCCCGCCCAGACGTGATAGCCCGCGGTGCTGAGATGGATGCCGTCCGGCTCGAAATACGGGCCAGGACGCCCGCTGATCAGCAGTCCTGTGGACGCATCCAGGAACGTGAGATGCGGCGTACGCGCGGCGGTTTGTGCCACGGCACGATCGAACTGGCGCTGGGTTCCCCGCATCGCCCACCGTTTGGGGCTTGGCTTGACGCCGATCGCCAGCATCGGCACCTGAGGCATCTTCGCCATCTTGGCGTCGACGAACTGCCGGAACTGATCAGCCGCGTCGGCCGCGCTCTCGCCCTTGGCGATGTCGTTGTCACCGCCGTAGAAGATGATGGCATCGGGCAACACCGGATCGCTCTCGTTGGCGAACCGCTTGCGAAGCTCGGGGAGCAAGGCGCCCCCGACGCCACGATTGTGCGTGATCCAAGGAGCCATATCGCTTGCCAGGGTCGTCCATCGTGCGATGGAGGAACTGCCCACGAACCAAAGAACGCATCGCCCCTGCCGGCCGGCCGCACCCGGCAACGGCTGATGCATTCTCATATAGGTTTGAGCAGCGGTCCACCCGCCGACGATGGCGACGAACACCACGACCCCGCTCAGGATCTTCCCGACGGTAGCGAGCAACCCGGTCCTGGCATGTGAGGAAGTCGCCAAATTCATCAACCTGTTTGTCCCGCGCGCATCAGGCAATTTGAACGGCCGGGGTTAAGGTCAGGTAATCAATACCTTTCATCTGGTGACGGTGGGCTGGCCCCGGCGTCGGGCAGCCCCGGCCGAGCCTCGCGGTCGCGATCCGTAGATGCGCAGCGACAGAACGATCAGGCGGCAGCCTTGCGCCCGGGTTTTACGGTGCTCGTGACCGCCGAGCATCGCAGTGTTGATGCCACGGAGCTTTCGGCAAGGAAGGCTCGGCGGGGCAGACTACCCACGACCGGATTTAACGTGTCAGTGGCGCCGGCGCCGACCGCTGCACGGGTCGCCGATCCGAGCAGTTCTTATCGCACTTGATGCCTCAAGCAGCTTTCAGCCTGGCGATGAAGGCGGAGGACGCGTCTCGCAGTTGCGCGGTCTGCGCCATGACGATGTGAGCCGTTCTGCGCATTTCTTCGGAGAGCGTCCCCGCTTCCTTGGTAGCTCGAGCCATCGATTCGAAGCGTTCGTTGAGGAGGGCCGTACCAACCGACGCCTCATCCGCATCGGCGTGAATGCGTTTGGTCGCTGACTGTTGCTCGGACGCCGCCGCCTTGATGGTCGATGCCGATTGGGTAAGGCTTCCGAGCTGATCCACGGTGTCCGCGATCGAGCTGGCGGCGTGATGAACGTGGCGCTGCATCCCCTTGAGGTGGCAATCGATGTCGTGCGTTGCGTCGCGGGTCTGCGTGGCAAGCAGCTTCACCTCCCCCGCCACGACCGCGAATCCTCGCCCTGCCTCGCCGGCGCGGGTCGCCTCGATCGTCGCGTTCAGGGCCAGCATGTTGGTGCGGGCCGCGATACTGCCGATCAGCGCAGTGATCCGTTCGATGCCGTCGACTTGCTCGGCAAGCGACCGCACGCTCGCATCGCTCTGTTCTGACGCCCGGCGCGCGTTGAAACTCGCCTCCGCCTGCGCCGCAACCTGTACCGAGATGTTCGACGCCATGCCGTGCACGCCACTCGTGGTGCTCGTCACCCGTTCGGCGGCGCGCCGGGTAGCAGCCGTCGCAGCATCGACGGCGCTGGTCTCCGTCTCGATCGTGGTGCCAAGAATGAGGACAGTGCGGGATGAGCCCTCAAGAGCGGCCGCCGCTTCGAGCACCCGGGTGGAACCGGCAAGCACGGTCGCCTCGAACCGTTGCGCCAACTCGAGCATCTCTTGATCATGCCGGCTGCGCAGGGCTTGTTCATGCTCGTGCCTGGCGCGAGCCGCATCCGCCTCCGCTTGATGTCTCGCCCGTGCCGCGTCCCCTTCGGCCTGGATCTGCCGTTTCGCCTCGCGCGCGGACATGGCCGCGCGCTCGTCGTTCCGGGCGCGCTCGGTGCGGTCGCGATCGATCTCGCTTATGCCCCTTTCCGCGAGCACACGGGCCTGGCCGAGCGCCGCCCGGATCATCATGGCCAGGAACATCAACAGCAGGAGTTGAGCGACCGGCATCAGGGGCCAGATGCCGATGGAGATGTTGAGCAGTGCATCGCCGCCCAGGAGAGTGACGAACGCGAGACTGGCGGCAGGGATCGATGCAAGCGATGCGCTTCCGGCGCTCACCAGGGCAATGTGAAGGCAAATGATGAATGTGAGCTCGTCCGCGTTCGTACCCCTGCCTATGCCTGTGATCAGCAGCGCCCAGGCGATCGCCGTTCCGGCCGCCAACGCGGTGGTTTTGCGCAAAGCATCGCTATGGCCGCCGGCCCCGATATCGCTTCGGCGTCGCGACAGCACGTCGACGAGCCGCAGGCCGGAGACGAGCAGAAGCGCCGCGGTCCCGAGAAGCAGCAACAAGGTATGTGCCGTCGTCCGAAAGCTCCAGACCAACGCGGGCACGGCAACGATGGTCATGATGGAGGTCGACAGCACGGCCCGGTCAGCCATCTCGACCTGAAGCGCGCGGACCCACGCGGTGACCTCCACATCGCCATATCGCGCGCAGATCAGATCGCGCAGGCTGAAGACACGCCGTACCGGCGCCCCTGCGGTACCGCCCATCATCCCAACGTCCCCCTCCAAGCTCCGATGTCGCTTTCGCCGCAGAAGGTTAACGGGCTGTTATGGGGATCCTTTCCTGCACATCGTCCAAGTCGATACCGTACAAAGTTTGCCATGATCAGGAACCCGTTTAGGATACAGACGCTGATGAGGTGAATCGTGGTAAACACGTGGTAAGGGAGAGATGGATGCGGACCGTTCTGACCAGTATCGGCGGCATTGCCATCGCAGCGTTTTCTATCAACTATGCACAAGCTCAGGCTCAGGCGCAGGATGGCGACGCAGGCTCGCTTCGCGAAACGGTAGGGTACGACATGCCCGCGCCCGTTTCGCCCTCCAGCGCGACCTCGACCGTCTCTCCGAGCAGCGTTCCGCAAGCCATGGAGCGCCTTAGCCGAAGCGACACGATGGCCGACCTATCCTTGGGCACCATCTATGCGGGCGGAAAATTCGGCACGGGGTCCAACACCACGATCTGGAGCTCGGCATTAGGCGCTCGCGTGCGCCTCGGCGACGTCACGCTGACCGCTTCGCTTCCATGGATGCGCATCGAGAGCCGATCGACGATCTTTACCGGCATCGACGCGACCCCGGTGCTGGTGGCGCCGAACACGGCGGCGTCCAAGCGAACTGCCAAGGGGTTCGGTGATCTCACCCTCGGAGCATCCTACACGATCGCGCCAGCGGCTTCGCCGATCGAGATCGAGGTCTCCGGCCGCGCGAAGATCAACACGGCAACGGCTGCCAGCGGCCTGTCCAGCGGCAAGAACGACTATGCCATCGGCACCGACATCTCGGCGCCGCTCGGCAAGGTGACCCCCTTCGTATCCTTCAGCTACAGGTTCCTCGGCGACACCGCCGTTTACGACCTGCGGGACGGCCCGGCAGCATCGGCAGGCGCTTCGTACGCCTTGGGCCATGACAGCTTTCTGCTTGCCTCCTATCACTATTCCCGGGCTGCGACCCGCCTGGTCGACGACGCGCATGAGCTGTTCGCCGGCGCCTCCACTAAAATCCCCGGATCGCCGCTGAGGGTGACCGGGTTCGCAACTGCGGGCCTGTCGCGGGGCGCTGCGGCTGCTTCTGCCGGCCTGGCGATCTCGGCCGGGCTTGGCCACCGGGATGCCCTCTGACGCGGCGGGGCAGATGGGAGCGATCGACCATCCATGATAAAGCGCAAACCACAGGCGGCCGAGCCGGTTCAGCGCATCTATGCCATCGGTGACGTGCACGGCCGGTATGATCTGTTTCGCCGGCTGATGCACATCATAGAACGCGATCAAGCAGCGCGGCCACCGATTCCGACACAAATCCTTTTACTCGGCGACATCGTCGATCGGGGCCCGGACGCCGCCCGGATGATCAGGGGTTGTATGAAGCTGACGGCATCGACCAGCCGCTTCATGGTGCTGAGGGGCAATCATGAAGAGATGATGGCCAAGGCCTTGAGGGGTGACCTGACGGTGTATCGGCACTGGCTGACCTTCGGCGGAAGGGAAACTCTGATCAGCTTGGGCGTAGATCCCGTTATAGCCGAAGGACCAGCAACGATGGACAATCTCGCCAGTGCAGCGGCTACCGTCGGTCCCGAGCCGGTGGCGTGGCTCGAGAAGCTGCCGCTGCACTATCGGTACGGCGATTACCTGTTCGTCCACGCGGGCGTGCGGCCAGGCGTCTCGCTCAAGAGGCAGCATGCCGACGATCTGCTGTGGATCAAGGACGACTTCCTCGAATCCGACGTGTCGCACGGCCCGACCATCGTCCACGGCCATTCCATCTCGGAGGAGCCGGTATTCCGCCCCAATCGGATCGGGATCGACACCGGCGCCTATCGCTCTGGTCGGCTGACCGCCCTTGCCATCGAAGGCGAGGAACGCTGGATCTTGGACACCGCTGAAGCGCCACCATCGAACGAAAGCGATCCGCTCGAGCTATCTGCCGGCATGCAATTTCCAGCCGCTTCATCTCAGTCAGCTGCCGACCAGGGTAGGGCCGCATGACCGTCGTCATTCGTGCTTTCGGCGATGAGCGGCTCGATACCGATCTGGCGGCGATCCTGAAGCTGCCGGCTGCGCAGGAGCCCAGCGGCCTCCAACAGGCATCCGCAACACCGCTGAACTCGCTACGGGTGTCACGCAGGGCGTCGGCGACGATCGCCGCCTCGTTGACGTTCGCGTTGCTTACCTCCGCGGGACTCGTGCTGCTGAACTATAAGCCGAGCCCTGAAGCGGACACGAACAAGGGCGAGCGGCTGGTTACGGAGTTGATCCCGGCCGCGAAAGTGGCTCCCGCCGACGCTGCCGACGCTGCGATTGCAACGCCATCGAGCAGTCCGGTTGAGCATCGCCATGGTCGAGCAACTGCTTCGATCAGATCGAGGCCAGCGTATGCGGCGCGCGCATCTTCCGCTGAACCATCCTCTGGGTCGCCAACGAACGTCGCCAATGCTGACGCGCCGGTGGAAAACTCCCTCGTAGCATCGGCGTCCACATCGATCCCGGTTGAGGTCGAAGCATCATTGGAGCCAGCCAGAAGCGCCGCCGACACACCGGCGGCAACTGCGGAACACGAGGCGATCGACACGGAAGCTCAACTTGCTGCAAAGAAGACCCGGCGCGACAGCATCGCGGCAATCCGGATGTTGCGGAGACAATAGCGATCGCCTGCTCGCTCTGCTGAAATTTGCCCCCGGCTCGTCTGCCGAGACCGACCAGTGATTAGGCTTGCCACCTAGGTATATCGACAGTCGCGATGGCCTTGTGGCGCTCGACAATCCTGCGGCGATGACCTGCCCGTTGGCCGCATTGATGGATCGCTATGGAGCTTGTTCTAGCGGTATGAGCGCTGTCACTCGTCGCCCGGCTCGACCATCGAGCAGGATTTCGGGGTGTGCCGGCGCGCGTGTGTTCGGGACGCGGCGCGGCGGGCGCGTGGCGCCGAACCGCGCCACGCTCAGAACTCCGCGGTGATGCCGAAGGTGAAGGTGCGACCACTGGTCGTATAAACCTCAGGGCGGTCGTAATCGACGCTGGCGAACTGCTGGATCGGCTCGTTGGTCAGATTGATGCCTTCAACGATCAGCCGTACGCCCGGCCTGACGTTCACATGCGCCTGGAAGTCGACATTGTTGGTGCCCTTGATGCCATCGCCGGCATTGGCCAGGGCGTTGCTGGCCGCGGTGAGATACTGGCTGCGATACGCATCGGACACGCGCACGCCCCACAAGGCATTCTCATAATAGAGCGTCGCATTGGCCGCCCATTTCGACAGATTGTAGAGCGGCAGATCGCGCGGGACGCCGCTGTAGAACACCGTCTGGTGCCCGTCGAACCAGGTGCCGTTGGCGACCATGCCGAGGTGCTTGAGCACACCTGGCAGGAAGGTGAAGTCGTGCTGGGCCGCGACCTCCACGCCCTTGATGCTGGCGCCGGGGCCATTGATCGGCTGGCTAACGTCGAAGATCGTGTTGGCGTCCTCGCCCTGTACCAGCAGCGATAGCGGCAGCCCCGTCTGGCCATAGGGGATCTGCTGCGTCGAGGCGACGATGAAGCTGTCCATATGCTTGTAGAAGAAGCCGACCGACGCGAACCCGCTATGGCCCATATACCATTCGACGCCGCCCTCGACCGAGGTCGCCTTATAGGGCTTCAGATAGGGGTTGCCGAGGCTGAGGGTGCCGCCGTTTGGCCGCGTGGTGATCGAGCCCGCCGCGGCGAGATCCCCAAGCCCGGGGCGGTTGACATTGCGGCTGGCACTGAGGCGCACCACGATGTCGTCCGCCACGTCGAGCGCGAGATTGGCAGCCGGCAGGACGCCATGGCTGTTGGTGCCGACGTCGACGGGCACGAACGCCGTCACCCCGTTGATCACCTGCGACAGGTGCCCCGACGACAGCAGGTCGGTTGAATAATAGCGCACCCCTGCATTGGCCCGCAGCCGCATCCCGGCAAGGCGGGTGTCGAGATCGAGCTGGGCAAAGCCCGCCCAGGTCTTCTCGTCGACGCGATAGTCGCTCCCGGCCTGGAGGTTCGCGACGGTCAGAACTCGGGGGTCGCCGATGTAGCTGTACACGCCGTCGACATTACCGACGATATATTGGGTGAGCGTATCGACGCCGACGCCCTGCTTGAGGTCGTTGGGAATGGCGACGTCCGCGGGGACGTTGTGGAACACCTTGTTGACCCAGGTGTAGCCGCTGTTGATGAAATGCTTGAACTCAGCCCCGGCCTTGAAGGTCAAGGTGTCGGTCAGCTTATACGCGCCATCGAGCTTGGCATTGGCATATTGGTTGGTGATCTTGTTTTCTTGCGTATCCAGCCGCTGGAGCGCCCAGTTGTTCGGGTCGGTGATGTCCTTGCCATAGGTGTTGACCGGCACGGTAGGCTGGTCGTCATAGCTGAACGGCGTGTTCTTCAACTCCATGAAAACCTTGTCGAACACCGGCTGGCCGAAGTCGGATTCCTCATAGCCGCCGAGCGCGTGAACGCTCAGTCGATCGGTAACGTCCCAACTGGCGTTGGCGACGCCCTGGTAGAAGTCGGTTTGGTTCTCGACGATATGGTGTTCGGAGCGCAGGTCGATACCGGTGAAGTTCGCCGCGCGCAGCGTGTTGCTGTCGTCGATCACCGCGCTCTGGATCACTTGCGCGCCGGCGATCGAGGTGCCGGTCAGCGCGTTGGTGCCCGCCGTCGCGAGGGCATAATCGTCGCGGTGATCCTGCAGCCGGCCGTAGAGACCATCGATGTCGAGCTTGAACCGTGTGCCCGGATGATATTGCAGCGAGGTCGTGACCCCGAGCCGCTTGCGATCGGTGTACCAGCTCGACGGCGACTGCGCAGTCGGCTGATACACCCCGGCAAGCAGCTTTGCGCGCGTCGCGGCGTCGACGGTCGGGCCAATGTTGGCGGCGTTGTATTTGGTCAGCCCCCAGCCCCAGTTGCGATAGCCGTATTCGTTGCTCTTGATCTCGCTGTAGGCGACCGACACGAGCGCACCGAAATCGCCCCAATGTCCTGACGCCAGACCGACCACGCGCGGGGTGACGCCGCTCGTATTGTCGTTGGTCTGCCCTTTCGCAGAGATAACGAATTTGGTGCCGGCATAGTCGAACGGCCGCGCGCTGGAGAGTTGGACGGTTCCGGCGATGCCACCTTCGTCCTGATCCGCCGAGAAGCTCTTCTGCACCGCGACCCGGTTGAACAGTTCGGACGCGAACAGGCTGTAATCGAACGATCGCGACCGCGACACGGCGCCGCGATTGTCCATGCCCGAGGCGGCGTTGCCGAGCACCTCCATGCCGTTGAGCTGGGTCCGCGTGAAATCGGCCCCAAGCCCGCGCAATGCGATCTGCCGCCCCTCGCCACTGTCGCGGGTGATCGTCACACCGGGGACGCGCTGCAGCGACTCGGCGAGATTGAGGTCGGGGAAGGAGGCGATGTCGGTGGCGAGAATGTCATCCTCGGTGCCGACCGCACGGCGCTTCAAATCCTGCGCGCGCTGCAGGCTCTCGCGATAGCCGGAAACGATGATATCGGGCACCGGCACGTCATCGCCGGGCGCGGTCGCTGGCGTCGGGTCAGCGACCGTCGTCGCTGCGGTCCTGACGGCGCGCGGCTGGGCTTTCCGGGCGCCCGCTGCGGGCGTCAGCACGGCGACGTCGCCATGGACCGATGCGGTCAGACCGGTACCCTGAAGCAGCATGTGGAGCGCGTCACGCACGCTGTGGGTGCCGCCGACGCCTGCGGTCCGGCGCCCCTGTACCTCAATTGGCGTCACCAGCACCTGCACCCCGGTCGCCCGCGAGAATTGCGAGATCGCGCTCCGCAGGTCGGTGGGCGCAATCGCAAACGTCATGTGGCGCTCGAATGATGCGTCTGCCGCCACAGCTGCGGCGGGTGTGGCAAGTGTCGCGGCGATAACAGTCGTCGCCATGCCGGCGAGCAGAAGTCTGGAACTGAGCATTCATGATCCCCCAACGCGCCGATCGGCGCCTCGATCGGAAGACGGCAGGACACGGGATGTCGGACAAAAAAGAGTTATTACTCTTCTCGGTCACTGATGCGTCAATACTATGACTATGCTTTTGGCTGCAGATGCAACGTGTTGCCCTGCTGGCGAACGGTGAACCCATATGCTTCGCCCATCGCCTCGAGCAGCTGTCGCGGCGTATCGAGCTTGAACCGGCCCGACAGCGGTAGATCGGCAAGCGCCGGCTCGGAAAGGGCGATCAGCGGGCCGCTTCGCCGGTTGAGCTTGTCGACCAGATCTCCCAGCCGCATCGCATCGGTGTCTAGCCACCCGCCACGCCAATCGGGCTGGTCGCGGTCGAAGCGCTTTGGCGATGCCACCACCCCGCCACGGAATTGCGACCGCCAGCCCGCCGGTACCGTGACGCCGTCTTCCGTTGCCGCGACCCCGAAGCGCACGCGGCCGCGATACACCGCGAGTTTCACCCCGTCCGCGGCAAGGTCGATGGCGAAGGCAGTCCCCAGGACCCGCGTGCTTGAGCGGCCGGCGACGACCTCGAAGGGGCGTGCGGGATCGTGCGCGATGTCGAAAAAGGCTTCGCCACGGGACAGCAGGATGCGGCGCTGCGCCGCCTCCAGCCGCACGTCGAGACGGGTCGCGCCATCCATCCGCACCGTCGATCCGTCCGCGAGCCGCACCGCCCGTCGTTCGCCGCGCCGCGTCTCGAGATGCGCCACCTGCACGGCGCCTCCATCGCGCCGAAGGTCCCGCCACAAGCCGCCGCCGACTACCGCCATCGCTACCATGGCGCTCGCCGCGACCACCCGGCGTTGCCTCGCGGCCCGCATCCCCCGCACTTGCGCGTCGGACAGCCGCCCGCTCGAAGCGCAGATCTCCAAGGCCTCGGTTAGCGCGCGATCGTCAGATTGCGCCCCGCCAGTCCATCGCTTGTCGCTCGTCCGCTCTCGGGTCATGCGCCTTTTTCCAACCCGAGCCCGCGCCGAT
This sequence comes from Sphingomonas sp. GC_Shp_5, assembly GCF_026540855.1. Taxonomy (GTDB): domain Bacteria; phylum Pseudomonadota; class Alphaproteobacteria; order Sphingomonadales; family Sphingomonadaceae; genus Sphingomonas. The sequence goes on from NZ_JALNUP010000007.1 coordinate 65,617, forward strand.
CAAGCGCGTGACGGAGGTCGGCCAGCGCCCGCCCGCAATGCCGCTCCACCGCGCCTGCCGTCATGCCCAGATCGCCGGCGATCGTCGCGATCGGCTGTTCCTCGAGACGGCGCCGCGTGAAGATCTCGCGGCGGAGCGGCGGCATGGCCCGCAAGGCCCGGATCAATATGTCGACCCGCTCGCGATAGGCGAGGATCTCGTCCGCGCGCGGCGCGGCGCACGCGGTCTCGCCGGGTAGCTCCTCACTGTTCCCCGCGCGGTGACGATGGCGCAAATGATCGTTGATCAAGTTGCGCGCGATGGTGAAGCAGAACGCGCCGACATCGCCGATCGTGCGGGTCTGTTTATATTCGTACAGGCGTGCGTAGGTTTCCTGAACGATATCCTCGCTGTCGGCAGGATGCCGCAGCCGGCGCTCGACGAAGCGCTGGAGCATCGGCCTGAGGTCGGCATGGCTGACTGGGTCGCGCGACAGGACTGGCGCCTGCTGTGTCATGGGCGCAGGCCGCGCTGGCGCAGCGACGGAATGGTCATCTATCGCTCCTTGTTCGGCGTTCGCTGCGGACGCGGTGACCGCTAGACGCCCTCCGTGAAACGCGCGTGACAGCCGGTCACCGCAGCGCAACAGGCACGCTATGTCGCGAATTGGGCAGGGCAATCGAAGCGCATACCGTTCTCATCGCGCTGCGGCGATGCTCGAACACCCGCGGAACTGACACCAGGCGAGCCTCCAGCGACAGTCCCGTCGCGCGGATTCTCCGGGGCGAAGCTTAACCCCGGCCGCGTCATGACAAGTCTGTCATGATCATCGCCCGTCATGAACATGTCATCCACGCCCGCCACGGGGCACCCCTCACCTGCCGTTGGGTCTGCCCATGCCGCTGCCATTGCCCTGGCCGGTGTGGCGGCCAGCCCCGCGCAGGCGCAGCAACAGGCGCAAGATGACGGGCCACGGCTACCGGCGATGCCCCGCGTGACACCATTGTCATTGGGCAACGGGCGACGCACCTGGCCGCCTTCCACGCGCTCGAATTTCGCCTGCTAGCGCGACCGCCTTATATCGCGTCGGTCAAGCTCGCCGGCCTGCTGCCGGTGATCCGGCGCGGGCTGGACGGCGCCGAGGCGATCACCCTGATCCTGGGCCACGATACCAATGTCGCCACGCTCGGCGGGCTGCTCGGCGTTCACTAGCAGGTGCCGGGGCTGGCGGAAGACGACCCCGCTCCCGGCGGCGCGATCATGCTGCAACGGCTCCACGATGGCGCGGGCAACCACTATGTCCGGGCGCTGTACCGTTCGCAGACGCTCGATCAGATGCGTGGCGCCGCGGCATCACCGCCCTATGTGGCGGTGATGCCGATTCCCGGCTGTGCCGCACGCGGCGTCGCGGGCCTATGCGATGCCGCCGCGTTCGCGGCAAAGCTCGCCGCCACTGGCTGAGGCTGATGCTCACCCGTGCATCGGGCGGCGCAGTCATCACGCGCCTCAAGGCGTCGAGCGAGCGAGCATAGTATGCCGCTCGTCGGCGCGATCTGCGGCAAGCCGAACGCCGCGGATCGACTGGCGACGGTTCGCGTTGGGGCGAGGTGCGACGATACAGCGGCTCCGTGGTTGCCTGATCGTCCGCCGCGAAAGGTACCGATCCGATGGCAACCGAAAAGCTCGATCCCGATTTTGCCGACCTGCCGCCGGCGGAACGCGCCGCGATCGAGGGGCTGTCCGGGATCGGCCTGCACCATGCGCCTCCTGCCGCCGACCCCGACGTCTCCGGCGCCGCGTTTCACCATCCCGAGCGGGACGAGGCCGGCACTCCCTGGGAGCCCAATTGGGAGCCGATCGACACCTATCAGGACGGCAATGTCGTCATGCTCGACGATGGCGAGCGGCAGCTGCTCGGCCGGCGCGAGATGGGGATGTGGATGCAGCTGGTCGACGGCGAGGAGATCGCCCAGCCCGATTTTCTGCCGATGCTCTGGTCGGTCGCGCCCGAGCAGATCAAATACGACATGATGTGAAGCGGCTGGCCGCTTCGGTGACGTCGAGCTCCAGGCGACCGAGGCCTTCGATGCAAGGTATAAACCCGCACCGTCTTTAACGCCGCCTCGGCAGCAGCCTGGCTGAGCGATCAGCAAGGCGTTCAGCCTCGCGCTGCGAAAAGCTCTACCACGCTGCCTGGCGCCTCCGCTCCAAAGAAGCGCTCGAGATTTCGGGCACTCTGCTCGGCAATGCCTGCGCTCCGCTCAAACATCACCTGCTCATAGACAGCGAGGGCACGCTCGCTGTCGCCCGGATGCGCGACGATCGCGCGGGCGAGTTCGGCGCCGTCCAGCATCGCCAGATTGGCGCCCTCGCCGGCAAAGGGCGACATCAGATGGGCCGCATCGCCAAGTAGGGTGATGTTACGTAACCGAGGCCACCGGTGGCCGACCGGCAACGCGTAGATCGGGCGGAGCACCGGCGCGCTATCGCTGACGGTGATGAGTGCCCGTAACGACGGTGCCCAGCCCTCGAACAACTCCACCGCCTCGCCGAGCCCGTCCGCAGGATCCGAAAGGTCCAGTGCGGCAAACCAGCTCTCGGGCCGATTGGTCGCGACATAGACATGGATACTGCCATCGGCGTTGCGGTGAGCCAGAATGCCCTGCCCCGGCGCCACCGCCATCAGCGTGCCGCTGCCGATCACCGCGGCCGCTGGCGCGGCGCGCGGATCATCGGCCGGCAGACGAATCTCGATGAAGCAGATACCTTTATAGCCAGGGCGCACGTCCGACAGCAGCGGACGGACCTTAGACCACGCACCGTCGGCGCCGACGAGCAAGCCGGCCGTCATGTGCGTGCCGTCGGTAAATTCGATGGCGTGCCGCCCCCCGCTCAGCGCACGAACCGCGCTCACCTTGTGCCCCCACCGTATCGCATCATCGGGAAGCGCGGCGATCAACAATTGACGCAGCTCGCCGCGGTCGACCTCAGGCCGGCTGGAATCGGGGTCGCCTGGTCGATCCAGCAACACCGCGCCGGTTTTGTCGACGACCCGCTTGGCATCCTCGCCAGGCCTGACGAGTGCAAGGAATGCGTCAAACAGCCCGGCATCGGCGAGCGCGCGCTGCCCGCTATGCTCGTGGATGTCCAACAACCCGCCCTGCCCGCGCGCCCTCGGCGATGGCTCGTTCTCATAGACCACGGCGCCGATGCCGTGCCGGTGCAGCACGCAGGCCAAGGTGAGGCCGCCGAGACCGGCGCCGATGATAGTGATGGGGTCGTGCATTGGCGTGAGCTCCTGCTCCAATAGCCGGCACGTGTTGATGCCGGCCACCTTGGTGGTGTGGAGCCGCTGGCAGGACTGCCGTCCTGCGTGCGCGCGACAGCAGATCCAGAAGGACAAGCCGTCGTCTTTCGCGACGCGGCCTCCTACTCGCAACAGTCGGGACAGGCAACGCACGGCAGCCACCGGCGGAACCAGCCGCATTCAGGCGTCCAGTGACGGCCCGCAGCCCGGACAGGTAACGTTCCATCTGGGCTCCGACGTAGGTGATCAAGACATCGCAACGGCGGATTGCTACTCGACCATGCGAAACGTGATGATGGAAGTTAACCGCAGAAACCGCGGGGGCGCATGCGCGTTTCGCGGCTATGTCTATGTTTTCACTCAGATCTGTTCGGAGATGTGGTGGAAGCATTGCAGTCCATTGCCCCGTTCACTGGCAGGCATTTTTCGAGGATCGACTGACCGACACGCACGAACGCGCGCCACTCGAAGGGTTGGAGCGTGGCGGCTACCGGCTGGTCTACCGTGACGCGCCCAATCCGTTCGAGGCATCGATGGCCGCACTGACCGGCACGCATGATTTCACCCACTCGATCGGCGTGATGGTGGCGGCCGATGCCACGTTGAACGACGTGCTCTGGGAGGGCCCCGCCTTTGCGGCAGGGCTGACGGTGGGCAGTCGGATCACCGCGATCGGTGATCGCGCCTATACGCCGGACCGACTGGGCCGCGCCATCGCGGCTGCAACCGGCGGCATGCCGATCCGGCTCGCCATCGCCACTGGCAAGAGAATGCGTAGCGTGGAGATCGCCTACGCCGGCCTGCGCTATCCGCATCTGGCGGCCATCGATGGCGCCAGAGCAAGGATCGACGAGATCCTGACGCCGCTGCCCTCATAGGTGAAGGTCAACACGGGTGGGAGTGATCGACCAGGGCCGCGGGCTTGCCAGTAGCGAGACGATCTTGCCGATCGCCTAAACCCTTATCCTGATCGAGACGAAATCGCTGATCGGTCTGCATCCCCCCTTGCCGCAAGCATGCCGCGCCCGCTGGCGAGCCATGGCGCGATCAGCATGGCGAGTCCGGTCACCATCAGCGTCAACAGCGGCGGGAGGGGCGCGTAGGTGATCCAGAGCGGCGGCGGCCCCCATGGCATTGCCGCAAAATTTGCAGCGACGCTCCCCGTGAACAAGATCGCGATCCAGCGATGAAGGCGACGCGTGCGCGGCCGGCTTGCCGGCGTTTCCTCCAACGCCCTTGATGCCTGTCCCCGTTCCGGCCCGAAAGACGCGACCTTCATGGCCGTGCCTCGATCAGCTTCCATCCGTTTCCCGAAGGATCGCGAAAGCTCGCATCGACGCTGCCGAAGCGCTCGATCGGCGCCTGGGTGAACTCCACGCCGGCCGCGCTGAACCGCTCGTGCGCGGCGCGGCAATCGTCGACCACCAGCACCAGCGGCGGCATCGCGCCCTTGGCGACGACGTCGTCGATGGTGCGCGCCGTGGCCTGATCGACGGTGGGCGGCTGCGGCCTGAACAGGCCCAATTGGATGCCGGGCTGGCCGGGATAGTGCACGGTCAGCCACCGATAGCCGCCATTGCTGGCGTCGGTATGGACCGTGAAACCCAGCTTGTTGACGTAGAAGTTCAACGCCTCGTCTTGATCGCGAACGTAGATCCCGGCAACGCCGATGCCTTGGCTCATAGCGGCCTCCTTTCCTCTGTCGCCTTCGTACCCGCTGCCGATCGCCGTCGCTTCTCCGAAACTGCGATTGTGAGGTCGGGCCGATGCGCCGCGCTGACGAAGCAATGGGGAACCTGCTCGAACAGGTGCGGCAGGATTTTCTGCCGTGCACGATAGTGGGTGGGGCTCTGGCCGGTGATATCCCGGAAGATGCGACCGAAGGTACCAAGGCTGCTCCATCCTGTCTGGAACGCGAGGTCGATCACGGGAAGATCGGTGTCGCGCAACAATGCCCTGGCACGCTCGATCCGGCGGGTCAGCAGATAGCGATGAGGCGGCAGGCCGAACGCCGACTTGAACGATCGGGCAAAATGCGCCGGCGAGACGCCGCTGACCGAGGCAAGTCGCTGCACCGGCCATCGCTCATGCGATGCTGCATCCATGGCGTCCTTGGCGCGCAACAACCTGCGCAGCAACGACGGCCCCCTCATCGCATCTGCTTTTGCCATGGCCAAGGATTACATCGCGGACGGCTGTACGCAACCGCGACCATAGGATGGTGCGACCAGCTCGATGCGGGACCCTCGCGGCAAAGCCGGCCAGCGCGAGCCGATAGATCAGCAGCAGCAGCGCAAAGTTGCGACCCATCACGATCACGATGCTGCCACTCGGCCTGCTCACAGGGAAAGCTGGATTTGATCTTCCTTTACTGATGCCAGTGCCAACATAGCCTTCGGCAATGTTAAACTACTATAGACTAGATGTGAAAAGCGTCCTCCTCGTCGTTGCTGTGCACAGATGATCGAAAAATGGCATTAGCACCAATGCAACTATGACGAATAAATGAATAATCTGTCATGGTGGCAATTGAGCTACACCTTGCAGCGGAATAGCGTTGCATTTCTCTCGGCGCTTTACTGATCGCCCCCGGCTCTGCTCCATTCCGTCAAGTGCTTCAGCTCCGAAACGCAGCGAAGACTAGTAAATGTTCCATTGCAGGGTGGAGCGCATCAAAAGGAGGCATTGTGGCAACCAGGGATACACTGCGTAACGTTCTGAAGTCTAGTTCTGCGCTGCAGGCTTTTGCTCTGATCGGCGCTGGCCTCGCTCAATCTATGGTGCTGGCGCCAGCCGCCATGGCGCAGGATTACACCACTGGTGCCGTGTCGGGCACGGTGGTCGATGCCAAGAACAAGCCCGTCGCCAACGCGCAGGTGACGCTCCGCTCGCAGGCGCAGAACCAGGCAAGGACGCTGACCACGTCGCGCGGCGGCACCTTCTCGGCCGCTGGCCTGGTCGCCGGCACCTATGATGTCGCCATCACCTCGTCCGGCTATGACAGCTATTCCGACACGATCACGATCGTCGCCGCGCAGGAGAACCGGCTGACCCTGACGCTGTCCAAGACCGGCTCAAGCGACATCGTCGTCACCGGCGCGCGCGTACGCCAGGATTTCACCAAGACCACGACCGGCCTCAACATCGATGTTGTCGACATCGCCAAAAACGTGCCGGTCGGCCGCTCGCTCGGTGCGCTGATCCAGCTCGCGCCGGGCACGGTCCAGGGCGCCGCAGGCTTCGGAACCGGCAACAGCACGGTGGAGTCGATCGGCGGCTCGTCGGTCGCGGAAAATGCCTATTACATCAACGGCCTCAACATCACCAACCCCAACACCTATGTTGGCGGGTCGCGGGTGCCGTTCGATTTTTACCAGACGGTGGACGTGCAGACCGGCGGCTATGCGGCCGAATTCGGACGGGCGACCGGCGGTGTAATCAACGCCACCACCAAATCGGGCTCCAACACCCCGATGATGGCCATCCACGGCAACTTCGAACCCGGCGTCCAGTCGCACTCGCCCAACGTGGGTGACCCGACCGATCCGGATACGATCGGCCGCCTCGGTAAGAACTTCAACGATTCGCTCACCTTCGAAGCCAGTGGCGCGCTGATCAAGGATCACGTCTTCCTCTACGGCCTATACCAGCCGCAGTCGCTGATCACCGAAAACGCCTATCCGACCAGCAACTATTACGAGCGCACGAAGAGCACCACGCCCTTCTACGGCGGCAAGGCCGACGTCTACATCACACCAACCCAGCACCTCGAATTTACCCTGTTCAACACCGCCGAGACGATTCAGCGCGATCGATACGCGATCACGCCCAACGCCGATTTCACCAATGCGACCATCGGCCAGTCTGTTGGCAACGAAGTGCAGAAGACCGGCGGTCTCAACTGGGTGGGCCGCTACACCGGCAGCATCACCAACTGGTTCCAGATCTCGGGCGCCTACGGGATCAGCAAGGATTCCAACATCACGGGGCCGGGCGATACCTCGTCCTACTTTGTCAACGACCGCCGTACCGCCACCGTCGGCGGCAACAGCACCACCATCTCGTCGCAGACCTTCCTCACCGGCGACAGCGAGCGCACGGAGCGCAAATTCTATCGCTTCGACGGCGATCTTCGCTTCTCCATCGCCGGCGAGCACCATGTCCGCTTCGGCATGGACAATGAAGATCTGAGCATGAACCACGTCACCCAGATCAACGGTGGCCTGCCGCTCGAATACAGCTACCGCGACGGCGGCGTGGTGGTGACCTACGAGCATCTCGGCGGCGCCGTGTCCGGTCGTGACCGGGCCTTCTATCTGCAGGATTCGTGGCAGCCGCTCACCGGCCTGACAATCAACGCCGGCGTGCGTGACGACGAGTTCAACCAGAACAACCTGTCGGGCGAGAAGTATCTAGACTTCAAGGGCAATTTCGCCGCGCGCCTTGGCTTCAGCTACACCCCGAACGGCAGCTCCAACTTCCAGTTCTTCGGTAATTACGGGCGCTACTTCATCCCGCCGGCGATGAACCTCGGCTTCCGCGGCAAGGACGATTACTTCCAGGAGTATTTCGCCTATCCGACCGGCATCACCGCCGCGACCTTCCCGACCGATCCCAGCACCGGCCTGCCGCTGATCAACCTCGGCGCGGCGCGCACCGATGTCGCCGGCTTCAGCTCGCCCTGCCCCAACGACATCTCCTCGGCACCCGGCCACCCGGTAAACGGCGCGGCGACCTGCGTCCTTTACGGCTCCAACCTGCAGGACCCGGCCTACGCCAAGGTCGCGCCCAACACCAAGGCGACCTATGAGGACGAGTTCATCCTCGGCACCCGCTTCCGAGCCACGCCACTGCTGTCGATCGGCCTGACCGCCACGTATCGCCGTCTGGCGCGAGTGTCCGAAGACACCGATTTTTCGCAGGAGCTGCTCGACTATTATGGTTGCGGGTCCGCGGCGCAGACTGGGACCGCTGCGCAATGCGCCCGCTATACGTTGCGCAACACCTATTACATCTGGAACCCGGGTTCATCGAGCGTGACCCTGACTGACTGGGTTGATCCGACCAAGAAGGTGACGCTGACCGGGCTGTCTTTCCCGAAGCCCAAGCGTACGTATGAATCGCTGGTGCTCGACTGGAACCATCGCGACAACGGCCAATATTACCTCCAGGGGTCGTTCACGCTGTCCAAGTCAAAGGGCAACTATGAGGGCACCGTGTCGTCCGACGTAGGCAATGGCGTCCAGTCAGATGCCGGTGCCACGATCGACTTCGATTATCCTGGCCTGACGCAGAATACTTATGGCCTGCTGCCAAACGATCACCGCTTCGTGTTCAAATTGGCCGGGGGGTATCACGTGACGAAGAACCTGCTGGTCGGCACCAATGTGCAGGTCCAGTCGCCGATGCACGGCTCGTGCGAAGGCTATGACCCGTACGATCCGGACGCCTACGGCTATGGTGCGGTGGCCTTTTTCTGCGCGACGGGGGCGCTGGATGCCAACGGAAACTACGACGCAACCGCCGCTTCGGCACGTGGCACCGGCTGGACTACCGATTGGCTGACGCAATTCGACCTTGCCGTCCGCTACACGCTGCCCGAGTCGCTCGGCCTGGCCAAGGGCCTTACGCTGCGCGCCGATGTGTTCAACATCTTCAACTCGGCCGCCGTGCTCAACCGCAATCCCGCGCATGAGATCGACAGCGCCACCAACGATGGCTCCAATGGCACCGTCGCGGGCTCGACCTACTTCACGCCCAACCCGGCTTACGAGTCGGCGACCGCGTATCAGCAGCCGCGCTACTTCCGGTTCGGCTTCGATTGGGTGTTCTGATCACAGGCGCTCCATGACCCGAGTGGGAGCGCGCTCGTCGCGCTCCCACAACGCGCAACAGCCTAGCTCCGCCTGGATCGGGGCGGCCTCGGCTTTTTGCCGCTGATTGGCGGCTTCGCCAATGTGGCGGACAATCGATCGCTGGTTGATCGGTGCCGTCATCCTGTGCCGGCTCGCGCCGCCTCCGTCCGGCCTTGCACGGCCGCGGGCGTTCCGATCGGCACCGTTCACTAACGCTTGTAACATTTCGCTGTCACCGGGACCTTTTAAGGATCCCACGACCATGGCCATGCCCTTCCTGGCGATGCTTGCCGCCGCCGCGACCTCCGCATCATCCCCGCCGGTGCGCATCAACGACATCGCTGTGATCGGCACCCACAACAGCTACAAATTGCCGATGCCCGCCGCGACCATGGCGCGGATCCGCGCCGCCAGCCCGGCGATGGCCGACGCCCTCGACTACGGCCACCGCTCGCTGGTCGCGCAGCTCGATGCCGGTGCGCGCCAGCTCGAGATCGACGCCAATTACGATCCCGACGGCGGTCGCTACGCGCGCGGCTCAAATGATCCCAAGCTCGAGCGCCCCGGCTTCAAGGTGCTGCACATCCCCGGCATCGACAATTCGAGCAGCTGCGTGCTGCTGGTCGATTGCCTGCGCCTGATCCGCGGCTGGTCGGACGCGCATCCCGCCCATATCCCGATCATGCTGATGTTCAACGCCAAGGACGAGCAGAACGCCGCCAGGGGCGGGATCGACGCCCTGCCCTTCACCGAAGCCGCTTATGATGCACTCGACGCCGAGATTCGCAGCGTGCTGTCGCCCGACAAGCTGATCACGCCCGACGACGTCCAGGGCCGCTACCCGACGCTGCGCGACGCGGTGCTCGCCGGCAACTGGCCGACGCTGGACACGGCGCGCGGCCGCATCCTGTTCGCGCTCGACGAGCCCCCTGCCAAGGTCGCGGTGTATCGCGGCGCGCGGCGCTCGCTCGAGGGCCGGGTGTTCTTCATCAACACCGACGAGGCCTCGCCGGCCGCCGCCTATCTGACGATCAACGATCCGGTCGCAGAGGGCGCGCGGATCAGGCGCGACGTCGCGCTCGGCTTCCTGGTGCGCACCCGCGCCGATGCCGATACCCGCGAGGCGCGCGCCGACGACACCACCCGCCGCGACGCCGCGCTGGCGAGCGGCGCCCATTATGTCTCGACCGACTATCTGTGGGCGGACCCGCGCTTTCCCGGCAATTACACCGTGCACCTGCCCGGCAACGCAGTCGTGCGCTGCAACCCGGTGCGCGCGACGGCGAGCTGCGCCGCGGCGACGCTGGAAGCCCCGATCAAATGACGCTGTAGCCTCCGGCGTCGGGTGGTGCGGGCGCGATCAGCCTTGGTGATGCGGATCGTGATGCGGGTCGTCGGCACCGCCACCCATGCCCCCCATCCCGCCGGCCGGGTCGGCCCCTGCATCGGGATCACCAGATCGGCCGGGATCGGATCGAGATCGAGCGCGTCGCGCACGAAGGCGCGCAGCGACACCACCAGCTCATGGGTGTGGACGGGATGGCCGGCGACCAGCTCGCGCACCGCGCGGTCGGCGAGACGGACATGCTCCTCGGTGCCGAGCAGGATGATGTCGGACAGCGCCGCCTCGACCGCGTCGCGGATGCGCCGGGTCCGATCCGATCGCGACGCGCCCTCGGCGCTGAGATCGAGCGTCGCCATCGGCTCCTCGCCCGCCGGCACGTCGGCCGTCGGCGGCGTGCCGCGTCGCGCATCGCGCTTGTGCGCAGGATCGACGGTGAGATCCCCGGTGAACGAGCCGCCCAGCGTCTTGTACGCCGCGATCAGCGTGCGCAGCCGCTCGTTGATCTGGCGGTTCATCCGCTCGCGGCGCTGCTGGAAGGTCATCACCGTCAGCAGCCGGATGCCGACGCCGAGCAGCGTCACCAGCGTCAGGCCAAACAACGTGCCGAGCAGGCTCTGCCACGAGCTGAAATCGATATTCCTCAATCACCGTCCCCCACAGCATCCCCCGCAACGCGCGCCGGCAGCGCGCCGTTCCGGCCGGTGCAGGGCAGCCGCTGCTAGAGCCCGGCCTTGTCCAGCGCCGCGGCGAGTTCGTCGCTCACCGCGGTGTCGCCCTTGGGCGTCAGCCGGTTGAGCACGGTCTGCACCCTTGTCTGGGCAACCTGCAGCGTCTTGTGACGCACCTCGCGGATCGAATTGGTCCGCCACGACGGGCTCTCGCCGAGCAGCGCGGCCCATTTCGCCTCCTCGGCGGCGAGGATCGACAGCGCGAGACGCAGGCCGTCGCGCCGGCCATGGGCATAGTCGTCGGTCATCGGGCCCCTCCTCGCGCCGCGGCGGGCGTCGCCGGCCGCCTCAGCCGCGCACCTGGTGGATATAGCCGCTGACATTGTCGGCGAGCACGCCGAGCGGAACGTTGCCGCCGTCCACCACCGCCTGGTCGAAGTCGCGCAGGTCGAAGCGCGCGCCGAGCGCCGCCTTGGCGCGGTCGCGCTGCGCGACGATCTCGGTCTGGCCGAGCTTGTAGCCGCACGCCTGCCCCGGCCAGGCGCAATAACGGTCGATCTCGCTCTCGGCGTTGCTGCGCGGCAGGCCGGTCGCGGCGACGAATTCGGCGAGCGCGCGATCGCGCGACCAGTTCATGGTGTGGATGCCGGTATCCACCACCAGCCGCACCGCGCGCCACGACAGCCCCATCAGATAGCCGAGCCGCCCGGGGGCATCGCCCTGGTACATGCCGAGCTCGTCGGCGAGCTGCTCGGCATAGAGCGCCCAGCCTTCGGAATAGGCGTTGAAGGTGAGGATCGAGCGGATCAGCGGCAGTTGCTGGGCATATTCGCCCTGCCAGACGTGGCCGGGAATGCCCTCGTGGAAGACCAGGTCGGGGATCGTCACCTTGTTATGAATCGAGGGATCGCCGAGGTTGACCCAGACCTTGCCGGGGATCGTGCCGTCGAGCGACCCCGGGCCGCCATAGGCCGCCGCCGCGCCGGGCTCCTGTGCCAGCGGCAGGCGGCGAATCTCCAGATTGCCCTTCACCAACCGCCGGAACGCCTGCGGCAGCCGCGGCCGGATCGCGTCGAGCCGCCCCTGCATATAGGCGATGATCTGCTGCCGGCCCTCGTCGTCGTTGCCGAAAGCGATCCCGGGCCGGTGCTGGAGCGCGGTGGCGCGCTCGGCGACGCTGCCCTGCGTCAGCCCCTGGCTCTTGAGGATCGCATCCATCTCGCCTTGCAGCGTGGTCAGCTGCGCACGGCCGAGCGCATGGATCTCCGTCGCGCCGCGCCGGGTGGTGGTGCCGGCGCGCAGCCCCCAGGCATACCATTCGGGCCCTTGCGGGCGCAGGCCGAGCCCCGGCGCGTCGGTCGCCACCGCGCGCTCGGCGCGCAGTTCGGCGAGCTGGCGCTCGAGCGCAGGGACGATCGCCGCGCGCGCGATCTGCGCCGCGCGGTCGGTCCACGCGCCGGGGATCGCCTTTGCCTTGCGCGCGAGCGGCGCGATCAGCGGGCCGTCGGCCTTGGCGGCATCGGCGATCGTGCGGGCCATCCCGGCGATCGTCTTGTCGAGCAGGAACGATGGCGGCACCAGGCCCTGCGCGCGCGCGGCGCGGATGCGCACCGTCTCGCCATCAAGCTGCGCCGGCATCGCCGCGAGCCGGGCGAGATAGGCCTCGGCGTCCGCCGCATCGCGCACCGGATGGTCGCCCTCGAGCAGCTGCGGCACGTCGAGCCACGCGCCGACGTTCTGGATCACGGCGTAAGGCGAGTTGCGCCAGCTGCCGATCGTGGCGACGCCATAAGGCAGTGCCATGCCGTCGAGCGCGGTGCGGAACGCGCTGTCCGCGACCGCGAGGCTGGTCGCGGTCACCGCATCGAGCCCGGTGCGCGGCGTCCGCGCGAGCTCCGCGAGTGCCGCCGTGAGGAACTGCCGGCGCGCCGCATAGCCGGCGGGCGAGCGGTCCTCGAGCCGCCGGCGCAGATCGGCATGCGCGCCGGTGTCGACGCCGAGCCCGGTCGCCTGCGCCGGATCGAACGCGAGCAGCGCCCAGGCAAAGCGGTCGAGCATCGCCGCGGCGTCGGCGGCAGGTCCCGCGGCACGGGCGGGAACGGCGGCAAGCGTCGCCGCGGCAGCGGCGCCGGCGAGCGCGTCGCGGCGGGAGGGCAAGGCGGACATGGCGACGTGATGCATGGCGACACCGGCGAGGTCAAACGGTGCCGCGTCCGCATCGGCGGAAAACGATGCACGGCGCCGCGTCAGCCGCTATGCCGGGCGCAGGCGACGGCCTGCCGTCGGCAGGAAAATGTTGAGGAAGCGAACCATGGCCAAGCGTTTTTGGGCTCAGTTAATCGAGATGGACGAGGAGATCGAGCCCGCCAGCATCCCGGGCGCGAACGATCATGCCGATGCCGCCGACGCGCTCGTCACCGACTTCGTCGGTGCGATGGGCGGCGAAATCACCAGCGGTGCGGTGCGCGTCTGGATCGAGGGCGGCCAGGAGAAGATCTTTGACTGGAGCGCCGAGTTCGAGATGCCCGACACCGACGGTCTTGATCCCGACGAGGACATCGAGGTCGAGGGCGAGATCGTGCTCACCGAACGCGTCCAGCGCGGCTGACGCCGCCGTTCGGCGTTACCGGCTGGCGTCTCCCGCATCGAGCGCCGCGGCGATCATGCTGCGGACGTCGACCCGTGCCTTCAGCCGCGCGGCGAGCAGTGCGGTGCCGCTGATCTTGCGCTGGACGAACAGCGTCTCGACCGGCGGGACGTGCCAGGTGTCGCGGTCGGCGGCCATCGTCATGCCCTGCTCGCGCAACCCGCCGACGAAGGCGCGGTCGCCGAAGTCGAACGGGCCGGCACGGTTGAGCTCGCCGAGGATGACGTCGATCATCGCGTCGACCTGCGGCCGGTGGGCGTCAACCGCCGCCGCGCCCAGGAACCCTGCCGCGATCGCCGCCGCGCGCACGCCGTCGCGGCTGCCGCCGAGCCCGGCGGCGAGCAAGCGGCGATAGCCGTCCGCGGTCACCGGCGTGATCGCCCGCGTCGCGCCGAAATCGAGCAGCACCAGCCGACCGGTCGCCGGCTGGTAGCGGTAGTTGGCGAAATTGGGATCGGTCTGCATCAGCCCGAAGTCGAACAATTCGCGCAGCACCAGCGCGATCAGCGCGCGCATCGCCGCGTCGCGGACCGCTTGGTCAGCGTCCGCCAGCGTCTCGATCGCGACGCCCTCGACGAAGCTCATCGCCAGCACGTCGTCGCCGCTGAATTCCGCGTCGAGCGTGGGCACGACATAGGCGGGATCGTCTCCCAGCAGCGCGCCGAACCGTGCGAGCTGCGTCGCCTCGCGGCGATAATCGGCCTCTTCGTGGAGCTGACGCTTGGCCTCGGCGAGCAGCGGCGCGATGTCGAGCGCATTGGGCAGCACGCCCGACAACCGTAGCAGCGTCGCGACATTGTCGACGTCGGCGTCGATGCTGTCGCGCACGCCGGGATATTGCACCTTGATCGCGAGAATGCGGCCATCGGGCGTCGCCGCCCGATGGACCTGGCCGATCGACGCCGCGGCGACCGGTGTCGCGTCGAACCACGCGAACCGCCGCCGCCAGTCCTTGCCCCAATCGCGCGCCAGCACCCCCTGCAGCTGCGCGGGCGGCATATGGTGTGCCCGATCGCGCAGCCGGCTGAGGATCTGCGTCAGCTCGTCGGGCAGGAAATCGCCGGCATCCATCGAGATCATCTGGCCGAGCTTCATCGCCGCGCCGCGCAGGTGTGAGAGCTGGTCGGCCACGCGACTGATGTTGCCCGGCGTCATCAGCAGGTCGCCCATTCGCGGCCGTTGTCCGTCGGCGAGCCGCCGTGCGCCCTCGGCGATCACCCCGCCGGCGACGCCGCCGGCAAGCCGCCCGAACACGCCGAGCCGCGCCAGCCGCCCGCTCGGCACCGCCTTGCCGCGCCCGTCCCGCTCGTCGGTCATGCCGCCGCGCGCCGTTGCGCAAGCCGCTGGAGCCGCGGCCGCACGCGCAGGAACTGCCGATAGCCCCGCTCGAGCCCCGCCAGCACCCGCCGGTTGCGCGCGATCAGCCCGAGCGGCCGCAGCACCGGGATCGCCCGCCACATCGCCGCGAACGCCGCCGCTCCCGACAACAAGATCCCCTCCTCGCGCGCGTGGAAGCGGGCGAGGAGGTCGGCGCGATCCACCGGGCAGGCGATCGGCGCATCGCCCGCGGCGTCGACGAAGGTGATGCGCCCGCGCCGGTCGAGCCGTCGCATCAGCGCGATCTCGCGCCGGCACAGCGGACAGCTGCCATCGTGCCAGACGGTCAGTGTGGCGGCGGTTGTAGCGGGATCGTCAGGGGTCATGTGCAGCGTCAACGCCGCCGCGCCACGATCGGGCGCGGCAGCCATAAGCCGTCACCGCTAATTAGTCGGGCGACGGCGGACCTATCGTCTCGGATGCATCGTTGGGGCACCAGTTTCGAGAGGATGACCATGGACGCCACTTCGCAGATCCTCGCCTCGAGCGGCACCGATGCCGCGGCGCTGGGCAGCCGCTTCGGCCTCAGTGCCGAGCAGACCCAGTCGGCGATGGCGTCGCTGCTGCCCGCCATCCTCGGCGGGCTCCAGCATCGCCCCGACGCCGCAGCGGCGGGGCAGACGATCGACCACACCGATCCCGCCGCGGGCAACGACGTGCTCGGCCAGATCTTCGGCACCAAGGACGTCAGCCGCGAGGTCGCGGATCACGCATCGGGGCAGACCGGCGTCTCGAGCACGGTGCTCAAAGCGATGCTGCCGATCGTCGCGGCGATGGTCGCGCGTCACTTCGCCACCGCCACCGCCGGCGGCGGGGGCGGCGGTCTCGGCGGCCTCCTCGGCTCGCTGCTCCAGCAGGGCGCAGGCAATCAGGGCGGCGGCCAAGCCGGCCTGCCGGGCGGGCTTGGTGGCCTTGCCGGCATGTTCGGCAGCGGCAACCCGCTCGACGCGATCCTCGGCCGCAACCGCTAACCATCGCATTCCATCGGAGACGACGACATGGCCGTATTCAACAAAGACATGATCGCCCTGGCGACCAAGAACAGCCACTTCCAGAAGGAAGTCTATTACGACGCCAATTGCCAGGTGGTGCTGATGAGCATCGAACCCGGCGACGACATCGGCGAAGAGACGCACGATGCCGATCAGACCACCTTCTTCGTCGCCGGCGAGGGCCAGGCGGTGGTCGACGGCAGCCGCACCAAGGTGACCGCCAACCACATGGTGATCATCCCCAAGGGCGCCAAGCACAACATCATCAACAAGGGTGACGAGCCGCTCAAGCTGTTCACCGTCTATGCGCCGCCCGCCGAAGAGGAAGGCGTCAGCCACAAGACCAAGGCCGACGCCGAGGCCGCCGAAGAGGAGTGATCCTCCCTTCCCGCCCGGCCGGCGCGCGGCGCCGATCGGGCCGGCCGTGCCCGCATCGTCCATCACCTTCCCCGCCTGGATATCCAGCGCCACCAAAGAGACAGCCGCCGCATGAGCGAATTAGACAGTGTTGCCGGCTACAAGGACGTGTTCACCGGTAGTCGCGACGCGCCGCCGCCCGAGGCGGGTGCGGCCGCGATCAAGCCGGTGTCGGCGCCCGAGCTGAAGACGCTGGCCGGTGTTGCGGTCGGCACGCTCGTCATCGCCGCGCTGTATTTCGGCCAGCAGGTGCTGATCCCGATCACGCTCGCGGTGATGCTCTCCTTCGTGCTGTCGCCGGTCGTCAACCTGCTGCAGCGGTTGCGGCTGTGGCGCGCGCCGGCGGTGATGCTGACGGTGCTCGCCGCGCTCGGCGTGCTCGGGCTGGTCGGCACCCTGATCGGCAGCCAGGCCGCCTCGCTCACCGCCAACGCCCCGCAATATGCCCAGACCATCGAGGCCAAGGTCCAGGGCGTGCAAGGCTATGCGGTGTCGCGCCTGGCATCGCTCTCCAAGGAGTTCGGCAGCGGCCGCCAGAGCGGCCCTCGCCCTAGCGCGGCAGCCCCCAGCGGAACCGGCGCGGCACCGGCCGGCAACGGTCAGCGCCGGCCGATCCCAGTGGAGGTGGTGCAGGACAGCACCTCGCCGTTCACCATCGCCAAGACCGTGCTCGAGCCGATCCTGGGTCCGCTCGAGACCACCGTCATCGTCCTCATTGTCGCGATCTTCGTGCTGATGCAGAAGGAGGATCTGCGCGATCGCTTTATCCGCGTGTTCGGCTCGAGCGATCTCCACCGCACCACCCGCGCGCTTGACGACGCCGGCCAGCGCCTCAGCAAGTATTTCCTGTCGCAGCTTGCGGTGAACGCCTGTTTTGGTGTCGTTATCGGCCTCGGTCTCTGGGCGATCGGCATCCCCTCGCCCGCGATGTGGGGCGTCATGGCCGGTCTGCTGCGGTTCGTGCCCTATATCGGCTCGTTCCTCGCCGCGGTTGCGCCGGCCGCGCTCGGCGCCGCGGTCGATCCGGGCTGGGGCATGACGCTCGAGGTGGTCGCGCTGTTCGCCGTTATCGAGCCGCTCACCGGCTATGTCGTCGAGCCGTTGCTCTACGGCCACTCCACCGGGCTGTCGCCGGTATCGGTGATCGTCTCGGCGATCTTCTGGACCTGGCTGTGGGGGCCGATCGGACTGATCATGTCCACCCCGCTCACCTTGTGCCTGGTGGTGATGGGCCGCCACGTGAAGAGCCTCGAATTCTTCGACGTGCTGCTCGGTGATCGCCCGGCGCTCACCCCGGTGGAGAGCTTCTACCAGCGCATCCTCGCCAACAACCCCGACGAGGCACTGGCGCAGGCCGAGACCTTGCTCACCGATCGTCCGCTGGTTGCTTATTACGACGGCGTCGTGCTCGAAGGCCTCAAGCTCGCGGTCGAAGACGAGGCGCGCGGCACGATCGATCCCGCGAGCGCGACACGGATGACGCGCTCGATGCTGTCGGTGATCAACGATCTGCAATCCTATGCCCCGCGCGATGCGGCGGCGACCGTACCGGGCCGGGTGATCTGCGTCGCCGGCCATGGCGTGTTCGACGAGGCCGTTACCGCGATGCTCGTGCAACTGCTCGGCCAGCGCGGCATCGACGCGCGCAGCGTCGCGGACGCCGCGGTGTCGCGCGAGACGATCGCCACGCTCGATGTCACCGATGTCGGCGTGATCGCCATCTCCTATCTCGAGGTCACCGGCTCGCCGGCGCGGCTGCGCTATCTGATCCGCCGCCTCCGGGCGCGGGCCCCGGCGGCGCGGATCGTCGTCGGCCTATGGCCGCAGGGCGAGGCCGCGCTCAGCGACACTGCGATCCAGCACGCGCTCGGCGCCGACCATTATGCCGGCTCGCTCGGGCAAGCGGTCGATCAGATCGCCGAGACCGATGCCGCGGTCACGACGCGGGCGGCCTAGCCGGCGTCGACGACGAACATCCGCGCTTCCTGCGCCAGCGCGCGCTCGGCTTTGATCGGCGCGTAATCGGCCGAGTCATAGAAAGCGAGCGCGGCGGCCAGCGTCGGGAACTCGAAGATGCCGGCAAGCGGCAAGGGCGCGACATCGCCTTCCAGCGTGCCGGCGACCGGCCCGAAATGGAGAATGCGTCCGCCCGCCGCCGCCAGCGCCGCTTGGAAACGCGGCGCCAGTGCCGCCTGGCGCGCGGCATCCGTGATGCGCAGGTTCACATGGACATTGGCCGTCATACCGCTGCTCCCCGTTGTCCTCGCGACGACAAGAGCTAGCCGGCTCGGCGCGGCAACGCCATCGCCGCGGCAGCCCCCACTGGAACCACGACCGGCCGCTTCGATGAATTCGGCGTCATCGGCCGGCGTGAAGGGCCCTGCGCCATGCCATCTGCGTTGAGCGTACGGAATCAGGAGACACGCCATCGCCACCTTCATGTTCGCGACGGGTATCGAGAATAGCGTACCGACCATCGACAACGGCCGCACTCGCATCGACGAGATGGAAAGCTGCGGCCATTATAAGCATTGGCAGGAGGATTTCGCGCTCGTCGAGGAGATGGGCATCGGCTATCTCCGCTTCGGCCCGCCGATCCACAAGACCTGGCTCGGCGTCGACCGCTACGATTGGTCGTTTGCCGACCAAACCTTCGCCGATCTCAAGCAGCGCAACATCGTGCCGATCGTCGATCTCTGCCATTTCGGCGTGCCGGACTGGATCGGCAATTTCCAGAACCCGGATTTCGCCAAGCTGTTCTGCGGCTATGCGCTGGCGTTTGCTACACGCTTTCCGTGGGTGCAGCTCTACACCCCGGTCAACGAGATGTATATCTGCGCCACCTTCTCGGCGCGCTACGGCTGGTGGAACGAGCAGTTGCAGAGCGAGGGGGCGTTCGTCACCGCGCTCAAGCATCTGGTCAAGGCCAATGTCCTCGCCATGCAGGCGATCCTCACCGTCCGCCCCGATGCGATTTTCGTGCAGAGCGAGTCGTCGGAATATTTTCATGCCGACAGTCCCGCGGCGATCCACCCCGCCGAAGTGATGAACGCGCAGCGTTTTCTGTCGCTCGATCTCAACTACGGCCGCCGCGTCGATTCCGAGATGTACGAATATCTGCTCGATAACGGCATGACCCGCGAGGAATATCACTTCTTCCTCGACAATCGCCTGAAACAGCACTGCATCATGGGCAACGATTATTACGTCACCAACGAGCATCGCGTCTCGGCGGACGGCTCCACCCGCGCCTCGGGCGAGATCTTCGGTTACAGCGAGATCACCCGCCAGTACCACGATCGCTACCGGCTGCCGGTGATGCACACCGAGACCAACCTCAACCAGGGCCCGCTCGGCACCGAGGCGGTGGACTGGCTGTGGAAGGAATGGGCCAACGTGCTGCGCGTCCGCAACGATGGCGTGCCGGTGGTCGGCTTCACTTGGTATTCGCTCACCGACCAGGTCGATTGGGACAGCGCGCTGCGCGAGAAGAACGGCAACGTCAACCCGCTCGGCCTGTTCGATCTCGATCGCAAGATCCGCCCGGTCGGCGAGGCGTACAAGCGGCTGATCAGCCAGTGGCGCGATGTGCTGCCGACCCAGAGCATGTGTCTCACCGTGCCGGTGGTGATGCCCGACGAGGCCGGCGACGAGCACGCCAAGCGCCAGCGCCGGCGCGCGCGTGAAATGATCAAGGGGCAGCCCACCGCCCCCGCCACCCAGGAGAATGGATGATGGATAACAGGTTCGCCAACAAGGTCGCGATCGTCACCGGCGCTGCCGGCGGGATCGGGCTGGCCATCGCCACCCGGCTTCACGCCGAGGGTGCCCGCATCGCCATCGTCGACCTCAAGGCGGAGGCGGCGGAGGCCGCCGCGGCCAAGCTCGTCGCCGACACCGGTGGCGAGGCGATCGGCCTCGGCTGCGATGTCGGCGCCGAGGATCAGGTCGCGGCCACGGTCGCCGCGGTGCTCGCGCGGTTCGGCGCGGTCGATGTGATCGTCAACAATGCCGGGCTGATGACGTTCAAGACGCTCGCCGAATTCACCGGCGACGATTGGCTCAAGGTGCTGCGGGTCGATCTCCTCGGCGCCGCCTTCTTCACCCGCCAGGCGTTCCTCCACTGCGGCGACAAGGGTGGCGCGATCGTCAATATCGCCAGTGTCCACGCGATCGAGACCAGCGCCAATGCAGCGCCCTATTCGGCCGCCAAGGCCGCGCTGCTGTCGCTGACGCGGACCACCTCGATCGAGGGCCGCGACGTCAGGATTCGCGCCAATGCGGTGCTCCCCGGCGCGATCGATACACCGATGCTGTGGGACAACCCCAACGTCAAATCGGGCGCCGAGACGATCGACAAGCGCGATGTCGGCCAGCCCGCGGATGTCGCCGCCGCGGTGGCCTTCCTCGCCAGCGACGATGCCGGCTTCATCACCGGCACCACGCTCGCGGTGGATGGCGGGCGGCTCGCCAAGCTGTAACCGGCGCCTAGCGCACCGCGATCAGCCGCGCCGCGGTAAGATCCGCAACCCTCGCGCAGCTGAGCTGGGCCATCCCCGCCTCCAGCTCGGCGCGCAGCAGGTGCAGCGCGTGCGCAACGCCCGGCATCCCCGCCACCGCGAGCGCGTGCAGCACCGGCCGCCCGATCAGCACCGCGCTGGCGCCGAGGCACAGCGCCGGCAAGGGCACTGCTCATAGGCCATGATCATCCAGCTATTGAGCGTCAGTCGCATGATGAAATGTTCGGTGATTCGAACGTCAATTGGTCGCGACGCAAACCGTGTGATAGATGCCGGTCACCATTCAGGAGACAGTCCGTGAAGCTCAGCGCGCGCAATCAGATTTCCGGCACCGTGGTCGCCATCACCCCCGGCGCGGTCAACGGCACCGTCAAGATCGACATCGGCGCGGGCAACATCGTCACCTCGAGCATCACCGAAGAAGCGATCGCCGATCTTGGCCTTGCCGAGGGCGACGCCGTCACCGTGGTGATCAAGGCCAGCGACGTGATGATCGGCAAGTAATCGCGATGCGCGTCGGCCCGCTCAAGCTGAAGGCGCAGCTGTTCTGCGACGGCGAGACCGCGATGGGTCCCGGCAAGGCCGATCTGCTCGAGGCGATCGACCGCGAGGGATCGATCTCGGCGGCCGGCCGCGTGCTCGGGATGAGCTATCGGCGTACCTGGCTGCTGGTCGACACGATGAACCGCTGCTGGGCCGAGCGGCTGGTCGACACCGTTCGCGGCGGCAACAGCGGCAACGCCCGCCTCACCCCGCTCGGCCGCGACGTGCTCGCAACCTTCCGCGCGCTCGAGGAACGGCTCGCGGCGGTGGCCGCCGATGATCTCGCGACGCTGGCCGCGCTGCTGCGCGCGCACCCGCTGGGTACCGAGGAGGAGGTCGGAGAGTGATGCTCTCTCCCAGGATCGTCACCCCAGCGAACGCCGGGGTGTTTCACGGCTCCTGCCTTGCGCTCGCCGCAAGAGATCCCAGCTTCCGCTGCGATGACTAATATCGAACGGCGACCAACCGTCGTCGCGCAACTCTACCCGGTTACCCGCGCTACCATCAGCGGCAGCGACGCCGTCTTGCTGCCAGTCACCTGCAGCACGTAGCGGCCGGGCTTGAGATCGAAGTCCACCATCTTGCGGATCCCCGAGCAATCCGGCCCATGGCTGTGCGCCACCGAGGCGAGCGGCTTGCCGGCGCTCACCACGTCGATCCAGACGCCCTCGCCGAGCGCGATGCGGTAGCGCCCCGCCCTCGCCACCGCGAACTGGAACAGGCCGGCCGTGCCCGGCGCCTCACCGCTCCTGGTCGACGGCGCGGCGAGCTTCACGCCCGCCTCGTCACGCAGCGTCGCGCGGACGCTGCGGCCGATCGTCAGCACCGGCGCCAGGCCCACCCGCTCGCCGGCCTGGATCGGCGTCATCGCCGTCCAGCCGCGCAGCGCCGCGGGCGGCGCCACCGGCCGTGCCGGGCACGCCGGCTGATGCTCGGCCATGCCCTGCGCCACCGCGGGCGCCGTGCCCGTCGCCAGCAACGCTCCCGCCAGCATCGCCGCTTTTCGCATCCATGTCGTCGCCACTGCCGCCATTCCTTTAGCCATTGTTGCAGGCACCATCGGCGCAGGCGCGGATTGAGGCAAGGCGGCATCCCGCGAGATGGGGCGCCGGCCGCGTCTCAGTCGTCGCCATCCCCATCCGCATACCGTGCCCCGACATGCGCCTCGCCCCGCGCCGCGGCGAGCTGTGCCTGCCGGTGCCGCTCGGCATAACCCGCCCTCTGGGTCGCATCGCGCTCGGCGTGGCAGCGCGGGCAGGCGACGCCCTCCACGTAGAGCGGCGAGGCGCGATCGGCCGGGCTCACCGGCATCCGGCAGCCATGGCACAGGCTGTGCGTGCCCGGGGCGAGGTTATGGCCCACCGCCACCCGCTGGTCGAACACGAAGCATTCGCCCTGCCAGCGGCTGTCCGCAGCCGGCACGTCCTCCAGATAGCGCAGGATGCCGCCTTGCAAATGGTATACCTCCTCCACCCCTTCCGCCTTGAGGAAGGCGGTCGATTTCTCGCAGCGGATGCCGCCGGTGCAGAACATCGCTACCCGCTTGCGCCCGGCGAGCAACTCGTTGCGATGGTCGCGGAACCAGGCGGGAAAGTCGCGGAAGCTCGCGGTGTGCGGGTCGACGGCGCCGGCAAAACTGCCCACCGCCACCTCATAATCGTTGCGGGTGTCGATCAGCACCGTGTCGGGATCGTCGATCAGCGCGTTCCACTCGGCCGGCGCGACATAATGGCCGGTGTCGAGCGGATCGATCTCGGCCATCCCCATCGTCACGATCTCCGCCTTCAGCCGCACCTTGGTGCGGTGGAACGGCATGGCCGCGGCGCGCGAGTTCTTCACCTCCAGATGCTCGCAGCCCGGCAGCGCGCGGATATGGTCGAGCACCCGCTCGACGCCGTCGTCGCTTCCCGCGATCGTGCCGTTGATCCCTTCGCCCGCGAGCAACAGCGTCCCGCGCACGCCATTCGCCTCGCACGCGGCGAGCAGCGGTGCCCTGAGCGCCGCGGGATCGGCGAACGGCGTGAATCGATACAAAGCGGCAACGCGGATCGGCATCATGCGCGGCCCCATAGCGCGGTTCGGGCGCCAGCAGGAGTGTTTCGCCATGGCGGATGGCGGCGAAATGCTTATCTCGGGCACGTGGCTAAAAAACCAAGAGCAGGGCTGCCGACGCGGCAGCAGATCCTCACCTTCATCGAGCAATCGGACGTTCCCGCCGGCAAGCGCGAGCTCGCCCGCGCCTTCGGCCTTACCGCGCAGGACAAGATCCAGCTCAAGGCGCTGCTCAAGGACATGGCCGACGAGGGGCTGATCGACAGCGCACCGGGCCGCGCCTTCCACAAGATGGGCGGGTTGCCCAAGGTCACCGTGCTGCGCGTCGCCGAGGTGGACGATGGCGGCAACGTCTGGGCGGTGCCCGATCGCTGGGAGGCCGACACGCCGGTGCCGCGGCTGCGGGTGCGCGAGCGCAAGCGCGGCGCGCTCGGCGTCGGCGAGCGCATCCTTGCCCGCACTGAGGAGGCCGGCAACGGCTGGATCGCGCACCCGATGAAGGTGCTCGCCAAATCGTCCGAGCAGATGCTCGGCGTGCTCCGCGCCGAGGGCGAGCGGTTCTGGCTGGTCGGCGTCGAGAAGAAGGAACGCCGCGAGTTCATGGTCTCCGACACCGGCGGTGCCGAGGCCGGCGATCTGGTGATGGCCGAGCTCGCCGGCAAGCCGCCGCGGATCACCGCGCGCGTCGTCCAGCGCCTCGGCGATCCGTTCGCGCCGCGCAGCTTCTCGCTGATCGCGATCCACAAGCTCGGCATCCCCGACGTGTTCGCCGACGAGACGCTGGTCGAGGCCGAGCGCGTCGCACAGACGCCGCTCGGCGATGACCGCGAGGATCTCACCCACCTCCCCATCGTCGCGATCGATCCTGCCGACGCGCGCGATCACGACGACGCGGTCTGGGCCGCGCTCGACGACGACCCCGGCAACGCCGGCGGCTGGAAGGCGGTGGTCGCGATCGCCGACGTCAGCTTCTACGTCCGCCCCAGTTCGGCGCTCGACCGCGAGGCGCGCCGCCGCGGCAACTCGGTCTATTTCCCCGATCGCGTCGTGCCGATGCTGCCCGAGATCCTGTCGGCCGAGGTCTGTTCGCTCAAGATGGGCGAAGACCGCGCCGCACTCGCCTGCCACCTCCAGATCAGCAAGAGCGGCGCGCTGACCGCGTGGCGCTTCACCCGCGCGGTGGTGCGGATCGCGGCGAACATCGCATATGAAGACGCGCAGACGATCGCCGACGCGGTCGCGGGCGACGCCCCGAGCCCGGGTGCCGAGCGCCCGCTGCTCAACCCCGCGCTTCGTCCGGGGTCGAGCGAGCGGGAAGTGGTCGCCGACGCCCTCGTCCCCCTGTGGGCCTGCTGGCGCGCGCTTGCCAAGGCGCGCGACGATCGCGAGCCGCTCGACCTCGACCTCCCCGAACGCCGCGTCGTGCTTGACGAGAAGGGCCGGATCATGTCGGTGGCGCCGCGCGAGCGGCTCGACGCGCACCGGCTGATCGAGGATTACATGATCGCCGCCAACGTCGCCGCCGCCAAGGCGCTCGAGGCCAAGAAGGCGCCGGTGATGTACCGCATCCACGAGCCGCCGAGCCGCGAGAAGCTCGCCGCGCTCAAGGAGTATCTCGACACGTTCGACGTGCCGCTCGCGCTCGGCCAGGTGATCCGCCCCGCCACCTTCAACCGCATCCTCGAGCGGATCGGCGAGGCCGAGTTCCGCCCGCAGGTGATGGAGCAGGTGCTGCGCACCCAGACCCAGGCCTATTATGCGCCGGAGAACCACGGCCATTTCGGCCTGTCGCTCGGCAGCTACGCGCATTTCACCTCGCCGATCCGTCGCTACGCCGATCTCCTCGTCCACCGCGCCCTGGTCTCGGCCTACAAGCTCGGCCCCGGCGGCCTTACGGCCGGCGAGGCGGAGGCGATGGAGGCGATCGGTCAGGGGATTAGCCAGCTCGAGCGCCGCGCGATGGAGGCCGAGCGCGACACCATCGACCGCTATGTCGCCGCCTTCCTGTCCGAACGCGTCGGCCAGACGCTCGAGGTGCGGATCACCGGCGTCCAGAACTACGGCTTCTTCGCCACCGTCGAGGGCATCGGCGGCGACGGGCTGATGCCGGTGCGCGATCTCGGCGGCGAATATTTCCGCTTCGACGAGGCCGCGCGCACGCTGATCGGCGAGACCACGGGCGAGGAATATAGCCTCGGCCAGCGCCTCGAACTGCGCCTCGCCGAGGCCAATCCGGTGTCGGGCGCGCTGCGCTTCGAGCTCCCCCAGGGCAAGACGGCGCCGCCATCGCGCCGCCGTACTGATCGCATTCTCAAGCAGCGCGGCCGTCCCGCCAACATCCGCCACCAGGGCAAGCGGCGATGACCGAGCTGCAGCGCACCGATGGGCAGGGCGTCGAGCGCACCCGCTATATTGTCCGCGGCACCATCGCGCCGCGCTTCGTCGATGCCCGCGCGGTGTGCGCCGCCGATGCGATCCCGTTCGCCCCGGCCAGCCCCCGCGAGCGCCGGGCGCTGGCGGCGATGATCGCCGGCGGCTCGATCCGCCTTGCCGCGCCCGGGCGCTTCTATTTCGACATGGCGGCCTATGAGGCCGCGGCGGCCGCGCGCGCGCGTCGCCTGCTGCCGCTGTGGATCGGCGGCGCGCTCGCCATCGCGGTGATCGCGCTGCTCTTCTACCCGCGCTGAGCGCCGCGGCTCAGCAGGCGGTGAAGGTCAGCCCCGCGCGCGCTTGCAGCCGATCGCGCAGGCCCGTGCCGAGCAGCGCCCCCGGGGTCCACACGCCCCCGGCGCCGTCGCTCTCGAGCAGGTACAGCGCGGTCTCCGTGATCATCTTGCTGGTCGAGCCATAGCCCGGGTCGCGGTCGCCGGTGACCACCGCATCGATCCGCTCGCCATCCGGCATCAGCCCGGCGAACAACAGGTCGTAATGCCCCGCTTCGCGCTCCTCGCGGCTCGGCCCCTCGCCCGGCTGCGGCCCCTTGTCGCCGGCGAACGGATTGAACTTGGCGATCGCCTCGGCGGCGACCTTGCCCATGTCGCCGAGCCCCGCGACCATCATCTCGTCGTAGACGAAGTCGGCGCCGTAGGCGTGGCCGAGCAGGAAGTTGGTGCGGTGGACGTTCTTGGTGTTGATCGGCGCCATCACGAACGGCGCCACCCAGCTGCCGATCGTCGCGTCATATTCGGGGATCATCCCCACCGGCTGGTGCGGCCCGGTGAACCCCGGGGTCAGCGCGAACGGGCTGGCGAGCAGCCCCATCAGCGACGGGTCGCGCGCCAGCGCCGCCAGCGTCGCCTTGACGCTCGCCGCGGTGCCGCCCGAGAAGCTCCCCTTCATCACCCGCACCCGCCCCTTCACCCGCGGCACCGGCCGGCCGAAGCGCGCGCGGGCATGCTCCTGCAGCGTCAGCACGCCGAGATCGAACGGGATCGAATCGAAGCCGCAGGAAAACACGATCCGCGCCCCGCTCGCCTGCGCCGCAGCCTGGTGCGCATCGATCATCGCCCGCATCCAGTGCGGCTCGCCGCACAGATCGACATAATCGGTCCCCGCCGCCGCACACGCCTCCACCAGCCCCGACCCGTAGAGCTGATACGGCCCCACCGTCGAGATGATCACCCGCGCCCGCGCCGCCATCGCCCGCAGCGCCTCAGGGTCGTCGGCCTCGGCGACCACCAGCGGCGTCGCCGCCGCGCCTGCGAGCCGCTCGCGCACCGCCTCGAGCCGGGCCAGGCTGCGCCCCGCCACCGCCCAGTGCGCGACGCCACGCTCGGCCAAATACTCAGCCACCAGCTGCCCGGTGAACCCGCTCGCGCCGTAGATGATGATGTCGAACTCGCGGGCCATGATCATATTCTCCCTGGCAGACCAGTGCGCTCACTCTACCCCCACGGCGACACGCGACAAGCCCGCCCGCCGCTAGCCAGAATCGCCCCATCGGCTACTATCGAGAACCCACACGGCAAGGACGAGCAGCAGCCATGACCTACACGATCGAGGCGATCGGCCATGTCCGCGGCGGCCGCACCGAGCCGACCGACGACGATTGGGGCACCAGCCATGCCATCATCCAGCTTGATCCCGCCGTCTTCGCGCCCGACGCACTCGCCGGGCTGGACGCGTTCAGCCACGCCGAGATCGTCTTCCTGTTCGACCAGGTCACGCCGCAGCAGATCGAACGCGGCGCCCGCCATCCTCGCGGCCGGACGGACTGGCCGCTCACCGGCATCTTCGCCCAGCGCGGCAAGAACCGGCCCAAGCGCCTCGGCGTGACGATCTGCCGGATCATGGCGGTGGAGGGCCTCTCCCTCCACGTCGAGGGCCTGGATGCGATCCACGGCACCCCCGTCATCGACATCAAGCCGGTGATGCGCGAGTTCCTGCCGCGTGGCGACATACACCAGCCGGCGTGGGTTTCGGAACTGATGGCGGCTTATTGGTGAGGCGAGCACGATCCGCCGGCGATACCGCACGTTCATCGCTGACGTGAACGTGCAACCTCTGCCGTTCGGATCCTGCGGCGGGGAAACAGATTGACTCATGTCGTTGCGAGCATGAAAGAAGTCATCCTGCATTAAGCTTGCCGCAACATAGTAGGTAATCCGACGTGGTGCTTCCAACGCGGGTACCGGCAGATCTCGGGCGACGGACAAGACTGATGATGGAGAGCATGTGCGAACCTTATCCCTGATCGTCCCACTCATGGCATGTCTGGCGTGGCCGGCAGCAGCCCAGGTAAGCACGTCAGTGCAGAAGGGTATCAACGGCCCTTATGTCGTTTATGGCGGAACCGACTTCGGCAGGCGCGACGTCGACGTATCCCACGGGGCGAAAATAGGATCGTTTGGCAAAAGCAAGGACGAGCAGGTTTCATGTCTTACCGAACGCAAATCCGGAAAGACGAAGTGCCTTACCTATGCTCGGTGGCGCAAGCTCGCTGAGCAAATGCCGTAATCCGGATGTCCGCGCCCTACCTGGGCGGGCATGTTATCCCGCCCCTCAAGCCGCCTCGCTGAACTGCAGGCTCGCCAGCCGCGCATAGAGCCCGCCATGGCCGATCAGGCTGGCATGGGTGCCCTCCTCGACGATCCGCCCGGCATCCATGACGATGATCCGCTCTGCCGCGCGCACCGTCGCCAGCCGGTGCGCGATCACCAGCGTGGTCCGGTTCTCCATCAGCCGTTCGAGCGCCTGCTGCACCAGCCGCTCGCTTTCGGCGTCGAGCGCGCTGGTCGCCTCGTCGAGCAGCAGGATCGGCGCATCGCGCAGCAGCGCGCGCGCGATCGTCACCCGCTGGCGCTGACCGCCGGACAGGCGCGCGCCGCCCTCGCCGAGGAAGGTGTCGAGCCCCTCGGGCAAGGCGCGCAGGAAGTCGGCCGCATTGGCCGCCTCGGCCGCCGCCCACAATTGCTCGTCGCTCGCCTCCCACAGGCCGTAGCGCAGATTGTCGCGCGCGCTGGCGCCGAAGATCACCGTGTCCTGCGGCACCATCGCCATCTGCGCGCGCACCGCCGCCGGATCCGCCTCGCGCAGGTCGACCCCGTCGAGCAGCACCCGGCCGGCATCGGGATCGTAGAAGCGCTCGGCGAGCTGGAACAGCGTCGACTTGCCCGCGCCCGACGGGCCGACCACCGCCACCGTCTCGCCCGGCCGCACGCTCAGCGAGAAGCCGCCAAGCGCCGCAGTGTCGGGCCTGGTCGGGTAATGGAAGCGCACCTGGTCGAACACCAGCGCGCCCTTCACCGGCACCGGCAGCGGCATCGGCGGCTCGGGCCGGGCGATCTCCGGCTGCTCGGCCATCAGCTCGGCAAGCCGGCTCGCCGCGCCGGCGCCGCGCAGCAGGTCGCCATAGACCTCGGTCAGCGCGCCGAACGCGCCGGCAACGATGCCGCCGGTCAGCACGAAGGCGGCGATCGCGCCGCCGCTGATTCGTCCGGCGGCGACATCGGTTGCGCCCTCCCACAGCACCAGCGTGATCGAACCGAAGATCAGCCCGATCATGATCGCGGTCATCACCGCGCGCAGCAGCACCCGCCGCTTGGCGGCCGCGAAGGTCGCATCCACCGCCGCGCCGAACCGCTGCGCCTCGCGCTGCTCCTGCCCGAACGCCTGGACGATCTTCATCGCGCCCAGCGTCTCGTTGATCAGCGACCCGACATCGGCGACCCTGTCCTGCGAGGTGCGCGACAGCGCGCGGATCCGGCGGCCGAGCACGGTGACCGGGAGGATGATCAGCGGGATGCCGAGCAGCAGCATGCCGGCGAGCTTGGGCGACAGCGCGAACAGATAGATCATGCCGCCGATGCCGGTGAAGCAGTTGCGCAACGCGATCGAGACGGTGCTGCCGATCACCGTCTCGATCAGTGCGGTGTCCGAGGTCAGCCGCGAGGCGATCTCCGACGGGCGGTTCTGCTCGAAGAAACGCGGGGTGAGGCCGAGCAGGTGGCGCTGCACGCCGGTGCGGATGTCGGCGATCACCCGCTCGGACAGCCAGGAGACGAAATAGAAGCGGATCGCGGTGGCGATCGCGAGCACGCCGACGATCATCAGCAGGTAATGGAACGACGACGATACCGCGCCATTCGCCCCCGGGCCGAAACCGCGATCGATCACCCGCTTGAAGCCATAGGGAATGGCGATCGTCGCCGCCGAGGTGGTGGTCAGCGCCAGCAGCGCGATCGCGAGTTGCCCTGGGTAATCGAGCAGCCGCTGCCAGACGAGCATGAGATCGCCAAGGCGACGGCGGGGTGGGGTGGGCTCGGCCATGCCGCCGCCTAGCAGCCGAGACGGATGCGCTCAACGCCGGTGCGGGATGATGCCGTCACTGGGTGTCAGCCGGGGTCTCGACCTGGCCTATCCCCTGCCACCACCAGTGACGCCGCTTTCGCCAGGTCACGCCTCATCCCCGTCATGCTGACCTTGGTTCAGCATCCATCACCGGAACTGTGCCGCCTGCCTCGACGCGCAGGCCATGATCGCCCGACAAGTTCAGGGTAATGCAGCCCCAGCTGCCGCTGCGACGCAACAATCCTTACCTGGCATTTCCCGCACGACACGTCCGCCCAGGATACGCTACACGATACCGCATGCTCTACGACGCCTATGAACTGCAGCGGAAAATGCTCGCCGGCGCCAGCGCCATGGCGCGGTTGGGCGCCGGATGGCTGCAGGGGCCGGCAAACCCGTTTTCCTATATGGGCGGTGGCACGGTGGTCGCCTCGGCGCTCGAGGTGTTCGCCCATGCTGCTGCACCGCGGGGTAAACCGGCGTTCGGCCTCACCCACACGGTGATCGACGGCGACGAGGTCGCGGTGCATGAGGAGATCGTCTTCCAGCGCCCGTTCGGCCAGCTCAAGCGCTTCCGCCGCGAAGGCATCGAGCAGGCGCCCAAGCTGCTGATCGTCGCACCGATGTCGGGCCATTACGCCACGCTGCTGCGCGGCACGGTTGAACGCATGCTCCCGGTCGCCGACGTCTACATTACCGACTGGCGCGACGCGAAGCTGGTCCCGCTTGCCGATGGCCGGTTCGATCTCGATGATTACATCGATTATCTGGTCGCCTTCCTCGCCGCGATCGGGCCCAACGCGGGCCAGGGCGGCACCCACATGCTCGCGGTGTGCCAGCCGTCGGTGCCATGCCTCGCCGCGGTCGCGCTGATGAGCGCCGATGCCCATCCCTGCCGGCCGCGGACGCTGACCATGATGGGCGGCCCGATCGACACCCGCGAGGCGCCGACCGCGGTCAACACGCTCGCCACCGAGCGCCCGCACAGCTGGTTCGCCGACAATGTGATCGTCACCGTGCCCGCAGGTCACCCCGGCGCCGGCCGCCGGGTCTATCCCGGCTTCCTCCAGCTTGCCGGATTCATGTCGATGAACCTCGGCAACCACATGCAGAGCCATTGGGAGATGTTCGCGCATCTCGTCCAGGGCGATGGCGAGGGCGCAGGCGCGACCAAGGCTTTTTACGAGGAATATCGCTCGGTCTGCGACATGACCGCGGAATTCTACCTGCAGACGATCGACCGAGTGTTCCAGACCCACGCCCTGCCGCGAGGGCTGATGACCCACCGCGGCCGCCCGGTCGATCTCGCCGCGATCACCGATGTCGCGCTGCTCGCGGTGGAAGGCGAGAAGGACGACATCTCCGGGCTCGGCCAGACCAAAGCGGCGCTGACCCTCGCCACCAGCCTTCCCGCCGAGCTGAAGCGCTATCTCGTCGCCGAGGGCGCCGGCCATTACGGCATCTTCAACGGCAGCCGCTGGCGCAACATGGTCGCGCCGGTGGTCGAGCAGTGGATCGCCGCCCACAGCTGATCCGCCCCGGAAGACTGATGATCGGGCCTGGCCGCGGCAGATGCCACCGCCGTCCGCAGCTATGACTGCAATCCGGAAACCAGCCCGAGCGGACCTTAACTGCGAATTCCCGCTTGCGCTGGGCAACGAAGTTCAGCAATTAGCGGGAAATACTAACCTGCTTTGTATTGGTCGATAATTGACTCGCCACAATGGCGAGTATTATCATTCCAGCTCCATTATCGAGTCGCACAATACAGTCATGCTGCTTGCGGCATCGATAGTCATTGTCATCATTATTCATGCTTACCCGTGTCTAACAACCTCATGTTGTCGTTCAACTGATCATCAGGAGAGGGATCGTGGCAAACAAGGCTGGCAATGGTAGTAACGGTAGCAACGGTGTGAATGGCAACGGCGGCGGCGGCCCGGGCGTCAGCGCCTATGATGTCATGCTGCTGTCGGCGCTCGAACGCGGCGATGAAAGCCTGCAGACCGGGCGCTACATCGTCACTTATGCTGATAATGCGCAGGAGGAGACGACCGCGCATCTCAAGGCGCTCGGCCTGCGCACGGCCGATGCGCGCGACTTCACTGATCAGGCGGCGTCGGTCGAGGATGTCGGCGATGCCGATGTGCTGATGCTGCCGGAGATTGGCGTCGCGGTGATCAGCGCGGAGGCCGCCGGCGAGCGCAGCGCCAGGCTGCAGGAATCGGCCGCCGCGTCGGATCAGCCCATCGCGGCCTATGAGCCCGAATATTTCGTGTTCGCCGAGGATCTGTCCACCGATTACATTCGCGGCTTCCGCCGCGCGATCGACGCCCTGTCCGCTGATGCCATCTTGCCGGATCTGCAGGATCCGGACGAATTCGAGGCGCAGGTGCTCGGCGCCACCTGGGGATTGGCCGCGTGCAAGGTGCCGATCAGCGCCCGCAGCGGCGCCGGCATCCGCGTGGCGGTGCTCGACACCGGCATGGCCCTCAATCACCCCGACTTCGTCGGCCGGCCGATCGTCAGCCACAGTTTCGTCGGCCAGCCGGTTCAGGATCTCCACGGTCACGGCACCCATTGCACCGGCACGTCATGTGGCCCGCAGGCACCGGTCGGCACGACGCCGCGTTACGGCATCGCCTATCAAGCGCCGATCTTCATCGGCAAGGTCTTGTCCAATACCGGGTCGGGCGCCACCGGCGGGGTGCTCGCCGGGATGAACTGGGCGATCGCCAACCGCTGCGCGGTGATCTCCATGTCGCTGGGGTCGCAGTCGCCGCCGCAGGCCGCCTATACCGCGGCCGGGCAGGCGGCGCTCAACAACGGCTGCCTGATCATCGCCGCGTCAGGCAATGCCGCGGCGCAGACGGGGGCGCCGGCGAACTCGCCGACGATCATGTCGGTCGCCTCGCTCGACCCTAATCTGCGGCCGTCGTCCTTCTCGAATTTCGGCAAGATCGAGATCGCGGCGCCCGGGCGCGACGTCTTCTCCAGCGTGCCCATGCCCCAGCGCTACGGGATCAAGAGGGGTACCAGCATGGCCACGCCACATGTCGCCGGTTGCGCCGCGCTGTGGGCGCAGACCGGCGCCAATTTGCGCGGCCAGGCATTGTGGAACAAGCTGCTCGCCTCGGCGAAGCCGCTGCCCTTCCCTGCTGCGCGCGTCGGCAAGGGGCTGGTCCAGGCGCCGAGTTGACCCGCCGCAGCAGGGAGACCTGCGTCCCGAGGAGCCACGCCAATGCCTGACAACAAGCGGTGGATCGTCACGGTCTCGCCCGATGAGCCCCTCCCCCGCGTCCGCCGCGGCTTGGAGG
Organism: Sphingomonas sp. GC_Shp_5; assembly: GCF_026540855.1. Taxonomy (GTDB): domain Bacteria; phylum Pseudomonadota; class Alphaproteobacteria; order Sphingomonadales; family Sphingomonadaceae; genus Sphingomonas. The sequence continues at coordinate 99,425 of NZ_JALNUP010000007.1, forward strand.
ACGCAGGCTTTGCCGTCCGCGAGGTGATGGAAGCGATCGGCGTCGTCACCGGGGACGCCGATGACGAGGCCGCAACCCGCATCCGCGACCTCAAGGGGGTGCGCGATGTGTCGCCGGACGGCACTGTCGATATCGGCCCGCCCGATGCTCCCTCAACGTGGTAGCCGCGCGTAAACGACCGATGGCGGCGAGCCTGTGCTTGCCGCCATCGACTCGATAGGCGCTGTCCTACAGCGGCCTACCCTGTCACGCTCGCCGGACGCCCGGCGCATCGCCCGAGTCGCCGGGCGCAACCGTGGTCGATATGTGCGACCTTAGCGAAGTTAGCGCTCAATAGGCCCGCGCCAGCAGCACCCGCTCCACCGCGGCCTCGCCGGTGAAGATGCAGACGCCATCCGCCGGCGCCGCGTCGACCGGCACGTTGCGGACGGTGAGCTTGAGCGCCTTCAGCCGCTCCACCACCGCATCGAGCGCCGCGCCGGTCGGCTTGGCCCATTGTACCTCGACCCAGCCCGGGTTCTTCACCCCGTCGGCGAAATGGGCCTCGACCGCCGCAAAGTTGGCGGCCGGCACGATTCCCGCCTTCAGCCGCGCGGTCGCCTCGTCGTGCAGCCCCGCCTGGATCGCCGCGAGCAGCCCCGGCGCCGTGGCGACCAGTTCGTCACGTGCCATCACCTGCGAATCGAGCTTGCCGTCCTCACGGTACAGCCGGTCGCGGCGGATCACCGAGACGTTGCCACCGGCGACGTCGCGGCCGCCGATCTCGATCACCACCGGCGCGCCCTTCTTCACCCAGCCCCAGCGCTTGGTCGCCGCCTTGGGGGGCTTGATGTCGATCAGCGCGCGCACCGGCTCGCCGAGCGCCGACAGCGCCGCAAGCTCGGCCTGCAGCGTCTTGGCGTAAGCGACGATGCTTTCGTCTTCGGGCTGGTCGCGCAGCATCGGCACGATCACGATCTGCCAGGGCGCGATCCGCGGCGGCACGCGCAGGCCGTCGTCGTCACCATGGACCATGATCACGCCGCCGATCATCCGCGTCGAGACGCCCCAACTGGTGGTGTTGGCCAGCTCGAACTGGCCGTCGGCATTCTGGAAGCGGATGTTCTGCGCGTGCGCGAAGTTGGTGCCCAGGAAGTGGCTGGTGCCCGCCTGGAGCGCCTTGCCGTCCTGCATCATCGCCTCGATCGACCAGGTCTCCACCGCGCCCGGGAAGCGCTCGTTCTCGGGCTTCTCGCCCGCGACCACCGGCAGCGCCAGGCAGTCCTCGGCGAAGGAGCGATACACCTCGAGCATCTTCAGCGTCTCGTCGCGCGCCTCGGCAGGCGTCGCATGCGCGGTATGCCCCTCCTGCCACAGGAACTCGGAGGTGCGCAGGAACATGCGGGTGCGCATCTCCCAGCGCACGACATTGGCCCATTGGTTGATCAGCACCGGCAGGTCGCGCCACGACTGCACCCATCGCGCGAAGGCGGCACCGATCACCATCTCGGAGGTCGGGCGCACGACCAGCGGCTCTTCGAGCTTGGCGGTCGGATCGGGCACCAGCCCGCCCTTGCCGTCGCCGACCAGCCGGTGGTGGGTCACCACCGCCATCTCCTTGGCAAAGCCCTCGACGTGCTCCGCCTCCTTTTCAAAATAGGAGAGCGGGATGAACAGCGGGAAGTAGCAATTCTCGTGGCCGGTCGCCTTGATCCGGTCGTCGAGCAACCGCTGGATCCGCTCCCAGATGCCATAGCCCCACGGCCGGATTACCATGCAGCCGCGCACGCCGGATTCCTCGGCGAGATCGGCCTCGCTGATCACGGACTGGTACCAGGCGGCGAAATCCGCTTCGCGGGTGACGGGGAGTGCGTGCTTCATCCGCGCGCTTTATCCGCGCGCGAGATGTTCGTCACCCCGGCTCGTTCAGGCGGTCACGGGCGCCCGCGCCGCGGCCAGCATCCGCCGCGCGCGCAGGTACATCTCCAGGCGCGTCGTCGCGAACAGGCCGACGGCGAGCGCGATCAGCACGTCGGTGATCAGCATGGTGCTGAGATGCAGACTGTAGGCGCCGCTACCCGCCAGCAGGTCGCGCGCCGCGAAACGGACGCCGATCAGCACGACGATGAACAGCATCGCCGCCGGCGAGGTCTGCTGGTTGAGCTTGTGGGTCTCCGCATCCACGGTGATCCGCATCATCTTGCCGCGCTGCCAGCCGAGCGCGCTGCCAACCAGCAGAGCAAGGCCGCTGAATAGCCAGCCGAGCCGGCCGGGCGGGAACTGCATGAACATCACCGCCGCGAACACTGCGTAGATCGCCGGGATCACCCACAATGTCTCGAGCCGCAACGGCCGCGTCCGCTTCATGCCGCGCATCCGGATCGCCAGCACGACAACCACGATCACCGTGCTGATGACATAGCCGATCCATTGGCCCGGCTGTGCTGCGTGCGTCTGCATGATACCCTCCCCGCTACCACTCCAACGCTGTGGTAACAGGGTAAGGCACCATCGATCCAGACCTATTCGGCGGCGACCTTGTCCTTCCACACCAGCACCGGCTTGCGCGCCGCCTGCGTCTCGTCGAGGCGGCTGCGCGGCGCGAAATGCGGCGCGGTCTTGAGTGTCTGATCGCCGGCCTTGGCACGCTCCGCCACTGATCGCAGCGCCCCGATGAACTGATCGAGTGCCGCCTTCGACTCCGTCTCGGTCGGTTCCACCAGCATCGCGCCATGGACGACGAGCGGGAAATACACCGTCATCGGGTGGAAGCCCTCGTCAATCAACCCCTTGGCGACGTCGAGCGTCGAGAACCCTTCGGCGAGGTTGGCATCGGAGAAGATCGCCTCGTGCATGCACGGCCCGCTGCCCGCGAACGGCGCATCGAGCGCACCTTCGAGGCTGCGCAGCACGTAATTGGCGTTGAGCACCGCATCCTCGGCAACCTGGCGGAGGCCGTCGGCACCGTGGCTGAGGATATAGGTCAGCGCGCGGGTGAACATCCCCATCTGCCCGTGGAACGCGACCATGCGGCCAAAGCTCTGCGCGTGGTGATCCTCGGCCGTTTCCTCCTCGACCAGCACGAACTGGTCGCCCTGCTTGTCGACAAAGGGCAGCGGCGCGAACGGAGTGAGCGCCGCGGAGAACACCACCGGCCCGGAACCCGGACCGCCACCGCCGTGCGGCGTCGAGAAGGTCTTGTGGAGGTTGATGTGCATCGCATCGACGCCAAGGTCGCCCGGCCGCACCCGGCCGACGATCGCGTTAAAATTGGCGCCGTCGCAATAGACGTAGCCGCCCGCGGCGTGCACCGCGTCCGAGATCGCCTTGAGATCGCGCTCGAACAGCCCGCAGGTATTGGGATTGGTGATCATCACGCCGGCGACATCCGGCCCGAGCCGCGCCGTCAGCGCCGCGGTGTCGACCCGGCCGTCGGCGGTGGCGGGAATATCCTCCACCGTAAAGCCCGCGAAGGCGGCGGTGGCGGGATTGGTGCCATGCGCCGACTCGGGCACCAGGATCACCTTGCGATGACCCTCGTTGCGCGCCTCTAGCGCCGCCTTGATCGCGAGGATGCCGCACAGCTCGCCATGCGCGCCGGCCTTGGGGCTCATCGCCACCGACTGCATGCCGGTGAGCGTCACCAGCCAGTGGCTGAGCTGGTGGATCACCTCCAGCGCGCCCTGCACCGTATCGGTCGGTTGCAGCGGGTGGACGTCGGCGAAGCCCGGCAGCCGCGCCATCTTCTCGTTGAGCCGCGGGTTGTGCTTCATGGTGCACGAGCCGAGCGGGAACAGGCCGAGATCGATTGCGTAATTCTGCCGACTGAGGCGAGTATAATGGCGAACCGTTTCGGGCTCGGACAAGCCGGGCAGGCCGATCGGCGCGGCACGGTCGAGCCCGCCGAGCCGCGAGGCGACCGTGACAGGCGCGGCGACTTCGACGCCCGTCGTGTCGGTCGCACCGATCTCGAAGATCAGCGCTTCCTCGAGCATCAGTGCCTTGTTGCCGGTGAAGGTAGCGGCGATCGGTTCGCCCTTTTCCGGCGCGGTCGGGCGCCAGCCGCTCTGATTGATCGTCATGCGAGCAGCTCCTCGAGCGCGGCGGCAAGGGTTTCGACGTCCTCCGCGGTAGTGGTTTCGGTCACCGCGACGACCAACCCGTTGGCGAGATCGGCGGCGTCGGGATAGAGCCGACCGAGCGACACGCCGGCAAGGATGCCGCGCTCGGCAAGCGCCCGCACGACCGGCCGGGCTTCCGTGGGTAGCTTCAGCGTAAATTCGTTAAAGAAGCTCTCGGTGACAAGCTCGACCCCCGGCACCTGCACGAGCCGCTCGGCCGCCGCGACCGCGCCGGCATGGTTGGTCGCCGCCAGTGCGCGCAGCCCGGCCTCGCCGAGCAAGGTCATGTGGATCGAGAAGGCAAGCGCGCACAGCCCCGAGTTGGTGCAGATGTTGCTGGTCGCCTTTTCGCGGCGGATATGCTGCTCGCGCGTCGACAGGGTGAGCACGAAGCCGCGGCGGCCATCGGCATCGACCGTCTCGCCGCACAGCCGGCCGGGCATCTGGCGAACATATTTGTCCTTGCAGCCGAACAGGCCGACATAGGGTCCACCGAACTGGAGCCCGACGCCGAGCGACTGGCCTTCGCCAACGACGATGTCGGCATCCATCTCGCCCGGGCTCTTGATTGCGCCGAGCGCCACCGGCTCGGTGACCACCGCGATCAGCAGCGCCTTGTTGGCGTGGCAGGCGTCGGCGAGCGGGGTGAGATCGGCGATGCGGCCGAGGATATCGGGATATTGCACCACGACGCAGGAGGTATCGGCGTCGATGCTCGCGATCAGTCGCTCGATGTCGGTGTCCGCGCCGAGCGTCGGCGTTGCGGTATCGAGCACGTCGCCGGTGTATTTCGCCATGGTGTTGGCGACCGACACGTAATGCGGATGCAGCCCGGCCGAGAGGATCGCCTTGCCGCGCTTGGTGATGCGCCGCGCCATGCCGATGGCCTCCCAGCAGGCGGTCGAGCCGTCGTACATCGATGCGTTGGCAACATCGGTACCGAGCAGCCGCGCCACCTGCGTCTGAAACTCGAACAGCATCTGCAGCGTGCCCTGCGCGATTTCAGGCTGATAGGGGGTGTAGGCGGTCAGGAACTCGCCGCGCTGGATCAGGTGATCGACGCTGGCGGGCACGTGGTGGCGATAGGCGCCGCAGCCGAGGAAGAACGGCCCCTCGCCCGCCACGGTGTTCTTGCGTGCCAAGGCCGTCATATGCCGCTCGACCGCCAACTCGCTGGCGTGAGGAGGCAGGCCGGGCACCGGCCCGGGCAGGCGCGCCGACTCAGGCACGTCGACGAACAGATCGTCGATCGACGCGGCACCGATCACGCCGAGCATGGCCTCGCGATCGGACGGGGTAAGGGGCAGATAGCGCATCACGTTCCTTTGAAACGTCACCCCAGCGAAGGCTGGGGTCTCGGGCCACAGCGTCGACAATAGCGTCGTGCAGGCGGCGCAAGATCCCGGCTTGTGCCGGGATGACGGTTACGGTGGGACTTACAGCTTCGCGACAAAGCTTTCGTAGGCGGTCTCGTCCATCAGCGCTGCGACCTCGGCCGGATCACTCAGCGTGATCTTGTAGAACCAGCCTTCCGCCTCGGGATCGGTGTTCACCAGGCTGGGATCGTCGGCGAGCGCGGCATTGCCCTCGATTACCGTGCCCGATACCGGCGAATAGACATCGGACGCCGCCTTTACCGACTCGACCACCGCGGCCTCGTCGCCCTTGGCGAGCTGCTTGCCCTCTTCGGGCACGTCGACGAACACGATGTCGCCGAGCTGGCCCTGGGCATAATCGGAGATGCCGACGGTGCCGATGTTGCCATCGATGTCGATCCATTCGTGATCTTCGGTAAAGTAACGGCTCATCTCATCTGCCTCCCAAAAAGCTCAAAGTTGCTGCTCAAACCTGGCGGACGTAGCGGTGCGGCACGAACGGCATCGCTGCCACCGTGGCATTGTGGATCTTGCCGCGCTGCACGAGCTGGACGGTGCGCCCCTCGACCGCAAGCGACGCCGGCAGATAGGCCATCGCGATCGGCCCGCCGAACGACGGCGCGAAGCCGCCGCTAGTGACCTTGCCGATCTCGGCGCCACTGGCATCGACCACGCTCGCGCCCTCGCGTACCGGCTGGCGGCCGCTGACCACCAGCCCGACGCGCTTGGTTGCAGGTCCATGCTCGCGCTCGTCGAGGATCCGCTTGGCGCCCGCGAAATCTGCCGCCTCGCGACGCTTCTTGGCGAGCGCAAAGCCGAGGTCGGCCATCACCGGCGTCGTCTCGGGATCGAGGTCGTGGCCGTAGAGCGGCAGCCCGGCCTCGAGACGCAGCGAATCGCGTGCGCCAAGGCCGATTGGCTTGATCTCGGGCTGCGCACACAGCGCATCGGCAAAGGCTTCGGCGACGTCGGCGGGGATCGAGATCTCGACGCCATCCTCGCCGGTGTAGCCCGAGCGGCTGATCCACAGCGGCGTGCCGTTCCATTCGAACGCATCGGCGGTCATGAACACCAGGCGATCAACACCCGGCACCAGCCGCGCCACCGCGGCGACTGCCTTGGGCCCCTGCACTGCGAGCAAGGCCTGATCGTCCATCAGGTTCAGCGTCACCGCGTCGGGCAGGAAATCGAGCAGATAGGCGATGTCGTCGTACTTGGTGGCGCCATTGACCACCATGTACAGCTCGTCCCCGGTCTCGCCTTCACCCGTCGCGGCACGCCGCGTCACCATCAGATCATCAAGGATTCCGCCCTGCTCGTCGAGTAGCAGCGAGTAGCGGTTGCGCTTCGGGGCAAGGCCGGTGACGTCGCCGGGCAGCACCGCCTCGAGCGCCTTGTCGGCGCCCTCGCCGGTGAACACCAATTGGCCCATGTGGCTGACGTCGAACAACCCGGCGCTTTCGCGCGTCCACAGATGCTCGGCCATGATGCCCTCGTACTGGACGGGCATCTCATAGCCGGCGAACGGCACCATGCGGCCGCCGCGGGCGCGATGCCAGGCGTCGAGCGGGAGCTGCTGGACGACGTCGTGTGCGGCATCGTCGCCATCGGCATTCGCCACATCGGCGATATCGGACTTGGGGGGCATGCTCATCGAACCGTCTCCACAGGGCGGCCGACTGCAGCCTGGCGCCGCAACCGAACCAAACCCCCTCTGTCACGGTACCTGAGAGCTTTCGCCGGCCTTGCGATGGACCGGCTTACCCCTTCGGTGGCTCCTCGAAGGAGCGCTTTCCAGAGTGTCGAATGGCGCGCGCGGTCCGGGTTGCCTGAGAGATTCCGGGGTGGTTGCTCCTTCGGCGGCCTCCTTCTTCCGGACGGCAGCCATGCTACCAGGTTCGGAACGGAGACTCTCTCCCGCGCGTGCCCATGCCGGTTGCCCGGCATCGACCTGTCAGGCTGTGGCGGGGCGGAAAACCCAAGTCAACGGCAATCAGCCGCCCGCGATCAACGCTGGGCGTTATACTTCAGCTGATCGTCGGTGAGCTGGAAACCGACCAGCGCCTCGAAGCTCGCGCTCAGCACCGCCTGCCGGATTTCGGGGCGGGTCAGCGGATCGGTGGCCGCATCCTGGTCGCCGGCCTTGCGCTTCTTGGTCAGCTCGTCGCGGACGTTCTGCGGCAGCGTCGCCGCGGCGCGGCTCACCCAGCTGGTCGCCTGGCCGGTAGCGGTGGCGCGCGCCTGGCCGGCATCGAAATGCACCGCGACCTGGCCGACACGCTTGGCGGTAACGTTGGTACCGCCACGGACCATGGCGATGAAGTACGGCAGCGTCAGATCGCGCGGCGCGTCGGCACGGGTGCGGCGGGCGTTGACCTGGAAGGTAACGGTGGTCGCGATCTGCTCACCGCTGTCGTTGCAGGTGGAGCGGACGTTGGTGACATCGGCGACGACGTCGATCGCGCTGGCGTCGCGGCTGCCGGCCGGATCGAACAAGGTGACGTCGCCGGTGCCGGCGGGCACCCCAACCACCGGGCAGGCGGAGCGAACCGCGGAGATGCCGCCTTCGACGATCTCGCCCTTGCCGGCGCAACCGCCAAGAGCAAGCGCGCCGATGGCAAGTGCCGGGGCGGAAAGGCCAAGCAGGGTGGTTTTCACGGGAACGCGTACCTTTTCGAACGGCTGGGGCCAGACCGAATGGCGGCCCCGGATCGGCGCGCACCATAGGAACCGGCTTTCACCCGCGCAAGCAATGGCGTAGAGCCGCGGCATCATGACGCCCAGCGACAAACCGGCCCTCACGCTGCTGATCGCAGCCCCGCGCGGCTTCTGCGCTGGCGTCGATCGCGCCATCCGCATCGTCGAGCTGGCGATCGAGAAGAATGGCGCGCCGGTCTATGTCCGCCATGAGATCGTCCACAACAAATTCGTGGTCGACAGTCTCAAGGCCAAGGGCGCGATTTTCGTCGATGAGCTGGATCAGGTGCCCGATGGCGCACCGGTCGTGTTCTCCGCGCACGGGGTGCCGAAGTCGGTGCCCGCGGCCGCCGAGGACCGGGGCCTCGGCTATTTCGATGCGACCTGCCCGTTGGTTTCCAAGGTCCACCGCCAGGCAGAGCGGCTGGTCGCCGCAGGGCGCCACATCGTCTTCATCGGCCACGCCGGTCATCCCGAGGTGATCGGCACCTTCGGCCAGGTGCCCGAAGGGGTGATGACATTGATCGAGACGGAGGCGGACGCCGAGCTGTTCGCCCCGGCCGATCCCGCAAACCTCGCCTTCCTGACGCAGACGACGCTGTCGGTTGACGATACCGCCGCCGTGGTGCGGACGCTGCAGCGCCGCTTTCCGCTGATGCAGCCGCCACGCGGCGAGGACATCTGCTATGCCACCTCGAACCGCCAGGCCGCGGTCAAGGCGATCGCCGCGGCCTGCGATGCCTTGCTGGTGATCGGCGCGCCCAATTCGTCCAACTCAGTGCGCCTGGTCGAGGTCGCCGAACGCGAGGGCGTGCCGGCGCGCCTGATCCAGCGCGCCAGCGAACTCGAATGGGACTTCCTCGCTGGTGTCACCACGCTCGGCATCACCGCCGGTGCATCCGCTCCCGAGGTGCTGGTGCGCGAACTGGTCGATCGGCTCGCCGAGCGCTTTGCGATCACCGAGCAGGAAGTGGAAACCACCCGCGAGACGATCGCCTTCAAGCTGCCACGCGGCCTCGACGCGGCGGCCTGATGGCGGTTTATACGCAGGTACCCTCGGAGACGCTGGCGGCATTCCTCACCCGGTTCGATGTCGGCGTGCTGGTCGCGCAGAAGGGCATCGCCGAGGGTGTCGAGAATTCCAACTATCTGGTCGATACCAGCAAGGGGCGGTTCCTCCTCACCCTCTACGAGAAGCGCGTCGACGCCGGCGATCTGCCGTTCTTTCTTGATCTGCTCGAGCATCTCGCCCGCCGCGGCAATCCGGTGCCCCGTGCGTTGCCGGACCGTGACGGGCAAACTATCCACCAGCTCGCCGGCCGTCCCGCCTGCCTGATCGAATTCCTGCCGGGCTTCTCGGCGAGTACGCCGACACCCGTGCAGGCGCGCCACGTCGGCACGGCTCTCGGCAAGCTGCACGGCAGCCTGCAGGATTTTGCGCCGACACGCGCCAATACGCTCGGCCCGGACGCCTGGCAGGCGCTGCTCGATCAATGCGGCGCGGATCTCGATGGCATCGCACCGGGACTGTTCGCTCAGTTATCGGCAGCGGTCGCCGAGGTGGTTGCGAGCTGGCCCGGGCAGTTGCCTCTATCAGTGATCCACGGCGATCTGTTTCCAGACAATGTGCTGATGCTGGATGACCAAGTCAGCGGCCTGATCGACTTCTATTTCGCCTGTACCGACGTTCGCGCCTACGATCTCGCCGTGACCCACACCGCCTGGAGCTTCGACGCCACCGGCGAGCGGTTCGACGCGACGGTCGGCGATGCGTTGATCGGCGGCTATACCGAGCGCTTTGCGCTGACCACCGACGAACGCGTGGCGATGCCGGTGCTCGCGCGCGGCGCGTGCCTCCGATTCACCCTCACCCGGGCATGGGACTGGCTCAACACGCCCGCGGGCGCGCTGGTGACGCGCAAGGATCCGTTGGCCTATTGGCGTCGCTATCTGGCTTACACGCAAGGAAATCTGTTCGCATGACGGTGGTGGAAATTGCGACCGACGGCGCCTGCAAGGGCAATCCTGGGCCGGGCGGCTGGGGCGCGCTGGTCCGCTTCGGCGAGCATGAGAAGGAGCTGTCGGGCGGCGAGGCGTTGACCACCAACAACCGCATGGAGCTCACTGCCGCGATCAAGGCGCTCGCCATCCTGACGCGGCCGTGCACGATCAAGCTTTCCACCGACAGCAAATATGTCATGGATGGCCTCACCCGCTGGATCCACGGTTGGCGCAAGAACGGCTGGCGCACCGCCGACAAGAAGCCGGTCAAGAACGCCGACCTGTGGCAGGCGTTGTTCGACGCGGCGCAGAAGCACGAAATCGAGTGGGTCTGGGTCAAAGGCCATGCCGGCCATCCCGACAATGAACGGGTCGACAAGCTCGCCAGCGACGCCGCGGTGGAAGCGGGACGCAAGCCCGAGGCGTGATCGCGATCCGCTACGGCGCGAACCGGCCGGGCGCGTACTGCAACCGATCAATACCGGCATAGCCCTCGCCCAGCGGCTCGCCGAGCAACAGGCTGGCAGCGATGGCAGCCCCCGCCGGCGCGGTCTGGATGCCGAAGCCGCCCTGGCCTGCACACCAGAAGAAGCCGGGCACCAGCGGATCGAAGCCATACACCGGCAGCCGATCCGGCGCGAAGCTGCGCAGCCCCGCCCAACTGCGCTCCACCGTCGTGATCTTCCAATCCACCACCTGCTCGAGTCGGTCGATCGCGATCGCGACATCGAGTTCCTCGGGCGCGGCGTCCCCTGGTGCGGCCGGCGTCTCGTCATGCGGCGACAGCCACACCCGCCCCCCCGCCTCCGGCTTGAAGTAGAAATTTCCGGAGATGTCGGCGACATGCGGCATGGTGGCGGGCGCCGGCGGATCGGTGCGCAGCTGCACGAGCGTTCGCCGGTATGCACGAATCCCGAGTGGCCGCGCGCCGGCCGCGGCCGCCACCTCGTCCGCCCAGGCACCCGCGGCATTGACCAGCACGGAAGCGCTGAAGCTGCCAGCATGGGTCTCCAGCAACCAGCGGCCATTGGCGCGACTCGCCCGTCTCAGGCCCGCACGCGTAACGATCTCAACGCCGGCGCGGCGCGCGTTCGCCAGGTAGAAGGCATGAAGCGCGGCGACGTCGATATAGGCACAGGTCGGCTCGCTGATGCCGAGCGTCCAATCGGGCTTCAGCCCCGGGATGTACGCCGCCGGATCGACGCGCGCCAACGGCACCGAACTCCGCGCGAAACTTGCGAGGAACGCGTCGATCCTCGCCGCGTCGCTCGCCCGCCCGATCTGCACGGAGCCGAGCGGAGCGAGAAATCCGCCCTCGCGCAGCGCAGACTCGGACGCACTGGTCAGGGGCTGGACACCGGGACCGCCATAGGTTTCCGACCAGAAGGCCGCCGAGCGCCCGGTGGCATGATAGCCCGGCTGGTCCTCCGCCTCGAGCATCAGCACGCGGGCACGCGCGCCCAGTGCCGCTGCCAGGCTGGCGCCGGCCATGCCGGCGCCGACGATGGCAATGTCAAAGGTGGTGGTCACGCGGCGCGTTCATCCAGGAAGCTGTCGATCGCCGCATAGGCCCGCTGCCGGACCGCATCATCCTCACGTAGAATTTCATGCGCCGACTCGGCCCCGAACCGCACCAGCTCGACATCGGGCAGGCGCGCCGCGAGGCGCAGCGCCGCTGCCGAGTCGACCAGGCCGTCCTGATCGGCGACCAGCATCAGCACCGGCACGGCGAGCGCGGCGAGACGCGGATCGGCCTGCAGCACCGCACCCGAGCGGAAGGCTTCGCGCACCCAGGCCCAGCTTGGGGGACCGAGCAGCAATTCGGGCTGGCGACCGTACCACCAGGCTTCGTCGCCATGGCGCTCGACCGAATGGGTGAGCAGCCGCTGGCGATGGCCGGCGGAGCGCTGGTCCGGCCGCACCCGCCACGCTGCGCGCGCAGGATCACCGGTGCGCGCCAGTGCACCCGCCACCCACGCACCGATTCGCGAGCCGAGTGGCGAGCGTATGCCGACCATCGGCGCGACCAGCACCGCGGCGTCCGGCACCACCAGCCCGTCGAGCATCGCGCGCAGCGCCAGATGCCCGCCCATCGAATGCGCGAGCAGCACCGCCGGCCCGGCCTGCCCTGCCGCTTCCGCTGTCCACGCCTGCCAGAAGGCACCAAGATCGCTTACCAATGCCCCGAAGTCGTCGGCATGGCCGACATGCGGATCGGCGGACAATCGCCCCGAACCACCCTGACCGCGCCAGTCGAACGCGGTGACCGACCAGCCACGGCCATGGAGATGCGCGATTACCTCGAGATACTTCTCGACGATGTCGGCGCGGCCACCCTGGACGAGGATTCGCCCGCGCCCCGCTCCCGGCCAGTCGAATCGACGGTGCAGCCAGCCATCGGGCGCCTGCCAGGAGGAGAAGGTAGCGCCGGCGGGGATGGTGCGGCGAAGGGCCATGGAGTCGAGCATCATCGCCATGGTTACGTTTTCGCAAGCCATCGCGTCTACCGGTGTGCGCCGATGGGGTGGGACAATGTCTTCGCGGTCGCGCTGCTCGTAGCGCTCGGGGCCTTGCTGGTATCGGCAGGCATCGAGGATGCGCGCATCCGCGAGATCGCCAATTGGAAGAATGCGGCGATCGCGCTGGCCGCGCCCGCCTGGTGGTGGGCGATTGGACTCGGCTGGGCCGACATCGGCGTCCAGCTGATCGTCGCCACCCTGGTATTCGCGATCTTCTGCGGCTGTTTCGCGATGGGCTGGATGGGCGGCGGCGACGTCAAGCTGATCGCTGCGCTCGCGCTGTGGCTGCCGCTCGGCGGGCTGATTCAGATGCTGATGGTCATGTCGATCGCGGGCGGCGCCATCACCCTGCTGATGCTGATCGAGCGCACGCTGCGCAAGAAGCAAGGTCAGCTGGAAATCCCTTACGGCGTCGCGATCGCCGCGGCGGCGCTGCTCGCATTACCACAAACCGGTTTTTAACCACTTTCCTGCAAATGCTTATCGCCGGTTCAATCACCGGCGCTCCGAAAGGCCCGAGTTAAATGGATAGTCGCAAGATCGTGTTGCTGGTGGGCGCATTGTTCGTCGCCGCCATCACGGCATTCTTCGCCCGCACGCTGATCGCGGGCTCGGGAGCACCGCAGGCATCTGCCATGGGCCAGCCGGTCGCGCCGATCGATGGCCCCGAGGTGCTGGTCGCGACGCGCGCGCTGCCGGTCGGCACCATTCTCGAGCCCACCGCCTTCAAGTTCCAGCCCTGGCCCAAGGAACTGGTGGACGGCGCCTATTACATCAAGACCACCACCGATGTCGCCAAGCTGCAGGGCACGGTGGTGCGCAACGCGATCACCGCCGGCCAGCCGATCACCCAGGGTACGCTGGTGCAGCCCGGCGACCGTGGCTTCCTCGCCGCCGCACTCGGTCCGGGGATGCGCGCCGTTACCGTGGGTGTGTCGGGCCAGGCCGCGGTTGCAGGCTTCGTCTTCCCAGGCGACCGAGTTGATCTGGTCCTGACCCAGAGCGTCGCGGGTGGCGGCAACGGCGCCCCGCTCAAGGTGTCCGAAACCATCATGCGCAACGTCCGCGTGCTCGCCACCGATCAGCGGACCGACAACACCGTCGGCGAGAACGGCAAGAGCCAAGTCAGCACCTTCTCCACCGTCACGGTCGAGGCGACGCCCAAGATGGCCGAGCAACTCGCCGTGGCCAAGACGCTGGGCGATCTGTCGCTGTCGCTACGCAGCCTTGCCGACAATTCGGCCGAGCTCGAGCAGGCGATCGCCAGCGGCGCGGTCAAGGTGCCCGATGGCGACCCCAAGGCGGAGAAGGCGATGCTGCTCCAGCTCTCCAGCCAGCCGCAAGTCGGCAACACCACTTTTGCCACCGGGGCCGACGTGTCGCGCTTCCAGCGCAGCAGCGTCCCCGGCAAGTCGATAGATGGCACCGCACCGATGAACGGTGTGCCGGTCGCCGCCAACACCGGGGGCGTGGCGCCAGCCATTGCTCAGGGTCCCGTCGTGCGCGTCGCGCGCGGCACCAGCGTGACCGTAGTTCCGGTCGGGGGGAAGAATTAAGATGGCTAAGTTGTTGAAGCCGATCGGCCTGCCGCTGGCGATCGCGCTTGTGGCCGCTGCCGGCGGCGCGGCCTCGGCGCCGGCGCAGAGCATCTCACAGGCCCGCCCGCCGGTGGTCGAGGTCAACACCGGTCGCGGCCGGCTGGTGACCCTCCCGCGGCCGATGAGCGACCTGTTCGTCGCAGACGACTCGGTGGCCGACGTCCAGGTCCGCTCGCCGACCCAGCTCTACATCTTCGGCAAAAAGACCGGCGAGACCACTATCTCCGCCACCACCAAGAGTGGCGCGGTGGTCTATGCCAGCACGGTTCGCGTCGGCAACAATTACGACTCGGTCGGCGCGATGCTCCGCCTCGCCATGCCGGACGCGCAGATCACCGCCGTACCGATGAACGGGCTGGTGCTGCTCACCGGCACCGTCGCCGGCCCCGGCGATGCCGCGGAAGCCGAGCGGCTGGTCCAGGCCTATGTCGGCGACACCACCAAGGTGCTCTCGCGCCTCAAGTCGGCGACGCCGCTGCAGGTCAACCTCCAGGTCCGTTTCGCCGAAGTGAACCGCTCGTTCGCCAAGAACGTCGGCGTCAACCTGCTTACCGCCGATCGCGGCTCGGGCATGCTGTTCGGCAGCACCTCGGGCACTCCCGGCACGATCACCTATGACGCCACCACCGGCGCCAAGACATCCACCTACGCCGTCGGCGCACAGCGGACCACCTTGGGTCTGGCTGGCCGCCTGCTCGGCGTCGATTTCCTCGGTACGCTCGACCTCGGCGAGACTACCGGCCAGGTGACCACGCTCGCCAACCCAAACCTCACCGCGCTGTCGGGCGAGACCGGCACCTTCCTCGCCGGCGGCGAAGTGCCGATCCCGATCGCGCAGGGCCTCGGCACCGTGTCGGTCGAGTACAAGCAATACGGCGTCAGCCTGTCGTACACGCCGACGGTGCTGTCGGATGGCCGCATCTCGCTGCGCGTTCGCCCGGAGGTGTCGCAGCTCGATTATTCGAACGCCGTGACGATGAACGGCACCCGCGTGCCGGGCGTCACCACCCGTCGCGCCGAGACCACCCTTGAGCTCGGTTCCGGCCAGAGCATGATGATCGGTGGCCTGCTGCAGAACAGCCACAACAACTCGCTCGACAAGACGCCCTTCCTTGGCGACCTGCCCATCCTCGGCGCGCTATTCCGCTCCAACAGCTGGCAGCGCAACGAGACTGAACTGGTAATCGTGATCACGCCGTATCTGGTGAAGCCGGTCAACAGCCCGAGCCAAATCGCCCTGCCGACCGACGGCTATCGTTCGCCGAGCGATGCCGCGCGGCTGCTGATGGGCCAGCTCGACGGTGGCCCCTCGGGTACCCCGCGCCCTGTGCCGCTGATGGTGCCGATGACGCCGCCGCCTCCGACGATCGGTGCCGCCGCGGCGGTCCCCGCCGTGCCGCAACGCGATCCGCAGGCCGTCGCCGCGGACACCAAATCGACCCCGACCAAGCAGAAGAAGGGCGCCATCCCGACGCCCGGCTTCTCCAACTAAGCCCGCGAAGGACATGGCTTCGATGATCAAGCATCCCCTTCTCCTCGCCGCGCTGGCCGCCCCGGCTCTCATGCTGGGTGGCTGCATGGGCACGCAGAACCGCGGCGTCGAATCGGTTCACCAGCCAATCGTCGCCCGCGCCGATTACGCGCTGGACCTCGCCACCCGCGGCACCGCGCTCGCGCCCGGCGAAAGCCGCCGGCTTGCTGGCTGGATGAACGTTATGCACCTCGGCTTCGGCGACAAGGTCGCGATCGATGATCCCGGCTATGACAGCGTCCGCGCGCGTGACGAAGTGGCCGGCGTCGTTGCCAGCTACGGTCTGCTGCTCTCGGACGATGCGCCGATCACCAACGCGCCGGTGACGGCGGGGACGATCCGCGTCGTCGTCAGCCGCATGCGCGCCGGCACGCCGGGCTGCCCGGACTGGTCGCGCAACGCCGCCAACGAATTCGACAGCAACACCTCGTCCAACTTCGGCTGTGCGATCAACGCCAACCTCGCCGCGATGGTCGCCCGTCCCGAAGATCTGGTCCACGGCCGCGGCGGCGACACGTTCATCGATACGGCGACGTCGGGCAAGGCCATCGATGCCTATCGCAAGGCGACGCCGACCGGCAACGGCAACACGGTCAAGACCGAAAGCGCGAAGGGCAGCTAAGATGAACGCACCTTGGAAACCGGCCGGCAGTGGCCTTCGCGATCCCTTCGCGGCCTATGTCTGCGACGAAACCACGCTTGAAACCCTGCGCCCGATCGCCACCGAACTCGGCTGGTCGGTGGACAAGATCTACAAGGGTGGCCTGCGCAACGCTGTCCAGTCGCTGTCGGTGTCGGCCTCGCCGCAGATCCTGTTTGTCGATCTCGCCGAATCGGGCGATCCGCTGAACGATATCAACGCGCTCGCCGAGGTTTGCGAGCCCGGCACGGTGGTGATCGCGGCCGGACAGGTCAACGACGTGCGTCTATATCGCGATCTGGTCGCGAGCGGCATCCAGGATTACCTTCTGAAGCCGCTGCATCCGGACATGTTGCGCGAGGCGTTCGGCCACGCCCAGGCGATGCTCAACGCGCCCAAGCTCGCCGAGGCGGTGATCGACCGGCCGCATGCCTCCACCGCCGTGATCGGCACGCGTGGCGGTGTTGGTGCCTCGACGATCGCGACCTCGCTTGCCTGGCTGATGAGCGAGCGGGAGAAGCGCACCACTGCGCTGCTCGACCTCGACGTCCACTTCGGCACCGCGGCGCTGGCGCTCGATCTTGAGCCGGGCCGTGGCCTGACGGACGCCATCGAAAATCCCAGTCGGATCGACGGGCTGTTCATCGAACGCGCCATGGTCAAGGCATCGGAAAAGCTCGCGGTGCTCAGCGCCGAGGCACCGATCAATGCGCCGCTGATGACCGACGGCTCGGCCTTCTTCCAGCTCCAGGAAGAGATGCGCGCCGCCTTCGAATGTACGGTGGTGGATCTGCCACGTGGCATGCTCGTCCAGCATCCGCATCTGATCAGCGACATCCAGTGCGCGGTGGTGGTCACCGAGCTGACCCTGGCCGCGGCGCGCGACACAATCCGCATCCTCTCGTGGCTCAAGACTAATGCGCCGCAGACCCAGGTGATCGTCGCCGCCAACCGCTTGCACGCGACCGGTCAGCTCGAGATCAGCCGCAAGGACTTCGAAGGCTCGATCGAGCGCCGCATCGATTTCGTGGTGCCGTTCGACCAGAAGCTCGCCGCCCAGGCTGCCAAGCTCGGCAAGCCGATGGCGGAGGCCGGCAAGAACTCGAAGACGATCGCCCCGCTGATCGAGATGCTCGGCCGCGTGCTCTACGTCGCGGAGGAGAGCAGCAGCGACACCAAGGGGGCCGCCAAGGGCAGCACCAAGGGCAAGTCGCTGATCTCGTCGCTGATGGCAAAGCGCGCCAAGAAATGACCCCCGCCGCCCGCTTCGGCGGGGCGGTTTTGACGACTGGAGGCTGTTCGCCGCAATGGACTTGATGCCGCTCCTGATGGTGTTCCTGGGCTCCTTCGCGGTGCTGGCGCTGCTGCTGTTCGCGTTCAGCGGCCCCTCGCCGCAGCGCGCGCAGACGCGACGGCTGGCGACGGTGCGGGAGCGCCATGGCGACGGCGCAGTGGTCGAGGCGCAGATGCGCAAGATCACCGCCGGGCGCGCTAAGACCAAGACCGATGTCGCCTTCGGCCGCATCCTCCCCAACCCCGCTCAGCTCGCCAAGCGCTTGGCGATGACCGGCAAGGACTGGACCGTCGGCCGCTATGGCCAGGCGAGCGCCGCGATCCTGGTGGTCGTCGCCGCGCTGCTCTGGTTCAAGGGCGCGCCGCTTCTGCTCGCGCTGTTCCTCGGCATGTTCATGGGCGCCGGCATCCCGCATTTCATCGTTGGCTTCTTCATCAAGCGCCGCATCGCCAATTTCACCGCAAAGTTCCCCGACGCGATCGAGTTGCTCGTGCGTGGCCTTCGCTCGGGCCTCCCCGTCACCGAGACGATCGGCGTCGTCGGCCAGGAGATGAAGGGCCCGGTTGGCGAGGAATTTCGCATGGTATCCGACAAGATGAAGATCGGCCGCTCGATGGACGCGGCACTGCAGGACACCGCGGATCGGCTCGGCACGCCCGAATTCCAATTCTTCGTCATCACCATCGCCATTCAGCGCGAGACCGGTGGCAATCTGGCGGAGACGCTCGCCAATCTAGCCACCGTGCTGCGCCAGCGCGGGCAGATGAAGCTCAAGATCAAGGCGATGTCGTCGGAGTCCAAGGCGTCTGCGTACATCGTCGGCTCGCTGCCGTTCATCGTCTTCGGCATGATCTGGATGATCAACGCCGGCTACATGCAAAATTTCTTCGTCGATCAGCGGCTGATGATCGCCGGCATCGGCGGGCTGCTGTGGATGGGCATCGGCGCCTTCATCATGGCCAAGATGGTCAACTTCGAAATTTAAGGGACGGACAAGCAGGACATGGAGCAGCCAGCCGGACCGACCCTGATGGGCATCGACGTATTGTGGGTCGCGACGATCCTGTCGGGCGTCGCCGCCTTCGCGGTGATGTTCGCGATCTACACCGTGACCACGGTGCGCGATCCGATGACCAAGCGCGTCAAGGCGCTGAACGACCGCCGCGAGCAGCTGAAGGCAGGTATCACCGCCTCCACCAAGCGCCGCGCCAAGCTCGTCCAGCGCAACGACACCACCGATCGCATGCGCAACCTGCTGAGTTCGCTCAAGGTGCTGCAGGACAGCCAGCTCAAGGTCGCGCAAGTCAAGCTGATGCAGGCCGGTATCCGCTCCAAGGACTGGGCGGTGGCGGTGATCTTCGGGCGGCTGGTGCTGCCGATCGTGCTCGGCGGCTTCATGGTGTTCGTTGTTTACGGCACCGAGTTCGTCGCGACCTATTCGCCGCTCAAGAAGTACGGCATCGTCGCTATCACCTTCATCCTGGCGTACAAGGCGCCGGACATCTTCCTCAAGAACAAGATCACCAAGCGCTCCAACGCAATCCGCAAGGGCCTGCCGGATGCGCTCGACCTGCTGGTGATCTGCGCAGAGGCGGGCCTCACCGTCGATGCCGCGTTCCATCGCGTCGCCAAGGAGCTCGGCCGCGCGTATCCCGAGCTTGGCGACGAGTTCACCCTCACCGCGATCGAGCTGGGTTTCCTTTCGGAACGGCGCCAGGCATTCGAAAATCTGGCAACCCGGGTCGATCTCGACGCCGTGCGCGGCGTGGTCACCACCATGATCCAGACCGAGAAATACGGCACCCCGCTCGCCTCGGCGCTACGCGTGCTCTCGGCCGAGTTCAGGAACGAGCGGATGATGCGGGCGGAGGAGAAGGCGGCGCGGCTGCCGGCGATCATGACCGTGCCGTTGATCCTTTTCATCCTCCCGACGCTGTTCGTCGTCATCCTCGGCCCGGCCGCCTGCTCGATCAGCGACGCTTTCTGATCGGCACGCCGCACAGGCAACCGATCGGGCCACCGCTTCGTTGAGCCTGCGTAACAGGGAGATTTACCATGCTGTTCTCCACGCCCACGCAGTTCGCGGTGCTTGCGCTGCTGTTCGTCGCCGGCTGGCTGTTCGGCCTCGCCAGCCACCCCGGTGGCCGCAAGTGGAAGGAGCGCTACCTCGCCGAGCGCGACGCCCATGCCGCCAATCGCCGCACCGCGGAGACGAGCGTCGCTGCCGCCAATGCACGTACCGCCGAAGTGTCGCGGGAGAACACCCGCCTGGCTGACGCGACGCCGGTCACCGCCACTACGATCCGTGACGATCGCGTCGTGGCCCATCCGAGCGTGGTCACCGCGCCCGTCGCGCCGGCACCACTGACGACCGCGCGCCCGGCCTATCCGGCGACGGATTATGCCGCCCGCGAGCGCCGCGGCTGGTTCGACTGGACGCCGCGCTCGCGGTGACCGGGCGCGGTGCGGCCGCAGCGCGGGCCTAGCGGTTAAGCGCCGCCTGCGCTGCGGCCAGTCGGGCGATCGGCACGCGATAGGGCGAGGCGCTGACGTAATCGAGCCCGACCTTCTCGCAAAAGGCGATGCTGGCCGGATCGCCGCCATGCTCGCCGCAAATGCCAAGCTTGATGTCCGGCCGCGTCTTGCGGCCGCGCTCGACGGCGATCTCGACCAGCTCGCCGACGCCCTCGACATCCAGGCTGACGAAGGGGTCCTTGGCGTAGATCCCCTGCTCGACATAGGCGCCGAGGAAGCGCCCGGCATCGTCACGGCTGACACCGAGGGTGGTCTGGGTGAGATCGTTGGTGCCGAACGAGAAGAACTCGCCGGTTTCGGCGATCTCGCCCGCCTTTAGCGCGGCGCGCGGCAGCTCGATCATGGTCCCGACCAGATATTCGATGGTCTTGTTGCGTTCGGCGAACACCGCCTTGGCGACCCGGTCGACCACCGCCTTCATCAAATCGAGCTCGCGCTTGGTCGCGACCAACGGGATCATCACCTCGGGGATCGGCGCCTCGCCGGACTTGGCGGCGACGTCCAACGCCGCCTCGAAGATCGCGCGCGCCTGCATCTCGTAGATCTCGGGATAGGTGACGCCGAGCCGGCAGCCGCGATGGCCGAGCATCGGGTTGAACTCGTGGAGCTCGGCGGCGCGACGCTTGAGCGTGTCGACATCGATCCCCGCGGCCTCGGCAACCTCGGCGAATTCATTCTCCTCGTGCGGCAGGAACTCGTGCAGCGGCGGATCGAGCAGCCGCACGGTGACCGGCAGGCCGACCATGACCTCGAAGATCTCGGTGAAGTCGCTGCGCTGCGCGGGGAGCAGCTTCTCCAGCGCGGCGCGGCGGCCAGCCTCGTCGGCGGCGAGGATCATCTGGCGCACCGCGGTGATCCGTGCGGCATCGAAGAACATGTGCTCGGTGCGGCACAGGCCCACACCCTCGGCACCGAACTCGCGCGCGGTGCGGCAATCGAGCGGGGTCTCGGCATTGGCGCGCACCTTGAGCCGGCGAACCTCATCGGCCCAGCTCATCAGCGTGCCGAAATCGCCCGACAGCTCGGGCTGCACGGTCGGCACCGCGCCGGCCATCACCTCGCCAGTGGTGCCGTCGATCGTGAGGGTGTCGCCTTCCTTCACCTCGCGGCCGCCGACGCGCATCACCCGCGTCTTGTTGTCGATCGACAGCGATCCGGCGCCAGAGACACACGGGCGCCCCATACCACGTGCGACCACCGCGGCGTGGCTGGTCATCCCGCCGCGTGCGGTGAGGATGCCCTTGGCGGCGTGCATGCCATGGATGTCTTCGGGGCTGGTCTCGACGCGGACCAGGATCACCGCCTCGCCCGCGGCAGCCCGCTTCTCGGCGGTGTCACTGTCGAACACCGCCACGCCCGAGGCGGCGCCGGGCGACGCCGGCAGGCCCTTGGCGATGACGTCGCGATGCGCGGCGGGATCCAGCGTCGGGTGGAGCAATTGGTCGAGCGCTTGGGGATCGACCCGCAGGATCGCCTCCTCGCGGGTGATCAGCCCCTCATTGGCCATGTCGACCGCGATCTTGAGCGCCGCCTTGGCGGTGCGCTTGCCCGAGCGGGTCTGGAGCATCCACAATTTGGCCTGCTCGACCGTGAACTCGATGTCCTGCATGTCGCGGTAATGGTTTTCGAGCGTGTCGAACACCTCGGCCAGCTCGCCATAGACCGCCGGCATCGCCTCCTCCATCGACGCTGGCTTGGCGCCGGCTTCCTCGCGCGCGGTACGCGTGAGATACTGCGGGGTACGAATGCCGGCGACGACGTCCTCGCCCTGCGCATTGATCAGGAACTCGCCATAATAGGCGCGATCGCCCTTCGAGGGGTCGCGGGTGAAGGCGACGCCCGTCGCTGACGTGTCGCCCATGTTGCCGAACACCATCGCCTGGATGTTGACCGCCGTGCCCCAGCCGCCGGGAATGTCGTTGAGCCGGCGGTAGACCTTGGCGCGCTCCGACTGCCACGAGCCGAACACCGCGCCAACCGCGCCCCACAGCTGATCATGGACGTCCTGCGGGAACGGCTTGTGCCATTCCTGCTCGACCAGCTTCTTATACTCTGCGACCAGCGCCTTGAGATCGGCGGCCGTCAGCTCGGTATCGAGCGTATAGCCATTGTCTTCCTTGGCGATCTCCAGCGCTTCCTCGAACGCGCCATGATCGAGCTCGAGCACGACATCGGCGTACATCTGGATGAAGCGGCGATAGCTGTCCCAGGCGAAGCGCTCGTCGCCGGACTTGGCGACCAGCCCCTCGACCGTCTCGTCGTTGAGGCCGAGGTTGAGCACCGTGTCCATCATTCCCGGCATCGACACCCGCGCGCCCGAGCGTACCGAGACCAGCAGCGGGTTGGCGTGATCGCCGAACGCCTTGCCGGTGATGCCCTCGATGTGGCTCAGCCCGGCCGCAACCTCGTCGCGCAGCGACTCGGGGAAGCGTTCACCCTCCTCGTAATAGCGCGTGCACATCTCGGTCGAGATGGTGAACCCCGGGGGCACCGGCAGGCCGATCGACGCCATTTCGGCAAGGTTCGCGCCCTTGCCGCCGAGCAGATTCTTGTCGCCCTTTCCGCCATCGGAAACGCCGCCGCCGAACCGGTACACATATTGGGTCATCGCTGATCCTTGCCTTGGTGAGTGCTTCGCCCCCGGGGAGGAAAGGAAAGCACGCTCGTCATTCCAAGTTCACGTCGAACCCGTTGGAGGATGTTAGTTCATCCCTCGATCCGCGAGAAGTCCGCAACCGTATGCACCGCCGCGCGTACCCGGGCGAGCAACGCAAGCCGGGCCGCGCGCTTGGTGGGATCGGCATCGTTCACCGTGACGCTCTCGAAAAAGGCGTCGATCGGTGCGCGCAGGGTGGCGAGCGCGGTCATCGCCGCCTCGAAATCCTCGTTGGCGACCGCATCGGCTGCCGCCGGCTCGGCCGCGTCGAGCGCATCGATCAGCGCGGCTTCCGCCGGCTCTGGTGTATAGCTCGCCGATCCGTCGCCATTGGATCCAAGCGACGTCGAGCCGGCGCCTGCCTCGGTGGCCGCGACCCCCTCCTTCTTGAGGATGTTCGCCGCCCGTTTGTACCCCGCAAGCAGGTTCGTTCCATCCGCCGTACCGACGAATGCCTGCAACGCATGGACGCGGGCAAGCAGCCGGACCAGATCGTCCTCGCCGCCGAGCGCGAACACCGCATCGATCAGGTCGTGGCGGACGCCGGCCTCGCGCTGCTGAACCTTGAGGCGGTCGGCAAAGAAGTCGAGCACTTCGCGGTTGATCGCTCTGGCCAAGGGAAAGCGCAAAGCGTTGTCGAGGATCAGCGCGATCACGCCCAGTGCCGACCGGCGCAGCGCGAAGGGATCCTTGGAGCCGCTCGGCTTCAGATCGGCGCCGAAGAACGACGCGATGCTGTCGAGTTTGTCCGCCAGGCTCACCGCCACCGTCACCGGCGCGGTCGGCACGGCATCACCCTGCCCGACCGGCTTGTAGTGATCGCGGATCGCGGCGGCGACCTGCGGGTCCTCGCCTTGCGCGGCAGCGTAATATCCGCCCATCAGGCCCTGCAGCTCGGGGAACTCGCCGACCATGCCGGTGACGAGATCCGCCTTGGCAAGGCGAGCCGCACGCTCGGCGAGGTCTACCAACGAGGCCGTGCCCCCCTCCGTCACCCCAGCGGAAGCTGGGGTCTCGTGCGGCTCTTGCCCGGCGCCATTGCCGGAGACCCCAGCTTTCGCTGGGGTGACAGGTGAAGAAATAATCCCCTCTTCCACAAGCCAGCGGGCGAGCTTCGCCACGCGATCGACCTTGTCGGCGACGGTGCCGAGCTTCTCGTGAAACACGATCTTCTCGAGCTTGGCCGCCTGCTCGCCTAGCGGTGTCTTGAGATCGGTTTCGTAGAAGAACCGCGCGTCGCTGAGCCGCGCCGCGAGCACCTTGCGGTTGCCCTCGACGATTTTCGCGCCGCCGTCGCTCGCCTCGATGTTGGCGGTGCAGACGAAGGCGTTCGCCAGCGCGCCGGCGCCGTCGCGGCAGACGAAATACTTCTGGTTCACCCGCGCGGTGAGCTGGATCACCTCGGGCGGGACGTCGAGGAACGTCGCATCGAAGCGGCCGAGCAGCGGCACCGGCCATTCGGTGAGCCCGGCGTTCTCGGCAACCAGGCCCTCGTCCTCGACCAGCACCAGCCCGGCCTCGGCGGCGAGCGCGCTTGCCCGCTCGCGGATCAGCGCGCGGCGCTCGTCCTGGTCGACAATGACATGGCAGGCACGCAGCTTCTCGGCATAATCGGCCGCCGAGCCGATGGTGATGATGCCGGGGTGATGGAAGCGATGGCCGAGCGTCGCCGCGCCCGAGCGAACGCCGGCGATCTCGATGTCGACGATTGCCTCGCCGAGCAGCGCGACAATGCCGTGCAACGGTCGCACCCAGCGCAAGCTTTCGGTGGACGCGGAATCGCCCCCCCAGCGCATCGATTTGGGCCAGGGGAAACCGCGGATGATCGCGGGCACCGCCTCGGCGAGCACGGCGGCGGTGGCGCGGCCGGGCTTGTTGGTGACCGCGTAGAAGATGCCGTCACGCTCGGTGAGATCCTCACGAGCAAGCCCGGTCTTGCGCAGGAAACCGTCGAGCGCCTGCGGCGGCGCGCTGCTGCGCGGCCCCTTGATCTCCTCGCTCACCGCCTCGGTCTCGAGCGGCAGATCGCGGGCGATCAACGTCAGCCGGCGCGGGGTGGCATAGGTCTCGAGCGCGCCGGCCTTGAGCCCGGCCTTGTCGAGCTCGGCCGCGAACAGGCGGGCGAGATCGTCGCGCGCCTTGTCCTGCATCCGCGCAGGGATCTCTTCGGAGCGGAGTTCGAGGAGGAAATCGGTCACGCCGCCCATCCGTTCTTGTCCATCCACGCCCCGCAGGCGCCTTTGGCGAGGTCGCGCACCCGGCCGATATAGGCCTGGCGCTCGGCGACCGAGATCACGCCGCGCGCCTGGAGCAGGTTGAAGGTGTGGCTCGCCTTGATCGCCTGCTCATAGGCAGGAATCGGCAGGTTGCGGGCGAGGCAGTTCTCGCACTCGGCCGCCGCCTTGCGGAAGGCGTCGAACAGCGTGTCGGTGTCGGCGACCTCGAAGTTCCAGGTCGACATCTCGACCTCATTGTTGTGGAACACGTCGCCATAGGTGACGCCGCTGTCGTTGAAGGCGAGATCGTACACCGAATCCTTGTTCTGGATGTACATCGCCAGTCGCTCGAGCCCGTAGGTGAGCTCGCCCGCAACCGGCTTCATGTCGAACCCGCCCATCTGCTGGAAATAGGTGAATTGGGTCACCTCCATGCCGTCGCACCACACTTCCCAGCCGAGCCCCCAGGCGCCGAGCGTCGGGCTTTCCCAATCGTCCTCGACAAAGCGGATGTCGTGGGTGGTCATGTCCACCCCGATCGCGGCAAGGCTGCCGAGATACAGGTCCTGCAGGTTCGCCGGCGAGGGCTTCAGGATCACCTGATATTGGTAATAATGCTGCAGCCGGTTAGGGTTCTCGCCATAGCGGCCATCGGTTGGCCGGCGGCATGGCTGGACGAAGGCGGCATTCCACGGCTTGGGGCCGAGCGCGCGCAGCGTCGTCGCCGGGTGAAAGGTGCCAGCACCCATCTCCATGTCATAGGGCTGCAGGATCACGCAGCCTTGCTCGCTCCAATAGTCATGGAGCGTCAGGATCATGCGCTGGAAGCTTAGGGGCTGTGGCATATTCCCCGAGCGCTTAGAGGGAAGCCCCCTGCTCTAGCAAGTTGGAAGGTGCGCCCCTAGCTTGGCACCAGCCTATCCCGTGCCCCTCCTGTGGAACCCTTGCCGCTTATGATCCGATCGATCGGCGCCGCGCTCTCGGCGCTCACGCTTGCCCTCGCGCTGCCCGCTTGTGCTCAGCGGCAGCCCGCCGCCGCCGCACGCGACGCGAACGATGCCGATCCGGCACTATGGGTGGTCAAGGATCAGGACACGACGATCTATTTGTTCGGCACCATCCATGTGCTCAAACCCGGAATTAGCTGGTTTGACGAGGCGGTGAAAGCGGCGTTCGATCGTGCCGACGAGGCCAAGCTGGAGCTGGTGATGCCGGATCCTGCCGCGATGGCATCGCTGGTCGCCGCCACCGGGGTCGCGCCCGCCGGGACGCCGCCGCTGACCGAGCAGGTCCCCGCCAACAAGCGCGCCGCCTTCACCAAGGCGGTGCTCGATCTCGGCCTGCCCGCCAATGCGCTTGATCGCTACAAGCCCTGGCTCGCCGCGACCCAGCTCTCGATCGCGCCGCTGTCCAGGCTCGGTTACGACAGCGCCAACGGCCCCGAGGAAGTGATCACCGCCGCGGCCAAGCAGGCCGGCAAGCCGCTCACCGGCCTCGAGACGGCGGAGCAGCAGCTCGGCTATTTCGGCGCGCTGTCGGCGCCCGCGCAGCTCCAGTTCCTGACCAGCACGATCGACGAGCTGCCCAAGCTCGACAGCAGCATGAAGGAAATGGTCGACGATTGGGCGCACGGCAAACCCGAGGCGCTGGCCAAGGAAATGAACGATAGCCTCAAGGACTCGCCCGAGGTCGCCAAGGTTCTGCTGGTCGATCGCAACAAGCGCTGGGCGGCCTGGGTGAAGCAGCGGATGGCGCAGCCGGGCACGGTGTTCATCGCGGTCGGCGCCGGGCATCTCGCGGGGCAGGACAGCGTCCAGGCGCAGCTCGCCAAGCTCGGGGTGAAGGCCGAGCGGGTGACATACTGACGCCGGGCCGGCTCCACCCTCTTCCTTGCTTTTCCCGCCCCCATCCGCTACGCGCGCCCGCTTCCGGTCCATGGTCATCCCTGGAGGCGTGGGCGGGAAGAACAACAAACGAGTTTCGGAGAATATCGATGAGCGACACCATTACGCTCGCAGCCGAGACGCGTGACCGGGTTGGCAAGGGAGCCTCCCGGGCATTGCGTCGCGACGGCCGCGTGCCCGCCGTGATCTATGGCCAGAACCAGGAGCCGACCTCGGTTCACCTGGAAGAGAAGGCGCTGATGAAGGCGCTGATGACCGGCCATTTCATGAACTCCGTGATCATGGTCAACGGCGAGCGCACGCTGCCCAAGGACGTCGCGTTCCACCCGGTCAGCGATCGTCCGATCCATGTCGATTTCCTGCGCATCGGCGAGCATTCGACCGTCACCGTCTCGGTGCCCGTCGTGTTCACCGACGAGGAAGAATCGGCCGGCCTCAAGAAGGGTGGCGTGCTCAACATCGTCCGCCACGAGCTGGAGCTGGTGGTCGACGCGGCTGACATCCCCAGCGAGATCACCATCTCGCTTGCCGGCACCGACCTTGGCGATTCGATCCATATCAGCGCCGTGACCCTGCCGCAGGGCGCGACCAGCGCGATCGAGGATCGTGACTTCACCATCGCCACGATCGCGACGCCGTCGGCGCTGCGTTCGGAAGCGGATGCCGATGCTGCCGAGGGTGAGATCCCGGCCGCATAAGGCTTGCCGTCAGGGCAATACGAATCGGGCAGGGCGGCATTCGCTTCCCTGCCCTTTTTCTTAAGTGGAGACGCGCGACGTGCAGATCTGGGCAGGGCTCGGCAACCCGGGCGCGCAATATACCATGCACCGTCACAATGTCGGCTTCATGGCGGTCGACGCGATCGCCGAGGTGCATGGCTTCGGCCCCACCAAGAAGCAGTTCCAGGGCTGGACCCAGGAGGGCCGGATCGGCACCGACAAGGTGCTGCTGCTCAAGCCCGCCACCTTCATGAACGACAGCGGCCGCGCAATCGGCGAGGCGCTGCGCTTCTACAAGCTCGGGCCGGACGCGCTGACCGTGTTTCATGACGAGCTCGATCTCGCGCCGTTCAAGGTCAAGGTGAAGCGCGGCGGCGGCACCGCGGGGCACAACGGCCTGCGCTCGACCGACCAGCACCTCGGCCCTGAGTTCCGCCGCGTCCGCCTCGGCATCGGCCATCCCGGCCACAAGGATCGCGTCACCGGCTATGTGCTCGGCAATTACGCCAAGGCCGAGATCGATCCGCTCGCCGACATGCTCGGCGCGGTGGCGGCGGAAGCGAGCTGGCTCGTCGCGGGCGACGACGTGCGCTTCATGAACGATGTCGCGCTGCGCCAGCAGCCCTAGACCGCCGCTTGGACCGACGCGGGCGCGATAGCGGTTGATGCGCTCGCGCGCCCGTGCTTCGAGGAGGCATGATCCGCTCGCTGTTCGCCACCCGTTTCTACGAAGACCTGCTCGGCGACGAGGCGCTGCTCGAAGAGCTCGAGGAAGCCTGCCACGATCTGGCGCAGCAGGATCGCGCCGGGGTCGCCTGGTCAAAGGCGCATGGCTACCGCGGCTATACCTCCTACGCCTCGCTCAACGATCTGCCCGCGCGCGACCCGCGGTTCGCCGATCTGGTCAAGCTGCTCAACCGTCACGTCGCGCGCTTTGCCGAGGCCTGCGCCTTCGATCTCGGCGGGCGCAAGCTCAAGCTCGACAGCCTGTGGGTCAACGTCCTCAAGCCCGGCGGCACCCATTCGGGTCACATCCATCCCCATTCGGCGGTGTCGGGGACGATCTACGTCGCGGTGCCGCCGGGCGCCGGCGCGCTCAAGCTAGAGGACCCGCGGCTGCCGATGATGATGGCCGCCCCTACCCGCCGGGCCGACGCCGGTGAAGAGCACGCCACCTTCGTCTATGCCGATCCGCAACCGGGCACGGTGTTCCTATGGGAAAGCTGGCTGCGCCATGAGGTGGTCGCCAACGCCGCTAAGGGCGAGCGGATCAGCATCAGCTTCAACTATCGCTGACGCGGGCGATCGTTGCCCGCCAGCGCCATCGGACCGCCGCAATCGCCCCTCACGCTCCACGCAGCAACGGGAGTGGCAGATGTTGGTGGCAGTCCTGATCGCGGTGCAGACCGGCGGCACCTCGCCGGACCCACGCCTCGCCACCTTCGATCTCGCCACGATCAAGCCGCCCGCCGGCTGCGACGCGAGCAGCACCGACATCGTCGTCTGTGGCCGCAGCGAGGCAGCGCGTGACCGGCTGAAGGGCGCTCCCCGAGGCATCGAAGCTCCACCGGCGCTCCCCAAGGCCGAGATTGGCGTGATCGGCGGCGTTTTCGCGACTGCCGAAACCGAAGCTGTCGGGGTCGGCGGCTTTCCCAGCAATCGCGTCATGCTGCGGCTCAAGGCGCCGTTCTGAGCCGCCACACCGCCAACAAGCCTTGACGCCCCGCCCCGACTCGGCTTCTCGTGCCCGGGTGCGCGGACGTGGCGAAACCGGTAGACGCAGCCGACTTAAAATCGGCTTCCCCTGGAGTGCGGGTTCGAGTCCCGCCGTCCGCACCATTCCCTCTAAGCTGCTGAGTTAGCAGCGATAATTGCCACTACTCTCGCTGGCTGGTTGGCGGTAGGAGTGGAGGGCGTGTGTAACCTTGGTGTAAACGCGTCAGCAAAGGCGTTGTCGATTGCTGCGATAGCAGTGTCGATGTGCTGCCCGTGGATGTGGACATAGCGCAGCACCATCGCGAGCGTCTTGTGACCACTGATGCGCTGGATCGTAGGCAGATCCACCCCTGCCCTCACCAGGCGAGTGATGGCGGTATGCCGCATGACGTGAGGCGTAACCTTATCAGGGAGTAGATTTGCCCGAATCACTGCCCGCTGGAAGGAATCAGCCATGCTGTTGCGGTGGGGCAGCTTTGCGCGGCGGGTGCGGCAAGGAAACACCCATTCTTGCGACTCGGGCTCCATCGCTTGCTGGCGCTTGAGCATGTCCACCAGCGCAGGGGTGATGGGCTGTTCACGCTCGCCAGCCTTGGCTTCGGGGATGAAGATGCGGCGAGCATCGTAGTCGATCTGATCGTAGCGGACGCGCAGGATCTCCGAGTGCCGCATCGCCGTGTTGAGGCCGAATGCAACGAACAGCCAAAGGTAGCCGTCCTGGTCAGCAACTGCCGCTTTCATCAGCGCGGCGGCGTGCTCGTCGGATAACACGACGATCTTCTTCCGCGGCTCGTCGCCCTTCTCGATCTTGGGACAGTCCTCGGCCTTGAGCCACTTCCACTCAATC
This sequence comes from Sphingomonas sp. GC_Shp_5, assembly GCF_026540855.1. Classification (GTDB taxonomy): domain Bacteria; phylum Pseudomonadota; class Alphaproteobacteria; order Sphingomonadales; family Sphingomonadaceae; genus Sphingomonas. The sequence goes on from NZ_JALNUP010000007.1 coordinate 129,774, forward strand.
ATGCGCTTGAAGGCATGGGACAGAGTAGCCAGCTCGCGGTTGACAGTCGCCTGCTTGACGGCCTTCAGCCGATCGCGGACATAATGCTGAACCAAGAAGCTGGTTATCTTGTCGGCGCGGTGCTTGCCGAAGAAAGGCACGAGCACATCGGGGATGTGCCGGCGCTTCTCCTTCATATTCTTGCCGCCCGTATCCTCCATGCGCTGAAGGTATTCAGTGGCCGCTTCGGCAAAAGTGCGGTGGTTTTTGCGCCCCGCGGGCAGGTCGAGGCGCCCCTCCCTTGCCTTCGTCCGGAACGACTCAATCGCCCGCTCCGCTTGCTCGCGGGTAACGCCCTCACTCTCCCGTCCAACGACGCGGTGAATTCGCTGCCCATCGACCATGATGTTGACGGTGTATCGAAGATCCCCGTTCCCTTGACGCGCGGCCACAATCCCGTGCTCAGCGAGCTTCTCGCCGGGCGTGAGAGCACGAATTGCTGGGCGAGTGAGGCGGGTGAATTTAAGAGCCATCAGCTATCTTCTCGTTGAGCCGATCTCGTTGGATAGAACGTGATGTCCTCTAGACGATCTGGATAAACTTGTTCGACAGCTTGACGGAGGCGTCGAAGGTGCTGGGTGAGGTTCACGGTCAGAGCTGCCCCCCCGGTGCTAAGCTCGGCAAGGACGTTGTCACTCGACCGGCCAAAGTCCTCCCGGTCGAGTGGGTGAGCATTGTCGCTCGCATCGGCCGGCTTCGGACGAGTCAGGTATCCTAGAGCGCGAAAGCGTAGCAGAAGATATAAATCCACTGCGCTTTCCTTCAAGCTGTTCTGGACATGCCAGCCCTGCCCGCCCATCGAATATACGCCCAGGTAATTGCGGTCGAAGGGCCTGAAGTAGTCCTTCAGCATACCGGGCGTGATGCCGCAGTCGAGCAGCTCCAGGAGCAGTGACAGGTCGGCAACTTGCCAGTTCACGTATCTGACCTTTGCTCCCCGGCCAAGGTTCGCATTCGCCGGAAGCCCTAGCTTCTGCAGCTGTTGAATGCGGCTGATGAACGTCTCCCGGCGTGTGGAATGGACTCGGAACATCGTCGCGAGGATCTCCACAACCTCAAACAGCGCAAACCCGTCCTTTTTGAGCGACAAACCCATCAGAATTCCCTTCTGACGGACACGTATCCGTTTCCGCTTGTGCAGCCAAGATGATTCGGATACCCATCAGGTATTACGGATACGTTTCCGTTACCGTAGTGGAGGTGTTCTGATGGTTGAGCATGTTCGGATCCGGATCTTGCCGGATGGCCGCGTCTCACGCGCCGATGCGGCAGCGTTTCTGGGTAGAAGTGCCAAAACGATGGCCGACTGGTTTTCCAAGGGTGTCGGGCCTCGCACGTGCAAAGTGGGCGGCCGCGTTTTTTACTACATGAAAGATCTGGAAGCGTACCGCGACACTGGCGCGCGTGAGGCCGCGTGAAGCATGCAGCTTTCGTCGGCACGGGCGCCGAAGCCCAGTAAGCGAAAGGGCCGCGCGGCTGCCACCGCACGACCCAATCTTGAACTTCAAAACTACAGCGCGACCACAGATACTGCCTCGCTCCTCCGCTTGCAACGTCTGTTCTCCCTCGGGATCAGCGGCACTCGCGCGCGCGACATCGCCGGCATGGCGTGGGAGGCACAGGCATGAGCGGCGGCGAAACATGGCGCGGCATCCTGGATGTCTTCATCGAGCGTGCGGACCAGTTGCCCGCGGCATGGGAAGACACGTTCTGGACGGCCTCGATGGTCGACTTGGCGAAGATCCTCGCCGAAACCCGGGCGACCCTTTCGCCGGAACACCAAGGCATGCTCGTTGCCGCGGGCGCGGTCATCGCTGCGCAGGTCATGAAAGAGAACGACGCTCGGGATCTGGCCGCGGCAACGATCGCGCAGGCTCGACGCCGGGGAGATGCCGCATGACCCGCGAGACCATCCCCATACCGCCCAAGCTGATCGTCCTGAAGCAGGTCGAGGGGCCGCGCTGGTGCGTGGTCGAGCACCACTTCCATAACGGCAACCGCCTTTTCGCCGGCCGGTTTGCCACTGCGCGCGACTTCATCCCGGCGTGCCATGCCGCGCTCCAGGCATCCAAGCGCACCAACCTGCCGATCGCCATCGAGGCCACCGGCGGGCGGCTGCGTCCGTTCAAGCCGTTGCGCGACATGGTCGTACGGAAGGCGCACTCATGAGCTGTGTTGTTCGTTTGATCGCCGATCGACAACCGCAGGACGTTCAACGTCGGGCAGCCATCGCCGTCAAGCTGCAGGAGCAGCGCATCGCAGAACAGGTGCAAATCCTGAGATCGACGGGTGAACACGATGCGGCACGATGACCTGCCTCCATCCGCATCTGACGGTAGCCGCGTGCCGTTTTCCTGGCGTGATACTGCGGATATCCCGCAACGCTCTCCCGCAGAATGCGAGGAATACACGGTGACGGCAGAAAACCCGGCCGTGGGCGCACTTCCTCCCCGCGCTCAAATTGATGGCTATGACTTTGACGACATGGCGCGCGACCAAGGCGGAGATGCCATCGTAGAGGCCCTGCGCGGTGCACCTGTGGTCGCCTCCCCGAAGCCGATGATCCAGGTGCGCGCCGGCGAGTTGCACCTGACGGCGACGTTGGCTGAAACGGCACTGATCGACGCCGGTGCACCGCTGTTCGTGCGCGGCGGCATCGTTCGGCCGGCCGTTGACGATATGCCGGCCGCTCATGGTCGACGCACCAAGGTCGCACGCCTTTGCCAAGTCGATGGCTCTATGCTCGTGGATCATCTGTCGCGGGCCGCTGACTGGACGAAATGGAACGAGCGCAAGAAGGGGCTGGTCGCCACCGATCCGCCCCGCGATGTGGCTCTGACGATCCTTTCCCGCGACGGTGAGTGGCGTTTGCCGCGGCTGGCAGGTGTGATCACGACGCCGACATTGCGGCCAGACGGCACGATCCTTTCGGAGCCAGGCTATGATCAGGCAACACAGCTGCTACTGCTTAACCCGCCGCAGATGCCTGCGATCAGCAGCAGACCATCGCGCAAGGAAGCACTGGCGGCGCTGTCGTTGCTGGACGCGCTGCTAGACGAGTTCCCGTTTGTCGATGAGGCCAGCAGATCCGCGGCGCTGTCCGGGCTCATTACCCCCGTTGTTCGCGGGGCAATGCCCGTTGCACCGCTTCACGCGACAACGGCGCCAGTGGCTGGTTCAGGCAAAAGCTACATCATCGACTTGGCGTCGGCGATCAGCACTGGCGAGCGAGCTCCAGTGATCGCGGCCGGCCGTACAGAAGAGGAAACCGAGAAGCGTCTGGGCGCGGCACTGTTGAACGGACAGGCCATCATATCGATCGACAACGTTAACGGTGAGCTGGGTGGCGACGCTCTATGCCAGATGATCGAACGTCCGGTAGTGTCGGTGCGCCCCCTAGGTGTGTCCAAGCTGGTGAAGATCGAGAGCCGGGCCACGACCTTCGCGACGGGCAACAACATTCAATTGGTCGGTGACATGACACGCCGGACGCTCCTGTGTTCGCTTGACCCGAACATGGAGCGCCCCGAGCTGCGGACCTTCCACGCCAGCCCGTTCAACCAGGTTCTCGCCCATCGCGGCAAGTACGTCGCTGCGGCCCTGACCATAGCGCGAGCTTACGTTGCAGCAGGCTATCCGGGGCTCCTGCCTGCGCTGGCGTCATTTGAAGACTGGAGCCGCTTTGTGCGATCGCCGTTGGTGTGGCTTGGCCGCGCTGATCCTGTTGAAACGATGGATAAGGCTCGAGCGGAGGATCCAGTTATTGCCACCCTTACCGGCGTGCTTACGGCTTGGCACGGTGCAGTCGGCGGGGCGCCCCGGACGACTGGCGAGATAAAGGAGGCGGCCGAGTTGCGTGATACTTACAACGGTAACATCAACGGCACCCTTCGTGAGGCGCTGATCGAAGTGGCCGACGATAAACGCGGCGGCATTGACCCCAAGCGGCTTGGCCGGTTCCTGTCACGCTACCAGGGGCGTATCGTTGACGGGCTGAAGGTCATGGCTGGCGAGGACGCGCACGCGAAGCAGAAGAACTGGCGGGTGGTGCGGGCGTAGGAGCTAACCCTCAACCAGAAACTTCGGCTCTTTGAGTGCCACCCGAGCTGAGCGGGTAAAAGCAGCGGCTAGAGCGTTTCCCTCAGCGATAAGCTCTGCTCCGCGATCCGCAATCAAGGTGACCTCGTCCTCCAAAGCAGCCGATAGCGCGTCCGCGCGAGCTGACGGCTGCCATGCGACGGACCCTCTCAATAGAGTGCCGTCGACATCATCATTTTCGACCGGCAACGCCTCCAACTCACTCCGCATCTTTCGATACTCCCTGACTAGTTCGAAGAGACTGGCATACCGTCGCGAATACAGCGCCAGTTTGCCGGCGAATTCGGCCTGGCCGCCATCCAAGAACGTTAGTAGCTCCGACTGCTCAATCCTGACGGCCGCGTCTCCTTCCATTCCTATGGGGTGCTTGATCCATCGCCACCGATCGATGCGAGCGTCGTCCGGCCAAGTAGCTGGTCTAGAGGTAGCGAAGTGTCCGACGATTAGCTCAACGCTGCTCATCATCCCGCGGAGCTTGAGAGCAGTGAACTGTGCGAGCGCCCGTCGAGCAACTTGTTCCTGCCGCCGCCTGTCTCGCTCCGGCCGGCCGGCCAAAACAACGGCGGCAATGATGCCCGCCCCCGTAAGAAGCCCTCCAGCCCAGTCGGCCACTGATCCCCAGTCCGCTGATGACGGGCAGAACATCATCTTCGATCCTCCGACTTGCGGGTATAAGCGGGTATAAGCGGGTATATTCTCTGCCACATATGAGAATTTCGCAGTCTTCTATCTGTGCTAAACCCGGGGCGGCGGCTGGAAAGATACCCGCGTTTACCCGCCACTACCCGCAAGATGGATTTTCGAGCGGGAATAGGGGGGATCGGGCTTTGGGACGGTCGGGACAATTCGCGCGCGCGAGCAGCGTAGATCGGCCGTGATTCAACCGGGGCGGCATTCGGCACATGCGGGGCACCAACCGCATAGGATCTGCCGGCATGACCTCGCACCACCTGACAGCCAAGGAACGATCGCAGGCTAATCGCAGGCATCGGCTTGCCCAGCCCAACCCGTTGGAGCGCTATTGCGCACCCGTACAACTTCACGTAACGAGCGTTAGGCGTGATTGTAGGGACCGCGACCATGACTAAGGCCATCGCTTATTACCGGGTGTCGACTGCCAAGCAGGGAGCGTCTGGGCTCGGCCTCGATGCGCAGCGGGCGTCGGTGGAAGCGCTGTGCTCGGCCCGGGGTTGGGAGATCGTCGCCCCGCCCTACACGGAGGTGGAAAGTGGCAAGCGCAACGATCGCCCCGCTCTCGCGCAGGCCATAGCCCGCGCTCAACTCACGGGCGCCCGGCTGGTGATCGCCAAGCTGGATCGGCTAAGCCGCAACGCTGCCTTCCTCCTGACGCTGCGGGACAGCGGTGTGGACTTCGTCGCGGCCGACATGCCCGATGCCAACGCCCTGACAGTGGGGATCATGGCCCTTGTCGCTCAGCAGGAGCGCGAGGCCATCTCTCAGCGCACCAAGGAAGCCCTGGCAGCGGCAAAGGCCCGTGGGCAGCGCCTGGGCAACCCCAATGGCGCGGCAGCACTGAGGCGGGCCGGCAAGGGCGCTGCTGCGGCTACTGCGGCGGTGATCCGCAACGCCGATGAGCATGCTGAGCGCTTGCGGCCGGTGATTGCCGATCTGCATGCCCGTGGCATCACCTCGCTAGGCGGCGTGGCTGCGGCATTGAACGAGGCCGGCATGCGCACCCCTCGCGCTGCCCAGTGGCATGCGTCATCCGTCCGCAACCTGATGGCGCGCCTCGCTGCCTGAGTCGGCTTCCTAGGCGGCAGGAACTGCGATACGCTCCGGGCCATGCTCGCTATCATCATCGGCATCGGCTGCGTCATCGCCAGCTTCGCGATCCAGTCCAGCTTGCGCGCCCAAGGCGTCGAGCCGCTTACCCGCGGGCAGTTGCGCTACATGCGGAAGAAGGCGCGCAGGCAGGGCGTGACCGTCGACCAGATCAAGTACAAGCCCCGCCGCCGCAAGTAAGCTGCCGGCGGTAAGTGCCCGCTGTCGGGACGCTTACCCGTCTCAATATGGCTAGAGGCAGTGTCACCGTTCGGACTGACAGCGCGCGCGAGGCGTTCCTTGAAACGCTAACCGCGTGCTGCAATGTCACCGCCGCGTGCAAAGCCGCGGGGATCGGCCGGCAGACGGCTTACCAGTGGCGCGAGGATGACCCCGCCTTCGCAGTGGCGTGGGCTGGGGCGCTAGAGGAAGCGGTAGACGCCCTAGAAAAGGAAGCGTGGCGCCGCGCTGCCGAGGGTGTCGATAAGCCGATCGTCTTTCAGGGCGTCGTGACCGGCTCTTATCGCGAGTATTCGGATCGTCTTATGGAGATCCTGCTCAAGGCCCACCGACCCGACAAGTACATCGAGCGCGTCCGGAGCGAGAACCTGCATGCCGTATCCATCACCATCCAAGGCCCCGCTGCCGACCTTTGAGCTAACCTCAAAGCAGCAAGAGCTATTGACGGCTGCTACCAGCCCTGCCCGGCATATCCTCGCCTATGGTGGCTCGCGTTCGGGCAAGACCATGGGCTTCTGCTACTGCGTGGCTAACCGTGGCATGATGGCCCCGAATAGCCGGCACCTAATTGCCCGCTTGCATAACATCGACGTGCGGCAGTCCGTCATGCTCGACACCTGGCGCAAGATGATGGACCTCGCCTTTCCCGGCGTTGCTTACGAGACCAACAAGACCGACCAGTACGTCATCCTGCCCACCGGCGCTGAAGTCTGGTTTAGCGGCCTCGATGACAAGGAGCGGGTGGATAAGATCCTCGGCAAAGAGTTTGCGACGATCTACGTCAACGAGGCGTCACAGGTCTCTTACGAAACCATCCCTATCCTGCGCACACGCCTTGCCCAGGCCTGCCGCAAGTCGGACGGGCGCCCGCTTGCGCTGAAGGCCTATTACGACCTCAACCCGAGCGGCAAGGGGCATTGGACCTACCGCGAGTTTGTGGAGGGCGTGCGCCCCGAGAACGGGCTGCCGATCGAGCCGGATAGCCGCGCCCATGTCGTGCTCAACCCGGTCGACAACCCGCACCTGCCTGCCGAGTATCATGCCGAGCTGGACGGCCTGCCCGACAAGCAGCGCCAGCGGTTCCGCGACGGCAAGTACCTGTCAGAGGTGCCGGGCGCGCTGTGGTCGCTATCAGATCGGACAGCAGACGACGGGCGCAACATGCCGGGCATCGAAAGCCTGCGGGTACAGAGCGCGCCGACCGAGCTTCAGCGCGTGGTGATCGGCGTCGACCCCTCAGGATCGAACGGCACGACGGGCGATATTCAGGGGATCGTTGTGGCCGGTGTGGACAAGGAAGGCCGCGCCTACGTTCTGGCAGACTGCTCCTGCCGCCTTTCTCCTGATGGATGGGCGCGCGTCGTCGCCAATGCGGCCGAGAAGTACGGCGCTGATCGTGTCGTGGCCGAGCGTAATTTCGGCGGCGCCATGGTCGAGGCCGTGCTGAAGTCGGCGGCTCCGAAGATGCCGGTCAAGCTGGTGACGGCATCGCGGGGCAAGGTGGTCCGCGCTGAGCCAATCGCCGCGCTTTATGAGCAGGGCAAGGTCAGCCACGTCGGCACCCTGCCTGATCTGGAGGACCAGATGACCATGACGACGACGGCGGGTTTCCAGGGCGGCAGCTCTCCCGATCGCATGGATGCGTTGGTTTGGGCGCTTACCGAGCTGACCGACACCCGGCCACGCTTCGACATGCGCAAGCTACTCGGCTGATGGACAGCGTCAGCGACATCCTTGCGCGTGCCCGCGCGCTGGTATCGGTCCCTCCCACCGAGCGGGTAATTATGCCGGCCGCCATCGCGGCCTCCAACATCGCCGAAGCTCACTTTCGCGCCGAGTGTGAGCAGTGGCCAGTCACCGCCGCCAACGTCACCGTCTACCCGATCGGCGCCTGGCCTATGTGACGGCGGTAAACCCGCTCCCGCCACCGCCATAGCCTCCCGTCATTAGCCCGCGATCTACGCTGGCGACAGGAGACGACCATGCGTTACCGCCGTGTTTCTGATGGGCAAACCGTCCCGGCTGGCGAGGCATGCGACGCTGCCGGCACTGTTAGAAACGGCTACGCCCTCGATGCGGGTTTGGGGCAGTCATTCGTCAAGCCCGGCGATTACATCGGCTTTGACATGGCGTTGTGCGACTCGGCCTTGCGCCCTCCCGTGTCATCGTCCAGCCTGCCAGACAACCAGCAAGCCGCCATTGTCGCCCACGCGCGCATGACCCACCGCACCAGTAACGCCTACCTTGGCGATCGGGCGCCAGCCTTCACGGACGCGATGGCAGCGGCGGCGGTTCAGAAGGTCGAGGGCGAGACGGCCCGCCTGCGCACCAATGACGCGATGTACGCTGCGGATGCCGTCACGGCTCGCGCGAACGCCGAAGCCGCACGGGCGCGGATGACCGAAAGCCTCAATTCCTGGCGAAAGTAACCGGCCGCGCATCTGCGCCGCCAAAAGGAGAAAACCTGTGCCTAAGCCCACCGACGAACGGATCGCCGCAGCCCTAGCCCAAGGCGCCCGCGTCACTGACGTAAACAATCTCATCGCCGACATGCGCACGGAGATTGCGGAGGCGACCAGCGAGGCCGACCGGCTCGACGCCGTGTCCGTCGCCATCACCACCGCCGAGCCCGATGCCGACGCGGCAGCCGACGAAGCCACCAAACACCGCCGCCGCGCTACCCGCATGAGCGCGAAGGTTGCTCACCTGGAGGACCGGGTGAAGGAGCTGGAGGAATCCAACCGTCGCAAAGTCGCGGAGGCCGCTTATGCGGCGGCGCAGGACACGCGAGACGCCATCGTCGCTGATCTGAAGAAGCAATGGCCCAAATTGACGGCGGCAATGATCGATCTGTTCAAGCGCATTGAAGCATCCGATGCCGAATGCGCTAAAGTGGGAAGCTGCTACGGCAAGCCTGCACTGATCAGCGCCGAGGCAGTTGCTCGCGAATGCCTGGCAAACTTCATGCTGCCGACCGGTGGCAGCTCTCAGCATCTCGAACGTCTGACTGCAACGCGGCTGTTTCCGCTCCAGGTCAAGGACCCCGTCTCGGCGAGTTACGGCATTTGGCCACCCCGACCGGCGCCCCTCAGCTTCGCTTAATCCAGAGATACCGGGTGCTCTCCTGCCCGGTAGCCGCAGTTGGCGAGGGAGCTGGTGGTCACCTCGCTACGCCGACTGCGGCACCCCCTTTCCGGAGGTGATAATGGCTACCGACCTGCAAGCCGTTCCGATCGACCCCGCCGACCTCGCCCGCATTGCTGCGTCGTATCCGCCTGAGGCAGCGCAGACCCCTCGCGCGGAACGAGAGGCCTATTTCACCGAGATCCAGAGGCGGGCGTGGGACCAGCGCTTCAATTTTGCGGGCGCTGCTGACGACGTAGGGCGGGGCTAGCCGTGCCTAAGATCACGGGCGCCAAGGCGCATGCTGCCCGCCTAAAGCGACTGACTAGCCCGGCAGCCATCAACAGCATTGGCAAGGCGCTGTTCGCGGCTGGCGAGCTGGTCGCCGACGAGGCAAAGGGCAGCCTTACAAGAGGTTCGGCCGGAGGGCATAGCGGGGGCAAGCACCAGCATGTGCCCAGCGCCCCCGGGCAGCCACCCAATGAGGATACGGGCCACCTCCGGGACAACATCGAAACCGTGCACGTCGAGCCGTTGCGGGTGGAGGTGCGATCGAATGCTGAATATGCGATCGCGCTCGAATACGGCACCAGCAAGATGGCCGAGCGCCCCTATATGCGCCCGGCTCTAGCAGCCAAGCGCAAGGAAGTGGTGGACCTGATCCGCGACGCACTCGACCACGTCGATAAGGGAGGCATGATCAGGTAACCGGCCTTTGCCGGCGGTAATCGCGGCTATACCACCGTGAGAAGTTACGGGAGATGGCTACCGACCTCGCTCCCGCCGCCTCATGGATCAACGCCTTCCAGAACGCGGCAGCCGCCCGTGACGCGGCCCAATGGGTGATGGCCGATCTAGTCGCCGCGGCGCGAGACGAGCAGCCCAAGCTGTCGACTGTGGCATTAGGCAAGCTGCTCGACTTCGGGCACGTCCGGCTAGGCCGCCTTTACCGCGTGGCCCAGGCCTTCCCGCTTCAGCACCGGGACACACGAGTGTCGTTCGAGGTACACGAACAGCTTGCTGCATTCCCCGCGGAGGAAAGGCCTGCGCTTCTGTCCCGCGCCGTGGCGGAACGCTGGAGCGAGCGGCAAGCCCGCAAGGCGGCTGTGGACTATCGGCAGGAGCACGCGGGCTTTGTCGATGAGGACCGTGACAATGCCCAGGCGGTGCATATCATGCGTGCTTGGAACCGAGCCTCGCGCGACGCCCGGGAATACTTCGCTGATCTTCAAGAGATCGCGGGGCTTGGCTTGGTTGATGAGGAGACTGCCTGTGCCGCAGACGCGCGCTAAGGGCCTCTCCACGAAAACGGCGCAGAACATCCCCGCCGAGTTCGAGCGGTTCTTTATAGAGAACGGATGGCGACGGGCCGAATACCTGTTCGGCTGCCGACCCACAGCCCGGTATTTCACCGCCCTTGGCCCGGATCGCCTTCGCGCTGAGCGGGATGCCTATCTAGATGCAACCCAAACACGCTTAGTTCACGAATCCGTTGATCGCGCGCGAAAGCTGCACGCATGACCGAGCTCGAAGTGATCGAACATGCCCTCGCAACGGGCGCCACGGAGGCAAGCGCTCGACTATGGTTGAGCCGCCCTCTGGCCGGATACGGCGAGCAGACGGGCGCGGACCTGATCGCCGCCGGACGCGGTGATCTGGTGCTGGAGGCGATCGCGGCCGCTGACGCTGGTGTTTTCACCTAAATTTGGCGCCCTCCTCGGCATCTGCCGACACCCGGATTCAATTCGGCTGATGCGCAACTTGGATCATTGCCGTGGGTTAAGGCGCGATGACCCAGTCAACTCAGCATTACGCGCTCGTGGTAGATGATGACCCGCTCGTTCTCATGGATAGCGTGTGCATCCTCGAAGACGCAGGGTTCACGTCGCACGAGGCGATGAATGGGGACGAGGCGAGAGTTGTTCTCGAGGAGCATTGGGAGAGCATCACCCTCCTATTTTCCGACGTTGATATGCCGGGATCAATGAACGGCTATGCGTTGGCTCACCATGTGGCGGAGCATTGGCCGGCGATCGAGATCGTGATCGCCTCTGGTCACGTTCTGCCGGCGGCGGGTGATGCGCCCGACAAAGCGACGTTCATCGCAAAACCATTCAACAGGCACGCTGTGCATGGACACCTAAACAGGGTCTTGCCTGAGCATAAGAAACCCAAGTTTTTGAAGACGGTAAGCTAAATTCTATCATCTGAACTAGCCGCTTGGCGGCGGTAATCTTCGCCCCGACACCCGATTAAATCCGTGGTGAAGGAGCCGCGCATGAGCAAGACGCTGGGAGCGATCCTATCGACCGCTGGAAGCATCGCGGTCGCGATCCCTGGGCTGCAAATTGTGGGCGTTGGCTTGATCGCAGCCGGCGCAGTGACCGCGGCTTTGGATAAGCCTAACCTGCCGTCACAGAAGACGGACAGCGCCGTCAAGCAGCCCGTTCCACCCCGCTGGTCGGGTTACGGCACCGCCCGGCAATACTGCGCGGTGGAACTGGTCGGATGACTGCCATTTCCATGTTTGCGCAGCCAGATCGAGCGATCGTTCTAGCCGATACGGCGCTGACCGCGCTTGATGGCGAGTTACTGAGCACGGCTGACAAGCTGACGGTGATCGATGGTGCTCGGCTTGTCATCGGGTGGACCGGCTTTTCGCCGCATCATCAAGGCCCTGCACAGGATCGAATATTGTCGAGGCTCGCGAGGCTTGGCGTCGGGCATGATCAGGGCGAGATCCTGCATGCGTTGCCGGTAATCCTTCGCGAGATGCATCAGGAAAATGTCGGCTGGTTGGAAGCCGATCGCGAGTTCCTGGTTCAGGAGCGGGCGACTCTCGTCATGTCGGTGGCCTATTGGGATGCGGCGCGCGATGAACCTGTGATCGCAATGGCCCGCACGGACGGGTTTGCTCATGTCCCGCCCTACGCTCTGGCGCGTGTCGCCTACTACATGACGACGGACGAGCAGGCTGATCCAACGGCATTTCTCCGCGACGCCGTTGGCCGGGACGCGAACCCGTCAAATCCGATCGACTTTGATGCTCGGCGGGACGGATTGCTGCTGCTGGAACGTCAGCGTCGCATCCCGCCAACGCCTTGGAGTTACGGCCACGCATCCGTTGGCGGTCGGGCGACACTGACCGTCATCGACCGTGAAGGCGTCCGAGTGTCGACGCTGAAGGATTGGGGTGACCCGATCGGACAGCGGATCAATCCTGACAGACGCACTCCGTCGATCTTTCGCGATGCTTGGCAAGCCTGCGGCCGCCGAGTTGCGGCCCCCTTCTCACTAGGAGCAATCTAGATGGCTAGCGCTGAGAGCCTCGTAGTCGAGCTGATCGCCAAGACTGATGGCTACGAGGCCAAGATCAACGGGGCGGCTACGTCGTCGGCGGGCGGCTTTTCCAAGATCGAGGCTTCGGCGTCGAAGGCAGAGGCAGCAGTACAGTCGTCCGTAACCGGCATGGGCACATCGGTGAAGCGTGCCGCGAACGACATCGAGGAAGGCTCAGCCCGAGCGGCGCAGGCTACTCGCAACCTCGGTTTCCAGCTCAGCGACATCGGCACCCAGCTAGGCGGCGGGCAATCGCCGTTCCTGATCTTTGCACAGCAGGCGCCCCAGGTCATCCAGGCACTGGAGGACATCAAGGCGTCCGGAGCCAGCCTCGGCACGGTGCTGAGCAGCGTGGCCCTGCCTGCCGGCGTGGCGCTGGTGTCGATCCTCGCGCCGCTGGCTGCCGGGTTACTCGCCGGCGCCGATGGCATGGACACCCAGAAGGGTGCGGCGGACGCGCTGACCAAGTCCATCCATGACCTCGAGAGCGCGACCCGGAGCGAGATCAACACCGGCCAGCGCGCCATCTTCGTCACCGCGGCTCAGGCTCAGCAGGATCTGGTCGCCGTCACTGCAAAGCGCGAGCTGATCAAGGCAATCCTTCAGCAGCGTATCGCCGAGGCGCAACAAACTTACGGCACCAACACCAGTGCCGTTATGCAGGGCCAAGGGGGTGGCCTCGCTCAGGGCGCATACGAGCGCAACATCGGTGACCTTCGCAGTCAGGTGGCGGCGCAGGATGCGCTGGTCCAGACGGCGACCGGCAACGTTCAACGCTCACTCGCCAAGATCACCCAGACCCGCGTTCAGGAAAGCCTCAATCCCGTGCTTGCCGCGACGGGCAAATACGAGCGTGCGGTCGACATCCTCAATCGTCGACTTGAGAAGGGGCAAATTAGCAACGCGGACTATGCCAAGTCCTATGGATCGCTGACTGCCACCAAGGAGAAGGCAGTAGATGCGGCACAGAAGCAAGCTGGAGCTACCACACGGGGGGCGGATGCTGATGCCTTGGCAGCGGCAGCCACTAACGGGTTGCAACGAGCACAGGCCACACTTGCCCAGGTTCGGGTGAAAGCCGCGGCTGACCTGAAGTCAGGTAAGATCGACCAAGCGGAATACACGGCTCAAGTCGCCGATGCTCAGCGTGCCGTTTACTCAGCGCGTGACGCAACGAAGGAGCACAACAAGGAGCTTTCCGAAGCCGCAAAGGCAGCGCGCGAAGCGAAGGCAGCGCAGAAAGAACTGCAAGCGACGCTAGAGGAAGTGACGCGCAAGTATGACCCTGCGACGGCTGCGCTGAAGGATTACTACAAGACCCTCCAGGACATCGCCGATCTGCAAAGCAAGGGCGCGATCAGCCGCGGTGACGCTGCGGTGCTTGGTGGCGCCGCTATGTCCGCCGAGTCCAAGCGCCGCGGCGATCGGCAGAACGCGCAGTTCAAGGACCTGTTCGGCAGCGACGATCCGCTCACGGCGAGCAACAATCAGATCGAAGAGGACCTCAAGAACCAGCATCGCGTCATCGAAGAGAAGCTGGCTGACGAGGACAAGCTCAAGCAGCTTCGCGAAGATCATGTGAAGAGCCTCGCCGAGGTTTACCAGAACCTGTTCGACGGCAACACCTCGAAGATCTGGGACAACTATAAGAACCAAGGCTTGAAGGCACTGGCAATCATTGCTGCACGGGCGACGATCGCCAGCTTCTCCAAGGGTGGCGGCGGCGCCGGATCGCTGTTCGGCAACTTGCTATCGGGCCTACAGGGTGCGCTAGCCGGGGGCGGCGGTTCGGGAGGGGGCCTGAGCCTCCCCACGTTTGCCAGCGGTGGTTCGTTTATGATCGGGGGTGAAGGCGGCGTGGATCGCAACACGCTGAGCCTCAACGGCCAACCGATCGCTGCGGTGAGCAAGGGCGAGAGCCTCAGCATTGGCACCAGGGCTGCCGCGGCGCGATCGGGGGGCACGACGGTTATGCAGACGATCCATGTCGACGGTCGCAACTCGGTCACACCAGCTAAGTTTGCCGAGGAGCTGCTCACGCGGGCGAACAGCTTTGCTGCGCAGGCGGCGGGTACGGCCGGACGGCAAGCGCTGGAGGCTGGGCCGGGACGCCTCAATCAGAAGACGACGCTGGGGACCTAACGCGGGCTAGTCGGACGCCTTCACCACCGGCTGGGGAAGGTTCGTCCGATGCGATGAACGAGACCCCCGCATCCGCAAGCGCCTCTGTCAGCGCGCTGATGGATGCTGCGCTTATGTTGCTTCCGCGCTCAAAACGATTGACGGTCATGACCCCAACGCCAGCGGCCTGGGCCAAGCCGCCCTTGGTCCAGTTCAGAAGGGCGCGCGCCGCCCGGCATTGAGTGACTGTCAGTTCCATGGCCATAACCGAGGTGCTTCAGCGTGCCATCCTGATTGCCACAAGCTTCAGTATCCGCCGAAGCACCTCGGGTAGCGACATCTCGCCATTGGCGGAGATTGGTGGGTCAAGCAGCTCCAGTCGGTCGCGCTTACCCACCTTTGGTGATAGCCCATTCCCGCCACCGAGCAGCAGCGGTTCGCGCAGACCTGTCAGTAGTTTCCCAGCGTTGGCCCATGTACGAGCCGCTAGCGACCCATACCGTCTGAGACCGCTGGCTTATGGCGAGCGCTATTCTCTCGCCCCAGACAATAACATCCTGAGTCATTCGTGGTTAAGACCACGCCGCCATCGTTCTTTCGTGAGCGACCTTCTGGCGCGCATCCTCGGCTTCGCGATCCACCACCTCGGCATATGCGACGTTGGCCATATGGAAAACTGTCTGCACCCCCTCAACATCAAGCACGAACATAGGGCCTTCAGACTGCAGGACGACGCCTTCACGGCTAGTCAGGCCATCCTTCATGGAGAAGACGCGATATTCGGTGCCGACGATAAGCATAGGGCCTCCTGAGTTGTGATGCCTTGGTGCCCCATATTTCGGGGCAGCTATTAGGGCTGATCGTCGTTCTGCGGCAGAGCCTGCCGAAGCACACGCCGCACGGCCTCAGGACGGCTCAGTTCTGAACCGTCAGCCGCGATCCACGCGTCTAAAGCTTTCAGATCCGGTGGCGGCAGCGTGAGGTGGATAGAGGTGGCGTCCGTCCGGGGGCGGCCCCTTTTTTCTGTACGGACTATTGCTTCTGCCATCATTTGTCCGTACATGAAAAGCGAGCCGAGGGGAAGCAGCAACTTCCCGCCCGGCTCTAACCACAACCGTTCCTGGAGAACGATCATGGCTGTTGCCCATCTACGGGCGGACTGTGTCCGCGCCAATCCTAAGTTGCATTCTGTCGACCTGCGCCTAGCAGTTAGAAGAGCCCTGCGCGCCCACAGCATTGCGCCCAGCCGCTTCGGCCGTGATGCGGTGAACGATCCGGCCTTCGTCGCTCGGCTGCTCGTCCGCGGCAGCAATCCCCATCGCAGCACCGCCGCCCGTGTCCGCGCCTATTTGGCCAAGCTGGAGGCGAACCATGCTTGAGCTGCGCATCCTTACCGGCGCCACCGCGCTCCCGCTGTTCGACCTTCCCGCCGCCCTCGGGAGAAGACAGGCCGCCAAAGAGGTTGGCAACCAGATCGACGCCCTGATGGCGTTCCTGGACGACCTCGGCGGCGACCCTGATCTAGAAGACGGCCACGATGCCGAAGCCGACAACTCCGACGCGGAGAATTGCTCCTACCCGGAATGGCATACCCTCGACCGAGCCGATCACCGCGCCGGCCGTTTCCTTGGCAGACCTCTTGCGGGCGGTTACCCGACCGAGGACATCGAGCAGGACGATCCCGGGGAGGACGACGATAGCGATCGCTGTACGGCTGGTGATGACCATATGATCGCGGGACCGGTCGCCATGCGTGAGTGGTGGCAGGATGCGCGAAACCCAGGCGACGAGATCGATGGCGAGATTGAGCGCGGTGACGACGGGCAGGCATGGCCTGAGGTCGGAGCAGGCAAACAGCCAACCTGCATGAACGTCGATTACATGAACAGCGAAGACGCCGAGCCCGCATGGTGCGGCAACTTCGCTAAGGACGTGCTGGACGGCACCTTCGCGGCCAATGACCGATGAGCGGGCCTGAACGGGGCGCCTTAGAGACGCTGCGCGTCCGCATTGATCATGTCAGTGCAACGGCGCGACTCTTGGCCAGCGTCGGTGGCCTGGACATCGATATGTCGGAAGCCCTGGCTGGCATCGCTGCCACCCTTAACGAAGTCGCGTCACAACTCGATGACGAGCTTAACCCAAAAGGTGAAGCATAACCGAGAGCGAGCGGTACAGCATCCATCGTCACGCCAGCGAAGCGTCGCAGATCGGGGCGCTTTGCCACTACCTATCAACCGCGCTGAGCAACGAGCCGCGCACCTCCCTGCCGGCGCAGGCAATCGACGGGCTGATGGCGCTGGTGGATCGGCTTTCCGACGATCTGCACAGCTTGGCCGACGAGAACGCATAAGTTGAGGCTCCGCCCGGTGCGATCGGGCGGCCCAACGACTCAAGCTAGGCAGGACCAGGCCTTTCCATCATAACAGCGCGACTTTGACTGCGATCGAGGGGCAAATGACCCACCACGACGTCAAATCAACTGCTGTCGAACGCCAGCGACTGTACGATCAAGGTCTCGGCGATTCGGAGATCGCGAGGCTACAAGGCTGCGACAAATCCTCTGTTCGCGAATGGCGGTTGCGCAAAGGCCTTCCTGTCAACTTTTCCAGGACTCAGACGCGGAAGGTGACCGCGAAGCAGTATGCGTTGCGAAGAGCAATGTATGACGCCGGCTGCACGGATCCGGTGATCGCAAAAGCGGTCGGCATCACCGACGTGAATGTATGTCTTTGGCGCCGTCGTGAAGGCCTGCCGCCCAACACGCCGCCCGGGCGGAACGCAAAAGCGGATCCAAACCTCGCCATTGTTACACCGGATCTAAAGCGGCGAGCCCTTGCGTTGCTAGAGCGCGGAGTCGGAGCCCGCATCATAGCTCGCGAAATGGGCGCATCGCTCAAGTCTTTAGACCGATGGCGGACTGAGATGCTACGTGAGCGCCCTGAACTTCGGCGACCTGGAACTGCGCCCCGCCGTACCCCCCGGCACCCCAGCGGACGGGCTTATTCGAAGTTGCGGCCGGAGCGGCGGGCCCGAGCATTCGTGTTGTATGCTGACGGCCTTGACGACTGCCAGATAGCAAAGGACATCGGCGTCACTCGGCACCAAATTTGGGAATGGCGCAACGCGCTGTTTTTGCCGGCGATCGGTCGTTCATGGCGCAACCACATCCGCAAGCCCAATCGTCGCCTGGTCGGACCGGCAATCTCGCCACTCTCGAATCCGCTCTATGCTCACATCGCCTTGGCGGTTGGCCGAGGACTGGCTAAGGATCTGGTTGACGACACCATTTCGGAGATCTGGCTGGCGATAGCTGAGGGGCGATTGTCGACCGAAACGGTAGCTTCGCAAGCAGGTCGCTACCGGAACAGAGTCGTCGCCGACTACGCCAGCCGGTTCGGCCCACGCTCTCTTGATGAGGAGATCGGCACTGGCGACGGTGACGGCTTCCGCATGATCGACATGCTCAAGGATGGCAGCTCGTCGGACTGGCTGGAGGCGATGGGGGCTACGGTCTGGTAAACCGTAGCGGTAGCATCGCAAAAGTAGGCCGGCGTCGCAATTTGTGTGTAAATGCGCCCGGAATTACACGGATGTTTTCGGAACGTTCCGGACAGAGAACAGAGCGAGAAACGCATTGCTGCTCAGGTGGTTAGGCACAGCCCGGAACGTTTCGGAGTGCTCTCCTGCAGGACTTAAAATCGGCTTCCCCTGGAGTGCGGGTTCGAGTCCCGCCGTCCGCACCATCCTGCTCGCGCTGGCGCTAACCGGGTGCAACCCGCGCCCCGATTCGGGGGCGGTGATCGTCAGCGCGATCGGCACGCCCCCCCGCCTGGCCGATGCCGCCCGCCACGATCTCAGCCCGCCGGACCGAATGCTGCTCGACTCGACCGCCGAGGGCCTGGTTCGGTTCGATGCGGCGGGCCAGATCGAGCCCGGGCTGGCCGAACGCTGGATCGTGATCGACGACGGCCGCAGCTACATCTTCCGTCTGCGCGAGGCGCAATGGCCCGACGGCAGCGACGTCACCGCCGACGACGTGGTGAGCAACCTGCGCCGCGAGATCGCGCCCGGGTCGCGCAATCCGCTGGCGCCGTTCCTCACCGCGATCGACGAAATCGTAGTGATGACGCCGCAGGTGATCGAGGTGCGGCTGGCGCGGCCGCGGCCGGACCTGCTCAAGCTGTTCGCCCAGCCGGAGCTGGCGGTGTGGCATCGCGCCAATGGTGGTGGCGCCGGACCGATGCGGGTGGCGCGCGCCGGCCGCAGCCCGCTGCTGCGCCCGGCATTCGATCCGTCGCGTGCGGATCCCGAAGACCGGCGGAGCACCGCCCCCGAACAGGACGTCCGCCTGATCGGCGAGCGTGCCGCGCGCGCGATCGTGCGCTTCACTGCGCATGATTCCGATCTGGTGAGCGGCGGCACCTTCGTCGACTGGCCATTGCTCGCCCTGGGCAATGTCGCGCGGATCAACACCGCCATCGATCCCGCCGCGGGGTTGTTCGGGCTGGCGATCGTCAACCGCAACGGCTTCCTCGCCGATTCCGGCAATCGCGCCGCGCTCAACGGCGCGATCGATCGCGCCGCCATCACGAATGCGATCGCGCCGGATTGGGAGCTGGCCGAGCGCATCCTGCCCGAGCAGCTCGACTCCGCCGCGCCGCCGGCGGTGCCGAGCTGGTCACTGCTCACCCCCGACCAGCGCCGTAGCGCCGCCCGCGAACGGGTAGCGGCTTGGCCGGGCGGCACGGTGCGGCTAAGGATAGCGATGCCCGACGGCCCCGGCGCGACATTGGTCTATGGCCAGCTCGCCGCCTCGCTACTCGCGATCGGCATCACGCCTGCGCGGGTAAGGCTGACCGACCCAGCCGATCTCACGCTGATCGATCTCGTCGCGCCCTATGACAGCGCCCGCTGGTATCTCGCCAACGCCTGCGACTTGTGCGGCGATCAGGCGCGCGCTGCGCTGCTGGCCGCCCGCGACGCGCCGACGATGAGCGAACGCGCGCGGCTCATCGCGGCGGCGGATATCGCGCTCAACGACGACGTCTCGTTCATCCCGATCGCTCGGCCGTGGCGCTGGTCGCTGGTGGCGCTGAGGCTGCGGCAATGGCACGCCAACCCGCGCGCGTGGCACCCGTTGAACCGACTGCGGAATGACCCCACATCATCGTGATGGATCAACGCGCCCGCCCGCTCAACATCGACCCTTTGCTCGCTTCGCTGCCGATCGGCCGCGATCCCGCATCGGTCCGCAAACGGCTGGAAGCGATGGAGCATCTGCTCGAGGGCCTGTTCACCATTCCCGGTATCAATCGCCGGGTAGGTCTGGATGTGCTGCTCGATCTGGTGCCGGTGGTCGGCACCACCGTGGCGGCGCTGCTCGGCTCTTGGCTGGTATGGGAAGCGCGCAACGTCGGCATGTCCAAGCTGCAGATGGCGCGGATGTTCGGCAATGTTGGCGTCGACTGGGCGCTTGGGCTGATCCCCTGGGTGGGCGCGGTGCCGGACTTTTTCTTTCGATCCAACACCCGCAACATGCGGCTGATCCGCCGCCATCTCGACAAGCATCACCCTGCCTCGGTGACGCTGGAAGGCTGATTGCCGCTCCAGCGCCGACCGGCGCTGCCGGTTAGCGGCTGCCCCGCCAGATGGTCAGGGGTGCGCCGGCGGGTAACCCGCCCTGGTGCGCCGGGCAGCGCTGGTAGCGGAAGCGACGATCGAGGCAGATCCATATCTCGTCGAGCCAGCCCTGCTTGGTAGCGGTGACGCGCATCATGTCGGCGCCGAGCCCCGGATTGGCGCGCGCCATTGCCGCGGCGAAGCGCCCGGCGGTCAGCGGCGCGCGGGATAGCGAGTCCATCTCCGGATAGCGCAGCCGCCCGTACAGTCCGTTGGACTGGGCGAAATAACGTGCCGGGCGGTAGCCGGGCATGCAGGTGCCATGCTTGGCCCATTCGTGCTGCAGCAGCTGCGCCGACGGCGTCGCGCACAGATGGCGGCGGATCACCGGCTGCGGCAGCAGCGCGGTCGGATGGCAATATTGCGGCCAGTCCTTGCCAAACCCGTCCGGCCACAGACCGTGCAGGGTGAAGCCGAAGCGATTACCGCTGCCGCATTGAAGGCGCGAAGATCCCTCGTCCGCATGGTCACGGCAATATTGCGGTGCCCAGGTGATCGCGAGCGTATAGCCGACGATCGGCAGCTGCCGCGCGGGCTGGCTGTCGCTCGGCAGCTCCGGATGGATCCGCTGCGCACCCGTCGGCACCGAGCATTGATAGGCCTGGCCGGTCGCCACGGCGGGGGCGAGCAGCGCGATAGTGGCGGCGATGACCGGCGCGGCGGTGCGGAACATGGTCATGCGAACGGCTCCGTCGGCGCGGTCGGGCGGTCCAGGTCATCGAGATCGTCTTCGCGATCTTCGCCGAACCATTCCTTGGCATCCGGCCTGAACAGCATCACCGCGGCAGCGATGTAGAGCAGATTGGCGACGATCCCGAGCACCACCGGCAGCAACGCCGGCGCCCTGCCGCCAATAACGGTGACGACGGCAAGCAGCGTGCTGATCGCGCCGACGCCGGCGAACACCACCTGCACCCATTTGGCGACCACGCTCGGGGTGCGAGCGATGAAATACCACAAGGTCACGGCCACGGCGATGCTCACCACCGTCACTGCCGGCAGGAACCAGGTGGCGTTGGCAAGCACGGGGTTGGCCGCCAGCACCTGGGCGCGGCTTGTCCAGCTGGTCGCGGTGTTGATCAGGCCGATCACGAACGATGCCCAATAGAGCTGTTCGAACCGGATGATCGATGATGGTCTGATCACAGCATGTCCCTCTTGCACGCGCCGCACGCTATCGCCGCCCGCAAATCGTGCAAGCGCGGATCGCCGGTGATATCAGATCAAGGCAAAGTCGAGCCCGATGTCGGCGGCCGGCGCGCTCTGGGTGAGCCGCCCCACCGACACATAGGTCACGCCCGCCTCGGCGATGGCGCGGATGCTGTCCAGGCGCACGCCGCCCGACGCCTCGGTCGGCACCCGGCCGGCCACCAGCGCCACCGCCTCGCGGAGCATCGGCGGCGCCATGTTGTCGAGCAGCAGATGGGTAGCGCCAGCGGCCAGCGCCGGCGCGATCTGGTCCAGCGAATCGACCTCGACGATGATCCGCTCGATCCCCGCGGCGACCGCGCGGCGCACCGCCTCGCCGATGTCGCCCGCCACCGCGACGTGATTGTCCTTGATCATCGCCGCATCCCACAGCCCCATGCGATGGTTCTGCGCGCCGCCCATGCGCGTCGCATATTTCTCGATCACGCGCAGGCCGGGAATGGTCTTGCGGGTGTCGAGCAACGTCGCGCCGGTGCCGGCGATGGCGCGGACATAGCTGCTCGTCAGCGTTGCGATGCCGGAGAGATGCTGCACGGTGTTGAGCGCCGAGCGCTCGGCGGTGAGCATCGGCCGCGCCAGCCCCTCCAGCCGAAGCAGCGCCGTGCCCGCCGCGACCGCATTGCCGTCGGCATGCAGCCGCTCAATTCGGACCGCCGGGTCGAGCGTGCGGAAGAAGGCCTCGGCAATCGCGAGTCCGGCGATCGTGATCGCGTCGCGGCTCGCCATCACCCCGGCGAAGCGCGCCGCCGCCGGGATCACCGCCTCGGAGGTGACATCGCGACTGCCCGGGGATCCATCGCTGCCGAGATCCTCCGCCAGTGTCGTCGAGACGAAGTGATCGAGATCAAAACCGGGCAAGGAAAATGTCATGAAATGGTCTCGTGAAGCGGCAGGGTTTGGGCGGTATACTAACCTAGGCGAATGATAATTGAGTGAGCTTGCCGTAAAGGGCAAGCGCCACGGTTTACCAAATCCTGCATTTCGGGGGGGATGTATGTCTGACATGCGATCGCGTGACATTGCCACCTTGTACCGGCAGCTGACCGCCGCCTTGGCGCTGGCCGACGAGCTACAATTGACCATCGTCGCCATCCATATCGACGAGGCGCGATCGCAGATGATCGGCCTCGACATGGAAGGCCCGGAAGTCTCGTCCGACACCACCGCCTGAGACGGCGAGGCGCTGGCCGTCGCGCCAGCGCATCAACGGATCAGTCCCCGGTCACCTTGGCCGGCCCGATATCGCCCTGGCCCACCGTAGCCGAGGCCATCGCCAGCATCGCATCCAGGCTCTTCTTGGCCTGGATCCGCAGCCCCTCTTCCATCTCGATCCGCGGCGCGAGGTCGCGCAACGCGACGTAGAGCTTCTCCATGGTGTTGAGCGCCATGTACGGGCAGATGTTGCAATTGCAGTTACCATCCGCGCCCGGCGCGCCGATGAAGCGCTTGTGCGGCAGCGCCTTTTCCATCTGGTGGATGATGTGCGGCTCGGTGGCGACGATCAGCGTGTCGCCCGGCATCGCCATCGCATATTCGAGGATGCCGCGGGTGGAGCCGACGTAATCGGCGTGATCGAGGATGATCGCCGGACATTCGGGATGGGCGACGATCGGTGCGCCGGGATGCTGCGCCTTGAGCTTGAGCAATTCGGTTTCGCTGAACGCCTCGTGGACGATGCACACGCCCGGCCACAGCAGCATGTCACGCCCGGTCTTGCGCGCCAGATAACCGCCGAGATTGCGATCGGGCCCGAAGATGATCTTCTGGTCGCGCGGCAGCTGCGCGAGGATCTTTTCGGCGGACGACGAGGTGACGATGATGTCGCTGAGCGCCTTCACCTCGGTGGAGCAATTGATGTAGGTCAGCGCGATATGATCGGGGTGGGCAGCGCGGAAGGCGGCGAACTGCTCGGGTGGGCAGCTGTCCTCCAGGCTGCAGCCCGCATCCATGTCGGGCAGCACGACGATCTTGTCGGGGCTGAGGATCTTGGCGGTCTCCGCCATGAACCGCACGCCGCAGAAGGCGATCACATCGGCGTCGGTCGCCTGCGCCTTGCGGCTGAGATCGAGGCTGTCACCGACATAGTCGGCGAGATCCTGCAGCTCGGGCTTTTGGTAATAATGCGCGAGGATCACGGCATTGCGCTCCTTGCGCAGCCGCTCGATCTCGGCACGCAGGTCAAGCCCGGCGAAATTGGTCTTCAGTTCCATGGGACGGCTTCTACCTCAATTTGCGTTGCCGAGCACCTGCACCGGCGTGCGGCTGGTGTCCCAGCGTTCACGGCTCGGGCTGGGATCGTCGGCGAAGGTGACGTTGACGGTGGCGTCGATGCCCGCCGCGCGCAGCGGCATCGCGAAGCTGCGCTCGACGGCGTGGCGGGTGGCATCGCGGGCAAGCTTCATCGGCGTCGCATCGCGCGCCTGGCGGATCAGCTCGAGCTGGCCGGCATGGCGGTTGGCGGCATCGAGGCCCTGGTCGGCACTGGTGAAGCGCGACAGCAACCCGCCCGAGCCATATTCGCGGATCTGGGTGAGATCCACCTGCGGCCCGTCGATCAGCACCGGCGGTAGCCTCACCGAGAGCACGCGGCTGCCGGCGTCCCAGCGGACATCATCCTGGTCTAGCGCGCCGAGATCGACCTCGTAACGCACCATGCCGGGCATGATCAGCGTCTTCTCGGCGCTGAGCCCGAGCTGAGACTGGCGCGAGGTGACGACGGCGACGAAGCGCGCGGCGAAGGCGGACAGCCGGTTCTGCTCGCGCAGCCCTTCCAGGCTGGCGCTGGCGATGGTGGTGGGATCCGGCGCCAGCCGGTGCTCGACATAGCGCTGCACGCCCCACAGCGCGAGCAGCCCGGCAAGCACGAGCAGCAGCAGCACGCCCGCGGTCTTCGCGAGGAACGGGGCAATGCGCGATGCGCGTACCGGCTCCACGGGCGGGGTCACGCCGCGATCCGCCATGCCGCGCCCTCCTCGATCACCAGACCACGCCCCTGCAGGTCATACAGATGCGCCAACACCGAGCGCTGTGCCGCGGGCAGCAGCCGCGGATCAAGCCCGACGTACATCCGCTCGGTCATTGCCGGCACCGGGCGCGGCGCCTCGCGCAGCAGCCGCATGATCTGGCCCTCGCGCTGCTTGCGATGGCCAAGCATGCCGCGCACCAGCCGCTGAGGGTTCTCCACCGCCTCGCCGTGCCCCGGATAATAGATGCGGTCGCTCCGCCCGAG
Organism: Sphingomonas sp. GC_Shp_5; assembly: GCF_026540855.1. Lineage (GTDB taxonomy): Bacteria > Pseudomonadota > Alphaproteobacteria > Sphingomonadales > Sphingomonadaceae > Sphingomonas. The sequence continues at coordinate 154,636 of NZ_JALNUP010000007.1, forward strand.
CAGCTTGTCGAGGCTCGCCATATACTGCCCCATGTCGCCATCGGGCGGCGATACCACGCTGGTCGCCCAGCCCATCACATGATCGCCGGAGAATAGCGCATCCGTTTCCGGCAGCGCGAAGGCGAGATGGTTGGAGGTGTGGCCCGGGGTGGCGATTGCCTTGAGCGTCCAGCCGTCGCCCGCCAGCCGGTCGCCCTCGGCCATCACCCGGTCTGGCGCGTAAGCGTGATCGAACGAGGCATCGGCGCGCGGACCGGCGTCGTCGGGCGCGAACGGCGCGGCGCCGACGATCGCCGCGCCGGTGAGCGCCTGGAGCGGCCGGGCGGCGGGGCTGTGATCGCGATGATGATGGGTGATCACGATCGCGCGCACCGGCCGACCGGCGATCGCGTCGATCAGCGCAGCGAGATGCGCGGCATCGTCGGGGCCGGGATCGATCACCGCAAGGTCGTCGATGCCGATCAGATGGGTCTGGGTACCGGTAAAGGTGTAGGGCGATGGATTGGGCGCGAGCACCCGGGTGACGAGGGGCTCGAGCTGGATCGGGATGCCGGTCGGGTGCTCAGCCATGGCCGGGAGATGGCGGCGACAGCGGGCGAAGGCAAGCCCTGCGCTCGTCACCACTGCCGGCCGAACTGCGCGTGCCCGCCCTCAATCGACCTCGGACAATTGCTGGCGCATGTCGGCGATACCCCGGTCGATGCCCTGCAGCGCCGCCCTGCGCTGGTCGGCCGACATGGTCGGCTCGTTGACGATGCCGAGCCGCGCCGCCCGCATGCCGGCGATCGCATGGTTCATCGCGTCGAGCCGGATCTGCTTGCTGTCGAGCGCCATCGCGACCGCATGGCTGGCGGCGACCGAAGCCTGAACCGCGACGGCGGCGGCCTGAGCGGTAGCCGCGGCTGCCATCTTCGCGATCCGGTCGGAGCAGATGATCATCGCCTTGCGGCCATGCTCGCGGGTCTGGATCACTACCGGGTGATCATCGCCGTTGCGCCGCCCGTCGCATACCCGCTCGCTGACCAGCGGGACGCCGGCGGCCGAGATCGGCAACCCGTCACGAGCCCGCACCGCGCCATCGGTCATCGTCACCCGGTCGTCCGCAATAGTGACGGTGCCGGCATGGCTATGCCCGCGCGGCGGGGCGGGCGGCGCTTCGGGGGACTCGGGGGCCTCGTCTGCGGACCCGGCATCGGCGGCCTTCTCTGCGTCGGGCGCCGCGGGTGCGGCAGGCGCGACGCGTGCGGCGGGTGCGCGCGGCGCCGGCGGCATCTGCAAGTTCATGCCGATCGTCTCACCGACCTTGCCGGTCAGCGCCGCGGCGGCGCTCGTGCCCGAGGCGGTGAGGCCGAGGCCGGAGAGTACCAGCAAGGTGACCATGGCGCCGCCGGTGGCGATCCGGCCGCGTGAGCGTGGCAGGGTGGAAAGCATGCGAATTCTCCCTTTCAGATCGTCGATGGTGTGGAGGTGACAGGCAGCGGAAACGGCGCCGCCGTGCGCCGCCTTGATGATCGCGCAGGCATAAGCGTGACGATCGATCGTCGAGCGGCCGGCGAGCACGCGCGCGTCGTTGGCCAGTTCCTGATCGGCGCGGAACGCCCTGAACGCGCGCCAGGCGATGGGATTGAACCAGTGGATCGCAAGCACCGCGAGCGCCGCCCAATTGGCGACGAGGTCGCCGCGCTGGTGGTGGCCGATCTCATGCGCCAGCGCGAGTTCGCGCTCGTCGGCATCGTAGCGATCATCGAAGTCGAGCGGAAAGGCGACGTAGCGGCGCAGCACGCCGAAGGCGAGCGGCCCGGTCGCGGCCTCGCTGGCGATGACGCTGACCCCGTCCAACCGCTCGATCCGCGCCGCGAACCGCAGCAGCCGCCGGCAGAACCGGTCATGCGCGGCAAGGTGCCAGCACAGGAAGGCGGCGCTCCCCGTCAGCCACAGCAGCCCAAGAAGGAGGCCGAGCGACGGCAGCGTCCACGCCGGGGCTTGCGCATGCGGCGCGACCACATGGCTCAGCGCTGTGCCGGGGGTGATGATGATCACCGACAGCGTCTCGCCCGCGCGGGCGATTGGCGTGGCGGTCACCTGCTGCCAGCGCTCGGGCAGTGGCGGCAGCAACAGGCGGAGCAGCGGCAATGCCCATAAGACATAGCCGAGCTGCGGGCCGAACAGCCGGCGCACCGGCGCACGGATCGCCATCACCAGCGCCATCAGCAGCGTCGAGGCGATCAGCGCCTGGATCGCCCAGCTCGCGAGCGCAACGCCGCTCACTGCTTCAACTCCCGGAGCAGCGCCTCGATCTCCGCAATGTCCTGGCTGGTGAGCTCGTCGCGCTCGGCGAGATGGGCGACCAGCGGCGTCAGCTTGCCGCCGAACAACCGGTCCATCAGCCGCCGCGACTCGCCGGCGACATAATCGTCGCGCGCCACCAGCGGCCGGTAGAGGTAGCGGCGCCCGTCCTGGACATGCGCGATCACCGCCTTGGCGAGCAGGCGGCCGAGCAGCGTCTTGACGGTGTTGGCGCTCCAGCCGCGCTGCGGGTCGACCCGCTCGGCGACATCCTGAGCGGTGAGCGGCGCCTCGTCCCACAGCACCTCCATCACCGCATGCTCCGCATCGCTGATACGCTCCGCCATCCGCCGACTCCGCTACTGACTACGCCTGTAATCATACCGATTACACGCGTAGTCAATGCGGTATATCTACGGGAGGGCGATAAGCCCGCAGCCCGCGTCGCGCTCACGCTGTCAGTTTTCTTTACATGCGGGCTTAAGAGCGGTGCGGCATTAACCACTAACAGTGGCGGATTGGCGTGCTTCAGCAATCCTGGCACGCAGCCTGCTATACCTCAGGGAGCCGAACGTTTAAACGTTTCAGCAGGGTGGGCGACCGCTGCTACCAGTCTCGCGGTCGCCCACCCTCACCCGGCTCTTCCCCAGATCCGCTGGCAAAGCCGCACCGTGAAGGCTTATGCCGCCGTTTCACGCGAGCGCATGCGCCGGCACCGGACGCTTACGCGTCCTACGGGGTTGCGACGTGCCAGACACCAAATTGCGGGAGCGCAGCCCCTTTTAGGGCGTCACGCTCCTCTGGATCGTTCCGAGTCGGTGCTCAGCCCGCGGTGGCCTGTCCCTGGTTCTCGCCCTGCAGCAGCTCGGCAAGCTCGCCGCTCTCGTACATCTCCATCATGATGTCCGAGCCGCCGACGAATTCGCCGCCGACATAGAGCTGCGGGATCGTCGGCCAATCGGAATAGCCCTTGATGCCCTGTCGAATGCCCTGGTCCTGGAGTACGTCGACGCTCTCGTATTGCGCGCCGAGGTGATCGAGGATCGCCACCGCCCGGCTGGAGAAGCCGCACTGCGGGAACAGCGGGCTGCCCTTCATGAACAGTACCACCTTGTTGGTCTTCACGATCCCGTCGATCCGGGCATTGGTGTCATCGGTCATGGTCGTCATCCTTCAGGCCGCAGCCGTCTTCAATTGAAGCGCGTGGAGTTCGCCGCCCATCCGTCCGCCGAGCGCGGCATAGACCGCTTGGTGCTGCTTGCGCAGCGGCAGCCCGGCAAAGCTCGCGCTGACCACGCGGGCAGCATAATGATCGCCGTCTCCGGCAAGATCGGTGATTTCCACCACCGCATCGGGAATGGCGGCGCGGATCAGCGTGGCGATGTCGTCGGCAACCATGGGCATATCGTTCGTACCTACTCGGATTGGATCAGCTGGCGGCGGGCCTCGACGAGCTTCTCGTCCAGCGCACGACGTACGGTGCCGTCGTCGATCTCGACACCCGCCGCGGTGAGATCGCCCACCAGCTTGCGGACCACGTCTTCGTCGCCCGATTCCTCGAAATCGGCCTGGACGACCGACTTGGCATAGGAATCGGTTTCCTCGGGTGTCAGCTGCATCTGCGCCGCGGCCCATTGGCCGAGCAGCCGGTTGCGACGCGCGGTGATGCGAAACGCCATCTCCTCGTCGCGCGCAAACTTGTTCTCGAAGGCGCGCTGTCGATCCTCGAAACTGGTCATCGCCGCCTTACCCCGCTCTTGCCGTCTCGCCCACATAGGTCCGCCCCCGGCGCGACGCAACGGAGGGGGACCGATGGATGAAGCGGCCTGCGGCGCCGTCAGCCCATCTCCACGACCAATTTGCCGATGGCCGTGCGGGCCGCGATCCTGGCGATCGCCTCGCCGGCACGCGCGAGCGGAAACGTCTCGGTGATCCGCGGCGCGATGCTGCCGTCGCGCCACAAGGCCAACAATCGGTCGACATGCGCCTGATTCGCCTGCGGATCGCGCGCGGCAAACGCGCCCCAGAATACGCCGCAGACATCGCAGCTCTTGAGCAGAGTGAGATTGAGCGGCAATCGCGGGATACCGGCAGGAAATCCTACCACCAGATAACGTCCTTCCCAGCCGATCGCGCGCAACGCCGGCTCGGCATAATCCCCGCCGACCGGGTCGTAGATCACGTCAAAGCCCTGTCGACCACCCGCCGCCTTGAACTGCTCGGCAAGCGCCTTGGATTGATCCTTGTCGAACGGCGCGCGGCCGTAGATCACCACCTCGTCGGCCCCCGCCGCCCGCGCCGCCGTGGCTTTATCCTCCGACGACACCGCCGCCACCACTCGCGCCCCGAACGCCTTGCCGAGTTCGATCGCAGCCAGCCCGACGCCGCCGGCGGCGCCGAGCACCAACAGGTTCCGCCCCGCCGCCAGCCGCCCCCGATCGAGCAGCGCGTGAATGGTCGTCGCATAGGTCAGCAGCAATGCTGCGCCATCGATGAAGCCGCGCTCATCGGGCAGGCGGAACAGCCGCGTCGGGTCCAGCGCGATCCGCTCGACCAAGCCGCCATGGCCGATCACGCCCATCACCCGCTCGCCGACCCGCCAGCCGGTCACGCCCTCGCCCACCGTCTCGATTACACCGGCGATCTCACCGCCCGGGGCGAACGGTCGCGGTGGCTTGAACTGGTATTTGTCCTCGATGATCAGCACATCGGGATAGTTGATCGCGCAGGCCTTGACCGCGACCACAACCTCGCCGCGGCCTGCCACGGGATCGGGCAGCTCGGCGAGCTCCAGAGTATCAGGTCCGCCCGGCGCCCTCGACAGCAACGCTCGCATAGCCGCTTCTCCCCTCGATCCAGGGCCGATGCTGGTTCATCGCGCCTTCGAAGTTCGAAATTGCGGTATCCCGCGCCAAGGTCAAGCCGATCTCGTCCAGCCCCTCCATCAGGCAGCGGCGGCGAAACGGATCGAGGTCGAAGGCGAAGCGGTCCTGGAACGGCGTGGTCACCGTCATCGTCTCAAGATCGACGGTCACCGGATGGGTCTGCGCCACCTCGACCAGCCGGTCGACCGCCTCCTGCGGCAGCACCACGGGGACGATGCCGTTCTTGAAGGCGTTGCCCGAAAAGATGTCGGAGAAGCTCGGCGCGATCACCGCCCTCACCCCCATGTCGGCCAGCGCCCAGGCGGCATGCTCGCGGCTCGAGCCGCAGCCGAAGTTGTCGCCGGCGATCAGGATTGGTGCGCCGGTGTAGCGCGGATCATCGAACACGTTGCCCGGCTGCGCCCGCACCGTCTCAAACGCGCCGCGCGCCAGCCCCGATCGCGATATCGTTTTCAGCCAATGCGCGGGGATGATGATATCGGTGTCGATATTCTTGGCACCCCAGGGATAGGCGGTGCCGGTAACGGTGGTGACGGGATTCACGGGAAAGCTCCACTGGCGCCGATCCGCGGAATGCGGGTGGCGCTGAAGGGTCAGCGCTCGGTTTTGACCGGGGTCGGCGATGTCCGCGCCGCGGCCACATAGGCCGCCACGCCGCTGAGCATTGCGCCTGCCACCAGCATCACCAGAACCTTCTTCACGCCGCTTCTCCCATCAGATCACGCACATCGGCGAGTCGCCCGGTCACCGCCGCCGCCGCCGCCATTGCCGGCGATAGCAGATGCGTCCGCGCGCCCGGCCCTTGCCGTCCCACGAAGTTGCGGTTCGACGTCGACGCACAACGCTCGCCGGGCGGCACTTTATCCGGGTTCATCGCCAGGCACATCGAGCAACCCGGCTCGCGCCACTCGAAGCCCGCCGCGGCGAAGATCCGGTCGAGCCCCTCGGCCTCGGCCTGGCGCTTCACCAGGCCGGAGCCCGGCACCACCATCGCCCGCACCCCGTCGGCAACATGGCGACCGTTGGCGACCGAAGCAGCGGCACGCAGATCCTCGATCCGGCTATTGGTGCAGCTGCCGATGAAGACGTGCTGGACGGTGACATCCTGCATCGCGGTGCCGGGGGCGAGGCCCATGTAATCGAGGCTGCGCTGGGCCGCGGCGCGCTTGGCGGGATCGGCGAAGCTCTCGGGTGCCGGCACCACGCCGGTGATCGACACCACGTCCTCGGGGCTGGTGCCCCAGGTCAGTGCCGGGGCGATGTCGGTCGCGTCGATCCGCACGACCTTGTCATAGGTCGCGCCCGGATCGGTGGCGAGCGTACGCCACCAGCCGACCGCCTTGTTCCATTCGTCGCCCTGCGGCGCCATCGGCCGCCCCTTGAGGTAGGCGAAGGTGACGTCGTCGGGCGCGACCAGCCCGGCGCGTGCACCGCCCTCGATCGACATGTTGGCGACCGTCATTCGCCCCTCGACCGAGAGGCCGCGGATCACCTCGCCGGTATATTCGATGACATGGCCGGTGCCGCCCGCCGCGCCGATCCGGCCCATGATCGCCAGGATCACGTCTTTGGCGCTGACCCCGAAGCCGAGGCTGCCGTCGACCCGCACTTCCATGTTCTTCGACTGGCTGAGCAGCAGCGTCTGGGTGGCGAGCACATGCTCAACCTCGCTGGTGCCGATGCCGAACGCCAGCGCGCCCAGCGCGCCATGCGTCGAGGTATGGCTGTCTCCGCACACCAGGGTGGTGCCCGGCAGGGTGAAGCCCAGTTCCGGGCCAACGACATGGACGATGCCCTGCTCGGCGGCGATCGCGTCGATATAGTCGATGCCGAATTCGGCGGTGTTGCGGCGCAGCGCGTCGAGCTGCTGGGCGCTCTCGGCATCCGCGATCGGCAGCAGCCGCCCGGCGGCGTCGACCCGCGGCGTCGTCGGCAAATTGTGATCGGGCACCGCAAGCGTCAGCTCGGGCCGGCGGACGCGGCGGCCGCTGACGCGGAGCCCCTCGAACGCCTGGGGACTGGTCACCTCATGGACGAGGTGGCGATCGATGTAGATCAGACAGGTGCCGTCGTCGCGCCGTTCGACGACGTGCGCGGCCCAGATCTTGTCGTAGAGCGTCTGTGGTCGGGAAGCCATGATCGGCGCGCGTTAACCGAAAGTTGCGCGCCAGCCAAGCCCGACATGCCTGAAATGACCGGTCATTTGGTGGTGGGGTGGTGATCGGCGACGAGTACCCGGTCGAGAAAGCTCACGCTGTCCGCCAGGACCGGCGCCTTGCCGCGGAAGGGTCGCGACAGCGCCATCGCCACATTCTCGTGGGTCAGCCCGGCATAGTCACGGAACACGACCGGCGCGCCGAGGCTGCGCAACCGGCGGTATAGATTTACCGCGTTATAGGGGCGCACCTCGGTATCGTCGCTCGCGGTGACGAGCAGCAGCGGCGGCGCATCGGCGTGGGCGAAGTGGATCGGCTGGGTCAGCGCCGGGCTGGCGACCCCCTGCATCGCATCGATCGAGCGCTTCTTATCGAACGGGTAGAAATCATAGGGCCCGCACAGCCCGATCGCAGCGCGGACGATGTGCGGATCGACGCCCTCGGCGCGTAGCCAGCGCGGGTCGAGCGCGAGCATGACCGCATTATAGGCGCCCGCCGAATGGCCCGCGAGCGCGATCTGCCGCGGATCGCCACCGAAGCGGGCGACATGATCGCGGGTCCATCGCACCGCCTGCGCGCCATCCTGCAGGAAGGCGGGGAAACGCACTCCCGGCACCTTGCGATAATCGGGCACCACCACGACGAAACCGGCCTTGGCGAAGGCGCGCGCCGCGAACGCATATGCAGCGCGGTCGCCGTTCACCCAGCCGCCGCCGTAGAAGAAGATCAGGACGGGCAAGCTGCCGGCCGTGGCCGCGGCGGTCGGTCGCCAGATATCGAGCGTCTGCCCCTCGGTGCCAAACGGCACCGCGCTCGCTGCCTCCTCGGCGCCCCAGCCGCCACCGGCCGCGGCATCCGCCCAGCTCAGCAGCCGCGGCGGCGACACCGCCTCGGCCGCGACCACCGCCAGCCCCGCGACGAGCGCCAGTCCTGCCGTCGCGAGCCGTACGCCCCGCCGGCGCAGGATCATGCGCACATGCGTCGCGCGGACAGGGTGGTCAGAGCGCTCACTGGCCGCTTGCCGCGCCGGGATCGGTCCAGCGCTTGTCGAGCGGGAAGACATCGTCGAACCCGCCCTTCAGCGCGCTGCCGTACACCGGGTTGGGCAACACGAACCAGCCATTCCCCCAACGCTCGCCGATCGCCCCGGCATCGGCCGCGGCGCGGCGCACCGCGGGCGAGGAGATCGCCGCGAACAGGTCGCTGAAATCGCCGAGTTGGTCGCCCGCCATCGCCACCACGCAATAGCGTTGCGCAATGGTGGCGCGCCGGCCATCCTTGCCGCTGGATCCGTCGCGCAGGAACAGCGTCTCGCCAGGCGTGAAGCTGCCGAGTCCCGCCGCCTTCAACGCCGCCACCGTGCCGGCTGCGGTCGTCACGTCGCGGTTGGAATTGATGATCACCGTGACGCCGGCGTGTCGGAGCGCTGCAAATGCCTCCACCGCGCCAGGAGCCGGCGCGACCGCGGCTGCGCCGGTCCGCTCCCAGCGGGTCCATTGCTCCGCGTCGAACGGACCGGGGTGCCGCGCCGCCTGTTCCTCGGCGCCGAGGTTGAGCAGCACCGTCTCGTCCGCATCGAACACCGCGGCATGCGGCTTGGTGGCGCAATCCACCCATGACGGCGCCGCCAGCGTCGCGTCCGGCGCCAGCACCACGCTGTGGCCGGCGTGCCGATCATGATCGGCAACCGCCAGCGTCACGAGCCCGCGAAACGCCTGGCGGCTCAACGCGGCGGCTTCGCCCGAGCCGTAGAGGAATTGATAGCCTGGCGGCACGGTGTCGCCAGCGGCGAGAGGAGAGGTTCCCGCCGCGGACGCGCTCGACGGTGCGGGCAACGCGGTCAGACCGGTAAGCTGCACCTTCCGCCCATCGGCCTCATAGACCGTACCGGCGCGCGGCAAGGGCTGCGGCCGCGCTGCCTGCTGGCCAGCGCACCCTGTCAGCGCCAGCACCGCGCCGGCCGCTAGCCAAGCCGCTGCGCCCTGCGTCCGCTTGCGTGCCGTGCTCGCGGTGTTCGTCATCACCATGTTCCTCATCATCCGGGCGATAACGCGGCGGATCATCCGGTCAAGCGAGCGCCACCTCGACTTGCGCGCGCACCGGCGGCATGACGGGGCATGACCAGAACCGGTGGCCGCATCCTCGTCGATCAACTCGTGGCGCAAGGCTGCGAGCGCCTGTTTACCGTGCCGGGCGAAAGCTTCCTCGCGGTGCTCGACGCGCTCCACGACACACCGGAGATCGAGACCATTGTGTGCCGGCAGGAGGGCGGCGCGGCGTTCATGGCCTGCGCCGATGGCACCCTCACCCATCGCCCCGGCGTCGCCTTCGTCACCCGTGGGCCCGGCGCGACCAACGCCTCGATCGGCGTCCATGTCGCGATGCAGGATTCGCAACCGATGATCCTGTTCATCGGCGATGTCGATCGCGGCACCCGCGATCGCGAGGCGTTCCAGGAAGTCGATTTCCAGGCAATGTTCACGCCGCTCGCCAAATGGGCGGCGCGGATCGACGATGCCCGCCGCATCCCCGAATATGTCGCCCGCGCCTATGCGGTGGCGATCAACGGCCGCCCCGGCCCGGTAGTGCTCGCGCTGCCGGAAGACATGCTGCTCGACGAGGTCGACGCGCTCGACCGGCCGCGGGTGGAGCGTGTGGCGCAGGCCGCGGATGCCGCCCCGATCGCCGCGATCGGGTCCATGCTCGCGAAAGCCGAGCGACCGGTGGCGATCATCGGCGGTGCCGGCTGGGACGCCGCCGCAGCCCGCGCCTTCACCGCCTGGGCCGAGCGGACCGGCATGCCGGTCGCCGCCGCCTTCCGCCGCCAGGATGCGATCGCCAACGGCTCGAGCGTCTATGCAGGCAATCTCGGCTATGGCCCCAACCCCGAACTGCTCGCCCGGATCAGGGCGGCGGACGTGTTGCTGGTGCTCGGCGCGCGGCTCGGCGAGGCGACCACGGACGGCTATACGCTGATCACCCCCGATCACGCCGGCCAGCAACTGATCCACGTCCACCCCGACCCGACCGAACTCGATCGCACCTATCGCGCCGATCTGGCGGTCTGCGCGGGCATGGCCGAAATCGCCACTGCGCTGCCTGCGCTCGACCGTGCGCCATGGCCCGACCGCGAGCATGCCCATGCGGCATGGCAGCGCTGGTCGACACCGCAGCCGCGCGACGGCGTTGCGCTCGACCTTGGTGCCTGCGTCACCGCGATGCGCGAGGCGCTGCCGGCGGACACGATCATCTGCAACGGCGCCGGCAATTTCTCGAGCTGGTGGCATCGCTTCTGGCCTTATGCCGGCCCCGGCACGCAATTGGCGCCCACTGCCGGTGCGATGGGCTATGGTCTGCCCGCCGCCGTCACCGCGGCGCTGCGCCATCGCGGGCGCAGCGTGGTTGCGCTTGCGGGCGACGGCGATTTCCTGATGAACGGCCAGGAACTCGCCACCGCGATCCAGCATGACGCCGATCTGATCGTCATCGTCGTCGACAATGGCGCCTATGGCACCATCCGCATGCACCAGGAGCGCGAGTTTCCCGGCCGCGTCTCCGCGACCGCGCTTCGCAACCCCGATTTCGCCACCCTCGCCCGTGCCTACGGCGCCTGGGCCGCGACCGTGGAGCAGACCGCCGACTTTGCTCCCGCCCTCGCCGCCGCGGTCACCGCCGGCCCCGGCGTGAAGCTGCTGCACCTCAAGACCGATGTCGAGATCATCACCCCCGCGACCACGCTGACCGCGGTGGCGAGAAAACGGTAGAACGGCCTTCGGACGGGCCGGTATCGCGGCCTTGCCTTGCGGAAAGACGAGAAATGGCCCATATAGGTGTTGCTACAGTCGCACATTGACGGTCTTCGGCGCTTTGCGGCTCCTACTTCCTTCCTTCCCTGCTGCCTTAGCGGCGTCGTTCGCCTTTCGAACGTGCGCAGTTGAAGGAATACCTACATGATTACCGGCACCGTCAAGTTTTTCGACGCCACCAAGGGCTTTGGCTTCATCACCCCCGACGAGGGTGGCAAGGACGCATTCGTGCACATCTCCGCCGTCGAGCGTGCGGGCATGTCCACCTTGGCCGACAACCAGCGCGTCAGCTACGATCTCGAAGAGGATCGTCGCGGCAAGATGGCGGCGGTCAACCTGCAGCCTGCAGACTGATCTTCCGGCGGCGGCCCCATCCGGGGCCGCCGTTCTTCTTACCAGACGACGAGGTTCCACAATGTCCGGTGATGCTGAATTCTTCCGCAAGCAGGCGAACCTCGAGCGGGCCAATGCGGCAAGTGCGACGCTGGACAATGTCCGCGACCGCTGCGATCGCGCCGCGAGTTCGTGGGAGGCCATGGCCGTCCGCGCCGAGCGCACCCAGACGATGCGCCAGGAGCGCGAAGCCGCACCGCGCATCATGCCGGTGGTCGCCGCCGCATCCTGAGGCAAGACCGAGCCTCACCAGCGGCTCGTTTCTTCTTCCTTCCTTCGCGGACGTCTAGCCCGCCTCCTCGCGCCGCCACTTACCCGGCTCGATGCCGGCTACCGTCCACTCCCCGATGCTCCATCGCACCAGCCGCAAGGTCGGGTGACCCACCGCGGCGGTCATGCGTCGCACCTGGCGGTTGCGGCCTTCGCGGATCGTCAGCCTCAGCCAGCGATCGGGGATGCTCTGGCGCACCCGGATCGGCGGGATGCGCGGCCAAAGCCCCGGATCGTCGATCAACGCCGCCTCGGCCGGCCGCGTCATGCCGTCCTTCAGCAACACGCCGCGTCGCAATTGCGCGAGGCTGTCCTCGCTTGGTATGCCCTCGACCTGGACGAGGTAGGTCTTGGCGAGCTTGAACTTGGGATCGGCGATCCGCGCCTGCAACCGACCATCGTCGGTCAGCAGCAACAGTCCCTCACTGTCGAGGTCGAGCCGTCCCGCTGGATACACCCCGGGCACCTCGATATAGTCGGCGAGCGTTGCCCGCCTGGTGTGGTTCGGTGCGCTGGTGCCGTCGGTGAACTGGGTCAGCACGTTGAACGGCTTGTTGAACAGGATCAGCTGGGCCACGCCGCGCCCCTTACGCGCCGAGGCTCAGCGCCAGCGCCTCGGCGACCTTGATCCCGTCCACCGCCGCGGACAGGATGCCGCCGGCATAGCCTGCCCCCTCGCCCGCCGGAAACAGCCCTGTGGTGTTGAGGCTCTGGAGGTTGTCGCCGCGGGTGAAGCGCACCGGCGAGGAGGTGCGGGTCTCGACGCCGGTCATCACCACGTCGGGATGGTCGTAGCCCGGGATCTGGCGGCCGAACACCGGCAGCGCCTCGCGCATCGCCGCGACCGCGAAATCGGGCAGGCATTGCGCGAGATCGGTCGGCGTCACCCCGGGCCGGTATGACGGCACCACTGTGCCGAGGCTCGTCGAGGGTCGCCCGGCCAGGAAGTCGCCGAGCCGCTGCGCCGGCGCCTTGTAGCTCGAGCCGCCGGCGACGAACGCCAGCGATTCCCAATGCCGCTGCAGCGCAATGCCGCCGAGCGGGTCGCCCGGATAGTCGCGCTCGGGATCGATCGCGACCACCAGCCCTGAGTTGGCGTTGCGCTCGTTGCGCGAATATTGGCTCATGCCGTTGGTGGCGACACGCCCCTCCTCGGAGGTCGCCGCCACCACCGTGCCGCCCGGGCACATGCAGAAGCTGTAGACGGTGCGGCCGTTCGAACAGTGATGCGAGATATGATATTCTGCAGCACCGAGGATGTCGTTGCCGGCGTCCGCGCCGAACCGCGCACGATCGATCCAGGATTGCGGATGCTCGATCCGCACCCCGAGCGAGAACGGCTTGGCCTCGGCATGAACGCCGGCGGCATGGAGCATCTCGAACGTGTCGCGGGCGCTATGGCCGATCGCGAGCACGACGCGGTCGGCCTCGAGATAGTCGCCGGTGTGGAGGTGCAGCCCGCGGATCCGCCGCTCGCCATCGGCGGCGGTATCGATGTCGAGCCCGTCCACCCGTTGTTCGAAGCGATACTCGCCGCCGAGCGCCTCGATCGTCGCGCGCATGCTCTCGACCATCGTCACCAGCCGGAAGGTACCGATATGCGGATGCGCCTCGGTGAGGATCTCGGGGGGCGCACCGGCCTTGACGAACTCGGTCAGCACCTTGCGGTCGAGAAAACGATTGTCCTTGATCCGGCTGTAGAGCTTGCCGTCGGAGAAGGTCCCTGCTCCGCCCTCGCCGAACTGGACGTTCGATTCGGGGTTGAGCACGCTGCGCCGCCACAGCCCCCAGGTGTCCTTGGTCCGCTCGCGCACCACCTTGCCGCGATCGAGGATGATCGGCCGATAGCCCATCTGCGCCAGGATCAGCCCCGCAAACAGGCCGCATGGCCCCGCGCCGATCACCACCGGCCGCAGCGCCGCGCCGCTCGATTGGGCGACCGGGCGGTAGCGGGTATCGGGCGTGCGGCCGACGTTGCGGTCCTTGCGGAAGCGGGTGAGCACCGCTTCCTCGTTCTTGACGTTGACGTCGACCGAATAGACCAGCTGGATGTTGGTCTTGTCGCGCGCATCGTGCGCCCGCCGCGCGATCACATGCTTGACGAGCTCGCGCGGCGTGATCCGCAGCCGCTTGCAAATGGCAGCGGGCAGAGCCTCGTCCGGATGATGGAGCGGCAGCGTCAGTTCGGTGAGGCGTAGCATGGCGATGCGGAAAAATGGTGCACCCGACTGGATTCGAACCAGTGGCCTCTGCCTTCGGAGGGCAGCGCTCTATCCAGCTGAGCTACGGGTGCCTGGAGGAGCGCGCGTAGCAAAGTGGATGCGGCCGCGCTAGCCGTTTATCGCAGGCGGCGTGCCGGACTTGGCGGCGGGCGGCGGCGTCTTGGGCTTGTAGGCGCATAGATCGGCGACGATGCAGCGCCAGCATTCGGGAGTGCGCGCCTTGCAGACGTAGCGACCGTGGAGGATCAGCCAGTGATGGGCATGGAGGCGGAACGGCTGCGGTGTCGCCTTGTCCAGCTTCAGCTCGACCGCGAGCGGCGTCTTGCCGCGGGCCAGCCCGGTGCGGTTGCCGACGCGGAAGATATGGGTGTCGACCGCGAAGGTCTCGGCACCGAAGGCGACGTTGAGCACGACATTGGCGGTCTTGCGCCCCACCCCTGGCAGCGCCTCGAGCGCCGCGCGGTCGTTCGGCACCTCGCCGCCATGATCGGCGATCAGCGCCTGTGACAGCGCGATCACGTTCTTCGCCTTGGTGTTAAACAGCCCGATCGTCTTGATGTGCTGCTTCAGCCCCTCCTCGCCGAGCGCGACCATCTCGGCCGGCGTCGTCACCGCGGCGAACAGGCGCCGCGTCGCCTTGTTGACGCCGGCATCGGTCGACTGCGCCGACAGCGCCACCGCGACCACGAGCTGGAACGGATTGCCATAGTCGAGCTCGGTCTCGGGATGCGGGTTCGCTTCAGCCAGCCGATGGTAGAAGTCGACGACGTCGGCCTTTTTCACAGGATGCGCTTCACAGGATGCGTTTCACAGCGCGAGCACGTCGCCCATGACGTAGCGTCCCGCCGGCTGCCCGGCGAGCCACAACGCCGCCTTGACCGCCCCCTTGGCGAAGATCGACCGATCCTGGGCGTGATGGCTGAGCGTCAGCCGCTCGCCGTCGCTGGCGAAGATCACGTCATGGTCGCCGACCACCGAGCCGCCGCGCAGCGACGCCATGCCGATCGTGCCCTCGCTGCGCTCGCCGACCAGCCCGGCGCGGCCGTCCACCCGCACTTCGGACAAGGTGGTCCCCCGCCCCTCGGCGGCGGCCTCGCCGAGCAGCAGCGCGGTGCCCGAGGGCGAATCGACCTTGTAGCGGTGGTGGCTTTCGAGGATCTCGATGTCCCAGTCGGGGCCGAGCCGCGACGCCGCCTCGCGCACCAGCAGCCCGAGCAGGGTGACGCCGAGCGAGGTGTTGCCGGTCTGCAGCACCGCAATGTCGGCGGCGGCGGCATCGATCGCGGCATGCTGGGCCGGGCTAAGGCCGGTGGTGCCGATCACCAGCGGCGTGCCCGCGGCGCGCGCCGCGGCGAGATGATGGTCGAGCGCTGAGGCCACCGAGAAATCGACCAGCACGTCGCTGGCGCGGGCGAGCATCGCGGCATCGCCGTCGGCATCGGCGCCGCCGGCGAAGGTCGCGCCCTCGGCATCGATCATGTCGGTGATCGCCCGCCCCATCCGGCCGCGGCTGCCATAGATGCCGATCGCGGTCATGCCGCCGCACCCGATCGGGCGGACGCGCGGGCGAGCCACGTGGGAGGGCGGCGAAGAGGATCAAGGCGGCTGGTCATCACCCCTGCTCCTTGGCACGAAAGCGCGCGCCGGCGACAGGGGGCGGCGCGGTTTTTGTTGGCCGCTGAGTCGCCCCACCTGCCGGATCGCGTCGCATCCAGCGGTGACAAGTTGAGGAAGTTGAGATCAACCAGGGACATCATCAACGCCCATCGTTTCCGATTCTTCGACAATGAGAAGGAGCGTAAATCTGCCCAGGATCTACCACACGGCGACCGTGTAGGACAGCGGCCCGGCCTAGTTTGGTGGTGGCACGGGCACCCGGCCGCGGCGCCCGACGACGGCGGTGCACTTTCCGGTTGCGATCACCGACGGGCGGCATATCGTTGGCTTTGAACCCGTGGGAACATCATATCTCGCAAAACGATTGCTAGCGTGGATTCCGGAAGGAGACGTCGATGCTGTTGCTGGCGACATTAGCCTTAGCCTTGCAGCCACTGGCCGATGATCGGCGATCATCCGACATTGTGGTTCACGCGCCCGAGCTCCAGAGCACGCGCGCAGCCCTGGACAGCGTCGCGCCCCCGCTCCGCGCCAAAGATCCCGTCGCACGGTTTACCGATCCGATCTGCGCCGCCAGTGCCGGGCTTACCGATGCGGCGGATCACCTGATCGTCGATCGCGTGGAAGAGCTCGCCGCGTCGGTCGGGCTGAGAGTGGGATCGCCAGGCTGCGCGCCCAACGTCATCATCATGTTCGTCAACAATGGCAAAACTGCCGTTCGCCGCCTGCTGACACGGGGTTCTCCGGGCGTCGCCAGCCAGTCGCTAGACGACATGAGGCGCATCATCGCCGACCCGTCACCGGTAAAGGCGTGGACCGAAACGGAAATACGCAGCCGGGACGGGGATCGGCCCATCTACTATGCCGACAAGGCGCCCGACCTGCGGGTGGCGACATCGAGCATCGTATCGCTGCCGGTCAGACGCGATATCCTCAGCGCGACGGTGGTCATCGACCGGGATGCGGGGCGGGTCGTTCGTTGAGGCAGGTCGCCGACTATGCCGCGGTCCGCGCGCTCACGGGGGCTCGTCCCGACCCGCGGCTGGGCCAGCGATCGATGTTGTCGTTGTTCGCCGGGGGCACGGCCGGATCACCGCAGGCGGCGACCGCCTTTGACATCGGCTATTTGCACGGCCTGTACGACGGCCGCGGCGATCTTCCCGACATGATCAAGCGAGCCGCGATCGTTCAAAGTATCGCGAAATACGAGAAACAAGGGTGACGCCCGCCGCGTGACCAACGGGGTGCGACGATCGGATATGAGGGCCGGCCGGTAGGCGCCCACGGTCAAGGCGGGCAGGCGAACGGGTGATCGCCGTCCTGCCCTGCCGCCCGGCACGGGGATTGTCAGCTAGGCACCACCTGCGATTTCTCTTACCGCGGCCTCGTCCATGACCTTCCACCCCAACATCGTCATCCTCACCGGCGCCGGCATCTCCGCCGAAAGCGGGATCGCCACCTTCCGGGGGCCGGGCGGCCTGTGGGAGGGGCATCGGGTGGAGGACGTCTGCACGCCCGAGGCGCTCGCCGCCGATCCGGTGCTGGTGCATCGCTTCTACGACCTGCGGCGGGCGGCGCTCGGCCATGTCACGCCCAATGCGGCGCACCGGGCGCTCGCGCGGCTCGATGCTGGCTGGCCGGGCGAGCTGCTGATCGTCACGCAGAATGTCGACGACCTCCACGAGCGCGCCGGTACGCGGCGGGTGCTGCACATGCATGGCGAACTCAACGCGGCGTTGTGCGCGGCGTGCGGCGGGCGCGGGAGCTGGACCGGGTCGCTGCCGCCGAACACCGTATGCGCCGCGTGCGGCCGCGCGGCGCTGCGGCCGGACATCGTGTTCTTCGGCGAGATGCCCTATCAGATGGAGCGGATCGAGGCGGCGCTGGCGGCGGCCGATCTGTTCGTCTCGATCGGCACCTCGGGCGCGGTCTATCCCGCTGCCGGCTTCGTGCAGATGGCCGACGCCTATGGCGCGGACACGCTCGAGCTCAACCTCGAGCGGTCGGCGGGAAGCCGCCATTTCGCCGAAACGCGGCTGGGCGCGGCCGGCGTGCTGGTGCCGGCGTGGGTGGATGAGATGCTCGCCGGGGGGTGAGGCTTGGCAGGAGGCTGCCGCGACCTGACCGTCCTCTCTTCGGGAAGATCCCAGCTTTCGCTGGGATGACGGACCTAATCAGTCTTCCCCCAATTCGTCATCCCAGCGAAAGCTGGGATCTCCCTGAAGAGAGGGCAAAGAGCCCCCCGCTTACTCCACCCAGTCGAGCCCCAGATCGCGATACACCTCGCGGTCCTCGTCCCAGCCCGGCTTGACCTTGACGTGGAGATAGAGGTGCACCGGTCGGCCCATGATCGCGGCGAGCTCGGTCCGCGCGCGCTCGCCGATGGTCTTGATCCGGCTGCCGCCCTTGCCGAGCACGATCGCGCGCTGGGTGGGCCGCTCGACCAGGATCTGCTGGTGGATCTCCACCGACCCATCCTCGCGCTCGCTGTACTTCTCGGTCTCGACCGCGCTCGCATAAGGGAGCTCGGCATGGAGCTGGAGATAGATCTGCTCGCGCGTCACTTCGCTGGCGAGCGCGCGCTCGGTCGCGTCGGACACCTGGTCCTCGGGATAATGCCAGGGGCCCGCCGGCATCGCCGTGGCGAGCGCGGACTTGAGCTCGGCGAGGCCATCGCCGGTCGCGGCGCTGACGAACCAGGTGTCGGCGAAATCGACCAGCGCGTTGAGCTTCTCGGCGTGGAGCAGCAGCTTGGGCTTGTCGGCGACGTCCACCTTGTTGAGGATCAGGATCTTGGGCTCGGGCCGGTCCTTCAGCGCCTCGGCGATCGCGGTCACCTTGCTGCCGATTCCGCCCTTGCCGTCCACCACCAGCGCGAGCAGATCCGCGCCCTCGGTGCCGCTCCACGCCGCGGATACCATCGCGCGATCCAACCGCCGCTGCGGCTCGAAGATGCCGGGGGTGTCGACCAGCAGGATCTGCGCGTCGTCCTGAATGGCGACGCCGAGCAGCTTGGTGCGGGTGGTCTGCGCCTTGGGGCTGACGATCGCGACCTTCTGGCCGACGAGCGCATTGACCAGGGTGGACTTGCCCGCGTTCGGTGCGCCGACGACGGCGATCAGGCCGCAATGTTGGGTGGGTTCGGTCATGGTGTTGTTGCGTCCGGTGAGGTGGTGCGGGGCGGGGCTTCGACAGGGTCAGCCCGACCGGAGACAGGCGGCATCCTCTCCGCCTCCGTTCGCCCTGAGCCTGTCGAAGGGCTCCTCGCCGCCTGGCGATTGCGCGCGAGTAGACTGATCCGGTCCCAATCGGAAGCGATCAGTGCCTCCTTCTTCGCTCGTGACCAGCCTTTGATCTGCCGCTCCGACTGAAGCGCTTCGAGACGGGAGGGGAAATCCTGGCACCAGACCAGCGTGATGGGGCGGCGACTGGCGGTGTAGCCACCGTACAGGCCGGAATGATGCGTGCCGATCCGCGCCTCGAGATTGTCGGTCTGGCCGGCATAATAGCTGCCGTCGCTGCAGCGCAGGAGATAGGCCCAGAATGCCATGGGCGGGAGGATGCG
>NZ_JALNUP010000008.1 GCF_026540855.1 Sphingomonas sp. GC_Shp_5
TTCGCGCAGGCATTCGTCGATCAGGCTCTTGGCGGCCTGCAGTTCCGGGCCGAGTTCAAGCTGGTCCGCGACGGCGACCTGCACCTTGGCGCGCCCGTCGTATGCCGGCAGCGTGATGTTGCCCTTCTTGCCGCCAATGGCGGCGCCATAGTCTTGCGCCAGCAGCGCCTGCAGCTCGCCGACACGTTCGAAGGTGCGCTGCTTGAATGCGGAGAGGGCTGCCGACACGGCGTGGGCCTCATCCAGCGTCGTGCAGACTAGTTCGTCGATGAGGAGGTCGATCGGCTTCACCAGCTCGATCGGGACGAGCGCTCCCTTGGCATCGCGCAGGTACCAAGCACCATTGACGTCGATCGCGGCGGGATGGGGCTTGCCGGTCATGCCTGGACTGCCTGTTCCGGCAGGATGAGGCTTAGCCCCGCCAACGCCAACGCGGCCGATTGCCCCACCTCGACCACATCAAGGAGCCTGCGCACGTGGTCTTTCTCCATCGCCACCCTGTTGCCAGGTGCGGCTTCGAGCAATTTGCGCATGCTCTTGGTGTCGATGGTCATGTTGATCCCAATCAGTGTACGCCGGGATCTTCCACGATAAGCGGCAGCAACGGCAGCTGCTCAATTGTACAGTGGGGAGGCTGCAGGGCACCGAGCGGCTGCGCGATCCAACAGCCACGCTGCCCAAGTGCTTCGCCAATGACTTGGCGGCAGCGTGCGAGATCGCGGATACGGATACCTCGGCGGGAGGCGGGCGGCCGCTCTATCAGGCCGAGCTCGACTAGTTGGTCAACCAGCTGCCGCGCCCGTGTACGGACTACGCGAGGCTCAAGCGCCAACCCGATTTCGCCGTAGCTCGGACTGGTGCCAGATCGCTGGATCCGCTCGACAATATAGGCAAGCGCCTCAACCCGCCGCGGTGGCGCTGCAACAACCCCCGTCATGCTGCGGAACATAGAGGGAATTGCTCTGGGGCGCTAGAGTCCCGTGTGACATCGGCGCTTAGGCTGTGAGTTCTGCAAAGCGTGGATATTTGTCCGGAACGATGCGGCTTTTTGGATGTTTCGCGTCGCCCTCCCCTCTGCGCGCATTCGCGCTTTGTGGGTCTGGCCTAATGTCGAGCGATCAGGCAACGCGACGCCATGTCGGACATCTCTCTTCCTCCACGTGACCAGTTCCTACGCGAGGAAACGATCCGCGGCGGGATGGACCTGCTCTTCTTCGCTCATACGCGCCATCTGAAGCACGCGGACGAGACGCTCGCAGCACTGGGCCTCGGCCGTGCTCACCATCGCGTCCTGTACTTCGTAGCACGGCGTCCAGGGATTAATGTGTCTGAACTGCTCGCGGTCCTGGATATTTCCAAGCAGTCATTCGGACGCGTGTGTCAGTACCTGGTCTCCAAGGGCTTGATGGAACAGCAGCCCAACGAGCGTGACCGCCGCCAGCGTCTGCTCCGGCTTACCCCCGAGGGCGCTGAGTTGGAAAAGACGATCTTCGATGGCCTGCATGACAACATTGCACGCGCGTATAAGGCTTCGGGTAGCAACGCCGTGACAGGATTTTGGACTGTTCTGCAGCACCTGATGGGGGAAGACGCCCGGGCCCATTTTCGCTTTGTGCAGGGGATCTAAAGCACCCTGCGACTGATTGTCGATTGTGAAGCAGTCTATACTCCATCCCGCCGTTGCCAAGCTTTTTGCGTCTTTTAAGCCCCTAATGCTTCCAAGTACTTCAACAAATACCCCGCCGACCAGTCATTGGCATTCGCTCCCAGCACGTGCTCCGCACTCCACTGGCACTAGCGGGATCTGTTCCAGATACTCCCGCATGGCGGCAACGCCGCTTGGCGCCAAGCTTAGAAAGACACGCCTTCGATCCACGGTATCAGCAACACGGGTGACGTAGCCGTGCTGCTCGCAAATCTGGATATGTCTGATCGCTGTAGCTCTTGGCGCCAATGTACCGTTGCAGGCCTGGATAACCGTCGCTCGTTCACCCCGCCCCTGCGCGATGAACAGGAAGAGGAGAATATCCCAGGAGGGGTCGACAACCACGTTAGCCAACTTGGTGAAGGCGACAGCGCGCGCGTGACTCGCTGCCTGCACCGCTTCCGCTAGCGACAGAAGATCAGCCGCGCCGGTAGGCAGCTTAACGCGCGAAGACTTACTCATCACGCTTCGTAAATCCGAGACTGTGAGCGGTGCAAGGCCCTTTGCCGCTAGGGAGCAGGTCTGCGCCCTCCGCACAGCGGGTAAGCTCGATCGCTCTGTCGATCAGATCAGCCGCGAGCGGCGGCGACGTCACCACCGCCAGCACCACGCAATTGGAAGCATGCACCCGCGCCCGCTCAGCCTGATCCGCCCTCGCCTCATCAGGCCCGAAAGCTGAGCTTACACGCTCGGTCAATGTACGTTCGGGAATGAAATTTATGTTAGAATTGGTCATGAACGCCGCATGGCAGGCAATTGGTAAAAGGAGCTTACCGGCCCTGCCAAGCGACTGAAAAGAAGACGACTTGTGAGATTTAGCCGATCGATGAAGATAGCTAGCTCGGTGAGCCTGCCGGTACATTGGCTGGGCCTGCTACCGCCAGAGACAGCTTACTCGCGGAGGACGCGGAGATACCCGCCGTCGGCGGATACCACATCCCCCGCGGTCACGCATTTCTGCCGCTTTCGTGCCCTCAATACCCTGTATTTTCTCAGATTGTACCCAGTCGACTGAACCAGCAAATGCCCCAGCTCGTCTAGTAAGCCAGCCTGGCGGCGCATCCCCCGCACCGTCCGCTCGTACCTCTCAGCTCATGCGAGAGACGAACGGAGCGACCTTGGCTGAATGTCTTAATTACGCCGATTACGAAGAACTAGTTGAAGCCCAGCTTGAAGCCGCGGCAAGTGCATCGACTCCGGAGCAGCGCGACGCACATTTAAATCGGGCTGCAGTGTTGGCAACGGAAGGCGAAGCTTCCCAGCGCGAAGGCGGAGAGTAGGGCAGCTAATTTGCAGGGTGGCAAGAGGCGGGCTTCCCCCCCAATTGCGCAAACCAGACATGACAGGCTGATTTCCGCCGGCCGTAAGGGAGTGCACGGCATGACCATGCAGCCCCTCCCGCAGATAACACTGCTTGTAGCATCGGGCTCTGCCGTGCCAGGAGGCGTTATGAAAAAGATGACGCTGGTCGCATTGACGTTCGGGCTGGCCGTATGCGCCTGTTCTTCGTCAAAGACCGTAGAATATTATAAAGGTCATCAGGACGCTCTCCAAAAGCGGCTCGATGAGTGCGTCGCTTATGGCGAAGATTCGCAGGATTGCCGCAACGTAAGACAAGCTTACTCTGAGTTGCATCACCTGCCTGCTCGCTAACTAAAGCGTTAGAAAGGCGGCGGAGATACCCTCCGCCGTAGTCACGCATCTTCGGGCTTGGCGAGAGCAGCGATACCCGATGTGGAGGATCTGATACCCATCCGCTACAGCCTAAATCATCATGCGCCGCTTACCTTAACGATCGGCCGCGCGTTCATATGCGTCCAATATTGCAATTGCCGTCTTGCATACGGTTTCGACATGGCGTTCCAGATCAACGCTAACTAGAGCAAGACGCTGCCCCACATCGGCCTTCTCACCAGTTTTCTTCAGGTAGTCATGATCGATAACGCCGCGCCGGTGCACCACCAAGTGTCGGCGTTGATTTAAAAGCCATAGGTCTGGCCCTTTAAAGCATTGCTGCACGTCATCGTCCTCAACTAGCGAACATATCAAATCAGCTAGACTCGATAGGCTATCTAGTCTCTTGCCCTCGAGAAGAACGTATCCCATGGAAGAAGCGACGTTAAACCCGAAGCGCTCCAACGCCTCTACGGCCACGCCGCTCTTTGGAAAAATTCGTTTACCGATTTCGCTGCGCAATATCCTCCCGACCCATTCAGGTCGATCGTTTAGAGCTGCCGTGGCGAACGACGAGGCGAACACCTCAAACGCGCCCCAGACGCCAACCAAAGATTGCAGCAGCAATTCTTCCGAGGTCCGGACCACGTCGTCAGACATGAGACCTCGACCTAACTCTGCCAGAATCCTGTCACGGAGGTAATCTGCTCCCTCAGCCGATTTCACAAAGTCGTGCATTCGTATGGACGCCGAGGCGAATGCAGCCGCCTCATCCACCTCATGATCACCCCCGCTAGAGGTGCGCGCAAGCGACCTAATGCGCTCTGCTGAGAGAACCTGCTGAAACCGCATGTCTTGGACAAAAGAGCAGGTCAGCTTGAACGGGACGCTGGCGGCGTCCAACACGCTTGAAAGCGCTGAATGCAGGTCCTCTCGGAGGCTTTTGCATGTCGAGGAGGACCACCTCTCCGGGCTTAGAGGCGCCAAGATCTCGTCCTTGTTCAGGATCAAATACGCGTTGGTCACCGCTGCCGCTGCGGCCAACTGCTCGGAATTCAAGGCTGCCATAGCGTCTACTAAACACTTCTCGGGATCTTCGACATCCACCAGGAGACATCGGCAGCGGATTCGATGCCGTTTAAGAGGCAACGCAGCGGAGCTGCCCTTCGCCATGGTGGCATCAGCATGGCCGCTCCCGCCAGTTCAGGCGCTGATCGGCGATACCCAGCTGATACTCTAGCGGCATGCTCATCCCACTGCTCAGTGCCGTGGATCGCCCGACCTTCTCCTGACTTGCCGACAGTCAAAGAGCATGTTCTGTCAGCAACCTCGGTTGATGCGAGCAGGCTGACAGCGAACCGGCTTGATGATAAAAAGGACGCCATTTCTGTTGCCAAGCCACTTTGTCGTCAGTAGGCAACGACCAACACCCGTTGGTGACAAAGCGAGCCCCTAAATGAGCATCAAACCGTACGATCTCTCGGATGCCGTCTCCTACCACACGGGCGCCTTCCCTCCAGAAGCTTTCGACTACGCAGCTCTGCTGGGCCCGTTAGAAGAGGCTGCGGCGTCGTTGGCCCGGTATGATGCCAAGATGGCGAACATGGTGAATAGCGAGCTGTTTCTTGCGCCATTACGCCGGCAGGACGCCGTGAGTTCATCTAGGATGGAAGGGACGATCTCTACGATCGAGGAGCTGTATCGCCTTGAGGCAGAGGAAGATGCAGGCGCAAGTGACCCGTACCGAGAAGCTCGTAACGACGACGTCGAAACATACTTGTACTCTCGCGCGCTCCGCAACGCACAGCAGGCGCTTGCCGAGGGGGCGCCCCTAAGCGAGCATCTAATCAGGACGGCTCACCAGCAGCTGCTTTTCTTAGGGCGGGGTGCAAGAAAGCGCCCAGGGTCGTACAAAGTAGAGCAAAACTATATCGGCGATGATCGTCGTGGCAAAATTTACTACGTGCCAATAGCGCCTGAGCAGCTCGCTCCTGCTATGAGCGGACTACTACAGTTCATTAACGGCAGCACAATGCGTCCATTAATTAAGACTGCCCTAACTCATGTAGAATTTGAGGCACTTCACCCGTTTGAGGATGGGAATGGAAGAATTGGACGAATGCTTATCACCCTGATGCTCTGGAAGCTCGGGATCATCTGCCAACCAAATTTCTTCGTGTCCGGATATTTTGAGAACCACAAAGACGAATATATAGAAAGGATGCGAGCTGTCTCAGCTAGAGGCGATTGGACAGGATGGGTCGTCTTTTTCCTTCAAGCGATGCATGCTCAGGCATCCGTGAACATTGAAACTGCCGACAAGATCTTTGCACTCCACAGCGACATGAGAGAACGGTTCCGCGTGGCCCTAAACTCGCAGTTTCATGATCAAGCACTCGATTTTGTGTTTGCCAGTCCGATTTTCCGAAATGACCGGTTTGTAGATCGGTCCGGCATCCCGGCATCATCGGCGCGATCCCTTTCGCGGCGTCTCTCAGAGACAGGGATGCTTCGCACAATTGAACCTGCGGCCGGGCGTCGCGCTGCTCTTTACGCCTTTGATCCTCTACTCGAAATCTTGAAGGTGTAGGTCGGAGGACGTGGCGGAGACACCCTCCGCCGTCGCTCCCGGTAAAAGCGATATCGGCCGCTCCCGTACCACACGATACCCATAAGCTGATCCACGAAGACATGGTGACCTGGTTGCTCCTGGCGTGGTAAGCTCCAGTCAATCGGATGAACGGGAAATTGCCTATGGACCGCAGTGAACAACAGGACCTAGCTGCCGAGGCGCTTCCTCTGCTCCGAAAGGCTCTTGCACTCCTAGACGAAGCGGGTCGCGCAGTGGAAGCAGCGAACTTAGATTATGTAATTCAGGCGCTCGAGAGCGATTTCGGTGGGTAGGATGCAGGCCGAATAGCTGCGGTCAGCAAGGCCTCCATTTTCAATACCCCCTCGGCGGTAAGCTGCACCGTTCTAGCCCCTTCATCGGACACACACAAAAGCCCGCGTTTATCCAGGGCAGTGGCCCACCGTTCGGTGGTGCGAATGCTGATGCCAACTCCCTTGGCGATATCTTCGATGCGAACGATGCGCCCCTCTGCCTCTGCTAAATAAGCGTGAAGTAGTATTGCGCCGATGAAATCCCCGAACAGGTCGGCCCCGAGTTCCTGCATCCTGCATGAGTAGAGGTGTCGCACGTGGACGGCCACACTCCACAAAGCTCTAGGTGAGGCAAGAAAGCGATCATCGTCATTCCACCACAAGGTGGTGACTATCCGTCCCTCCTTGTCGAACTTGGATACCAGGATTTCGGCTCGAACAACGCTTCTATCTGGGCGGACATATCGCTTGCTCATTCTAGTCGGCGCGTCGCGATCGGCTAGGCCGCTCAGCATCTTGGCACTCTTGTCGATGTCCGACGCGAAGGTAAGTGCTTTGTAGGACATGCCGATCAGGTCCGCCTCAGCCCGCCCCATCAGTAAACAGAAATTGTGGTCGACATGTAGTATGGTTCCGTCGGGCGTACCGACGCAGTGAGCAGTTGGCATGGTCGCTCCTTCGATTTGCCATATGCCAGTGTATGTAATCCAGTGTCTTCTATGATGGGCCCACTTACCGCACCTTTGACATTTGAGCCCGCAAATGTGGCACGAACGATCGTGCCCTACTCAAATTTGGGGAGACCGCAGGGCGGATACCCCATCCGCCGCGGGCCACCGAGACCCGCAGAAATGCTAGGGTTTGGGCACGCGATCGGCGCCCGATACCCCTGCGATACCCCCGTATTTGTTACCCCCTGTAACTGCGCCGGGTAGCGGCTGTTAAGTGGCGCCGTCAGGCGCCCTTAATGCAAATGAGTTCGGCTGGCGCGGCCAGCACCCTGACTATCAAGGTAGCGGTTCATCAAAGTCCGACCAGCAGCCTGAAGTGCCACCACGGGTCCGAAAGTTTCGTCGTTGTCACTCATGAGCGCGAGGCCGACGGACACCATCCACTGAACGTATGGAGTGGCGATTTCCGCATCCACGCCGGCCGCTCTAACCAACTCCGTCAGCGGGATCTTCTGCTGCACCGCATCTGCGACATACAGGCGCAGAAGCATATCCCAGCCCGGTTCACCGAACCCTGTTCGGGCCGGTCCGAAGATCTTATCGCGTTCCCGACGTGCGGCGTAGAGTTCGGCTGCGAGCTGCGCCCGTTCCTTCTTCATCGACGGGATCCCATGGTTAGGCGAGAGCCGGTTTCCAGGCTGGTTCGATCACACCAGCTCGCAGACGCCGCCGAAAGCGCCAGGCGCCGATCGCTGCCAACGGCACCATGGGATACGCCCAGATCTGCGCTTGAATCGCATAGCCGGTCGCCTGCATGGCAGGATCGACTAGCTTCACGATATGGCTCAGCACAGCCGTCAGTTGGCAAGCGGCCATCCATAGCGGCCAGAACCGTGTCGATCGCCAAGCCAGCACGATCAGCGCGCCGAGGAGCAGGACGTCGATCGCCACCGCGCTCAGCGCGGCCGATCGATAGCCGGCCGCTCCGAACGCCATGTGCACGGGGATCCCGGCTGCAAACGCCGCCACCATCAATCCCGCAGCTACCCGCTCGGGCGGGCCGCCGCGGGTTAGCGCGTAGCCACAGCCGAGCGTCAGCCACAGGAGGAAGAACAGAAAGCTCACGGTTCCTTCCGTCCTCCTGTGGAAGCATGTCCGTCAAGCCCGAGCTATCAGGCGGCACGAACGACGGTCAGCGCCGGCAGTTCGGCCGGCTCGGTCAAGGTCGCCTCGCGAGGCGTGTCGCCATAGTCGCCGAACGACACCGGTCCGACGCGCATACCGTCCTGGACGTCGCGGAACGACAGGTGGGCATCGTGGATCGCCTTCCGTGCCGCAATGAGGCTCGCGGCCGCTACGGCGAGCTTCTCGAGCCCTTCCTGGCCGGCATGGAGCGGCAGCTTTGCCTGGCGACGGCCCTCAATAGCCGCGGCCTGCAGCCCGGCGAGGTTGACCAGGGCCGTGTCGACCTGTGCCTCGAGTTCGATGTGCTTAAAGCCAACGCGCTGGACGACGTTGCGGCGGGTGTTGAGCATGGAAGTCCCCTTTGCGGGGCTTCCCCCGCGGCTAGTGTGTCAGCCGGTCGAAGGCATGCAGCATCGGCAAGGCGATGGGCGGGAGCCCGTTACCTATCGCCATCACCAGCGCCAGCGCAGCGAGGAGGCCGATCGCGATGATCGAGACCCAACCTAGCGTCTGCACAAACGACAGCGTGTTCAGCGGTCGGCCCCGTGTCCTCCAGGGACGCGACGCCGGCATTGCCTCCGTCGACGGAGCCGCTGGTGGCTCAGCCGAGGCCGGCGCCGTAACCCGAGGCGAGTACCCCCCCGATCCCGCACGGGGGCTGTTCGCGAACGCCAAGGCGGCAGCATCGCGCCGATCGCGCGCGCCCAGCTCCTCAACCGCTTCGCGGATGTACCCGTCGACGGTCGACTTGCTGATGCCCAGCTCGACCGCAATTTCCTTGGAGGTGGCTTGGCGCTCCCAAACCAGGCGCAGGCAGTCGCGCTGGCGCGGGCTCAGCCGCGCAACCATAGCTTCATTCATGCGCGAGGGCCGACCGTGAGCGTCGAGGTGTACCGATCAACGCCAGGCTGCCTCGACGCATGCCCGGCCTGCGATCCCGCTTGTGCCGTCACAGTCGCGATCCGCGATCACCGGTGGCGAGCGCTACGTCGGCTTCTGCTGACGCCTCGATCGGGAGTGGAGGCGTCGCCGTCACGAAGCGCAGATCTCGCAGCTGCGACAGCCCTATGGGAAGCAGCTCTGCGAGCTGCTGAGCAAGCTCGTCCCGCGTCATTGCCGGATCTAGAGTCGCCAGGAGGCCAGAGAACATCCGTTCTAGGGCCACCGTAGGGGGTAGCTTCACCTCCAGCAGGATCCGGGGCGGTGGTGGAGGCGGAAGTGGCGGCGCATTCTCGTCGGGATCGTCGACTTCGCCGGCCAGGTAGGCGGGAGTTGTGCGCAGTTCGCGAGCGATCTTGTGGAGGTATGTGGTTGTACGCGATCGGCCTGCGATCAGGTTGACCATGCCGCTCTGGCTCATGCCGACACGGCGAGCGACTTCCGCCTGGCTCAGCTCAGGCATCTCCGACTGCAATGCCGCTAGGCGGGCTTTGATGCGTTGGCCGACGATCACAGGTTGAGGTCTATCTCAATTGAAATAGCGCACCATGCTTCGATTAGGCTTGCACGGTTATTTGTATTAAAATAGGCAATGGGTATGGCCATCGAGCACACCCTCGAATCACCCCTCGCCCGCGCGGTCCGCGCTGCGAAAGGCCAATCGGCGTTTGCCCGCGTCATCGGTCGCAGCCAGTCGTACGTTCACAGCCTTATGCGAGATGGCAAACCGCTCCCGGCCGAGGAAGCAATCCTCGCTGAAGCCGCCACCGGCATCCCGCGGGGAGTGTTGCGACCAGATATCTTTGGTCCGCCTCAGAGCACCGGCGCATCCGAGGTTCCGCCCCAAGGCGGCCTGGAACCGGCACGATGAACGCGCCGGCTTCAGCAGCTGTGCTACGCGTTACCGCCGAACCCGGAAGCGGCAGGGCCGTTATAGTTCTTGAGGGCTTCTTCTGCGTTCCAGGTACCGTCCGGCACGAGATTGTACCTGCGGCCCATGATCTCGACGTAACCGAGCGCGCGACCAAAGTAGTCGAGCAGTTTGACAGTGCTCTCGCCGCCGCCAAGATCAAACTTGACGCTGCCGCGCAGACCGAAGTTCTCGAAGGTGACGGGGCCACCCTCATGCACGAGGGTACAGTTCTCGAAGGTGCAGTTCTTGAACGTATTACCGTCGAGCGCAACGCGCTCGTCAGTAAAGGTATGGTCAACGTAGTCCATTCATCAGTTCCGGTGGTTGTTCGCACCAACACCGTAGCCGACGCCACCGGGGAGTCTATCCCCGGTGTCCAAGGCCTCACGGGCGGCACCCATGAGCGTTGATTCTTCTTTGCACCAGTTCGGCTGCTCGCAGACCGGCCGGAGTCCGATTCAGTGCCACGATCGGACACGCAGTCTGCTCGCCTCCCAAGCGACGATCGGCGTCGGCTTTTCTCTCCCTTTAGCCGGCGCCGATTACTCGCGCGGGGATCCATTCGCTCGATCGCTGGCAGGCCGGTCGAGCGCACGTTGTATGATGTTCGGGGCGCCCGGGGCTGCCGGCACACGGCACGTGAACCAGTCTGCCACCTATTCTGATCGGGCGGCGGGTCGCCCTGGGCTGCAGTGCGTTCCCGCGCGCTCGTCCGAAGCTGGTGTGGAGCAAACGTCAGCAGCAACCCGTCCCCTTTCCCTGCGATCACGGCGCGACCTTCTCACCGATCGGGCAATCATGATGCAGCCAACGTCATCTCGTTTTCAGGCAGGTGCCGCATGACCAAGCTGCGTGACCCGATCACGGTAGAAAACACGCTCCTGATTGTGATGGGGACGATCACGGTCGAGCGCGCCGCCGAGGTGACGGAACGATCGCCTGGTTATATTCGGGCGCTGTCCAACCCTGACACCCGCGAGCGGCTGGCTTTCGAGGACGCGATCAAGCTCGACCTTGAGTGGCGCGCCCAGGGCCAGGAGGGCTATCCCCTCCTCGAGACCTACGAGCGGATCCTGCAGTCGCAGGCCGAAACCCGCTTCGCCAGCGCCGCGGCGATCGGCCGCCTCGCGTGCATCGTCGCAAAGGAAGCCGGAGAGGCCACGGCCGCTCTGGTGGAAGCCTCCATGCCAGGCGCGACGCGCGCGACGTGGAAAGCAGCACTCCGCGAGCTGGAGGAAGCCGACCAGGCCAACGGGCCGGCGATGGCCCTGCTGCGCGAGCTTATCGATCCGCCCCACGTAAGCGCACTGGACCAGCCCCCCTGATCTAGCCCCCTCGCCCATCTGCAATCGCCAACGTTCTGCCGCCCCACAGCTCCATCGCAGTGGGAACGGTAAATTGCTGCCTGAGAGAGCCGCGATGCCGTCGCCATCTGACGCCCAGCCAACCTACTCGATCGGCGAGTATCTCCGCGCGCGCCGCGCAGCCGCGGGCCTGTCGCTCGACGAGCTAGCGCTGCGGCTGGAGACCTCGCCGCCGGTTTGTGCGCGTGAGCGCGCAGAGCTTCTCGGCGAGGTCGAGGCGGGCACAGCGCAGATCTCTCTCACCGACGCCGCCGTCATCGATGACGCGATCAACATCGATCTGCTGACCTTTGCATGGCTGAGCGCGGCGCCGCCCTCCCCTTCGGAGAACGATCAATGATCCAGCCGACCATCACCCGCGCCTACCGCCTCGCAGCACCGAAGCCGCTGTTGGTTGAATTCCACGCCATGGGCTGCCGCTGCGACGCTTGTGAGCCGTATGCCCCGAGCGTCGCGCCAGAGTTCGACGCGGTCGTGATGGGCAAGCTCGCCGTCGCCGCGTTCGTGGTGACGAGCCTCGCCGTGTTCCTGGTCGATCCCGCCGGCGCCGCCCACGCGCTCGCCGGCATGTTCACGGTGGGCCGGTAGATGGCTGAAGATCGCGCCGAGGGCATGGGTGGTGGCCACGTCGCCGCCGACGAGCTGCGCCTGCTCATCGAGCGCGCGGAGCGCCTCGAGGAGGAGAAGGCCGGCATCACTGACGACATCAAGGACGTGATGGCTGAAGCCAAGGGGCGCGGATATGATCCCAAGGCCATCCGCAAGATCCTGTCGATCCGCAAAAAGAAGAAGGAAGAGTACCAAGAAGAGGAAGCCATCCTCGAGGTCTACATGCAAGCGCTGGGGATGGTGTGATGATCACGGCGAGCGCGCTCACCTTACTTGTGATCGCCGGTCTATTTGCATGGGCTGGAGTCGACCCCGTGTGGCGATCAGGCCTGGAAGACGCTGCCGCTGCTCGTGCGGATCTGCGCGGCGCACACGTGTTGGCGCTGTGCGGGCTCGCCACCGCCTTCGCTGCCGGATTGATGCTGTGATCCGCCTGACAACCCTGGTCACCCTGGTTGGCATCCTCGGCTGCGCGCTGGTGATCGCTGCTGCCATAACGGCCGCTGTCACCAATCGCCGCCGCAGGCAGCGTCTCGTCGACTCACGGCGCTATCGCACCCTGGATCGTCACCGGTGAAGCCGAACCCCGGCTATCCACTGCGCTGGCCAGAGGGGCGACCGCGGTCGCGGGAGCATCATTCTGCTCTCTTCCGCGACAACGGAAGCCGTATGACGCTAACCACTGCACGGCGCTGGCTTGTCCGCGAGGTCGAGGCGATGACCAAGCGTGGTCACAACTGGCGGGTCACCAACATGGTGCTCTCGCTCAATATCCGGTTCACCGCGTCTGGTGCCCGAGACCAGAACGTCAGCCGACGAGATCCTGCGGATCCTGGCGTCGCGTTCTACTTCGATCTCGATCGTCGGCCTCACGTCCTGGCGTGCGACCGGTGGGACACCGTCGCCGACAACATCGCGGCGATCGCGGCGCATGTGGACGCGTTGCGAGGCCAGGAGCGCTGGGGTGTCGCGGATTTGAGCCAGGCTTTCGCCGGTCACCTGGCGCTGCCGTCCCGCAGCTTGCCGGCCGCGCGGCCGTGGTGGTCTGTACTTGAGGTCAGCGCCTCAGCGTCGATCGACGAGATCGACCGCGCGTACCGGTCCAAGGCCAAGGCCGCTCATCCCGACGCTGGCGGCGGCCGTGAAGCCTGGGACGATCTCGTTGCCGCCTACGACCAAGCCAAGAAGGAGCGCACGCAGTGAACGCCCCCTCCGTTGTCCACCTGGACAAGCGGGTCAGCCGCGCTGCCGAGGTTGGCCGCGGCGTCGACCTTACCGCCGCCGACCTCGATCTGCTTGTCAGCCTCGGCCTCATCGATCTTCTACACGAGGCCAAAGTCAAATTTCTCAA
This sequence comes from Sphingomonas sp. GC_Shp_5, assembly GCF_026540855.1. Lineage (GTDB taxonomy): Bacteria > Pseudomonadota > Alphaproteobacteria > Sphingomonadales > Sphingomonadaceae > Sphingomonas. The sequence goes on from NZ_JALNUP010000008.1 coordinate 13,295, forward strand.
GGAACAGACCCAATGCAGGGTGATGCGGCGCCAGTGTATCGACGGGGGAAATACTGGCTCGACAAGCTCCGCCGGGAGGACGGCGCCGAGCGTTCGCCTCGCTGGTACGTCTTCTGGTACGATCCCACCGCGCGACGCGAAGCAAGCGCGAGCACGGGCACAGAGGACGTCGATCAAGCCATCCTCGCGCTCGATCGGCGGTACCTGAGTGACAAGGATGAAGCCCCGGCCTTCTGCTACGCGTGCGGCCAGCCGCTCGCGTCTGCCGAGGCATATCTGCTGACCGACGCGATCGCCGACTATCGCCTCGAGCACGGGGATCTGAAGGACTCGTCCGACAGCATCCAGGCGCGGCTGAAGCACGTCCTCGACTTCCTCGACGCCGAGGAAGAGCGCGGCGGCACCTTCGGCATCGAGACGAGCTGCGCGGTCTCATGCGGCACGCCGTTCATCGCCGCGTTCCGCGCCTGGTCGAAGGATCAGCCGGTCACCTGGAAGAACAAGAAGGGGGAGATCACCGCCTCGCGCCCGCGCGCCGCGGCGACGACCGAGGAGTCGGTGCTGCAGGTGGCGGCCGCGCTCAACCACGCCGCCGATGCGGATCCGCCGCGCTCCGAGCGCCGGCCGATCTACAGGCCACTGCCGCGCAAGCAGGTGTCCCGCCCGCGCCGGGTGCGCGTCGATGTGCCGGTGCTGGCCGACATGGTCGCCTATGCGGCCGAGGCGGACAAGAAGCGCGGCTCGCTGCACGCGTTCATTGTGGCATCGCTCTGCACCGTCGCGCGTCCTGACAGCGTCGTCGACATCTGCGTCGCTCCCGATCGGGAGCAATGGTATCCGGGCGCGGCCGAGCTGGACCTCAACCCGTTCGGCCGCGCGCAGACGAACAAGTATCGGCCGATCATCCCGGTCGTGCCAGTGCTGGGGGAGTGGTTGGCGGCTGAGTTCGCCGCCTATCAGCGCCTAGACCAATCCGCGCGCATCGGCGCCGGCTACCTGGTCAACTATTACGGCCGCTCGGTCCTCGACGTCGATCGTGCCTGGAGCACGATGCTGGCGGGGCTGAAGCTGCCGAAGGGGCGCGAGTGGAAGCCCTACCTGATGCGTCACAGCCTGGCGACGATCCTGCGGAACCGCGGCGTCGCCAAATGGGACCTCGAGGGCTTCATGGGTCACGACGTGACCGGCTCGACAGAAGTGTACGCGATCGGCCGCTTTGCGACCGTGGCGCGCGCGCTCACTGACATTCTGGGGGAGATTGAGCTGCGCGCTCCAGGCGCTTTGCGCCGAAAGTGCGCCGAAGTGGCTCTACCCGGTTCTCTACCTCAGGAGGTAAAAATGACCGGATAGAGCCATTTATCTGGTGGGCGTGGCAAGGATTGAACTTGCGACCCCTGCGATGTCAACACAGTGCTCTACCACTGAGCTACACGCCCACGAGAGATGGGCCGATTAGCCGGGGTGCCCCGGGTGCGCAAGCCCTCAATTCAATTCGGTGATGCTTCCCATCGCGAACAGGCGATCGATCTCCATCACCAGCTCGCGCAGGTGGAAGGGTTTGGAGAGTACGCGGGCGTTGGGCATCTCGCGTTCCACCTTCAGCGTCACCGCGGCGAAGCCGGTGATGAACATCACCCGCAGCCCCGGCACCATCTCGGCGGCACGGCGCGCCAGCTCGATGCCGTCCATCTCCGGCATGACGATGTCGGTGAGCAACAGGTCGAAGCGCTCGCTCTCCAGCAGCGGGATCGCCGCAGTGCCGCGATCCACCGCGCTGACGCCATAGCCGGCACGCTCCAGCGCGCGGGTGAGGTACTCGCGCATCACCTGGTCATCTTCGGCGAGCAGGATTCGGATCATGACGCAACAGTCCCTTCAGTCATGCTCCCTATGGCTGGCGCCCCAGCATTTTTCCAGCGCGCGCGCGGCCTGATGCGGCTAAGACGTGCCATAGATGGACGGATCGTTCGAGCTCCTGGGGAGTGCCCCCCCGGCCAGCCCTCTGGTGCTGTCGGTGCCGCACGCCGGCCGCGACTATCCGGCGGCGCTGTTCGCGGCGCTGCGGGTACCGATCGCGGCGTTGCTGCCGCTGGAGGATCGCCATGTGGACGCGGTGGCGCTGGCGGCGCGGGGAGTCGAGACGATGCTGGTCCAGCGGCGTCCGCGCGCCTGGATCGATCTCAACCGCAGCGAGGCCGAGCGCGACCCGCGCATCGACGAGGGTGCGCTGCCGAGCGCGCAGCCGAACCAATCCGCCAAGCTGCGCGGCGGCCTCGGCCTGGTGCCGCGCCGTACCGGCGGGTCGAGCGAATTGTGGCGGCGCCGGTTCGGCGCGGACGAGATCGCCGCGCGGATTGCCGAGGATTACCGGCCCTATCATGATCGGCTCGCCGGGCTGCTGGCGGCGGCGCGCGCGCGCTTCGGCATCGCCGTGTTGCTCGACGTGCATTCGATGCCGCCGCTCGCGAGCGGCGCGCAATTGGTGTTTGGCGACCGGTTCGGCCGCGCCGCCGCGTCGCGCTTCGTCGGCCGGCTGGAGGCAGAGGCGATGGCGTTCGGGATCAGGAGCGCGATCAACACGCCTTATGCCGGCGGCCATATCCTCGAGGCCCAGGCCGCGCCCGCGCGCGGAATCCACGCGATCCAGCTCGAGATCGATCGCAGCCTGTATCTCGATGGCATGCTCGAGGCGCTCGGCCCGGGCTTCGCGCGCACCGTGGCGGTGCTGCAGCGGATGCTGGCGGCGCTGGAAGACGAGGCGCTCGGCGCCGGCGAGGCGCTCGCCGCCGAATAAAAAAACCACCCCGTGTTGGAAGCACGGAGTGGCCAAGGTTCAGGGAGGAGGCACACCCGGAGGTGCGCCATACAGGCTCGCGAAAGGGGGGACACGAGCGCTGTACGAACAGTAAATAGGTGAGCCCTCGATTGGTTCAACCCAAACGCCGCGCCGCCCCAGTTTTTTTGATTCGCGCTGGCCGAGCCGCTCGTGCGCGCAACGACAACCGCCGGCGAGGGCCCTCGCCGGCGGCCATGATCCCGACAATACGGGCCGGAGACCGGTTTAGTTGAACTGCTGCTGGATCTGCGGCTGCGGCGCCTTGCCCTGCTGCACCTGGCGCGCGAAGATGTCGCGCATCAGCGACAGCGAGAACAGGTGGGCGTAGAGCAGCGGCAGCATGCCCGACTGCGACATCTTGCGCAGCTGGTCGCCGCGCAGCCCGGCGAGCTTCTCCTCGTTGACCATCTGGAAGCCGCGATAGATGAACGGCGGCTGCCCTTCCTGCACCTGGATGCTGACCTCGCCTTCCATCAGCAGCTCCGCCTCGCGCAGCTCCTTCATGAAGTTCTGGGTGCGGGCACCGGCCTGCTCGAACTGCTCGGCGAAGCCGAGGATCGACTTGGTGAGCTCGCTCGGCTGACCGTTCTCGAACAAGGGATCGCCGTCGTCGAACGCACCGATCGTCTGAGACGTCGGATCGAAGCACAGCGACAGCTCCTCGGCGTCGGGGCGCAGCCGGGCGAGCATGTACGGGTAACGGCGGACATAGGCCGGCACGTAGAAGTTGTTCTCGGTGAGCTTGCCCTCGTCGTCCATGAACACGTTGACGCCCTCGTTGAGGCCCATCAGCGCGAGCGGGATGGCATCGTCGCCGACCGAGAAGACGATCGGCATGAATCGCTGAACCAGCGGGAATTCGTCAACCGTGATCGGGATCGCATGCTGGCCGATCAGGAACGGCGCGGTCTGCTGCTGGCGGACCTTCCAAGTGCCGTGGGTATCGCTCGAGAGCGGCTCGAGGCCGTTGTAGAAAAGCGGAAGCGGCGCGCTGGCCATGAGGAAACTCTCCCATCGGGTGGATCGCGGCGCTGCTCGCCGATTGGCGCGAGGCTCTATTGCGCGCCGAGCGAGGGCGCAAGCGTCACGAGCTTGCCGGGGTTGAGGATGCCGAGTGGATCCATCGCCGATTTGACCGCGCGCAGCGCCGTCATCCGCGCCGGCGACGCCAGCCGCTCGAGCTCGGCGCGCTTCATCTGGCCGATGCCATGCTCAGCGGCGATTGAGCCGCCGGCGGCGACCACCAGATCGTCGACGAAGCGGGTCACCACCGGCACGTCCTCGGCATACCAATGCGCCGGATCGGTGCCGGGCGCGGCGCGGACATGGAAGTGGACGTTGCCGTCGCCGAGATGGCCGAAGCCGCTGGCATGGGTACCCGGGAAGCGCGCCTCGCACGCCGCCGCCGCGTCGATCATGAACCCGGGCATGCTGTCCACCGGTACCGAGATGTCGTGCTGCGACGCCGGGCCCAGCGCACGCTCCGAATCGGAGATCGATTCGCGGATCCGCCAGAACGCCTCGGCCTGGCCGTCGCTGGCGGCGATCGTCGCATCGGCGATGAGGCCGTCGGCGAGCGCGGCGGCGAGCAGTTCCTCGAGCAGCGGCTGCCCGCGCGCATCGGTCAGCTCGATCAGCAGGTGCCAGCTGTGGTCGCCCGCCAGCGGCGCGCGCGCGCCGGGAACATGCGCAAGCACCGCGGCCAGCGTCTCGCGCGGCAGGATCTCGAAGCTCTCCAGCGCGTCGGTCCGCGCCTGGATGCGCCGCAACAGCCGCAGCGCCGCGGCAGGATCGCCGGTTCCCGCCCAAGCCGTCGCCCGCGCCGCCGGCAGCGGCACCAGCCGTAGCGTTGCCGCGGTGATCACCGCCAGCGTGCCTTCGGCGCCGACCAGCAGCTGGGTGAGATCATAGCCGCGATTGTCCTTGCGCAGCGGCGACAGCCCGTCGTGGATCGCGCCATCGGCCAGCACCGCTTCCACCCCCGCCACCAGCCCGCGCATCGAGCCGAACCGCAGCACCTGGGTGCCGCCGGCGTTGGTCGAGACCAGCCCGCCGACCGTGGCATTGCCCTTGGCGCCGAGCGTCAGCGGGAAGCGGCGCTCGACGCCGAGCGCGGCGGCGTGGAGATCGGCGAGGATCACCCCCGCGTCGGCGACCGCAAGATGGGCCTCGGCATCGATCGCGCGGATCCGGTTCATCCGCCGCAGCGACAGGATCAGCGCCGAGCCGTCCGCCGGCGGCGTTGCGCCGCCCACCATCGAGCTGTTGCCACCCTGCGGCACCAGCGCCACGCGATGATGGGCCGCCGCGGCGACGATCGCCGCCACCTCGCGCGTGCTCTCCGGCGCCAGCAGCGCCGGCGCGCAGCCATGGAAGCGCTGCCGCCAATCGGTTTCCCAAGGCGTGATGTCGCCGCGCTCAGTGACGATCGTGCGCGGCCCCACCGTGCCGGCGAGCGCGTCGAGCAGCGCGCGCTGGGCGGCGGTCAGGTCGGATGGCGGCGGATCGATCACGGCCATCGCCGCTAGAACAAGTTCATCGCCCGTTCAACGATCGGCCCTACCAAGGTGGACGCCCGTGATGATCCACCCTGCCCTCCCCGTCCTGCTGCTCGCGCTGGCGGTGCCCGTCGCCGCGGCGCCGGAGGGGACGTTGGACCAGGAGCAGCTGGCGCAGCTGACCATCCACGAGCGGATCGTCATCCGCGTCCCGCGGATGCTCGGCCGCCGCGCGCCGGCGCCTGCCGCCACCGCGTGGAAGGAGAAGAAGGGCCCCAAGTGCATCGCCATCGCCGACCTCGGTGGGGCGATGGTGTCGCAGCCCGGCAGCGTCGACCTGGTGCTGACCGGCAACCGCCGCCTGCGCGCCAAGTTCGACGGCGATTGCGGGCCGATCGACTTCTATTCAGGCTTCTACCTGCGGCCTGCCGCCGACGGCCAGGTCTGCGCCAAGCGCGACGTGATCAGGATGCGATCGGGCACCAGTTGCCAGATCGATGCGTTCAAGATCCTCCGCCCCGAGCCATAACAGCGGCGGGATTTCGCGTTTTCTTGACTTTTGTGGCTAAATCCGCGAGCGCCGCAGGCGGTGCAGCGCGCTAGACGCTGCCATTTTTCGGACATTTGCATGAACTTCGCCGATCTCGGCCTTTCCGACGAACTCCTCAGCGCCGTCACGGAGGCTGGCTATTCAGAGCCGACTCCGATCCAGGCGAGCGCTATCCCCTCCGTGCTGATGATGCGCGACATCATCGGCATCGCCCAGACCGGCACCGGCAAGACCGCCGCCTTCGTGCTGCCGATGATCGACATCCTTGCCCACGGCCGCAGCCGCGCGCGGATGCCGCGCTCGCTGATCCTCGAGCCGACCCGCGAGCTTGCCGCACAGGTCGCCGAGAATTTCGAGAAATATGGCGCCGGCCACAAGCTGTCGATGGCGCTGCTGATCGGCGGCGTCTCGATGGGTGACCAGATCAAGGCGCTGGAAAAGGGCGTCGACGTGCTGATCGCGACACCCGGCCGGTTGATGGACCTGTTCGGCCGCGGCAACATCCTGCTCACCGGCTGCTCGATGCTGGTGATCGACGAGGCCGATCGCATGCTCGACATGGGGTTCATCCCCGATATCGAGGAAATCTGCACCAAGCTGCCCAAGCAGCGCCAGACCTTGCTCTTTTCGGCGACGATGCCGCCGCCGATCAAGAAGCTCGCCGACAAGTTCCTCGACAATCCCAAGACCGTCGAGGTGTCGCGTCCCGCCTCGACCAATCTCAGCATCAAGCAGGTGCTGGTGCCGGTCTCCGCCGTCGCCGCCAAGAAGCGCGACGCGCTGCGTCAGCTGCTCGGCCGCGAGGATGTGCGCAACGCGATCATCTTCTGCAACCGCAAGACCACCGTGCGCGAGCTCAACAAGAGCCTCAAGCAGCATGGCTTCAAGTCCGGCGAGATCCATGGCGACATGGAGCAGGCCCAGCGGATCGCCGAGCTCGACCTGTTCAAGGACGGCAAGATCAACATGCTGGTGGCGTCCGACGTCGCCGCGCGCGGGCTCGACATCAAGGGCGTCAGCCACGTCTTCAATTTCGACGCCCCCTGGCACCCTGACGACTACGTCCATCGCATCGGCCGCACCGGCCGCGGCGGTGCGACCGGGACCGCCTATACACTGATCACGCCCGACGACGCCGAGAATATCGCCAATATCGAAAAGCTCACCGGTCAGAAGATCGAGCGGCTGACGCTTGGCGACGATGCGCCCGAGGCCACCTCAGCCGCCACCGGCGCCGACGAGTGCCGCCGCGGCCGCCGCGAGCGCACGCCGCGCGGCGACGCGGGCCGTGCCGCGCCCGTCCCTGCCGAGGCCGCCGCCCCGGCCGCCGACGCCGCGCCTGCCAAGCCCGGCCGTGCGCGTCGCCGTCCCCGCCAGGCCGACGCCGAGGCGCCTGCTGAGATGGTCGCCGCCGCCGTGCCCGAGATCGATGATCGCGCCGAGGCACCCGCGCCGGTCGCCCGCGTGCCTGAGCGCGCTCCCGAACGCACAGCGGCACGCATGCCTGATCGAGTCGCCGCCCCGCGCCACGACGAACCACGCCGCCGCCCGCGCCGCGACGAGCGCGATGACGGGCCGGATGTCGGCTGGAACGGGCCGATCCCGGACTTCCTCAACGCGATCATCAACCCTTAAGCGATCGGCAGTGGTTGCGCGCGCCGCCTGACGATGCCGCAACCACCGTCCCCCCGGGCCGTGGCCGCCCCCTATCGCTAAACTTCGCCGGTTATCGGGTGCACATTCTCTTTGTCGACACGCCCGCGCGCAGGGCTATCTAGCCTGATGGCTGCAAAGGAATTCTGCTTGATGCGCTCGATCTTCTCTCGCCCTGCCCTGATCGCGGCGGCATGTGCCGCGGTGGCGGTCCCCAGCCTCGGCGCCGATGCCGCCGTACGGGCGCCCAAGGTAGCGGCCAGCTTCGACCAGCTCGCCAAGCCGCTGCCGCTGCCCTATGACGAGGCCGCCAACGCCGATGCCAAGATCGCCGCCGCGCGCGCGCGGGCGATCCGCGGCCACAAGCGGCTGCTGATCGATCTTGGCGGCAACTGGTGTCTCGATTGCCGGCTGCTCGCCGGCGTGATCGACCTGCCCGCCGTCCACCGCTTCGTTGCCCAGCATTATGAGGTCGTCACCGTCGATGTCGGCCGGTTCGACAAGAACGGCCAGGTGCCCGCGCGCTATGGCATCACCGGGCGGCTTGCCGGCGTGCCGGCAGTGCTTATCGTCGATCCGCGCACCGATCGGCTGGTCAACAAGGGTCATGAGACCGCGCTTGCCGATGCCCGGTCGATGACGCCGCAGGCGCTTGCTGACTGGCTGGCACAATGGGCCGCCTGATCGACGGCTCGCGGGCTCGTTGATCGCGCCGTGGCGCCCCCATCAACGGGGGCGCCACGCCATCGCCCCGTGGTTACGCCGTCGTTATGCCGCCGCGGCGATGGCGGCATCGTCCAGGCCGGACGCACGCTGATAGGCGGCGCGCGCCGTTAGTCGCTCGGCATAAGCGGCAAATGTGTCGCGGCTCGGCAGCGAGCCGAACTGGAGCCCCCAGATCACCTGGGCGCCGACATAGACATCGGCGGCGGTGAACCGGTCGCCGGCAATGAATGGATGGGCCGCCACCGCGGCCTCCAGCACGTCGACCACCGAGTCATAGGAGCCATAGCCGACGAACCGCTGCTGCCGGTCGTCCGGCACCACCCCGAGCGAGCGGTTGGTGACCGCCGCCTCGACCGGCCCTGCGGCGTAGAACAGCCAACGGAAGTAATCGGCCCGCTCGTCGTCGCGCGGCGCGAGTTCGGCGTCGGGGAAACTCTCGGCGAGATAGGCGCAGATCGCGGCACATTCGGTGACGACCTTGCCCCGGTGGACCAGCGCCGGCACCTTGCCCATCGGGTTGATCGACAGATACGACGGCTGTTTCATCGCCTCGGCATAATTGAGCAGCACCACCTCATACGGCGCGCTGACCTCTTCGAGCATCCAGCGTGCGATCCGGCCCCGCGATTGCGGGTTGGTGTAGAGGGTAAGGTCCGTCGCCATCATCCGTTTCCCCGAGTCGATGGAACGAAGGTGGAACGGAACGGCGTCAGCCGTCAAGCCGCTGGTGGAGGAAAGCGATCGTTCGCTGCCAGGCCAATGCCGCCGCGGCCGCGTTGTAGCGATCCGCCGACGTGTCGTTGTTGAACGCGTGATCGACATCCGGATAGGTGAAGGCTTCCACCGATTTGCCGGCTGCCTTGAGCGCTGCGGTCCACGGCACCCCGCCCGCATTCACCCGGGCGTCCTTGCCGGCATAATGAAGCATCAGCGCCGCCTGCACCTTGGCGGCCTCCGACGGCGCCGGCGCCGGGCCATAATAAGCGACACCGGCGGTGAGCGCGGTGCCCGCCGCCACGGCGAGGCGGTCGACGAACGCCCCGCCCCAGCAGAAGCCCACCGCGCCCACCTTGCCCGAGCTGCGCTGCCGGCTGCCCATCTTGGCCATCATCGACTGCACCTGCGCGAGCGCGAGATCATAGTCGGCGGTGCCGATCAGCGTCCGCGCGCGATCCTCGTCGACGGGGGTGCCGCCCTGCGGCGCGAGCAGGTCGGGCGCGACGGCGATGAAGCCGGCCAGCGCGATCCGCCGCGCGACATCCTGGATATGCGGGGTGAGGCCGCGATTCTCGTGGATTACCAGCACCAGGCCGCGCTTGGTCGCTGCCCCCTGGCGCGCCATTGCCAGATAGGCGCGGCTCGGTTTGCCAGCATCGGTGCCGGTGAGCATCCGTGTCTTGAGCCGCGGATCGGCGGGATCGATCAGCGCCGCCGCGGCCGGCGAGGCGGCGATGCCGGCGATCAGCGCCTCGGCCGCTACCGCCGAGCCGGCGAGCGCGGTCATCTGCTTGAGCAGGGTCCGGCGATCGTGATGCTCATGGGTAAAGGCATCGTACAGCTGGACGGCGGCATCGTGCAGGTCGGACATGGCGGCTCCCGTTCGTGCAAAGGCACGCGGAGGCTAGATCAGCCGGGCGGTGGGAGCCACCCCGTTTGTCGGCCGAGCGGCCATTTCCACTCGGCCGGCGCCAATCAGCGCTTGAACGGGTCCTCGAACAGCGCCCGTGCCTCGGCGGCGGGGTCCTGCGGGCCGGCCTCGGGATCGCGCAACGCCGCTTCGCGCTCGGCGCGCAGCTGGGTGAGCAGCGCCTCGCGATCGCCTTCGAGGCGGGTGTCGGTCGGCGCCGCCTCGATGCCCGCCGACTTGGCGGCCTTGGCAACGGCCGCGTCGAGCTCGCGCTGGGTGGTGAGGCCCAGTGTCACCGGATCCTTGGGGGTAATGTTGGCGATGTTCCAATGGCTGCGGTCGCGGATCGCCGCGATCGTCGTCCGCGTGGTGCCGATCAGATTGCCGATCGCGCCGTCGGTGATCTCCGGATGGTTGCGGATGATCCAGGAGATGCCGTCGGGCTTGTCCTGCCGCTTGGATACCGGCGTGTAGCGCGGGCCCTTGGTACGGCGGACCTGCTCGGGGCCCTTGATGATCTTGAGCCGGTAATCGGGGTCGGCCTGACCTTTGTCGATCTCTTCCTGCGCCAGCTCGTGCGCGCGCACCGGATCGCGCCCGGTCAGCTTGGCACCCGCGGTATCGTCGGCGATCGCCTGCACCTCGAGGATGTGCAGCCCGCAGAATTCCGCGATCTGCTCGAACGAGAGCGAGGTATTGTCGACCAGCCAGGAGGCGGTCGCATGAGGCATGAGCGGCTGGGCCACGGGCGAACTCCGTCAGAAATAAATAGGGCCGCCCCATTCGGAGCGGCCTCGCATGGCACCCGATGTACCGCGGGCGTTGCCCAAGAGCAACCCGTGGCAAGATTCGTCGGCGATTGATGCAACTGTCACAAAACTGATTTAAGCGGTCTCATCTCGTTACAGGGGAATAGTATATGACGATCATCAAGGGCGCTGCTGCCGCCATCACCGGGCTCGCGCTCCTCGCCGCCCCCGTTGCCGCCGTCGCCGCCTCGGCCAACCCAGCCGCCAGCCTGTCGGTCGCGCGCACCCGCGCCGCTGCTCCAAGCGCCCATGCCAGCAAGCTTGGCGCCTCGGTGCCGACCACCACGCTGATCAGCATCGGCATCCTCGCCGCGCTGACCGGCATCGTGCTCGCGGTCACCGGCGGTGACGACGACGATTCGGCCGACAGCAACTAAGCGCGCGGCGCTGCCGCACGGCAGCCCCGCCTCGACGGTCACGGCCCCGCATTCCGCCGGATGTCGGGGCCGCTGTTTCGTCGGTGTCAGATCACCTGCAGCACGATCTTGCCGACATGGTCGCCGGCCTCCATCCGGGCATGCGCCGCCGCCGCCTCGCCCAGCGGGTAGACCTGGTCGATCACCGGTCGCAATCGCCCGCCCTCGACATGCGGCCACACGGTGCGCACCAGTTCGTCGGCGACCAGCGACTTGAACGCACTGTCACGCGCGCGCAGCGTCGAGCCGGTCAGGGTGAGCCGCCGCGCCATTACCTGCCACAGCGGGATCGTCGCCTCGGCGCCGCGTTGCACCGCGATCGAGACGTGGCGGCCATCGTCGGCGAGGCACTGGAGGTTGCGCGGCACATAGTCGCCGCCGACCATGTCGAGCACCGCGGCGACTCCCTTGCCCTCGGTGATCGCCTTTACCCGCTCGACGAAATCCTCCGTCTTGTAGTTGATCGCATGCGCGGCGCCGAGCTCGAGCGCGATCTGCGCCTTGGCATCGGAGCCGACGGTGACGATCACCGTCACGCCGAACAAGGCGCCGAGCGCGATCGCCATGGTGCCGATGCCGCTGGTGCCGCCATGCACCAGCACGGTATCGCCCTCGGTGGCGAAGGCGCGCTCGAACAAGTTGGTCCACACCGTGAACAGCGTTTCCGGGATCGCCGCCGCCTCCACCATCGACATGCCCTCGGGGATCGGCAGGCACTGGCCGAACGGCACCGCGACATATTGCGCATAGCCGCCGCCGGCGAGCAGCGCGCACACCGGCTGGCCGATCAGTTCGGCCATCATGTCCTCGCCGACTGCGACGACGGTGCCGGCGACCTCCAGCCCGGGGATCGAGGGCGCGCCGGGCGGCGGCGGATATTTACCCTCGCGCTGGATCACGTCGGGGCGGTTCACCCCGGCGGCGGCGACGCGGATCAGCACCTCGCCCGCCGCGGGCTGCGGCACCGGCCGCTCAACAAGGCGGAGTACTTCGGAGCCGCCGTTCTCCTCCGGATCAATCGCGTGCATCGTCTGGGGCATCGCATTCATCCGGTCGCATCCTGGATTTGAGGGCTGTCGGCTTATTGACATCACCGGGGCGAGGGTCAACGTAGTAAGGTAATGGAATTGGACGACGCCCGCCCGCGTCCCGACGACGCTTTGACCGAGCTGATCCGCCAGGACCTCGATCCGCTGTCGGTCGCCGAACTCGAATCGCGCATCACCGTGCTGGAGGGCGAAATCGCCCGCTCTCGCCTCAAGCTCGAACATGCCGTTAAGCATCGCGCAAGCGCCGACGCGCTATTCAGACAGTGACGCTGCGGGGCACCTCGTCGCGACTCGCAACGGTGCCGTGTGACGCCCGATCAGGGGCCCGGATTGCCTGCTTTCAAGTGCTTGATGCGCGTGACCATCGTCCCGACATTGCAGAAAAGGGCCCGGCCGCTGCTAGGACCCGACTGGAGTAGATTGAATGCCCTCATTCGCCCCCGCGCTCGAGACGACGCTGCACAAGGCGCTCGAAGCCGCATCGTCCCGACGCCACGAATATGCCACGCTGGAGCATCTGCTGCTCGCGCTGATCGATGACGATCATGCCTCCAAGGTGATGGAGGCCTGCAAGGTCGATCTCGGCGAGCTCAAGACCACCGTTGCCCATTATCTCGACACCGAGCTCGATGCGCTCAAGGTCGATGCCGCCACCGATCCCTCGCCCACCAGCGGCTTCCAGCGCGTCGTGCAGCGCGCGATCCTCCACGTCCAGTCGTCGGGCCGCGACGAGGTGACCGGCGCCAACGTGCTGGTGGCGCTGTTCAGCGAGCGCGAGAGCTACGCCGTCTATTTCCTGCAGCAGCAGGACATGAGCCGCCTCGACGCGGTGAGCTTCATCAGCCACGGCGTCGGCAAGGGCGCCACCACGGGCGAGACCTCGACGCCCAAGGGCGCCGATGACGAAAAACCCGCCAAGGGACAGGAGAAGGGCAAGACGGAAAGCGCGCTCAAGCAATTCACCGTCGATCTCAATGAGAAGGCCAAGATCGGCAAGGTCGATCCGCTGATCGGCCGCGGGCCGGAGGTGGATCGCACGATCCAAATCCTGTGCCGTCGCTCCAAGAACAACCCGCTGTATGTCGGCGATCCCGGCGTCGGCAAGACCGCGATCGCCGAAGGCTTGGCGCGCAAGATCGTCGAGGGCGAGGTTCCCGATGTGCTCAAGGAGGCGGTGATCTACAGCCTCGACATGGGCGCGCTGCTGGCCGGCACGCGCTATCGCGGCGATTTCGAGGAGCGGTTGAAGGCGGTCGTCAACGAGCTCGAGAAGATGCCGCATGCGGTGTTGTTCATCGACGAAATCCACACCGTGATCGGTGCCGGCGCCACCAGCGGCGGGGCGATGGACGCCTCCAACCTGCTCAAGCCCGCGCTCAGCGGCGGCTCGATCCGCTGCATCGGCTCGACCACCTACAAGGAGTTCCGCAACCACTTCGAAAAGGATCGCGCGCTGCTGCGCCGCTTCCAGAAGATCGACGTCAACGAGCCGACGATCGAGGATACGATCAAGATCCTCGCCGGCTTGCGCTCGGCGTTCGAGGATCACCACAAGGTGAAGTACACGCCCGAGGCGATCAAATCGGCGGTGGAGCTTTCCGCGCGCTACATCAACGACCGCAAGCTGCCGGACAAGGCGATCGACGTGATCGACGAGGTTGGCGCGATGCAGATGCTGGTGCCCGCCAACAAGCGCAAGAAGACGATCACCGCCAAGGAGATCGAGGCTGTCATCGCCACCATGGCGCGGATCCCGCCGAAATCGGTCTCGACCGACGACAAGGCGCAGCTCGAGAGCCTGGAGACCGATCTCAAGCGCGTGGTGTTCGGCCAGAACAGCGCGATCGAGAAGCTCGCCTCGGCGATCAAGCTCGCCCGCGCCGGCCTGCGCGAACCCGAAAAGCCGATCGGCAACTATCTGTTCACCGGCCCCACCGGCGTCGGCAAGACGGAGGTCGCCAAGCAGCTGTCATCAATCCTCGGCATTCCGCTGCAGCGGTTCGACATGTCCGAATATATGGAGCGTCACTCGGTCAGCCGGCTGATCGGCGCGCCTCCGGGCTATGTCGGGTTCGACCAGGGCGGCCTGCTCACCGATGCGGTCGACCAGAACCCGCATTGCGTGCTGCTGCTCGACGAGATCGAAAAGGCGCATCCGGACCTGTTCAACATCCTGCTGCAGGTGATGGACAACGGCCGGCTCACCGACCAGCACGGCAAGACGGTCGATTTCAGGAACGTCATCCTGATCATGACCACCAATGCCGGCGCGTCCGACATGGCCCGCGAGACGGTCGGCTTCGGCAATCTCACCCGCGAGGGCGAGGACGAGCAGGCGGTGCAGAAGATGTTCACGCCGGAGTTCCGCAACCGGCTCGATGCCATCGTGCCGTTCGGTTACCTGCCGACCGAGGTGGTCGCGCGAGTGGTGGACAAGTTCATCCTCCAGCTCGAGCTCCAGCTTGCCGATCGCAACGTCCACATCAACCTGGACGATGCCGCCAAGAGCTGGCTGACCGAAAAGGGCTATGACAAGCTGTACGGCGCACGCCCGATGGGCCGCCTGATCCAGGAGAAGATCAAGCAGCCGCTCGCCGAGGAACTGCTGTTCGGCAAGCTGGTCCATGGCGGCGAGGTGACGGTGAGAATGAAAGACGGTGCGCTGTCGTTCGCGATCGAGCCGGCCGCCCCCAAGAAGCCCAAGAAAAAGGGCAAGGCGGAGCCCGTCGACGCCAAGTAAAGCGCCGGCGCTCCCTCGATTGTTGCCTCCGAAACGGATCGGTCCCAGCGGGACCGGTCCGTTTTCGTGTTAATTCGCCTGGGTGTCTCGTTCAGACGATCCCGATCAGCCACATGCCATCGGCGGCGATGCGCCGGGCGTGTTCGGCCACCCGGCGGCGATCGCTGCGGCCGATGCGCGCGCGTTTGCCGAGATAGCCGCGGCCCGCGTGATCAGCGATGCCGCGGTCCGCTTCTGGATCGGCGGCTGGGGTGGTGCCGTGCCGAGCCGACCGACCGTCGAGCCCAGCCGGCCCGGGCCCGCGCCGTCGCTGGTGTGGAGCGAGGGCGCAATCGCCGATCTCGAGCATATCCGCCGCTACCTTACCGCCTTCGATCCCGCGGCAGCATGCCGCTTCGCCGATCGGGTGACGGCGATGGCCGCGGCGCTGGAGCGGGACGCGGCAGTGCTGCCGCCCGGCATCGGCCGGCGCGACACGCTCCGCCCCTTTACCTTACGCTATCACCTTGCCCACGGCGCCTTGGCGGTCATGTGGATCAGGCAGACTCACGATGGCAGTCGCTAGGTCGACCGCGGTCCAACGTGACCCGAATGGTGCGGCGCCGACGTGACCAGCAAATATTTCTCAAGCGGCTTAACGCGCTGATTCGGTCCAGCAGCGCTAAGACGTTGAACTTGCGAGCGCCCGCAACAAGTCGCGCCGCTGCCACGGTTAACAATTACCCTGCGGTTTTTACCATTGATTGGGAACCGTTGCGCTAGAAGCGCGGCATGCCGGATGCGGGATGGGTACGGGCGATTGCCACAATAGCCTTGGTGCTGCTGGGATTTGTCGTCGCGCCGGCTGCATGGGCCCGGGGCGGCACGCCGCTCGCGACCTGCATCGCACGGGTACAGCCCGGCGACGCGGCACGGGCGATGTTCGCCAGCCCGGCCCGGTTCGATTGCCGCACGCCGCAAACGTCATTCGGCGGCGGTGATTATTGGGTGCTCGCCCCCCGCCTGCCTCAAATGGCAAGCGCCGGCACCAGCGTGCGCACCGGCAGCGTTTGGCAGCATCGCGTCACTCTCTACATCCGCTATGCCGATGGCGCGGTCCGGCAAACCGGCTTTACCAGTCGGACCACCGGGCGGCACCTGCGGCTCGGCGCGATCATCCAACTTCCCCTGCCTGCCCATGCCGCGCCGCCGGTGCAGTTGCTGTGGCATGTCGAGCGCTCGCTCAACCTGCGCGGCATCGTTATCGGCGCAACCCTGGTCGACGATGCCGATGCGGCCCGCGGCGAGGTGGTCACGGCGGCGCTATACGCCACCTTCGCCGGCATGTGCCTGGCGCTGCTGATCTACAATCTCGCGCTCTGGGCGGCGCTGCGCCAGCGCTTCCAGCCAGCCTATTGCCTGATGGTGCTCTGCCTGCTCGCCTATACCTCCACATCGTCGGGGCTGGTCGGGCAACTGACCGGCATCGACAACAACGATCGGCTGCGGCTCAACTACCTGTTCCTCGCCATGTCGGCGGCAACGGCGCTGGTCTTCGCCCGCGCCTTCTTCGAACGACGCGTATTCGACGGCTGGCTGCGGCCGACGAGCGATGCGGTGATCGCGCTGCTGCTCGGCACCGCCGGCGCCTATGCGCTGTGCGCGCCCCGCTTCGCGGCCATCATCGATCCGCTCGCGACCAGCAGCTATCTCGCGCTCGTCCTGCTGGTGGTCCCGATCCTGTGGCGCGCCGCACGCCAGCGCAGCAACTATCTGTGGATCTTCGCCCTGGCCTGGGGCGGGCCGGTGATCCTCGCCATCTTCCGCATCGCCGCGGCGTTCAACCTGATTCACTGGAACTTCTGGATCGACAATTCGACGCTTGGCTCGATGGCGATGGAGGCGGTGCTGTCGTCGCTCGGCGTCGCTTATCGTATCCGCCTGCTCAGCCTCGAGCGTGACGACTGGCGCCAGCAGGAGAGCGCGGCACGGACCCTGGCCGACACCGACCCGCTCACTGGCCTGCTCAACCGCCGCGCCTTCCTCGATCGCGCGATCGGCCGCGAGGGCGAGCAGATGCTGCTGATCGCGGACATCGATCATTTCAAGGCGATCAACGAGACGATCGGGCATGACGGCGGCGACGAGGTGCTGCGCACCATCGCCCGCGCGTTGCGCGCCGCGGTGCCGCCTGACGCGTTGGTCGCCCGCATCGGCGGCGAGGAGTTCGCCATCGTCGCACCGCTTCCGTCCGGCCTCAAGGCTGCCGCCGTGCTCGAGCGGTTGCGCCGCGAGCGGATGCCGCATGATGTCGCCGTCACCGCCAGCATCGGCGCCTGTTTCGGCGCGCTGCTGCGCGAGGCGGACTGGCAGGCAATGTACCGCTGCGCCGATCAGGCGTTGTTCGAGGCCAAGGCCAAGGGTCGTGATCGTGCGCATGATGTCGGCGCGCTCGCCCGGGCCGCCTGAATCGCTGGATAGATCGGCAATGTTCTGTTAAAGTCCTTGCCAGGAAGGCGGTGTGGCTGATGAACGATCGACGGAAGATTGCGTTGGCGGTCATCGCGGCCGTTGCAGTGCTGGCGGCGCGCCATCCTACCGCCAACATCAGCCTGGTCACGCATGACATCGGCGACCCCACGCCGCATCGCATGCAGGCGGCGGTCGACCTTGGGCTGGTCGGCGTCTCCGTCCTTTATACCTGGACCAGCCGCCAGCTGCACTGATGGCCGTCAGGCAAGCAAGGGCGATCGGCTGGGCAGGCTGTGCCAATTAGGCGAGGATTTCAGCCATTCCGCATCCTTGCCTCCCCGCCGCCCCTGCCCCATAGCGTCTGCCATGGACACGCCCATCGACACCCTGTCGTTCGAAGACGCCCTCAAGGAACTCGAACGAATCGTATCGCGCCTGGAAAGCGGCGAGGCGACCCTCGACGAATCGATCGGGCTCTACGAGCGCGGCGATCGTCTGCGCCAGCGCTGCGCCGAGCGGCTCGATGCCGCCCAGGCTCGGATCGAGGCGATCCGGCTTGACGCCGATGGCAAAGCCGCCGGCACCCGGCCCTTTGCTGCAGCCTGAGCCGCGCATGACCAAGCTCGCCGCCGCGCTGGAAGAGGTCTCCGCGGAGATCGATCGCCGTTTCGACCTGCTGTTGCCGGTACCCGACGACGCTCGCGCGACGCTGTACCAGGCGATGCGCCATGCGGCGATCGGCGGCGGCAAGCGGCTGCGTCCGCTGCTGATCTACGCCACGGCCGATCTGTTCGGCGTCGATCGCGATTGCACCGGCCGCGCCGCCACGGCGCTGGAGGCCATCCACGTCTATTCGCTGATCCATGATGATCTGCCGGCGATGGACGATGACGATCTGCGCCGCGGCAAGCCGACCGTCCACAAGGCGTTCGACGAGGCGACCGCGATTCTCGCCGGTGACAGCCTGCATGCCTTGGCGTTCGAGTGGCTGGCCCAGCCCACCACCCACCCCGATCCGTTCGTCCGCGCCGAACTGGTGATGGAGATCGCGCGTGCCGCCGGTCCTGCCGGGATGGCCGGCGGGCAGATGATGGACATCGTCGCGGAAAGCTCGCGATTCGATCTCGCCACGGTGACGCGGCTTCAGCAGATGAAGACGGGCGCGCTGATCTCGGTCGCGGTGGAGGTGGGCGCGATCCTCGGCCGCTTGCCGATCGAGGGGCGCACCGGCCTGCGCGGCTATGCCCACGATCTCGGCCTCGCCTTCCAGATCGCCGACGATCTGCTCGATGCCGAGGGTGACGAGGAACTCGCCGGCAAGAAGCTGCGCAAGGACGGTGATGCCGGCAAGGAGACCTTCCTGTCGCTGCTCGGGGTGGACCGCGCACGCGCGCAATGCCTGATGCTGGTCGAGCAGGCGATCGAGCATCTTCACAGCTTCGGAGAGCAGGCGGACCTGCTGCGCGAGATCGCGCGCTACGTCGTCGAGCGCGACCGCTAGAGCCCGCGGGAGGAACAGCAGCGATGAGCCAGCGCATCGGCGTCTATCCCGGCACCTTCGATCCGGTCACGCTCGGCCACATGGACATCATCCGTCGCGGCGCCAAGCTGGTTGACCGGCTGGTGATCGGGGTGACCACCAACCCGTCCAAATCGCCGATGTTCAGCATCGAGGAGCGGCTGGCGATGGTCCGTCGCGAGGTGGAAGGGATCGACGGCGACATCGAGGTGGTGGCGTTCGATTCGCTGCTGATGGATTTCGCCGAACGCGAGGGCGCGCGGGTGATCGTGCGTGGGCTGCGCGCCGTCGCCGATTTCGAATATGAGTATCAGATGGCCGGGATGAATCAGCAGATCAATCCGCGGGTCGAGACGGTGTTCCTGATGGCGGATGTCGCGCTGCAACCGATCGCCAGCCGGCTGGTCAAGGAGATCGCGCTGTTCGGCGGCGCAATCGCCAAGTTCGTGCCGCCGCGGGTGTGCGAGGAAGTGGTCGCGCGGGTCGCGGTGCTCGGGCGCAAGGGCTCCTAAGCACGCGCTCGCCACGTTCAGTTTGGCGACACGGCGGATTTGCTCTAAGCCGCCATCGTTCCAGCTCGGTTGGGGATTCCATGCGCTTTTTTGCCCGTTTGTTTGCGCTCGTCGCTTGTCTCGCCGCCGTGCCCGCCGCCGCGCAGGTCGTTACGCCTGCCATCCCCGGCCGTGCCGCGCCGCCGGCGACCACCGACAAGGAAAATCTCTGGCTGCTCGACCTGTCGGATGGCGGGCGCGTGCAGATCTGGCTGCGCCCCGATGTCGCCCCCAAGATGGTCGAGCGGGTCAAGACCCTCACCCGCCAGCATTTCTACGACGGGCTCGCGTTTCATCGCGTGATCGATGGCTTCATGGCGCAGGGCGGCGATCCCAAGGGTGACGGCACCGGCGGCTCGACGCTGCCCAACGTCACCGCCGAATTCAACTATCTGCCCCACGTCCGCGGTGCTGTCTCGGCGGCCCGCGCCGATGACGAGAACAGCGCCAACAGCCAGTTCTTCATCGTCTTCCAGCCGCGGCTCAGCCTCGACAAGAAATATACGGTGTTTGGCCGGGTGCTTGACGGCATGCAATATGTCGACGCCATCGAGCGCGGCGAGCCGCCGGCGAACCCGACCAAGATCGTCCACGCCTATATCGCCGCCGACAATCCTCCCGCTTATGCGCCGATGGTCGCCCCGGCGCCTGTGACGCTCGGTGCGCCGGTGACGCTGCCCGGCGCCACCCCCACGGCCAAGCGCAAGCCCGCCGGCACCGCCGCGCCCAAGAAGGCGTCCGCGCCCGCCCAATAATGAAGGTCGACCTGTTCGATTTCGTGTTGCCGCCGGAGCGCATTGCGCTGCGCCCGGCGGCACCGCGCGATGCGGCGCGGCTGCTGGTGCTCGATGGCGCCGGCAGCCGCGACTTGGTCGTGCGCGATCTGCCCGGCCAGTTGCGCCGCGGCGATTGCCTGGTGTTCAATGATACCAAGGTGATCCCGGCGCAGCTCGAAGGCCGTCGCGGCGAGGCAACGGTTGGCGCGACGCTGCACAAGCGCGAGGGTCTGCGCCGCTGGCGCGCGTTCATCCGCAACGCCAAGCGGCTGCGCGAAGGCGACACGATCGATTTCGGCCATGGCGTCGCGGCCGTTGCGCGCGACCGTGCCGATGATGGCAGCTTCGCGCTCGACTTCGTCGGCGACGAGCCGGTGGAGGTGCTGCTCGAGCGCGCCGGGCGGATGCCGCTACCCCCGTACATCGCCGCCAAGCGCCCGACCGATTCGCGCGATGCCGACGATTACCAGACGATGTTCGCAACCGAGGCCGGCGCCGTTGCCGCCCCCACCGCGGCGCTGCATTTCACCCCGGCGCTGATGGCGAGCCTTGCCGAGGCAGGCATCGCTCATGAAACGCTGACGCTCCATGTCGGCGCCGGCACCTTCCTGCCGGTCAAGGCGGACGACACGAACGCGCATCGCATGCACGCCGAATGGGGCCGCATCGACGCCGCCACCGCCGATCGCCTCAACGCGGTGCGCGCCGCCGGCGGCCGCGTAATCGCCGTCGGCACCACCTCGCTGCGGCTGATCGAAAGCGCCGCAGACGAGGATGGTACGATCCGCGCCTTCGATGGCGATACCGCGATCTTCATCACCCCGGGCTACCGCTTCCGCGGCATCAATGGGCTAATGACCAACTTCCACCTGCCGCGATCGACCCTGTTCATGCTGGTATCGGCGCTGATGGGACGGGAGCGGATGAAAGACGCTTACGCTTATGCCATCGAGAATGGCTATCGTTTCTACTCTTACGGGGATGCCTCGCTGCTCCTTCCATAGAGCGCTTTGCGATGGCCTCGATCTCGCGACAAGCCGACCAGCGTTCCTAAGAGAGCTTACCGGTTAGCTTCCGCTGGTGACGATCAATCGCCGTTCGCAGCAGCTTCCGCAGTCGACCTGCCTCAGTGACGATTTTCGCCTTATCAAAACAGGCTACCGCACCGAGCCTCAAGGCTTCTGCCACTACATCTGACCCCAACGTGGCGGATGATGACAGCACGATCACTGGAGCATGGGGTGCCGCGCTGAGTTCGCTAAGGAACTCGAGTCCGCCCATGCCCGGCATATTCAGATCAAGCGTGATGAGGTTCGGTCGGCGATCGCGGATGAGGACCCGAGCCGTTGGAACGTCGGGCGCTACCCCGACGACCTGGCAATCAGGATCAGCATCAGCGATCTGCTCCACCAATGCCCGGATGGTCGCAGAGTCGTCGATGACGAGAAGACGTATCATGTGCACGGCGGTCGGGCTTTCGCTTCAGCGCGGACCGCGCAAAACCAATATAGGGTGATCTACCGCGCGGCCAATGGGCTGAACCGGTTGAGCAGCCAACGCGAGCGGTGAAGCGCCTACTACTCCGTCGATCGCGCCAGGCCGAGCGGACTAAGATGATAAGCCGAGCAAGCCTGCTCGCGGCTGGAGCGTGCTGCCTGGCCAAGCGGCGAGCGTTTGCTGCACTGCTCGCCGTTCTGCGCTGCGCCTTTAGGCTGCGTCTATGCTGATCATGACCCTTGCCATTGTGGCTGCCCAGTATGTTCCGCCACCGACAGTAGTCGGCCAACCGAGCCTCCCCCGCCAATCAGCGCAGGAGGCGTTCTACCAGTATGAGATGTGCGTCAGGAATTACTCGGCACGCTTGGGGCGCAGCAGCAGCGATCCAGTAGGTGTTGTCGTCGCCGCTGCCGAAGCGGCTTGCGATGATAAATGGAGGCAAGCCCGCACCACCTGGTGGGCATCTGACGAGACGGTATTTGTCGGTATGCGGGCGAGGATTGAAGATCAGGCTCGCCGGGATCTCACATCCACGCGGGACCGAGTTTGGCGACCAGGCACCACGCCGGGTCGTCGCTAGCACTTCTTGTCAGGAGCAGGCCTATCGTCCGTTCCGGCGTTCAACGCGTCCAACGCGTCGGCAATAAGCGCTGCGGCGAGCGGATGCTCCATTGCATCGGCTTCAGCCAAGGCGTCCTCGAGATGCTCTCGGAGGCGCTGTCGTGGGCTAAGAGCGCTCTGGGGCATGGTCGTAGGAGAACACGGACGGGCCATGCCCGCAAGCGGCAGGTGTTGCCGGCATCACCGTCATGTTCATGGCCAGCCTGCACTGCCAACACACAGGCGAGCGGAACCGCGCGATTACCTTTATCGGCGGATCGCCGCAAAGCTTTCGAACGTGGCCTGCACGCCCGGTGCGCAGTTTTTGACGAGGCGCGAGACGCGGTCCATGAAGTGCCGCTCGTCCTCGCCGGGCAGGCGTTGCGCCATCGCCCAATCGCCGAATTCACGTTCCTCGACCTTACGGCTTGAAAGCGTCACAACTGCTTGGTGCCTCGGATCCGTCTTGATGCGGGCATAGGCACCAGACACAGCCTCCTCAGGCCCTTCGAGCGCTTGAAGAAAACGCTTTCCGTCGGTGTACAGCGCTCCTGTCACGCCATCACGGCTGTTGTTGATCCTCGACACGTGGAGGATGCGCGCAACCGTACTGGGATCCGCACCGCTCTCACCGCGCGCGCTGCTGACATAAACTAATTGAAGCATGGTCCTCTCCTAAACGTCAGTATCGGACCAAATCGTTGCTGAAGCGTTGCAAGCGCGGAGGGTTATAGAGCGAAGGAGGGTGTCCAGCACAGCTGGATGTTAACGGTTCAAGCGGTAGGAACAGCTTGAGGCATAAGGCCCCGGCGCCCCGCCAGCTTCTGTGTCACTACGGATGGCGGGGCGTCACTTTTATCAAGAACCCCGTAGAACCGCGGCATTGACGTTAACGGCTATACACGTGAGCTTGCATATGCGGCCGAAGTCGGATGACCTCCGCTGTTTTCCCGCCCGATCCACATAAGGGCGGGGACCTTCTCAAACCAACATCGTTTAGGGTGTTTCAAGCGGCGCCGCTGCCGTCAGCATTATTGCGCCATCATCCTGGCGACGTTCTGGATCGCCTTAGCCTCTGCTGCTTCTCTCGCTGATGACGGAACGTCGTCGATCTGCGCCGCAGCGTAGGCTTTGGCAGCAGCCTCATATGATCCGGTGCACTTGGATCGTGCTGCTTGGACGAGCGAATCGGCCTTCTGAGACGATCCTTTCCCAAGAAGGATCGCCTGGCTGGTCAGGCAGTCCGTATGTGCATTCAGCGCAGCCACAATCTTTTCGCGCTGCTGCTCGGTGAGCGCCTCCAAGAGAACGGGTGCCGCCGTCAGCAGAGCAATCGCAGCAAGGCAGTGTATGGCCCCTCCATCGGCCAGAACGTGGCTTCAACCGCTTACCATCCGCAACAGCGTCTTAGAAGCCGGGCTGGCGACTGGTGAAGCCTCGTTCCAGGAGCCCGCGATTTGATTGCCGTCGGCGGACTGGGAAACTGTGTTGATCCAGGTTGAGCAGAAATCTCGACGCGTGCTTATCCGCTTGCCAAGGATAGATCCGCGACGGCACATCGCGGCATGAGCGATCCCAATCTCGTCAGCGTCACCGAGCGCGCTTTCCAGCTTGCGCGGACGGGCACTTGCCGCACGGTGGACGACATCCGGCGCCATCTTGTCCGTGAACGCTACGACGGGATCGGCCAGCATCTGGCCGGCCCAAGCATAAAGGCGCAACTCAAGAGATTGCTGGCGGAGCGAGCCAACCTGTCGGATGTGTAACCGAGCCCGCAACCTCGGGAGCCTGAAACCCTGTTCGCGCGCTTCGGCGCCGACGCGGGCTGGTTGAACCCCAAGCCCGAGGACAACCGGTTCAACCCGGTCGAGCTGACGCCGCGATCGCGCGCTTGCGTGGTGCGTGAGGAGGGCGGCCGGCGCAAGCTCGACGTGATGAGCTGGGACGTGCTGGGCGGGGCCGCGGCCTGGCCGATGACCAACGTCCGAAACCTCGGGCTCAGGCAGTGGCAGGCGCTCGCGGCCATGCCCGCGAACCGTTGCCTGATCCCGCTGATCCAGCTTTGCGAGTGGACGCCCGAGGCGCATGACTCGGTGGTGGCAAGAAGCCGGTGAAGGGCGAGATGTGGTTCGACGTTACGGACCAGGACGTGTTCGCCATCGCCGGGTTCTGGCAGCACACGACGAAGAAGCCGGGCTTTGCCATGGTCACTTGCGATCCGAACGAGCTAGTCGCCCCGATCCACCCAAAAGCGATGATCACGATCCTGCATGAGAGCGACTGGGACACGTAGCTGCGGGAGACCTATCACAACGTGCTCGCGCTGCAGGAGCCTTACCCTGCGAACAAGATGACGGTGCGGGGGCCTGAATTCCCCACAAGGGCAGCCAAGCCTAAGCGCCCGCCGCTCGGGCCGGAACTGCCCCAATACCACGCAGCGCCCCCGACATCAGCTGATAACACCGCACAGGATCGTCAACGTGCCCAATCCAACCGACAGCGGTACCCGGAGCGACATCCAGCTAGTTGGTGTGAGCTCCCAGGCGACAAGCTGCCGATCAACGAGCAATGTCGTCAGTATCACCGAACCCAGCGCCACGAGCCCCCAATTCAGGGGGATCGTCCCTGCAATGAGCAGCAGGATCAGCAATGCGGCGACCAGCGACGGTACCACTGCAATCGATGACACGGCGGTTTGCGGATGACTGTCTTCCTCCGCCGGTGGCGTGCGCATGGCGAAGCCCCACCAGATGCCGCCGATAAAGCTCAGGATCAGCACGCCATAGCCAAAGGCGAACCTGGCTCCTACCGACGCGCCCGAGTCGAAAAAGCATGTGGCCAAAGCGGCGATCTGCGGCAGCAGGCCGGCATATCCCAGTATGAGCGGCACTTCGCCAACCCTGCCCCGACGATCAAGCATCAGGACCACCAGCGTTTTGGATTGTCTGAGAGCATCATAGCTTGAACAACGGACTTTTGTTGTTGAGGAAGCGACCGAAGCGCCTCGGAAGGGCCGCTGTTCCGATGGCCGCAGAATTTCTATCGCGATCGTTCGCACCGATACGTCCCTGCCAATTTACAGGGACCCCTCCAGCTCTGGGCAGCGGGCGAGCGTCGGGTGTAGAGGCGCCATATGCAGCCGATGCCCTGACGCAGTCTTAACCTTGTTATCCGTCGTGGCACCGACCCATGTCTCAGCGGTTCAACCCTCAAGGCCCACCGCGCCTGAGGACAACATCATGCAATTGACAGCGAAATTCGACACACGGCGCGAAGCCGAGATGACCGTCGAGCGGCTTGTTCAGCAGTTCGAGATCGATCGTAAGGCCGTGTCGGTCACGGCGGATGGCGACATCAACACCGCCGGAACCGAAGAAGCAGGCTCTGACAACGAGGCAGGCGAGCCCAGTCCAGATGCACGCGGCGACGCCGCCTTGAACGGCAAGGTAGTCGTCACCGTTGATATTGCGGACGCAGTCGCCGCCGACGAAGTGCGCGCCGCCTTCAGCGAATTCGATGCGTCCGAACAGGAGGCGATTTGATGACTGGCGACACTGCTACTCAGGCGAGGCAGCGCGAGATCGCCACCGAGCATCTGCTGTTCAAGCTCATGGAGTACGTCGAGGATCGCCATAGCGGGCTGCTCGACTTCATGGAGCGCAGCCTGGATCACCTCGGCGACCCCGCGGCGGATGAGACTAAGGACGACGAAGCCGTTCGAACGATCGCCAGAAAGATGATCGCTGGCGCGCGGAAGCAGGGCGTCGCCTAAGCGCGAACCGTCGGCACCTGCGAGATGTCGGTCGTCCACGCTGGCGACCGCATCACCGACCGGGCTTTCCACTCGCGCTTAAACCCCTGCGACGCCGTCACGGCGGTCCATGTCCCGAAACGGCCGTTGATGTCGTCGAGAGCGGCCATCAGCCGATCCCGCTTGTTCGTATTCACCCCGAACAGCGTCCGCGGTCGCTGATCCTCGAGGAGTAGATCGTCGAGCATGATCCAGGCCTTGGTGTAGGCGTAGCCGTCCAGCCATACCTTGGTCGCGCCACGTCGGGCGGCTTCCTCGCGATGTCCATGGCAACGCGCGGGATCCTCTCAGTCAGCTGCGGCCAGTCTGCGTCGTAAGTCGCGATCTCCCGGCGGCAATGGCTCCGATGTCGCTGCTCCTTTCTTGCGCACAAAAGAGCGCCGCTTTTTGGCTCGGGAGTCGAACAGCGTAGCAGTTGTGAACGTGACCAAAAGGGTGATGAGGGCTGATGCGAGGTACGTACGATACCCCCCTCCGAAACGGCCCCACGCCTCTGCC
The DNA here is from genome assembly GCF_026540855.1 of Sphingomonas sp. GC_Shp_5. GTDB lineage: Bacteria > Pseudomonadota > Alphaproteobacteria > Sphingomonadales > Sphingomonadaceae > Sphingomonas. The sequence goes on from NZ_JALNUP010000008.1 coordinate 39,902, forward strand.
AGGACGTATGTCAACCAAGCGCTGGCCAAGTAGCAGTACAGAGTCTGCCTTCCGACACAGGCGAGTGCGCGCATTGGAGGCAACATCGGCAGTTTTGGAGAAATAGCAAGAACGCCGCAGTAGAACGTGACAATAACATATGAATGTATGAGGTGCAGTGCCCCCATGTCGCCCTTGGAAGTAAATAACCAGTAGCGTGGAATGCCGTGCTCAACGTGCAGCAGCTTAGTGATAGAAAAAAGGGCGACGACCACGGCTAGTAGAGCCGTGATCCATCTGTTTTTCCCAAGAACGTCGAAGATGCGTTCGTGGCCCCGAACGGCTCCAATAATAAGCGGGATGAAGAATAGGATCTGCCAGGATGCAGGGTTGAACCAGAAAGAGGGATGCGGCTGGTCGCCTCGCACTATCCAGACCGCGATCTGGCTGGCAAGCCAAACTAAGAATGAAAGCGCTCCCAGTGCGAGTGAAGATCGACGATACACCCATAATGCGGCCGGCGTGAGCAGCATTAAGATGACATATAGCTGGAGCACGTCCAGCAAGGGTGGCGCTTTCAGCAGCAGAAGAAACTTCGGAATTCCCGACAGCGGACTGCCCATGATGAACCGCGCTTCCCAAGCAGTCTGCTCAGCCGACGACATCACATACAAGATTGGTAGCACGGCCAGTAATAAGAGCACATTGCATAGGTAGAGGCGACGGGCACGAGACAGGACGGCCTTAGTGGGGCGCGGCTTGTGCAGGTAAACCATGCCAACCATGTAGCCAGACATCATAACGAATACGGATGCCGACGTGGAATATCCCAGGGCAGTCGGCGTGAGTATCGACGCGCCTTTCAAGCCGTAGAGTCGGAAGGACACGGTTATGTGGTTTATCGCTATGACCACCATCGCTAAACCGCGAACGATGTCCAACCGTGTTTCCCGTTGGCTGGCTTCCGAGCTCATCGTCGCCCACTTCTCCAATACTCGGATTACACGACGTTAGCGTCCGTTGATTGATGAGGTGTCGCATAACGGGGGTCTTTCGACCCGTCACCCATCACGTAAGGGTGTCTGCCGTTCATTACGGGACTCAAGGATGAGCTGGCCGATCCTTGCGACATGCGGTCTGTGATGATGCATCCGCGAGCCAGTCGGTCGTGTAGTGCCGATCATGGCACGTGAGCCTCCCGCGGGGACCATGAAAGCGACCCACCTGAAGGTGATTTACGCGATGCTGCATATTGACCCTTGGGGTCGCCGCGAGCTGGTCCTGCAACGCAGTCAAGAAGTTGAGCTGGTATCGGCATCCCTTTTCCCAATTTAACCGGGCACTTTGGCAAAAATCGGGAGGAGGATTTGCTACCAGGCCTCCGTGCTGCTCACGATCCCGCTCAGCACGGCCGATTTGAGGAAGGCGCGCGTGGTCAGTACGCAAGCTGCAGGGGACCTATCACAACATGCTGGTGCCTCAGGTGCCTTGCTCGCCAATCGCGGGCGGGAGTTTCCGACCAGAAGCGCTAAATTATAACCCATGTATGAACGATTGTCTGGGCCGATCCAAGTTGAGATCTGTTGTCCTAGCATGACGATTTACGGATTTATAATTCACGACGGATCTAACGCCGTTCAGCCCGACGAGATCGATCTTAACAACATCATTGAAGCGCAGTCCCACGCGGTGAACCTTGCAGGACAAATGCTGAAAGAGGGCAAGGCAGGATTTTGGACGAGGGTCCTTGGAAGTTTCAAGTCACCGACGCGAGCGACTTGCTCCTTTTTTTAAAAACATTAGCGGAACGATCGAGCCGCACATTTGAAGTAGCTCTCTGACAGCGCAGACCACGACGTTTAACGCACGATGCGCGAATGAATATGCGGCCGCGATTTACTACAGATGTCGTGCACGCGATTGATACAGGCATCCTCTCGCCTTTTCGTTGGCGCTCACGACCGATACCGCGAGACCAGCTTCCTCCAAGTTCTCTGATCCGGGTACGGCGGCCGCTTCTCATCGGGCTGTTCCCGAGTGATCTCCACCTCGGGACGGACAACCTTGCCGGCGCTGGCTCGGCACGCTTCGCAATACAGCCGCCGCAACGCACCCGGCAGTCGATCATTCCAGCCCTTGCACTCGTACATCCACCACAGCGCCACGGCATCGAACCGTCGCTCGCGCTGGCAGGCGGAGCATGTCAGCTTAATGGTGCGCCGGTGCAGGGCGCAGTGCTGCAACGTACGCAGCCGCTGGCCCACGTGGGTCAGCTCGTCGCCGGGCGCCACCGTCAGTCGACCACGACGGTGCTGTCGCCAATCGACGCGATCAGATCACCAGCGCTGATGCTCCAGGCTCGGGCGAGCGCATCCAGTTCGGCGCGAGACAGGCGGTCGCCGGCCGCGATGGTCATCAGCCGGGCGCCCGTGATGCCGGTCCGCTTTGACAGCAGCGCGATCGGCGTCGCCTTCTGCCCCAGCCATGCGTCAAACCAAGGCGTGCCCGACGCGATGACATCAGCCACAGGATGATCGGCAGACCACGTGTCCAGCAGCACCGCGACCGCGCGCTCGCCCTTTCGATATGTCAAAGCGCGGCGACCAGTAGCAGCCGCTCCTTGGTGGTGAGCACTCGCGCTGCTTGTTGGGCGGCACCGATGGCTTGGCGGTAGTGAACCGTTCCGAACCGCTCGGCCTCGTCGAACGTGCAAGGCGCCCATTCCTCGTTCGAATAGCAGGCGTCGTAGATCGCGCGCGCAGCCGCACGCAGCTGGAGATCATGCTCCATGCTCAGCTCCATCCATGTCGAGGCACCGTCAGCGGCGCCCGCATAGCTAGGCGCATGGCTCCATGATTCGCAAGAACATTGCGAGAACAAACCGAACGAGGCATGGAGCGCGTTCAACGATTTAGCGGGTGCTCGATGGCCGATTACGACGATGATGTGGAACAGCCCAAGGTGGCGTTCGGGCGCTGGTTGCTGACCCAGAAGGACCGTGGCGATTGGGTCGACGACATTGCCGATGCCGCTCGAGCTGACCGCACGTTTCCGCGGGACGGTGACCCGGAAGCCGTGCGGGCTCACCTGCGCAAGCAGCAGGCCGACGGCGACGCCTTCGCGGCGGTTGACGACGCCGAGGGCGACTGGATGGCCGCCTAGTCCATGCTCCTGGCAATGATGCTCGCTGTCGGTGCCGGGCACCCATTCTCCTGTACCGTCACCCACGTCCACGATTGCGACGGCCCGCTGTGGTGTTCAACCGGCATCAAGGTACGGGTAGCCGGCGTCCGGGCGTCGGACTTCACCAGCGCCGAGCCATGCCGGCGAACTGATGGGCGGCGGGTGAACTATACCTGCGACGATTGGGCGGCAGCGCGCAGCCAGCAAATCGTCGAGCGGCTGTGCTCAACCGGACGCTGAGCTGCCAGCCTGTGGGCAAGGGCTACAGGCGGGTGGTTGCTCGCTGTACCTTGCTGGACGGGCGTTCACTCTCGTGCGCCACCATCGCGGCCGGCGCAGCCGTGCGGTGGGATCGGTACTGGCGGCAGTATGGGTTGGGAGAGTGCCGCTAGCGAGCCGTCGTACTACCGCCGGAAAGCGCCTCTTCGCGTGAGTTGACTAGAAGCAGAGATCGGTCAAGTTGTTGTCGCGAAGCCGCGGCAAGAGGCAGACATGGTTCAGACGCTGAACATGTGATTGAAGGACAACACCGCCGCAGCAGCCGCCGCAAAGGGCTCGATTGGCAAGAGGCTTTCAGCAAGCGTGACCGCGTTCATGCGGGGTGCAAGCCCGAGGTGAACTTACGAACCGTTGCCATGGGGGAGCATCCGAAGCGAGTGGCCGATGGTAGGCGACTTCGCGTGATTCAATTGAGCCAGAGTGCTTTGGCTTGGACCTCCACGATAAGGCTACTCGCTTTGATTAGGTCGTTCGTGGGTTATGTGAAAAGCCAGGGCCCGATTGAACCATAAACGCATGTAATATATGCCGAAAGCCACGATCGTGACTGAATCTGTTCATACTGGTATCGGCGCTGATGGGCCGGGAGCGGATGCAGGCGGCCTACGCCCATGCAATCGCCAGCGGCTACCGCTTCTATTCCTACGGGGACGCCTCGCTGCTGCTGCCATGACGATGGATGACAAGGTCTTCATTTGACGCGAGACTTTTGGCCGATCAGCTTGGCCGGCCCCCTCCCGACCAAGGACAAGAGTTCATGCGCAAGATGTTGTTCACGGCGGCCTCGCTCGCCCTGGTGGCCGTGACTGCCCCCTCGATCGCCGCGCCATGCAAGGATGCCAAAGGCAAGTTCGTCAAATGCCCGCCCAAGGGGCCGGTCAAGCCGGTCAGGTGCAAGGCCGCCAACGGCAAGTTCACCAAGTGCGGCACGCCGGGCGCCAAGCCGATGTGATCGTGGCGCCCCGCGCGTCTTGGGAACAGCGGGGCGCCGAGCCGGCCTTGTGGTCCGGCTGAACACAGGCTGGCACACCCTGCCGAGTCGCGAAAGCAATAGCTGCGGCTTGAAGGCGCCCCGCCGACCCGTAGTGACACAGAATGAGGCGGGGCGCCGAGGCGCGCGTCTGGCGACGGCGCCTCTGCCGAACACCCTAACACACTGTCGGTGACGAGCGTGCGTTTATCGCGACGCAGCGGACGTGGCACTCCGGGCCGCCGAGCGGCCGTTTCCGGATCGTCGCTGGACGGCTATACCGGCAGCATGACGATCCGCCCCATCCTTCTCGCCATGCTGCTGTCGGCAACCTGCGTCGCCGGATGTTCCGCGGCGGATCCGGTCTCCGGGCCGGTGACGATTGGTCAGACAGCCTATGTAAACGCCCGACCGTCCGCCCCGATCATGTCGTCGAGGATAGTCGCTGCCCGCTCGGCACGACCTGCGTCTGGGCCGGCCGCGTCGTGGTCCGCGCGACCGTGTCGGGGGGGAACTGGTCCAAGCCGGTCGATCTGATCCTGGGCGTGCCCGTGCAAGTGGCCGACGGCATGCTCACGCTGACCGCTGTGACGCCGGGCCGCAGGCCCGGGCAGTCGGCAAGGATCACGCCCTCGCGCTTCGCCTTTTCGTTTCAGGGCAGCCTGTAGCTGCCCCGATCACGCTCGGCGCGTGATCGGCGAGGCCCCATAGCCGCCGAGCAACGCTGCGACATCGTCGTACAGCGCGATCGCGCCTGAGCCGCGCAGCACCTCCTCGGAGAAACCGCCCGAGCGCACCGCCACCGCGGCGATGCCGCATTTGGCCGCGGCCTCGACGTCATAGGGCGTGTCGCCGATCACCAGCGCGGCAGCAGGATCCACCTTGGCCTTGGCAAGCGCGGCGGCAAAGATATCGCCGGCGGGCTTGGAGGTGCTGACATCGTCGGTGCTGGTGGTGGCGTCGACGAGCTTCTCCGCGCCGAGCAGGCGACGATAGTGATCGACGTCGCCCTGGTTGGCCGACGACGCCAGGATTACCTGGCGGCCATCGTCATGGACCTGTTGCAGCAGCGCGGTGGCGCCCGGGAAGGGCTTCACCTTCGCTCGGTAGCGGCTCTTGAAGATCTCGCCCTGCCGCTCGGCAAGCGCCTCCTGCTGGTGCTTGGTGGTATGTGGCAGCAGCGCCGGCACCAGCATGTCGCCGCCCTTGCCGATCTGCCCGCGGATCGCCTCGACCGGGACGACATGGCCGCCCTCGCGGAACGCCGCGTCCCAGGCCTGGACGTGGAAGTCGTTGCTGTCGACCAATGTGCCATCGAGGTCGAACAACACCGCCTGGATCGCGCCCGGCGCGCCGCGCTCGCGGGTGAACCAGGCCACGGCCGCCGCGGCGCCGAGCACGGCCGCGCCAGCGCCACCCTTGCCGCGCTTGCGCAGCAGCCGCAGCCCGAGCGTCGCGGCCGCCGAGCTCAGCAGGCCGGCCTTGCCGATCCCGGCGAGCTGCCCGCCACGCGCGGCGGCGCGGCTGGCGGCGAAGGTGGAGGCGATCGCCGGCGCCTGGCTGGGTGGCGGCGGGCCCTCGAGCGCCGGCGCGCCCTTGCCGCCGTCCGCCGGCGTTTCGGCGACATGATCGGCCACCCAGGAGCCGCGACTGCCGAGCGGCTTGGCCACGCCGGTGGTGGTGTCCTTGGCGGTCTGATGCTCGAGTTCCGAGTTGAGCTCGGCGCCGAGGAGCAGCAGATAGGCCGACAGGTACAGCCAGGTGAGCAGCACCACCACGGCGCTGAGCGAACCATAGGTGGCGTTGTAATTGCCGAAATTGGCGACGTAGATGCCAAAACCGAGGGTCAGCAGCAGCCAGCCGACCGCGGCGAGCAGCGACCCCGGCGTCAGCCACGCCCAGCGCGCCTGCCGACGCGACGGCCCGTAGCGATACAGCGTCGCCGCGGCGCCGGCGCCGGCGAGCAGCAGCACGAGGTAGGAGACGATCTTGCCGATCGCGACCAAAGCGTCCGGCGCCCAGGGCAGCAGATCCTCGAGATGCCCCAGTGCGGCAATCGCCACTGTCGCGAGCAGCGCCACCGCCACGGCCGCGGCGGTGATCCCGAGCGCGAGCGCGTTGACGCGGATGAAGCTGCGCTTCTCCGTCTCTTCATAAGCGACGTTGAGCGCGGTGATCACCGCGCCGGCGCCGTTGCGCGCGCCGAACAGCGCCAGGCCGAGCGCGACCAGCAGCCCCAGCCCCTTCTTGCCATCCGATGCTTGGACCACGTTCAGCAGCTGCTCCGCGATCAGCTTGGCGGCATCGGCCGGCATCACCGAGGTGAGCTGCCGCATGTCGCCGATCACCGTCTGTGGATCGGCGATCAGCCCATAGCTCAGCACCATCGCACCGAGCAGCGGCACCAACGCGAGAAATCCGTAGAAGCCGACCCCGGCGGCGATCAGCCCGATGTTGTCGCTGCTCGTCTCCTGCCACGTCCGCCACGCAACCGCCTTCCACGCAGCCAGCGGCATCTTCCACGGGCTGGTCGCCTCGTGCTCCTGGTCGGCCAAATTGCTATCTCCCTGTTATATCAGCGCGAACGAGAGGGCGGGCTGCGGGGTTCCGTGAGGGCGTGCGCATCGGCCGTGGGCTTACCCGGCCCAGGCCATCCCGGATTGATACAGCGCCCCCGCCAAGCAACGACTTGGCCGGGCGCCCGGCTGGCGCCACAGGGTTCGTTCCCGGGACGACACAGGCAACAAGGAGCGACAGGCTTTGCCTCCCGATTCACATCCGGCCGGTTTCACGGTAGCATTTGGCGCCGTGCAGTCCCCCATTTCGCCCAGCCCCACGAATGCCGCCGAGCGCATCCACACGCTCGACGTGCTCCGCGGGGTCGCGATCTGCGGCATCCTGCTGATGAACATCTGGACCATGGGCGGCGTCGCCGAGCACCCGCTGAAGGCGTTTCCGGCCGGCTGGACGAGCGAATGGATCAGCTGGGCGGTGCAAACCATCCTCGCCCAGGGGTCGATGCGCGGCCTGTTCACCTTGCTGTTCGGCGCGGGCATGGTGCTGATGCTGCGCCGCGCCGAAGGTGCCGACGGCAAGGCGACGTCGCTCGACATATGGGCGCGGCGTTGCCTGGCGCTGATGGCGTTCGGCACCGCGCAATGGGCGCTATTCCTGTGGCCGGGCGAGATCCTGTGGAATTACGGCGTCACCGGCCTGTTTCTGCTCGCCTTCCGCACCGCGCGCCCGCGCACGCTGCTGATCGCCGCGGGGCTGCTGATCGCGGCGCTCAGCGCCAACAATGCCTATTGGACCCACGAGGAGGTGGTACAGCTGCAGCAGGGTAGCGCGCTGCTGGCGCATGGGACGGCCGCGCGCCTGTCGGACGACCAGACCGCCGCGATCCGTGCCGAGCGACAGGCGCGGGGCAACATCCATCCCACGGTGGAGACGCACCGCGCCGAGATCGCGCGCCGCACCCATTGGAGCTCGCTGATCCGCTGGAGCGGGCGCTATTGGGCGACCGAAAACCTTTCGGTGACCGGCTGGCTCGATGTGGTGGAGAGCCTCAGCTTCATGCTCGTCGGCATGGCACTGTTCCGCCTTGGGGTGCTCACCGGCGAGGCGCCCGACGCCACCTACCGGCGGCTGATGCTATGGGGCTATGGCCTTGGCCTCGCCTGGCGCGCACTGCCGGTAGTGCTTGGAATCCGCAGCGGGCTCGACATGGGATCGCCGCTGGTCGCGCCCTTCTGGTGGACGCTCGATGAAGCGGCGTTCGAGCCGGCGCGGCTGTTGATCACGCTCGGCCATGCCGGGCTGATCGTCACCCTGCTACGCGCCGGCTGGCTCGGCCGCGCCGTCACCTTGCGCGCGCTCGGCCGGATGACGCTCACCGTCTACTGCCTGCAGTCGATCCTCGGCTCGACCCTGTTCTACGGCTTCGGGCTGGTCGGCAGCTTGACGCTGCTCGAGCTGTGGCTGATCGCCGCCAGCATCTGGGCGATCACCGCGCTGGTGTGCCGCGGGTGGCTTGCCCACTTCGAGATGGGGCCGGGCGAGCAACTGCTCCGCGCCATCGCTTACGGCACCCTACCGGCGTGGCGCCGCCGGGATCCGGCACCGGCGCAACCCGCGGGGCTGTAGCGATCGCGCGAACGACGGGCGGGAACGACCGAGAGGGCCGTCCGTTCGACGTGGCTCCCTTGATGAAAGTATCGTTCAGCCATGCCGGCGTCACCGTCCGATCCTGCCGCCGCCCCGCTCGGCATCGCCGACACCGCGGCGGCACTCGCCGATCTGCTCGGCAAGGATGACATACTGTTCGCCGCGACCGATGAGCCCCGGGCGATCGCGATTGCCCAGGCGCTCGCTGCCGCCGTGCCCGACGCTGCCGTGCTGTTTTGCCCCGGCAGCGACGCGCTGCCCGGCGACGGTGCCCCCGCCTCGCCCGCCAACGTCGGTCATCGCGTATCGGCGCTGCGGCAGATGCGGTTGCTGATCGCCGGGGGGGATCGCCCGAAGATCGCCTGCATCACCAGCGGCGAAGCCCTCGGTCGCGCCTACCCCCTGCCCGCGGCATTCGAGACCGCACCGCCGAAGGTGACCAGCGGCGAGCCGGTGGACCTTGGTGCGCTGTTCGAACAGCTGCAGGCGCTCGGTTATGTCGTCGACGAGCGGGTGGACGAGCCCGGCGAGATCGCGCTGCGCGGTCAGGTGCTCGATGTGTTTCCCGCCGATGCCGAACAGCCGCTGCGGATCGAGGCGGCCGATGGCCATATCGCGGCGGTGCGCTGCTACGATCCGGCCGATCAGCGCGCCACCGGCGAAATCGAAACCCGCGAGCTCGGCCGCGTGTCCGAACCCGCGCTCGACGGCAAGGGTAAGACGCTGCTCGCGCATCTGCCAGACGCGGTGCTGGTGGTGGAGCCTGCCGCCGACGAGCGTCGCCGCCGCTTCCTGGCGCTGGCGGCCGATGCCGCCAAGCGCCGCCCCAAGCGCGCGATCAATGACGTGCTCGACGAGCGGCGCTGGGCCAAGGCCATCGAAGCTTGTCGCGTGGAAGCGTTGGCGCCAAGCGGCCCGCCGCCGCCGCGGTTCGTCGAAGGCAAGTCGCCGCTACGTGCCTTCGCCAAGCTTGCGCGCGAGGAGCTGGCGGACGGCCGGGTCGCGCTGCTCGGCAGCGCCCGCGACCTGCGCTTCCTCGGTCGTCGCGTCGCCAAGACGCTCAAGCTTGCATTGGTCGAGGCGCGATCCTGGGCCGATGTGGTCGCCGCACCGGTAGGATCGCTGTGCACGCTCGCCATCGCCGCCGATCGGGGGTTTCGCCGCGACGGCGTGCTCGCGATCGCCGCGGCCGATCTGCTCGGCAGCCGCGCCGAGCGCGGCGACAGCCATGCCGCCGTCGTCGACACCGCCCTGTTCGACATGGGCGAGATCCGCATCGGCGACGTGGTGGTGCACGAGGACCATGGCATCGCCGTGGTCGCGGGACTCGATCGGATGCCCGCGGCCGCGGAGGAGGAGCCCGGCGATGCGATCGCGCTGACCTATGCCGCCGATGGCGTCCGCCTGGTGCCGGTGTCCGAGGCCGATCGGCTGTGGCGCTACGGTGCCGATGCCGAGGCGGTGACGCTCGACAGGCTCGACGGCAGCAGCTGGCAAAAGCGCCGGGTGGAGATCGACGCCGCGATCGCCGAGAGCGCGAGGGGCCTGACCGCGCTCGCGGAAGAGCGCGGCAAGCGCACCGCACCGGCGTTCGAGCCGGACACTGCCGCCTATGAGCGGTTCGCCGCCGGTTTCCCGTTCACCGAAACGCCCGATCAGGCCCGCGCCATCGCCGCGGTACGCGACGATCTCGCCTCGGGCCGGCCGATGGACCGGCTGGTGATCGGCGATGTCGGCTATGGCAAGACCGAGGTCGCGTTGCGCGCGGCGGCGATCGCTGCGCTCGCCGGGCACCAGGTGGCGATCGCGGCGCCCACCACCGTGCTCGCGCGCCAGCATCTCGACAGCTTCACCGATCGCTTCGCCGATACCGGCATCGTCGTCGCCGGCCTGTCCCGCCTGACCAGCGCGGCGGACAAGAAGCGGGTCAAGGCGGGGCTTGCCGATGGCTCGATCCAGGTGGTGATCGGCACGGGCGCGGTCGCCGCCAAGGGCATCGCTTATGCCAAGCTCGGGCTGGTGATCGTCGACGAGGAGCAGCGCTTCGGCGCCGCCGACAAGACGCGGCTGCGCGAGCTCGGCGCGGGCCATGTGCTGACGCTGTCCGCCACGCCGATCCCGCGGACGCTGCAGACCGCGCTGGTGGGCTTGCAGCAACTATCGGTGATCGCGACGCCCCCGGCGCGACGCCAGCCGATCCGCACCACCGTCGGCACCTTCGATCCCGAGACGGTGCGCACCGCGCTGCTGCGCGAGCGCAGTCGCGGCGGCCAGAGCTTCGTGGTGGTGCCGCGGATCGAGGACATGGCGCCGCTCGCCGCGACGCTCGCCAAGCTGGTCCCCGAACTCGAGATCCTCGAAGCGCATGGCAAGATGCCCGCGGCCGAGATCGACGAGGCGATGGTGCGCTTCGGCCGTGGCGAAGGCGACGTGCTGCTCGCCACCAACATCATCGAGGCGGGGCTCGACGTGCCGCGCGCCAACACCATGGTGATCACCCGCGCCGATCGCTTTGGCCTGTCGCAGCTCCATCAGCTGCGCGGCCGGGTGGGGCGCGGCGGCCGCCGCGGCCAGGTGCTGCTGCTCACCGAGCCTGATGCCGACATCGCGCCGCGGACACTGAAGCGGCTGCGCACGTTGGAGGCGTTCGACCGGCTTGGCGCCGGCTTCGCGATCAGCGCGCGCGACCTCGACATGCGCGGCGCCGGCGACCTGCTCGGCGAAACCCAGGCCGGGCACATGAAGCTGATCGGCATCGACCTCTACCAGCATCTGCTCGAGGGCGCGCTGCGCACCGCGCGCGACGAGACGGTGGAGCGCTGGAGCCCGGCGCTTCACCTCGGGCTGGAGGGCCGGCTGCCCGACAGCTGGATGCCCGAGGAGGAGCTGCGCGTCACCACCTATGCCCGCCTGGCGCGGCTCGAGGATGCCGCGGCGCTCGACGCGTTCGCCGACGAGATGGAGGACCGGTTCGGCGCGCTGCCCGAAGAGGTGTTGTCGCTGCTCGCGGTGGCGCGGGTGCGGGTCGCCGCGCGCGCCGCGGAGGTCGCGCGGATCGATGCCGGGCCGGGCGCGATCGCCCTCACCCCGCGACGCGGCTTTGCCGGCGATGCCGCGGCGCTGGGCTTGACCGAGAAGAACGGCCGCCTGATCCTCGCCGAGCGCATCGACGATCCGCACGAGCGGCTCGAGCGGATCGAGGCGCTGCTGGAGCAGATCGGCTGACAGACACGGGACCACAGCTCGCCGCCGCCTTTTTCGACCGCGACGTCGAGACGGTGGCACGGACGCTGATCGGCGCGACGCTGCTGGTCGACGGCATCGGCGGCGTGATCGTCGAGACCGAGGCCTATGATCCTGCCGACCCGGCCTCGCACAGCGCCCGCGGGCCGACCCCGCGCAACGCCGCGATGTTCGGGCCCGCGGGCCATGCCTATGTCTACCGCAGCTACGGGCTGCACTGGTGCCTCAACTGCGTATGTCGCCCGGGCAGCGCGGTGCTGATCCGCGCGATCGAGCCGACCGCGGGGATCGAGCGGATGATCGAGCGGCGCGGCCTGGCCGATCCGCGGCTGCTGTGCGCCGGACCCGGCCGGCTCGCCCAGGCGCTCGGCATCGACAAGAGCCTCGATGCAGCGCCGCTCGACGCCGCGCCGTTCGCGCTCCTGGCCGCGGTAGGCGTGCCCGCGGTGCTGGCCGGTCCGCGGATCGGCATCAGCGTCGGCGTCGACACGCCCTGGCGCTTCGCCGCGGCAGGATCGCGGTTCCTCAGCAAGCCGATGCGCCGAGCCTGAGCGGTTCCGCCCAAGAAAACCGTCGTCGCGGGAGCTTAGCCCCGGCCCCGGCGTTCTCGCCGTCAATCAGATCCTTGGGGAACTATCATCGATGTCGCTGCCTGACCGGCTAGAGCCGGGCACTCCTTACCCGCTGGGCGCCACTTTTGACGGCATGGGCGTCAATTTCGCGGTCTTCTCCGCCAATGCCGATGCGATCGAACTATGCCTGTTCGATCCCTCGGGCCGCCGCGAGATCAAGCGCTTCACCCTGCCCGAATGCACCGACGAGGTGTGGCACGGCTATTTGCCGGACATGGAACCCGGCCTGCTCTACGGCTATCGCGCCCATGGCCGCTACGCGCCCGAGGAAGGGCATCGCTTCAACCCCAACAAGCTGCTGCTCGACCCTTATGCGCGCAAGCTTGCCGGCCAGATCAAATGGACCGACGCGCTCCACGGCTATCGGGTCGGCAGCGCCAAGGAGGATCTTTCCTTCGACAAGCGCGACAGCGCGCCGGCGATGCCCAAGGCCGTGGTGGTCGACGATCACTTCGATTGGTCGCGCGACACGCGGCCGAACACGCCATGGTCGGAAACGGTCATCTACGAGGCCCACGTCAAGGGCCTGACCAAGCTGATGGAGCTGGTGCCGCCGCGCGAGCGGGGCACCTATGCCGCGCTCGGCCACCCCGCGGTGATCGCGCACCTCAAGCGGATCGGCGGCACCGCGCTCGAGCTGCTGCCGATCCAGGCCTTCACCCAGGACCGGTTCCTGCAGGAAAAGGGCCTCAAGAACTATTGGGGCTATAACACGCTCGGCTTCTTCGCCCCCGAACAGGCCTATTTCTCCACCGACCGCCAGGACGAGCTGCGCCGCGCCGTCCACCGCCTGCACAAAGCCGGGATCGAGGTGATCCTCGACGTCGTCTACAACCACACCTGCGAAGGGTCGGAGAAGGGCCCGACGCTGTCGTGGCGCGGGCTCGACAATGCGAGCTACTATCGCCTGGTCAAGGATCAGCCGCGCTACACCATCAACGACACCGGCACCGGCAACACGCTCAACCTCTCCAAGGCGCGCGTCATCCAAATGGTCGCGGATTCGCTGCGCTACTGGGCGACGAGCTTCGGCATCGACGGCTTCCGCTTCGATCTCGGGCTGACGCTCGGCCGCGAGGAGACCGGCTTCGATCCGGGCGCCGCCTTCTTCGACGTCGTCCGCCAGGATCCGGTGCTCGGGCGCTTGAAGCTGATGGCCGAGCCCTGGGACGTCGGCCCCGGTGGCTATCAGCTCGGCAACTTCCCGCCTGGTTTCGCCGAGTGGAACGACAAATATCGCGACACGGTGCGCCAGTTCTGGCGCGGCGACGAGAGCCAGCGTGCCGACCTCGCCGCGCGGCTGTCCGGCTCGGGCGACCTGTTCGACCGGCGCGCGCGGCGGCCCTGGGCGAGCATCAACCTGCTCTCCGCGCATGACGGCTTCACCCTCGCCGATACCGTCGCCTACGAGCAGCGCCACAATGAGGCGAACGGCGAAGACAATCGCGACGGCCACGACAACAACCATTCGCGCAATTGGGGTGTCGAGGGTCCGACCGACGATTCCGCGATCAACGACGCGCGCGGCCGGGTGCAGCGCTCGATGCTGACGACGCTGCTCGCCTCGCTCGGCACGCCGATGCTGGTCGCCGGCGACGAGTTCGGGCGCACGCAGGGCGGCAACAACAACGCCTATTGCCAGGACAATGAGATCAGCTGGCTCGACTGGACGGCGGCGGCGAGCCCCGCTGGCGAGGCGCAGATCGACTTCACCGCACGCCTTGCCGAGCTGCGCCGGCGCTATCCGGTGCTGCGCGCCTCGGCCTTCCTCTACGGCGAGAATTCGCCCGGCCATGGCATCAACGACATCGAATGGTGGGACGAGCAGGGCCACCAGCTCTCGCCCGAGGATTGGAACAACCCCGAGGGCCGCGCCCTGATGATGCGCCGCGCGGTGCAGACCGACAGCGGCGAGGTGGAAGCCGTGTCGCTGCTGGTCAACGCCGCCGAGACGCCGATCACCTTCAAGCTGCCGCCGCCCGAATCCAAGCGGATCGTGCTGATCGACAGCGCCAAGCCCGAGCAGGGCGAGGTGGAAATCGACGACGAATATGAGGTTGGTCCGCAAGGCGCGGTGCTGCTGACCTGGACCAGCGCGCTCGACACCGCGGACACGCCGGCATGAGCGGCTGGGGTCCCGAGCTCCTCGACGACGGGGGCACCCGGTTTCGGCTGTGGGCCCCCGACCGCGATGCGGTGACGCTGGAGATCGACGGCGGCGACGCCGTGGCGATGGCGCGCGGAGACGACGGCTGGTTCTCCGCCACCGCGGCGGTCGGCGCGGGCACGCGCTATCGCTTCCGCCTCGCCGACGATCTGGCCGTGCCCGACCCCGCGTCGCGCGCGCAGAGCGGCGGCGTGCATGGCTGGAGCCTGGTGATCGACCACCGCCATCCCTGGCGCGCCACCGACTGGCGCGGGCGGCCGTGGGAAGAAACCGTGCTGGTCGAACTCCATGCCGGCGTGCTCGGCGGCTTTGCCGGGGTGATGGACGAACTGCCGTCGCTGGCTGCGCTCGGCATCACCGCGATCGAGCTGATGCCGGTCAACGCGTTCTGCGGCACGCGTAACTGGGGCTATGATGGCGTGCTGCCTTATGCTCCCGCCGAAGCCTATGGCAGCCCCGCCGAGCTGAAGGCGCTGGTCGATGCCGCGCATGAATTCGGGCTGCAGGTGTTCCTCGACGTGGTCTACAACCACTTTGGCCCCGACGGTAACTACCTCGCCGCCTATGCCGCCGGCTTCTTCGACGCCGCGGTCGACACGCCCTGGGGCGGGGCGGTCGCGGTCGACGAGCCGGCGGTACATCGCTTCTTCGTCGACAATGCGCTGATGTGGCTGCGCGACTATCGCATCGATGGCCTGCGCTTCGACGCCGTCCATGCCATTGCCAATGACGGCTTCCTCGATGCGATGGCAACCGAGATCCGTGCCGCCCTGCCCGATCGCCACGTCCATCTGGTGCTCGAGAATGAGGGCAATGACGCCGAGCGACTGTGCGCCGACGCGTTTGACGCGCAGTGGAACGACGATTTCCACAACGTCCTCCATGTCCTGCTCACCGGCGAGACCAGCGCTTATTACCAGGATTTTGCCGATCGCCCCGCCGAGCGGCTGGCGCGCTGCCTTGCCGACGGCTTCATCTACCAGGGCGAGGGCTCGCCCAATCACGACGGCGCGCCACGCGGCAAGCCGAGCGCGCATCTCGCGCCCACCCGCTTCGTGTCGTTCCTCCAGAACCACGATCAGATCGGCAACCGGGCGATGGGCGAGCGGCTGACCGTCCTCGCCGATCCCGACAAATTGCGGGCCGCGACCGCGCTGCTGCTGCTCGGCCCGCAGATCCCGCTGATCTTCATGGGCGATGACACCGGCAGCGACACGCCGTTCCTGTTCTTCACCGATTTCCATGACCAGCTGGCCGACGCGGTGCGCGAGGGTCGGCGGCGCGAATTCGCCAAATTCGACGCCTTCGCCGACCCGGCGGCGCGCGAACGGATCCCCGATCCCAACGCGCCTGCCACCTTCGCGCAGTCGCGCCCCGCGCCCGGGCCGCAGGCGCATCACTGGCATCCGCTCTACCGCACCCTGCTTGATCTTCGCGCGCGCGCGATCGTGCCGCGACTCGCCGGGGCGGTGTCGATCGCAGCCGAGGCGATCGGGCCCGCAGCGGTGGTCGCGCGCTGGCGGATGGGCGATGGCACGACGCTGACGATCATGCTCGATCTGGGTGACGAGGCGGTGGCTTGGCCCGAACCGGCCGAACCGCCGCTGTACCGCGACGGCGCGCGGTTCGCGGCGTGGCTGACGGCATGACCGCGGTGCGCACGGCGGCCGCCGCCGCGGGGCTGGTGGTCGACTGGGAAGATGCCAACGGTGTCGCGCATCGCGTCTCCGACGAGGTGCTGGCCGCTATCCTCGCCGTGCTGGACACCGACACCGGCGATGGTCGCTTCGTCACCGCCGACCAGCATGCCCCGATCACGCTGCCGGCGACTGCACCCGCCGGGCCCGCCAGGCTGATCCTCGAGGACGGCACCGAGCGCGACGTGGTGATCGACGCCGCGCACCGGATCGCGGCCATCGAGACCGCGGGCTATCATCGGCTGCGCGCCGGCGCGGGCGAGTGGCAGCTTGCGGTCGCGCCGCCGCGTTGCTTCACCTTGCCGGCGGGGCGGTATTGGGGGCCGGCGGTGCAGATCCCGGGACTGCGCGGCTCGCGACCGAGCGCCTATGGCGATCTCGGCACGCTCGCCGAAGCGGCGCGCGCCTTTGCCGCCGCCGGTGCCGATGCCCTGGCGATCAGCCCCACCCACGCGCTGTTCCCAGCGGACCCGACGCGGCTCAGCCCCTATTCGCCCTCCACGCGCCTGTTCCATCACGCCCTGCTGGCCGACCCCACGCTGGTGGGATCCTCGCCGAGCACGCCGGCAGGACCGGCGCTGATCGACTGGCCGGCGGCCCTGCCCGAGCGGCTTGCCCAGCTGCGCGCCGCATTTTCGGCGCTGCCGGAGGATGCACAGGCCGATCTGGCTGCCTATCGCCGCGACCGCGGCGCGGCGCTGGAAGCGCATGCCCGCTTCGATGCGCTGCATGCGCATTTCCTCACCGCGACCGGCGCTAGCGGTTGGCAGGACTGGCCGACGGCATTCCACGACTGTGCCGGCGATGCCGTGGCCCGCTTCGCGACCGAACATGCTGGTGACGTCGCCTTCTACGCCTTCCTGCAATGGCTCGCCGAACGCAGCCTCGACGCGGCACAGGCGGCGGCGACCGGTGCGGGGATGAACATCGGCCTGATCGCCGATCTGGCCGTCGGCATGGATGGCGGCGGCAGCCACGCCTGGAGCCGCGGCAGCGATCTCCTGTCCGGTCTGTCGATCGGCGCGCCGCCCGACCCGCTGGGTCCGCAGGGGCAGAATTGGGGCATCACCGCTTTGTCGCCGTTTGCGCTGCAGCGGACCGGCTTTGCGCCGTTCATCGAGACGCTGCGCACCGCGCTCGCTCATGCCGGCGGGCTGCGCATCGACCATGCGCTGGGGCTCAAGCGGCTATGGGTGATCCCCGATGGCGGCTCGGCAGCCGACGGCGCCTATCTTGCCATGCCCTTCGCCGACATGCTGCGCCTGATCGCACTGGAATCGCACCGCGCGCAGGCGGTGATCATCGCCGAGGACCTCGGCACCGTGACCCCCGGCTTCCGCGACACGTTGGCCGAGCGCTCGATGCTCGGCATGAAGGTGCTGCCGTTCGAGCGGCAGGACGACGTGTTCATCGCCAGTCGCGACTGGGGCCGCGACGCGGCGGCGATGACCGGCACCCATGACACCGCCACCGTCGCCGGCTGGTGGCGCGGGCGCGACCTCGAATGGGCGGCGGCGCTCGGCCGTACCGATCCCGATGCCGACCTGGCCGAGGTGGGCGTTCATCGCGACGAGGAGCGCGCGGCGATGTGGCAAGCGTTCACCGATGCCGGGGTCGCCGGTGGCCCGGTGCCGGCCGAACCGGCGCCGGCGGTCGATGCCGCGTTGCGCTTTGTCGCCGATTCTCCCTGCCCGCTGGTGATCGTGCCGATCGAGGATTTGCTCGGCCTCGAGGAGCAGCCAAATCTGCCCGGCACCACCACCGAACACCCCAATTGGCGACGCCGGATGCCGGACACCACCGTCGCGCTGCTCGCCCGCCCCGACGTGTCGCGCCGCACCGCCCTGTTGACGAAAGCCACCGCATGACCCCGCGCGCCACTTATCGCTTCCAGTTCCACCGGGAGTTCACCTTCGCCGATGCCGAGGCGCTGGTGCCCTATCTCGACCAGCTCGGGATCAGCCATCTCTACGCCTCGCCGATCACGGTGGCGCGCGCCGGTTCCACCCACGGCTATGACGTGATCGATCCCACCCGGATCAATCCCGAACTTGGCGGCGAGGACGGCTTCCGTCGCCTGGTCGCGGCCCTGCGCGCGCGCGACATGGGGATGATCATCGACATCGTCCCCAATCACATGGGCGTCGCGGGCGGCGGCAACGCCTGGTGGAACGATGTGCTCGCGAACGGCGAGGCGAGCGACTATGCGCGCTTCTTCGATATCGACTGGCGTCACCGCCTGGTGCTGCCGGTGCTCGGCGATCCGCTGTCGCAGGCGCTGGCGAACGACGACCTCGCGCTCGAGGGCGACGAGATCGTGGCCTATGGCGAGCACCGTTTCCCGATCCGAGCAGAGGACCGCGCCGAGGCCGCCACGCTCGACATCGCCGACCTTCTCGACCGCCAGCATTACCGCCTCGCCTCATGGCGCGTCGCCAATGACGAGCTCAACTGGCGGCGCTTCTTCACCGTCAACGATCTCGCCGGCGTCCGCATCGAGGATCCATTGGTGTTCGAGGCCACGCACGCGCTCTATTTCCGCCTGCACGACGAGGGCCTGATCGACGGCGTCCGCGTCGACCATGTCGACGGCCTCACCGACCCGATCGGCTATTGTCTCAAGCTGCGTGAGCGGCTCGGGCCCGACGCCTATCTCGTCATCGAGAAGATCCTCGGTGTCGGCGAGCCGCAGCCGACCGGCTGGGGAACCGACGGCACCAGCGGGTACGATTTCATGGAGCAGGTCAGCACCCTGATCCACGACCCCGCCGGCGAGCCGGGGCTCGGCGCGCTGTGGGACCGGATCAGCGGCCGCGGCGACTTCTTCGCGCCCGAGGAGTTTGCGGCGCGGCAGGACTTGCTCGCCTGGCAGTTCAGCGGCCAGCTCGACGGCTGCGTTGCCGCCTTCGCCGCGCTCGCCGCTTCCGCGCCCGAAGGCGATGGCCTGACCGCGGCGATGCTGCGCCGCGCGATCGAGCGGATGCTGTGGGTGTTCCCGGTCTACCGCACCTATGGCGATGGCGCCGCCGCGCCCGAGCGCGACGCGCGTACCCGCGCGCTGGTGCGCGAACAGGTCGCCGATTTGATCCCGCCGGGCGAAGCGCCGGTGATCGATCTCGTCCTCGCCTGGCTTGCCGGCGATGGTCCCGGCGACCGCGCGCTGGCCGCCGAGGCGGTGCGGCGCTTCCAGCAGCTCTCCGCGCCGATCGCGGCCAAGGCGGTCGAGGACACTGCTTTCTATCGCTACGGCCGGCTGCTCAGCCGCAACGACGTCGGCTTCGATGCCGAGACGCTCGGCGTGCCGATCGATGAGTTCCACGACGAGATGGCGACACGCGCCCGCGAGGTGCCGCGGGCGATGCTCACCACCGCCACCCACGATCACAAGCGCGGCGAGGACATGCGCGCGCGCCTCGCGGTGTTGAGCCAGATCCCCGATCGCTGGGCTGAGCGGGTGGAGGATTGGATGACGACGGCGTCCGATCATGACGTGGACCCAGCCGATCGCTACATGCTGCTCCAGACGTTGGTCGGCGTCTGGCCTGCCGAAGGCGCCTCGGCCGACTTCGCCGAACGGGTGATCGCCTGGCAGCAGAAGGCGCTGCGCGAGGGCAAGCTGCGTTCGTCCTGGGAAGCGCCGGACGAGGCGTATGAACAGGCTTGCGCCGAGCTGGTCCACGCGTTGCTCGCCGATCGCGGCTTCACGGCCGACCTCGAAGCGTTCTTGGCGGAGATCGCCGCTGCCGCCGAGGCCAATAGCCTCGTCCAGGTTGCGCTGCGCTATACGCTGCCGGGCGTGCCGGACCTCTACCAAGGCACCGAATTAGCGGATCTCAGCCTGGTCGATCCCGACAACCGGCGGCCGGTCGATTATGCCCGCCGGCAGGCGCTGCTCGACGACGGCGGTGACGCCAAGCTGGCGCTGATCGTCGCGCTGCTGGCGCTACGCCGCGCGCGACCGGGTCTGTTCGCCGATGGAAGCTACGAGCCTGCCACCGTGGCGGGCGCCGCCGGCGAGCGCATCCTCGCCTTCACCCGGCGGGCCGGTGACGAGACCCTGGATGTCGCGGTGCTGCTGCGCGGCACCGCGCTGCCGGGTGAAGGCGCGGCGATCAGCTTCGCCTCGGGGCGGCAGCTCGATGGCGATGAGGCGTTCAGCGACGGTACCGTCTGGTTCACGGCCAACAGGTGACCTGAGCGGCGCCAGCCGATTAGCCTCGGCCGAAATCGGTTTCGATCAGGGCGGTGCCGCTGCGCTCGCAAACGTCGCGCAAGGTGCGGTCGATCAGGTGATCGGTGACGAAGAAATCGACGTCGTCGAGATGGCCGATCCGCACCGGCGCCGGCCGGTCAACCTTGGTGGAATCCGCGACCAGGATAACCTGGCGCGCGTTGCGGATGATGGTCTGCGAGACCTGGACCTCATCCAGGTCGAAATCGAGCAGGTCGCCGTCGGGGTCGATCGCGGAGGCGCCGATCAGCGCAAAATCGACCTTGAACTGGCGGATGAAGTCCACCGCCAGCCCGCCGACCACCGCACGATCGCTGCCGCGTACCCGGCCGCCGACCATCACCAGCTCGACGCTGTCATGGCCATTGAGCAGGTCGACGACATTGAGGTTGTTGGTGATCACCATCAGTTCGCGGTGGTGCGCGAGATTTGCCGCAACCGCCTCGGTCGTCGTGCCGATGTTGATGAACAGGGACGCGCCGTTCGGGATCAGCGCCGCCGCTGCCGCACCGATCGCCGCTTTAGCGCCCGAGGCGACGACCCGGCGCTCGTCATAGGCGATGTTGTCGACCCCCGAAGTTACCACCGCGCCGCCATGGACCCGCGCCAGCATCGAGCGTTTGGCGAGCAGGTTGAGGTCCTTGCGGATGGTCTGCGGGGTGACCTGGAGCCGCTCGGCAAGATCATCGACGGTGACGCTGCCGGCGTGTCGCGCCAGCTCGAGGATCTCGCGATGGCGCGCGGCGACGACATCGGCTGAGCTCGGCTGGTCCGGCATCAGGAGCGCGCGATCTGCGTCGCGGTGTCTGCCCAGCCGATCATCCATGCCCCCTTGTCATTGAGCGGCGGACAGTAGCGACGGTTCGCGCACGATCAACGCCTTGCCCGCGAGATAGCGGTCGATCGCCGCGGCCGCGCCGGCCGGCACGTGGAGGCCAAGCTTGCTGCGGCGCCACAGGATGTCCTCCGCCGCCTGCGCCCATTCCTGGTCGACCAGATAATCGATCTCGCGGGCGTAGAGGTCGGCGCCGAAATGCTCGCCGAGATCGGCGACATCGCGGGCATCGCCGAGCAACCGGTCCGCCCGCGTGCCGTAAGCACGCGCCAGCCGACGCAGCAGCGTCGCCGGCAAGGACGGAAAGCGCGCGGTGAGCCGGGCCAGGAACCGCTCGAAATCGGCATCGGGCATGTCGCCGCCGGGCAGCACCGCGCCCGCCGTCCACGCCGCGCCCGCCTCGGGGAAGAACGGCGCGAGTTCGGCCATCGCGTGTTCGGCGAGCTTGCGATAGGTGGTGATCTTGCCGCCGAAGATGCTCAGCATCGGCGCGCGGCCGTCCTCGGCGTCGAGATCGAGCACATAATCGCGCGTTACCGCCGACGCGCTGGCCGCGTGGTCGTCATAGAGCGGCCGGATTCCCGAATAGGTCCAGACGATATCGGCAGGAGTCGTCGGCTTCTCGAAATAGCGAGTCGCCGTCTCGCACAGATAGTCAATCTCGGCCTGGTCGATCGTCGCCTTGCCCGGTGCGCCCTGCCAGGCCTCGTCGGTGGTGCCGATCAGGGTGAACTCGCCCTGATACGGAATGGCGAAGACGACACGCTTGTCCGGGTTCTGGAGCAGGAAGGCATGATCGCCAGCGAACAGCTTCGGCACGATGATATGGCTGCCCTTGATCAGCCGCACGCCACGATCGCGGCGTGCATCAGGCACCTTGCCCAGCACGTCGGCAACCCACGGCCCTGCGGCGTTGACCAGCACCCGCGCCGTTATCGTGCGCCGCCCTGCTTTATCCTCGATCGTGGCGCGCCATCCGCCTTGCTGGCGCTCGGCATCGACCAGCCGCGTATGGGTGAGCAGGGTCGCGCCGCGCTCGGCCGCATCGCAGGCATTGAGCACCACCAGCCGGCTGTCCTCCACCCAGCAATCCGAATAGACGAAAGCCTTGGCCTTGCCTGGCTTCAGCCCGGCACCGAGCAGGTCGATTTCGAGGCTGACGGTGCGGGTGGCGGGCAGCTTCTTGCGACCGCCGAGATGGTCGTAGAGGAACAAGCCGAGCCGGACGAGCCACGCCGGCCGCGGCGAATTGGTCTGCGGCAGCACGAATTGCAGCGGCCAGATGATGTGCGGCGCCATGCCGAGCAGCCGCTCGCGCTCGATCAGCGCCTCGCGTACCAGGCGAAATTCGTAATATTCGAGATAGCGCAGGCCGCCATGGATCAGCTTGGTCGAAGCGGACGAGGTGTGGCTGGCGAAATCGTCCTGCTCGACAAGCATGACCCGCAGCCCGCGGCCGACTGCGTCGCGGGCGATACCAACGCCGTTGATGCCGCCGCCGACTATCAGCATATCCACATCGTGCCCGCTGCCGGCTACCGGCTTAGCCATCCTCACATCCTCTTGATTGCGCAAAGCTTTATAGAAAATCGCACGTGGTTCCCTTCGCTTCATATACGTGCGAACGTTCGAAAACTCAATTGATGGTTCGAACGAAGCTGTTGACGTTCGTTTCAAATGGCTCAAGGAAGCGAAGCAACGAAGAACGAGAGGACGGGCAGGCATGGCGCACCCGAACGAAGCGGCAACCACCGTGGCATCAGCAAGCGCGAGCGCGCCGCCGCTGTCACCCGCCCGCAAGCTGATCGGCGAGCTGATCTCGGAGGCGCTGGCAATGGCGATCGTCATCGGCCTCGGCGATTCCGCGGCGGCGATGTTCACGCTGTACGATCCAAGCCCCTATGCCACCGCTTATTGGGGCGTGTGCATCGCCTGGGGTCTCGCCGTCACCACCGCCATCTACGTCACCGGTGCCGTCTCGGGCACCCACGCCAACCCGGCGGTGACGCTGGCGCTGACGCTGTTCCGCGGTTTTCCCCGCCACAAGGTGCTGCCCTATATGGCCGCGCAGGTCGTGGGCGGCTTCATTGGCGCGGCGCTGGTCTATCAGATGTTCTCGCCGGTGATCGATGCGTTCAACACCCTCCATGGCGTCGGGCGCGAGGCCGGCGGCGCGGCTGGCGTGTTCTTCACCCATCCTGGCGAGCATATCACCCCGATCCACGCCTTCTGGGACGAAGTGATCCTCACCGGTATCCTGCTGCTCGGCATCTTCGCGATCACCGACGAGTTCAACACCCAGGCGCCGATGGCCAATGCCAGCGCGCTGATCATCGGCCTGCTAGTCGCCTGCATCGGGGCGTCCGCCGGGTATCTTGAAGCCTGGCCGCTGAACCCGGCGCGCGACTTCGGACCGCGGCTGTTCTGCTATCTGTTCGGCTGGGGCGGCGCCGCATTGCCGGGGCCTGACCATTATTGGTGGGTGCCGATCGCCGGCCCATTCGTCGGCGGAATATGTGGCGCGGCGGTCTACCAGTTCCTCGTCAAACCCTATCTGCCGCGCCGTGCCGAGGCTAGGCACGGGTGAGCGCCAACCGACCACGATGACAGCATGAGGATTGCCCCCGATGGCCCCTGCCCCCACCCACATCCTGGCGATCGACCAGGGCACCACCTCCACCCGCTCGATCGTGTTCGACGTCCACGCCCGCCCGGTCGCCACCGCGCAGACCGAATTCGCGCAGCATTATCCCAATCTCGGCTGGGTGGAGCATGACCCCGAGGACATCTGGCGCGACACGCTCGCCACCGCGCGCCAGGCGATCGCCGACAGCGGCGTCGGCGCCGACGGCATCGCCGCGATCGGCATCACCAACCAGCGAGAGACGGTGGTGGTATGGGATCGCGCTACCGGCGCTGCCATCCACAACGCGATCGTCTGGCAGGACCGCCGCACCGCCGAGGTGTGCGCGCGGCTGAAGGCCGAGGGCGCCGAGCCGATGGTCCGCGCCAAGACCGGGCTGCTGCTCGACCCCTATTTCTCGGGCACCAAGCTCGCCTGGATCCTCGACCATGTCGAGGGCGCGCGCGCGCGCGCCGAGGCCGGCGAGCTGGCGTTCGGCACCATCGACAGCTTCCTGCTGTGGCGGCTGACCGGCGGCGCGGTCCACGCCACCGACGTCACCAACGCCGGCCGCACCCTGCTGTACGACATCCGCGAGCAGCGCTGGGACGAGGAACTGTGCGCGCTGATCGGCGTACCGATGGCGATGCTGCCGACGGTGCATGACAACAGCCACCTGTTCGGCACCACCGCCGCCGGGCTGTTCGACGCGGCGATCCCGATCGCCGGGATGGCCGGCGACCAGCAGGCGGCGCTGTTCGGCCAGGCCTGCTTCGCCCCCGGCATGGCCAAGTCGACCTACGGCACCGGCTGTTTCATGCTGCTCAACACCGGCGAGGAGGCGATCGACTCCGAGCATCGCCTGCTCACCACGCCGGCCTACCGGCTGAACGGCAAGATGACCTATGCGCTCGAAGGCTCGATCTTCGTCGCCGGCGCCGCGGTGAAATGGCTGCGCGACGGCATCGGGGTGATCACCCATGCCCGCGAGACCAACGACATGGCGACGCAGGTGCCCGACAGCCACGGCGTCTATATGGTGCCCGCTTTCGTTGGCCTCGGTGCGCCGCACTGGGATCCCGATGCCCGCGGCGCGATCTTCGGGCTGACGCTCGGCGCCACCGCGGCGCACCTCGCCCGCGCGGCATTAGAAGCGGTCGGC
The DNA here is from genome assembly GCF_026540855.1 of Sphingomonas sp. GC_Shp_5. Lineage (GTDB taxonomy): Bacteria > Pseudomonadota > Alphaproteobacteria > Sphingomonadales > Sphingomonadaceae > Sphingomonas. Next base: position 65,067 of record NZ_JALNUP010000008.1, read on the forward strand.
TACCAGACCATGGACCTTGCCGATGCGATGATCGCCGACGGCGGCGCCGCGCCCGCCACCATCCGGGTGGATGGCGGCATGGCCGCCAACGACTGGCTGTGCCAGTTCCTCGCCGACATGCTCCAGGTGCCGGTGGAACGACCGCTACATCTCGAGACCACCGCGCTCGGCGCCGCCTTCCACGCCGGGCTGGCCGTGGGGCTGTGGCCGGATCTCGAGGCGCTCGCGCGCACCTGGGCACGCCGCGATGCCTTCGCGCCGCGGATGGCGGACGAGGCGCGCGCCACGCTGATCGCCGGCTGGCAGCACGCGCTGGCGAGAACGCTGACCGACCCGGCCGCCTGACCGCGAGGGACCGGCGCGGCTGCGATCCCGCCGGTTACTCCACCCGTCGCAGCCTGCGTTGACGAAAAGCAGGCTGGCGGCCAGGGCTGGAGCTGTTAGATAATCGCTCCATCCCCTTGCTGCGGCCGCATATTTCGGCCTGGAACCATCCAGCTCATGCGTCTGCCTCGTTTCTTCCACCTCGCCTCGACCGATCTCGCGATCGATCTCGGCACCGTCAACACCGTCGTTTACCTGCGCAATCACGGTATCGTTCTCAACGAGCCGTCGGTGGTGGCGATTGAGACGATCGACGGCATCGCCCGGGTCCGCGCCGTCGGTGTCGAGGCCAAGCTGATGATGGGCAAGACCCCCGACGGCACCCAGACCATCCGGCCGATGCGCGACGGGGTGATCGCCGACCTCGACGTCGCCGAGCAGATGATCAAGCACTTCATCGACAAAGCGCACGGCGGCCCCAGCCGGCTGCCGCGGCGACCCAAGGTGGCGGTGTCGATCCCATCGGGGGCGACCCAGGTCGAACGCCGCGCGATCCGCCAGGCCGCGTCCAGCGCCGGCGCGAGCAGCGTGCTGCTGATCGAGGAGCCGATGGCCGCGGCGATCGGCGCCGGCCTGCCCGTGACGGAGCCGATCGGGGCGATGATCGTCGACATCGGCGGCGGCACCACCGAGGTCGCGGTGCTCTCGCTGCGTGGCCTCGCCTATAGCGCCTCGGCGCGGGTGGGCGGCGACAAGATCGACGAGGCAATCGCCTCCAGCATCCGCCGCCGCCACAATCTGATGGTCGGCGAGGCGACCGCAGAGCGGATCAAGCTCACCATCGGCATCGCCCACTTCCCGGCCGACGGCCATGGCGAGACGATGATGGTCAAGGGCCGCGACCTCGTCGCCGGGGTGCCGCGCGAGGTGGAGGTCAGCCAGGGCGACATCGCCGGCTCGGTCGCCGACCTGATCGGCCAGATCGTCGAGACCGTGCTGGTCGCGCTGGAGCAGACCCCGCCCGAACTCGCCGCCGACATCGGTGATCGCGGCATCGTCATGACCGGCGGCGGATCGCTGCTTGCGGGGATCGACACCGTGCTGTCGGAAGCGACCGGCCTTTCCGTGATCGTCGCCGAGGATGCGCTGACCTGCGTGGCGCTCGGCGCCGGCCGCGCGCTGGAAGACCCGGTGTATGACGGCGTGATGAGCGAGATCTGAGGTGACACCGGGGCGTCCTGCCAGCCTGACAGGCCGATGACGCTTTCGACAGTTGCAGTGCGCGGCCCCGCCGTCTAGGCGCTGGGCCAATGCGTTCGGCGTCTTACCTGCCCTCGTCGGACACCCCGCGCGCCGCTCGCCGGCGGACAGGATCGTTCCTGCTCGCGATCGCCGCGCACATCCTGATCATCTGGCTGCTGCTGCGGCTCGCGCCCACGCTCAATCCGCCGCCGCGCGAGGTGGAGCGGCCGCCGACCACCTTCAGCATGCTGCCCGAGCCACAGAGCACCTCCACCGCCGACAGTCGCACCCGCAAGCCGGTAACTGCCAAGACGTCCGGCGGGGCGCCGCCCAAGCGCTCGGTGCCGACCCCGGTAAAGACCACGCCGACCACCCCCACGCCGGTCACGCCCCCTTTTCCCAAGATGCTCAACCTGTCGCTAACATCGGCCGACATCAGCAAGATCCAGTCGGCGCCGGCAAGCGACGCCGCGGCGGACGAGGGCGACGGCACCGGCAGCGGCAAGGACAGCGGCTCGACCTATGGCCCCGGCGAAGGCCCGGGCGGCGAACGCCTGTACAATGCCGAATGGTATAAGGGGCCGAGCCAGTCGCAGCTCTCCTTCTACATGCCGCACAATGTCGCCAAGGGCAGCTGGGCGACGATCGCGTGCAAGACCATCCCGCGCTTCCATGTCGAGAATTGCCGGGCACTGGACGAATCACCGGTGGGATCAGGCCTGTCGCGCGCGGTTCGCGAGGCGGCCTGGCAGTTCCTGGTGCGACCACCGCGGGTCGGCGGCAAGACGCTGGTGGGCGCCTGGGTGCGGATCCGCATCGACTTCACCGACCCCGCACCCGGCCCCGCCAAGTAGCCGCCGCGGCATAACCGCCGGCCATCCCGCGGGCGGTCAGCAGCGGCGCGTGCGCATCGCCCAGACGATCGCGACGATCGGTATCACCAACGCCACCCAGGAGATCATGTCGCGAAGGCCGTCGCCGGTCAGCGCGCTGATCAGGCCGATGCAGCTGATCACGCCGATCGCCATGGGCACTGCAAAGATGGTGGTGAGCGACTGGGCACCGCGGCGTGGCGGCGCCGGGCGGACCGACGGATAGGCCTTCATGCGGCCGTCACCGGCACGGCGATGCCGCCGGTCTCCACCTCGCGCACCCGCGCGTCGAGCGAACTGCGCCGCTTGCCGAGCCACAGGTAGATCCCTGAGCCAAGGATCACGATCGTGACCAGATCGAGCAGCGCCCACAGGATCTTCATCGGCAGCCCGCCGTAATCGCCGAAATGGAGTGGCTGCGACACCAGCAGCGCCTGCACGTACCAGGGCATCGGCGCGATCGCGGTCAGCTTACCGGTGACGGCATCGACCAGCGCCGGGGTGAGCAGCCGCTTGGTCAGCGGCGTGGTGCCCTGGAGGAACACCGCATAATGATGCTTGCTGCTGTAGGTGGTGCCGGGGAAGGCAACGAATTGCGGCCGGTTGCCGGGCGCCGCCGCCTTGGCGGTATCCACCGCCGCCTGGATCGAACCGAGCTTGGCGGGGGCGATCGGCGGCAGGCCGGCATAAGCCGCGGTCATCCGCGCCAGATCATTGGCTTGCCATAGCTGGACGATCGGCGTCGCCAGCGTGTTGATCACCCCGGTGAGGCCGACGACGCTTGCCCACGCCAGCGCGACGACGCCGAGCAAATTGTGATAGTCGAGCCACTTCAGCCGCCGGCTGCGGGTGGTGCGCAGCGTGCCGAATTGCAGCTTGCGCATGAACGGCGCGTACAACACCACGCCCGAGACGATCGCGACGAAGAACAACAGGCCCATGAAGCCGAGGAACAGCAGGCCGGGCAGCCCCAGGAACATGTCGGTGTGGAGGCGCAGGATGAACGCCATCACCCCGCCACCGTTGTTGGCGGCGCCGACAGGCTTGCCGCTATAGGCGTCATAGCCGCGGAAGGTGTAGTCGGTGATCTTGTCCGGCGGGCTGGTGGTCACATAGACGACCGGCTTTTCCTCGTCGAAGCTGAGATATTGGCCGACGTCCTTGGGGCGATCCTTGAGCGCGGTGCGGACGATGCTGTCGAGCGACGCCGGCGGCCCGGCAGGCGCGGCGGACACGGCCGGCGCCGGCGAGGTCAGTTCGTCGATTTCCTCGGTGAAGATCAGCGGCAAGCCGGTGACGCACAGCATGAACAGGAACAGCGTACAGACGAGGCTGGTCCATTTGTGGACCAGATACCAGGCGCGGACGGTCGTGTTGGTCATTCCTGCGCTTGGCCGATCGTTGCGAGTGACTTTCAATAGCGTTGTTAGGTGAAGGGGATTGGCGTGGCAACCCCCGGGGATCGACAAGCGGTTACCGAGGAGACGGGGCAGGCGTCGACGCCCGCCCGCCGTCTCCCGGCTCAGGCTGACGTGACGGGGTAGATCAGCTGAGGGTGATGGCGAGCGAGCGCGCTGCGATGCCCTTGGCGGGCACCTGCATCACCAGTCCGCCGCCGGACGTCGGCTGGAGGCATTGGCGGTCGTTGCCGGCGGCCTGCAGCACCACGCTGTTGCTGCCCATCGATACCCGGCGGAACAGCTGGCTGCTGCTAGCGCCCGGCGCCACCAGCGTCACGCGACCCTGCGCATCCCAACCGAGCCGCGACTCGGGCCGCGTGATCGGCTGGATCGCGACCAGATCCGACGACGCGCCCGATGGCAGGAAGCGGAACTGGGTGGCGGCGAGCGGCCCGCTGCCGAGCTGCAGCGCGCGTTGCCGATGCACCACGAACTGGCCGACGTGCGCGGCGAACGACAGCCGATCGGGCAAGGGGCCGTTGCCGACGGGCACGCCGAAGTCCGGCGTGCCGTCGGCCTGATAATAGAGCCGCTGTACCCGGGTATGGCGGTTGGGGTCGAACAGCGGATCGCCCTTGATCGCGGCATAGTCGCGGCCATGGTAGACCAGCATGTCGCGGCCCTGCTCGTCGACGGTGAACGAATTGTGCCCGGGGCCATAGACGCCGGTTGCCGCCGAGGTGGTGAACACCGGCTGCGGCGATTTGGTCCAGCTGCTCGCCTGCATGATGTCGGCGTCGGCACGCGCGGTGAGCATGCCGAGGCAATAGCGCTGGTCGGTGGCGCTTGCCGAATAGGTCATGAACAGCCGGCCGTGGCGTTCGAGCACCGCCGGCGCCTCGTTGACCTTGAAGCCCTGGATCTCCCAGTCGAGTGTCGGCACCGACAGGCGCACCGCCTTGGCGGCCAGCGTCAGCGGCGTCTTGAGCGGGGCGAGATAAAGGTTCGAATTGGTCTCGATCCCCGGCTCGCGCTGCGCCCAGGCGAAATAGCGGGTGCCGCGGTGGACGAAGCTGGTCGAATCGAGGTTGAAGCTGTCCCACGGCGCCTGGAACTGGCCGAGCACGCGCCAAGTGCCGGTCATCGGATCGGGGCCGTCGCAGGCGACCGCCCAGGTGCGGATGCGGAACACGTCCTCGCCGCCGCCGCTCGGGCCGGCGGCGAAATACATGATCCAGCGATTGTCGACGAGATGGAGCTCGGGCGCCCAGATGAAGCCCGACAGCGGGCCGCTGGCGAGATGGCGCCACAGCACGCGCTCGTCGGCGGTGGCGAGGCCCGCCAGCGTCTTCGACCGGCGCAGCACCAGCCGGTCATATTCGGGCACCGAACCGGTGAGATAATAATAGCCGTCGGTATGGCGAAACACCTGCGCGTCGGCGCGCTGGCGGACCAGCGGGTTCTGCGGCACCGCGCCCGCCGGGGCAGCGGCGCGGGCCAGCGCCGGCGCGGCGCCGGCAAGGCCGATCCCGGCGAGGACGCCGCGGCGGCTCGGCGACCAGGGCGCGCTCAACGCACCGCCTCCGGCCAGCCGTCGCTTGTCCAGTTCAGCGGCGAGATGCGCAGCGTCGGGGCGCCGCGCGCGGCTTTGTCATAGGCGTGGTACACGATGTAATCCTTGCCGTCGGTGTCATGGAAGATGCCGGGATGGCCCGGGCCGCGGAAGCGCCCCTGCTCCTCGAGATCGGCGCGCAGAACGATCGTCCCCTCCCCATCCAGCAGCCGGCTGCCGTCCTTGCCCAGATAGGGCCCGTCGATCCGCGCGGCGCGGCCGACCACGGTATAATAGGTGCTGTTCACGCCCTTGCAGCAATAATCATAGCTCGCGAACAGATAGTAAAAGGCGCCGTGGCTGACGATGAACGGCGCCTCGACCGGGTTGGGGCCGCCGGCGGGCGCGTGGCGGCTGGCGAGCGACACCGGCTTCTCGCCGGGGTGGAGCAGCTTGCCGGTGACGGGATCGAGCGCGAACAGCTTGATCCCGGTCCAGAAGCTGCCGAGCGACAGCCAGTGGCGGCCGTCGCGATCAATGACGTGGTTGGCGTCGATCGCGTTGAAGTCGTCGCCGGGCCGCGACATCACTACCAGGCCCTCGTCGCGCCAGCCGAAGCCGGGCGCGGCGGGGTCGAGCGTCGGGCTGGTGGCGAGGCCGATCGCCGAGCGGTTCGAGCCGAAGGTCGAGACCGCATAATAGAGGTGCCAGCGGCCGCTCCAGAACGACAGGTCCGGCGCCCACATGTCCTTGGCGCCGGGGATCGCGGTCGTCGCCCAGCCGGGCAGCGCGGCGAACGGCTTGGCCGCCGCGGTCCAGTGGATCAGATCGGGCGAGGTCTTGACGTTGAGGCCGGTGCCGTAAACGTAATAGCGCCCCCTGTCCTTCGCCAGCACCGGATCGTGGGTGGGGACGAGGTCGCCGGTGATCACCGAGTTGATCGGCCCGGTGTCGGCGGGGCCGGATGACGGCGCCGGGGCCTGCGCCGGCGCGCTGCCGCCGCTCGCCAGCCATGCCGCCGCGAGCGCGGTGGCGAGATAGGTCCGAAGCGACATGCGCGTATCTCCCTGTGCAACAACGGGCGTGACGGCACCCCCGCCCCGCTCGTCGTGCAGGCTAGAACTTGAAGCGACCACCCACGGCGAAGGTGCGATCATAGGTGCGGGTATCGCGCGGGGTGCTCGAATAGAGGCCGGTGGTCTGGCTCAGCCCCTCGAAGCGATCATGATAGACGCGATCGGTGATGTTGGTCGCATCGAAGGTCAGCGTGATGTTCGAGGTCAGCGCGTAGCTGCCCGAGAAGTCGAGCTGGCCGGTCGGCTGCACGACGATGCTGCTCGCCTGCGAGCCGCCCGAGGTGTAGCTGTCGACGAAGCTTGAGCGCCAATTATAAGCGAGCCGCGCCGAGATGCCGTACTTCTCGTAGATGCCGACCACATTGTACGAATATTTGGAGACATTGACCAGCCGCTGCTGGCCACCGAAGATCGGATCCTCGGTGGTGCCAATGATATACGTGCCGTTGACCTGGGCACCGAAGCCGCTGAGCGCGCCGGGCAGGAAGTCGAAGAACTGCTGATAGGCTAGTTCGGTGCCGTAGAGCTTGCCCGAGCCGGTGTTGCGAGGCCGGCTGACCAGCGCCCGCTGGCCCTGATAGATTTCGTCGCCGGTATAGGTCTGAATGTAGCCGCTCAGATCCTTGTAGAAGCCGGCGGCGGTGATCGACGTCGAGCGTGCAGGATAATATTCGAGCGAGATGTCATAGGCTGTCGTCTTGATCGGCTGGAGATCGGGATTGCCGCCGCCGCCGGTGTAGACATAGTTCTGGTTACCGGTGGTGCCGGTGGTGGTGTAGCTGACCAGCGGGTTGAGCAATGCGAAGTCCGGCCGGGTCAGCGTCTTGGCGTAGGACAGGCGCAGCTGCAGCTTGTCGGTGAGTTCCACCTTCGCGTTCACGCTGGGCAGCACGTTGACGTAATTGGCCTTGCCCGACACGCCGGCGCCGACCAGATCCTCGACGGTGTTGACGACGCGGACGCCGCCGACGCCGCTCACCCGCAAGGTGCCGACATCGAAGCCATAGCCGACCTGGCCATAGAAGGCGTAGGTCTTCTCGGTATCGAAGAAGGCGAGGCTCGGGTCATAGGCCCGATCGCCCGCGGGCTGCGAGAACAGCGCGCGAATGGTATCGGTATTGTCGAGCAGATAGTCGGTATCGGCGAGCGCGAACTGCCCGATACCGGCGGCGCCCTTGACCAGATCGTTGGGCGACAGCGAGCTCAACCCGTCGACGCTGCTCAGCAGCACCGGATTGGTGATGCCGATGCCCTGCGACGCGGTCGCCTGCGAGGCCGCATGCCGGTTGGTGTAGCGGGCGCCGATCTTGAAGTTCGTCAGCAGCCCGCCGTCGAACGTGTACAGCAGGTCGCCACGCCACGCCCACTGCTTGCTGGTCGCGACGCTATGGTTGTCGAACAGAGTTCGCAGCGTGAAATTGGCCGGGTCGGTAATGTCGACCCCGCCGATATTGACCAGCGGCGTGCCCTTGTTGTCGAAGTTGATCCCGATCGTCGGTGCGTTGAACGAGGTGTCGAGGATGACGCTGCGGTTTGGCAGCTTCGAATAGTTATAAGTCACCTCGGTCGACAAGACCGCCGGCCCGGTGGTCCACTTGGTGCCGATATCGGCCTGGTAGGTATCCGTCTTGTCGGCATAAGCCTGCTTGCTGGTCAGCGTGTAGGCGTTGGTCGAGGTGGTGCCGCTGGCGAGTTCCGGGCTGTCGGGATAGGTGCCGGTCACGGTCGTCGTTTCGGCGGCCTTGGGCAGCCCGATGAAGAAGTTGACGTCGTGGGTGTTCTTGTAGCGCGTGAAGATGCCGTCGGCGTAGAATTCGAGATTGTCGGATGGCTTCCACTGCAGCGAGCCGTTGACCGCCAGCCGGCTGCGCTCGCCAAGCGCATAGGTACCGCCGACCGTGTCGGGGATCGCCGGCTGCCCCGCCGCGATCGGGTTGGAGACGAAATCGAACGCGGTATCGTCACGATATTGGCGGCGGTTGTACGACACGCCGACCAGTGCGCCGATCTCGCCGATGCCGGTGGTCCAGCGATCGCTCACCAGCCCGCTGCCAATATAGCCCCACTTCTTGGACTGGTCGCTGTACACCGCGCGACCGCCGCCCGCGATCTGCAGACCGTCGAAATCGAGGGGGCGGCGCAGGCGGACGTCGACCGTACCGGACAGGCCGCCTTCGACGATGTCGGGCGTGGTGGTCTTGTAGACGTCGACGCCAGCGATCAGTTCGGCCGGAATATCCTGCAGCGCGACGCCACGCGCCGTGCCGGTGAAGGCCTCGCGGCCGTTGATCAGGGTGGTGATGTTCGGCAGGCCGCGGATCAGCACCGTGCCGGCCTCGCCGGCACCGCGGGTCACCTGCACGCCGGTGACGCGTTGGAGCGCATCCGACACGGTATTGTCCGGCAATTTACCGATATCTTCGGCAACAATCGAGTCAACGATCTGGGTGGCGTTGCGCTTGAGCGCCTGTGCCGAGGCGAGGCTGCCGCGCACCCCGGTGACGACGATGTCGTCGCCGGTATCCTGGCTCTGCGCAGGGGCAGCGGCATCGGGTGCCGTCGGCGTGTCGGTGGTGGCCTGAGACTGTGGGGTCGTCGCCTGAGTCGCGCCCGAGCGGCCGGCGACGCTGCTGTTGACGTCCTGCGCCAGGGCGGGTGCCGCGACGGACGCGGTGATGGCGAACACTGATGCGGTCAGCACGGCACGATGCTTCAAGCGCATGATTATCCTCTCCGATGCTCCGCGGCATTGGCGCTCGCGGATTATTACTCGGACAATTGGCTAGGAGGCTCCTCCGTCAGTTGCAACCCGGTTTTGCGTGTGAATGGCAGGTGCTGGCCAGCTGTTGCCAATCCGCCACGCCCGACCGCACCGGTCGGCCTGCGCCCCCTCCACAACGACAAACCGCCCGCAAGCTCATGTCTGCGAGCGGTTGCCATCAAGGTCCGGAGGGCGGCGCCGGTCGTCAGGCGCGGCCGAAGTAGCCGATCAGTGGACGACTGGGTCCGGCAGCGCCTCGGTCACCCGGCTGCCCCACACGGCATAGAACAGCACGTAGAGCTCGCAGGCCGCGGTGAGCAGGAACGAGGTCTGCAGGCCATAGGTGTCGGCAAGCCAGCCCTGCACCACCACCAGCGATCCGCCGGCGATTGCCATGATCAGCAGGCCCGAGCCCTCTTCGGTGAGTGGCCCGAGGCCACGGATGCCGAGGGTGAAGATCGTCGGGAACATGATCGAGTGGAACAGCCCGACCGAGATCAGCGCCCACATTGCGACATGGCCCGAGGTGAAGGCGGCGATCAGCATCACCACCGCGGCGCCGATGCTGGCGACGGCGAGCACCCGGCCGGCCTCGACCTTCTGCATCACGAACGCGCCGACCAGCCGGCCGACCATCATGCCGCCCCACAGCAGGAACAGGTAATCCGACGCCTGCTGGTGGGTGAGATTGCCGATGTTGGGCTGCGACACGAAGTTGATGAAGAGGTTGCCGACGCCGATCTCGGCGATCAGGTAGATGAAGATCGCGGGGATACCGAACACCAGGTTGCGATGCTTCCACAGCGACTGGCCCTGGCGATCCGCCTTGGCCGAACGCTGGGTGGCGGCACCCATCGCGGGGAGCGGGAAGCGGGCGATCACCACCGCGAGCACGGCAAGCACCGCGGCGACGATCAGATAGGGCAGCACCACCGACTGGGCGTCGGCGAGCCGCTCCGCCGGAGTCAGCGCCGCAGCACCGGCCGCGGCCGTGCCCGAGGTCGTCCGCCCGAGGATCAGATAGCCGCCGAACAGCGGCGCAAGCGTGGCGCCGGCCGAGTTGAACGCCTGAACGAGGTTGAGCCGCGAGGATGCCGTCTCGGGCGTGCCGACCACCGCGACATAGGGGTTGGCGGCGACCTGGAGCAGGGTGATGCCGCTCGCGATCACGAACAGAGCGAACAGCGTCACCTCATAGGAGGGCAGCCGCGCCGCGGGGACCATGATCAACGCACCGACCGCCATCATCGCCAGGCCGATCACCATCGAGCGCTGATAGCCGACCCGCTCGATCAGCTTGGCCGAGGGGATCGAGGCGAAGAAATAGGCGATGAACCACACCGATTCGATCAGCGTCGTCTGCGTGTAGCTGAGGTTGAACACGCTGCGCAGGTGCGGCAGCAAGGTACCGTTGATGACGGTGATGAAGCCCCACATGAAGAAGAGGCTGGCGAGCAGGCTCAGCGCGGAGCGGTAGCTACCGCCCGCAGCGGCGGGATGAACCCCGCTCGGGGTACCGGCAGAGATGGGCGCGGGCATAAATCTCCTTCTCCTTGATGGGCATGGCGCGGGCGTTCGCATTGCCGGCGACACCACTTTACTTGCCCTATTTCTTTTTGTCGGACTATATGCCTGCACACGGCGCGTCAACGGCGCGCGACCGAGAGGAGAGGCTATGCGCGGGCTGGGCAAGACGGGGTTGATGATCGCCTTACTGGCGACGACGGCATGGGCGAACCCGGCGCTCGCCGCCGAGGCCAAGCGCGAATCCGCGGGCACGCTCAAGGACGGTACCGCAATCGAGGCCGTGACGCTGAGCAACGCCAAGGGCGTGTCGGCACGGATCATCAGCTTCGGCGCGACGCTGCAGAAATTGATGGTGCCCGATCGCGCCGGCAAGCTCGCGGACGTCGAGCTGGGCTATGACGACGTCCAGACCTATGCCGATGCGCCCAATTACTGGGGCGCCAGCGTCGGCCGCTATGCCAACCGCATCGCCGGCGGCAAGTTCACGCTCGACGGCAAGAGCTATCAGCTGCCGCTCAACGACAAGACCAACTCGCTGCACGGCGGCACCAAGGGCTTCGACCGGCAGAACTGGCGGATCGTCTCGGTCAAGAGCGGGCCCCAGGCAAGCGTCACCCTGGCGCTGACCAGCCCGGCGGGCGACCAGGGCTATCCCGGCACGCTGCAGGTGACCGCCACCTATGCGCTGAGCGAATCGGGCGACCTCACCATCGACTATGATGCCAAGACCGATGCGGCGACGGTGGTGAACCTCACCAACCACGCGATCTTCAACCTCGCCGGTGAAGGCGCGCCCGGTGGCATCCTCAACCACCGGCTGACGATCCCGGCGAGCCGCTACACCCCGGTCGATGCGGCGCTGATCCCGACCGGCGAGCTCAAGCCGGTCGCCGGCACGGTGTTCGACTTCACCCATGGCAAGGTCCTCGAAGAGGGCCTGCGCGACGGCACCGACCCGCAGATCGTGTTCGGCCGCGGCGTCGATCACAATTTCGCGCTCGATGCCGGCCAGACCAAGCAGCCCAAGCTCGCCGCGCGGCTTGAGGATCCGGCATCGGGCCGCGTGCTCGAGGTGTGGACCGACCAGCCGGGTGTGCAGGTCTATACCGGCAACTTCCTCGACGGCACCTATATTGGGAAGTCGAAGCATGTGTATCGGATGGGCGATGGCATCGCGCTCGAACCGCAGAAGTTTCCGGACACCCCCAACCAGCCGGCGTTCGGCTCCGCGCGCGTCGATCCGGCGCACCCCTATCACCACCGCATGATCTTCCGCCTGTCGACGACCGGCTGAACCGAGGAATCCCCATGACCACGCTTACCCCGACCAACAAGCTCCGCAGCCGCGCCTGGTTCGACAATCCCGACAACATCGACATGACGTCGCTGTACCTGGAGCGGTACCTCAACTTCGGGCTCAGCCTCGAGGAGCTGCGGTCGGGCCGCCCGATCATCGGCATCGCGCAGACCGGCTCGGACCTGTCGCCGTGCAACCGCCATCACCTGGTGCTGGCCGAGCGGATCCGCGAAGGCATCCGCGAGATGGGCGGAATCGCGCTCGAATTCCCGGTCCATCCGATCCAGGAAACCGGCAAGCGGCCGACGGCCGGGCTCGATCGCAACCTTGCCTATCTCGGCCTAGTCGAGCTGCTCTACGGCTATCCGCTCGACGGCGTCGTCCTCACCACCGGCTGCGACAAGACCACCCCGGCGCTGCTGATGGCGGCCGCGACGGTCAACATTCCCGCGATCGCGCTGTCGGTGGGGCCGATGCTCAATGGCTGGCACAAGGGCGAGCGGACCGGCTCGGGCACGATTGTCTGGAAGGGCCGGCAGATGCTCGCCGCGGGCGAGATCGACGACGAGGGCTTCATCAAGCTCGTCGCCTCCTCGGCGCCGTCGACCGGCTATTGCAACACCATGGGCACGGCGACGACGATGAACAGCCTGGCCGAAGCGCTCGGCATGATGCTGCCGGGCTCGGCGGCAATCCCCGCGCCGTATCGGGATCGCCAGGAAGTCGCCTATTTCACCGGCAAGCGCATCGTCGAGATGGTCGCCGAGGATCTCAAGCCCTCCGACATCATGACGCGCGAGGCGTTCCTCAACGCGATCGTCGTCAACTCGGCGATCGGCGGCTCGACCAACGCGCCGATCCACCTTGCCGCGATCGCGCGCCACGTCGGCGCCGAGCTCGAGCTGCAGGACTGGCAGACCCACGGCCACAAGGTGCCGCTGCTCGTCAACCTGCAGCCCGCCGGAGAGTATCTTGGCGAGGATTACTACCACGCCGGCGGTGTGCCCGCGGTGGTCGCCCAGCTGATGGAGCAGGGCCTGATCCACGAGGGCGCCATGACCGTTAACGGCAAGACGATGGGCGACAATTGCCGCGGCAAGACGATCGAGGACGAGCGTGTCATCCGCCGCTTCAGCGAGCCGCTGGTCGAGGACGCCGGGTTCCTGGTGCTCAAGGGCAATCTGTTCGACGCCGCGGTGATGAAGTCGAGCGTGATCGGCCCCGAGTTCCGCAACCGCTACCTGTCTAACCCCAACGATCCCGAGGCGTTCGAAGGGCCGGCCGTGGTGTTCGACGGGCCGGAGGATTACCATCACCGGATCGACGATCCCGCGCTCGGCATCACGCCGGAAACGCTGATGTTCATGCGTGGCGCCGGCCCGGTCGGCTATCCGGGCGCCGCCGAGGTCGTTAACATGCGCCCGCCGGCCTATCTGATCCGCGAGGGCGTCCATGCACTGCCGTGCATCGGCGACGGTCGCCAGTCGGGCACGTCGGGCAGCCCGTCGATCCTCAACGCCTCGCCCGAGGCGGCGGTCAACGGCGGCCTGGCGCTGCTCAAGACCGGTGATCGGGTGCGCATCGATCTCGGCCGCGGCACTGCCAACGTGCTGATCTCGGACGAGGAGCTGGCGCAGCGTCGTGCGACGCTGATGGAGCAGGGCGGCTTCAGCTACCCCGCCTCGCAGACCCCGTGGCAGGAAATCCAACGCGATCTGGTCGGCCAGCTCAACACCGGCGCGATCCTCGAGGGCGCCGAAAGCTACCAGCGTATCGCCCAGACCCGCGGCCTGCCGCGCGACAACCACTAGGACGACGTCCCCTCCCTGTTCCTGCCGTGGCGGGAACAGGGAGGCGCTTCCGGTGCTGGCCCGCGCGTCAGCCCTTTAACGACAGCTCGGTATCCTGCAGCGCCAGCCGCACCAGCTCGGTCATCGCCGCGCGGGCTCCCTCGACATCGCCATTGGCGATCGCCTCGTAGATCCGCTGGTGATCGGGCAGCGGGTCGCGCGGCAGCTTGCGCTTGCGCTGCTTGAAGATCGTCGTCCAGCTCACCGCCGCCGCGATCGAGCTCGACAGCGCGACCAGCGGCGCGTTGCGCGTCGCCTCGAGCACGACATGGTGGAACGACTGGTCGGCCGCGCGCCCCTCCTCGGTCGCTAGGCCGAAGCGCGCCATCTCGCCGAGCGCGTGCCCCATATGCGCGAGCTGCGCGCCGGTCCGCCGCTCGGCAGCGAGCGCCGCGGCGGCGGGCTCGACGATCAGCCTCAATTCGAACAAGTCGCGGATGAAGGCTTCGCTCGGCTCGGCCTCGAACGCCCAGGCGAGCACCTGCGGATCGAGCAGGTTCCAACGGCTGCGCTCGGACACCCTGGTGCCGGTCTTGGGCCGGCTCTCCACCAGCCCCTTAGCGGCGAGGATGCGGATCGCCTCGCGATAGGCGCTGCGCGACACCTTGAGCTGCTCGCTGAACTCGATCTCGCCCGACAGCGTCTCGCCCGGCAGATAGCGACCGGTGATGATCGCGACGCCGAGGTCATGGGCGATCGAGCCATGGATCCGCTTGGCGCCTTGCGGCCCCATCGGCAGCATGATGCGTTCCGGCGTATCCGCTCGCCCCACCCATTCTCTCCCAGTTAGCCCGACATCATGCGAAATGATCCGCGATGGCGCCAGACGTCAAACCCCTCGCCCGACGGTTTCGCTTGATCGCCGTGGCGCACCTTCGTACGACTATTGTCTGACAAGTCAAAGCAGGCAGCGAACGTCTGCGGGCAACAGGGAGGACGCGCATGTCACCGATCACCGGGACAACACGATTACGGCATCTCGCATCGGCGATCTCGCTTGGCGTGCTCGCGCTGTGCGGCGCGGCCAGCGCCCAGGTCGCGCCGACCGAGGCCACCATCACCGTTCATGCCGACCAGCCCGGCGCGCACATCAACCGCGAGGTGTTCACCCAGTTCGCCGAGCATCTCGGCCATGGCATCTACGAGGGAATCTGGGTCGGCCCGGGTTCGAGCATCCCTAACACCAAGGGGTATCGCACCGACGTGATCGACGCGCTGCGTGCGATCAAGGTGCCGGTGGTGCGCTGGCCGGGCGGCTGCTTCGCCGACGAATATCACTGGCGCGACGGCATCGGCGCGCGGGGCAAGCGCCCGGTCAAGGTCAACACCCATTGGGGCGGCGTGACCGAGCCCAACAGCTTCGGCACCCACGAATATATGGACTTCGTCGACCTGATCGGCGCCAAGCCGTATGTTTCGGGCAACGTCGGCGATGCGCCGCCGCGCGAGATGGCCGAGTGGATCGAGTACATGACCTCGCCGACCGGCTCGAGCCTTGCCAAGGAGCGCGCGGCGAACGGCCATCCCGCGCCCTGGGCGCTGCCCTATTTCGGCATCGGTAATGAGCTTTGGGGCTGCGGCGGCAACATGCGGCCTGAATTCGCCGCCGACGAGACGCGCCGCTACGCGACCTTCGTCAAGGCGCCCGCCAATACCAAGATCATGAAATTCGCCAGCGGCGCCAATGTCGACGATTATAATTGGACCGACACGATGATGCGCATCGCCGGCGACCGGATCGACGGGCTGACGCTGCATTATTACACCTTCCCGGGCAGTTGGGAGCACAAGGGATCGGCGACCGACTTCGACGAGGCGGGCTGGGCGAGCACGCTCAAGAACACGCTGAAGATGGAGGATCTTGTCACCCGCCACGCCGCGATCATGGATAAATATGATCCGGGCAAGCGGGTGTGGCTGGTGGTGGACGAGTGGGGCACCTGGTATGACCCGACGCCCGGCACCAACCCCGGCTTCCTGCGCCAGCAGAACACGCTGCGCGACGCGCTGGTGGCGGCGATCAACCTCAACATCTTCGCCCATCACGCCGACCGGGTGAAGATGACCGCGATCGCGCAGATGGTGAACGTGCTCCAGGCGATGATCCTCACCGATGGCAAGCGGATGGTGAAGACGCCGACCTACCATGTGTTCGACATGTATCTGCCGTGGCAGGATGCGACCTCAATCCCGATCGACATCAAATCGCCCTGGTACAACAAGGACGAGTGGACGATGCCGTCGGTCAGCGCCTCTGCGGTGCGCGATGTCGCTGGCCAGGTCCATGTCGGCCTCGCCAATCTCGATCCCAACAAGCCGGTCACGGTGTCGGCGCGGCTCGACGGCGTCACCGCGACGAGCGTCGGCGGGCGGGTGCTCACCGCGGGGGCGATGAACGCGCTCAACGACTTCGATCACCCCAATGCCCTGGTGCCGCAGCCGTTCACCGGCGCCAGCCTGGCGGAAGGCACGCTCAGCGTCACCCTGCCGCCGAAGTCGGTGGTGGTGCTCGACCTGAAGTGAGCGATGAGGGGAAGGGCACACCGCCCTTCCCCTTCGTCATGCTGAACTTGGTTCAGTATCCACGGCCAGACCATTCCGCTTGGCGCAGCGCCGTGTGATGAATCCTGAAACGAGTTCAGGGTGACGGTCACCCGTTGCAACAATCCGCATTGCGTCCCGGCGCCGCCCGGCGCACCTTCCGCTCACCACGACCGGAAGGACCCGCATGCCTCGCCTTGCTCCGCTCTCCTGCCTCACCGCCTTGGCGGCCGTGCTCGCCGCCACCGCCGCTGCCGCGCAGCAACCGAGCTTCAGCACCCAGCGGGTGAGCCAGGACGTCCAGACCCTCGCCAGCGATGCCTTCGAGGGCCGCGGCCCGGCAACGGCGGGCGAGACCAAGACGGTCGCCTATATCACAGCGCAGATGAAGGCCGCGGGGCTGCAGCCGGGTGGCACGCTCAAGGACGGCAAGCGCGGCTGGACGCAGGACGTGCCGCTGCTCAAGGCCGACATCACCGGCCCCACCGATCTGTCGCTGACGATCGGCAACACGGCGCGTGCCCTCACCCAGGGCAATGAGATCGCGGTGCGTGCCGCGCTCACCGGCCAGACCGAGGTCGCGATCGATCATGCGCCGCTGGTGTTCGTCGGCTATGGCGTGAAGGCGCCCGAGCGCCAGTGGGACGACTTCAAGGGTGTCGACCTCAAGGGCAAGATCATGGTCGTGCTCGTCAACGACCCCGATTTCGAGGGCGGCGAGGGCAATTTCGGCGGCAAGGCGATGACCTATTACGGCCGCTGGACCTACAAATATGAGGAAGCTGCGCGCCAGGGCGCGCTCGGCGTGCTCGTCGTCCATGAATATGAGCCGGCCTCTTATGGCTGGCCGACCGTCAAGAATTCCAACACCAACACGATGTTCGACATCGTTCGCAGCCGGCCGACCGACTCGCACGCCCAGTTGGAAGGCTGGATCCAGCGTGACCTCGCGGTCGATCTGTTCAAGGCAGCCGGCAGCGACTTTGCGGCGGCCAAGCAGGCCGCGCGCCGCCGCGACTTCAAGCCGATGACGCTCAACGCCAGCCTCAGCGCACATTATGCGGTCGCGGCCTCGACCATTGTCTCAAAGAACGTGCTCGGCCGGCTACCCGGCAAGACGCACCCGAACGAGACGGTGATCTATTCGGCGCATTGGGACCATCTCGGCGTCGGCCAGCCCGATGCCAAGGGCGACCGGATCTACAATGGCGCGCGCGACAATGCCTCGGGGATCGCGATGCTGATCGAGCTCGGCCGCGCCTATGCCAAAGCGCCGCGCACCGATCGCTCGACGGTGTTCCTCGCCGTCACCGCCGAGGAGAAGGGCCTGCTCGGCTCCGAATATTACGCAAACAACCCAGTCTATCCGCTCGCCACCACGGCGGGCGTGATCAACATGGATTCGACGATCGGCCCCGCCGCGGCGCATGATTTCACCATTTCGGGCACTGCGAAACTGGGGCTGCTCGACATGCTGATCGCCGACGGCCGCAAGCTCGGCCGCCGCTACACCCCCGATCCCCGCACCGAGGCCGGTGGCTTCTACCGCTCCGACCATTTCTCTTTCGCCAAGCAGGGCGTGCCCGCCTTTTCTTACGGCGCCGGCCGCGACCTGATCGACGGCGGGGTCGCACGCGGCCAGGCACTATCTGCCGCCTATACGCGCGATCGCTATCACCAGCCCGCCGACGAATGGAGCGCCGACTGGGACATGACGGCCGTCGTGCCCGATCTCACCCTGCTCTACGATGTCGGCCACGACCTCGCCGACGGGCGCGCCTGGCCCGAGTGGAGCGCGGATTCTGAGTTCAAGGCCAAGCGCGACGCCAGCGCCGCGCAACGCTGAGGCGCGGCCGCGTCTCCCCCCGTTCGTGCCGAGCCCGTCGAAGCAGCATGCGACCCATGCCCTCGACAGGCTCAGGGCGAAGGAGGGGTAGGTTGCGATGCCCCTGTCTGCTTACCCCAGCAGCACCTTGGTCCGACGCTCCACCACCTCTTCCATCACCGTCAGCGGCATCGCGCCGTCCTTCAGCACCTCGTGGAACCACTTGAGGTCGAACCGGCTGCCGAGCGCCGCCTGCGCCTTGGCGCGCGCACGGGTCCAGGCCATGTGGCCGACCTTGTACGAACAGGCCTGGCCGGGCTGGGTGCAGTAACGCTCCACCTCGCGCTGCGAACGCGCCTGGGCGAAGCCGGTGGTGTCGACCAGATATTGCGTCGCTTTCTCGCGGCTCCACTGCTTGGTGTGGATGCCGGTATCGATCACCAGCCGCGCAGCGCGGAACAGGAACGACTGGAGATAGCCTGCCCGCTCCAGTGGCGACAGATAGGCGCCGAGCTCGTCGGCGAGCTGCTCGGCATAGAGCGCCCAGCCCTCGGTATAGGCGCCGAAGAAGCCGACCTTGCGCAGCGTCGGAATATCGCGCGAGCCCTGCGCGATGCTGATCTGGAGGTGATGCCCCGGCACGCCTTCGTGATGGGTCAGCGAGGGCAGACTGTACTTGGGCCAGTCGCCGACATCCTTGAGGTTGATGAAGTAGATAGCGGGGCGCGACCCATCCAGCGCGGCGCGCTTGTAATAGCCGTTGGAAGCGCCGTCCTGAATCTCCACCGGCACCGCGCGGATCTCTAGCGGCGCGCTCGGCACGCTCGCAAAGGCCTGGGGCAGCTTGGCGTACATCCGCTTGATGCCGTCGTTGAGCGAGGCGATCAGCGCCACGCGACCGGCGGCAGTATCCGGAAACAGCTGGTCGGGGCTCTTGTTGAGCACGGTCAGCCGCTCGCCGACACTGCCTTGCTTCATCCCCTGGCTGCGCAGGATGGTGTCAAGCTCGGCGGTGATCGAGGCGACCTGCTCCAGCCCCATCCGGTGCACCTCGTCAGGCGTGTAGTTGGTGGTGGTCGCCTGGGCGAGCGCGGCGGCGTAGATCGCCTCGCCCTGCGGCAGGCGCCACACGCCGGCGCCGGGCTTGATCTTGCCGCGCAGCTCCTTGACCAGCGCGATCTGCCGGTCGAGCGCCGGATAGACGCGGGTCTCGACGATCTGCGCGGCCGGCGTCGCCCAATCGCCGGCGATCCCCCGGGCGGCGGCGCGGGTCACCAGCGAGCGCACCAGATTGCTCTCGGCGGCCGGCGTGGCGCGCAACCGCTGCATCTGGCCAAGGGTAAGATCGAGCGCGAAATCGGGCGCGATGATCCCGCGCGTCGCCTGGTCGCGCTGCACGACCGTATCCTGGTCGAGCACCGTGGCAAACGCGCCGAGCCGCGCCAGATAGGCGTCGGCGTCCGCCTTGGTGGCGATGACATGGGCGTCGTTGAGGAAATCGGGCACGCTGTAATAGGCGCCGCCCTGCTGGAAGATGCGATACGGCCGAATCACCGAATCGAGCCCGAACCGCTCGGGCGCGATCGTCTGCTGGCGCAGCGAATAGAGCACGATCTCGCGGTTGAGAGCCGCCGGCGCAGTGAGCCCCGCGGTGGGGAAGCGCTCGAGCTCGCCGAGCCAGCGCTTGGTCGCGGCGAGATCCTCCTGGCGGCCCTTGTCGGACGCATCGCTGAGCTTGCTCTTCGCCGCGGCGCGCGCGCCCTTGTCGAAGCCGAGCGAGGTGGCGAATTCGGGCGAGCGATCGATGCTGTCGTCGAAGATCCGGTCGAACAGCGCGTTGAGCCGGCCATCGGGACTCGAGGCGAGCGCCTGCGCCGCGCCCGGTGCCGCCCGCAGCCCCGCGATGACCGCGGCCGCGGTGGCCGAACCGATGAAGTTGCGCCGATCCATGTCATGTCCCCCGTGATGTCGAATGGGATCAGTCTGCCGCGAGGACTGCCGGAACGCCAGGCAAGAACTCAGGTCAGCTCCTCCAGCGGCTGCAGCCGGTCCCCACCCGCTACCGCCCGAAAGCGTTTGGCGCTCGCGGTTTGATACGGTTTGGCGAGGATCGTCGAGACGGTGCGGAAATCGCCTACCGCCTGCTCGGGCGTCAGCGTCAGCAGCAGGAAGCCTTTGCGATCCTGGTCGCAGAAGCGGACCTCGCCCTTGTTGGCATCGGCAATCAAGGTGCCGATCCCGGGCAGCAGCGAGCCATAGGACGGGCTGGTGATCGCGGTGCAGCCGAATTCGGCGGCGACCAGCTGGCCGGACTCGTCATGGAGGTCGTTCGCCCAGGCGGCATGGCTGTCCCCCGACAGCACGATCGGCCGCGATTTTGCCCGGCGGAACGCCGCGTAGAGCCGCTCGCGCGCCGCCGGATAGCCGTCCCAGCTATCGAAGTTGAACGGTAGCCCGGCGCGATAGGAGGCCGCCGCCGTGGCGATCCGGGTGCGATACGTCGGTGGCATCTTGGCGATGACGGCGGCGTAGCGGTCCGGGCCCAATTGGCGCTCGAGATCGGGGCCGGCGACCTTCGCCATCACCACCTGGTTGCCGAGCACCTGCCACGGTTTGCCGGCCGTGACCGAGGCCGCCATCGTCCGTTCCACCCAGGCAAGCTGCGCCGGCCCGAGCAGCTCGCGGCCCGGCTGCGCCCGTTCCGCCATCATCGGCGCATACTCCGCCGGTTCGATGCCTTCGCCCTTGGAGGCGACCTGCTGGCTGCGCGCGAGCAGCCGCGTCTCGACCATCACCAGCGTCGCCAGGTTGCCGAACTCGAAGCTGCGGTTGATCGCCTCCCAGGGCTGGCCGGGCTTGGGATCGCGGATCGGCATCCATTCGAAATAGGCCTGCATCGCCGCCGCCTTGCGCTTGTTCCAGTCGCCCTCGGTCTTGGGGTCGTGGTTCTCGGCGCCGTGCATCCAATCGTCATTGGCGACCTCGTGGTCGTCCCAGACGCAGATGAAGGCGGCGCGGGCGTGGGCGGCCTGCATGTCCATATCGCGCTTAACCTGGGCGTGGCGCAGCCGATAATCGGCGAGGCTGACGATTTCATGCGCGGGTTCGACGATCCGGCCGATCTTCTTGGCGATATCGGCGCCATAGCCGTCGGCGCCATATTCGTAAATGTAATCACCGAGGTGGAGCACGGCGTCGAGCCGCTCCAGCCGCGCGATCGCGTCATAGGCGTTGAACAGCCCACCGGCGTAGAGCTGGCACGACACCACCGCCATCACCACGTCCGCCACCGCGCCGCGCGGCAGAGTGCCAAACCGCCCGACCGGCGAGCGGGTGCCGTCCGCCGCCGCGAACCAATAGCTGTAATCGTGGCCTGGCTTCAGCCCGCCGACCTCCACCTTGGCGGTAAAGTCGCGCGCGCCGCGCGCCAGCGCCTTGCCGGTGCGGATCGGCGTGCCGCCGGTGAGTTCGGCGACATGCCAGCTGAGCGGCAGATCGCCGGCGAAGCCGGCATCGGCCGGCGTGGCGCGGGTCCACAGGATCGCCCCGGCTGCCGAGGGATCGCCGCTCGCCACGCCATGCGCGAAGCTGACCGCCTGGGCGTCGGCACCGATCGCCGCGGTCGCCGGCAGGCTCAAGGTGGCGCCCGCACCGATCAGGGTCAGAGCGTCGCGGCGATTGATTGGCATAAGGGTTTCCTGTGGCGGTTCACCGCCTGCTACCCTCGCCTGGCGACAGTTCCGTGGCAGTCCTGTCACGCAACATGACACGCATGTCATCTATCGTTCATGGTTCCGACGTTGAAACGTCACCGGCCCCGCTTAGTCCCCGCCGCAACAACGGGGGATTTCATGACGACGATTCTGACGCGGCTGCTGCTCGCGACGCTGGCGACCACCTGCTCGACGACCGCGCTGGCCCAGGCCACGGTGCAGCCGAGCGAACGCGACCAGGCGGCGATCGACGACAATGACATCATCGTCACCGCGCAGAAGCGCGAGCAGCGGATCGAGGACGTGCCGGTCACCGTCACCGCGCTCAGCGGCGCGCGGATGGCCGACATCGGCATTTCCGAACTCGACGAGGTCGCGCAGTTCATCCCCGGCCTCCAGGTCCAGGAGCAGAGCGCCAACAACCCAGGCTTCGTGATCCGCGGCATCACCTCGGATAACGGCTCGTCGCAGCAGGGCGCGCGCGTCACGCTCTACTACAACGGCATCGACATCAGCCGTTCGCGCGGCGCGTGGCAGGATCTCTACGATCTTGAGCGGATCGAGGTGGTTAAGGGCCCGCAGGCGACGCTGTTCGGCACCGCCGCGGCGGTCGGCGCGGTCAGCCTGATCTCGGCGCGGCCGGTGCCCGGCACCGCCGCCGGAGTCGACGCGTCCTACGGCAATTACAACCGCGCCCAGGTATCGGGCTTCATCAACGCCGGCAACGACGTGCTCGCCGGGCGCCTCGCGTTCGCCTACAAATATCGCGACGGCTATGTCCGCAACATCGCCGGCGATCCCAAGGTCCCGAACCAGAACCAGGGCGGCGTCGACCAGGACGATCTCAACGGCCAGGACCAGCGCGGCATCCGCGGCTCGCTGCGCTGGCGCCCCAGCCCCAGCCTCACCGCCGATCTGGTCCTCACCTATGACGGCCAGCGCAACCCCGGCACCGCGTTCAAGAGCCGCGCCTTCGCGCCCACCGGTGGCCAGACCGGCGACTATGGCTATGCCGAACTCTCCGGCTCGCCCTACAGCAACGCCGTGCTCGGCGCCCGCAAGCTGGGGCTCGACCGCAACGTCTATGACGCCAATCTGACGCTGAGCTGGGATATCGGCCCCGGGGTCACCTTCACCACCGTCAACGGCTATCGCCGCTTCGACGCGCTGGAGATCTTCGACGCCGACGGCGGCCCTGCCGCCTATCTCGAATTCGCCGAGGACGCGAAGGGCGATCAGTGGAGCCACGAGAGCCGCTTCGCCTTCGACGGCCCCACATATCGCGCGTCGTTCGGCTGGAACGCCTTCTTCGAAAACGGTTTCCAGCGCGTGCCCTTCGCCACCGAGGAAGGCACCTATCTCGCCTGCTCGGTCACCGCCGCCTATGCGCCGATCCGCACCGCGCTCAACGCCGCCGGCATTCCGACCGGCCCCGCTTGCGTCGCCGCCAACGGCACGGTCCCGGCAACCCGCGCCACCGCGGTGCTCAGCCGCGGCGCGCTGACCGCGGTGCCTTATCGGTCCGAGTTCACCAACTATGGCAACAACGATACCTATTCGGTGTTCGCCGACGCCACCTGGATCCCGGTGCCGCAGCTCGAGCTGACCGCCGGCGCGCGCGTGCTGATGGAGGATCGCCTATCGGGCTATTCGTCGATCCAGCCGAATTCGCAGCTGCTCGCCGCGCTCGGCATCCGCACCAGCCTGCTCGGAACCGCCAACACCAACGGCAACAAGTTCGTCGCCGAGAAGAGCTACACCGCGGTGCTGCCGCGCTTCAACGCGCTGTTCAAGCTGACCGACGCCGTCAACCTCTATGCCACGATCAGCAAGGGCCGCCGCTCGCCGGTGGTCCAGCTCACCGCGCAGGCGACGGCGTTCGGCGTCGGCCCGAACCTGCAGCAGGTGCCCGAGGAGAATGTCTGGAACTACGAGGGCGGCGTGAAGGGCCGGGTGGGGCCGTTCAGCGGCGCCGCTTCGGTGTTCTACCAGGTCTATGACGGCTTCCAGGTTTCGGTGACCCAGCCCAACGGCAGCGCGCTGACCCAGAGCGCCGGCTCGGCCAAGAACGTCGGCGTCGAGCTCGAGGGCAATCTCAAGCTCGCCGAGTATCTCTCGCTGTTCGGCAGCTTCGCCTATCTCGATGGCGGGATCGCACGCAATTCGAGCTTCACCTCGGCCTATGCCGGCGCCCGCTTCCGCCTCCAGCCCGATACCACCGCCGCCGGCGGCGCGATGCTGCGGCTACCGGTGGGGGCAGCGACAATCTATGCGACGCCATCGGTCACCTACCGCTCCAAGGTGTTCTTCGAGCTGCCCAACAGCGAGGCGATCAGCCAGGACGGCTATACGCTGGTCAACATCCGCGCCGGCCTCGAGTTCGCCGACGGCCGCTACAGCGTCGGCGGCTTCGCCCGCAACGTCACCAACAAGCGCTATCTGATCGACGCCGGCAACACCGGAGGCGGCTTCGGCGTGCCGACCTACATCGCCGGCGAACCGCGCTTCTACGGCGTCGAGCTCGGCGCCAAATTCTGATCAATCGGGCGGGTTCGCCCGCCCTCCTGTGCACTGCCGCGGCCATTGGGAGCCGCTTCTTCCGGGGGGATTACTCATGACGATCGACACGACGGGCATCGCCGGCGGTTATAGCGACGGCGACATCGACACCAATCCGAGCGCCAACCCGCACCTCAACGACCTGATCGCGACCCGCTATTCGCGCCGCCAGACGCTGATGGGCGGCCTTTCCGCGGCGACCGCGGCAGTGTTCGGCGGCATGCTGTTGACCGCCTGCGGCAATGACGATGACGGCTCCAGCCCGGTGCAGGTGACCGCCGGCACCAGCGGCAGCGCCGCCGCCGGCCGCGTCGTCACCCTCACCGGCTCGGCGATCGGCCAGGTTGACAGCGTCGCCTGGACCCAGACCTCGGGCCCCGCGGTCACGCTCACCGGTGCGACCACGACCACCGCGACCTTCGTCGTGCCGGGCGTCGCCGCCGGTACCGTGCTCGGCTTCCTGTTCACTGCCAACAGCGGCGGCAAGGCCACCACCGCGACCGCCACCATCACCGTCGGTGCCGCCTCGCTGGGCTTCACCGCGGTGGCCAAGAGCCTCGCCGACGCTGTCTCGGTGCCGGCGGGCTATGCCGTCACCGTGCTGTACCGCCTGGGCGATCCGATCGCGAGCGGGGTCGCCGCTTATGCCAATGACGGTAGCGACACGACCTTCTCCAAGCGTGCCGGCGATCATCATGACGGGATGAGCTATTTCGGCCTGTCCGCCGCCGGCGCGCCCGACGCCAACGGCAACACGCGCGGGCTGCTGGTGCTCAACCATGAGAACATTACCCAGCGCTATCTCCACCCCGCCGGGCCGACCACGGTGGCGGGCGCCCGCCCCGAGGCCGAGGCGCTGAAGGAGATGGAATGCCACGGCGTCTCGGTGATCGAGATCAACCGCGCCGCGGCGTGGAGCTACGCCCCAACCTCGTCATTCAACCGCCGGATCACACCGCTGACGCCGATGAGCTTCTCTGGCCCGGTGCGCGGCGATGCCAGCCTCAAGACCCGCTATTCGCCCGATGGCACCGCCGGCCGCGGCACCATCAACAATTGCGCCAACGGCACCATGCCGTGGAACACCTACCTCACCAACGAAGAGAATTGGGTGGGCTATTTCCGCCGCGACACCGGCGACGCGGCGCGGCGCGCGGCGACCGGCACGGTCGGCACCAAGGCGAATATCTCGCTGACGCGCTATGGCCGTAGCGAGGGCGGCGCCGGCAATTACGGCTGGTCCACCGTCACGCCCGCGGATGCGACCAGCACCGCTTATGCGCGCTGGAACATCACCGCCCAGGCGACCGCGCCAGCCGATGGCACGGGCGATTTCCGGAACGAGATCTTCCACTATGGCTGGGTGGTCGAGATCGATCCGTTCGATCCCGCCTCAACGCCGCGCAAGCGCACCGCGCTCGGCCGGATGAACCATGAGGGCTGCCAGGTCGGGCGCACCATCGCAGGCGTCCGCCCCGCCTTCTACATGGGCGACGACGCCCAAAACGAATATATCTACAAGTTCGTCTCCACCGCGGTGTGGGCGGCGGCGGATGCCACCAACGCCAATCGCCTCGCGATGGGCGACAAATATCTCGACGCCGGCACGCTCTATGTCGCCAAGCTCAACGCCGATGGCTCGGGCCAGTGGCTGCCGCTGGTGTTCGGCCAAGGTCCGCTGACCGCGGCCAATGCCACCTACCCGTTCGCCAGCCAGGCGGACGTGCTGATCAACGCCCGGCTCGCCGCCGACGTGCTTGGCGCCACCCGCATGGACCGGCCGGAATGGACCGCCGTCAACCCCGCGACCGGCGAGATGTATTGCACCCTCACCAACAACAGCTCGCGCACGGTGGCCAACACCGATGCCGCCAACCCGCGCGCCTATGTCGATCCCAAGACGCCGACCGGCTCGACCACCGGCAACGCCAACGGCCATGTCATCCGCCTGCGCGAAGCCGGCGACACCTCCGAGGCGACCAGCTTCACCTGGGACATCTACGCCTTCGGCGCCGGCAGCGACCTTGATGCCGCCAACATCAACCTGTCGGGCCTCGATGCGACCAACGACTTCTCCTCGCCCGACGGCCTGTGGTTCGGCCTGCCGAGCAACGCCTCGGGCACGATCACGCCGGTGATGTGGATCGAGACGGACGACGGCGCCTATACCGACGTCACCAACTGCATGCTGCTCGCGGCGATTCCCGGCACCGTCGGCGATGGCGGCACCAAGACCATCACCAACACGGTCGGCGCCGCTTCGGGGCAGGTGACCACCCGAATCGGCAAGGCGCCGGGCACCGCGCTGCGTCGCTTCCTGGTGGGCCCCAAGGAGTGCGAGATCACCGGCATCCATTCCACCCCCGATGGGCGCTCGCTGTTCGTCAATATCCAGCATCCGGGCGAGAATGGCGGCCCGGACAACATCACCAGCAGCTGGCCGGCCAATCAGGCCGGCGCCGTGACCACACCGGTGCGGCCGCGATCGGCGACGATCGTGATCACCAAGACGGATGGCGGAGTGGTCGGCCTCTAAGGAGGCGGTATCCGCTGCGACAAATTGCGACAATATTTCCTTGCCCCGCCCGGCAACCATGCCGGCGGGGCTTGGTTGTTGGGCCCGTCCCCTTCAACGAAGACAGGAAACGATCATGACCCGTTCCACGACCATCGGCTCGCTCTGCGCAGCGCTCGCGGCCACCATGCTGGTGTCGGCGCCGGTCGCCGCCCGCCCTCACCATGACAAGCGCCAGGTGTGCAAGGTCCAGAACCATCACGGCAAGCACGTCCGCACCTGCCGCTGGGTGCGCCGCTAAGCTGATCGGGGCTCCGAACGGATAGCCGCCCGGGGCCCGTCATGCGGCCTCAATGCGCCGCCGCGTCGTGGACGCCGATCCCCGTTTCCGAGCGCAGCCGCTGCTCGGGGTAGCCCGCCTTGTCGATTGCCGCGCGTGGCGAGGTGTCGAGCACCGAGATCAGCCAGATCGCGAGAAAGCCCGCGGGCACAGAGAACAGCGCCGGCGAGCTGTACGGAAAGATTGCGGCGTCGAACTTGAACACCGCCACCCAGATCACCGGTGACAGCACGGTGAGCGCGAACGCCGCGAGCAGGCCGATCGCGCCACCCCAGGCCGCCCCCCGCGTGGTGCAGCCCTTCCACAGCAGCGACATCACCAGCACCGGAAAATTGCCCGACGCCGCCAGCGCGAAGGCGAGGCTGACCATGAAGGCGACGTTCTGCTTCTGGAAGACGATGCCGAGCGTGATCGCGGCGATGCCGAGCAGCACGGTGGTGATCCGCGACACCTGCAGCTCCTTGGCGGGATCGGCGGCGCCCTTGCGGATCACGCTCGCGTAGATGTCGTGGCTGATCGCCGAGGCGGCGGACAGCGTGAGCCCGGCGACCACGGCAAGGATGGTCGCGAAGGCCACCGCCGAGATGAAGCCGAGGAACAGATTGCCGCCGATCGCATGGGCAAGGTGCATCACCGCCATGTTGTTGCCGCCGCGAAGGGCGCCTGCGGCATCGACATAGGCCGGGTTGAACGAGATCAGCACGATTGCGCCGAAGCCGAGGATAAAGGTGAGCGCGTAGAAATAGCCGATCCACACCGTCGCCCACAGGATCGACTTGCGCGCCTCGCGCGCGTCGGGGACGGTGAAGAAGCGCATCAGGATGTGCGGCAGGCCGGCGGTGCCGAGCATCAGCGCGAAGCCGAACGACAGCGCCGAGACGGGATCCTTGATGAACCCGCCCGGCCCCATGATCGCGCGGCCCTTGGTGGCGGCGTCGGCGGGCGACAGGCCGCTCTCCAGCGCCAGCCGCGTCTTGATCGCCACCGCGCGGGCGAACAGCGCCTCGAACGAGAAGCCGACGTGCGCCATCACCCCAATCACCAGGAAGGTGGCGCCGCACAGCAGCATCACCGCCTTGATGATCTGCACCCAGGAGGTCGCGCGCATGCCGCCGAACAGGACGTAGACCATCATCAGCCCGCCGACGACGGTGATCGCGTACAGATAGGGCAGCCCGAACAGCAGCTGGATCAACTGACCCGCGCCCACCATCTGCGCGATCAGGTAAAAGGACACCACCAGCAGCGTGCTGACCGCGGCGAAGCTGCGGACCGGCCCCTGGAGGAAGCGGTAGGAGGCGACGTCGGCGAAGGTGAAGCGGCCGAGGTTGCGGAGCTTTTCCGCGACCAAAAACAGCACGATCGGCCAGCCGACGAGGAAGCCGATCGCGTAGATCAGCCCGTCATAGCCGTCGTTGAAGATCTGCGAGGTGATGCCGAGGAACGACGCCGCCGAGCAATAGTCGCCCGCCATCGCCAGCCCGTTCTGGAAACCGGTGATGCCGCCGCCGGTGTAGAAATCGGACACGGTGCGCGTCCGCCGCGCCGCCGCGGCGGTGATCCACAAGGTGATCGCGACAAAGCCGGTGAACATCGCAATCGCGGTCCAGTTGGTCGGCTGGCGCTGAACGGCGCCGGCGATCGCGGCCTGGGCCCCGGTCGCCCAGCCGAGCAGCACCAGCAGCCCGGCGCTGCGGATCAGGCTGCGCGTCACGAGTCGAGGCTCCCGAGCAGCTCGGCGAGGCGGGCGTCGTAGCTGCCGTTGGCGCGCCACACATAGACGGCGCAGATCGCGACCGTGCCGGCCAGCATCGCCGCGCCGAGCACCACGGCGAGGCTGATCGTGCCGCCGCCGATCGGCCGCGCCATCAACGGCTTGTCGAACGCGATCAGCGAGATGAAGCTGCTGTAGACGATCACGGTAATCGCGGTCAGCGCCCAGGAGAACCGCTGCCGGTCTCGCACCAGCGCGACATAGCGGGGGTCGGCGGCGATGCGTGCGTCGAGCGCACCATCGTGATGGGGAGGCATCGGCATGCGCCATCATCGGCGAGGCGGCCGCCAATGGCAATCGCGCTGCCAGCACCGGCGCGAGCAGCGCCGGCACCGATACCCGTTAGACGAAGCGCGGGATCGGGCCCGGGTGCGGCGTCTGATCGGGAAGATCGACCTCGACCGCGTCGACATAGCACCAGCCCCAGCCTTCGGGCGGATCATAGCCTTCGATGATCGGGTGGCCGGACGTGTGGAAATGCGCCGTCGCGTGCTTGTTGGGCGAATCGTCGCAACAGCCGACATGGCCGCACACCCGGCAGAGCCGCAGGTGCACCCACCAGCTGCCGGTCTTCAGGCATTCCTCGCATCCCGCCGCGCTCGGCGTCACGTCGTGGATCACGGCCATGTGCGAACATCCGGTCATTGGGCTTCTCCGTGTCAGGCGTGGCGTCGGGACTATCTTGCGAAAGGATCGGTCCGTGTCACCATAACATCAAATCCTCCCGCCAGGCTCTTCCTGACTATGGTTGCGCTACCGCGAAGCGCCGCCTAGCATCGCTCCATCATCGACTCTCCTGGCAAAGGCGAAAACGACCATGTCAGAGACGATCTTTGACTGTCCTACAGCATCGCCATCGCCCCGCCCGCAAAATAATCGATGGCAATTATAATAGCTTAGACAAACCATCCCCCGATTACTTCCACGCTCACTGACCGGAGAAAGCACCATGAGCAGCGGCTTTGTGACGACCAAGGACGGCATCGAGATCTTCTACAAGGATTGGGGGCCCAGGGATGCCCAGCCGATCCATTTTCACCACGGCTGGCCGCTGTCATCGGACGATTGGGACACGCAGATGCTGTTCTTCCTGGCCAATGGCTATCGCGTCGTCGCCCATGATCGCCGCGGCCATGGCCGCTCGAGCCAGGCGGACACCGGCAACGACATGGATCATTATGCCGCCGATGCCTCGGCAGTGGTCGAGCATCTCGATCTGCGCAACGCAGTCCATATCGGCCATTCCACCGGCGGCGGCGAAGTCGCGCGCTATGTTGCCCGCTATGGCCAGCCGCAGGGCCGCGTCGCCAAGGCGGCGCTGGTCAGCGCGGTACCGCCGTTGATGGTCAAGACCGAGAGCAACCCGGGCGGCCTGCCGATCTCGGTGTTCGACGGCCTGCGCGATGCGCTCGCCGCCAACCGCGCGCAATTCTACATCGATCTCGCGGCGGGCCCGTTCTA
The DNA here is from genome assembly GCF_026540855.1 of Sphingomonas sp. GC_Shp_5. Taxonomy (GTDB): domain Bacteria; phylum Pseudomonadota; class Alphaproteobacteria; order Sphingomonadales; family Sphingomonadaceae; genus Sphingomonas. The sequence goes on from NZ_JALNUP010000008.1 coordinate 95,696, forward strand.
CGGCTTCAACCGGCCGGGCGCCAAGGTGTCGCAGGGCGTGATCGACAATTGGTGGCGCCAGGGCATGGCCGGCGGCGCGCTTGCCCATTACGACGGCATCAAGGCGTTCTCGGAAACCGACCAGACCGAGGATCTCAAGGCGATCACCGTGCCGATGCTGATCACCCAGGGCGACGACGACCAGATCGTCCCCTATCAGAACGCCTCGATGCTCCAGATCAAGCTCGTCCAGAACGGCACGCTCAAGATCTACGAGGGCTTCCCCCACGGCATGCTCACCACCCATGCCGAGATCATCAATCCCGATCTGCTCGCCTTCGTGAAGGGCTGAGCCGACCGCACGCGCAGCGGCCGTTTGCGGGCACGACCATCATGGTCGTCGCCGGCGAACGGCCGCCCCGAGCTGCACCAGCACCGCGGCGGCGGCAAACCCGCCACCGAGGATCGACACTCCGCCCCACCCAGCATGTGTCCAGGCCGCGGTGGCGGACGCCGAGCCGATCGCGCCGCCAAGGAACATCGCCCCCATGAAGATGGTGTTGAGCCGCGCCCGCGCCTCGGGGCGAAGCGCGTAGACGATGTGCTGGTTCGATACCAAGGCGCTCTGCACCCCGAAATCGAGCAGGATGACGCCAACGATCAACCCGGCGATCGACACCCACAGCCCGAACGTCACCCAGCCCATCAGCGTCAGCGTCGCGCCGAGCAGGATCACCGGCCGCGGCCCATGACGGTCGGCGATCCGCCCGGCGACCGGTGCCGCGAGGACGCCGACCGCGCCGACGATGCCGAACAGCCCTGCGATATCGGCGCCGAGCCCGAAAGGTGGTTGCTGCAGGCGCAGCGCGAGGATCGTCCAGAAGGCGCTGAACCCGGCGAACAGCAGCGCCTGGGTGACCACGGCGAGGCGCAGCGCGGGAAACGCGCGCCACAAGCCGCCCAGTGACGCGATCAGCGCCCGATAGCTGAGATCCGCCTGCGGCATGCTGCGCGGCAGTCGCGTCGCCATCAGCGCCGCGGTGCCGAGCGCCATCGGCACGCCCAGCCAGAACATCGCCCGCCAGCCGGCGTGCGTTGCAACCAGGCCGGCGAGGGTGCGGCTGAGCAGGATCCCGCACAGCAACCCCGACATGACGATGCCGACGGTGGCGCCGCGCCGCGCCGGCGTGGCAAGATGGGCGGCGAGCGGCACGATCTGCTGGGCGACGGTGGCGAGCACACCGACGAGCAGCGAGGCGGCGATCACCATCGCAGCGCTCGGCGCCAGCGCCGCGAGTGCCAGCGCCACGGCTAGGCCGAGGAATTGCACCACGATCAGCCTGCGGCGTTCGACCAGATCGCCGAGCGGCACGAGCAGGAACAGGCCGCTCGCATAGCCGAGCTGGGTCGCGGTCGGCACCAGGATGGTCGCCGCGCCCGGCAGGTCGCGCTCCATCACCCCGAGCATCGGCTGGTTGTAATAGATGTTGGCCACCGCCACCCCCGCGGCGACGGCCAGGGCGAGGGTCAGCCCGCGCTCCAGCGCCGGTTTGCGGGCCGCCGCCGCGTCGGGGTCATCGGTGATGGTCGTCATGCCAGCGCCATGCACATGGGTGGCGCCCGGCACAACGCCCGCGATGCGCCGAGGCGCCGACTACAGGTTGAGCTTGAGCGCGACCGAGAAGCCGGTGGCGACATAATCCTCCAGCTTCTGCGCCCGCACTTCCGCCGACACGCCATAGAAGTCGTTGCCGACCACAAAGCGCGCCGCGGCGAGCGGGCCGTAGCGCAAGGCGTCCGGCTGCAGCGTGAAGGTGGAGCCGCCGGCGTACGAGGCGGTGGTATCACCCACCGACCCGTTGAGCCGGCTGCGATCGCCGAGTTCCAGCTCCACCCGGCTTGCGGTCTCGCCGCGCCCGAGCTGATAGCCGGTGACCAGTGAATAGGTGCCGGCGAGCGAATCGCTGGTGCGCTTGGCCAGCAGCAGGTCGAAGGCGTCGCCGCCGCCGGTTTCCTGATGCGCATCCTCGCTCAGGCGGAAATAATCGACCTGCACGGTCGGGCGGACATAGACCCTGCCCACCGCCAGCTGGTAGCTCGCGCCGCCGTCGAACGCGATGGTATGCCCGGTCCAGTCCGCGGCGGACTGGGCAACAATGTCCGAATCGTCGACTGGATTGGTCAGGTAACGCTTGCTGGTATAAGAGACCTGGCCGATTGCGGCGCGGCCGGACAGATGGAGCCCGCCCCAGCTACCGCGCCAATAGCCGCTGATCTCGGAGAGATAGCCGATCACCTGGTTGGCGTTGTCGCCATTGTCGACGCTGTTGTACGACCAGTCATAGCCGATGCCGGCGGTGCCGAACTTGCCGAGCTTATATTCGGCACCGAATGCCAGGCCCCAGCTGGTCAGGTCGTAGCTCTCGGTGTCGCCCTGGTTCTTGCTCGCGCGGTTGCCGAGCTGGCCGACCCACAGCGACAGGCCGCCGCTGGTGCTGCGCGGCGCCGAATCATTGGCCATGAACGCCGCCGCACCACGCGAGATGTCGGCCGCCGCGAGGAAGGTGCCCCCGGCATGTTCGGGCAGCATCTCGCCATAGAGGTGCGCGAAACTGGCGGCATCGGTGGCGGCGATGAAGGCGGCGGTGACCGCGCTGTCGGCAGGAATGGCCGCATAGATGGCGCTATAAGCGGCGGTCCCTGAGCGGTTGAGCCCGAGCTCGGCCGCGGTCTTGGCGCCGATCGTCACGCCAACCGTACCGGCGGTCGCATCGGTGGTGAGGGCCGCCTGGTACAGATAGGGTAGATCGGCGGTGGTCAGGGTGAGGTTGCTCGCGCCGGTCAGCGAGCCTGCCTGGATGATCGTATAGCTTTGCGGCTGGGTGACCAGCGAGGCGATCGTCAGCGCGACGCTGGCGCCGCTGGCGAAATTGGCGCTGCCGCTGACCGTGTAGAGCGTGCCGCTCGCGGTCGCAGGATCGAGATGGACGCCGAGCACGCCGGTGCTGCCGACCGACAGGCTGGACAGCGCGACCGCGCCGGTGGTGGTCGGCACGAAGCTGCCGCCGGCGATGGTGAGCGCGACCGGATTGCCGTTCTGCACCAGCGTGCCGGTGAACGAGGCGGTATCCGCGAGCGTGATGCTGCTGCCGGCGCCGAGCGTGACGTCGCCGGTCAGCGCCGCGCTGCCCGACAGCGCGAGCGTGCCGACGCCGCTGCCGAAATCGACATTGCCGACGAGCTGCGCGCTGGCGAGCGACACCGTGTCGTTGCCTGCGCCGAGCGACACCGCGCCGGTCAGCGACCCGGCGGTCAGCGTCAGGCTGTCGTTGCCCGATCCGGTGATGACCTGCCCGACGATGGTGGGGAGCACCGCGCCGCTGACAGTGCTGGCGCTCTGGGCGATGGTGACGCCGCTGGTGTTGGCAGACAGATCGATCGCGGTGTACTGGGTGGCCGCATAGGTGCCGGTCAACGACGCGGCGATGGTGCCGGTGTTGGTGATGCTGGCGAGCGTGCCCGAGAGATCCTGGATCGCCGCCGAGGTCCCGGCGCTGCCGCTGTTATAGGCGGCGATGGTGCCCGAATTGATCAGCGACGGCACCGACGCCCCGGCCTCGATCACCAGGGCGCGCGAGGCAAAGGTGCCGACCCCGCCGGTCGAGCTCAGCGTGCCGCTGACGTCAAGCGTCGGCACGGCGGTGCCGCTCGCGAGCTCGAGCCCGAGCGCATTGGCCTGGTTGGCGACCGCGCTCACCGTGCCGGCGATGCTGATCCCGCCGGCAATGGCGACCGTGCCCCCCTCGCCGCCGACGCGGATCGCCTGGGCATCGACGCCGGCGTTGACGCCCGAGCCGGTGACCGCGCCGGCGATCGACAGACCATAAGTGGTATCGGCGACCAGGCCGATCGTGGTGCCGCTCGCCGCGCCGATCTGCACCGCCGGCGCGCTGCCGTAGCTGATCACCGAGCCAGCACTGTCGATGCTGATCCCGCCGCCGACGCTGCCCGCGACCGCGAGACCCGGGCCACCGATCAGCAGGTCGTCGGCATCGGGATAGGTGTAGAGCGCGCCGCTGTCGCGAAAACCGGTGGCGGTGATGCTGCTGCTGACGGTGAGCGCCCCGCCGACATCGCCGTCGATGGCGACACCCACCGCATTCTCGCCCTGCGCCGAGGTCGCGCCCGAGATGGTGACATCGCCGCTGACCGAGCCGGTGTGGATCGCATAGCTGTCGCTGCCGATGACGCTCACCGCGCCGCTGCTGACCAGCGAGCCGGTCAAGGGCGCGTCGATCGCGATGCCCGCGGAATTGTTGCCGACCACGGTGATCGTGCCGCTGTTGGTGACGGTGCCGGTGAAGGCAGCACCGCCGGTGCCGGTACCGACGACATGGATACCATAGCGGCCGCTGCCGTTGGCGAGCGGCGTGTCATTGTCGCCATCGCCATCGGTGTCGCTGGCGGTGCTGGTCTCGCTGTTGGTGATGGTGCCGGCGTTGGTGATCGATCCGGCAAGCCCGCCGCTCGCGACGATCCCGGCGCTGTCGTTGACACCGGTAAAGGTGATCGTGCCGTTGTTGGTCACCGTGTTGTTGCTGTTGACCGTGATCGCGGCACCGGCGGCGGGAGATACCGTGACGCCCGAGTTGATCGTGACGTCGCTGCCGCCCGTGGCGAGATTGCTGCTGGTATTGGACGACACCGTCTGCGCGGCAGACGGGACGGCGGCGGCGAACAGCGCCATGGGCGAGACGCCCAGCAGAAGGATTTTGTGCATCGTGACCCCAAGCGAGAAGCGCGCCATGGGGCGCGTCTCCGCGGCGCTAGCCAGCCTGCGTCTCACCGGTGTTGCTCGACATTTCAGTCGATGGCTGCCGGCAATCGACTACCAAAACGAAACCGCAGCCCCCGTTGCCGGGAGCTGCGGTCGGTACGCTTACCGTGTCAGGATCAGAACTGAACGTTCAGCGTCGCCGAGACGGTGCGCGGCGGGCTGATGAAGACGAACGGATCGTTGGTGTTGGCCACGCCGCTGCTGGCGTGGTTGATGTACAGCACGTCGAACAGGTTGGTGACGTTGAGCTGGAGGTAGGTCTTGTCGTTGAGACCGGTCCAGCCAAGGTTCATCCGCGCGTCGAGGTTGACCACCGTATAACCCTTGGTGACCTTGCCATAATCCACGCCATTGTAGACGAGATTGAGGTTCTGGTCGTTGAGGTAGCTCGGGCCGGTACGCTTGAGCTCGGCACCGATGGTGACGGGGTCGACGTCGACCTGGGCGCGGCCGCCCGCGGTGTAGGTCGGGGCGCCCGATTCACGCTTGCCGGCGGTCAACGCATAGATCGACTGGCCCGCGGTGGTGCAGGTGCCGATGCCGGCGTTGAGCCCCGCGGTGACGTTGGCGGCGGTGCACTCGCCGGTGACGACATCGTCGAGGATCTTCGACTTCAGGTACGAGCCGAAGGCATAGAGGGTCAGCGGACGGATCGGATGGTAGATAACGCTGCCGTCGACGCCGTACTTATGCACGGTGCCGAGATTGCGATACACGGTGATGTCGTTGACCGGATCATAGGACGATGCCAGCCGGTTCGAGAAGATCGTGTACCACGGGCCGACCTGCGCCTCGATCTTGCCGCTGTGGTAGCGGACGCCGGCGTCGAAGTTCTGCGTGATCTCCGGCTTGGTGTCCTGGACTCCTGGGGCGCTGTAGAAGGACGCATAGAGGTTGTCCGTGCCCGGGACCTGGATGCCTTCCGAATAGCTCGCATACAGCGACATGCCGTTGTCGAACTTGTAGGTCAGGCCCGCGCTCGGCAGCACGCGATTGTACGCGAAGTTGCGGGTCTGCGGCAGCACGTACGTGGGGTTCGCCGCAGCGTAGGCGGCAAGATCGGTGGCATCGCCATCGACGCAGCTGACGCCGCCGGTTGCCGAGGTGGTGAAGCAATAGTTGTTCAGCTCGCGGCGGAAGAACTTGCCCGATACACCGCCGGTGACCGTCAAATGATTGTCGAAGAAGCGGCCGCGATATTCGCCCGACACTTCGTTGAGCGTCACGTACGACTTGCGGTTGCGCTTCTCGACGATGTTGCCATCGGCATCGAGCAGCGGATCGTCGATCGGGAAATAGGCGGTCGAGAAGCCGTTCTGCTGCAGCGGGGCGAGCTCGCCGGTCTGGCGGTGGCGGGCATGGTCATAGGTGTAGCTGAGGCGCAGCGACTGGGTGTCGGACGGCGACCACAGCAACGAGCTGAGCACCAGCACGCGATTGGTCTGGGTGTGGCTCGGGGCATACAGCTTGACGCCGCTTGCCGTCATCGTCTTGCAGCTGCCGTCGGCATTGAACACGGTGCAGACCTTGCGGCCGTCATCGAGCACGTCGCCATCACCGTTGAGATCGCGGCCGAAATAATAGCCGGTACCGTAGGCGCCGGTAACATAGCCGAGCGCACCGCCGGTGCCGGCGCTTTCGAACGCGTTCACCGCACTCGAGCCGCCGTTCGCCTTGGTGTACCAATAGGTCGGGTCGACCGAGAGCACCAGATTGTGGCCGAGATGGAAGCTCGACGAACCGCGCAGCGTGCCGGTGTTCGACGGATTGTAGCTCGCGGTATAATCGGTGCCGCACGCATTAGGGACGTCCGACACGCCAGCCTGCGGCGTATCCACCTGGCAGGCAGCTATGGTCTGGTCGCGCGCTGCCTTGGTGCGCGGCGCGGCATCGAGGTAGAAATCGGGCGTGTTGTTGTTGCGGTTGACGTTGTAATTGCCCGCGAGCGAGACGAAATCGCCGCTGCCGCCGATCGGCTGATAGACCTTGAAGTTATAGGCGGTCTTGTCGATCTTGCCTTGGTTCGAATATTGGGCGTTGTACGTCTGGTTGCTCGCCGCGAACCAGGCCTTGGTGCCCCAGGGCGTGAACGTGCCGGTGTTGATCATGCCGAACACGCGCATCATGTCGAGATCGCCGATCGATCCCGCCATCCGCGCACCGGGCTGGTCGGTGGGCGTCACCGTGACATAGTTGACGGTCGAGCCGGACGCCGACGCCGTCGGGCTATCGAGATCGGTCGAGCCGAGCACGACTTCGACATGCTCGATCAGCTCGGGATCGACCTGCTGGTTCGAATAGATGGCATAATTACCGGTGTCATTGAGCGGCACGCCATCGACGGTCAGCGCGATGCGGCTGGCGTCGAAGCCGCGGATGGTGAGCGTGCCACCAGACGAGCCATAAGCGTCGTTGTTGGTGAAGCTGACACCCGGCAGGTTGTTGATCGTTTCGAGTACCGACTGGCCGGCGACCTCATGGCTGAGGAACGCGTTCGAGAGCGCAACCTTGGTCTTGGGGCTGTCAGGAATCGTTGCGCCCGAATCTTCGGCGGCGTTGGCGCCGGTCACGACGATGTCGTCCGACTTCTCGAACTCGCGGGTGCCCGTCGACTGCGCGAACGCAGCGGCTGGGATCATCAGCGCGGCATAGGCCACGCCGAGCATCATGTGTTTCGGTCGCATCATTTTCCTCAAAGCCCCCCAGGGCGCCGACTTGCCGCGAGATGCGGCAGGCCCCCTTTGCCAGCGAATGAGAAAGTTTTGTGACGGATCTGAGTGTCGCGAACCCGTTGATTAACGGAGTTTTGTTGCGTTGCACCCAAGCACCACTTTGTCACCGACGGTTACGTCAATGCATCCGATTGTTGGCGCATATGTCAGTGTTGGGCGTGCTCTACGGCCGAGCGAGGTGGCAGAAGTAGGCTGGCGCGATGATCGCCGCAAGCTATCCTACGGCTGATCGCCTGGGCCAATCGGCGCCAGTCCATCCATGATGGCGGTCAAGGCCAGCGCGGTCTGCAATTCCATGGCGCTATGACCGGCATTGGTCCGCACGTAAGTCACCGGCGTCGCACCGACCGCGGCCATCGCTGCGATCAGCCGGGATGCCTGGGTGAGCGGGCACACCTGGTCGAACCGCCCGTGGACGACATGCATTGGGGTGGCCGCGATCCGATCGACATTGCGGAGGATATAGTCCGGCTCGAGGAACAGGTGGTTGGCGAAGAAATGCGCCTCGATCTGCGCGAACGACAGCGCGAACTCGGCATCGCCGAACTTGCCGGGGTCGTCGTCCTGCGGGATCATGTTGGAGATCGTGCCTTCCCACACCGACCAGGCGAGCGCCGCGCGCAACTGCAACGCGCGATCGGCGTCGCTCTGCGGCACCATGTCGAAGATCGCCTTATAGGCGTGCATCATGTCGGCGCGGCGATCGGCCGGAATAACCTCGACGAACGCGCGCCACTCGTCGGGATAAGTCACATAGCTACCGGGCTCGGTCAGCGCGAACGGCGCTTCGGCGAAGGTCGCGGCATTGCCTTGGTACATGTAGCGCAGATCCTCGCGCGCGCCGATGAAGATGCCGCGCAGGATCAGCGTGGCGACATGCTGCGGATGGCGGATCGCATAGACCAGCGCGAGCGTGCTGCCCCAGCTTCCGCCGAACACGTGCATCTTGCCGACGATACCGAGCGCGTCGCGTAAGGCGTTGATGTCCTCGACCAGATAGTCGGTGGAATTGCGGGTCAACGCCAGCTGCGGCCCCGCCTCGGCAACGGTTGGCTCGCTGCGGCCGCAACCGCGCTGGTCGAACAGGATGACGCGGTAGCGCGCCGGATCGAAGAAGCGTGCCATCACCGGCGCACAGGCGCCACCGGGCCCGCCGTGCAGGAACATCACCGGCTCGCCCGCCGAGTTGCCATATTCCTCCCAGTATAGCCGATGATCGGGCGCGGCATCGACCTGCAACAGCCCGCTGCGATTGGGTTCGGCGGCCGGGTATGTCCACTCGTCCGTTATGGCACTGGTCGCCTGAAGCACGGGAATAATGATCGTTCATCCTTACTGCGTGTGCGAGGGCTAACCGGCCCTGAACCCGTTCGCAACTTCGTGCGGCTATCTGTGATGGTCACGGCATGCCATCGAGCGGCGCGGCACGGCCTGTCGAGACAATTGAGGCGTTCAGGCGATGTATCGCCACTTGGCCTGCCACGCCGCGGACGTCGGTTCGGCTGCAATCGAGCGGGTGGCAGTTGGTCAACGGCGGCCTGTTCGCAACCAACCCCGGCCGCGCTTTGGCCGTCAAACGACAACGCCGCCGGTAAGGACGGCGTTGTCGTATCCGGAGACTGATCGCAGAGCCCGCGCTGAACGATGCGCCACTTCTGTGATCATCGATATTCGACGCTCGACACACATCCGAAGCGGGATCTAGTCCGATCATGTCAACGGCGAGATTTACAGCCTAAAAAGGCTGTCTAGAGCAATCTCTGATTTGTCACGGACTAGGACTAAGCCGTTTTTTTCACGGGTGCACTCCGCGTAGCGCAAGTTCCCGCTGAACACCGGCAGCCCTATCTCACTTTGCGACACCGGGCGCTACTATCTTGAACTCTTTAGGCGGCTCTGCCCCCATCAGATTGTCGACAAAATAGTCCCAGCGACGCCGCATCATATAGTTTGCTTGATCGCCGTAGCCGTGATGCGCGCGGGGGAATAGCACCAGATCGAAGTTCTTGTTCGCTTTCTGAAGCGCGTCGACCACCAGCAGTGTCGACGACACCGGCACGTTATCGTCGAGGATACCATGCGCTAGCATCAACTTGCCCGTCAGGTTGCGAGCGAGATCCTCATTGGCCTGCACATCATAGTTGGAGCTCTTCCCGTTACTCTCCAGCAAACCTAGGTACTTTTCGTAATAATCGTCTTCATAGTTCCGGTTGTCGTGGTTGCCGCTCTCGGCAATCCCAACCTTGAAGAACTCAGGGTAGCGAAACATCGCAGCGGCGGTCGCATTGCCGCCGCCTGAGTGCCCCCAGATGCCGACCCGATCGGTATCCATCCATGCATGTCGCGACGCCAGATCCTTGATCCCAGTGACTTGGTCAGGGACGGCTTGCTTGCCCATGTCGTGATAGTAGAAGTCCTGAAAGATCTTCGAGCGGCGCGGCGTACCCAGCGCGTCGATCTCCACCACGGCAAAGCCGAGCTGTGCCAACGCACCGGCGTCGCCCATAGACGGAGCGAACTGCCGGGACGAAATCGTTCCGATGAACGGCCCTGGATAGATATAGTCGATGACCGGATATTTCTGCCGCGGATCAAGCCTCGCCGGCTTGAAGAGCAGCCCGTAGCACAGCGTTTTGCCGTCGGCGCACCGGACGGCGATGTTCTCCGGCGCCTGCCAGCCCGCCGCTCGCAATCGGGTCACGTCGCCTTTCGCCAGCTCCTTGACCACCGTGCCATCCGCACGCCGCAAGACCGCGGTCTGCGGCTCCTGAGGAGTCGAAAAGATATCCACGAAGTAACGTCCGTCGCTCGAGGGCGTCGCGATATGGTCCTGCTTCTCAGGCGTCAGCAGCTTCGGTTTGCCGCCCTTAAGATTGATCGCATAGATGCTGTGATAGTAGGGATCGACGCCGGGTTCCCGCCCGACCCCGGCGACCAGCATCTTCCCGCTGCGCTCGTCGATGAACACCGGATGGTCGACGTTCCAGTGGCCTTGGGTCACCTGCCGTACCAGCCTGCCGGTACGTGCGCTGTACAGATAGTAATGACCCCAATCGTCGCGCTGCGACCACCACAGGATCTCGCCTCGCTCTGACAGATAGCGCCAGTTGATACCCTCGTCATTGTATCCGCTGTCGAACCAGGTCGGCACCGTCTCGGTGAACACCTCGCGCACCGTGCCCGTCGCCGTATCGGCGATGCGCACCGTCTCCACCTTGTGGTCGCGCGAGGTCGACACGAACGCGAGCGTCCGGCCGTCCTTGGCCCATTGCATGTCCTGCGGACCCGCGCCGCACACCACGTCGTCGCACAGCGATGACCGGTGCAGGTCGGGCGACATCTTCAGACGGACGACGCGGGCATCGTCCACATCGATGATGACACGCTGGATATGGATGATCTCCTTGTCGCCCACGAAAGGGTATTTCCACGTGTCCGTAAGGGAGTGGCCGACCTGCGTCGTGGTCGTCGTGAAGTCCGCGACCGTGCGCTGATCTTGCTGGAAGGTCGCTATCTTCCGCGAATCCGGCGACCAGATCACGATCGCCTGATCCGAGTGTTTCCAGCCAGCGTTATCCGTCGCGTAGCCGAAATCCTTGACGCCATCTGTCGTCAGCCGCCGCTCCGCGCCGGAGTTGACGTCCCGTACCCACAGGTTCCAGTCCCGCACAAACGCCGCGCGCTTGCCATCCGGAGAGACCACCGCAGACGCCCTGCTTCGCTGCGCCGCGGCGCCAGCGATCTGGCCGGCGTCGAGCTTAGCCATCGTCCTGCAATCATAAGGCTGCGCCAGCGCGCACGAATAACGCTCGCCACCAACGCTCACGACCGCGGTGTTCGCCGTAAAATCCGGCTCCAGCCCCTCGACGAACAGCCTCTTCGCGTCCTGCTCCTTCAGCCCGGCCGCATTCAGCGATGTCAGCAATGCCGCCGTGTCGAAGGCTGGTACCTTCGTGCCCTTCGCCGCATCGCCGAGCATGATCGTCGGCACGCCGTGGCTGGTGTCCGCATACCAGAAGTGCCGGGCATCGATCCAATGCGCTGCCCGCACCGCGTGGTCGACCAGTGGCGATGTCCACGGGCTCAGTTGGTGCATGGCGCGATCATAGTCGGTGGCAGTCACCGTCGGTCGCTGCTGCGCGGCCGCCGTGCCGACGATCATGGAAGCCCAAAGCAAGCAGGCGATCAAACGCATCAAGGAGCTTTCTGAAGGTTGGAAGTCGAGATTCACGGAAGAGAGTGTGAGGGGCTTGTCCCGTCGCTCACCCCAAGCGTTGCTGCCCCCTGGAATGGGCATGGCCATCATGGAGACCGGCGGCGACGATCACAATAGCGCAGGTCCACCATGCTTAGCGTTAGCCGACGCTACGACGACCTCGCTGCGATGGCGGACACATCGGCACTGGCGCAGACGCAGGACACCAGGCACTGCTCGATCAGTCGATCGCGACCAGCGCCGATGCCGCGCCCGACAGCGCCGACATGATCGTCGTCACCGGCTCGGATCCGCCTTGCCAGGCTGGACAATGCCGCGCCGGTGTCGGAGATCACATCTCAATCGATTACCGATCACGGGTTCATCGCCGCTGCCGATGCGCTCAACAATCTGCTGTCCAACGCGCCGGTGCTCAACCAGGCAGACGGCAGCGGCGATTCCAGTGGCCCGGGTTACTGGCTTGCCGAGTCCACGATCCTGCATGTCGCCTCGCTTCTTTGGCCACGGGCCGCTACGGTGCAAGGCGCCTAAACGTTTCAGTCAACGCCTGGGGGTTGAGCGGTTTGGTCAAAATCACTGCTTGCGCGTCACACGGCATGCACTCTTGTGGCATGGCCGTTATAAAGATGACCGGAATCGGCCCCCAGGTCTCTTGGATCGTGTGTACGGCTAACGGGCCAGTTCCAGCCCGCAGATTTACATCCGATAGGATGATGTCGGGGCGCCGACCGGCCGCAGCTTGAACCGCATCCCGCTCGCAATCGACAATCTCAATAGAGGTCGCACCCCCGTCACGTGCCAGCTGTTCGACATAATCTGCGATCAGCCAATCATCTTCAATAATCAGTACATGGCACACATGCTTTCCAATCGCGTCGCTTGTTACAACCATGCTCGACGACGATCGGGCCCTTGCTGAGCTGAATTTAGTTAAGGTGGGTTGTCCATAAAACGATCGTTTGTTGAACGCACCGATGACGCAAGGGCGACAATCTCAGTGGGGCGCGGCCATCTTGGCATCAACCAATAGCGTCAGCGCGCGTGGATCATACGGTTTCGGGATAAAAACCCCGTGATTGGGAATGTCAGCGGCAGCTAAATTCGGCCCTCCCGAGGTGACGATGAGCTTCAAATCAGGTTGCTGACGGTGAGCGATAACAGCGAGATCAATGCCGTCGAGATTGCCAGGCATATTGATATCGGTGAAGAGCAGATCGATCCGACCTGCTGCCTGGATGACCGCCAGCGCCTCTTCGACGCAGTCGGCGTCGAGAACGATCATCCCGTGCTCAATCAACACATCACCGCGATCATACGCACGAAGGGCTCGTCTTCAACGACTAGGACGACGAAGCGGCTGGGGTTTTCGGCCACCGAAAGTCAACCGCTCGCGCCGAAGGCCGTTCCGGATATTATCATTAGTTGTCAATGAGAACGCTTGCGCAATGAGTTTGTGAGGCGGTCTTGAACCGATGCAAGCCGGCTTCGGTTGATCCGCAATCCGCCTGCTTTCGGCCGGACACATCGAGAAAGATGCCGAAATTAACTCCCCGCCAGAATGGCCTGCGCGACGATGCGCTCGCACAGCGCGTGAGTGTCGTACAAGTCCGCGGCCGCGGTTGCCCTTCCTTGGCGCACGCCAGCGAGGAAATCGGCGCACATCGCCTCGAAGCCGCGCTGGCGCGCCACGGGAGTCCAGTCCCCGCGCCGCGACACGCGCTCGGCGCCATCCGCCTCCACCCGCTCGGACAGGTTGAGCACCGCCCGTCTGACGTCGCCACCGATGACATCGAGCCGCTCCTCGTCGAGCCCCGAGCGACGGTTCATGGTGCCAACCGCATGGAAGCCGTCGCCTGCCAGCGTGAGCATCACGCTCTCCAGCATGCCGCCGGCGGCGACGACGTCGATCTGCTCGCGATCAATGGTTGCCGGAGCGAGGAAGCGCAGCGTGTCGGCGACGTGGATAAAATCGTCGAAGATAACCCGGCGCGGCGCGTCAGGGTGGGCGCGGCGATGCTTGTGCATCGTCAGCAGGCTGCGCGGCGCGTGGCGGAGCGCCGCATAATCGGGCGCAAAGCGGCGGTTGAAGCCGACCGCAAGCAAGCATCCGCGGCGGGTCGCGTGGTCGATCAGCCTGGCCGCCTCGTCGAGATTGTCCGCCAGCGGCTTGTCGACAAGCACAGGGATGTCGTGGGCCAGCAACATCTCGACCAGCGCGGGATGCGCCACCGTTGCCGCATGGACGAACGCCGCGTCGTAGCGGGCAGCGGCCATCGCTGCGTCGAGGCTCGTGTAGCGATGCGGGATCCGATGCGCCGCGCCGACCTCGTCGAGCGTGGCGCGATGGCGGGTGGCGAGATGGAGCTCGAGGCCGGGCATCGTCGCGAGGATCGGCAGATAGGCCTTGCGGGCGATGTCCCCCAGGCCGACGACCAGAATGCGCATGTGGAAATTCCTTATCGACCACCCGCCAGCCGCGAGCGGCAGCGCTATGCGCCGATGAAGGCGATTCCCGCTACCTTGGCGCGCTGATCGGTCGTCGCGAGCCGACCATCGGCCATGATGTTTAGTCGGGCGATGGTGCCCGAGCGCTGGTTGGCGACCAGCATCGTGCCCTGATCGTCGAGCAGCACGAACAGCCGCGGCCAGTTGCCGCCACTGTCGATATGCTGGAGCAGCCGCAAGTCACCGTCCGCGTCGACGGCGAACACCGCGATGCTGTTATGGCCCCGGTTGGACACGTAGAGTCGGGTGCCGGCACGGTTGAGTGAGATGTGCGCCGCGGCGGAATCGCCGTGGAAGGCCGCCGGCAGCGTCGACACCACGCTACGCGCCGCGAAGGTGCCATCCGCCCGGCTGCGCAGGATCGTCACCGTGTTGGCGAGCTCCGCGACCAGATAGGCAACCGGCAGCCGGGGGTGGCGCGCGAGGTGACGCGGTCCCGATCCGGCGACTGCGCGATAGGCGATCGAGGTGTGGGTGACGGCGCCGGTCGCGGCATCGAGATGATGCGCAAAGATCGCGTCGGCGCCAAGATCGACCGAGTGGAGCAGCGTGCCGTTAGCGGCAAAACCGACCCAATGGGCATGAGGCCCCGCCTGTCGCTCGCTGTTAGGCCCGCGGCCCTCGTGGCGCACCAGTTGCGCATCGCCTTGCGGCAGCCCCGCGCGATCAAGCCGCCACAGCGCGACGCTGCCGCTCGAATAATTGGCGACGGCGAGCATCGTCCCGTCGGGGCTGAGCGCCGCGTGGCAGGGATCGGCGCCGAGCGTCGGCCGCTTGGCGAGTTGCCGGAAGGCGCCGTCGTAAACGCCGAGTCCGCCCTGGGTCTGTTCGTCGACCAGATAATGGATGCCGCGCCGCGCGCTCTTCACCTCGAACGACGCATTGCCGATCCGGGCGATCGCTGCGCCCGCGACGATGCCATTGGCACCGACCTTGAGCGAAACGAGCCCGGGGCCGCCTTCATTGGCATAGGTGCCGCCGATCAGCGTCGGCGCGGGCGCCGCCGCCGCGCCAGTGGGGAGCGCACCAAGCGCCAGCGCGCCGCCGACAAAGCTTCGCCGGGTGGGTATTGAGGAGTTGTCCATGGTCATGTCCTCTTGAACCGTGCGCCGTCGGTCGCGTCAACATCGCCATGGTCGTATGGGCCAGTCACCGTCACTTGCCTCGGCAAAGTCGCCTGCTAAGCTGACGTCGATGATACCAATTCAACACCGGGGAATGTGGATGAGCGGACGGACAGACTGGCGTGCCTATGCCTTGATGCTGGCCGCGCTGCCGCTCCTCGCCACCGTTGCGCCGACCCCGCTGGCCGCAGCGCCGGTTACCCTGCCCGCGCTCTATCCTGCGCCCGTATCGATCACGCTCGGCAGCGGCGCGATCCCGCTCGGCGCGGATGTGGTGCTGATAGCAGCGCCCGGCGTCGAACCCGGGACGACGGCGCTGGTGCGCGACATTCTCACCGCCGCGGGGGTGGACTCGATCACCACCGCGCAGCGGGTGCCGGCGGTGCTCGATCGTCCGTACATCCTGCTTGGCACCGGCGACGCCCCGCTCATCCGCGATGCACTGGCCCGCAGCGGCACGGTGCGGGACGGCCATGGCGAAGGCTATACCATCGCCAGCATCAAGAGCGGCCGTGGCGGCCTCATCACTCTCGCCGGCGCGGATGCCGACGGCCTGTTCCACGCCGCGCAGACCTTCCGCCAATTGACGCAGCGCGCCACCTTCCCGGCGGTAACGATCCAGGATCACCCGGCGATGCCGATCCGCGGCACGATCGAGGGCTTCTACGGCGCGCCCTGGACGATGGCCGATCGCACCAAGCATCTCGACTTCCTCGCCAGCGTCAAGGCGAACACCTATGTCTACAGCCCCAAGGACGACCCCTTTGCGCGCGATCGCTGGCGCGATCCCTACCCCGCCGCGACGCTGAGCGCGCTCGGCGCACTCGAGAAGACGGCGCGCGCCGATCACGTCGACTTCGTCTATGCGGTGTCGCCGGGCCCCTCGATCTGCTTTTCCGATCCCGCCGACGTCGCCGCGCTCAAGCGCAAGTTCGCCGCGCTGCGCTCGATCGGCGTCGACAGCTTCTATGTCGCGCTCGACGACATCGAATACACCAAGTGGAATTGCGACAAGGACAAGACCAGCTTCGGCCCACCGGGCGCGGCGGCGGCCGGCGTCGCCCAGGCGCAGCTGCTCAACGCGGTGCAGGCCGACCTGCTTGCCCAGGACCGCGCGTCGCGGCCGCTGATCATGGTGCCGACCGAATATTATGATGCCAAGGAAAGCCCGTACAAGGCGGCGCTGCGCGCGCATCTCGATCCGCGGATTGTGGTGCAATGGACCGGCACCGACGTGGTGCCGCCCGCGATCTCGGTGCCCGATGCCAAGGCCGCGACCAAGGCGTTCGGGCGCAAGACGCTGCTGTGGGACAATTATCCGGTCAACGATTACACCCAGTCAGCCGGCCGATTGCTGGTCGCGCCCTATGCGCGGCGCGAGGCGGGCCTGTCGGGCGAACTGACCGGCATCCTGGCGAACCCGATGAACCAGGAAGCGCCAAGCCGCATCGCGGTGACCGGGGTCGCGGCGTTCGCCTGGAACGATCAGGGCTATGATGCCGATCGCACCTGGCGAGCCGCGGCACGGACGATGGCGGGCGGCGACGCGCGGGCGACCGCCGCGCTGCTCACCCTGTTCGATACCCAGCATCTCGCGCCGACCTTCGGCAGCCAGCCGTGGCAGGAACAGGCCCCCGAGCTGAAGGCGCTGCTCGACCGTGTCCGTGGCACGCTTGCCGATGGCGACGAGACCGCGCGCCACGACGCGCTCGCGGCGCTGGGCACCCGCGCCGACGAGATCGCCGGTGCGCCGGACGTCATCCGCGCCGGCGCAGTCGACCCCGCCTTTGCCGACCAGTCACGGCCTTGGCTCGACGCGATGCAGCTGTGGGGCCGCGCGCTGCAGTTGACCGTGGCGGGACTTGGAGCGGCCAATGACGGCAGCCCCGCCGCGACGCGCTATCTCGCCGATGCCCGGCAGCTCGCGGCCAAGGCCGCAGCGGTCCAGACCATCCCCGGCGCGACCCGGTTCGGCGGCCCGGTCAAGCTCGCCGACGGCGTGCTCGACCGGTTCATCGCCGACGCCCCGACGCTGATCGCGGTGGAACACCGCTGAGCCTGGAGCTTTCGCCCATGGAGGCCCGGCGGATCGCGCTGACCGCCGCCGGCTTCAACGGTCGCGAGCGCGAGCGGCCGGTCGATCCGGCACGGCTGCACCGCGCGATCACGCAGCTCGGGCTGCTCCAGATCGACAGCGTCAACGTGCTGGTCCGCGCCCATTACTTGCCGCTGTTCTCGCGGCTCGGCGGCTATGATCGCACGCTGCTCGACGAGATCATGGCCGAGCGGCCGAAGCGGTTCTTCGAATATTGGGGGCATGAGGCATCGCTGTTGCCGGTCACCAGCCAGCCGCTGCTGCGCTGGCGCATGGCCCAGGCCCGCGCCGGCCTGGGGATTTGGCGACAACTCGCGCCCTTTGCCGGCCCTCGCCGCGCCGAAGCCGATGCGCTGCTCGCCCGCATCGCCGCGGACGGGCCGATCGCCGCCTCCGATCTCGCCGGCGCCAGGGCGGCCAAGGGCATGTGGGTGTGGAGCGAGGGCAAGCATGCGCTCGAATGGCTGTTCTGGGCCGGCCTCATTGCCTCGCCGCATCGGCGCAGCACGTTCGAGCGGGTATACGACCTGCCCGAACGGGTGCTGCCGCGCGCCGTCCTCGACACGCCGACGCCGAGCGACAACGATGCCCGTCGCGCGCTACTCGGCCTGGCGGCGGGGGCGCTCGGCATCGCCACCGCCGGCGACCTGCGCGACTATTACCGGCTGTCGCCCGCCGAGGTGCCGCGCCTGATCGAACAGCTCGTCGAGGCCGGGACGATCGTCCCCGCGCGCGTGCGCGGCTGGCGCCAGCCGGCCTATCTGCACCGCGACGCGCGCGCCGGCCGCCGGATCACCGGCGCGGCGCTGCTATCGCCATTCGATCCGTTGGTGTGGCACCGGGAGCGCACCGAGCGGCTGTTCGGCTTCCGCTACCGGCTCGAAATCTACACGCCCGCGGCACAGCGCGAGCACGGCTATTACGTCCTCCCCTTCCTGCTCGACGGGGCGCTGGTGGCGAGGGTCGATCTCAAGGCGGATCGCAAGAGCGCGACGCTGATCGTGCAGCAGGCCAGCATCGAGCCGACCGCGCCGAGCCATACGATAGCGGCGCTCGGCGAGGAACTAGCGCGGATGGCGGGCTGGCTCGGCCTGGTGCTGGACCCGCTATGGGAGCGGAGCCTCGGCAGCTGATCGGCGCCGAGTTGCATCCGCCAGCCTCCACGCGCTAGACAGACGCGCGGCTGCGGCGCTTCACGGCGTTGCTGCCGATAGATCGCGCTGGTGCCCCTGACGGGGCTTAAAAGGGAATGCGGTGCGGGCCTCCATGGCCCAATGCCGCGGCTGTCCCTGCAACTGTAAGCGGTGAGTGCGATACGGATCGCCTGCCTCCAACCGAGAGGCAGGCAGCCACTGGGCCGGACGTCGAATCGGACGAGGCCTGGGAAGGCCCTGTATCGTCATGTCGACCCGTGAGCCAGGAGACCTGCCGGCGTCTGGTCGCTCTTGCTTTGACCCAGGGGATGGTCGGGGCACGGTTTGGCCGTCTGAGCGACGAACGAGCGGCGGGGGTCGCATCGGTTCGTGTCGGCGGGCGCTGAGAGGCGTCGGCCCGCTGACGTGCGCCGGCCGCTAGCAGCGGAGAGCCCTGTCCATGATCGCATGACGCCGGACGGGAACGACCATGAACAATGTAACGATACTACTGGCTTGCCTGGCGGCGAACGGCATCGCCGGGGCCGCGCAGGCGCAAACCACCGACAAGACGCCGCCGCCGGCCGACGACATCGTCGTATTCGGCCGAGGCGAGGCCAAGATCGGCGTCGCCCATGCCGCCAGCGAGGGTACGGTGGCCGGTGCCGACCTGCTGGTGCGACCGCTGCTGCGCGTCGCCGAGCTGATCGAGGCGGTGCCGGGCCTGGTCGCCGCGCAGCATTCGGGCAGCGGCAAGGCCAATCAATATTTCCTACGCGGGTTCAACCTCGATCACGGAACGGACTTCACCACCTATGTCGACGGCGTGCAGATGAACCTGCGCACCCATGGCCATGGCCAGGGCTACCTCGATCTCAACGGACTCATCCCCGAGATCGTCGCCCGCGAGGATTTCCGCAAAGGCCCCTACCGCGCCGACGGCGGAGACTTCGCGCTGGCCGGCGCCGCCTATATGACCACCATCGACCGCTTCGACGCGCCATGGCTGTCGATCGAGGGCGGCTCCTACCATTATGGCCGGATCGCCGCTGGCGGCACGATCGATGGCGTCGGCGACGGCACGCTGACCCTGGTCGGGCAGGCCAAGACCTATGACGGCCCCTGGCAGGAACCGGAGCATCTGCGCCATCTGTCGGGCTTCGCCAAATACACTAGGCCCGCCGGCACCGGGCAGATCGAGGCGTCGCTCAATGCCTATCGCGCGACTTGGCGGCCCACCGAGCAGATTCCCGAGCGGATCATCGGCACGGCGATCTGCCCGGACGTGTTCTGCTCGCCCGATCCGAGCGCGCGCGGCGAGACGACGCGGCTGATAGGCAACCTCTTGGTGCGCCAGCCGAGCTGGACGGCGAATGTCTATGGCCAGTTCTACGACTGGTCGATGTATTCGAACCCCACCTACACCGATCCCGACGGCACCAGTGCGCAGATCCGCCAGTTCGACCGGCGCTGGATCATCGGCGCGCGTGGCGACAAGCAGTGGACGCTGTCGCCGGCGCTGGCGTTCTCGGTCGGTACCGAGGAACGCTATGACCATATCGGCAGCGTCGGCGTCGCGCGGACCAGCGACCGGACGTTCCTCACCTCGCTCGGCCGCTACCATGTCGAGGAAGCCTCGGCGGCGCTGTACGGCGAAGCGACCTGGACGCCGCTCGCCGGGCTTCGCCTGACCGGCGGCGCGCGCGCCGATTATTATCATTATGCGGTGCGCGCGCGGGACGCGGCCGCCGCCGCGGCGGGCACCGGCAGCGGCGGCGACGCCATCCTCTCGCCCAAGGCCTCGGTCGCCTACACGCCGGCGCCGTGGCTCGAGCTGTACGGCAATTGGGGCCGCGGCTTTCATTCCAACGACGTGCGCGGTGCAGTCAACGTCGACACGCCGGTGCCGGTGCTGGTCCGCGGCGACGCCCGGGAGCTTGGCGCGCGCTGGCAGTGGCACGGGCTGTCGCTCACCGCGACCTATTGGTGGCTGGATGTCGACAGCGAGTTGCGCTTCGTCGGCGATTCCAACGCGGTGGAACCGACCGGCGCGAGCAAGCGCCACGGCTACGAGTTGGTGGCGTTCTGGCGACCGCTTCCCTGGCTGGCGCTCGACGGCAATTACACGGCCAGCCACTCGCGCTACGATAATGGCGATCGCATCCCCAATGCATTTGAGAACGCCGCCTCGGCGGGTGTCGCGCTGGTGCAGGGTCCTTGGCAGGCGAGCCTGCGCGTCCGTCATCTCGGCCCCTATCCGCTGATCGAGGACAATAGCGT
This sequence comes from Sphingomonas sp. GC_Shp_5, assembly GCF_026540855.1. GTDB lineage: Bacteria > Pseudomonadota > Alphaproteobacteria > Sphingomonadales > Sphingomonadaceae > Sphingomonas. Next base: position 116,597 of record NZ_JALNUP010000008.1, read on the forward strand.
GCGCGATCCCGGCAGCACCGTCGTCAACCTGCGTGGCGCGCGCAAGATCGGCCGGTTCGAGCTTTACGGCGAAGTGCTCAACCTGCTCGACAGCCGCGACAAGGATATCGCTTATTACTACGAATCCTACATCCCCTCCGTCGACACGGCGGGCCCTGTCGACGGGCGCCTCAGCCGCGTCGTCGAACCGCGCACGGTGCGCGTGGGGGCCCGAGTGAACTTCTAGCCCGAGAGCGGCTGCCGGGCTCGGCATTGGCGATGCCGGCAGCCGCTATTCCGAGCAATGGTTCGTCACAAAACCCGAGGGTGTGCGTTGTTGTTGCTCATCATCAGAGTACCCCCCAATCGTGCCCAGCCCGACCATCGCCGATCGTTCTTCCGTGCTCGAAGCCAACCGTACCCTCAAGATGGCAAGATCAGCCCACGCCTATGTGCGCGGCAACACTGCCCTGTTCTACCAGTGGCTAGCCGCCTCACCGGCGGCGCGCCGGGTGCCGGAGGGGCCACCGATCTGGATCTGCGGCGATTGCCACCTCGGCAATCTCGGGCCGCTGGCGGATGGCGACGGCCGGGTCGAGATCCAGATCCGCGACCTCGATCAGGCCGTGATCGGCAATCCGGCGCATGATCTCATCCGGCTCGGCCTGTCGCTGGCGACCGCGGCGCGCGGCTCGGATCTGCCCGGCGTCACCACCGCGCACATGATCGAGGAGATGGTCGACGGCTATGCCGCGGCGATGATCGATCCGGACGGCGGCACCGGGCCCGAACCCGACGCCGTCAGGGCGGTGCGCCGACGCGCGCTCGGCCGGCGCTGGCGCCACCTGGCGCGCGAGCGGTTGGACGCCGTCGATCCGCGGATCAAGATCGGCCGCAAGTTCTGGGCACTGAGCGAGGACGAGCGCGAGCAGCTCGGCGCGATCTTCGCGGACGCCGAGGTTGGCAGGATGATCCTGTCACTCGATCACAAGGACGCATCCCGCACTGTCCGCCTCGCCGACGCGGCCTATTGGATGAAGGGGTGCAGCTCGCTCGGGCTGCTACGCTATGCCGCGATCGCCCGGCTCGAGAATGCCAAGGGCAGATCCGATTACGCACTGATCGATCTCAAGCAGGCGGTGGCGCCGATCGCACCGAGCGCCAAGGGCGCCGACATGCCCACTGACGGCGCCGAACGCGTGGTCGCGGCGGCGCGAGCGCTGTCGCCGCATCTTGGCGAGCGGATGATGGCGGTGAAGATGCTCGACCGGTCATTGTTCATCCGCGAGCTCGCCCCGCAGGATCTCAAGCTCGAGATCGATCAGTTCAGCGAGAAGCAGGCGGTGCGCGCCGCGCGCTATCTCGCCTTCGTGGTCGGCAAGGCGCACGCCCGGCAGATGGACGACAGCGATCGCCGCGCCTGGGCCGCGGTGCTGGACACCGATCGCCGCGGCCTCATCGATGCCCCGACTTGGCTGTGGGAGAGCGTGGTCTCGCTCGCCGGCAGCCATGAGGCAGGCTATCTCGATCACTGCCGCCGCTATGCGCTGGCCAGCGCCGCGGCCTGATCTCTACCGCGTTGATCGAACGGCAACCGCGCCACTCGGGGGCAAAGCGGAACCGAATGGGTGCTGGGTCGATATAGCCGGGGCGCTGATAGAGCGCATGGGGCCCGATCCATGGGTTGGGCCAAGCAAAGGTGGAGCGAACAATGGCACGATCAGCGGAAAAGCGCGGCAAGGACGAGACCGCCGCGGCGGAGAAGAAGGTCAAGGCGACCGGCAAGCCCGCCGCCGGGGCCCGCGGCGGCATCACCGCACCAGTGACGCCATCGGCCGAGCTTTCCGAAATCGTCGGCAAGAAGGACCTGCCGCGCAGCGAGGTCGTGAAGAAGGTGTGGGAATACATCAAGAAGCATGACCTGCAGGACGCCAAGGACCGCCGCCAGATCAACGCGGACGACAATCTCGAGAAGATCTTTGGCAAGAAGTCGGCGAGCATGTTCGAGATGAACAAGTATCTCAGCGCGCATCTCACCGCCAAGAAGGACTGATCACCTTCGCCCCGCCGCAAGGCGGGACGATGGCGGGGCGCGTGGCGCCTATTGCGGCCGCAGGGCGCCGGGCAACAGCTCGGCGCCCGCTGTCGTGAGTACTATTCACCGCTTCCCGCAGCGGTCGCCAAACCGTGCTAACCTACGGCAACCTCAGGAACTCCGCCCGACTCTGGTGCTTGTAGGACACAGGCAGGGCCGTGGCCGGCGACAAAGCGCTTGTCGTCGCTGCGTGGCCGTCATGATCAGGGAGCGGCACGCATGCTGGCGATGAATTACCGAGGGCCCTATCGCGTTCGGGTGGAGGCGAAGCCGATGCCCACGGTGCAGCATCCCGAAGATGCCATCATCCGCGTGACGCGCTCGTGCATCTGCGGCTCCGACCTGCATCTATACCACGGCATGGTGCCCGATACGCGGGTGGGGACGACCTTCGGCCACGAGTTCTGCGGCATCGTCGAACAGGTCGGCGCCGAGGTGCGCAACCTCAAGCCCGGCGATCACGTGCTGGTGCCGTTCAACATCGCCTGCGGCAAATGTCATTTCTGCCAGCAGGGCCTGTTCGGCAACTGCCATGAATCGAACGCGCAGGCGACCGCGGTGGGCGGCATCTTCGGCTATTCGCACACCGCGGGCGGCTATGACGGCGGCCAGGCGCAATATGTGCGCGTGCCCTATGCCGATGTCGGGCCGATGGTGATCCCCGACTGGATGGACCATGACGATGCGGTGCTGCTTACCGACGTCGTGCCGACCGGCTATCAGGCGGCCGAGATGGGCGGCATCCAGCGCGGCGACACGGTGGTGGTGTTCGGCGCCGGCCCGGTGGGGCTGATGGCGGCGCGCTCGGCCTGGCTGTTCGGCGCCGGCCGGGTAATTGTGATTGACCATATCGATTATCGGCTCGAGTTCGCGCGGACCTTCGGCCCGGCCGAGGTCTACAACTTCCGCGAGATCGACGACATGGTCGTGTTCCTCAAGAAGCAGACCGATGCGCTCGGCCCCGACGTGTGCATCGACGCGGTCGGCGGCGATGCCGCCGGGAGTGCCCTCCAGACGCTGATCGGCACCAAGCTCAAGCTCGAGGCCGGCAACGCGATCGCGCTCCACTGGGCGATCAACTCGGTGAAGAAGGGCGGGATCGTCTCGATCGTCGGCGTCTACGGCCCGACCGGCAACATCATCCCGATCGGCAACGTCGTCAACAAGGGCATCACCATCCGCGCCAACCAGGCCTCGGTGAAGCGCCTGCTGCCGCGCCTGATCGATCACATCAAGGCCGGCCACATCAACCCCAAGGCGATGATCACTCACCGCGTGCCGCTCGCCGATATCGCCGACGCCTATCATCTGTTCTCGGCAAAGCTCGACGGCTGCATCAAGCCGGTGCTGCTGCCCAACGGCGCTTGAAGGAGCAACGACCATGAGCAACCAACTGGTCGATCCCGCCGCCGTCCCCGGCTGGGGCGTCGACGCCGACGCGGGCAACAACCCGACCTATCCGATGCGGCATATCGAGGACCAGACCCGCGGGATGAGCTGGGAGCGCCCGGCGCTGCAGCAGCCCGATGTCGAGATCCTGCGCTCGATCGAATACAACCGGCTGCCCGCGGTGGTCGGCACCTCGACGCCGCCCAAAGGGCTGAGCGGCATGATCCGCCGCTATGCGTTCCGGCGCAGCGAATCCGACTGGTGGCATTGGCTGCTGCTGATGGGTGCGGACCGGATCAACGTGGTGGAAGGCGTGGTGGAGGATCTCGCCGGCGGAACGCTGCCCAACATCCCCGCCGAAATGGGCATCCGGGCCGAGTGGCAGCATAACAAGCAGGGGCTCGCAAAGAAGATCGGCGTCGCCGCTGCGGTGTCGCTCGGCGCCTATCTGCTGCTCCGCCGCAGGCAGCCCGCGACGGTCGAGGCCCCGCAGCCGCTGCTCCGCGGCCCGACCACGACCCGCGGGGTCAGCGAGACCGCGCTCAGCGAACGGTTGCGCGGCGCCGCGCGCGGCCGGACGACCCCGACCACCTTGCCTGGCCGCTGAGCGTAGCGGCGGGCGGGGGCGGCGGGCGAGTCGCGTCGCGCGCGACGACGCGCTACATCGGCGGCCCCATGGCCCCGGCACGTTCGCGACACTCCCGCCCCCGAGGCCGCCATCGCCGCGCGCGCGGGCGAGCATCATCCGAGCATTGGCTGTTGCTGCTCGGGGCGACGATCGCCGCCGCGCTGGTCGCAGGCTCGATCACCCGCCTGCCATGGTCGCCGCATACCGCCGAACGCCACCGCCCGCTGACCATGGCGGAGGCGCGCGCATCCAACGCCCTGGTGCCGATCGTCGCCGATGCGCTCACGCCGGCGAAGCGCTTCCGGTTCGACGGCGGCCACGCGTCACGCGAACAGGCGATCGAGTGCCTCGCGCTCGTCGCCAAATATGAGGCGGGCGACGATCGGGACGGCCAACGCGCGGTGATCCAGGTGGTGCTCAACCGCGTCCGCAGCCCAGGCTTTCCCAAGACGGTGTGCGGCGTGGTCTATCAGGGTTCTGACCGCACCACCGGCTGCCAATTCTCCTTCACCTGCGACGGCTCGTTGGCGCGGCGTCCCGAGCATGACGGCTGGACCCAGGCGCGCCAGGCGGCACGGCGCGCGATCAACGGCTATGTCTATGCGCCGGTAGGACAGGCGACACATTACCACACCGACTGGATGGTGCCCTATTGGCGCCCGTCGCTCGACAAGGTCGCGCAGATCGACTCGCACATCTTCTACCAGCGCCCCGCGTCGCATCCGGCCGCCCCGGCGGCGGCGCCGGGCGGCTCCTGAGCGACCAAGACGATCGCGGCAGCGTCAGCCTACCTTGGGCGGGGTCGGCGGGCGGAAGAAGCGGGGCGGGAATGGCGCCTGCGCGCTGCCCTTGGCGGAGCGTAGCTGGTTGGGATCGCCGGCATCGACGCTCAGCGGGATCTGCATGCCGTCCGACGCCTTGAGCAGCTCGAACAGCTTGGTGCTCAACCGCGCGGCCAGCTCTTCGTGCCCGGGTGTCGCGAGCAGATTGTCGCTCTCATGCGGGTCCGCGGCAAGATCGTAGAGCTCGTCGAGATCCCAGATGCCGTGGAAGTGCATGTATTTGTAGCGATTCTCACGCAGCGCGTGGACGGTGGGGGTTTGCGGGAAATTCCGTTCCCAATAATATTCGTAGAGCAGTTCTTGGCGCCATGGCGTCGCCCCCGGCGTGGCAAGCGGCAGCATGTTGGCGCCCGCCATGGTCGCCGGCGCCTTCAATCCGGCCGCCGCCAGCATCGTCGGCGCGATGTCGATGTTCGCCACCACCTGCTCGATCACCGATCCCGCCGGGAACAGCGACGGGCAGCGCGCCAGCAACGGCACCCGCATCGATTCCTCGTAAGCGGCGCGCTTGTCGATCAGCCCGTGCTCGCCGAACATGAAGCCATTGTCGCCCATGTAGACGATCAGCGTGTCATCGAGCTCGCCACGCTGCTCAAGCAGATCGAGGATCCGCGCGAGGCCTTCGTCGACCGCAAGCAGCGTCTCCATGTAGCGCTTGTAATAGTCGCCGATGTCGAGCGTGCCATGATAGGGATAGTCGACGCCGTGCCAGCTGTTGCGCTGGTTCTCGACCCACATCGGCCGACCGGCGACATCGGCCTTCATGCTCGCGGGGTAGCGGAAGGTTTCCTTGGCATAGCGGCCGGCGTGGCGCGCGGCGGGGATGAATTCGGCGTGCACCGCCTTGTGCGCGAGGTGCATCATCCACGGCCGCTTGCCGTCACGCTGCGCGAGCCAGTCGATCGCATAATCGGTCAGTTCGTCGGTGATATAACCCTTCTGCAGCACGTGCCGGCCATCGACATTGAGCCCGTCGGCGCTCGGCAGGTAGGTCCCCTGCCCCTTGAAGCTCACCCAGCGGTCGAACCCCGGCTGCGGCGCATCGCCTTCCTCGCCCATGTGCCATTTGCCGATGGACGCGGTCTCATAGCCGGCCGCCTGGAGATATTCGGGATAGAAGGTCAGCCCCGGCGGGATCGGGTGGTTGTTGTCGACCACGCGGTGCTGGTGGGCATAGAGGCCGGTGAGGATCGAGGCGCGGCTGGGCGAGCAGAGCGCCGTCGTCACGAAGGCGTTGCGGAAATGGGCGCCTTCTCGTGCCAGCCGATCGAGCGTCGGCGTCTTGCCGAAGCTTTGCGGCTTGAGGAACCCCATCGCGTCGTAGCGATGGTCGTCGGTGAGCACGAACAGGATGTTCTTGCGGCGGGTGGTGGCGAGGTGAGGCAGCTTGAGCGACGTGGGCTTCGCCACCGCTGCGGCACCGGCCGCCCCCGAGTACAGGCCGAAGGCGCCGCCGGTGCCCGCGAGCAAGACGCCGCGGCGATCGATCTGGTCTGTCATGGCTCGCCCTGCATCCTTCAGAAGTCCTTGCGCAGCAGCAGCCCGGCATAGCGCCTGTCGTCACGCGGCACGAAGCGGACGGTGCCCGCGAAGGTACCGGGCGTGAGGAAGCTCGCGTAGGAGGTGTTGGCGATGTTCTTCACATAGGCGCGCAGCTGCCAGCCGTCGCCGGGCCGGATCACCGCGACACTGGCGTTCCAGATCGCATAGGCAGGCTGCACCGTGTTGGGCGTCTCGCTCAGCGAATATTGCACCTTGCTGCTGAAGCTGACGTCGCTCTGCAGCTCCAGCGACAGGCTGTCCGTCACTGGGAAGCGATAGGCGGCATTCTCGTAGAGCTTGACCTTGGGGGCGTAAGGCAGCGGCTGGCCGTTGATGTTGCAGCTCACCGGCGCGCCGGCGGGGCACAGGAAATTGCGCACCTCGGCATCGGTGTAGGCGCCGGACAGATCGATGGTGAAGCCCTTGGTGGGGCGCAGCGTGACATCCGCTTCGACGCCGCGCGAGCGCACCGAACCGGCGTTGATCAGCCGCGATACCTGAGCGCCGCCGACAACATCGTTGAAGTTCGCCTGATAGCCGTCGAAGGTCGTCGTATAGACGGCGAGGCTGTAGCTCAGCGCGCGATCCGCGGTGCTGCCCTTGAGGCCGACCTCATAGGAATTGGACGTTTCTGGGCTCAGCGGCACCTCGTCGAGCGGGGTGGTGGCGTTGAGCGAGCGCATGTTGAAATAGACGTTGTACGCTGGCCCCTTATAGCCGCGCGAATAGGTGAAATAGGTCTGCACATTGGCGCCGAGATCGAGCTGCAGGCCGAGACGATAGCTGTCACCGCGACGATCGGTGCTGCCGCTGGTGTTGTGATAGGCGCGGATGCCCGGCCGATCGAGCGCCGTCGCACCACTGTTGGTGGGATCGTTGCTCGAGGTGCGGACGTGATAATAGGACAGGTCGTCCCACGTCGAGCGGTAGCCGGCGATGGCGCGGAACGCCTTGGTGAAGTTGATGTTCGCCTCGCCGAACAGCGCATAATTATTGTCGGTCACGCCATAATTGGCAACGCCGGTGGTCGACGTCTGGGTGGTGCCGGCGAGCGTGGTGATCGCGCGCTGGTAGCGCTCGTCGGTCGTGCCGTGGAGATAATAGGCCCCGACCACATAATCGATCAGCCCGCCGCGTGGCGAGGCGAGGCGCAGTTCCTGCGAGAATTGCTTGCTGTTGACGGTGCCATCATCGAGCCCCGCCGGGAAGCCGGTGGTGAGCGTCGGCAGGCCATCGTAATCCTGCTGCTGGTGGTTGAGCCACTGGCGCCAGGCAGTGATCGAGGTGACGGTATAGCCGCCGAGCGACAGCTCGCCGGTCAGCGAGCCGCCGTAATTCTCGTCATGGACGTTGACGTCGATATTGGTGGCAGTGAGCCGGTTGGATGGCGAGGCCGTCACCCCCGCCCCCGCCAGCACGGCGGCGAGCGGCGCGGAATTGGTGATCACGCCGGTCGGGAAGGCGATCTGCGCGGTCGAGGCGAAGGTGCCGGTGGTGGTCTCATAGGTGTTGAGATAATCGCCGATCGCGGTGAGCTTCAGCGCATCGAACGGGGTCGCGACGATCTTGGCACGCACGCCGTAGCGGCGCGAGCCGTTGACGTCGTGATCGGTGGTGACGTTGCGGATGTTGCCGTTCCAGTCGCTGTACAGCCCGCCGATCAGCGCCTGCAGCTTGCCCGGGATCAGCGCGCCGGAGACGCCGGCCTTGATCCGATATTCTTCGTCGGTGGTGGCGCCGGCCTCGCCGAACGCGTGGAATTCATCGGTGGGGTTGCGGGTGACGATGTTGACCACGCCGGCCGAGGCGTTCTTGCCGAACAACGTGCCCTGTGGCCCGCGCAGCACCTCAACCCGCTCGACCTCGCCGAGATCGAGCGTCGACTGGCCGGGGCGGCTGAGCACCACGCCGTCGAGCACAGTGGAGACCGACGGCTCGACCCCGGGCGAGGTGGTGATGGTGCCGATGCCGCGGATGAAGATCGTGCGGTCCTTGTTGGACGCGCCGCTGCGGAAACCGACCGAGGGGATCGAGGCGCTGATCGCCTCGACGTTGTTGAGCTGGCGCTCGGCGAGCGAGGTGCCGCTGACCGCGGTGATCGCGATCGGCACCTGCTGGAGCGATTCGTTGCGGAACCGCGCGGTGACGACGATGTCGCCGTCGGCCGCGGTGTTTGCCGCCGGCGCCTGTTGGGTGGAGGGCGGCTGGGTCGAAGGCGGTTGGGTGGCCTCCGCCTGGCCCGCGGGCGCGTCCTGCGCCAGCGCCGGCGCGGCGGCAATCATGCTGGTGGTCGCAAGCAACGCGAACAGGCGTGTGGCAGTCATCGAATTCCCCTATCTCGCCGCCGGTTCTAATTCCCCCTCCCCTGCTCGGGTATAAAGAAGCGGATGGCGGGTCGACAGCGCCGCTTTATACCACGCGGATAGCGTCCGCGTCGTCGCGCAGCGGCCGCAGCCGCGGCAGCAGCAGCTGGATCCAGCCCAGGGCAGCAAGATAGGCAAGGCTCGCGAACAGCAGCAGCGGCAGATAGCCCAGCCCGGCGGCGAGGGTGAGGCCGGCGACCTTGGCGATGCCGATTCCGCCGACGTTGCCGCAGAAGGAGCCGAAGGAGGTGACGCGGCCGACGCGGCGTTGCGGCACGATATCGGCGATCATCGCGAACACATTGGTGGAAAAAGCTTGGTGACCGGCGAGCGCGAGCGCCATCAGCGCGATGGCGAGCGGATAGCTGTGTGTGAGCAACGCCAGCGGGATCGGCAGCACGGCGAGCGCGGCCGCGAGCATGATCCCCTTGCGCACCGCGTTGACGCTGTAGCCGCGCCCGAGCAGCCGGGTGGAGACGCTGCCGCCGAGCAGCGAGCCGATCGCCGCGCCGCCGTAAGCGATCGCGAGCGGCACGCCCAAGGCGACCCCGGCGATGCCGAACTGACGGTGGAAGAAATCGGGCAGCCAGAACAGCAGCAGCCACCAGGTGGCGTCCGACAGGATCTTGGCGCCGGCGACCGCCCAAGTGCGCCGGTCGCGCAGGAGCGGGCCATCGGCGATCGCGCGCGGGGCGTCGGTGGCGGGAGCGGCGGTGAAGGCGACCCCGCGCGCGGTGACCAGCCACACCGCCGCCCAGCCGAGCCCGAACACGCCCGCGGCGGCGAAGGTACCGCGCCAGCCGAGCGTCAGCGCCGCGGCGGGGATCGCCAGCGGGGCGAGGATCGCGCCGAGGCTGCTCGCGGCGTTGCTCGCGCCATAGCCGGTCGAGCGCCAGCGCGCCGCGAGCACCGCGGCGACGGTCTTGGTGCCGGTCGGCGTGCCCATCGCCTCGGTCGCGCCGAGCGCGACGCGGACCGCGGTGAACTCGACCATGGTCCGCGCCCAGCCGTGGAGCAGCGCCGCGATGCTCCACGCCGCGACGCCGAGCGGATTGGCCCATTTGACCCCGAGCTTGTCGGCGATCCAGCCGCTGAACAGGAAGCCGATCGCCGCGCCGGTCTGGAACCAGGCGGCGAGCGTGCCATAATCATTGTCGCTCCAGCCGAGATCGGCGGCGATCACCGGCTTGAGCACGGCGATGATCTGGCGATCGACCAGGTTGAGCACGCCCGCGGTGATCACCAGCGCGAACAGCAACCCGCGGTGGCGGGGACTGAGCTGGGCGACCGTTCTCAACGCGTGTGTCCGTTCATCCCGTGCGCATGGCCGCCGCGGCCCCCTGCCGGCGAGGCAGTTTTTCTACGCCACGGTGGCAGGCCCGGTTCCCCGGCGCCGGCGAGAAACGGGCGGGGGTGGTCACACCGCGAGCGGCGCGTGATCGATCCGCGGCAGCACGTGGCGCGCGAACAGATCGGCCTCGGCGGCATGGGGATAGCCCGAGAGGATGAAGGCATCGATCCCCTCGGCGCGATAGGCGTTGAGCTTGGCGAGCACCTGATCGGGGTTGCCGACGATCGCGGCGCCGCAGCCCGAGCGGGCGCGGCCGATGCCGGTCCATAGATTGGCCTCGGCATAGCCATCCTGGCGCGCAGCTTCTTCGCGCAGCTCGGCCTGGCGGCGAACGCCGGCCGACTGCGAATCGAGCGAGCGCGACCGGATCGCGGCACCGGTGGCGTCATCGAGCTTCGACAGCAGCCGATCGGCGGCGGCGCGCGCCTCCTCCTCAGTGTCGCGGACGATGACGTGGACGCGATAGCCGAACTTGAGGGTGCGACCATGAGCCGCGGCGCGAGCGCGCATGTCGGCGACGATGCCGCGCACGCCCTCCATCGTGTCGGGCCACATCAGATAGACGTCGCAGCCCTGAGCCGCGGCGTCACGCGCCGCATCCGAGAGGCCGCCGAAATAGAGCGGTGGGCAGCGGCCCGAGACGGTCCCGACTCGCGGCGGATCGAGCCTGAGCTGCCAGAACTCGCCCTGATGATCGAGCGGCTGGCCGTCGAGCAGGGTGCGCAGGATGATCATTGCCTCGAGCGTGCGGGCATAGCGCGGACCGCTCGCCAGCGTTTCGCCGGGCAGGTCGCTCGAGATGATGTTGATCGCCAGCCGGGCGAGCCCGCCGGGGCCCGCGCCCATCATCTGGTCTATCGTCGCGATCTGACGCGCGAGCTGCGGCGGCCAGCTTTCGCCGATCCGCACCGCCATCAGCATCCGCATCTGCCGCAGCAGCGGCGCCATGCCGGCGGCAAAGGCGGTGGTATCGATGCCAAGCGCATAGCCCGAAGGCAGCAGGACATTGTCGAAGCCGCCCGTTTCGGCCTGCAGGACGATGTCGCGGCAATGCGCCCAGCTCGATTGCAGCCTGGCATCGGGCTGCCCGAGAAACTCGTAATCGTCGTCGCACAGCGCCGAGAACCAGCTGATCTCGCAGGGCGGCCGCGTCGTCATGGCAGCGTCTCGCCCATGCCCGCCTGCAGCACCTCATACCATTGCGCGCGGGTCCATTCGACCCGGCAGGCATCCGCAGCGGCGCGGATGCGCGAGGGCGTCTGCGAGCCGACGATCGGGATGATCCTCGCCGGATGCGCCATCGCCCAGGCGAGCGCCGCGGTGGCGGCATCGACCTCGTAATGCTGGCCGTGCGCCGCGAGCGCCTGCGCCGCCGGGTGGCTGCCATCGGCCAGCCGGCCACCGCCGAGCGGCGACCAGGCGAGCACGGCAACGTCGAGCCGCATCGCCTGATCGAGCGTGCCGTCGAACAGCGGCGCGCTGTGCAGCGGCGAGAATTCGGGCTGGGTGCTGACGATCGACCGACCGAGGAAGGCCTGCAGCGCATCGAACTCGGCGGGGCTGTAGTTGGAGACGCCGACATGGCGAACCTTGCCGGACGCGACCATCGCATCGAGCGCGGCGGCGACTTCCTGAGGGTGGGTGAGGAAATCGCGGCGATGGATCTGGTAGAGGTCGACCTGCTCGACCTGGAGGCGGGTGAGCGAGTCGTCGAGCGCCCGGGTAAGATAGTCGGTGCCGGAATTGTACGGAATGCCGGGGCGAATGCCGCCCTTGGTGGCGATCACCATGTGCGAGCGCAGGTCCGGCGCCTCGGCCAGCGCCTGGCCGAACAGCACTTCCGCCGAGCCGAACCCGGCGGGGACGTCGCAGCCGTAGATGTCGGCGGTGTCGAACAGGGAAATCCCCGCCTCCAACGCCGCATCGATCAGCGCGCGTACGCCGGGCGTGTCGACGCCGGCGAGTCGCCACATGCCCCAGGCTATGGGCGAGACAAGGAGATCGCTCTTGCCGAGCGGGCGGGGTTCGCGTGAGAGGCGGATCGTCGTCATGGTCGGCGACATGGCATAGGGACTGATGCGATGGTAGCCGCGATACGGTATGGCGTGGTCGGAACGGGGATGATGGGGGTGGAGCACCTCCGCAACATCGCCCTCGTCCCCGGCGCCGAGGTGGTGGCGCTCGCCGATCCGGTCGCGACCTCGCTCGGCTGGGCGCGCGATGCCCTGGCCGACAAGGCTGCCGCGGTCACCAGCTACGACAATGTCGCCGACTTTGCCCGTCACCCCGAGGTCGATGCGATCGTGATCGCCTCGCCCAACCACACCCACCGCGCCGTGCTCGAGCCGTTGTTCGGGATGGATGCCGCGATCCTGTGCGAAAAGCCGCTGGCGACAACGCTGGACGATGCGCGCTGGATCGTCGCCCAGGCGGGCACGCGCGACCGGCCGTTCTGGACGGGGATGGAATATCGCTTCATGCCGCCCGCCGCCGCCTTCATCGACCAGATCCATGGCGGCCGCATCGGACGGCTGCAGATGCTCTCGATCCGCGAGCATCGCTTCCCGTTCCTCGCCAAGGTGGGCGACTGGAACCGGTTCGCGCGCAATACTGGGGGGACGATGGTGGAGAAATGCTGCCATTTCTTCGATCTGATGCGGCTGATCGTCCAGTCGGAGCCGGTGCGCGTCTATTGCTCGGGCGCGATGGACGTGAACCATCTCGATGAACGCTACGATGGCGCGCGGCCCGACATCATCGACAACAGCTTCACCACCGTCGATTTCGCCAACGGGGTGCGCGCGATGCTCGATCTATCGATGTTCGCCGATGGCGCGGAGCATCAGGAGGAGATGAGCGCGACCGGCGATGCCGCGCGGCTCGACGTGCTGATCCCGCCGGGCGATCTGGTGTTCTCGCCGCGGGTCGGCTTTCTCGGCGACAAGCAGGTCGAGCGGACGCGGGTGACGGTGGATGCGACCGCCCACGCCGCCGGCTCGCACGAGGGCGCGACCTATTACCAGCATCTCGCCTTTGCCGCGGCGGTACGCGGCGAGGGGCCGGTGCAGGTGACCGCCGAGGACGGGCTGCGCGCGGTCGCAATCGGCGTCGCGGCGGAGATCAGCGCGCGCGAGCACCGGGTGGTGACGATGAGTGAGCTGGGGTTCTGAGCAAGAGGCTGAGGGGGCGAGGAGCGAGGCAGCTGCTCCAAATCTGTCATCCCAGCGAAGGCTGGGATCTCGTGGTGGCGCGCCAGGCAGAAGCCGCAAGAGATCCCAGCCTTCGCTGGGATGACGGAACATGGCTGGAATGACGCAGGATGGCGGGATGACGTGGCCACCACCACCCCTACCGCGTCACTCCCCCAGCATCTCGCGCAGCTTGGTTGCCAGCGCCTCGATCGCGAACGGCTTGGTCATCATGTCCATGCCCGCGTCGAGGAAGCCGCTGCGCACCGCGGCATTCTGCGCATAGCCGGTGACGAACAGGACCTTGAGATCGGGGCGCGACTGGCGCGCCACCTCGGCCAATTGCCGCCCGTTCATGCCCGGAAGGCCGACGTCGGTGACGAGCAGGTCGATTGCGCGGTCAGAGTTGAGGATCGGGATGGCCGAGGGCGCATCCACCGCCTCGATCGCGCCATAGCCGAGCTCGCCCAGCACCTCGAGCACGGTCATCCGCACCGACGGATCGTCCTCCACCACCAGCACCGTCTCGCCGGCGCCCCGCGGCGCATCCCCTTCGTCGATCAGCCTGGCCTCCACATCGCCGTTGAAGCGCGGCAGGTAGAGTTTCACCGTCGTGCCCTGGCCGAGCTCGCTGTAGATGCGGACATGGCCGCCGGATTGGCGCGCGAAGCCGTAGATCATCGACAGGCCAAGGCCGGTGCCCTGCCCCACCGGCTTGGTGGTGAAGAAGGGTTCGAACACCTTCTCGATCGTCTCGGCGGCCATGCCGGTGCCGGTGTCGGTGACCGACAGCACGACGTAATCGCCCGCGTCGAGATCATGATGCAGGCGGACATAGCGCTCGTCGAGCACGGTGTTGGTGGTCTCGATGATCAGCTTGCCGCCGCCCGGCATCGCGTCGCGCGCGTTGATGCACAGGTTGAGCAAGGCGCTTTCGAGCTGGTTGGCGTCGGTGCGCGCCGCCCAGAGCGATGCGGCCGGGTGGATCTCCAGCGACACCTGCTCGCCCAGCGTGCGGTGAAGCATGTCCGCCATGCCGGCGACCAGCGCGTTGACGTCGGCGGGCTGGAGATCGAGCGACTGGCGGCGCCCGAAGGCGAGCAGCCGCGCCGTCAGCGCCGCCGCGCGCTGCGCCGAGGTGTTGGCCGCCTCGATATAGCGATGGACCGGCTCCATTCGCCCCTTGGCAAGGTTGCGCTGGATCAGATCGAGGCTGCCGATCACCCCGGTGAGCATGTTGTTGAAATCATGCGCGATGCCGCCGGTGAGCTGGCCGACGCTCTCCATCTTCTGCGCCTGGCGGAGCGCCTCTTCGGCCTGCATCAGCTCGGCGGTGCGCTCGGCGACGCGCTGTTCGAGCGTTTCGTTGAGCGCGCGCAGCGCCGTCGTCGCCCGGTCGCGCTCGCGCTCGACGGTGCGCCGCTCCTCGACATCGAGCAGCACGCCCGGGAACATCAGCGGCGTGCCGTCCGGCGCATGATCGACGCGGCCGTTGGCCTCGATCCAGTAATAGCGCCCGTCCGGGCGGAGCACGCGATATTGATGGGCATAGGCGCCGCCGCGCGCGATCACCTCGGCGATCGCGTCGGCCAGCCCTTCCTGGTCGTCGGGGTGGACCGTCTCCACCACCTGGCGCAGGCTCAACCCCTCGCGGCCCAGCGCGGGATCGAGCCCGAAGGCGCGCGCGAAGCCCTCGTCCACCCGGAAGCGGTCGGTCTGCAAATCCCAGAACCAGGTGCCGACGATCGCGCCGGCCGACAGCGCGAGCTGGACGCGATCGATGTTCTCGCGCGCCAGCGCCTCGGCCCGGCGGCGATCCTCGACGTTGCGGAACAGCACCGACACCTGCTGCCGGCTGGCGGGCTCGACCCGCGCCGCGGACACTTCGATGTGCCG
Source organism: Sphingomonas sp. GC_Shp_5 (assembly GCF_026540855.1). Classification (GTDB taxonomy): domain Bacteria; phylum Pseudomonadota; class Alphaproteobacteria; order Sphingomonadales; family Sphingomonadaceae; genus Sphingomonas. Next base: position 131,870 of record NZ_JALNUP010000008.1, read on the forward strand.
CCCCGCCGCCTCGAACCAGCGCTCGAACCGGATCGGCTCGCCGGTGCGCAGCACCTCGCCATAGACCGATACCCAGTCGTCGGCCTCGGTCGGCGCCAGCTCGCGCACCGTGCGGCCGACGATGTTGCCGATCCCGGTGTGGCGCTCGTAGCCGGGATTGGCGTCGACATGGACATAGTCGCTGAGCGGGCCGTCGGGACCGTCGAAGAACTCGATGATGCAGAAGCCATCGTCGATCGCGTTGAACAGCGCGCGATAGCGTTCCTCGCTGCGCGCCAGCGCGTCGCGCGCGACGCGCGCCTCGGTGATGTCGCGCGCGACGCCGGCGAAGCGCACCGGCACGCCCGCGTCATCGCTCAGGATCTCGCCCTTGCGCGCGATCCAGCGCAGCTCGCCGGTATCGGCGCGACGGATCCGATATTCGACGTCGAGCGGTACCGTTCCCTGCCCGCGTGACGCCGCGGTGGAGATCAGATGCCGGTCCTCGGGGATGATCAGCGCCTCGAACACCGCTGCGGGCACGGCGTCGCTTGCCTCGAGCCCGTACAGCCGGAAGAATTCGGGCGTGGCGTGGAGCAGGCCGTCAGCCCCGACGTGGAACACGCCGACGCCGCCGGCGGCCTGCGCGCGGCCGAGATTATGCCGTGCCTCTTCGAGCGCCTGGCCGGCGAGATGCTGCTCGGTGCGGTCGCGCAGGATCTTGACGTAGCCGATGTGGCGGCCCGCCTCGTCGTTGAGCGGCGCCATCTCGCCGCTTGCCCAGAACTGCTCGCCGTCCTTGCGCAGATGCCAGCGCTCGTCGATCGCGCGGCCCTCCTCGCGCGCGGCGCGCATCTCGCTGGCAGGAACACCGGCCGCGCGATCGGCCTCGGTGAAGAACAGCGCGGCGCTGGCGCCGACCGCTTCCGCCTCGCTCCAGCCGAGCACCGCTTCGGCGCCCTGGCTCCACTCGGCAATGATCCCGTCGAGATCGGTGGCGACGATCGCGAAGTCGCGCGCGCTGTCGACGATCGCGCGCTGCCGCGCCTCGGCGATCGCGGTGCGCTGCAGGGTCAGGCGCTGATCGAGCTGCGCCATCACTTGCCGCGCGAGCACCCGCAGCGCGCGTTGCTGCAGCTCGGTCAGCGTCCGGGGTTGCTGGTCGAGCACGCACAAGGTGCCGATCGGCACGCCATCGGCGGTCTTGAGCAACGCGCCGGCATAGAAGCGGATGTGCGGGTCGCCGGTGACCAGCGGGTTGCAGGCGAAGCGCGGATCGTTGCTGGTGTCGGCCACCAGCAGGAAATCGTTCTGCAGCAGCGCATGGGCGCAGAAAGAGGTTTCCAGCGGCGTGCAGTCGACGCCCAGCCCGACCTCCGCCTTGAAGAACTGGCGATCGCCGTCAATGAAATTGACCACGGCCATCGGCACGTCGCAGATCGCGGCGATCAGCTCGACGATCTCGTCGAACGCCGCTTCGCGGGGGCTGTCCATCACCTGGTAGCGCGCCAGCGCCGCCATCCGCTGCGCGTCGCGATCGTCGGTGTGTGTCATGATGCTCAACTAATTGCCCGCTGTGGCTGAGATTGCAGCACGCTCCCATAGCGCAATGGTTGCAACTGGCGCTCGGCGACTCCGTCCGCCCCCGCTCGATCATCGCCCACCATCCTCGGCCTATGAGACATCGAACGCGCGATCTGCAAGATTATCCAGTTACTTAGGTTAGGATCGACAAACTTTCTCGCCCTTTGCCCATTTTTGGAAAAGCCATGGACCTGCTGCGGGGTTGACGTCACGTCATCGACGCGTACGGCAGACCCTGGTCAAAGGAGCAAACGATGACTGAAGATAACACCGACCTAAACGCCGTAGAGCTAGCAACCGAATTGACGATTGCTTGGCTCGGCAACCCCAACACCCGTACTTCGGCCGAAGAGGTTCCCGCCTTTCTCGGCAAGATGCACGACACGGTGTCGGCGCTGCTTGGCGCCACCGATGCGGCCCCGGAGGCGCAGCCTGTTACCGAGTACACGCCCGCTGTATCGGTACGTAAATCCTTGGCATCCAAAGATCATATCATCTCGATGATCGACGGCAAGCCGTACAAGACCTTGCGCCGCCATCTCGCCACTCATGGCATGACGCCTGCGGAATATCGCGACCGTTATGGACTGAAGTCGGACTATCCGATGGTCGCCGAGAACTATTCGGAGAGCCGTCGCGCGATGGCCAAGAAGATCGGTCTCGGCCGCAAGCCTGGCGCGCGGACCAAGACCGATGCGCCGGCCGCCGCTGCTGCCCCCCGCCGCGCCCGCAAGGGCGAGGGTGAAGAAGCCTGATCCTGTCATCGGACCTGCCTCGGCGAGGCAGGTCCCCTGATCGCCTGATCGGCCGGCCGCTCAGCTGCCGAAACTGCCCTTGCGATAGAGCAAGGTGATCGCGACCCGGCGATTGCGCGGATCCATGGCGTTGCTGGTGATCAGCGGCTCGCGGTCCGCCACCCCTTCGATCCGCTCGAACCGCTGCTCGGGGATACCGCCCGACGCCAGGCGGCGGCGCGTCGCCTCGGCGCGGCCCGACGATAGCATCCAATTGTTCATCGCCCGCGGATCGCCATAAGGCACGCTGTCGGTATGGCCGCGGATCATGATGGTGTTGGGCGTGTTGGCGATCGTGCCGGCGATCATCCCGATCAGCTCGGACGCACGGCCATCCAGCGCGGTGGTGCCGAGCGCAAACATCGAATAATCGGCATCGTCGACCAGATCGATCCGCAGCCCGTCCTGGGTCGGCACGAAGCGCACGTGGCTCGCGAGCTTCGACAATCGCGCCGAACCCGCGATCTGCGCCTCGAGCTTGCGCCTGATCGCCCCGAACGCCTTCATGTCGGCTTCCTGGAACGCCTTGGGATTGCGCAGCGACCCCTTGTCGCCGGTGCCGCTCTGCTGGCCGCCGGCATTCTGGGTGGGGATGCCCATCGAGGCGATCGGCGCGCTCGCCGCCTTGGGACCAAGCTTGTTGTTGCTGAGCACGGACTCACCGCCAAGCACGCCGCTGCCGCCAAGGCCGAGCGACTTCTTGTCGAGGATAGTCGGCGCGAAATAATCGGCGATGCCCTTGCGCTGCTTCTCGTTGGTGGCGCCGAGCAGCCACAGCAGCAGGAAGAAGGCCATCATCGCCGTCACGAAATCGGCATAAGCGACCTTCCAGGCGCCGCCGTGATGGCCGGCATGGCCGCCCTGGATGATCTTCTTGACGATGACGATCTTGGGCGGCTGGTTGGCCCCATGGGGAGCGGCGCGCGCCATTTAACGAGCCCCCATCTTACTTGCCGCGCAGGCCATCGAACACCTCGGCGAAGCCGGGCTGGTTCTTGTGGGCGATGCCGGAGCGCGCGGCCTCGATCACCAGCGGCTGCGGGTGGCCGTGAAGCGAGGCGATGATGATCTGCTTGACCACGTCATAGATTGCGCCGTCGGCATCGATCACCTGCTTGAGGCGGCCGGCGAGCGGCGAGACGATGCCGTAAGCGAGCAGCACGCCCATGAAGGTACCGACCAGCGCCGAGCCGATCATGCCGCCGAGAATCGCCGGCGGCTTGTCGATCGAGCCCATCGTCTTGACGATGCCGAGCACCGCGGCGACGATGCCGAGCGCGGGCAGCGAATCGGCCAGGCTGTTGAGCGTGGTGTGCGGCCCTTCCACCTCGTGATGGTGGGTCTTGATCGAGTGATCCATCACTTCCTCGACGGCATGGACATCGAGCGTGCCGGACGAAACGACCACCAGCCGCAGCGTATCGGCGATCAGGTTGATCAGCGTCGAATCGGCGAGCAGGCGCGGATATTCGGCGAATACCGCGGACGATTTGGGATCCTCGACATGCGGCTCGAGCGCGATCGGGCCGTCCATCCGCAGCATCTTCATCAGCTTGCTGACGAGGAAGATGACGTCGAGATAGTCCTGCTTCTTATACTTGGGGCCCTTGAACACCTTGCCCAGGCCCTTGCCCATTGCTTTCAGCTCGGTGCCCGAATTGCCGATGATCAGCGCCCCGGCAGCGGCGCCGCCGATGATCAGCATCTCGTGCGGGATAGCCTCCATGACGGGGCCGAGCGCGCCGCCGGTGATGGCGAAACCGCCGAACACCATGGCGAGAAGAACAACCAGACCGATCGCAGGAAACACGCAAAAACCCCCGTTAGGCCAGCCAGATGATGGCTTTGCTCAACCCGGGCTTAACCGGATTATCTGGACAAGTGGTTACCGGCTCGGGCCGGTTTCGACCGAATGTGACGGCCTGTATCGAACGCAGCGCAACAGCTGCGTCGACAAGCCGTGCGGCAGGTTCGAGCAACGGCACAAGGCGCCGGCCGAGCTTGCCCGACGGCGCCAGTTGTGGGCGGAAAGGCCGAGCTACTTGATGTAGTCGAACAGCGACAGGCTGGAGAGCTTGGAGAAGCTCGCCTGGGTCGCCGACAGCGCCGTCATCATCTGCTGGAGCTGCACCACCGCGTCGGTGACGTCGACATCCTCGAGGCTCGAGCGCAGGTCCTCGCGATCGGTGTTGGCGGTGGTCAGCAGCGTCTGCTGCAGATCCACCCGCGCGGCGCGCGCGCCGACCGAGGCCTGGACGTTGGCGACCTGATCGGTCGCCTTGGTGAGATCGTCGAGCGACGAGGAGATGGTGTCGCTCGCACCGGCGCCGCCGTCGGTCAGCGCCGCGGCAAGCGTGCTGAGCATGGTCAGCGTATCCTTGCCGCCGCCGATGTCGAAGATCCGCGAGGCGCTTTCGGTCGCCTGCACCGTCTGCCCATCAGCAATCGGGATTTCGGATACGTTGGTGGTGGCATAGCTGATCGCGCCGGTGGTGGCATCGCGGGTCACGGCGGCGGTGCCATCAGGCGTGCCGAACAGCGGCTGGCCGCGCACGTTCTTGGTGTTGGCGAGGCTGACGATCGAATCGACGATCGAGCTGAGCTCGGTGCCGATCAGCTTGCGGCTGGCATCGGTCTGGGTGCCGGTCGCGGCCTGGGTGGTGAGTTCCACCGCGCGCTGCAGCTGGGTGTTGATCTGCCCGAGCACGCTATCCGCCTGCGTCAGCAGCGAATCGGCGGTGGTGAGATTGGTGCCGTAGACGGCGGCGTCGGCGTCCTTGCGGTTGAGCTCGGCGATCTGCTGCGCGGCGGCGGGATCGTCGGACGCGTTGATCACCTTCTTGCCGGTCGCGATCTGGGTCTGCAGCAGCGTCGCCTTCTCCGTCATCGCCGACAGGCGACGCGACGTCGAATCGTAGAACAGGCTGGTGGAGATCTGCATGGCCGTTACCTGATATCGAGGATCGACTGGAAGGTATCGCGGGCGACCTGGATGATCCGGCTCGAGGCCGAATACGCCTGCTGGAAGCGCATCAGATCGACCGCCTCCGAATCCAGGTTGACGCCGGTCTTGGACGACAGGGTGCTCTCGGCGCCGTCGCGGATCGCGCTCTGCGCATCGGCGATGGTGTTCTTCTGCTTGTAGGCAGTGGCATTGTCGGTGACGAGCGCGGTCAACGTGGCTTCATAGCCCTTGGTCGTCCGCGACGTCTGCAGCTTGGCGAGGTTGCTCGCATCGCGCGTGCCGCCGCCGGTGGCCGCGGCGGCGATGTCGCTGCCGTTGGTGAGCAGCACCGACATGTCGGTCGGCGAGGTGCCGGCGGCGAACAGCGCCTTGCCCTGCGTGCCGGTCTGATCGTCGCCGGCCGCCTGATTGTCGTTGACCGTCCTGACGAAATCGGTGGCAACGTCGTTGAGGTTCTGGCGGATCGTCGCAACCCGCTGGGCGCCGTCGATCATGCCCGCCGTGGAGCCGCCGTTGGGGCTGAGCACGTTGACCACGCCGTTGACGGCGACGTTGAACCCGACGGTGCCGTCATTGTTGCGCTGATAGCTGACGGTGCCGGCCTGATTGCCTTTCACGAACGCATCGCCCGCAGCGCCGCCGATACCGACGGTGACCCGGCCGAAAGTGTCGGTCTGGACGTTGACGTCGACGAGCTGGCTCATCTGGCCGAGGATGACGTCGCGCTGGTCCATCAGCTGCGCCGCAGCGGTGCTGCCGGGCAACGAGCGGCCGAGGCCGTCGTTGATCTGGGCGAGCGAGGCGCCGAGCGAATTGAGATCGGTCGCCGCCTGGGTGCCGGCGGTATCCATGTCGGCGTTGATCTGGTCGAATGCCTGGCCGGTCGCAGTGAAGGCGACTGCGGCCGACTGCGCGGCACTGACCACGCCGGTGCGCAGCGCCGACGAATCGGGCTCCGCGGCGAGGCTCTGCGCCGAGGCGAAGAAGGAGGTGACGCGGGTGGTGAGTTCGTTGCCGGTGAGCGCGCTCTGGATCTTATCGAGCCAGGTCGCACCGCTGGTGGTCCGCGACAGATCGGCAGTGGTCGCGCGCAGCGCGGTGCTCGCATAGGTATCGGACGAGCGGTTGACCGCCGAGAGGAGGACGCCGTTGCCGGCGCCGAACTGGCTGATCGATCCGGTGCCCGGCACCTCGGAAAGGCTGACGGTGCGACGGGTATAGCCCGTCGTTCCCACATTGGCGATATTCTCGCCGATGGTGGAGAGCGCCGTCTGATAGGCGCGGACGCCCGAGGCGCCGATCGAGAGCAAGTCGCTCATTTGGGCGGATCTGCCGTATTTGTCTTAAGATCAGCTTGAGATTTCGACAGGAAATCGGTCATCGCCTTGCCGATGCCGATTGGAGTGTGCTCCGCCATCGACTGGGCGAGGCGGGTATCCTGCATCTCGGAAAAGGTATCCAGCGCCTTCGAATCGAACAGCGGATCGGCCAGTTTCGCCTGGCGCATGCTCTTGAGCATCATCCCGTTGAACACCGCCTCGAACTGCTGGCCGGCCTTTTTGAGGTTGTCGGCGCTCTTGAGGCGCGCGGTATCGGTCGAGATACCGGTGGTCGGAACCGCCGGAGTCGCGCTCGCCAGGGCCGGGATGTCGCTCACAGGACGATCAGCTCCGCGCGCAGCGCGCCTGCTTCCTTGAGGGCTTCGAGGATCGCGACCAGATCGGCCGGCGACGCACCGATCGCGTTCACGGCCTTGACCACGTCGGCCAGCTTGGGGCCGGGATTGAGCAGGAACATCGGTTTCTTCTCCTCCTCGACAGACACGTTGGAGCGCTGCTCCACCGCGGTCTTGCCCTGGCTGAACGGCGCCGGCTGGCTGACCCGCTGGTTTTCATCGATGCGCACGGTCAGCTTGCCGTGCGTCACCGCGGCGGGGCTCACCCTCACCGCACTGTTGATAACGACCGTTCCGGTGCGCGCATTTACAATTACTTTTGCCGGCGCCTCCGCGGAGGTGACATCGAGGTTCTCGATCGTGCTCATCAGCGTCGCGCGGACGTCGGCGCCCTGCGGCGCGCGCACCGCCACCGATACCGCGTCCACCGCCTGGGCGGTGCCGAAGCCGAGCTTCTGGTTGATCGCGGTGGCGACGTTCTGCGCGGTGGTGAAATCGGCCCGGGCGAGGTTGAAGGTGAGGTTCGGCGCGGTGTCGAAGCCGGTCGCGACCGCGCGCTCGACGGTGGCGCCTTCGGGAATGCGACCGGTGGAGGGAATGTTGACGACGATCTTGGAGCCGTCGGCGCCTTCGGCGCCGAGCCCGCCGACCGCGAGGTTGCCCTGCGCCATCGCGTAGATCTGGTTGTCGGCGCCGAGCAGCGGGCTCAGCACCAGACTGCCGCCGCGCAGGCTCTTGGCCTTGCCCATCGAGGCGACGGTGATGTCGAGCCGCTGACCCGGCTTGGCGAAGGGCGGCAGCTCGGCGGTGATCATCACCACCGCGGCGTTCTTCATTCCCGGGTTGGCCGATGCCGGCAGCTGCAGGCCGAAGCGCGAAGCGACGGCTTTGAGCGACTGGACGGTATATTCGAGATTGTCGTCGCCGGTGCCGGGCAGGCCAACAACCACGCCATAGCCGGTGAGCTGGTTGGCGCGGATGCCCTGGAAGCCGCCGAGATCCTTGATCCGGTCGGCGGACGCGGGGCTCGCGATCACGAGCGCGGCGAGGAACGAGAGGAGAAAGCGCATGGGTGCGGGCCTCAAAACGGGCTGACGACGGAGAAGAAGCGGCCGAGCCAGCCCTGGCGGCTCGCGCGGGCGACATCGCCCTTGCCGGTGTAGGAAATCTGCGCGTCCGCCACCCGGGTGGAGGGGACGCGATTGTCGGCGCCGACATCGGCGGTGCGGACGATGCCCTTGATGCGGACGAACTCGTCGCCGCGGTTGAGCGTCACCCGCTTCTGGCCCTGCACCAGCATGGTGCCATTGGCATAGACTTCGGCGACGGTGACCGAGACCTCGCCCGAGAGCGAATTCGCCTGGTCGGTCGCGCCCTTGCCATCGAAGTTCCGCGCGCCGCTGATCGAGGCGTCGGTGCCCTTGAACAGGCTGAGCGCGCCGGTGGCGGGCGGGGTGATGCTGCCCGACCCCGACGAATCAAGCTTGGAGCTTGCCGACTTGGACGCGGCGGTGCGCTCCACCAGCACGATCGTCAGCGGATCGCCTACCTTGCGGGCGCGCCAGCCCTCGTAGAGCGCGGCATAGCCGTCGCTTACCTGGAAGATCGAGCCGTTGGCGGGCGCCGCCACCGGCACCGCCGGCGCGCGCACCGCGGTGAAATCCTCGGGCGGCTTCTTCTTGCCGAACACGCCGGCATCGGCCGGGGCGGCAACAGCGAGCAGGCCCACGAGAGCGGCCGCGGAACGGAACGAGAGGGCAAGGCGCATGGTGCTGATCACAGGTTCTGGTTCAGGTTCTTGAGCATGTCGTCGCTTGCCGAGATCATCTTCGAATTGACCTCATAGGCGCGCTGGCATTCGATCATGTCGACCAGCTCCTCGACGACGTTGACGTTGGACGCCTCGAGCGAGCCCTGGCGAACCTGGCCGCGGCCATCCTCGCCGGCGATGCCGAGGTTGGCGGCGCCGCTCGACGCGGTCTCGGTGAGGTAATTGTCGCCGGTCGACTGCAACCCGGTGGGGTTGGGGAAGCTCGCGACCTGGATCTGGCCCAGCGTGGTGCCCTCGGTCTGCCCCGGGATCTGCGCGGTGACGGTACCGTCGGTACCGATCGTCACTGAGGTGGCGTTGGTCGGCACGGTGATGCCGGGCATTACCTGATAGCCCTCGGAGGTGACCATCAGGCCCTCCGGCGAGCGCGAGAAGTTGCCGGCGCGGGTGTAGCCGAGGTTGCCGCCGGGCAGCTGGACCTGGAAATAGCCGTCGCCGTCGAGCGCGAGATCGAAGCTGTTGCCGGTCTGCTGGAGCGAACCCTGGGTATCGATCCGCGAGGTGCCCTGGATGCGCACGCCGGTGCCGAGGTTGAGCCCGGTGGCGTATTTCGTCTCCGACGTCGACTGCGCGCCGGGCGCGGTGATCGTCTGGTACGACAGCGTCTCGAACGCGGCGCGATCCTTCTTGAACCCCGTCGTGTTGACGTTGGCGAGGTTGTTCGAGATGACCCGCATGCGCGTATCCTGAGCATCAAGCCCGGTGCGCGCGATGTGCATGGCGGAGGAGGACATCGTGTCTTTTCCTTAGCTCGGGAGACGCATCACGGAGGTGCTGCTCTCGTCCATATCCTTGGCCGATTTCATGAGGTTCGCCTGAACCTCATAGCCGCGCTGGTTTTCGATCATGTCGACCAGCGCTTGCGTCATGTTGACGTTGGAGCCTTCCAGCGCCCCCGCCTGGACGGTGGCGTCCATATTCTCCGGCAGGGTGCCGCCGCCGCGCACGCGCAGCAGATTGTCGAGCCCCTTCACCGTGTCGGTGCCCTTGGCGCTGACCAGCTTGAGCCGGTCGAGCACCTGCGGGTTCTTGGGATCACCGCCCTGGGGGACGATGGTGACGGTGCCGTCGCCGGCGATCGTCAGGGAATCATGCGGGGGCACGGTGATCGGGCCGCCGCTGCCCTGGACGATATAGCCGTCGCCGGTCTGGAGCACGCCCGAGGGCGCGACCTCCATGTCCCCGCGGCGGGTGTAGGCCTCGCTGCCGTCCGCCGCCTGCACCGCGAGCCAGTCGTTGTTACCGGTGACGGCGACATCGAGGCTGCGGCCGGTGGTCTGGATCGTGCCGGGGTTGCGATCGGCGTCGGTGACCTCTTCGCTGGTGGGCATGCGTGCCTCCAGCTGGGTGCCGCCGCCCTTCAGCTCGATCCGGTCGAACATCACGCGGTCGGCGCGAAAGCCGGTGGTGGACACGTTCGCCATGTTGTTGGCGATCGCTGCCTGCGCCGCCATGTGCGCCCGCAGCCCCGTCGCCGCCGTATAGACCAACTTGTCCATCTAAGCCTCCGCGCCGCCGCTGGTGATCAGTTGCGGATGTTGAAGATGGTCTGCGAGACCTGGCTCGCGGTATCCAGCGCCTTGGCGTTCGCCTGGAAGTTGCGCTGTGCTGCGATCAGGTTGACCAGCTCTTCGGTGATGTCGACGTTCGAGCCCTCGATGGTGCCCGACATCAGCGAACCGAAGCCGTCCGCGCTCGCCGAGCCGAGCACCGCGGTGCCCGACACGCCCGTGGCGGCCCAATAGCTGTTGCCGATCTGGCGCAGGCCCGAGGGCGTCGAGAACTTGGCCAGCGCGACCTTGCCGAGCGGCACCACGTCGCCGTTGGAGAAGCTCGCCTGGATCAGGCCGGCATCGGTGACGGTGACGCCGGCGAGCTGGCCGACGGCAACGCCGTCCTGGCTCTTCGAGTTGACCGAGAAGGCCGACGACAGCTGGGTGGAGTTGGCGAGGTTGAGCGACAGGTTCTGCGCCGCGGCGCCCGAGGTCGGCACGAACTGCTCGAAGTCGATCGACGAGCCAGCCGGCGAGGCGAGCGCGCCCTTGTTGTCGAAGGTCAGCGTGACCGGGCCGGGCGTGGTCTGGCCCTTGGGGGTCATCTGCTGGTCGCCGACATAGGTGTAGACGTTCCAGGTACCGGTGGTCGGCGGCGTCGCGGCGGCATCGCCGCCGGCGGTGCGCACGTAATAGTTGGTCATCGTCATCGGGTTGCCGTTGGCATCGTAGATGCGGGTCGCGACCGAGTTGTTGTAAGTCGTCGTGTCGGTGCGATCAAAGGTGCTGGCGCCCTTGACGGTCGAGGTCGACGACATCTGCACCGCGGTGGCGACATCGGCGGTCGCCTTGGGCGTGCCGCTGGTCTGCTGGATCTGCAGGTTGGTGAGGCCGTCCGAACCGGTAGCGGTGACGTTGCCGTCGCTGTCGACCGGATAGACCATCAGATAGCTGCCCTGGGCATCGACGACGTTGTTGTTGGAATCGACCGAGAAGCTGCCGTTGCGGGTATAGGTGGTCGAGTCCGAGACACCGGTGGTCTTCATGGTGAAGAAGCCCTCGCCGACCAGCGCGAGGTCGAGCGCGTTGCTGGTGGTGGTGAGGTTACCCTCGGCGAATTGCTGGGTCGTCGACTTCACGACCACGCCCGAGCCGACCATCTTGCGCGGATCGGTCGAGACGCTCGAGGCGATCACGTCGGCAAAGTCGGTGCGGCTCTTCTTGAAGCCGGTGGTGGAGACGTTGGCCAGATTGTGGCTGATCGTCGACATATCGGTTTGCGAGGCCTGGAGGCCGGACAGCGAGGTGTAGAAGGACATCGGGGTAGCTCCTGGGACGAAGGGGTGGGTTAGGCGACCGAGCGGATCGCGGAGGGATCGACCGAGCCGAGGCCGGTGACGTTGAGGGTCGGGGTACCGTTGGCAGGCAACGAGGCGGATTCGACCGGCGCCCAGACCAGGTTGGTCGCGGTGACGGTCTTGGAGCCGTTGGCGGCATCGGCGGTGACGGTGTAGGGACCGCCATCCACGGTGTTGCCGGCGTCATCCTTGCCATCCCAGTCATAGGTGGCGGTCCCGGCATCCTGCTTGCCGAGCTGGATGGTCTTGACGACGTTGCCGGTGCTGTCCGCGATCGTCACCTGGACGTCGGTGGCGGCGGCGCCGAGCTCGACCGCGCCGGCAATGCCGCCGCTGGTGCGCTCATAAGCGGTCTTGCCTGCGGTAAGCACGGTCTTGCCGACATAGTTCATCGCGTCCGATGCGCTGGTGGTGCCGAGCTTGGTGGCGATGCCGGTGAGCGTCGCGTTCATCGCGCTGATGCCGGCGGTGCTCGACATCTGCGCCATCTGCGCGACCATCTGGGTGTTATCGACCGGCGCGAACGGATCCTGGTTCTTGAGCTGCGCGGTCATCAGCTGCAGGAAGTCGCTCTGGTCGAGCGTGGTCTTGGTGCCGGTGGTCGAGACGTTGGCGGCGGCGGCCGACGCGGTGGTCTTGATGCCCAGTGCGGCATAATCGGTGGTGCTTGTGATATCGGTCATGATCAGCGGCCCAGCTTGAGGGTATCGATGGTGAGCTGCTTGGCAGTGTTCATCACCTCGACGTTGTTCTGGTAGGAGCGGGCCGTCTCCATCATGTCGACGAGCTCACGGCTCTCGTCGACGGCGGCCTCGTAGATATTGCCGTCTTTGTCCGCCATCGGATTGGACGGGTCGTAGCGCTTGGTGGGCGCCTCGCCGGCGGTGACGATCTTCTCGACATCGACGGTGGAGAGCCCGCTGGCGGCATCGAAGCTGGTGCGGAACACCGGCTTCATCGTCTTGTAGGCGGCATCCGCCGAGCCGGCGGTGCCGCCGACATTGGCGAGGTTGGACGCGGTGGTGTTCATCCGCAGCAGCTGCGCGCTCATCGCGCGGCCGGCGACCTGGAAGATGTTCATCGGATCGGCCATGACTTATTCGCCCTTCAGCGCGCGGCTGATCTGGCCGATGCGCCCGTTCAGGAACGACAGCGTCGTCTGATACTGGACGGCGTTCTCGGCGAAGGCGGTCTGCTCCTCGTTGAGCTCGACGGTGTTGCCATCCATCGAGGTCTGCAGCGGCACGCGATATTTGGTCGCAGCGCTGATCCCCTGATCGCCGCCATCGTTTTCGGCCGACGCGAGCGCCTGCTTGAAATCGATGTCGCGGGCCTTGAACCCGGGGGTGGAAGCGTTGGCGATGTTCGACGCGAGCACACCCATACGCTGCGAGCGTACTTCCAGTGCGGCCCCGTGAACCCCGAACAAGCTATCTGCGGCCATCGGCCCCAATCTCCAGCGCACCATTGCGCAACCGAGACTAAGCAACCGCCGTGCCAGTTTTCGATTCCTGAGGCAGAGAACTTCGATTTTTGTGGATTCCGGCGCGGCGGCAGGTCGCCGGCAGCGAAAGCGGCAAGCCGTTGCCGGTCGGCGGCAAGCGCTGCCGGAGAGCGGCAAGATGGCTGCCGGTGGGCGGCAAGTTATGGGTGCAGGCCCGCTATATATGCCTCGTGCGCCTCCATGAGATCCCAGCTTTCGCTGGATGACGGTTGTGGGGATGCGCCCATTGGGAAGGCCTTTCTGCACAGCTACCCGGAACCTCCTCGCCACCTCTCACCTCCCGGTTGGTAAACTGGCCCGTTACTTGCTGTGTACCCGCGCATGATGATCGCTCAGCTCTTCGACCCGCTTGCGCTCGCCATCGTCGGTGGCGGCACGGCCGTTGCCACCATGCTGCGGACGCCCTCGCGTGATCTCGGTCGCGCGCTGCGCGCGCTGCGCACGCTCGGCCGTAAGCCGTTCAGTGCCGAGCCGCTGCTCGACCAGATCACCGCGCAGGCGCGGATCGCCAAGCGCCATGGCGTGGTCGCGCTTGACCGCGTGGTGAATGCCGATCCCGACATTGCCGCCGCGGTCGCGCTGATCGTCGATGGCGCCAGCGCCAGTGACGTCGAGGCGCTGCTCCAGCATCGCCGCCGCGCCCGCATCGAGCGCCATGTCGCCGCCGCCGATGTATGGTCCGGCGCCGCCGAGGCCGCGCCGGCGATGGGCATGGTCGGCACGCTGGTGGGCCTTGCCACGATGTTCGCGACGATGAACGATCCGCGCGCGATCGGTGCGGCGATGGCGATCGCGCTGCTCGCAACTCTATATGGTGCGCTGTTTGCCAACCTGCTGCTGATGCCGGTGTGCAACCGCCTGCGCGCGGCCGGCCGCGTCGAGGCGTTCGAGCGCACCCGGATCGAGGCGCCACTCGTCGCCCTCGCGCTGCGCGAAACCCCGCGTGAGGCGATCCGCCGCCCGTGGCAGAGCGTCGCATGAACGAGAGCGGCTATCCCTCGCCCGCCCCGGGCAAGCCCTTGTGGCTGATCACGCTCGCCGATCTGGCGCTGCTGCTGGTCGGCTTCTTCGTCCTGCTCCAGGCCGGCCAGCACAGCGACCCGCGCGCGCTCGCCGCTAGCCTGCGCCAGCGCTTCGCAACCGCCGCCGAAGCGGCGGCACCGATCCCGGTGATGGCGGCGGGCATGCTCGATTTCGCGCCCGGCTCGGCCGCGCTGCCGGAGGATCCGGCGGCCCTGATCGCCTGGGCGCGCGAGGCCGTCCGTGATCCTCGGGTCAGCCTTACCATCACTGGCTCGGTCGACGGCTCGGCCGCCGATGTCGATCGCGCCACCGCCAGCGCCGCCATCCTCGCCGCCGACCGCGCGCGTGCGGTAGCCGCCGTGCTCGTTGCCGTGGCCCCGCGCCGCATCGTCATCACCACCGCCACCCGTCCCGGCCGCCGCGCCGCGATGGTCACCCTCGCCTTCGCCGGCGAGACCAAGGAAGCGCCATGATCTTCGCCCTCACTCTCCTGCTCGCCGGTGCGGGCACCGTGAACAGCTTTCAGGACACCGCCGGGCTCGACCGCGCGGTGACCGCCTTCACCAGCAAGCCGGTCGGCGCCGAAGGCGGGGCTCGTACCCCGATCGATCCGCGGCTGCGGCTCGCCACCTGTCCGACGATATCACTGTCGTGGCGCACCGAGGCGCATGACGCGGTGGTGGTGTCGTGCGCGGGGCCAAGCTGGCGCATCTTCGTGCCGGTGATGCGCCCGGCCACCCCGCCGACGGCCGCCGCGCCGCTGGCGGTGATCGCCCAGCCCAAGGCGCTGCCGGTGATCCGCCGCGGCGATCCGGTGGTGATCGAGGCGGGATCCGAAGGTTTCTCGATCAGCCGCGAAGGCGTGGCGATGGGCGATGCACCGCCCGGCGGCCGCTTCATGGTCAAGGTGGATGACGCCAAGAATCCCGTGCAAGCAATCGCCGTCGAGACCGGCCACGCGACCTTGCCGGGCTGGGCCGACTGATTTCCCGCCGCCTTGCGGGCATTACGGCCTGCACCGTGCGGAATCTTTTTTTCTAAACTTGCCCAGAAGGCGACCGTTTATGCTCATGTCAGCCAGAACAAAAAGGTGCGGACATGGTGGAATCGATCGGCTCATTGCTCAGTGGAAGTGGAAGCGTCACGCGCGTCGCCGCGCCTGCGGCCACGCCGGTCGTGGAGACCGTGGTCCAGCAGGGCGAGCAGGGTTCGACGCCGACCAGCGTCGCGGCGGATATCCAGCTGAGCGGGATCGCCAAGGCGCTGGCCGCCGAGCCGCCAGTCAATTCGGATCGAGTCGCCGAGATCAAAAAGGCGATCGCCAACGGCTCTTTTCCGATCCTGCCGGCAACCATCGCCGACCGGCTGATCGCGCTCAGCATGAACTGGGACGGCCATGAATAGACGCGACGCGCTGATCCGGGTGATCGACGCCCTCCACGCGGAAATCGACGCGCTCAAGGCCAATGACGTCAACGGCCTCGAGCGCGCGACGCGTGACAAGCTGAGCGGCATAGAGGCGATCGCCTCGCTCGGCACCGGCCCCGCCGGCCCCGAGATCCGCGAATTGGCCGAAGAGGCCAACCGCCTCAACGAGACCTGCCGGATCTACGTCAATCTGATGGCGGCAAATGTTCGCCGCCGCCTGCAAACCTTGACCGGCGATGCCGCTGCCGGCTTCCGCCCGATGCTGGTGAAGGCCTACGCCTGACCGCGATTGTGACGGCCGCGACTGCCGGGATCGTTGCCGGCTAGGATTGCCGGCTCGCTGAGGGCCTGGCCGTCCGGGCGTTGCCGGCAAACCGGCAATGGCCCGGCAACTTGCCGGCAACCACCGGCAAACCCCGGCAATTCCACGACTTGGCACGGCTCTTGCTGATATAGCCGGCATGACCGTCAACGCCATTTCTGCCAGCCGGGTCCAGTCCGCGATTGCTCTTGCCAGCAGCAAGACCGGCGTCGACTTCGACTATCTGCTCGGCCAGGCCAAGGTGGAGAGTGGGCTTAACGCCAATGCCAAGGCCGGCACCTCCTCGGCCTCGGGCCTGTACCAGTTCGTCGAGCAGAGCTGGCTGGCGGTAGTCAAGAAGCATGGCGCCGAGCATGGCCTCGGCTGGGCTGCCGACAGCATCGGCCAGACCTCGGGCGGCCGCTACACCGTCGGCGACAGCGGCACCCGCAGCGCCATCCTCGCGCTGCGCAACGATCCCGGCGCCGCCTCGATGATGGCCGCCGAGCACGCCTCGGACAATAAGGACGCGCTCGAGGGCACGCTTGGTCGCGCCGCGACCGGCACCGACCTCTACATGGCGCACTTCCTCGGCCTCGGCGGCGCCAAGAAGTTCCTGTCGGCGATGCAGAGCAATCCGCAGGCCGGCGCCGCCTCGCTGTTCCCCGGCGCGGCGAACGCCAACCGCGGTATCTTCTACACCGCGGGTGGCCAGCAGCGCTCGCTTGCCGACATCTACGACAAGTTCAGCGACAAGCTCGGCGCGGCGGCCAGCAGCGTCTCCGAAACGCGCGCCGCCAACCTGTCCTTCGCCGCCCAATCGCTCAACATGGACGGCTCCACCGTCGTCACCGGCGGCAACGAGAGCGCCGCCGATGCCCTCGCCTGGGCGACGACGGCGATGAGCCGCTTCGGGGCCAAGGGCAATCAGGCCGCAACCAACCTTCTTCGTCCGACGCCGAACAACGCCCGGCTCGCCTACATGATGCTCGCGAGCATGGGAGCCAACATCAAGTGAACAAGCTCTTCGCCAGCGGCCGCCAGGCCGCGCTGCCGCTTGCCATCCTGCTGCTCGTCGTCGTCATGGTCGTGCCGATCCCCAAGATGCTGCTCGACGTGTTCTTCGTCGCCAACATTGCGATCAGCCTTGCCGTGCTCATGGTCGCGCTCAATGCGCAGAAGCCGCTCGATTTCTCGGCCTTCCCGACGGTGCTGCTGTTCGCGACCCTGTTCCGCCTCGGCCTCAACGTGGCGTCGACCCGCATTGTGCTGGTCCATGGCCATGAAGGCGAGAGCGCCGCCGGCCATGTCATCGAGGCGTTCGGCACCTTCCTGATCGGCGGCGATTATGTCGTCGGCATCTTCGTGTTCGCGATCCTGATGATCATCAACCTGATCGTCGTCACCAAGGGCGCCGGGCGCGTCTCCGAAGTCTCGGCGCGCTTCACCCTCGATGCGCTGCCCGGCAAGCAGATGGCGATCGACGCCGATCTCAACGCCGGCCTGATCACCCCCGACGACGCCAAGAAGCGCCGCGTCGAGGTCTCCACCGAGGCCGATTTCTACGGCTCGATGGATGGTTCGTCGAAGTTCGTGAAGGGCGACGCGGTCGCCGCGATGCTGATCCTCGCCGCCAACGTCGTCGGCGGGCTGATCCTCGGCCCGGTCAGCCATGGCATGACCATCGCCGCCGCCGCCAAGAGCTACATCCTGCTCGCGATCGGCGACGCGCTGGTCGCGCAGCTGCCCTCGCTGATGCTGTCGATCGCCGCCGCCGCGATCGTCACCCGGGTGAGTTCCGACAAGGATCTCGCCGGCCAGATCGGCGGCCAGTTCGGATCTCCGCGCACCTGGACCCCGGTGGCGGTGATCCTCGGGCTGCTCGGCATCCTGCCCGGCATGCCGCATTTCATCATCCTGCCCGCCGCCGCCATCGCCGGTTTTGCCGCCTGGAAGCTGCGCCAGATCGAGCGCCGCCCGGTCATCGCCACCGTCGAGGCGGTCGCCGCCGAGCCGGTCGATCCGTCGCGGATCGGCTGGGAAGAGGTCAACGACGGCATGCAGGTCAACCTCGACATCGGCTATGGCCTGGTGCCGCTGGTCGACGAGCGCCGCGGCGCGCCGCTGATGGGCCGGATCACCGGCGTGCGTCGCCAGCTCTCCAAAGAATTGGGCTTCGTTGTGCCGCAGTGCCGGGTGCGCGACGACATCAACCTTGCCCCCTTCACCTATCGGATCATGGTCAACGGCGTCTGCGTCGGCGAGGACCAGGTATCGCCCGACGAGATGCTCGCGCTCGATACCGGCCAGGCCTACGGTGCGCTCCACGGCAAGAAGGCCAAGGACCCGACCTTCGGGCTCGACGCCACCTGGATCCCGTCGGGCGATGCCGACGCCGCGACCGGCGCGGGCTTCCTCGTCGTCGACGCCGGCACGGTGATGGCGACCCACCTCAACCACCTGCTCGGCCAGAGCGCGAGCGAGCTGCTCGGCCCCGATGAGGTCCAGGCGCTGCTCGACGGCCTCAAGGAACGCGCCGGCCAGCTGGTCGCCTCGCTGACCCCGCAGCCGCTGTCGCTCACCACCCTCACCCAGGTCCTCAAAGGCCTGCTCGCGGAGAACATCCCGTTGAAGGAGTTCCGTCGTATCGCCGGCGCCATCTCGGTCGCCGCCTATCGCACCCAGGATGCCGAGGAGATCATCGAGCTGATCCGTCCCGAGCTCGGCCCGCTGATCATCCAGAAGCTGTGCGGCGTGCGCGAGCCGCTGCGGGTGATGACTCTGGAAGGCCAGCTCGAGGGGCTGCTCGGCCAGGCCGCGCGCGCCGACAGCTCGCGCCGCCACGTGATCGAGCCCGATCTCGGACGCCGCATCGTCGATGCCCTGCAGCAGGCGGCTCAGCCGCTGATCGCCGAGGCCAAGCCGTTCGCGTTGGTCGTCCAGCCCGCGATCCGCCTCGCCATCCGCAAGCTGGTCAAGACCTGCCTGCCCGATACGCCGGTGCTGTCCTTCTTCGAGGTGCCTGAAGAGAAGGCCGTCGAGGTGGTCGCCGTGATCGGCGCGCCGCAGGCGCTCGCCGCATGAGCGCCGAACCGATGAAGCAGATGTTCGCAAGCGCGCAGCCCGCGCCCGCGCACCTCGTGCCGGAGCAGCCGCTGACCTATTCGCCGCGCCGCGCCGCCGCCAACACCGAGGCGCTGGTCCGCCAGCATCTGCCGCTGGTGCGGCGCATCGCCTGGCATGTCCATGGCTCGATGAGCAGCCTGATCGAGGTCGAGGATCTCGTCCAGGTCGGTCTCGTCGCGCTGGTCGAGGCCGCAGGCCAGGCTGCCGAACAGGGCGCGCAGTTCCGCGCCTATCTGCAGACCCGGCTGCGCGGCGCGATGATCGACGAGCTGCGCCGCCAGGCAACCACCACCCGCGGCGCGATGCGCCGCCGCCGGCAGTATGCCGCCGCCGTTTCCACCCTCACCGCACAGACGGGGCATGCCCCGGGAGAAGCCATGATCGCCGAGCATCTGGGTATCAGCGTCGACAAGCTGCGCGCCGATTACGAGACCGCCGCGGCGGTGCGCTTCGAATCGATCGACGATGTTTACCAGGACGATCTCCCCTGGTTCGCCGACGACACCCCCGACGCCTTCGAGCAACTCGCCACCAGCGACCTGCGCGACACGCTGATCGCCGCAATCTCCGGCCTGCCCGAGCGCGAGGCGATGGTGATCCAGCTCTATTATGTCGAGGAGCTCAACCTCGAGGAGATCGGCCAGGTGCTCGACATCGGCGCCGCGCGGGTTTGCCAGATCAAGGCGGCCGCGCACGCCAAGCTCAAGCGGGCGCTCGCGAAGAAGGTGTAGCGCCGCCGCACGCGGTTCCACGCGCAGCATGCAGGACCCAGGTCGCCGAGATGTCGGCGGCCTGGGTTTTTCATGTCCAGCTATAAGGCCGGCCGCGTGCGTCGAGGATACGTCGCAATGCGCCTTGCCGAGCTGAGTCTCGCCATCGAACGAACCATGAGCACGAACCAGTGTTCGCTTGGCCGCCGGCCGATGAAGGCTTGATCACCTCGACTAGTTATCGGCCGCCGGCTGTACCGTCACCTCAGCGAAAGCTGAGGTCTTGCCGTAGCGTTATCCCACCCTTGCGGGCAGATCCCAGCTTCCGCTGGAATGACGGCGTGGGCCGCCGGACCTGCTGGTCGCCAACGATCCGTATCGCCGCGGGCGTGACCTCCATCCGCCAACGCCAAAAACCCCGGTGGCATGGAGCCACCGGGGTAATGGTGCCCTTTCTCGCGAAAGGACCCGGTCGGCGCCGGCACCCTCTTGGGGGGCCGGTGCCGGCGCCGATACGCGGTTACTGGAGGAGCTTGAGGACGCCCTGCTGGCTCTGGTTGGCCTGGGCCAGCATCGCGGTGGAGGCCTGGCTCAGGATCTGGGCCTTGGCGAGCGCCGTGGTCTCGGTCGAGAAGTCGGCGTCCTCGATCCGGCTCTTGGCGTCCGTCAGGTTGGTGACGTTGGTGGTCAGCGAGTTGACCGCCGACTGCAGGCGGCTTTCGCCGGCGCCGATCGAGGCGCGGGTGGTAGCCACGGCCTGGAGCGCGGTGTCGAGCAGGCCCATCGCCGCTTCCGCACCAGCCTTGCTGCCTATGTCGATGCCGCCCGTGGCGGTGCCCGTCGTGGCCGCTTCCTCATACACCTGGTCACCGGCCGCCAGCGTCACCGTGGTGCCGATCTGAGCCGTGGTGGCATCCGCCTGGGTCGTGCCGGTGCCCTTGATCTGGGCACCGTAGGCGACGTCCTCGGCGGAAATCACGTGGGTGGTGCCGACCTTCGGATCACCCGCGAGCAGCGCGGTGCCGAGCTGACCCGTGGTGGTGGTGGCGGTGGCCGCAGAGCCGCTGACGTTGGTCAGGTTGAGCCCGCTGATCTTGAGCCCCACCTTGTCGGTCGAGTCCGCACCGGTCTGGATGTTGATGACGTTGTCGGTCGACTTGAACAGGTCGACACCGTTGAACTGCGAGCCCATGATGCTGACGAGCTGCTGCTTGAGCTCCTTGACCTCGACCTGCATGTTGGCGCGGTCGGTGTCCTGGTAGGTGCCCGAAGCCGACTGGACCGAGAGTTCGCGCATCCGCTGCAGGATGTTGCTGGCTTCGTCGAGCGCGCCGTCGGCGGTCTGGGCGAGGGCGATGCCGTCGTTGGCGTTGCGGATCGCCTGGGTCATGCCCTTGATCGACGCCGTCATCGACGACGAGATGGCGAGGCCGGCGGCATCGTCCGACGCGTTGTTGATGCGCTTGCCGGTCGACAGGCGCTCCATCGCGGTGGACAGCTGGCTGTTGGCTGCGGTGGAAGCATTCGACGAGCGAAGTGCGGCGACGTTGGTACCGATGACAGTCATGAGAATATCTCCATTTGCTACGGCTTCACCGCCGCCCCCAGAGCGGAGGGCCGAGCCGTCAAATGGAGTAACGGCCGGTTACGGGGCGGCTTTAGCGAAAATATCGCAGCCTCCGGATCCCTTCCCCAGCCCCCTCCTACGCGTACGCGTACGCGCGCAAGCGCAGGCCGCTGGCGCGTAACGCGCGCGCGGACGCACCCGGAAAAGTTTTGCCGCCTGCAACCGATTTTAACAGGGCTTTAACCGAACTTGCCGCATTGAGAGCCTGTCCTTGGGGGTAACCAATGCGCTCGATTTTTCCTTCTGCTGCAGTCACTTCCCGCAAATACGCGCTGCTCTCGAGCCTCCGGGCTCAGGGTTTCGGCATTGGTTCCTTCGAATCGGTCCAGCCTGGACCGGCTGATCTGTTTCTGATCGCCGAAGGCGAGGCCCCGCCCGCCCCGGCGCGAACGGTGATCATCGGCGAGGATGGCCGCTACATTGTGCCGTCAAGCAACGGAAATCCCGCGCGAATCGCGTTCGGCCCGGCAGACGCTGCGGTCGGCAATGGCTTCGCTCGCGCGCTCGTCGCCGGCCCCAACCAGCCCACCGCTGCCGATCCCGAGAGCCTGGCGCTGCTCGCGCTCGCCGAACGGGTCGCGCAGGCGGACATTACGGTATTGATCAACGGCCCCACCGGCACCGGCAAGGAAGTGCTGGCGCGCGCGATCCACAACAATTCGGCGCGCAAGGATGGCCCGTTCATCGCCATCAACTGCGCCGCTTTGCCCGAGACGATGCTCGAGGCCTTGCTGTTCGGCCACCAGAAGGGCGCGTTCACCGGCGCCTCGAGCGGCGGCGAAGGCTTCTTCCGCGCGGCGGACGGCGGCACCATCCTGCTCGACGAGATCGCCGAGATGCCGCTGCAGCTGCAGGCCAAGCTGCTGCGCGTCCTCCAGGAGCGCGAAGTGGTGCCGATCGGCGCCTCGGTGCCCCAGTCGATCGACGTCCGCGTCGTCGCCTGCGCCAACCGCGATCTCCAGGCCGAGGTGGCCGCGGGCCGGTTCCGCGCCGATCTTTATTACCGCCTGTCGGTGTTCCCGCTGTCCACCAAGCCGCTCGCCGAGCGCACCCAGGACATTCCCGCGCTCGCCGCGACGATGATCCTGCGCCACGCCGGCAATCGCGCGGTGGTGCCGTGGCCGACCGCCGAGGCAGTGCAGGCGCTGGTCGATTATGATTGGCCCGGCAACGTCCGCGAGCTCGAGAATGTGATCCAGCGCGCGCTGCTGTTCGCCGGCGGCGACACCATCGAGCTTGCCCATATCGTGTTCGATCGCCCGATCAGCTTCACCTTCCAGCGCACCGAGGCCCCCGTTGTCGCGATCAACGCGCCGGCGCCGCCGCCGGTGTTCCTCCCCGCCGATACGGCAACACTCGGTAACGTCGTGCAGATGAGCGAATTCCAGGCGATCCGTGAAACCCTCGCCGCCTGCGGCGGCAGCCGGATCGAAACTGCCAAGCGGCTCGGCATTTCGGAGCGCACCTTGCGCTACCGGCTCGCCAAGGCACGCGAACAGGGTGAGGATCTCGCCCGCACCAACATGGCGGCCCGGGCATGAGCGGCGTCGCAGGGATCGGCGGTGCGATGAGCATCGACCGGGTGATGGCGATGCGCTCGCAGATCCTGGAGCGCAACCAGGCGCTGAGCCGCGCCAGCGCGAGCGGGTCGGTCGACAGCGCCGCCGCCACGAGCGCGGCCAAGCCGGTCAGCTTCGCCGACACGATGCAGGACGCGCTGAAGGGGGTCAACGAGACCCAGAACCAGGCCTCCACGCTGTCGGAAAGCTACGAACGCGGCGAGACCGTGGACATCGCCAAGGTGATGCTCGCGCGCCAACAGGCCTCGGTGGGCTTCGAAGCCACGCTGCAGGTCCGCAACAAACTCCTGTCCGCCTATAAGGACATCATGAGCATGCCGGTCTGATATGAACACCGCCCTCGCCACCACCACGTCGGCGCTGCCCGAGAAGTTCGCCAACCCTTTGCTCCAGATCAAGGGCATGCTCGCGCAGCCCGCGGTGCGCCGCGCGCTGCCGATGACGCTGCTCGTCGGACTGATCGGCGCCGCCGCGCTCGCCTGGATGATGCTCGCCACGCCGACGCAGAAGACGCTGTTCACCGGCCTTACCGATGCCGACAAGCAGGCGGTCACCTCCGCGCTGACCCAGGCGAGCATCGCCAGCCACATCGACGACGGTACCGGCTCGCTGACCGTCAACGAGGACGATTTCAACAAGGCGCGGATGCTGCTCGCCGGCCAGGGCCTGCCCAAGGCGGCGCCCGGCGGCTACGCGATCCTCGATTCGCTCCCCATGGGTGTCAGCCGCGCCGTCGAGGGCGAGCGCCTTCGCCAGGCCCGCGAGACCGAACTCGCCCGCTCGATCGAGGAGATCGACGCGGTCGCCGAGGCACGCGTCCACCTCGCCATGCCCGAGGCATCGGTGTTCGTGCGCGACAATGCCGCGCCGTCCGCCTCCGTGGTGCTGAAGCTGCAGGGTGGCCGCTCGCTGAGCGCCGCGCAGGTCCAGTCGATCATCAACCTCACCGCGTCGTCGGTGCCGGGCATGAAGCCCGAGGGCGTCACCGTAGTGGACCAGCTCGGCGCGTTGCTGTCGAAGCCCGGCGGCAACGGCGATCCCGCGGGCGACCAGCGGCTCGAGGTGCAGCGTCACGTCGAGGACAAGTATCGCCAGCAGCTGATCCAGCTGCTCACGCCGCTGGTCGGCGCGGGCAATTTCACCACCGAGGTGCAGGCCGACGTCAATCTCGACGAGACCCAGGCGACCCGCGAGAGCTACGAGAAGCAGGGCGCGCTGCGCGCCGAGACCGGCAACTGGACCGGTAATCAGGCCGCTACCGCCGCCGCGGCGCCCGGTGGCATCCCCGGTGCGCTCTCCAACACGCCGCCGCCCGCCAGCCAGCTGCAGACCCCGCAGGCCGCCAACGGCGCCAGCGGTGCGGCACCCGGCACCGATCCGCAGCCGGTCGCCGGCGGTGCTGCACCGAATGCGGCCAAGCAGTCCGACGCGTTCCAGCGCGCTTATGATCTCGGCAAGGAAGTGTCGGTGACGCGAAACGCGCCCGGCGCCATCAAGCGCCTGTCGGTCGCGGTGTTGCTCCGCGATCCCGACAAGACCCGGCGCACCGCGATGGAGATCAACCAGATCACCGATCTGGTGAAGAGCGCGGTCGGCTTCGACCAGGCCCGCCAGGACCAAGTCACCGTGATCAGCCGCAAGTTCGCCGATGCCTCGGCCGACGTCGCCGGTGGGCCGAAATGGTATGACAATGCCTGGCTGCCGGTGCTCGCCCGCAACGCTACCGCGATCGTCATCGCCTTGCTGGTGCTGCTGCTCGGTGTCCGCCCGCTCGCCAAGGGGCTGATGAAGAAGCGCGACGATGCCAATCCGGTGCTCGGCGCCCCGATCGGCGGCGCCGATGGCGCGCTCGCCAACACCGACGGCATCACCGTCGCCGACCCGGTCAGCCTCGATCGCCTCGAGCAGAGCCGCGGCACCGATGAGCGCATCGGCGCGGTTCGCGGCTTCACCCGTGACAATCCGGCGCGTGCCGCCCTGGCGGTCCGCGACATGATCAAGGCCGAAGCCAAGTGAGCACCGCCGTTGCTCCCCGTACCTACACCGGCGTCGAGCGCGCCGCGGTACTGATGATGCTCGTCGGCGAGGAGGAGGCTGCCGCCATCCTCCAGAAGCTCGAGCCCGAGGAAGTCCGCCAGCTCGGCACCGCGATGTTCGCGGTCGCCGATGTCTCCGAACAGGAAGTGGAGGACGTGCTCGACGATTTCGTCGGCCGCGCCCGCGAGCGCACCGGGATCAGCTTCGATCCCCGCCCTAAGATCGAGGCGGTAATGCACCGCGCGCTCGGGCCGGAAAAAGCCGACAGCGTGCTCGCGCGCATCACTCCGGCCGAGGCCGCCTGCGAGCTCGAGCTGCTCGACTGGATGGAGGCGCCCGAGATCGCCGCGATGGTCGAGAAGGAGCATCCGCAGATCGCCGCGGTGCTGATCGCCAACCTCGATCCCGCGATCGGTGGCCAGGTGCTCGAGCTGCTGCCCGACGCGATCCAGCCCGATATTCTCCACCGCATCGCCCGGCTCGGCCCGATCAACCCCGAGGCCGTCGAGACGCTGCGCACCATGCTCGCCAACCGCCGCGGCGGCGGCTCGTCATCGGCGAGCGTGCTGCTCGGCGGCACGCGCGAGGCCGCCAAGATCCTGCAGGGCGCGCGCAAGGCGACCGAACAGCGGGTGATGCCCAAGCTGTTCAAGATCGACAAGGATGTCGCCAAGGCGATCGAGGAGGCGATGTTCGTCTTCGACAATCTGCTCGACATGGACGACAAGAACCTTGGCACGCTCATTCGCAACGTCGACGGCGACATCCTGTCGCGCGCGCTCAAGGGCGTGGACGAGACGGCGCGCAGCCGCTTCCTCGGCTGCATGTCCGCGCGCGCTGCCGACGGCATCCGCGACGAGATGGAGGCGCGCGGGCCGATGAAGCTCGCCGAGGTGCTTGAAGCGCAGAAGGCGATGATCGGCATCGCGCGCAACCTCGCCAAGGACGGCACCATCGTGATGGGCGCAGGCGACGACGATTATGTCTGAGTTCGTCGCCGGCTTCGCCGCTCGCCACGACACCGCGGCGCACATCCTTCAGGCCGCGTTCGCGCCGCCGATGGGCTTTGCCGCGCGCGAGACCTGGACGCGCGAGGCGCGCGAGCCCGCCGCGGCCCGCCCGCGCCACTTCAGCCCCGCCGATCCGGCAACCAGGCCCACCGAGGGCTGGGACCCGCTCGATGCCGAAGCGGAGCCGAGCAGCTTCATCAACCCGGTCGAGACCGCGCATGCCGCCGGCTATGCCGAAGGGCTGGCCGCCGCCGCCGCCGCGGCGCGCGAGACCGGCGATCGTGATCGGGCGCTGCTGACCGAGCTCACCGCCGCGCTCGCCAACGGCCACCAGCTCGATCGCGAGCGGATCGCCGGGCAGTTGCGCCAGACCGTGATGTTCCTGGTCGCGCAATTGGTCGGCGAGGTCGGCGTCTCGCCCGAATGGCTGACCAGCCGGATCGAGGCAGCCGCCGAACTGCTCGCGGAATCGAGCGAATCCGCGCTGCTCCGCCTCAACCCGGCCGATGTGCCCATGATCGAGAGCGGCCTGCCCAAATCGATCTTCGCCGCCGGCGATGCGACGATCTCGCGCGGCAGCTTCGTGCTCGAGAGTGCCTCGACGGTGGTGGAGGACGGCCCGGCGCTGTGGCTCGACCAGCTCGCCCAGGTGATCGACCGGATCCCGGTGCCGAGCGCATGCTGAACCGCTTCACCGCCGATTATCTGGAGACGCTCGGCGCCGCCCAGTTCCGCCCCAGCCCCAAGGTATCGGGGCGGCTGTCGTCCTATGACGGCCTGCTGATGGAAGCGGTGGGGCTGTCGCTCCCGGTCGGCACCGTATGCCAGATCGGTGGCGACCATGACGCCAAGGTGGAGGCCGAGGTGATCGGCTTCCGCAACGGCCGCACGCTGATGATGAACCTCGGCGGCCCCGCCGCCCTGCTCCCCAACGCGCCGGTCCGCCCGGTCGGCCCTCCCGGCGAGGCCGAGGTCGGCGCGGCGTTACTTGGCCGCGTCGTCGACGGCGCCGGCAAGCCGATCGACGGCCTCGGCCCGATACGCGGCGCTGCAAAATGGCCGCTCGCGGGCAAGCTCCAGTCGCCGCTCGATCGCGGCCGCGTGCTCGAGCCGATGGATGTCGGCGTGCGCGCGATCAACGGCCTGCTCACCATCGGCCAGGGCCAGCGCGTCGGCATCATGGCCGGCTCGGGCGTCGGCAAGTCGGTGCTGCTCGGCATGATGGTCCGCGCCGCCAAGGCCGATGTCATCGTCATCGGGCTGATCGGCGAGCGCAGCCGCGAGGTGGCCGATTTCCTCGAGACCAAGGTCGCCGGCGCCGCGCGTCAGCGCTCGGTGGTGGTCGCCGTGCCCGCCAACCATTCGCCGGTGCTGCGCATCCGCGGCGCGCTGCGCGCCACCGCGATCGCCGAAGCCTTTCGCGACGAGGGCAAGAAGGTGCTGCTGATCATGGATTCGCTCACCCGCGTCGCCCATGCCGGCCGCGAGATCGGCCTTGCGCTCGGCGAGCCCGCCTCGGCGCGCGGCTATCCGCCGAGCGCGATCGCGATGCTGCCCAACCTCATCGAGCGCGCCGGCACCGACGTGCGCACCGGCGGCTCGATCACCGCGATCTACACCGTGCTCGCCGACGGCGACGACGGCAACGATCCCGTGGTCGATTCCGCCCGCTCGATCCTTGATGGCCATATCGTGCTCAACCGCCACCTTGCCGAGCGCGGCGTCTATCCGGCGATCGACATCGGCCCCTCGGTCAGCCGTGTGATGACCGACATCGCCGATTACGAGCATCTCCAGGCCGCGCGCGTGCTGCGCCGCCATCTCGCCACCTATGAGGAAAACCGCGACCTGGTGCTGATGGGCGCCTATCGCGCCGGCGCCGATCCGCAGATCGACAATGCGATCGCCGCGCATCCCGCGGTGATGGAATATATCAAGCAGGATGCCGACCAGAATGTCTCGCTGGCCGATTCGGTCGCCGAGCTGACCGGCGTGTTCGGTGGCTGATCCGAAGAAGCTGGCGCGGATCCACCGCGTCCGCACGCTCCAGCTCAACCTCAAGCATGCCGACGAGGCGCGCGCGCGCGAGAAGTTCGCCAGCGAAGCGACGCTTGCCCAGCGCATCGGCGCGCTCGCCGATGCCGTCTCGCCGACCCCCGAAAACGCGCTCGGCGCGTCACTCGGTGCAGCCGCGCATTTCCGCGAGCGTCTCCACCAGTCCGCCGCCGCGGCGCAGAATCGCGTGCTCAACGCCGAGGTCTTCGTCAGCCGCGCCGCTGAGGCGACCCGCGCCGCCAAGCGCGACCAGACCGCGGTGGAGAAACTGATCGACCGTGCCCGCGCCCAGATCGCGCTCAAGGACATGCGCAAGCTGGAAGAAGCGCCACCCGCCCGGAGCAAACGGCACGATCCTTGCTGAGTGACGGACGAACAGTCCGTTCCACGTGAGAAGCCGCATGATCAACGCCGCCACTGCCATCACCCCCACCCTCGCGGGCCAGCCGGCGGCAGGGGTATCGGGCGCGGGCGGCGATCTGTTCTCCCTGTCCTTGCTGGCGATCACCGCGCTGCCCACCGCCGACACCGCGAACGCCGACCCTGCGGCTGCCATGGCCGTCGCCGGGCAGGATGCTGCCGCGGGCGGCAAGATCTTGCCGACCGAGGCGGCGACGCTCGATCCCGCGCTCGCCTGGCTTCCCGCGGTCAACATCGCGGTGCCCGCCCCGATGGCAGTGGCCGTGCCGGTCGACGATCAGCCGACCATGCCGGTGCGCCTTGCCGACACGGCCGTGCCCGGCAAGCCAGCCGTCGATCCTGGCGCCCGGTTTCGCGGCAAGCCAGCGCCGGGCGCCGGCGAACAGCCTGCCCCGGGCCCCGAGGACGACACGCAGTCCGAATACGCGCAGACCGACCCGTCGCTACCGACGCCGACACCCATCATCGTCGCGGCGCCGGTCACGCCCATCGCCCCCCTGCCGGCGCAGACGACCGCCGACGCCACGGTCGCGACGCCGCCGGAGCAGACCGTCGACGCCCCGGCGGGGACGAAAGGCCGATCCGGCAAGGCGCGCCGCGCCG
>NZ_JALNUP010000009.1 GCF_026540855.1 Sphingomonas sp. GC_Shp_5
AATGCCCGCCGGTGCTGCCTACCGCCGAGATCGTCTCGGCACGCAGCTCGTCGGCTAATTGGCGGAGCTGCTGCGACTCGAGGCGGCGGAGGTCGGCGGGCGTGTCGATGGTATCGAGCAACGGCGTGTCGGGAACATGGGCCATCGATCCAACCTACGCCTTCGCAGCGCTAGTGTCGATTGTTACGAATTCGCTTCAGCTGCAATTCGCACAGATACCACGCACTTCGATCACCGGGCGCACCGGTGAGAAGCCCGCGGCCTGGGCGGCGTTCCGCACGCCCTTGGTGATGATGTCATTGTCGAGATGCACCGTCTGCCCGCAGCTGTCGCAGACCAGGAAGATGCAATCGTGGAGGCAATCGGGGTGGGCGTTGACGATATAGGCATTGGCGCTTTCCACCCGCCGCGCCAGGTTCGCGGCGACGAACACATCGAGGATGCGATAGACGCTGTTCGCGGCGACTCGGCGCCCCTCGTGGCGCGACACCGCCTCGGCGATGTCATAGGCGCTCGCCGGCTTCTCGAACGCCGCGAGCGCACCGAATACGCTAGCGCGCATCTGGGTCCATTGCTCGCCGGCGCGCTCCAGCGTCGCCTGTGCCGCGCGGGTGAGATCGTCGCCTTGCGGCTCGTAATGATGATGGTGAGCATGCGCGGCCATGCCGTAAATCTAGGGCGTCGCACCCGTCGCGGCAAGCCGATCAGCCACCGGCCCTGCGTCGTGCCCGCCAGGCCTTGGCCTCGTCATAGGTGGTTTCCACCCACCCCTGGCGTGGCGCGGCCTCGATCGCCGCGAGGCCGACCGCGTACATCCGGTTGCGGCACAGCACCTTGCTCCAGAACACCATCTTGTCCCAGCGCTGGCGATCGCGTGCGTAGTCGATCATCGCGGTGATCGCCGCGAGATCACCGGCACCGTAGCGCCGGCGCATCGCCGTCGACATGATCCGAATTCGATGGCCCACGTGGTCCGTTCACCTTCCGGAGACTATGCCGTTAAGGGCTGATCTAGATCATGCCGGCGATTGAAACCATTCTCGCCGCCGTTAACCAAGCGAGCGCAGCGGTCCGGAACGGCCATCTACGGCTTGGCGCGCCCGACGCGCTGGAGTACCTGCGCGGGATGCTCCAGCCCAGCGCCGCCTTCCTGTCACCCGCGCGTCCGCGTGCGATCGCCACCTGGCTGTTCCTGATGGCCGGGCTGATCGTGGCGATGGTGGTGATCGGCGGGATTACCCGCCTCACCGAATCGGGCCTGTCGATCACCGAGTGGAAGCCGATCAGCGGGATCATTCCGCCGCTCAACGATGCGCAATGGCAGGCGGAGTTCGCCAATTACCGCCGCATCCCCGAATATGCCGCGTTCAACCAGGGCATGACCCTGGCGGGGTTCAAGGCGATCTTCTTCTGGGAATATCTCCATCGCCTCGTCGGCCGCGCGATCGGGCTCGCCTTTGCGCTGCCGCTGATCTGGTTCGCGGTGCGTAAGCGCATCCCCGCCGGCTATGGCTGGCGATTGTGTGCGCTGCTCGCGCTCGGCGGGCTGCAGGGCGCGATCGGTTGGTGGATGGTCGCGTCGGGCCTGTCGGTGCGCACTGACGTCAGCCACATCCGCCTCGCCGTCCACCTGCTCACCGCGCTGACCATCCTTGCCGGCATGGTGTGGACCGCGCTCGACCTGCTCGCGCTGGCGCGCGATCCGCTGGCTGTCCCGGCCCGGCCTGCCCCGGTCGCGGTGATCGCGCTGGCGCTGCTGGTGGTGCAATTGCTCTATGGCGCCTTCACCGCCGGGCTCGATGCCGGCTATGCCTTTGCAAGCTGGCCGTTGATGGGCGACACGCTGTTCCCGGCGGGCACGCCGATGGTCGACCCGGCATGGCGCAACGCCATCGACAATCCGGTGGTGGTGCAATTCATCCACCGCTGGTGGGCGATGGTCACCGCGGCCGGCCTCACCTGGCTGGCGGTGCGCGCCACCGCCTGCCGGTCGCGCGCCGGCTTCGTCGTTGTCGCGCTGGTGACGCTGCAGATCATCCTCGGCATCGCGACGCTGATGACCGGGGTGAACATCCATGTCGCGGTGGCGCACCAGGCCAATGCGGCATTGCTGCTGATCGCGACGGTGGTCGCCGCTCACGCGGTGAGCCGCGGCACCGCCGCGTCGCCGCGCCCGGAATAGCTAAGGTATCATTTTACCCGTCAGCAAAGCCGCGCTTTGCTTGACTTTTCCGGGCCCTTCCATCACTAGCCGCCTCAATCGCGCTGCCTGTCATCGGGCGGCGCGCTGCATTTTGAACGCGAAAGGTCTGCCATGAAGGCGCTGATGAAGACCACCAAGTCGGTGAAGCCGGCTGAGGTGGAGAAGAAGTGGCATATTGTCGATGCCGAGGATCTGGTAGTTGGTCGCGCTGCGTCGATCATCGCCAACGTGCTCCGCGGCAAGCACAAGACGAGCTTCACCCCGCACGTCGATTGCGGTGACAATGTCATCGTCATCAATGCCGACAAGATCCGCTTCACCAGCAACAAGGCTGAGAAGAAGATCTATTACAAGCACACCGGCTATGCCGGCGGCATCAAGGGCATCACCGCTGCCAAGGTGCTGGAAGGCCGCTTCCCCGAGCGCGTGCTCGAGAAGGCCGTCGAGCGCATGATCCCGCGCGGGCCGCTGGGTCGCGAGCAGATGCGCAACCTGCGCATCTTCAAGGGCACTGAGCATCCGCACGAAGCCCAGAACCCCGAGGTCCTCGATATCGCGGGCATGAACCGCAAGAACAAGGTGGGCGCATAATGACCGACAACCGCCAGTCCCTCGCCGATCTCGCGAACCTGACGAACCAGCCGGCGCCGGCTGCTGCGCCGACCGCCAATGTCGACACCGCCGATGCCAAGGCCGAGGATTACATGGCCGGCCGCATCGAGGAGCCCGCCGCGCCGACGATGCCGCTGCGCGAGCAGGAGCTCGACAAGCTGGGCCGCGCCTATGCGACCGGTCGCCGCAAGGATGCCGTCGCCCGCGTCTGGCTCAAGCCCGGCTCGGGCAAGATCACGATCAACGGTCGTGACCAGGAGGTCTATTTCGCGCGGCCGACGCTGCGTCTCGTCATCAACCAGGTGTTCGGCATCACCGAGCGCGACGGCCAGTATGACGTGATCTGCACCGTCAAGGGCGGCGGGCTCTCGGGCCAGGCCGGCGCGGTCAAGCACGGCATCAGCCAGGCGCTGACCAAGTACGAGCCGATCCTGCGCGCGCCCGTCAAGGCCGCCGGCTTCCTCACCCGTGACAGCCGCACCGTCGAGCGCAAGAAGTACGGCCGCGCCAAGGCACGCCGCAGCTTCCAGTTCTCGAAGCGCTAAGCTCTTCGGTCAATTGTGCGTATCGAGGGGGCGGTCCGGCAACGGGCCGCCCCTTTCGTATGCGCCGCGCTCAACCGCCCCGCTGCGCCAGCGGGTAAAGCCGGCGAAAGCGGTGCTGCCGCTCCGCCATCGCCGCCGCAAGCGACGCGTCGGGCTCGACCGATGCCGTCACGGCGGGGGCGACCGACAAGCCGGCGACATCGCTATCGCCCGCCGCCACCCGCCCCAGCCGCGCCGCACCCAATGCTGGCCCGACGGTGCCGCCCGCGCGCCAGATCAGCGGCCGGTCGAGCGCGGCGGCGATGATCCGTCCCCAGCTGGTCGAGCGCGCACCGCCGCCCGCCATCGCCAGCGGGCCGATCTCGACGCCGGCGGAGGTCAGCGCATCCAGGCCGTCGCGCAACCCCATGGCGACGCCTTCCATCGCCGCCTGGGCGATCTCGGCCGGCCCGGTATCGCCGGTCATGCCGGCCAAGGCCGCGGTCGCGCCCGGATCCGCGTGCGGCGTCCGCTCGCCCGACAGATAGGGCAGGAACACCGGCACACCGCGCCGGTCCGCCGTGGCGGCGAGATCGAGCAGGCTGCCGACGTCGGCGAGGCCGAGCAGCCGGGTCGCCCAGTCGAGCGCCGAGGCGGCGCTGAGCATCACCGACATGCGATGCCAGCGCTCCGGCACGGCATGGGCAAAGGCGTGCACCGCGCGGTCGGGCGCCGGCCGGAAGCCGTCCGTCACCACAAAGATCACCCCCGAAGTACCGAGCGACAGGAACGCGTCGCCTGGATCGGTGACGCCGAGGCCGACTGCACCGGCGGCATTGTCGCCGCCACCGCCGGCGACCGGCACCCGTGCCATGCCCCAGGCGGTCGCCACCTCGGCGCGCAACGCGGCGGAGGCGGCGCTGCCCTCACCCAGCCCCGGCATCATCGCCTCGTCGAGGCCGCACGCCGCCAGCATCGCGCCCGACCAGCGCCGCGCGCCGACATCGAGCCACAAGGTGCCGCTGGCGTCCGACATGTCGGACCAGCACGAGCCGGTCATCAGCAGCCGCAGATAGTCCTTGGGCAGCAGCACGCGCCTAGTCGCTGCGAAGACCGCCGGCTCCTGCTCGCGAACCCACAATAATTTGGGCGCGGTGAACCCGGCCAATACCGGATTGCCGGTGATCGCAGCGACCCGCGGCTCGATCCGCTCGAGCTCGGCGCATTGCGGCTGGGCGCGACCGTCGTTCCACAGGATCGCCGGGCGGAGCACCGCGTCGGCGGTATCGAGCAGCACCGCGCCGTGCATCTGCCCGGACAGGCCGATGCCGCGCACCTGCCGGCGCAGCGCCGGATCGATCTGCAACACCGCCGCATCGACCGCGCGCCACCAATCGGCCGGGTCCTGCTCCGACCACATCGGCTGCGGCCGCGACACCGTGAGCGGGGCGCTCGCCTGGGCGATCACCGCGTCGACGCTATCGGTCACCACCACCTTCACCCCCGACGTGCCGAGATCGATGCCGAGATACATGAGCGCGGTTCCTTCGCAGGCAGGCGTGGTTTTGGGGCTTGAACCACAACCCGCCATCGGGCGTAAGGGTGCCGACATCACTGAAAGGCGTTCCTTGGCGACGATCCCCACCCGCGAGCCGACCCTGCTCAACGCCGGCCTGATCGCCTGCATTGCCACCGCCGCGCTCGCCGGGCTGCTGTTCGGCTTCGACACGGCGGTGATCTCCGGTGTCACCGAGGCGCTCACCCGAGAATATGCGCTGACGCCGGCATGGCTCGGGATCACCGTCTCGGCCGCCTTGTGGGGCACGCTCGCGGGCGCGCTGTTCGCCGGCATTCCCGGTGATCGCTACGGCAGCCGCAACACCCTGCGCATCCTCGCTTTGTTCTACGTCGTCGGCGGGATCGGCTGCGCATTCGCGTGGGACTGGGGCTCGCTGGTGTTCTTCCGGGTCATCGCCGGGCTCGCAGTCGGTGGCTCGTCGGTGCTGGCACCGGTCTATATCTCGGAGATCTCGCCGCCGGCGCGGCGCGGGCAGCTGGTCGCCGCCTTCCAGTTCATGGTCATCTTCGGCATCTTACTCGCCTACGTTTCCAACGCGATCATCGCCGCGGTCGAGCCTGGCGAGATCGCCTGGCGCTGGAAGCTCGGCATCGCCGCGGTGCCGGCGCTGGTTTTCCTCGGCCTGTTGTTCCGCATTCCCAATTCGCCGCGCTGGTTGATCATGCGCGGCCAGGAGGCCGAGGCGCGCCAGTCGCTCGGCCGGATCGGCATGGACGGCGCGACGGTCGACGCCGAGATCGCCGACATCAACAGCGGTCTTGCCGAACAGCCGTCGGGCAGCGAGCGGCTGTCATGGCGCCGCCACCGCAAGCCGATCATGCTCGCGATGCTGGTCGCCGGGTTCAACCAGCTCTCCGGGATCAACGCCTTCCTCTATTATCTCAACGACATCTTCGGCCGCTCGTCGAGCGCGCTGTCGCCCGATGTGCAGGCGATCATCATCGGCATCGTCAACGGCGTCTTCACCTTCGTCGGCATGCTGCTGATCGATCGGCTCGGCCGGCGCACATTGCTGATGATCGGCAGCATCGGCATGGCCGCCTGCCTGTTCGTCGGCGGGCTGTCGCTGCTCGGCACCCTGCCGTCCTGGGTGCTGCTGCCGGCGCTGATCGGCTTCATCGCCTTCTTCGCGCCGAGCACCGGCGCAGTGATCTGGGTCTACATCTCGGAAGTGTTCCCCACCCAGGTGCGCTCGCGCGGCAGCGCGATCGGCGCGAGCACCCATTGGGGGCTCAACGCGATCATCGCCGCGGCCTTCCCGCCGATCGCCGCGATTTCGGCGGGCCTGCCCTTCATCTTCTTCGCGGTGATGATGGCGCTGCAGTTCGTCGTGGTCTGGGCCTATTTCCCCGAGACCAAGGGCGTGCCGCTGGAGAAGATGCGCGCGCAGCTCGGCCTCGGCGCTGACTGACAGGCGGTGTGATCAGAGCGTGACGATCCGGGTGGCGAGCCGCTCCGCCTCGCCCGGGTCGTGGGTCACCATCAGGATCGGCAGGCCGATCTCGTCGCGCACCCGCTCGATCGCGGCCATGATCTCCTCGCGGCGTGGCCGATCGAGCGACGACAGCGGCTCGTCGAGCAGCAGGAAGGCGGGATCGCTCAGCAGCGCCCGCCCGATCGCCACCCGCCGCGCCTCACCGCCAGACAGCGTCCGCGGCCAACGATCGAGCAGATGATCGATCCCCAGCATCGCCGTGGTCGCGTTCGGCAGGGCGAGGCCGGCGGCACCGTAGCGGAGATTGTCGCGCACCCGGCGATGCGGGAACAGCCGTGGGTCCTGAAACACATAGCCGACGCGGCGCTGCTCCACCGGCACGTCGATCCCGGCCTCGCTGTCGAACAGCACCCGCCCCGCGACCACCACCCGCCCGCGGTCCGGCCGCAGCAGCCCGGCAACCATGTTGAGCACGGTGGTCTTGCCGACGCCCGATGGCCCGAACAGCACCGTGAGCCCGGCGCCGGCATCCAGCCGTAGCGCCACCTCGGCATCGCCCAGCCGTTTGCCGACCACGACGTCAAAGGACATGAAAGCCCCGCGCGCTGCGCCGCGCCAGTAACTCGGAGGCGACCAGCGCCACCAGGCTGAGGACCACCGAGATCGCCGACAGCCGCCAGACCGTGGCGTCACCGCCGGGCTGCTGGAGCGCCGAATAGATGGCGAGCGGCAAGGTCTGGGTTTCGCCCGGTACGTTGGAGACAAAGGTGATCGTCGCGCCGAATTCACCGATCGACCGCGCGAAGCCCAGCACCACGCCGGCGAGCAACCCCGGCACGCTGAGCGGCAGCGTGATCGTCCAGAACACCCGCCACGGCCCCGCCCCCAAGGTCCGCGCCGCGCTCTCCAGCCGCCGGTCGACCGCCTCAATCGACAGCCGCATCGCCCGCACCATTAACGGCAGCGCCATCACCCCGGCGGCAATCGCGGCGCCCGTCCAGCGAAACAGCAGCGAGACGCCGAACCAGTGCTCGAGCGGCGCGCCGAGCGGTCCCGACGGCGCGAAGGCGAGCAGCAGCACCCAGCCGGTCACCACCGGGGGCACCACCAACGGCAGGTGGATCACGGCATCGACCAGCAACCGGCCCGGAAAGCGGACGCGGGCGAGCAACCAGGCGAGCGCAAAGGCGATCGGCAGCGTCACCAGCATCGCCACGCCGCCCACCTTGAGCGACAGCAGCACGATGCCCCATTCCTCGGGCGAGAGCATGCTCGCCGCTAGCGCGCAGTAAAGCCGTAGCGGCGGAAGATCGCCTTGGCCTCGCCGCCCAGCAGGAAGCGGCGAAACGCCTCGCCATCCGGGTTGGTCGACGCCTTCAGCCGCGCGATCGGATAGGTGATCGGCGGATGGCTGCTTTCGGGAAACACCCCGGCGATCCACACCGCGGGCGACGCCTTGGCGTCGGTGGCATAGACGATCCCGAGCGGCGCGGCGCCACGCTCGACCAGCGCGAGCGCGGCGCGGACGCTGTCGCCGCGTACCACCTTGGGGCTCACTTGTGGCCACACGCCAAGCTTCTCGAGCGCCGCCTGGCCATATTTGCCCGCCGGCACCGGCGTGTCCGCCATCGCCAGCGGCCCGGCGCCGAGCACCCGCGCCAGCGCGGCCGGCGGTCGCAGCGGGATACGCACCCCATTGTTCTTGGCGGCGATCACCACCAGCTGGTTGCCGAGGAAGGTCACCCGCGTGCTGGTGACGATCAGCTGCTTGACGGCGAGATCCTCCATCCATTCCTGGTCGGCCGAGACGAACAGATCGGCTGATGCCCCCGCTTCCACCTGGCGCGCCAGCGCCGACGAGGCGGCAAAGGAGATCACCGGTTTGGCATGCCCCTTGGCCGCCCAGGCGTCTGCCGCCGCGGTCATCGATTCCTTGAGGCTGGCGGCGGCGAGCACCAGCGGCGCGCGGCGCGCTGCCTGCGCCGTAGCCAGCGTCGGCAGCAGCATCGCCAAGATCCCGAATGCCCTGCCGAACCGTCTCACCACCTGTGCCTCCGTCTAGCTGTATCCGGCGGTATAGAGCGGCGGCCGACAAACGCTACCGGGTGCGTGCGGCAGGCTTAGCGCGACGCCTGTACCCTGCCCGTCCGCTGCAGCTTGCCCCAGCCGACCATCGGCCCGCGCACCGCTTGGGCGATCGCCTTCAGAACCACATAATACATCACCTGCCGGTAGCCGATCCGCTGCGGGATCAGCAGCCACAGCAGCCGCCACCTTTCGCGCCGCTCTAGCGCGAAGGCGATGGTCGCGGCGAGCAGGTCGATCGCGGTGAACACCAGCCAGTAGATCAACATGGTCTCGACATCATGGCTGGTCTGCGCCCAGCCATGCGCCTGCACCGCCAGCCAGGTCAGCGCGAAGCTGACCAGCAGCGCGAGATCGATGATCGGCGAGATCGCCGCCAGCACGATCTGGAACACGATCGCCTGCGGCAGGCCGACCCAGCCGAGCCCGCGCGGGTGGCTGCCGCCGATTGCGCTGCGATGCTTCCACAGGCATTGCAGCGTGCCGAACGCCCAGCGGAAGCGCTGCTTGGCGAGGCTTTTGAAGCTCTCCGGCGCCTCGGTCCAGGCGATCGCATATTGATCGTAATTGACCTTCCAGCCGGCGCGCTGGATCGCGATGGTCAGATCCTGGTCCTCGGCCAGCGTGTCGTCGGGATAGCCGCCGACCGAGCGGATCGCCGCCAGCCGCCACGCGCCGACCGCGCCAGGCACCACGGTGATCGCGTTGAGCCGGGCAAGTGCGCGACGCTCGAGATTCTGCGCGGTGATATATTCCAGCGCTTGCCATTTGGTGATCAGATTGACGCGGTTGCCGACCTTGGCGTTGCCCGCCATCGCGCCGAGCGCGGGATCGCTGAACCAGCGTGACAGCCGGGCGATGGTGGTCGGCTCGAACTGGGTATCGGCGTCGAGCGCGATCACCACCTCGCCACGCGCGAGCTCGAGCCCGCGGTTGAGGGCGCGTGCCTTGCCGCCATTCTCCAGCGTCAGCAGGCGGACGCGGTCGTCGCCGGCGAAGGCCTCGGCCACGACCTTGCTGGTCGCATCCTTGGAGCCGTCGTCGATCACGATCACCTCGATCTGCACCTCGGTGGAGGCGAGCACGCCGCGCACCGCGCGTTCGATCACGCGCTCCTCGTTAAATGCGGGGATCATCACCGTCACGAACCGCTCGGGATCGATCGCTGGGAACACCGTGCGTCCCTCGCGCCGCGCCTGGAGCAGCGCCAGCGCCGATAGCGCCAGCGCGCGCAGGATGCCGATCGAGATCGCGATGCCGAACAGCCAGTGCAGCGCCACCACCAGCCCACCGAGCGTGGTGAACAGGGCAAGGTCGGCACGCGCGGCGAGCTGGTCGCTGGCGGAGATCATCGGCATCGCGGCGTCGCGCGACAGGCCGGCGAGCGTCGACACCGGCACGAACGTATAGCCCATCGCCCGCAGGCGATCGATGATCACCGGCAGCGCCGCGACGGTCTGCGCGCGATTGCCGCCCGCGTCGTGGAGCAGCACGATGTTGGCGCTGCGCTCGGGCGAGCCGCTGGCAACGCCTGCGATCGTCCCGTCGATGATTGCCTGCACGCCCGGCCGCTTCCAGTCGCCCGGATCGACGTGAAGGCCGACCGAGATGTAACCACGCTGCTGCGCCTGGAGCGCGGGCACGATTTCGTCCGCGGTGGTCGGCTCGGCGTCACCGAAATAGGGCGCGCGGAACAGGCGCAGCGAGCGGCCGGTGAACGCCTGGAACAGGCGCTGGTTGGCGTTGAGCTCGAACCGCACCTGGCTCGGCGAGACGTTGGCGAGATTGGGATGGGTATAGGTGTGGCTGCCGATCTCATGGCCTTCCATCACCATCCGCTGCAACAGCGGGCGCTGGGTCAGCGCATTCTCGCCGATCATGAAGAAGGTGGCGGGCACATGCTCGCGCTTGAGGATGTCGAGGATCTGCGGCGTCCACTGCGGGTCGGGGCCGTCGTCGAAGGTCAGCGCGATCTGCCGCGGCCGATAGCCGGTGCGCTCGACCACATAGGATGACGGGAGCCGATCGAAGGCGACATCGCCGATCATCCCGCCCGGGCCGGCGATCGCGCGCCGCTCGCCGGTGACCGGCTCGCTGCCGATCTTGAGGATCTCGCCCGCGCCCTCGATGTCGACGTTGGTGCCGGCGGGAATGGCGTTGATCGCCGATGGCGGCGGCAGGGTGCGATGGTCGCGGCCGAAGATCTCCCAAATGCCGGGATCCTCCGAGCCGAGCCGCCACAGCGCGACGCTGCCGACGCCCGCGCGCTTGAGGAAGTTGATCTGGTTGTAGGCACTGGCGGCGTCGAGCAGCCACACTTGGTGGCGGGTGGCGCCTTCCTGATAGGCGAAGCTGGTGTTGCCGCTGACATGGTCGAACATCGGCATCGCGCCCGAATCCAGCGCCGCCTGCCACGCTTCCTCGACGTCGAGCGGGTCGCCGGTGCCGCCATGCCAGTCATAGGCATAGGAGCCCACCGCGACCACCAATTTGGCCGCGGGAATGCCCCGCGCGGCGCTCGCAACAGTGCGTTCGAACCAACGCTGCGAGGCGATCGGCCCCGCCTCCCCCCCCGTCTCATGCTCATCATACGCCATCAGGAAGATCTTGTCGGTCACGCGCGCATAGGCCGGCAGATCCCAATCGGGGTTGCCGACGGGAGCCGCGATCGCCACCACCCAGCCACGCGGCGCGAAGCGGCGCTGTGCCTCGCCCAGGAAGGTGCGGTAATTGACCTGAGCGTTGGCGGGCAGATCCTCGAAGTCAAAGAAGGCGCCGCCGGCGTGATTGGCGGCGAGCCACGACACCAGCCGGTCGAGCAGCGCGCCGCGCGCCCGCGGATCGGCGAGCAGCGAAGCGGTGCCGGCCCCGTCCCAGCCGCCGTTGATCGCATTTTGGATCATCGGGATGACGACGGGGCGGTGGATCGCGCGATTGATGATTGCCCGGCCCGCGGTGTCACGGAAGGCGGTGAGCCGATGCTGCGGCCCCGTCACCGATACCCAGCCGGGGATCAGCCAGTCGAGCTGGTTGATGTGGCGGGCGAGGCTGGCGTTGCTCGAATCATCCCATGGCGCGTGGAAGGCGATCGCCAGCGGCGGGTTGGCCGCGACATTGGTCTTGGTGACCCCGGCGCCGAACAGCTGGCGGGTGTAATAATCGAGCGAACGCCGGGTGCGGCTGAGAATGCCATGCGGCGCCGGGAGCTTGTGGAGCGCCGGGCGCTCAGGCTCGACCGGCAGCAGTGGCGCGCTCGGCACCGCGCCGATCGACACGGCAAATACTGCGAGCGACAGCACCAGCAACGCCACGAACGCGCCAACTCCCACCGAGAATCGCCGCCTGCGCCGGCCACTCGCATCGTAGAAGATAGGTCGCTGCGACATCGATTAACTCTCCCGGGCACCCAGCCCTGCCTCTGCACTTATGGCGCGGATAGCTCGGGATGATGAAAACATTGTCATGATCGCACAAGTCCTTGCGATCACGGGCGACCGGTAGCGGTGACATAGAGCCGAGGTCCTCCGCCGTGGATTGCTGATGGGATCAGCTGAGCGCGGGATGGTAGTCCACGTACTTGCGGCCGAACAGCGCCGGACCGGCCGCGAACTCAAGATGCATCGCCTCGGTCACGGTTTCCGGATGGGCCTTGCCCTGGATCCAGGTGTCGGCAGTCGGCGTGTCACCGCCGATCTGGATGCCGAGCGGCGCGACCAGCGAATGGAGCAGCATCTCGTCCGGGCAATCGCTGTAGCGGAAGAGCCCCCAGAACCATCGATTGTGCTCGAGGAAGGCAAGCATCTTCTCCACGGACTCGCGCTCGAACAGCCACCAGCAGCTGCCGCCATATAGCTTGATCCCGCGCAGCTTGTTCAGCGGCTGGTCCGGCAGCAGCGGGAATAGCCGGCGCAGGAATCGCCAGGCGATCGGGTTCTGCACGTCGTGCAGCCAGCGCCTGGTATAGCGTTGCAGCGGCTTATGGCTCACCGGCATGGCTATGCGCTCCATCAGATTGGCGGTGCCGACCGGCAAGGATGCGATCCGGGCACGGATCTGAGCGTCGGTTTTCACCGGATAGCATTGACCGCTCATCAGGTAGAAGTGCGTGGTCGCCGGGTTGCCCAGCGCGAAGCGCAGCAGCAGCATGGCAGCTTCAACCTGGGTCATTCCGCCCCAGTTCACCTGTACGCGGTCCTCGAGGAACAGCGCCTTGCCTCGCAAGGCGTCGAACGGCCGGATGTCCGCCTTGCGATCGATATGGACGTATGGCGCCCAAAGTTCACCGCTGAGCCGGTCGAGCAGCAGCGCCAGTTGCTCGGGGCGATGATAGGCGCGGATCAGGGCGGCGATCTTCATCGGGCGCTCCTCAGCATGGACAGCTTGGTTGGTCATGTCGCGAAACGCCGCGGCGGCGGCGCCACGCATGGTCGGCCACCCGCTTCAGTTCTCGCCATGTCGGGTGGCGCAGCACGACCAGCATCGCCAGCCACAGGCTACCGCCGGTCACGACTGACGCGGCGGCGGTCGGCACCGTCAGCGTCTCGCCGCCCCGGGTCAGGGCTACCACCGGCAAACAGGCCGCGAGCGTGCAGGCCGCGCTCCTTGCCTGGACGGCGAGCAGCGCCCGCAGCGAAAACCCGACGATCCGCTGGATCAGGCGGAGGTAGATGAAGAACCAGATGACGGCATAGACCAGCCGCGCGGCCGCGGCCGCCGCCAGCCCGAAACGGACCAGGCAGATGAGGCACAGCAACGCCACCGCGGTATCCACCAGGTTGCGCACCAGCAATGCCTTGAGGTGACCGCCGAGCAGCGGCACCTCGGTGTGCAGCGGCAGCGCGAAAAACAGGATCTCGCTCAGCGCCACCCAGCGCAGCGCCTGCGCGGCGGCTCCCCAGCCCGGCCCATAGACCAAGGTGACCAGGGGTTCCGCCAACAGTGATAGCAGCAGCATCGCCGGCCACATGACGCTGGCGTAGCAGGCGACCAGATCGAGATACGCATCGCGCAATGCGCGCTTCTC
The DNA here is from genome assembly GCF_026540855.1 of Sphingomonas sp. GC_Shp_5. Taxonomy (GTDB): domain Bacteria; phylum Pseudomonadota; class Alphaproteobacteria; order Sphingomonadales; family Sphingomonadaceae; genus Sphingomonas. The sequence continues at coordinate 13,462 of NZ_JALNUP010000009.1, forward strand.
GCGGATCATCTGCGCAAAATGGCTGAAGAACACGGATGACATCCCGCCGTCGAGCAGCACGCGCAGCCCGTCGACCATCCCCGCCGCGCGGCCGAACAAGCCCACCGCATGCATGCCGAGCACGCTGCCGATGATCAGGTCCGGCGCGCGGGTGCCGATCGCGCCGCTCACCGCCAGCACCGTGGTGCCCGAGCCGAACGAGACCACCGGCCGCGCGCCCTTGAACGAGAGCGCGAAGCGGATGCGGCGCGGCCCGAGCAGTTCGGCGATGATCGCGCGGGCGCCCTGCTGCGCCAGGAAGCCCAGCGCCAGCGAGACCGGGCCATAACCCCAACAAGCAAAGAGTATCGACACCGCGCCATTGGCGCCAGCGGCGGCGAGGTTGATGATCGTCAGCGTCCGATAGTCGACCGCGCGCTGGAGCAGCGCGATCGGCGCGGTATTGAACGGCAGCAGCACGAAGGCGGCGGCGATCAGCAGCATGATCGGAATCAGCGCCGGATCGGCATAATACCGGGCCACCGGCCAGCTGAGACCGGCAATGACCGCGCAGATCGCCACCCCGACGCACAGGGTGATGGTGGTGCAGGTGCTGAGCATCTGGTCGGTGAGCGTGTCGCAGCGCACGAGATAGCGGCTGAGGCCGAAATCCTGCAGCGTCGAGACCATCGCCGCGGCGGCGAAGCCTACCGAGAAGGTGCCGAGCGCCGCGGGCGGCAGCAGATAGCGCGCGATCACGACGCTGACTGCGAAATTCACCGCGAACACGAGCCACTGCCCGGTCACCGACCATAAGGCGGCTTGCCGTACCCCCACGATCAGCCCGCGGCCGACGACAGATAGGCGCGCGACAAGCTGGCGGCGAGTTGCCCCGCTCCCCGGAACTGACCGTAGCGCAGCAGCCGCGCGATCGTCCGCAGCACGGGCTGTCGATCGCCGCCGTCGGCGACGTAACGCGTCAACAGCTTGGCGCCGCCCGAGGCAAGCGCGGGCAGCGAATAGAGCAGCTTGGGCGCGACCTGCGCGCGCACCCGCCGCGCGACATCGGGCGCCGCGAAGAGCGCGTCGAGCTCGTCGAGCTGATCGACATCGGGGAGCGCCTGCAGGGTCGCGGTTGGATCCGGGCGGCCCTGCCGGCGCGCCAGATAGGCCTCCCAGGCGATCGCCGCGCCGATCGCGACCTGGAGCAGGTGGCGCACCGTGATCTGATCGTGGTTCACCCGGTAGCGATGGAGGATGTCATCGACGCTGCACAGCTTGGTGACCTCGGAAAGGCGCAGCCACAGATCGTAATCCTCGCAATGCCGGTACAGCGCGCGATAACCCCCGACCCGCTCGAACGCGACCTTGCTGATCATCGCGCTCGGATGATTGATCAACGGTTGCGACTCCATGGCGGCGAGGAACTGCTCATAGGAGCGCGGATAGCGGTTGGTCAGACGGATGATGTTGCCGTGCACGTCTACATTGACCGTCTGGGCACCGATCACGCCATGGTCGCGGTGCGCATCCCAAAAGGCAAGCTGCCGCTCAAAGCGCTGCGGCAGGGATTCATCATCGCCATCCATCCGCGCGACCAGATCGCCACGCGCCAGCGCAAAGCCGCGGTTGAGGCTGGCGACGAGACCGCGATTATCCTGTTCAATCAAATTGATCCGGCGATCGGTCGCTGCCAGACGACGCAATATCTCGGTCGAGCCGTCCGTAGAGCCGTCATTGATAATGATAAACTCGAAGTTGCGATAGGTCTGCTTAAGAATGCTGGTAACGGCGCGGTCGACGAACGGCGCATCATTGTAGATACTCATCACCACCGACAGCCGCATCGCCCCGTGCCCCCAGCTTACCTGTCCGGTCTTGCGATCGACAAGTAATGTACTAGGAGCGGCTATTATTCTCGTGGTTTTAAGGGGCTGTACTTGCCAGCCCCATGGTAAATACTGGGCCCATTCTTATCCCGCGCTTTAAAGATCAACTCGCGGAGGGATCAGATCGCTCGCGAAGAGCGCCAGAGCGTAAGTCTTGGGGTGGGACCAGCCCAGGACGCCCGCATGTGCAACACGAACGGCAGCCGCTTGACTGCCGAGTGAGTGATTTACGCGATGATGATGTGCTTGGCTGGGGCGGCAGGATTCGAACCTGCGGATGGCGGCACCAAAAGCCGCTGCCTTACCACTTGGCGACGCCCCACCAGGGAGGCGGCCTTATAGCCGTGTCTGCGGGCGTGAAAAGCCCCGCCGATAAAGCTTTTCGGCTGCCCTCGTGCGGTCGTCAGCCGAGCCGCTGCAGCCAGCCGTGCGGGTCCGGCGCACGGCCGCGATGGATGGCGGTGAGCGCGTCGAGCATGCGCTGGGTGATCTGCCCGGTGCCGCCGCTGCCGATCGCGAACCGGCCCTCGGGGCTCGCCACCTCACCGATCGGGGTCACCACCGCGGCGGTGCCGCAGGCGAAGGCCTCAATCAGCCGGCCGCTCGCCGCATCGGTGCGCCATTGATCAATCGAATACAGCTCCTCGCGCACCGTCATCCCCTGGTCGCGGGCGATGCTGATGATCGAATCGCGGGTGATGCCGGGCAGGATCGTGCCGGTCAGCGGCGGGGTGAGCAGTGAGCCGTCGTCAAACACGAAGAACACGTTCATGCCGCCGAGTTCCTCCACCCAGCGGCGCTCGACCGCGTCAAGGAACACCACCTGATCGCAGCCCTGGCGGATCGCCTCGGACTGGGCGAGCAGGCTCGCGGCATAATTGCCGCCGCATTTCGCAGCGCCGGTGCCCCCCGGGGCGGCACGGGTATAATCCTGGCTGACCCAGATCGACACCGCGCGTGCGCCACCCTTCCAATAGGCGCCGACCGACGAGGCGATCACCATGTATAGATAGTCGGACGACGGCTTCACGCCGAGAAACGCCTCGCTCGCGAACATGAACGGGCGCAGGTACAGCGCGCCGCCATCAATCTCGGGGATCCAGTTCCGCTCGGTCTCGACCAGCAAGCGGCAGGATTCGAGGAACAGTTCCTCGGGAAGTTCCGGCATCGCCAGTCGGCGCGCCGAGCTCTGGAAGCGGCGGGCATTGGCATCGGCGCGGAACAGGGCAGTGCCGCCGTCGTCGAGGCGATAGGCTTTCAACCCTTCGAAGATCTCCTGCGCGTAATGAAGCACCGCGGTGGAGGGATCGACCGTGATCGGCGCGCGCGCGGTGACCTTGGCATCATGCCAGCCACTGCCGTCGCTGTAGCGGATCACCGCCATGTGATCGGTGAACACGCGACCGAAGCCGGGGTCCACCAGCCGGGCGCTGCGCTCGTTGGCGGCCACCGGCGTCGCGCAGGGCTCGAAGCGGAACGGCGACGTATCGGCAGCGGCGATCGGGGCAGTGGACATTGGTATCTCTCGGCAACAGGGCTTGCCGTCGCGTAGGACCGATGGCTAAACCGGTCAACATGGCTGCCACAGCACCTTCCGCTTCCGCCCAGTTTCTCCGCGAACCCGAACTTCGGCGCGGCATGGAGCTGCTTTATTTCGGCCACAGCCATCTCACCCGATCGGTCGACGAAGGTCTTGCCGCGCAAGGACTTGGCCGCGCCCACCATCGCGCGCTCTATTTCATCGCGCGAAAGCCGGACCTGACGGTGAGCGAACTGCTGTCGCTGCTCGCGATCACCAAACAATCGCTGGGCCGGGTGCTCAACGAGCTGACCGAGCGCGATCTGGTAGAAACCCGTCCCGGCGAGCGCGATCGCCGCCAGCGCTTGCTGCGGCTCACCGCGGCGGGTGCGCAGATGGAATCCGATCTATTCGAGGCGGTACGGGTCAAGATGTCCGCCGCTTATGCCAGCGCCGGCCAGGAGGCGGTGTCCGGCTATTGGGCGGTGCTGGAGGGCATGATCCCGGACTCCGACCGGGCACGGGTGCTGGGCCTGCGCTCCTGATCGATGCGCACCGGGCGGGTCGGCAAAGCTGAACGAACCAGTCGGCGATGCGACAATTGGTGACCATTTGTCACCGCGCTTGGGACGGGCCTGCGACAATCGACTCCTAGATAGGTGTCGACGCCGATGATGGCGTCGAAGCCTGAAGGAGTGACACGATGAGAAAGCTGATCCTGAGCGCGCTTGCCGCGACCCTGGTGGCGAGCCCCCTCGCCGTCTCTGCCGCGGAGGCCGCACCGCTGCAGCAGCGCCAGACGACGCTGGTGCGTGACGACGGCCGTGGCCATACGGTCGTCACCCAACGCACCGTCAGCCAGGCCCAGCATCGTGGCAACTGGCGCAAGGGCGAACGGTTCGACCGCCGCTATGCCAGCAACTATCGCCAGATCGATTACCGCCAGTATCGCGGGCGCCACCTCTACGCCCCGCCGCGCGGCTATCAGTGGGTTCAGTCGGGCAACGACGCGGTGCTGATCGCGGTAACCAGTGGTCTGATCGGGGCGGTGCTGAGCGGCGCGCTGCGCTGACCCCACACCACCTTGCGTTTACCGGCAAAATCGGTATGTGACCCTCAGCCGGGGCGGAAGCGACAGCTTTCCGCCCCTGTGCTGTTTTGCATTCAAGCCGCAATTCAGATGAAGACGACAGCCGGAGGGGCGTGGCGCATGGGGCGTCCGTCAGCGATCGGTCAACAAAGGAAGCAGCATGGCTCTTTACGAGCACGTGTTCCTTGCGCGCCAGGATCTGGCACAGGCGCAAGTGGACGCGCTGGCGGAAGCCGCCACCAAGATCGTGCAGGACAATGAAGGTCGCGTCGTTAAGACCGAGACCTGGGGCCTGCGCAGCCTGGCGTATCGCATCGCCAAGAACCGCAAGGCGCATTACGTCATGCTCGAGATCGAGGCACCCGGTGCCGTTATCGCCGAGCTGGAGCGCCAGACCCAGATCAACGAGGACATCATCCGCTACATGACCGTCAAGGTCGATGAGCTGGAAGAGGGCCCGACGGTGATGATGCGCAAGCAGGAGCGTGATCGCGAGCGTCGTGGCGACCGTGAAGGTGGCCGTGACGGCGCACCTCGTGGCGACCGCCCCGATCGTGGCCCCCGTCGTGACCGTGAAGAGGAGGCCGCATAATGGCTCGCCCGTTTTTCCGCCGCCGCAAGTCGTGCCCGTTCAGCGCCAAGGATGCGCCCCGGATCGACTATAAGGACGTCCGGCTGCTCCAGGGCTTCGTGTCCGAGCGTGGCAAGATCGTCCCGTCGCGCATCACCTCGGTGAGCGCCAAGAAGCAGCGCGAGCTCGCCCAAGCGATCAAGCGTGCGCGTCATCTGGGCCTGCTGCCCTACGTCGTTAAGTAAGGAGTCCGATACATGGACGTCATTCTGCTTGAGCGCGTCGAGAAACTCGGCGCCATCGGCGACGTGGTGAAGGTCAAGGACGGCTACGCCCGCAACTTCCTGCTCCCGAACAAGAAGGCGCTTCGTTCCAACGACGCCAACCGCAAGGTGTTCGAATCGAACCGCGCGCGGATTGAGGCCGACAACGCGACCCGTCGCGTCGACGCCGAGAAGGATGCCGGCAGCTTCAAGGACGCTACCGTCGTCCTGATCCGCCAGGCATCGAACACCGGCCAGCTGTACGGCTCGGTCGCGGTGCGCGATCTGGTCGAGGCGCTGGTCGCCGACGGCCACAAGGTGACCAAGAGCCAGGTGGTCCTCGACAAGCCGATCAAGTCGATCGGCCTGTACGAAGTCCGTGTGGCGCTGCACCCGGAGGTCCAGGTGACCGTCAAGGTCAACGTCGCGCGCTCGCCCGAAGAGGCCGAGATGCAGGCGTCGGGCGTCGATGTCATGGCCTCGATGTTCGAGCGTGACGAAGCCGGTTTCGTCGAGGATTACGATCCCAACGCCGAGCCCGGTGCGACCGCCGAGGTCCAGGCCAATGAGGAGCCGGCGCAGGGCTGACGCCCTCGCCGCTTCGGCCAACGAAAAGGGCCGCCCGGAGTTGATCTGGGCGGCCCTTTTCTTATGTTGGTTGTGATGGCTAGCCGATCACGGGCAGGTCACGCAGGCGCCGACGACCGCGGCAAGCGGGATGAGCGCGAGAATGACCGGAACGAGCTGCTTCATGGCGACCATACCTCAGAGGATTTGGTGCTGAAATGCCCCAGGCCGCAAAAGGTTGCGGGGAGATGAACGGCTCCGCTCAGGCTGTTTCACGCGGTGAGTGCTCCGGCTGCTCGATCGACGGGTGGCCGAGGAATGTCAGGATGTCCGTTGCCGCCCGATGCGCCGCACCGGGCGAGGTGTCGCCGAGCGATCGCGCCGTCAACTCGCGTTGCCGCTCGATGTACAGATGGTGCCGCGCCGGCGCATCACACACCGCCTGCATCAGTTCGTCGGGATCCTCGATCACGTCGCCCAGTTCCCAGAACCGGAAATGCGGATCGCGGCGCCAGTCGACCCGATGCGCGTTGAGGAACACGCAAGGCCGCGGGGTGGCGAGGAATTCATACACCTGGCTGCTGACGTCGCCGATATAGATCGCCGCGGCAGTGGTGTAGGTGTTGTCGACCGATCGATCGGACTCCGGATCGATCAGGATAGTCGGCGTGCTGCGCGCCCGCCACTGATCCCGCCGTCGTTCGGAGCGCCGACGGAACATCTTCACGTGCGGCGCGACGATCAGATTAAAATCGTCCTGCGCCGCGAAGGCACTCAGCATCGGTTCGATGAAGCGGTCCCAGGACTGCAGCCCGCGCACCTTGTGCGGGTTATAGAGCGCGATCGGCCGATCGTTGGCAAACAACGGCGTGCCGACGGCGGCGAGGCGGCGGCTGGTATCGAGCTTCGGATAGCCCGGCGCCGTTATATGCCCAGGCCTGGCAACACCCATGTCGAGGAAACGCCGCTTCATCTTCTCGCCCTGGACGATGATCAGGTCGAACCGGGCGCGTCGCGGCATCGACGGGACGTGACGATCGCCCGCGCCATGGACGATCAGCACCCGCGCCGGACGGGCCGAGCGCGGCCGATCGCCGAACAGGATCTCCGCCGTATCCTCGAGCGAGATCACCGCGTCGTGCTGGTCAAGCGCAGCCTCGTTGGCCCGCAACACCGCCTCCTTCGCCAAGCCGAACACCCGCAGCCGCTGCACGGCCTTCGTGATCGGGGTACGCGTCAGCCGCACATAGGTCACGGGCGGCGCGCCATAAGCGCAGCGAATCCGCTCGAGATGATGCGGCACGTTCTCGTCGTTATAGTAGAAGGTGACGGTGACGCCCGGGCGGCGCATCAGATCGAGCGCGATGGCGGCGCCATGATACACCTGGTAAGCTTCAGCAATGAAGAGAAACGCGAGATTCATCGCGGCGATATAGTTTTCCGGACGATGATCGGAAGAGGCGCGGACCGCGCACCCCGGTGATCGATGCAGCCCGCTGAACCCTCACTTGCGCCCGAACAGTTTCTCGATGTCGCCATGGGCGAGTTTTACCCAGGTCGGCCGCCCATGGTTGCACTGCCCTGAATGAGGCGTCACTTCCATCTCGCGCAGCAGCGCGTTCATCTCGGCGACCGACAAGATGCGCCCGGCACGCACCGAGCCATGGCAGGCCATCGTTCCGGCCACCGCGTCGAGCCGCTCCTTCAACGACAGCGCCTCGTCGAAGGCGGCGAGTTCATCGGCCAGATCAGTGACCAGCCCGGTCGGATCGGCCTGACCGAGTAGCGCCGGAGTCGAACGGACCAGCATCGCGCGCGGCCCGAACCGCTCTAGGTCAAGCCCGAATTCGGCAAGTTCCGCGGCCCGCGTCTCGAGCCGGTCGCAGGCAGGCTCGTCGAGTTCGACCACCTCGGGCAGCAGCAGCGCCTGCGCGGCGACGCGGCCGCCGGCGAGGCTCGCGCGCATCCGTTCCAGCACCAGCCGCTCATGCGCGGCATGCTGGTCGACCAGCACCAGGCCATCTTCCGCCTCGGCGACGATATAGGTCTTCGCGACCTGGCCACGGGCGACACCCAGCGGATGGGCGCCTGTTTCAGGCGGCGACGCCCAAGCCGGTTCGGCGCGCGCCTGCGGCGGCGGTGCGAAGAACGTCGGCCGGTGATCGGCAACCGCGCCATACTGCCGGTCGGCCAGCGCCAGCCGCTCCGCCCCGCCCTCGCCTGGCCAGCCACCGAACGGTGCCGGCCCAGGCGCCGGAGGCGCGGCGAAGGTCTCTGGCTGCCACATCGCCAATGCCGCGTCGCCGACGCGCTGAACGCTGCGATGGCCCGCCGCATCGAGCGCGCGGCGCAGCCCACTGACGATCAGGCCGCGGACGATGGTCGGATCGCGGAATCGCACCTCGGTCTTGGCCGGGTGGACGTTGACGTCGACCTGGTCGCTCGGCACGTCGAGGAACAGCGCCACCACCGCATGGCGGTCGCGGGGCAGCATCTCGGCATAGGCGCCGCGGATCGCGCCCATCAGCAGCCGGTCGCGCACTGGGCGGCCGTTGACGAACAGATATTGGTGATCGGCCACGCCACGATTGTAGGTGGGGATGCTCGCCACCCCGCCGAGCACCAGCCCCTCCCGCTCGAAATCGATGGTCACCGCATTGTCGGCGAGCGCGCGATCGGTGAGCGCGGCGACGCGCGCCGGCCGGTCCTCGGCCTGGGTCGCGGCGAGCGCGCGGCGGCCGTCATGCTCCACGGTGAAGGCGACGTCGGGCCGTGCCATCGCCAGCCGGCGGACGACGTCGAGGCAAGCGGCATATTCGGCGCGCGCCGAGCGCAGGAACTTGCGCCGCGCCGGCACCCGGGCGAACAATTGCTCGACCACCAGCCGCGTGCCTGGCGGCAGTGCCGCGGGGCCCTCGCGCACCAGCTCGCCATTGTCCACCGTCCGCGCCCAGCCCTCGGCGCCGCGGGTCCGGCTCTCGATCGTCAGCCGTGCGACGCTCGCGATCGAAGGCAGCGCCTCGCCGCGGAAGCCGAGCGTCGTCACCGCCTCGATCGCCTCGTCGGGAAGCTTGGAAGTGGCATGGCGTTCCAACGCCAGCGCCATCTCGTCGGGCGCCATCCCGCAGCCGTCGTCGGCGACCTCGATCCGCGCGAGACCGCCCTCGGCGAGCACCACCGCGATCCGCGTGGCACCGGCGTCGATGGCGTTCTCGACAAGTTCCTTCAACGCGCTGGCGGGCCTTTCCACCACTTCACCGGCAGCGATGCGGTTGACCAGATGTTCGGGGAGGCGGCGTATTGACACGGAGCAAGCTCTATCCCAAGCGACGGCCTCCCGCGACCCCGCAAATACGTGATGGACACCGTAGCCGCCACGGCTTGCGACGGCTGCCGGGACCGAGCACGAACCCGAGCCCCAACACGGAACCCTGCGCCCGATGGCTTTCCCCCGCTTCTTCAAATTCATGTCGCATGACATGGCGATCGATCTCGGCACGGCGAACACCGTGGTCTACGTCCGCGGCAGGGGAATCGTCCTCAACGAGCCGTCGGTGGTCGCAGTGGAAACGATCAACGGCGTCAAGCGCGTTAAGGCCGTCGGCGACGACGCCAAGCTGATGATGGGCAAGACCCCCGGCACGATCGAGGCGATCCGGCCGTTGCGCGACGGCGTGATCGCGGACATCGATGTCGCCGAGCAGATGATCAAGCACTTCATCCAGAAGGTCCACGGCCCGCGCCGCTTCGCGCGTTGGCCCGAGATCGTGATCTGCGTGCCGTCGGGCTCCACCAAGGTCGAACGTCGCGCGATCCGCGATGCCGCCTCCAATGCGGGCGCCAGCCAGGTGTTCCTGATCGAGGAGCCGATGGCCGCCGCGATCGGCGCCGACATGCCCGTCACCGAGCCGATCGGCTCGATGGTGGTCGATATCGGCGGCGGCACCACTGAGGTCGCAGTGCTCTCGCTGCGCGGTCTCGCCTATACCACGTCGGTGCGCGTCGGCGGCGACAAGATGGACGAGGCGATCGTCAGCTACGTGCGCCGCAACCACAATCTGCTGATCGGCGAGGCGACGGCCGAGCGGATCAAGAAGGAGGTCGGCATCGCCCGCCCGCCCGCCGATGGCATCGGCAAGACCATCCACATCAAGGGACGCGACCTCGTCAACGGCGTGCCCAAGGAAATCCAGATCAACCAGGGCCAGATCGCCGAGGCCCTGTCCGAGCCGGTCGCGACGATCGTCGAGGGCGTCCGCGTCGCGCTGGAAAATACCGCGCCCGAGCTCGCTGCCGATATCGTGGACCAGGGCATCGTTCTAACCGGTGGCGGCGCACTGCTCGAAGGGCTGGATGAGGTGCTGCGCGACGAAACTGGACTGCCGGTCACCGTGGCGGAGGATCCGCTGACCTGCGTCGCGCTCGGCACCGGGCGGGCGCTCGAGGATCCGATGTTCCGGGGCGTGCTGCAGAACGGGTAACGGAACGGGGAGGAGCGGCGGATGGCGCCTGCCCGCGATCGTCGCACCGGCTTTTCGCGGCGGCGGCAATATTCGGCGTTTCTCGGCTACGTGCTCGCGGTCGCGGGGGCGGTGGTGGGCGCGGTGCTGCTCGTAGCCTCCACGATCAACCCGCCGCTGTTCGCCAGCGCGCGGATGATGGTGGCGAGCATCACTGCGCCGGTCTCGAGCGTGCTCGACAGCGTGGTGGATGCGGCCGCGAGCGTGCCGCAGGGGATCGGCACCTACTTCCGTGTCCATAGCGAGAATGCCGATCTGCGCGCCGAGGTCGCCCGACATCGCGCGCTGCTGCTCAAGGCCCGCACCATCGCCTATGACAACCGCCGCCTGCGCGCGCTGCTGCGGGTGCGCGATCGTACCCCCGAGGCCCTGGTCACCGCACGGCTGGTCAGTTCCACTGCGTCGAGCGGCCGCCGCTTCGCGATCCTCAACGCCGGCCGCCTGCAGGGGGTGACCAGCGGTATGCCGGTGCGTGGACCCGATGGCCTCGTCGGTCGGATCCTCGAAGCCGGGCCGCTGGCGGCGCGGGTGCTGCTGATCAGCGACCCCGAAAGCCTGGTGCCGGTGCGCCGCACGCGTGACGGCCTTCCCGCGATCGCCGCCGGGCGTGGCGATGGGCAGGTGGACATCCGTTCGGTTAATGCCACCAATGTCCGTTTCGCGCCCGGCGACCTGTTCGTCACCTCGGGCACCGGCGGACTCTATCCGCCGGGCGTGCCAGTGGCGCAGGTTGGCACCGCGGGCTCGGACAGCGCCGTCGCCATCCCCTACGCCTCACCCGATTCGCTCGATTTCGCCATTGTTGAGCGACCGTTCATGCCGCTGCCCGCACCGGCGCCGCGCCCGACTGCGTCGCCGCCAGTGCCGGCGCCTGCGCCATGAGCCGCCCGCCGCTGGTTAATACGATCGATTACCGGCCGTTCGAGCAGGCCCTGCCGCCGGGCCGCGCCCGCGCGCTGCCCTGGGCGACGGTGCTCGGCGGCTCGCTCGTCACCTGCCTGCCGATCGTCGCCAGCCTGCCGCTACTGCCGCCGGTCGGCCTGCTGATGCTGCTTACCTGGCGATTGCTCGCGCGCTTCGCGTTGCGCCCATGGGCGGCGGCGCCGCTGGGGCTGTTCGACGATCTGGTGAGCGGCCAGCCGCTCGGCAGCGCGATGCTGCTCTGGTCGCTCTGCTTCATCATCATCGAACTGATCGAGCAGCGGCTGGTGTTCCGCGATTTCTGGCAGGACTGGCTGATTGCGGCCGGCTGCATTGCCTTGTGCCTTGAGGTCGGTCGCTGGATCGCACTTCCGTTCGGCGCGCGGGTGGACCCTGTGCTAGTGGCACAGATCATGATCACGGTGATGCTTTTCCCCCTCACCTGCCGCCTGGTCGCCTGGATCGATCGCAAGCGAGGCGCGCCCGCGTGAGACGAACCCCACGCATCGTGACCGAAGCGATGCAGGCCTATAGCTACTCCCGGCGCGCCTGGCTGCTGGGCACCGCGCAGGCCGGTGTCGGCGCGCTGCTCGCCGTGCGCATGGGCTGGCTGGCGATCGCGCAGAACGAGAAATACAATCTTCTCGCCGAAAGCAACCGCGTCAACGTCACCAAGGTGCCGCCGCGGCGCGGCTGGATCATCGATCGCCACGGCCTGCCGATCGCCAACAACCGCACCGATTTTCGCGTCGACATCATCCCCGATCGACTCGAAGACGCCGACCGCGTGCTGGCGCTGCTCGCGCGACTGCTCGCGCTGCCGCCCGAGGAGATCGACCGGATCAAGCTCGATCTCAAGAACGCGCCTGGGTTCCAGCCTGTGCAGGTCGCCGAGAACATAGACTGGGAGCGGTTCGCCGCGATCAGCCTGCGCCAGCCCGAGCTGCCCGGCGTGGCGCCCACCCGCGGCTTCGCCCGCAACTATCCGGCCGGCGCGGCGGTGGCGCATCTCACCGGCTACGTCGGCACGGCCAACGCAGAACAATATCGGGCAACCCACGACTCACTGCTCGTCACCCCGGGGTTCAAGCTCGGCAAAGACGGGCTCGAGAAGATGCTGGACGCCGAGCTTCGCGGCCAGCCTGGTGCCAAGCGGGTGGAGGTCACCGCACGCGGCAAGCTGGTCGCGGAGCTTGCGACCAAGCCGGACGTGCCGGGCAAGACCGAGCGGCTGACGATCGATATCGGCCTTCAGGAATATGCCGCGCGGCGGCTCGGCACCAATTCGGGCTCCGCAGTGGTGATCGATTGTCGCACCGGCGAGATCCTCGCGATGGTGTCGATGCCCGCCTATGATCCCAACAGCTTCTCGGACGGGATCAGCCACCTCGAATGGCAGATGCTCAGCGACAATGATCATGTGCCGCTGATGAACAAGGTGACGCAGGGGCTGTATCCGCCCGGCTCCACCGTGAAGCCGATGAACGGGTTGGCGCTGATGGCGCATGGCGTGGATCCCCATGCGCGGATCAGTTGCTCGGGCGCGCTCAGGGTCGGCACCGGCGTGTTCCACTGCCACAAAAAGAGCGGTCACGGCCCGCTCGATCTCAAGAACGCGATCATGCAGAGCTGTGACATCTATTTCTACGAAATGGTCCGGCGGATGGGCTATGACAATGTCGCGCCGGTCGCGCGGATGATGGGGCTGGGGCAAAAATTCGATCTGCCTTTCTCCACCCAGCGGTTCGGCACGGTGCCGGACGGCGCCTGGAAGCTCAAAAAGTATAAGGCGAACTGGACGGTGGCCGATTCGCTCAACGCCTCGATTGGTCAGGGCTATGTGCTCGTTAATCCGATGCAGCTTGCGGTGATGGCGTCGCGGATCGCCTCCGGGCGTCACCTCACGCCGAGCCTGCTCGCCAGCCGGATCGATCGCAACGCCGCGGCCCTGCCATTTCCGTCCGAAAACCTCGCGCTGATCCACGAGGCGATGTGGGGCGTGGTTAATGGCGGCGGTACCGGCGGTGCAGCGCGGATGTTCACACCGGGGATCGCGCTCGCCGGCAAAACCGGTACCGCGCAGGTGCGCCGCATCACCATGGCCGAACGCCGCTCGGGCGTTCTCAAGAACGGCCAGCTGCCCTTCAAGCTACGCGACCACGCCGCTTTCATGGGGTTCGCGCCCGCGGACAACCCGCGCTACGCAATCGGCATGGTGCTCGAACATAACGGCCACACCGTCCGCAACCTCGACGCGCCTGCGGTCGCGCGAGACATCATGACCTATCTGTTCGACCGCGATCGTGCGGTGAAGAGCCTCGCCGAAGCGGAGCCGACCTGGGGCGGCGACATCCAGATGCGCATGGCCGCCGATGCGGCGGCGTATCGCGCCGCGCAGGCACCCCCGCCCGCTGCTAACGCCACCAAGACCGACGCGGTGGTGCCAAGCGACGCGCCCGCGGTGGAAAACGCCACGGACCTCGCCAATGCCAGCCAGGCTGCCCTCTCCTCGCCCGGCAACACCGTTGCCGAGGATGGCACCACGGACCGCGACCCATGAGCATGACCGCATGAGCAGCCGCATCATTCCCGAGCCGCTGGCACGGCTGCCCTGGCGGGTGCTATTGCTCGTCGTCGCGATCGGCGTTTTCGGCCAGGTCGTGCTCTATTCAGCGGCAGGGGGCAGCCTCCACCCCTGGGCGCTGTCCCAAGGGCTGCGCTTCTTTGTGCTGCTCGGGGGCGCCATCGCCGTCTCCTACGTGCCCGAGCGGATCTGGAAGAATGCGGCGCTGCCCACCTATGCGGTGATCGTGGTGGCGCTGGTGCTGGTCGAACTGGTCGGCGCAGTGCGCGGCGGCAGCCAGCGGTGGCTCGATGTCGGCATCAAGCTGCAGCCATCCGAATTCATGAAGCCGGTGATCGTGCTCGCCTGCGCCCGCTTCTATGACATCCTCCCCCCCAACGAGACCCGGCGGTTCAGCGCGATTTGGCCGGCGGCAGCGATGATCGGCGTCCCTGCGGCGCTGATCATGAAGCAGCCTGATCTCGGCACCGCGCTGATGATCTGCGTCGGTGGTGCGACCGTGATGTTCCTCGCCGGCATCCCCCTGCGGCTGTTCGTCGGCGGCGCGGCGGCGGCGGCGGTGGCGATCCCGCTCGCGATCAACTACGTGCTCCACGATTATCAACGCAACCGCATCCTGATCTTCCTCGATCCCGAGAGCGATCCGCTCGGCACCGGCTACCACATCAGCCAGTCGAAGATCGCGATCGGCTCAGGGGGAATTTGGGGCAAGGGCTTCCTTCAAGGTACGCAGAGCCACCTCGACTATCTGCCCGAGGGCCACACCGACTTCGTGTTCGCGACCATGGCCGAGGAATGGGGCCTGGTCGGCGGCTGCCTGCTGATCCTCGCCTTCATGCTGGTGATCCGCTGGGGCATCAACGTCGGGCAAGCAGCCAGCACGCGCTTCGCTCGGCTGACCGCCGCGGGGCTCTCGACGACGATCTTCTTCTACGTCGCGATCAACCTGATGATGGTGATGGGCTTGGCGCCGGTGGTCGGCATCCCCCTGCCGCTGGTCAGCTTCGGCAGCTCGGCGCAGCTGACGGTGATGCTGTGCCTCGGTATCCTGATGTCGATCGACCGGCAGAACCGGAAAATCGCGCGCTGGTAGCGAAAAAGGGTTTGCACGATCGGCGAGCGATGCTAGTGGCGCGCCTCCCGACGGGGCCGGCGCTTCCAACCGCCAGCCAGACAGCCCCGGCGATGGACGCATAGCTCAGTTGGTAGAGCAGCTGACTCTTAATCAGCGGGTCCTTGGTTCGAGCCCAAGTGCGTCCACCACTCTCCACCGCAGAAAACAGCCGTTTTCCACTGCGGCGGAGCTGTGTCTAACCGACATGTTCCGATACGCTTTCCGACAAATCCGCTCCTAGTGCCGTGATATGCGCGCGCCGGGCGGCGGCGATCTCACGCGCTTTCTCGGCCGTTGCCTTGTTGTAGATTCGGGTAACGTCGAGCGTCGCGTGGCCGGAGATCGGCCGGACGTCGGCGCTGACCGAGCCAACCTCGGTGATCCCGCCATGTCGAAAGCCGGTGAAGGTCATCGCCTTTGGCAGCCCAGCCTGCTCGCAGATCGCTCGGTGAACCGACGACATGCGCCGCTCCTTGTACTTTTTGCCGCTGCGCTCCTCGACGACGATCACGTCGGCCGTGCGATCGGTGCGCGCGAGCTCGTCCTCAAGGTCGGGGTAGAGGCGGACGGTCTCAACGCCATCCTCTCCGCGGACGTTGATCGTGAGCGGCAGCACGACGGGGTTGCCCGTCTTCGACTGCACCAGCGAGATCTGCTCGCCGGGCGCATAGCCTGCCCATTCGATGCCGCGGTGCTCCTGCCCATCGGCATCCTCGAACCCAAAGGCGTCCCAAACGCGCTGGCAGCACTCAAACGATAGCGCGGCGGCCGTTGCCATGGACTGATAGCCCATCTCGCGCGCTGTGGCCCTGTAGAGGTCATATTCGGCCCTTGTGGTGGCACGGTTGCCCTTCGCGGCGGTGCTCTTGAGCCCCATGCCCGCAAATGGGTTCTCCTTGACGCCTGTGACGCGGTGGTGGCGGGCCGCCCAGGTCCAAACCAGCCGGCAGACCTGCATGGCATAGGTCGCCTGCCTCTCGCCCCGCTCGCGCAGCTTGCGATAGAGCTTGTCGGCCACGCCGGCGTCGACCTTGTTCGCCATGCGCTTGCCGAGCGGCGCGGCGCCGGCCTTCGGTTCGAAGGCGGCGAGCATGTCCATCAGCTTGCGATAGTCACGGCGCGTCTTGCCGGTGTTCTTCTTGAACCGGTCCTGCTCCCGGTACCAGGTGAACAGCCACTCGACCGTACCCTTGACCATGCCGCTGCCGCCCTCGCCGGTGCGCCACTCGGTCAGCGCCTGGTTCAGGGCGTCACCCTTGGCGATCGCGACGGAAAGCTCGGTGCCCAGCGCGGTCGATGTTAGAGCGCACCGGCGGCCGTCCCGGATGGCCGGCGTCACCGTGCCGTCGGCGCCCTTGGTCGGCCGCGCCCACGGCGGCAGCTCCCAATAATACGCCGTGTCGCCCGATGCTCGCTTGGTCGCGCGCACGTAGGCCGGCAGGCGCACCCATCCCCGCGGCTTCGGCATCAGTCGAACTCGATCACGTCATCAGCGCCGGCGGCGGCGCCGAACAAAGCCTCAAGCGCGGAATCCAGATCTGCGCGGGCGACGATCGCCGCACCACGCGGGCCGCGCTGGCGGAAGCGCACGAGCCCGCGCCTCTCCCACTCGCGCAGCTGGCCCTCTGACACGCCGGTATAGGCAAGCGCCAGGTCCCGGTTCATGCCCGCAGGCCAGTCCGGCAGTCGCTCGATCGCAAGCGCGCTCAACCTTCGTCTCCTTGGGTGAGATGGGCGGCACGGGCACGGGGGCGGTCATGATGCCAGTCGAGGCCTTGCACGATCTCGGTATCGGCCAACACAGAGCCGTCGCGGCATAGGTAGTAGCCGTCATCTCGCTGGCCCTCTGTAACCATGTTGAGGTGAGAGACGAAGAAGTAGTCTGCCTTCCCTTCACCCTCGCCCAAGGTAGCCTCGCGCATCGCCTGCTTGTACATGAAGTACCGCTTGCGCCATCGGGCACCGGTAAAGTGGTAGACCTTGAGCACGTCGCCGATCATGATCTCGCGACCCGTCTTGTCGTACACTTTCCCCGCCACCTCAGCCACGGTGGCCTTATCCGGGGAGGTCATGGGCGAGCCTTTTTGGCTGGCGCGTAAACGGCGGTCACATCGATGTTGGTGATGCGGACCTGTTCACCGCGAAAGGCTTGTCGGATTGTACCCTCCGCAGCTTCCGTTGCCTGATCGATAATCTGCTCCATGGTGTAAGGCGTACCCCACGAGCCAAGACCACTCAGCTCCAGAGTAATCGTTGCTCTCGCACCTACCGTGCCCTCATATTTGTTCTTGCTCACCCCTCACCCCCAACATCCTGCGGGGTGCCGGCATCATTTGCCGGCAAGGCGCACATAGCCACGCGATCGTTGAGGGCCGCGGCGATCATTCGGGCGTGCTGCTCGCCGCCCTCAGTCTGGCAATAGGCCACCTCGCCATCAGGCCCGACGACATACCAAGAGAACGGCACATCTGTGGCCGGGCGCAAACCTTGAACGGTATAGACGATCGGTACATCCGACAGAGCGCGGTACAGAGCGAGTGCGTCCTCAATCTCCTCCCCCACCACCCCAGCGCTGGCCCGATCGGCGGCGAGGGTGGTGGCAACGGCGTTCGGCCAGTTCTCGTCAAACGGCACGCCCAGCAAATCGGCTAGGTCACCGGCAATCACATCGGCTTGGTCATCGGTCGGTTCGTTTGGAACGCCGTTCATGGCGCCCGCGATGCCATCGACTAACCGGAACGCACCGGCCAACGCCTCAACCAGCGCCCGCACCTGTTCCTTCTCCATCATGCTATATCCTTTTCGGGGTGCGAGGGGTGGGCGGCCCGTCATGGCAGCTTCTCCAAGCTCTTAACCAAGCGAGCGCGGCGAGCGTTTACGGGACGCCAGATCCTGCCATCGCGAGCTTGGTAGGACAGCCGCCCCTTTTCGATCCAATCGTCGGGCAACTCGCCGATGCCGAACCGCAGGCACGGCTCAATGTCGCGCGGATGGTCGAGCAGGTAAGAGACGAGGTGTCCGACCGTTTCCATTTCACCGACACCGGCATGTGTCGCCAGAGGCTCGACGATCTGTGCCAGACGCTCGAACACAAGCTCTGCCTGGGCAAAGTTGATATCTGTCGACGCCATCAGCCTTCCTCCCCCGGCGCGGCTTCGACGGCGGGGTTGAGGGCGCGGATCACCGCATCTGCAACGGTGCCGGCATACTCCCAGCTTTCGGGATGCTGGAACGGGTCCATCTCTGACCCATAGATGGCGCGATATGCCGCGCTTGTGGCGACATCCACCCTCTCGCTAGGGGAGGGGCTGGCGGTGAGGGCTGCGAGCACCGCTGCATGATTTTCCATCACCGCAATGCCGATTTCCTCAGCGCTGTGATCGAATACGGCGCACCCTTCCTGCATCTCCACGGACTGCAACATCTCGACCACATCCCCCGCCACGGGCAGTCCGCCTTCCGGCGAGGTGGGCTTGGGCAGCGGTGACGGCATCCCTTGCCATGTTCCGGCATGGTTGACGTAGTACCAGTTGCCAGCTTTCGGATTTACGGCAAAAAGCGATGCACCCGCAGGTAACGCTGGAAGATACTTATTCGGGATATGCCCGTTGTAATCAGCCGCTTTCGCCGGGGTGGCCTCGCTCGCGGGTGGGGTGGCGCGGCGCATGAAGTCGAAAAGCTCGTCACGCGTGATCAGGCACATATCCGGATATTCCTCCGGCGACGTGCGATCATCTACGTTGACCAGCTCGTCCCATGCGTCTTCGGGCGAAAGCGGCTCAGATGCCTCCCACGCATCGATATCCGCGTTCAACTGCTTGGCATGTTCCGCAGTCAAAACGACGGCCCCGCTCATCAACTCTTCGCTGTCGTTCAGCGCGTCGAGGAGATGTCGTGCCATGCCCTCCCCCGCTGCCGTGCGCTGGGTGGCTTCGGCGAGGGCGGCGCGGCGCACATCAGACACGCCTGCCCTGTAAGCTGTAGCGAGTTCGCCAACTGGGTGGCCGCCAGCCAGCAGCAACAGATGGTCGGCCCGCGCTTCTAGCGCCGCTTGGGGGTTCATGCTGCTAGCCCCTGCTCTTCGGCCACCGGCGCGTTGCAGTTCGCCGCGACCAGGGCGCGCGCCACACGTCGGTTGACGCTATTGCCAATCATCCGGATCTGCGACGAGACGGGCAGTGGCCCGTGGACCTTCTTGCCCGACGGCGTCACGCGATCGCAGACCACGGCCAGCTCGTAATCGTCGCGGAAGCCCTGCGCCCGGGCGAGCTCGCGCGGCGTGAGCATCCGCATGCCAATGTCGACGATCACATATTCCTCGCCGGCGACCATTACGGTGACCAGCCCGAAGCGCGGCTTGGCGGTGACGGTGTGCAGGCTCTCGTCGACCTGCTGCCCATCGACGGCCGAGCCGAAATACTTGGCAAGGAAGGCGTAGACCTGCCCGACATGGGTACCGCTGGCGGTGATCGTCGGCGCCGTCTGGTCGACCGGCTGGCCGTGCTGGCAGGTGCCGCGGAGCTTGACGAGGTGCGAGGCGATCAGGCGCTGCTGTGAACCGGTCGCGGTGGCGGTGGACATGGGCTTGCGGGCGTCGCGGCCGGCCAGATTGTCATTGTTCGGCCCGCCGTTCGCTTGCTCGAGATGGGCGCAGACGATGCCAAGCGGTGTGGCGCCGCCCGGGTGATTGTTCACCCCGCCGTTCGCCGTCGGCGCGTTGATCGGCTCCCGCGCGTCCCGGCCGATCCCGCCCGTCGTGTGCTTGGCGATGAAGGCCGACACCACAGCCGCCTTCGCACCGTCGACACAGGTGCCATAGGGCTTGTGGATGTCGAGCGTCCGCGGCGCCTGGCCGGGCCGCTCGCCATAGCCGGTCTGGATCATCGTCGCGCAGGCGAGCGCCTTGCGATCGTGGACCGTGGCAGCGCCCAGCGGCTCGCCGGCCGAGCGGGGCTTACCCGCATATTCCGCCCCGCCCGCGCCGACCATCATCGGCGTGACGAGCGCGAACTCGCCGCCCTTCGCGGTGGTGACAGTCGGCAGACCGCGGTGGACGGAGTGCGTGGTCGTCGAATGCCAGGTGCTGTTGCAGACCGGCACGATGAACGGCTCGGCGGCGGTGACCACGAACTTCATGATGCCGTGCGCGATCCGGCGCAGCGTGTTCTCCGCCAGCGGCTTCTTGCGGTCGAAGATCGAGGGGCACGGGATCGACCAGTCGATCACGTCATTGGCGGCAGTGCGATAGGCGCGAAGGCCCGGACCGTGCGTTTTTGCCGGCCAGACGATCGGCTCGCCGTCGCGGCGGGCGATGATGAAGAGCCGCTTGCGGATGGTTGGCTCGCCGTAATCGCAGCCGCGCAGCTCGCGCCATTCCAGCTTGTAGCCGCACTTGCGGAGGGCGGCGGACCATAGCTCGAACGTCTCGCCGTTGGGCTTGAGAGCGCGGCGTTTGCCCTTACGCTCGATCGACGGGTCGGCGAGCATCGTTAGCTGGCCGTCGCACGCGCGGTGCTTGATTGGGATGCCGGTGTTGATGTCGACCTCGCACCAGGTGCGAAACTCCTCGACGTTCTCCAGCATGATCACCTGCGGCGCGACGCGGCGGGCCCACTGGACGACAACCCAGGCGAGATCCCGGATGTTCTTCTCAACCGGCTTGCCGCCTTTGGCCTTGCTGAAATGCTTGCAGTCGGGACTGAACCACGCGAGCGCGACATGGCGGCCGGCCGCGACCTCTTGCGGGTCCGCCTTCCAAACCGACTGGCAGATATGCACCGTGTCGGGATGGTTCGCCTTGTGCATTGCCACAGCCTCGGGGTCGTGGTTGATCGCGATGTCGACCGGGCGGCCGAACGCCTCCTCGATGCCTGAAGAGGCCCCGCCCCCACCTGCGAAATTGTCGACGATGAGACCTTCGATCATCGGGCGCATCAGTTTGAACCTCGGAAGAAGGAAACGAGCCAGTCCCAGCGCGCATCGAGCGCCGCGAGGTCGATAGGCTCTTCGAAGTAGCGGCCCGCGGCCCGCTGGGCCCGGTCGCGGCGGATCATCACCGTTCCATAGACGCAGCCGGCAAGGGCCAGCACGAACAACGCGGCGGGCAGCCAGGCGGTCACTCGCGCACCATCTTGCCGCAGGTGTCGCAGGGGCCGGTGCGGTCGCCGGGGCCGGGGCCCGCAAGCGCGCTGGCGTGATGCTGGTGGCGATCGCCGCACACCCAAGCGAGAACGCGGCCAATCACAGCTGCACCTGCGATGCCGAAACGACACAGCTACCAGTAAACTGCGGACGGCTCGGCTTTAACCTTGATCCCGGGGCAGCACCGACGCCATTCAACGCGACGCCGTACCGGGGGGCGGTGACGGGCGTGGAGGGGCGGCCTTGGACTTCGATTTCATGATCGGCGAGGGCGTGCTGCTGCTCGTTGCTGCTGGGCTGGCCGCTCTTGCCTACTATGCGGCTCTGCGCCTGTTCGGCGGTAGCGATCGACCGCTGTAGACCAGCTCCTGCTAGCGCCGCCCAGATCTTGCGCCGATTGGGCCCGACAGTTTCGAGGATGGTGTGAACTGCAACGGCTGCTACGCCGCCCAGACACAGCACACCGATGGCATACTCGAGGTGAGCCACCATTATCGTTGCTCCTTGAGAGAGAACGCCTGCGGCTTGCGGTATGGGTAGGAAACCCAACCGTCGGGCAGGACGTATTTGTGAGCGCCGTTGGGCGCGATGACCTTCACCCGGCCGTCAGCGCGGGTGATGCCGAGCAGCGGGCACTCGAAGGCGAACACCTCCGGCATGTCCATGTCGCCGCGGTAGATCTCGATCTTGAGCGCCTGGCGCTTGACGAGCATTGACGGCGCGGTCGGGATGTCGCGGCCGAGCCGGATCAGCTCGCGCTGCTGCTCGTCGGTGAAGCGCTCGCCTCCGACCCAGCCCAGCGGCCCCTGCTCGGCGCCGATGAGGCTGCCCCACCAGTGGTAGCTTCCCGCCTTCGACGGCGAGTAGAGCATCGTCAGCGGCTGGCGGCCGACCGGTTCCTTGTTGGGATCCTGGTTGTTCATGACCGGCTCGCGTCCAAATAGGCGAGCGCATCAGCGCCAGCCTTCGCGCGGATGGCAGCGCCGCGCGCTGTGACACGGGCGACCTTGGCCTCGGCCTCAGCCTCCTCCTGGTCGCGCATCGAGGCGGCCGCGGCGATCTCGACGTGACTGCGCACCGTCGCAAGGGATGGCAGCTGGTTCTTGCGCGGCGTCCGCAGCCGGTTGGCTGTGCCGACCAGCAGCATCAGCGCGCGCGGAGGAACCGCCATCTTCTCGGCTCGAGCGCGGACTTGGTCGAGCAGATCCGACCGTTCCGTCTTCATGGCGACGATGCGGCCGTAGCCCTCTACCTCGTCGAGCTGGTTGATCTGCTGGTTCAGGAGCTCGACGCGGCCCACGACGAAGCGGAGGTCGTCGATCGCCTGGACCAGATCCGGGTCGATGATCAAACCCGCGCTCACAGCGCCATCCAATCGGTGACGATGTCGGCGAAGGGGTAGCGGACCTTGTACCAGTCGGCCGAGGTGAACAGGTGCGTCTCGCCGTCACCTTCGTCGAGGATGGCCTCGACCTTGTCCAGGTCGATCGCGAGCGGGCGCCCGTTGACACCGGGATAAGTGCGCTTGGCCATCAGCGGGGCGCTCCCGCGATGTCAGCCCAGCGGCCCTTGTGCGGGGACAGGCGACCGTACTCGCGGCCAGCCTCGGCATGGTTGACGCTGTAGCGCGCCTCCCAGGTGCGGAGCCCGATGCGGTCCTTCTCCTGGTGTGCGCCCGAGCAAAGCGGCACCGCAGTAAAATCGTGGCTCTTGAGCCCCACGCCTTTCGATCCGTCGGCGTCGGAGTGCGATGCCTCCATGCGCCCGGTGCAGACGTGCCCTGCCCTTCCCTCGATCAGGCACGGCCGGCCACGGAGCCATTGGAGGTGCTGCGGAAACCGGCGCTCCTCATCAGCACGATGGCTGTTCCGCTTACGCGGCCGGGTGTCGATCCTGATCACGCGCGGACCTCGCGGCGCACGGCGCGACCGAACGACCGCACCGGCTGCTGCCGGATGCCCAGGCGGCAAGGGACGATCTGCTGCGCGCGTTCAAACGGATCGACGCCCTCTGCGAGCATCCCGTCAAACGATGATATCCGACCAGATGAAAACTGCTGCTGCACGGCAGGTAGCTCCTCATCACCGTCTGCGGCCGCACGGCACGGCGCTCAGGCTGATGAGGGATGGCTACGTTATTCGTAGCAGGCAGTCAATACGATATTCGTAGCATCAGTCGTCGTAGATCGGATCCGGCCAGAACCCGTCGCCGTCCGGCGCCTCCTGCTCAACAGGATGACGCGGCGCGGTGAAGCGGGAGGTGTTGGTGAGGTCGACGACAGGCTCGCTCCCATCGAAGGTGACGCGGATCCACGGCCCGGCAGCGGAGAACCCCTGGAACACGGCGCGCACGGTGGCGCCGGCCTTGAACTGGCCGATCAGCAGCACCGCACGCACAGACGCAACATAGCCAAGTTGGACGCCACGGCAGGAATAGACCGCGATCGCGTTCTCGTCGGCGGGGTTCTTAGGCTCAGGGCGCAACTCGATCAGCTCACCCGGCTTCAGCAGCTCAAGCTCGAAGCGGCGCGTCGGCCCCTTCTTGTTAGGATATTGAGTGCCGACGATCGAAAGGGACAACGCCTTCACAGGTGCGCGGCAGCACCGCCCCCCGTCATTGCGTGCATTTCAACCACCCAACCTTATTGGTCGGAGCGTCCGGATCGGCCGCCTCTGTTATGAACAGCTTGCCCGCATCAATCTCGAGCCGAACGACTCCAGACGAGAAATGCAGCAGCTCGGTCCAACGGAATGTGCCGTAAAATCCTGGCGGATCGGATGCCCAGTTCAGCTGAGCAAGGTCGAGAAAGCCGTGCCGCTCATAGAAGTTGATCTGCCGAGCGCCGATGTGCACGCTTGCTGGGCCAGGCTCCGAGCAGTATTTTGCGTCAAGAGCCCAGTGGCCCCGGAAGGCGGCCGGTATGTCCGTGCGATCAGCCGGCGTGTAGCTGTCGGCGGCGCCGGCTTGAAGCAGCATAGCGAGCACCGCGGCGATCACAGTTCCCTCGCAAACCAGATCACCCTGCCCTCGATCCGCACGTCCGCGGCGTCGACCTCGAAGTCGGGCACCAGCGGGTTGTCAGATCCAATGTGCAGCCTGCCTTGCCCGGCTGCGCGCAGACGCTTGATCCCATGCATTCCCAGATAATCGATCCAGTAGATGCCGTTGATCCGGGAGAGCTGGCGCTCGTTGATGTCAACCAGCACCTGATCACCGGTGCGAAGGGTCGGCTCCATGCTGTCGCCGATTCCCTTCACCAGCCGCAGTCGATCGGTGGGGGTGCGGGTGATCGCCTGGATGAATCCAAGGCTGATCCGCACCGGCTCACCGTCAACGAAATCCTCTATGAAGGTGCCGGGCCCCATCGATAGCGACAGGTCGAGCGCGATGATCTCGGCGGTGTCGTCATCATCGACCGGGCGCGGCGGCGGCGGAGATCCGTTTAGCCCGAACTCCTCGACAATCAGCTTGGCCTCGTCGACGCTGACCTTCCGCTTTCCGTCGTAAATCTCAGCGATCCGCGACGATGGCAGGTCGAGTAGCCGGCCCAGGGCAGCGTTCGTGGTGCGCCCTTCATCGCGCAGCCGCTTGAGAGCGGCGAGGAGATCGGCGGAGCTAAGCACCACGAAGTCATGCCGCGTGGGTTGGTGCCTGTCCGCAACGAACTTCGTAGAGGCACTTGCGCGGATGCTACGTTTATCGTAGTAGGTGCTCATGCGAACGGCAGCTCAGATCATCGAAGCGCTTGGTGGCTCGGCAGAAATTGCACGAGACACCGGCTTCCCACTGACCACCATCGAGAGCTGGAAGAAAGCGGATTTTATTCCTGAGTGGAGGCGCGAGAAGCTGCTCGGCATTGCTGGCCGCAAGGCCGTCGCGCTGGGCACTTCCGATTTCCCGGCCCGCCGGCGCACCGTCGATCCCGCGTCTGAGCAGGTAGCTGCGTAGATGCGCTCTCTCCTGCTCCTCGTTGCGATTGTTGCTGCCGGTGCGGCGGCTTCGCTGATCGTGCGCCGCTTCGGCGACGGCTTCATGGCTGGGTACGGCATGGGCGTCGTTTGGATGGTCGGCGCGGCCCTTATCATCAACTCGCGGAGTGCGGCGGCATGACCCACCAGATCCCCGGCTTGCTGGTCGGCTTCGTGCTCGGCGTTCTCGCCATGGTGCCTGCCCTTGTGGCTCGCTTCTGCAACGATCGCCCGAGCGACGGCCAATCTGATGCCCTTATCGGCGGTAGCGAGGCTGCTGCTGTCCATGACCATGGAGATGCAGCATGAACGGCCCTTCGTCGTCGGCTGATGGCGCGATTGTCGGACCTGATCGGGTCCGCAACGACTTTCAGGACATTCTTCGCACCGCCCAGCGCCGCGGCTGGACCGACGAGAAGCTGGAAAGCCTCTCGGGCGTCAACGCGCGCACGATCAAGGGCTACCGCATCGACGGGCGCGAGCCGAGCGCCTCGGCTGCGCTGAGCATCTGCGTGACCCTCGGGAAGTGGGCGATGAACGTTTACCTTGCCGCGGCAGGTTACCAGGGCGCGCCGCTCGACGAGGCGGAAGGCATGCAGCCCTGCGCCGTCGTCGGCGACGTGGCGCGCGGTCTGGCGGTGATCGCCGCAGCCGCCAGCGACAACCGTTTCGACCATACCGAGCTTCCCGGCGTCACCGACGCGGCCGACCTGATCATCGAGACGGTCTTTCCGCTGTCGCGCGCCGGCCGAGCATCTTGAGGACATAACCAGCGGGCGCGGCCCGCCAGGAGCAAGCATCATGGACGTCAACACCCCCGCGGGGCCGGCGCAAGCTGGTTCTGCGACAGGACCAATGTGCGCGCTAACAATTGGCTCGCATGCCGCTGAAGGTTCTGCCAATGGCGCGGCGCCCCTTATTCCTTTTGGGGCACCCAAACTCCCTGCTTGCATGAGGGGAGCACCTTCCGGCCGCGCCCCGCTCTTGGGGAGCTACTGTGGCGCGGCCGGCTCTTTTGCGCAGCACAGCCGCCAAATCCGGGTGCCGCCTGCGAAGCCCGTCGCCTTTACCAATAATCAAGAATATCGCGGTAGAGGTACCGTACTGGCTGAGGATTACTCCGGTCCCGTTCAGCCTGGTGTGTGCAACACTGCCGGTCGCGCGCCCCTCCCCTCCCAGGCCGCGACTGGCTGTTTTGCGCGCGCTAATCGCGGCTCGCATTACCGGTTACATTCTGTAACAACGCCGCCGCCCGAGTCAGCAATTGGGCGCTCCCTCTCTTTCGCGGTACGCGAAATTGAGACTTCCGGCCGCGATCCGCATCTGGGGAGATCGCGTGAGCGCGGCCGGATTTTTCCATTGCCAGCGCGGATCCCCGCGTGATGGACCACATCGACGAAGCCCAGGCGTTCACCGAGGCGCACAACGCCCGGTCGATCGCGGCGGCGCGCGCGGCGGCCCGCATCCCTGATCCCGTCCGCGGCGACTGCGAGGCATGTCTCGACGAGCATGTGATGGTGCGCGGTTGTGGCGGCATCATGCGCTGCACGCCTTGCCGGTCTCGGTGGGAGCAGCGCCGATGACCCGCACTTGCTCCGATTGCCCCTCACCGATCAGCCGCTTTTCCAAGGGTCGGTGCAAGCCGTGCTCTGCGCGGCGGCTGAACGCCGATCCCGCCATCAGCGCCAAGCGCAAGGTCGCGCAGGAGGAATTCTTCGGGCGGCCCGAGGTGAAGAAGGATTTGGCCGAGCGGATCCAGCGGACTGCGGCGAAGCTGACACCCGATCAGATAGAGGCTCGCCGCGCGCGCGGCCGGCATGTCGCCGCCACGGTGCTGCACCGGCCGGATGTTGCGGCCAGGTCGAACTCACCAGAGGCGAAGGCGCGTGCCGGCCGCGCGCGGACGAACACCGTTCTCGCTTGGTGCCCACCAGAATACCGAGCCCGCTACCGCGCGCTGAAGGATAGCCAGTTGATCCGGGCGCCCGAGGCGCGTCGGATGATCGAGGAAGAGATCGCCCGCGACGAGCGCCAGCGGCTGGCAGCGATGACGCCCTTCGAGCGCCAGCTTGAGTGGGTGCGCAATGGCGGCGCCCTGGTGGCGAAGCCCGACCTGCGCAAGGCGGACCACAGTTTCACGCTGGGCGGCGTCGCCTCGGGGATGCTGTGATGGGTCGGATCAGCCTCCCGCGCACTGGCCCCGGCATCGAGAACCGTTACGCCGACGCTTTGCTTGAGAAGGCGGCAAAGCGCGGCTGTGACGCCCTGCTCGCTGCCCAACTGCGCGCCGGCCAGCACCTCCTGCCCATCAACCTCGCCAATGCCCTCGGCGACACCCTGGGCATGCGCCCGGGCAGCGTCCGCGCGGCGGCAGGCGATCCCACCATCACCAAGGAAGGACGTCACCATGCCTGATGAAGCATACGACCCGGCGACGGGCGAAGTTCTCTCGACGCGAGCGGCCGATGGCAGCCGCTTGCCGCCGCCGTCGGCCACCCTCGCCGACACCATCCGCCTGCTCAATGACGGCCAGTTCGATCTGGACGCATCGGCCGAGCTTCGCGAGCTGGTGCAGAAGATCCAGGATCACGCCGACAACGCCAAGGGCGTGGCCAAGGGCTCGATCACGATCAAGCTCGACATCAAGATGATGAACGGCGCGCACGTCGTCACGCCGGTGATGAAGGTCACCGCGCCGACGCCCGACCAGCCCGGCACGCTGCTGTTTTCGGACGATGACGGCCGCCTCTCCCGCAATCGCCCCGACCAGGGCGTGTTCTTCGGCACCCGCGTGGTCGCCGACAACACCGGCCGCGACGTGCGGTCGGTCTAACCCAGGAAGGAACGACAGATGGATGACACACTGTTGGGCGCGACGACCGCGCCCCCCTCGGCCCCTGCGGCCGGCGTCGGCGAGATGTTCAAGGCGACCCGCGATTTCATCACCGACACGGTGAAATCGAACGTCATCGAGGTCACCGATCCCGATACGAGGATCACGGTGCTCGCGATCGTCGGCGCCGGCGGCGATATCCGGCCGGTGGCCGCCGACTTCTTCGATGTCGCCCGCGACCATCCGCGCTTTCGCCGCGGCAGCGCCGCCATGACCTCGCTCGACAGCTTCATCGCGCATGTGAACCGGTTCGGCGATCAGGACAGCGCGGTGTTCGCCGACGATCGCCGCGAGGCACCCAAGCTGACGGCGGTGCTCGATTATCATGAGGCCGACGCCGATGGCGAGCATGGCCTGTATCGGCATGGCAAGCACCGCACGACGTTCGCTTTCCCTCTCTCCGACGAATGGAAGGCCTGGACCAAGGCCAACGGCGCCGTGATGACCATGGGGCAGTTCGCGCTGTTCCTTGAAGATCGGATCGGCGACATCGCGATCGCGGGCGACGAGTTCCCCGACGATGTGCTCCGGTTCGTCAACGTCAACGGCGGCACCGAGAGCATCGCCGACTTCGCCACCCTTGTGGAGCTCTCGCGCGGCCTGAAGGTCTACGAGCAAGCCAACGTCGAGGAGGCTACCAACCTGGCGTCCGGCGAGGGCCACATCCGCTTCTCGCTCGAGCACGAGACGCGCAACCGCACCGGCGGCACGATCAAGGTGCCGACGATGTTCTTCATCGCCATCCCGATCTTCAACAAGGGCCCGTTCTACCGCATCGGCGCAAGACTGCGGTACCGGAAGACGGCCGAGGGCGTGAAGTTCTGGTTCGACCTGTACCGGGCCGACCGGTCGTTCGACCATGCCTTCGCCGAGGCGGTGGCCCGTGTCGACGCGGAGACGCCTGCCAGCGTCTTCTTCGGCTCGCCGGAGGCCTGACGGTGCGCTGGCCGCTGCCCGCACACTGGCACGCCGCCCTGTGCAGGCGGCGGCTGGCCACTGACATCGAGGTGAGCCTGGCCGCGCGCGCCCGCGCGCGCCGGCCTCGCCCGCCCGAAACCAAGCGCTTTCAGCACGCCCGCCCCAAGGTGGTTCAGCTGCTGCGCGAGATCGCGACAACGCCGGTGGAGTTCTAGGTCATCGTGGAGCTGGTCACCGGCTTTGATCTTTGCCGTGCCGCTTTGGCGGTGAGCAATATAAGCGCGCCCGAGCAGAGCGTGCTGATGGTGCTCGCCATCATGGCTGACAAGCGCGCCCAGTGCTGGCCAGGGATCAACGGCCCGATGGGGCTGACCGCGAAGACGAAGTTGTCGGAGCGAGCTGTTCAGAACGCCGTCAAGGCACTCACATCTGCTGGGCACCTGACGCGCGATGAGCGCCCCGGCAAAGGCGTGCTCTATACCGTTCACCCCCGCACCTCATGCGCCCCCGCACATGATGCACCGGTGCAGGAGATGCGCCCCGCAGGAGATGCGCCGACCCCCGCACCTCCTGCACCCAAACAGCCAAGAACCACCACTTCTTCGAAGACTTCGTCTTCTCCGAAGAGCGCGGGCAAGCCCGCCGCCTTCGCCCTGCCCGCCGACATTCCCGCTGACGAGTGGGCCGACTTCGAAAATATGCGGCGATCGATCCGTAAGCCGATGACCGACGCAGCCAGACACAAGGCGATAGCTCGGCTCCGGCTGCTGGCTGAGGACGGGCACCCGCCTGGCACCGTGCTGAGCCACTCCACCCTCAACAACTACCAGGGCCTGATCCCTCCCAAGGATCACCGCAATGCAGAACATCGGACAGATCGCGGGCCAGCTAATCGCCAAGTCGACGGCTTCACCAGCGGCCTCCGTCGCGCGTCCGCGAACCTTGAAGCCCGCAACGTTGGCTGATTGTCGCGTAATCGCTGCTTGGGCTGAGGCGACTATGCCTGTTCCGGTCCCGGCGTCCCCGGCTCGCGTCGTCAAGCGGCTTGAATACCTCGACGCAATGCTGCCGCGTCGGAACCAGGATGAGCAGGCAGGCGAACTGCGCGTCACGGCATACGTCACGCTGCTAGCAGGCCAGACTGACGAGGCGCTCGGTTTCATGGTCCGGGAGGCGTGCAAGCGCTTCAACTGGTTCCCGACTGCCAAGCAGATGCTCGACATCCTTGCGGAATATCGGCCCCCGCGTTCCGAGCAGGCGCAGGCGCTGCTGGAGTGCGAGAACTTCGCCGACCGAATGTTCGCGACTTGGCTGGAGAATCTCAAGCAGGGGCAGCCGGTCGGTGACGTGCCCGACCAGTGGAAGCGGATCGCCGAGGAGCGCGGCCACATGCGTCGGCTGGCAGACGGCTCGTTCGTGTCGAGGGCGCTCTATCACGGCCCGGTCAAGCCATACGTCGCGCCGGTTCGCGAGGTGACCTCGTACATCCACGTAGCCGCCCCGGCTCTGCCTGACGTCGACCAGGCCGAGGCAGCATGAGGTGCCCTGGCATGAAGGCCGCACCTTCTATTTCTGCGATTGCGGCGCCCGCGACGAGCACCGCGATCCTGAGCCGCCGGCAACCCTGCCCTGCTGGAACTGCAAGGGCGGCATCATGGCGCAGTGGGTGCCACCGGCGGTCGCCGCTGAGCGCGCGGCCGAACACAGCATAGCCGGGCCTATCGGCAGGCTGATCTAAATCTACAAGGCGGATGGAGTACGGAACGATGGGTCGGGGAACGGCAAAGCAGAGCACCCGCATCAGGCGGAACAGGCCGATGAAGACGGATGCGCAGAAGGCCGCCGAGCTTGCTCGCGCGATCGGTGTTCCCGAAGCGCAGATCCCGAACATGAGCATCGGCAAGGTCGTCGACCTCAGTGGTGAGCTGGGCGAGAAGATGAAGACCTATGACGTGCTGATCAACCGAGGCGGCACCGCCGTTGAGCGCTGGTTCGCGAACGATAGGGCTGGCCTTTTCGAGGAGCCCCAGCAGCGAGCGATTCGATATACCCAGTCGCTGTGGATCAGGGCAGCCAGCCAGTTGCGTGCGGTGGATCATACCCGCGATGTCGTCGACGAGCAGGTCGAGGGGATGTCGCAGCAGGAGGCGCTGGACGAGTTGCAACGGCTGAAGGATCGCACGCCGCGCCCCTACTGGGACGTCTATGAGAACGTCTGCCGGTTTGACGAGGAAGCAGGCACGGCGGGTTCGCGACTGGCCAGCAACAGCCGATCGGCCGTCGACGCTGCAAAGACGACAGTGGCGTTCACCGCCAGCCTCATCGCTATGTGGCGCAGGCTATAACTTTGCCTCTGTCGATTTTAGCGGCGCCTTGCGCCGTGCAAGCAGAGTTAGCAAATGTGCGTCACCCCTTTGCGTTATGACCCAGTAACTAGCCTTGTCGTTAACACCACGTTTTTTCGTTCCGGGCGAAACGTACCCAAGAGCCCTAAGCTGAACGATAACTTCGTTCCAGCATTCACGTGTGATGTATGCAGTTCCTACCTCGTATTGCCCCTCCGGCGGATCCTCGGCCCAGCCAGAGAACCGCGATATAATACCCTTCATTTCATCTTCAGAGGTCTCGTTGATCAGCGCTGGACCAATGTCTCTGAATAGATCGTCCCACGTTGCGGCGGCTTTCCAAGCAAACTCTTCTCGATAAACGATTCCTGTGCCAGTAAGGGTTCTAAAGCCGCTCAAGACTATTTGGTCGCCGCCCCTTTCAAGTGTATCATCAACTTCGTCGACTGAGGTTGTTACCGCTTCAAGGTTTACTCGAAGCCGTTGGTTCTCTTCAGTAAGCTTGCTGATTTGCTCCAACAGCGCGACAGGCGAAGATCCATCGTTCCTGATCCAGCCTGGCCGCGGGTTCAAGCGCGTCTCCTTGATCAAGGATCGCGAAACCAGGCCTCCGAGTTCAGATCCAGTTGTCCAAGATCGCACAGGATGAGCCCGCATAACTGCCTCCCGGAAAGAGGCTAGGGCAGACGACTTGACAGGATCCTTGTCCACTTTGCCAACCGGGATTCTTTCCGGATCGCCATGAACAAAGGCAAGAACCGGAAGCCCAATCTTTTTAGCGTAGTTGTATTCCTTTTCAGTATAGCTTAGTCCGTCAAGTGTAGTTGACCCATATCGCCCGCCTATAATCAAAACATAATAGTCGCACTGATCAATCACCCGCGTTATTATATCCCACTGCGAATCATTGGACGCGAGAAACGCCTCCATGCCTGTTGGAATGCCATCTAGTTCCCATATGGCTTGGATTACCTCGGCTCGCTCGTCCTTTAGGTCGTTAAAGGTGGAACTGATAAACACTTGATGCCTAATCGTGTATGACATGACCTCTCCTGCTGCTCCATCCTCCACCACGGCGAACCTATTTCGCAACCCCAATTAGCGCTTGATCGGTGCGCACCTAAGTGGCATACGAATGGCAATTGGTAGAGCCCCGCCCGACGGTGTTGCGGCTCTTGCTGTTTCCGGTCAAGCTGGCTCGCGCGTGGTTGATTGCTCGCGAGGTAAACGATCGAACTGGATCTGGTGCCACACAGCTTGCACGATTACATCCATCGCCTCAGACACATTGCGTCGAGGCATAGATGTCGCAGTTAACTCGCTGCAGCAGCAGAATTCAGTTATGGCGTCCTGCAGCTTGGCTTGGTCCGGTCGTGAGACATTCAAGCGCAGTCGGATCTGCCAGGCCAGCTGGTCGACGCGCATGGTCATCTCTGTTGTTGTCAGTGGTTCTTGCTCTCCTCGGAGTCTAGCATGCTCGCGAAGTGCCAAGACGTTGGTCCAGATCGACAGCACGCCTGCCACGTCGGTGCGGAGGGCATCAAGCCACGTCTGCCGCGAAGCTGCCAGTCGTTCTCGCCGTGAGGCGCGAGCCGTCAGTAAAGGTGCAACGAAGAGTGCGGCAATCGCCGCCACCGCTGTCAACATCTGCGCAGTAGCCGGCCAGTCAACTGTCGCCGCAAGATGCCATAGTCGATCCATGCTACTGTTTCATCCTCGATGAGCGTGAGTGTCCATAGCCGCTCTGCGATCAAAGTGTCGTTATGAACCTATACCGTTGGGTCCTTCCGGGTCACCTGACCGATACGGGGGGCAAAGGCGCGAAACGTCGCTAGGCACGAGATGGCCTATGGTGCCGCCGCCTTGACAGTGTTTCTCACGGTTTTCTGCGGCTTTCAGCACTTGGGAGGCGGCACTTTGTCGATTGATGCCGTCACCCTCACCCGAGCCGACGTTGCGTGGCTTGTTGGCATGTCGGACAGCTGGGTTCGCGACCGCATGCAGGCCGGCGACCTGCCGCGCCCCGGCTCAACCGCTGAAGAATACGTTGAGGCGTTCGTCGCCTACCGCGTTCGCAAGTTCGAGGCGGCCGAAGCCGACGGCACGCTCAACAAGGAACAGGAGCAGGCGCGGCTCGCCAAGGAACAGGCCGACGCCAAGGGCATGGACAATGCCGAGCGTCGCCGCGAGCTGGCCTCCTTGCCCGACATGGTCGCGGCCGGCGCCGGCGTAATCGTCATGATCGTCGCTCAGTTGCAGCAGGTCGGCGCACGCGTTGCCAAGGGCGACACCAAGCTCCGCACTCGGATCGACGCCGAGATCAACAACGTCCTCACCGACTTGAGCATGACGCGGATCGAGGAGGCGCGCGGCGGGGGCTTTGACGATGGCGAGCCCGAAGAAGAAGGGGGCGCCTGAGCCTTACCGCGCACCCGGCGCGCACGGCGTTGCACTCGCTGCCGGGTGGCTCGCCGCCTGCATGCCGCGCGAGCGCCCGCCTCTTTCGAAGTTCATGGTCGAACATGCCCGCTCCGACGACGGCGCGCGCATCCGACCGTTTCCATTCCAGGCGGACATCGCCGACGCGTTCACCGACCCGCAGACCTCGCAGCTATCGGTGAGGAAGAGCAGCCGCATCGGCTACTCGACCATCCTGCAATGCTTCGTCGCCTGGCGCATCGCCTTCGATCCGGCGCGGACGCTGATCTACCAGCCGACGATCGACGACGCGGAGAAGTTCAGCCGCGACGATCTCGACCCGGTGCTGCAATGGCCGGTGGTCCGGAAGGTGGCCACGTTCAAGCCGCGGCATGCCGACAACCAGATCCGGGCAAAGCGCTACAAGGGCGGCTGGATCCAGATCAAGGGCGCGAACAGCCCCAAGGAATTCCGGCGCGTCACCGCGGATGACGTGTTCCTCGAGGAGTGCGACGGCTACCCCTGGGCGTCGAAGGAAGAGGGCGACCCCGCCCGCCTGGCCTTCAAGCGCAACCTGACCTCGCCGCGGCGCTTCAGCGCGGCCGGCTCCACGCCTAAGGTCAAAGGCTTCAGCCGGATCGACACGCTGTTCGAACAGGGCAGCCAGGAGTTCCGCTTCGTCCCGTGCCCGAAGTGCGGGCATATGCAGACGCTGGTGTTCGGCGACGGCACCGGCGCCGGCATCCGCTGGGCACCCAAGGAGATCCCCACTCGCGCGTGGTATCAGTGCGAGAACGGTTGCGAGATCGACGAGGCCGAGAAGCCTTGGATGGACGAAAACGGGGAGTGGCGAGCCGCTAATCCGGCTCAGTTCCCGCGGCATCGATCCTTCCACATTTGGGCGGCCTACAGCCAGCACCCCGGCGCCGCATGGCTGGAAATCGCGCGCGAGTTCATGGAGGTCCGCAAGGATCCCAACCTGCTCCGAGTTGTGGTGAACCGACAAACAGCAGGCTCAAACCCGCGGAAAACAGCCAAAAACTGGGCGCTCCGGCGCCCTTTTTCTCGCCTGCCGGATAGATGAGCGGGGATGAGCAAAACCGCAGAAATCTGCCGATGTTTGCGCGGGTCCGGCCGCGCTGTGACGCAAGGAGTGACGCAACAGTGACGCAACAGACCACCAACGAACCCGACCTTCTGTACGGTCTCGACGCCATTGCGGTGCACGTCGGGCTGACGGTCCCACAGGTCAAATGGCAGATCGCGCGAAGCAATTGGCCTACCTTCAAGCAAGGGGCCATCGTGTGCGCCCGCCGATCGACCCTCGCCAAGCACTTTGCCGCCCAAGAGGCCGCTGCGCGCGGCGGCGCGGAGTGAAGGCGCTTCCTAAAATCCCCCACCGTCACCAGCTCGACGTAGTGCTGATGGAGCGGCGCGGCGGCGGTTGGGGGGTAGGCGTCGGCCCAATCGCGCTCGGCTACATCACGCGCCGGCTCGAGTCCCACCGGACGGAGATGGAGGCCGAGCGGGCGGCGATCGACATGGCAGACGCCCTCGACATGCTGGCGGTGCGCGCATGAAGCGCGGATCATCCCTACGGCTGGTAAACGGCGGGTGCCCTTCAGCCCCGGCGGCGTTCGAGCGCTATGCCTCTCTGGTTCGGCAGATCGAGGCGGATCCGGCACTGCGGACGAACCTCGCCCACAACGTCGCCATCGTGCGCGCCTGGGCTACCTGGCGAGATGCTTTCCTCGCAGCTGATCGGCCGTCGTCATGATCGCGGGAGCGAGCCCCGCGGCACCAGCACCGCTGCGCAACGTAGAGACAGAAGCCGCCCTATTAGGCGCGCTGATGATCGACAACCGGCTAGTCGATAGGGTGGCGGACCTGGTGGCAGCGCCGGACTTCTACGAGCCGCTGCACGAGCGCCTGTTTGCCGCGATCGTCAGCGAGGTCGCCGGCGGGCGGAGGGCCGACCCCATCCTGCTCCGGCCCATGTTCGAGCACGATCCGGCCATCAAGCAGCTGGGGGGCGTCGGCTACCTTGCCGGGCTTACGGGGAGCGGCGCGGGCCTGATCGGCGCGGTGGACTTCGCACGGCAGGTTGCCGACCTCGCCAAGCGCCGCCGCCTCTATGATGGGCTCGCCGAGTTGATGACCAGCGCCCGCGATGACCTGGACGCGCCGGTAGAGGCCTTGGCCGATGCGATCGACGCCAAGCTTACCGCCGCCCTCCAACGCGACCACACGGCCAAGAGCGCGAGCATGGCGCAGGCGTTCGACAGCACCCTCGCCGACATCGAGGCCGAGGCGCGAGGCGAGGCGCCGAGCGGCTTAGAGGTCGCCGGGCTGGACGATTGGAACCACCTGACGGGCAACATGCGCCGTGGAGAGGTTGTGATCCTCGCGGGCCGACCAAGCATGGGCAAGACGGCGGTGGGGCTATCCGTCGCGCTGGCGGCGGCTCGGGCCGGCCATGGAACGCTGTTCGTCAGTCTAGAGATGAGCGTCGGCGAGTTGACCAAGCGAGCTATCGCCGACCTGATTTATGAGCACGGCCGCTCGGCCACCTATGAGAGCGTCCAGCGGGGGCGGTTCACGGAAGAAGACCAGCGGCGGCTGGCCACGGCACGCGAGCAGATCGCCGCATGGCCGCTGATCCTCCACGAGGACGCCGGTTTACGCGTGGGTCGCCTCGCCATGATGATCCGCCGCTACCGGCGCCAGCTGGTCGCCAAGGGCTCGACCCTCGACGTCGTGTTCATCGATTATCTCGGGCTGGTCCGCGCGGACGGCAACAAGCAGAAGCGCTACGAAGAGGTTAGCGAGGTCAGCCGAACGATAAAGACGCTGGCGCGCGAGTTGAACGTGGCCGTGGTGCTGCTCGCTCAGTTGAACCGAGAGGTGGAGCGCCGGGAGGACAAGCGCCCCCAGCTTCACGACCTGCGGGACAGCGGGGAGATCGAGCAGGACGCCGACACCATCCTGTTCGTCTATCGCGAGCAATACTACCTGGAGCGCAGCGAGCCCGATCCTGGCGACAAGGGCCGGGCCGATTGGGAAACCGCCCTGGCGGCGGCGCGCGACCGCGTGGAGCTTATCAGCGCCAAGGTCCGTAAAGGACGTATCGGCCGCCGCAACTGCCACTTCATCGCCGCGCACCAAGCTGTACGCGGTTCTGACTTCTTCGCAGGAGGCCGGACATGACCGAGCTACCGGCTCCCCTTACCCCGACCGACTGCGACCTCCGCGACTTCGGCTTCATGCCGATCGAGCCGGGGCGGCTATTCGGGTCGGAGTTCCACGCGCTTGCCGACGATGGGGCATGGCGAGCCGGTGTGACGCTATGGCTAAAGGCATGGCACCAAGTGCCGGCGGGAAGCCTACCGAACGACGACACTGCCCTCGCGCGCCTCGCGGAGCTTGGACGCGACCGAGCCGCGTGGCTGGCGCTCAAGCCGGCGGCGCTTCGTGGGTGGATCGAGTGCGCCGATGGGCGGCTCTACCATCCCGTCGTTGCGGAGAAGGCGCTGGAGGCATGGCTGGAGAAGCTTGTGCAGCGTGCGTCCGGCGCGGCCGGCAATGCGAAGCGTTGGGGGGTCGATACCGACCTCGCCAGCGCCAACGCGGCGATTGATGATGCCGCGGCGCTGCTGTTCCATCTTGCTCCGCAATCGCGCAGTCTGGTCAAGCTCGCGCGGCGTCAGTGGCGGCACAACTCCGGCGGCGCATCGCAACCTGATCCCGACCCGATCGCAACCCGATCCCGACCCGATCGCAACCCGACTCCCACTGCCATCGCGACCCGATCGCAAGGGACAGTAAAGGGACAGGGACAGGGACATAGCCCCGCACCTACGAAAGCTGCCGATAGCGGCGTAGCGGCAGTGATGAGGGCGGCTGGCATGACCAGGAAGCCGATAGATCACCACATCGTTAGCGAGTGGCTGGCGCTGTCCAATATGAAGCTCGAACGCGACGTGCTCCCGATCGTGGAGCGCGTAGGCCGCGAGGTGATGGAGCGAACAGGCAAGCCGCCGTTCAAGCTCGGGTATTTCGATGGAGCGATCCGCGAGGAGCACGCCGCCGGCGAAGCCAGGCTGGCCCAGCTGCGTCGCGGCCGCGAGCGGATCGAGCGCATGGATCAAGAAGCGGCCGACCGAGCTGCAACCGAGCCGCACAAAACTACGAGGAACAGGCAATGTTGAACCAAACGAACGCCGATCACACAGCCAAGCTCTTCCACGCCGCGGTCGAGCAGGCCGGTGATATAAAGTCGGCGGCATTGACCCTCATTGCCGCAGCGATGGCCTGTCAAGAGATCCTGCGCGGCGTCATGCCGGCGGCAAAGGTGAACGACATGCTGAGCGTGCTGTCAGTCGCGGGTGCGGTGCTATTCGACGACGATTGCGGGGGACTGCTAGACGCAGTCATCCCGCTTGGTCGAGCTTGAGACTCGGGCGAGCTGCCCGTTTGCCTAGCTAGGGAACGTCGACCCAGCACCCGCCGGCTTCATTCGTGCTGAAGAAGAGGCCGCCTGAGGCGAAGACTTCATGTGCTATCGCCTCCAAACCCGAAAACACGTCGAGCGTCGGCGACCATTCGGAGCGTGTTTGCCAGAGGCGGCGCAGTTCAGCATAAAGATTATCGATCAAATCGGCATACCCAGCTTGTTCGAGAGCGTTGCGGACGGCTTTAAAGTTGCTCCAGTCCAAGCCATCGGCATCCATCCCCCCCAGAAGGTAAGCCGCCGCTTTGACCGGTGCACACAGTGGAGGGCCTGCCTCTACAATCAGAAGGTCAACGTTGCCGTGTGTTCGATACCTGCGGATTGCGTCGTCAGAACGATCCCGAGCCACGACAACGGTAGCCATAACAGTGCTCGCGTGAGCCTCATTCTGCTGACGAGCGAACATCCCAGAGAGGCGGCAAGCAGCATACTCATCCCAGAGCACTTCGGCGATTTGGAACATTACTGCGTGTTCATAGCCTTCGATAACGTTGCCGAACCGCGCATCAGGGACCAAGCGCTCCTTCTCGGCGGTTATTTGCACGTGCGCGCACTCGTGCGCGATGATCCCCACAGACATCGGTTTGTCCGTGGAATCGCAACCATATTGCTCGGCAACTGACGGCGCGACCATTTGCGCATTGAGGACAATGTGAGTACGCACCTCGCCATCGCGCATGACCGCCGGAGACATAGCAACGCCCTGCATTTCCTCCGTATTTGAGCGGGTGAGCGGCCGGAGACCTGGCAGCCCGCGGTCAAGTTCGGCCAGTGCGCCGTCGTAGTCGATAGCCACCGTTACGCCGTCCAAGCTTGATAGATCAATGAATGATCCGGCAAGGCTCACAACCGCCAGAACGGCCTCACCGAGAGCATTGGCGCCTTCCTCGTTGTCGAAACCTACCACCTGCACCGTTGTGCTGGGAGGCATGGTCGTTTGCGGCAAGTGATCCCAATCTAAGTCGTTCATTGAAGGCTCCTGATGGTGCACGCTAAGCCCGTTCAACGAGCGGTCTGAAACTCCTCCCCGCCGCCTCCTGCGGTACGCGCTCAATGCGCTGGTGATCCGAAGCAAACTGAGGAGCGGCGTCGCAGCAGCCGACCGGTCAGCACTCGTCGCGCCTTTGCCGAAAGCGTGGTCAAAGACCGCCAGTGTTGGTCATCACCAGCAGTCGCCACCGGATTGCCCCTTGCCCGAGCGTGTGTTGGTGATGGTTCTGAGGCGGGAAAGGGTCGCCATTGTTAGAGGTTATCTCTCGATTGCAACCTTGGCACTTGTATATCCCAGAGTAGACCACGCGGTCGCCGGGCCCATGAAGCGGAACGAAGGCGTCATTATTGCTGATTCCAGAGACATTCGTCCCGGTGATGTACCAAGCCATACTTCCTCCAGTGAGGCGAGATGAGTCTCGCAACTAGAGGACGCTTGCGCGGATCTGGTGATTCGCCAAGCAGCAATCGGAGCTGATCGGCCGTTGCTCCGATTCGGCACACACGCGCACCGTTGCCGCATCAGTCCGAACCGGCCCTTGGGTCCTTCCGGCCGGTCTGAGCAGTACGGGAGGCGAAGTCGCGGAAAGTCCGTAGCCACAGCCACCCATAGGGGGGCGTGGTAGTATTCGGACAATTTGGCACAAATCCGCCAGTTTCTTCATCATCGGAGGCTATTATGGCAACGCAAGCTGAGCTTGCGCGGCATCTTTACGTCGCGCAGCAAACCATCTCGAAACTAAAGAACGCGGGCATACTGCCGGCGCCCGCCAGCCGCGGCGGCTACGATCTGGATGCCTGCCGCGGGGCATACATCGAGCATCTGCAAGCGGCAGCTGGTGGGCGTGATAGTTCCCGTCCCGGCAGCCTAGAGGCCGAACGCGCCCGTCTGGCAAAGGAGCAGGCCGACCTGCTCGAGCGCAAGAACGCCAAAGAGCGTGGCGATGTTGTGAGCCGCAGCGAGGTCGACGCAAATATCACGGCCATGGTCTTGCTCGTCACATCGCGGCTTGGCCTTGTGGGCGCTCGGATTGCCGGTGCCGACTACCGGCTTCGTAAGCGGATCGAGACGGCAGTGAACGACGCTCTGGAGGAACTCGCCGCCATAAGCCTCGACGACGTCGACGCCGCCGTGAACGGAAGCCAACTTAATGACCTTGAGGAGATCGACGATGAACAATGAGCGCGGCCCGCAAAACTGCGACCGAAACGGCATCCGCGCACCGTTCACGGCTCCCGGCGAGCACGGTGTCGCGCTCGCCAAAGGTTGGTTCCAAGCTTGTCGCCCGCGGTTCCGCAACGGAAACGTACCGGCGCCGGGCAAGCCGGCGAAGGACGGCGATCTCATCGGCTCGCCGTCAAGCGAGATCGCCGAGGGCGAAGCCTCGCAAGCGGATTGAGGCGGCCGTGAACGATGCGATGGAGGAGCAGAGCGCGACCTCGCCCACCTCGATGCCGGAAGGCTCCGGCCAGCTTGGCACAAGCCAACGCGAGCAGGTCGGTGAAGAAAATAGGCAACGCCCCACAGGGCCTCATTGATTACGCTTCGCTGGCCTTAGCGGCATCAATCTCCACGATGGAGATTGCCTCCCCTCTGACTTCCAGAACAAGCCGCCATCGTGTGAAGTAAGCACTTAGATGATCGGGTGAAGCCGGGAGTCCCTCCTTCAGTGGGATGCTGATTCTATCCGAAAAACCGCGGTCGCTGGCGACACCGTAGAGGAAAAGAGACTTGCTTGTGCGGTGAAGGCTTAGCGCCGACGGAACAGGGCGCTCGAACGTAGTTGA
Organism: Sphingomonas sp. GC_Shp_5; assembly: GCF_026540855.1. Lineage (GTDB taxonomy): Bacteria > Pseudomonadota > Alphaproteobacteria > Sphingomonadales > Sphingomonadaceae > Sphingomonas. The sequence goes on from NZ_JALNUP010000009.1 coordinate 54,450, forward strand.
GCATGGATCAATTTCTACCGACAAGCCGGAAATGATGGTGCCTCGCCAAGTTTGCGGCGAAGTAGCTTGGAGGGCTCGACCGCGATCCCGGCCGTCGACGAATACCGCTTGCCCGCCGGCGAGAATCATGCGCGTCCCATCATGATCGCTGGTGAACAGCGCGGGCTGCTCAACGTCGTCCGCCTTGAACAGATCAATGAGGTCAATCGACTCGGCAGGGACATATGTCATGCCTCACCTTATCCTACGTTGAGGAACGCACCAACGTCTCGCTGCCTTGATTGAGACAATCAAGGTCATCCCTACTTTTTTGAACTTGGGGGTTGTACCCGATCAGCGGCTGGGTGCAACGTTGGGAACCGTTCGCCCCGAACCGGGAACTGATTAGGACCGCGACGTGGCCAAGAATACTGGAAGTGGAAGTAGAAAGGGCGCCGTCCGGGATCGAGTCCAAGCACTGAACCCGGTGACAAAGCGCTACGTGAAGATCGACACCGACACCGGCCGGATCATCGCTCATAAAAAGAGCGCGGGGCCATACAAGGGCGTGCGCGAAGCTTCAATCCCGCCCAAGCGGAAGAAGTAGTGCCGCTCGTCTTCTCGCCCTTATCGGAGGACATTCTCTCCTCGCCGCCTAAGCGGCTTTACCCCGGGCATGCGTTCGTAATGCGTCAGATCGGCAATCCGCCGCCCGTGGATCTCCGAATGGCGGAAATCGTGCAGGAAGTTTTCGCCGCCCGTAATGTCCCGACCAAGGATGCTGACGCATCCACCGGTGGCGGCGATTTCCTCGAACGCATCTTAGGACTGATCCGCGCTACCGGTTTCACCGTCGCGATCTTCTCACACAAGACACGGGCGAACGCGATGGCAAATATAACTCTGGAGCTTGGCTTCGCAGCTATGTGCGGAAAGCCATTGATAATTGTGAAGTCGAAGGAGGCCAGGGCGCCTTCGGATTTCACCCGGACGGATTGGGTGGTGTACGACGAAGGAAACGAGGACCGATTTCGGGCAAAGCTGAACCAGGCGCTCGATACGATCGAGGAGGCCGGCGCTTTTCAGGATTTCCTTCTAGAGACCGCCATGGAGGCCAAGTCGATCGATTGCGCTGTGGCATTGGAGAGGGCGAACAAGGCTTTTCTTCTCACCAGCGACGGAGGCTTGATTGACAAAGCCGAGCGGATTGCAGAGCGGCTGGAGGGTGTTGGCGAAGACAACAGCATCGCCGACCTCGAGCGGCTTCGTAGTGAGGTATCGATGTTCGTTCGTCAGGGTCGGGCGGCCTTGGCAGAAGCCGGAGCCGGAGCCGGCTAACGCGAGGCCGCCTCATGCGTCAAAGGGATAAGCCGATGTTCGTTCCTCTCGACCAGGTCACCGCTACCAGCCTCCGCACCAGCAAAGATGGGCTGTTTTGCGCAGGCAAGCCTACGCCGGCCGGTGCCCGCATGCTGATCATCACTGACCAGGATGGCCGGTTTGCCGTCCTCTTGGACGAAGGACCGCAGCGCTTCCACTTCTACCCAATCGAGCAGAGCTGGGGGCGGATCACCGGCACCACGTTTCAGAACGCCCGCATTGAAGTCGATCACAGCAGTAGCTTTGATCCGGAGCGAGGCGAGGCCTTAGGTGACCTAGTGATCGTTGGCAGCATGGCGGCGATCGTCGCCGTGAACGGTTCTAGCTCATGGGCTGACCCTATGCGGTTTTTCCTCGCCGAGCGTGATACGACTCGCGGTGGAGAGGCCGTTGGATTTCACCGCTGGCGCTACGTCGTGGGATCGGAAGCCGCACCGACTGTGGTCTGGGAGCGCACGCCCGAGCCCGCTCGGGCAGCGCGTGCCCCAAACGGCTGAGGTAGGGCTAGCGCTGAAGAATGTTTGACAGTGGTGGTGTTCTATCGAACGCTGGCTCCTCAGGCTCATCGCGCTGATCTAGATTGCAATCGCTTTCAACCTGGTATCTCAATGCGGCCATTGCGTGAGAAGCGTTGGACAAGCTCCAGAATTTGGCGTCCTTCAGCCGTAGGAATAGCTCCAGTACCCGAACAATCGCGACAGGGGCCGGGAAGCTGCTGCGACCAACCGCCGCCACGTTGCACAGCAGGCGGAGCATAAGTCCCCGACCCGCCGCATTTCGTGCAGTCGCTGTAGAACCGGGTTGCGGTTATCATGTAAACTTCTCTCTCTCGCACCTAAACATGATGCCCGGTTGTGTCGGTTCGTCAGTGAGGTCAGTAGCCGGCTCTGCGATATCTAGCGAAGCCGACGGCGGTCGAAGCCAGGCGTGGAAGCGATCCCTTGGCAAATGTTCTGCTTGAAGTAGCTTCAGGCGCCGCCGTAATCGCCCGTTGTGCCTATCAATCGTTCCATTTGAACGTCGCTGACTTCTACAAAGATCGGCGGCTGAGAGGCGTATTGCAGCTCAACCCGATCTGAGCCGCGCCCGATCCACCATTGCAGCTGGTCGAGGTTGAAGAGCCGCTCTTGAGGCCGGCCATCAGGATCCAGCATCGGTCCACCCGACCAACTCACCACTCGAAGACGTGCCCACGCCATTCGCAATCTCCCTTCAGCGAAGGCTAGTCGAGGTGACTGACGCGCGAAAGCCCCCTCCTTGGCGGGAGAGGGGCTTGCGCTTGAGATCGGAAATCGGCATCTTGGACCGTGGGCCTAGAAAACCCGGAATCAAGATAGGCTTTGTCGTCCCGTTGGCGCGGGAGGACTGCCGAACATGACGGATGCGCTTGGCGGCGCGCCATCGACCTGGCTCTTATGCCGGGGTGAGTACGCGTATGTCCAGCCCGCAAGGGTAAAGGCGTGCTCGGCGGTCTCTTGGTCCGTTTTTCTAGCCCCGGCTGTCAGCCCGTCGCTGACAACGGCCCTAGAAAAGCCGAAAACCAAGGACCAGCCATGATCCACTTCAGGCACGACCGCGCCCGGCAGATTCTGCCGACCGCGCGAAATCTCCTACACCCCCTCCGGATATCGATGATCGTTGATGCGGCCTGCGCTCGCGCTGGCGTGTCGCCGTCACGCTTCGGTCGTGACGCAGTTGGGGATCCCTCCCTTGTCGCTGACCTTCGCGCCGGCCGCCAGCCGCGCAAGGCGACCCGTGCCGCTATTCAGGCTCACATCGAGCTACTGGAGGGGCGGCCATGACCTCGACCCGCTCCATGGAGGGTAAGGGCCTCCACTTCCCGCCGTCGTTGGCGACGGACGCAGACGGCGTGATCCTGCCGGCGCCTGCCGGGGTGCTGCCGACAATCGCGGCTGCGGTCGAGCCAAGCGAGTTGCTATACTTCGCCCAAAGACTGATCCGCGGCGCCCGACGGCGGCGGCGTCAACCACGCTGGTCCGCGGTGAACGCCCAGCGAATGGAGCTCGCTCAGCTCTGCCTTGCGCGTGCCCTTATTGAGCCAATCGGCCGCGACCCGCTCGCCGCCTGACCCCTGCCCCGCCCCCGGGTGTCGTTCCACGGAACGCCCCCCTGGCGGCGGGGCCTTTCACATGGAGAACAGATTATGGCCAGCGTGAGCAAGCGCAGCTGGACGTACAACGGTGTTCGGAAGGACGCGTGGGCCGTCCGCTACTTCGATGACACCGGCGCACGTCGGTCCAAGCAGTGCGACACAAAGAAGGAGGCTGATGCTTTCAAGCGCAAGATCGAGCGAGAGGTGGAGGACGGAACACTAGTCGGACCTAGTGCCAGCCTCACCGTTGAGGAGGTATGCAAACGCTACATCACAGACGCTGAGCGGCGGGAGAGCAGAGGAGAGATATCGCTCCTCCACGTCATTAAGGTCGGCCGGTTTATCCGCCTGCATATCGTTCCGACCATTGGCCGGGTCGTGTTTAAGGATCTGCGTGCGGCGGACGTCGACAAGCTGCACCACCACCTCTCCACCAAGATGCAGCCACATTGTGCTCGGCAGGTGTTGGGTTTCCTGGCGACCGTAGAAAAGTTCGCCAACCGACATCGCTACTGCCTTACGAACCCGGTTCGGGCGGCTCTGTCGGGCGTCCGCGCAGCGCCGCAGCCTCGCATTCGAGAGTTCACCTTAGACGAAGCCAGCGCCGTGTTGAGAACAGTGCTCGAGAAGCGCGAGAACCGCAAGATCAGGCACGCAGCCATGTTCGCCTGCCTTGTTCATATGTCGGCCTGCTGCGGCCTCCGCATCGGCGAAATGCTGGCCCTTCCATGGGGCAACGTGGACCTCGATCGGGCCACTCTCACGGTACGGCACAGCCTTAATGCTCTACTGGAGATCAAAGGGCCGAAATCGAGAGCCGGCAATCGCGAGGTGCCAATGCCGGCGCACCTCGTCGCGATGCTTCGCACCTGGCATGATGCGCACGCCATGCCTAATGAATGGGACCTCGTGTTTACGACCACCGCGGGCAAGAAGGTGTTCAACCGCAACGTGAACCGGGCGTGGTCGGACCTCCTCCGCGACGCTGGCGTGCTAGTAGCCGGCGACCCTCACCACTTTCATGCGCTACGTCACTTCGCCGGCAGCTGGTGGTTGCACAACGGTCTGGCAATCGCCGATGTGTCGCGCCTCATGGGCCACGCGAGCCCCGCGATTACGATGGGCATCTATGCTCACGTCATCAGCAAACCCGAGGATCGACATTCCGCGCTGACGGCCATGGGGGCAAAACTTGCCGCGATTCCTGACGCAAGAGTGACGCAAATAGCCGCTTAGCCGCAGAACACCGCCGCCTGCTCAACCTGCTCCGCACCTTCGTGAACCAGGTGCTCGGCGAGGCATGGGCCGAGCGCGGCGAAGCGCCGGAATGGCAGCGCCTCTATGATCGCCGGGAGAAGGCGATGCGGCTCGGAACGCCCTCGGCTAAAGCGGGCTTGCTGGTCGGCGCGGCCGACGTGCAGCGCGGCGGCGGCGGGCGCATTGATCTGGATATCTGGGCCTTTGGTGCCGAGCGGCGGCGCGAATTTGTCGAGCGCATCGAGGTTTTTGGGCCGATCGCCGACAAGAAGACCTGGCAGAAGCTCGACGAGCAGGTCGCACGGACTTGGACCAGCGCGGATGGTCGACCGATGAAGCTCGCTCGCGTTGCGGTCGATTCCGGTGACGGCGAGAGCACAATGGAGGTCTACACGTGGGCTCGGCGCCACCCGGGCTTCGCTATGGCGGTGAAGGGTCGCCACGCGATCGCGGCGAACCAGCCGATCGGCGCGCCCAGCTGGCAGGATGTCACGGTCGGCGGGCGCAAGCTCAAGAAGGGCGTCCGGTTGTGGAATGTCGGCACCTCGATGCTGAAGCTCGAGCTGTTCGGCGACCTGGAGAAGGAAAAGCCGGTCGACGGCGAGGCCTACCCCGAAGGGTACGTCTATCTGCCGGACGGCACGACTGACGAGTGGATCAAGCAGCTGGTCGCCGAAGAGTTGCGAATGATTCGGCTGCGAAATGGCGGCTTCCGGCGCGAATGGCACAAGGTGCGCGAGCGCAACGAGGCACTCGACAACGCTGTTTACGCGCGAGCGGTGGCCTTTTCGCTGGGTGTTGACCGCTGGACCCCGGCGCACTGGCAGTTGCTGCTGGAGAAAGAGCCGGAGCCAACCCCGCCCGCGCCAGCGGCGAAGAAGCCGGCGGCGCCTGCGAAGCCTGCCCCAAAGGCCATCTCGACCAAGAAACCGACCCCACCGGCGCCAAAGCCGACCAGCAATTGGCTGAACCGCAGGAGGCGCTGATGGCCTACACCCAGAGCGATCTCGAAACGCTCAGCAAGGCGATCACCGCCGGCATCAAGAGCGTCACCTATGCCGACGGGCGCAAGGTTGAATATCAGACGCTCGCCGACATGCGAGCGCTGCGCAACGACATGAAGGAGGAGGTCGCGGCTGGCGCGCGAGCGGGGCTGGTTCGGACCACCGTCGGGCGGATCATTCGCCGATGAACGTCGTGGATCGCGCCATTGCCGCTGTTTCGCCGGTCTGGGGAGCCAAGCGCGCCGCGGCGCGGCGGGCGCTTGGTCACCTCAACAAGCAGTCCGAGCGGTACGTCGGCAAGCCGGGCGACTGGGATCGCAACACCGGCAACCCCGACGATGCTCGCCCGGCCCGCGCGGTTGACCGCAAGCGCGTCATCGATCTGGTCTCCTCTGACCCGTTCGCGCGCAAGGCGTTGTCCGCGCTCGTCAACAACACCGTGGGGTGGGGCATCACCGGCGCCCCGAAGAAGGCGCCGACCACCTTCCGCAAGCTGTGGAACGACTGGCTCAAGGTCTGTGACTGGTACGGCCGGCTCGGGTTCTACGGCCTGCAGGAGCTCGCGATCCGCACCATGTTCCGCGAGGGCGAGGTGTTCATCGTGTTCCAGACGCTCTCGCTGGCCGAGGCGGCTGGATCGGTGCCGCTCCGGCTGCAGCTGCTCGACGCCGGCATGCTGGCGACGTCGGTCTACAGCCACGGCGGTAATGATGTGTCCGACGGCGTCGAGTGCGATGCGCGCGGGCGGATCGTCGCCTACCACTTCTATGAGGGCCGCCCGAGCCAGCGCTGGGCGTCCTATCGCACGGTTCGCGTGCCCGCGGCGGACGTGATCCACCTGTTCGTTCAAGAGTTCGTCGGCCAACGGCGCGGCCACAGCGTGTTCAACACCATCGTCAAGCGGCTGGGCGACATCGACGAGAGCGTCGAGGCTGAACTGGTCCGCAAGAACATCGAGGCGTGCTTTGCCGCCTTCATCACCCAGGGCGTCGACGATGACGGCGTGGTGTTCGGGCAACTGCAGGGCGACGCTGAAGCCAGCCCGGTCGGAATCCAGAGCGAGGGGCTGACCCCCGGCATGATCAGCCGGCTAGCGCCAGGCGAGAGCGTCAAGTTCGGCGATCCGAAGGCATCCGGCGGCCTCAACGATATCCTGCGGCTCGCGCTGCTGTCGGCTGCGGCCGGTGCAGGCATCACCTACGAGCACTTCGGCGACCTCTCGAACGTCAACTATTCCAGCTACCGGGCCGGTAACCTAGAGTTCCAGCGGTCGACCGGGCGGATCCAATACAACACGCTCATTCCCGTGTTCCTCGACCGCGTGGCCGCCCGCTTCCAGGAAGCCGCGTTCACCGCCGGCCTGATGCCGAACCGGGTCTATGAGATGGGCTGGTCGCCCCCGCCGTTCGAAAGCATCGACCGAGCCAAGGAAGCCACGGCCGACATTCTGGAGATGGCGGCAGGTCTGGAAAGCCGCCCGAACCTGGTCGTCGCCCGCGGATACGACCCCGAGCAACTGCGAACCGAGATCGCCGAGGATCGCGCGGCCAACCGCGCCGCCAACCTGGTGTTCGCCGGTGACGCCCCCCCGAGCCAGTATGCGCCGGCGGATCCCGCCCCCGCGGCGGCGGCCGAATAGGAGCCAAGCTTATGACGAAGCCCACCACGGCGCGCCCCCGCGCCGACGATGCGCCGCGCCAGGTCGGCGAGACCGTCGACGCTCCGCTGCCGCCCGCGCGCGGTCGCCGCAAGGCCGCCATTGTGGCGGGCGCTGTGCTCGGCTCGGCGGTTGCCGGCATGCTGACGCGCGACGCCCCCGGCCAGCGCCCGGGAGCCGACCCCGAGGAGCGCCGCCAGCCTCAGGCAGGCGGTCGGGGCACGCGCAGCCTGACGCTGGCGCCGGACAGCTACGACGCCGAGGCGCATACGGTCGAGGCGGTGCTGTCCACCGGCGCCGCGGTCGCACGCTACTATTTCACCGAAGAGCTGGAGATCAGCGAGGCTGCGATCGACCTCGGTCGCGTCGCCGGCGGGGTGTGCCCGCTCCTCGATACCCACAATCAATACGAACTTGGCGCTCAGATCGGCCGCATCACGTCGGTGCGGGTCGATGGCGGCCAGCTCATCGGCACCCTGCAATTCGACCAGACCGCGACCGGCCAGGAGATCGAGGCCCGCGTCGCCCGCGGCGAGCTGCGCGCGATCTCGATCGGCTACCGCGTCACCCGCTGGCAGATCACCGCCACCGACGACAACGATAACGAGACGTGGCGCGCTGTCGCCTGGGAGCTCCTCGAAGCCAGTCTCGTCCCAGTTCCCGCCGATCCGAACGCCGTGGTTCGATCCGCACCAGGGACCACCAGCGCTCACGGATCACAAGAGGAAGAAGATATGCACCGCAACCTTCCGGGCGGCGGCGTCGCCCACCCGAATGCCAACCGTGGCGCCGCTGCTCCCGCGCAGCCTGCCGCTGACACCACCGTGGTCGTCGAGCCGAACGGCACGACCCGCACCGAGCCGAACCAGCCCGCCAATCCCGCGCCGGTTGCCGATCAGCGCGCCACCGGCGTGTCGGCATCGCGTATCCTGGACCTCTGCGGCCGTTCGGCATCGCTCGGCAACGAGTTCGCGGCCGAGCTGATCCGCGCCAACGAGACCACGCCGCTGAGCGAGGCCGACCTGCTCGGCCGGGTCAACGAGCGCCTGATCAGCGATCGCCCGACGATCGACGCGCGCGCTGGCGCCAGCGGCACCGAGACCGAAGGCTATCGGCAGGCGGTCGAAGACGCGGTGATGCTTCGGGCGAACCCCGACACCCAGCTGCCGGACGAGCCGGGCCGGACCCGGGCGCAGCGCATGGAGGCGGCGCGCGAGTTCCGCGGCCTCACCATGATGGAGCTGGCCCGCGATTATCTCGGCCGCACCGGCATCAACACCCGCGGCATGGGTCGGCTGGACGTCGCCGGCGCCGCCCTCGGCATGCGCTACGGTGCGCTGACCACCAGCGACTTCGCCAACGCGCTCGGCGCCGTCACCAGCCGCCGCGTCCGCGCCGCGTTCGTGGCCGCTCCCCAGACGTTCCGCCCACTCGTCTCGATCGGCACCCTGCCCGACTTCAAGCCGGCGCAGATCATCGGCCTCGGCGATGCGCCGGCGCTGCTGAACGTGCCCGAGAACGGTGAGTTCAAGCGGGGCGCGATCACCGACACCGGGATGACCTACCGGCTGTACACCTATGGCCGCATCATCGCGATCACCCGCCAGGCGATCGTCAACGACGATCAGAACCTCTTCGGTCGCCTGCCGACGATGTTCGGTCGCAAGGCGGCGGACCTCGAGAGCGATCTCGTCTGGGGCATCCTGCTGTCCAACCCGAACATGTCGGATGGCATCCCGCTCTTCCACGCGAGCCATGGCAACCTTGCGCTGACCGGCGGCGACATCAACGTCGTCAACGTCGGCAAGGGCCGCCAGGCGATGCGCCAGCAGAAGAGCAACGAGGGCGGCTTCCTCAACATCGGCGCGACCTACCTGATCGTCGGGCCCGCGCAGGAGACCGCGGCCGATCAGTTCGTGACGGCGATCACCGCCAACACGAACAGCGCCGTGAACCCATTCGCCGGTCGCCTGCAGGTGATCGTCGAGCCGCGCATCACCGACAACAGCTGGATGCTGTCGGCAGACCCGAACGCGTTCGACACGATCGAGCTCGATCACCTGCTCGGCCAGGAAGAGCTGTTCACCGACACGCGTGTCGGGTTCGACGTCGATGGCGTCGAGAACAAGGCCCGCCTCGATGTCGGCGCGGCCGCCCTCGACTACCGCGGCTTCTACAAGTCGCCGGCCTACTAAGCCGCCCGTCCAGCACATAGGCGGCGGGGCAGCGCTCCCGCCGCCGGGAGACAGCACATGAAGACCATCAGCCTGCGGCAGCCGCTCCCGATCGGCGGCCCCGTTCATCACCCTTCCGAGGGTCCCGTCATGGTCGATGACGATTTCGCCGATCACCTGATCAGCAGCGGCCTCGCCGACGAGCTCGGCGAAGAGGGCGAGGAAGCCGACGATGAGCACGAGTCCGACGACGGTCTCGACGATCTGACGCTTATCGACCTCGGCCTGCTCGTCACCAAGGAAGGCGTGCCGCTCAACGGCGCGACCAAGAAGGCCGACATCATCGCCGCAATCCGCGCTCACCGCGCGTCGGCGGAATAAGGAGCACCGACGATGAAGAACTTGGTTCAGCCCGGCGACAATGTTGATGTTGTCGCCCCCTATGCCGTGACCAGCGGTCAGGGCCTCCTTGATGGCGCCGAGTTTTCGGTGGCGTCGACCGATATCGCTCAGGGTGCGTCGGGCATCGGCGTCACCAAGGGCGTTTTCACGCTGCCGACCGCTGCGGTCGCGGTCACCCGGAAGACGATCGCCTATTGGGATAACACCGCTCGACTGGTGACCAACGTCGCTTCCGGCAACACCAAGATCGGCATCTTCCAGGCATCGGCAGCAGCGAGCGCCGGCGCGCCCGTTAAGCTCGTCAGCGCGATCTAAGATGGACCCGTTCGCCGCGGCGCTGGACGCGCTTTTCAGTGCGCCCGGCTCCGCGGCGGCGGTCTACCTCCCCCTTGTAGGGGAGCCTGTTCCTATCCGGGTGATCCGGAGCCGCCCCACCGAAGAGACACCGGTCTCGGGCATGGTGGTGTTGGCCGATTCCAACATCGTGCTGATCCGGCGCTCTGAGGTCGCCGAGCCCCAGCAGGGCGCCTACGTCTCGATCGGCGCGGCAATCGTCGACGATGTCGTGTCTGACGGCATCCTGTTCGAGGTGCTCGCCGAGGCGAAGCTCGACGTCGAGGGCCTGACATGGACCTGCGAGATCGCCCGAGCGGACGATGATACGACCCAAGATTAAGGCCGCGCGCCTCGACGACCTGTTCACCAGCGCGGAGGACGAGGTCGCCGGCTTCATGACCGACGCGATGCGCGACACCACCGACGAGGTTAAGGAGGCGTTTCGCGCGCAGGTCCGCGCCGCTGGACTCGGCGATCGCCTGGCCAATGCCGTGCGCGGTGTGACCTATCCGAACAAAGGCGGCCGTAAGAGCCTCGATCCCACCGGCTGGGTGTATGCCCAGCCCTCAAAGGATGGCCGCGGCGCAGCTGCGATCATCGAGAGCTATGCCGATGGCGCGATGATCGTGCCGCGCAACGGTAAGCGGTTTCTGGCGATCCCGACCGACGACGTGCCCCGCAAGCGGCAGGGAAACGCACTCACCCCCGACGAGGTCGAGCAGAAGTTCGGGCGTCGGCTGATCTTCATCTCGCCGGACGACAAGGGCTTCCGCACCCCCAGCGTCCGCAAACGCGGCGTCGGCTATCTGGTGATGAAGAGCCTCGTCATCCGCAAGGCGACCGGCCGCTGGCGCAACGCTTCGGAGCGCGAGCGTGCTGGCAAAACCCGCAACCCCCGGCCGGTGCAGTCGGTCATCATGTTCACTCTCGTTCGCGCCGTGCGCAAGCCGAAGTCGGTCGACCTGTCCGGCCCTGCGGCGCTCGCTGAGCAGCGCTTCCCCGCCAACCTCGACGCCCGCTGGAGGTGACCATGTCCAAGCGGATCGAGGTACCGGAGAAGATCAAGGCGATCGTCAAGTTCGCGCTGCCAACGGTGGACGTTCGGGGCATGGACACCGAGGAGGCCAAGCCGGAACGCGTCGGGCCGCTCGGCATGGTGATCGTTCGCTCCGGCGACCCCGGCGACCCGGAGGTCGATCTCTGTCCCCCCACCTATTGGTGGGAGCATCGGATTCCCATCGAGCTGGCCGCCTACCAGACCGCCAGCGGCAACGCGCGCGCCGCGCTCGACGACATGGCGCGTTCGATCTGGGCACTGATCGAAGCCGACCGGACCCTCGGCGGCTTGGTGCTCTGGACCGAGGCCGAGGCGCCGACCGACGGCGAGGTCGATCAGACCGGCGCTAAGGCGATCGGCTGGGCCGACTTCGCGATCATCGCCACCTATTCGACCGCCAGCCCTCTCGGCTGATCCCTTCCTCTCGTATCACAGGAGACACCCATGGGCCGTCCATTGGGGATTAACGCCATCATGGCTGCCGCGGTGGAGACCACCTATGGGCAGACCCCGGCAGGGACCTTCTACAAGCTGCCGTTCGTCAGCCACGCGCTTGGCGAAGAGCAGCCGCTGATCGAGGACGACCAGCTCGGCTTCGGGCGCGAGGGGCTGGATCCGACATATGACGTGATCACCAACGATGGTGACATCGTCGTTCCCGTCGACCTGCGCGGTATCGGCTTCTGGCTGCGGCAAACCTTCGGCGCGCCGGTCACCACCGGCCCGACCACGGGCAAATACGTCCACACCTTCAGTTCGGGGGCTTCCGCCCTGCCCTCGACGTCGATCGAGATCGGCAGCCCCGACATGCCGCTCTACACCATGCATTACGGTGCCATGGTCAACCAGTTGAAGATCTCGCTGGCGCGGTCGGGCATGCTCAACGCCACGCTGTCCATGATCGCTCAGGGCCAGATCGACCCCGTGGCCGCGTCGGCTGCCGGCACCCTCACGGCACGCACCGGCTCGCGCTTTGCCCAGGCGACCGGCTCCATTACGGTCGATGGCGTCGCGGCTGGCGATATTGTCAGCGCCGACGTCAACTACACCAACAATCTCGACAAGGTGGAGGTCATCCGCGCCGACGGCCGCATCGGCGGTATCGATCCCGGTGTCGCCAAGGCCAGCGGCGCGATCAGCACCAGGTTCTCCAGCCGCGCGCTGCTCGACAAGGCGACCAGCAAGGCGCCCGTCGCCCTTACCTTCGGCTGGACGCTGACCGGCGGCTACAGCCTGGTGTTCACACTGTCGCGCGTGTTCCTGCCCAAGCCCAAGCTGCCGATCACCGGCCCGAAGGGCATCATGGCCGACTTCAACTGGCAGGCCTCTGGCGCAAACGGGCCGCAGCTGACGGCGGTGCTGACCAACGACGTCACCAGCTACGCCTGATCGACCGGCAGCAGAGGAGCATCATCATGACGAAGAGCACCCCGGCGCCGGCCGTTGCCGCGCCCACCTCGGTGGAGATCGGCGTCACGCCGCGCGATATCGCCGACAACCTCCGCATCGTCGATGCCGACACCGGCAAGACGATCAAGCGGGTGATCAAGGCCGATGCCGAGGCGGGCAAGGTCACCCGGTACGACATCGACAGCGACAACAACCTCGTCCGTGAGGGCAATGCGTTCAAGGTCGTCGAGGAAGACCGCGCGCACCGGATCGAATGGGTCAAGGAGCCGGCTGCTCCCGAGGCTGACGAGCCGGAGGCCTGATGTCGTATCAGCTCGGCAGCCCCAAGCCGGTCACCAAGGAGCTGATCCCCGCCAGCGGCGATCGGCCTGCGGTGACCATCACCCTCAACGCCCAGCCGTCCCCCCTGTCCTTGCGTGCCGCGCGCCGCGCCGTGCTGGAGGAGTATCAGAAGGGCGGTATCGATGCGCAGGAGCGCGCCGGCGACGCCTTCTCCGCGGCAATCCTCCGGCACAACATCCTGAGCTGGTCGGGCATCGGCGACGAGAACGACCAGCCGGTTGAGCCCACCCCCGACGTCGAGCAGCGGGATGATGACGGCAACGTGGTCGCCATCGAGCCGGGCACGATCAGCAGCTTCCTCGCCGAGCCTCGCCTCGTCGAGCGGGCGGACGAAGAATACGTGATCCCGTGGGCCAAGTTGGACGCGGAAAAAAACGGATTGTCGCTCTCGCCGCCTGGCACTTCGGCGGGGGCGACGCAGGGCGACGGTACTGCCACCTCGTCTGTGAAGCCGGAAAGCACGGACGATGCCGGAACGACGACGGCAGCCCCGCCTGTGAATACGAAAAGCACGAAGCCCAAACGGACGAAGGCGAAGCCGTCTGGCGGCTGATCGCCGGAATGGGTTCGCAGCTGCGGCTGGCGACTATCCCCGGCCCTGAGGGCGTAATTACCCGCCCGGTTGGACTCGACTTCGGCGCGGTGATGCTGGTGGCCCAGGCCGCGGGTGTCGCCGGCCCCCTCCTCGCCGACCTGCTGCCGCAGATCGAAGCCATCATCATCAACCCGCCCGAGGGCAACGAGGAGGCCGACCATGGTGATGCGTAGCGTCGGCTTCCAGTTGCGATCGGAAGGCAAGGCCGAGGTCAAGAACGACTTCGCCGAGGTCCAGACCGCCGGCGAGACGGCCATGGCGGGCATCGCGACCGCGGCAGAGAATGCCGGCGAGCGGTCTGCGCGCTCGATCGAGGCGCTCGCCGACCGCCAGGCCAAGGCCAACGCCAAGCTTGCGGCGCTGGCGCAGGGTACCGGCCTCAACACGCCGGCGCCGCAGCAGTACACCGCGCCCGGGCAGGCTGCCGCTGACATGGCGGCGCTCAAGGCGGCGGCGGCACTCAAGGCCGAACTGGATCCGCTCTGGGCAGCAGCGCAGACACTGAACCGCGAGCTAGAGCGGCTTGCCGCCATTGAGCGCCTCGGCGTGCTATCAGCGGATGAGCTTGCGGCGGCCCATGCCCGCGCGCACAGCGCGTTCGAAGCGTCGACGACCGGCGCCGGCAAGGTTACCAACAGCGCCGGCGCGATGCGCGCGGCGATGCAGGGCGCCTCCTACCAGATCCAGGATCTGTTCACGCAGATCAGCATGGGCACCAACCCGTTGCAGGCTCTCGCCGTCCAGGGCGGGCAGCTGGCCGGTCAGTTCGCCAACATCGAGAACAAGGCCGGCGCGGTCGCCCGCTTCATGATCGGCCCTTGGGGGCTGGCGATCACCGGTGCCATGCTGGTGCTCGCCCCCCTGGTAGGCAAGATCCTCGATTTCAGCGACGCGACTGAAGGCGCGATCGACAAGATGAGGAAGGACGCGGCCGAGACGGAGAACAACCGTCTCGCCAAGCTTGCCTTCACCCGTACCGCTGAGGGGGTTTCGGCCGCGATCCGCGACAACACCGAGGCGACCAAGAAGTCGATCGAGGTGCAACGCACGGCAGCCGAGCAGAACAACATCAATTCGCAGCAGAATTTGCGCGACCAAGTGGCGATCCGCGCCAAAACGGCGGCCCTCCTCGAACAGGCGGAGGCCGAATACAAGGCGAGCACGTCTATCCTGAACCAGAGCGGCGGCGCCGCTCAGATGGTCTATGCCAAGCAGCTCGGTGACGCTCAAAAGGCGGCGGAGAAAGCCCGCACAGATCTGAAGGCAGCGCAGACCGACCTGGAGCGCTCGCGGATCGCTCTTGCCGCCGATCAGGCGAAAGCTGACTCCAAACTGCGGAGTGACCCGAACGCCCGCATCAACAAGTTCTACGACGATCAGGTCGTGGCTCTCAACAAGTCGAAAGAGGCCGCAATCGCGCGTGGTGAGACGATCGGCGCGATCTCGAAGCGTGAATATGCCGACATCGAACGGAACCGTCAGGCGGCGCTGAAAGCTGAGCAAGACCGGGAATCTGCGGCTCGCAAGTCGCAGAACCAGACCCAGAACCAGATAGGTCGCAACGTCACTCTATCGGAGGCGCGCTCGATCGCTGAAGGCGTAGGTGGGCGCGTCACCAGCGATCACCGCAGCACGGCCGAGCAGGCGGTGCTTTACGCCAAGTACAAGGCGGGCACCGGCAATCTGGCGGCCAAGCCCGGCACCAGCTACCATGAGCTGGACCAGGCGCTCGACGTCGCGAAAGGCAATGGCATCACCCTCGCCAAGCTCGTCGCCGCATACCGTCAGGCAGGCGTGAAGCTGGTTGAGGCGCTCCACGAGGGCGACCACTATCATGTCGCCTGGAAGAAGACCGGCGCGGAGGCTCAGGCCGCAACGCAAGAACGTCAGGACGCCGCGAAGCAGGCGCGTGAGGCCGCGGCGGCCAATCGTGAGCTGGACCAAGACCTCAAGCAGGTGGTGGCGACGTACGACCCTGCGCGCGCGGGCGCCGAGGCATATGCCGACGCCTTGGCGCGCATCAACACGCTGGTCGCTGCTGGCCGTTTATCTAGGGCGGACGCAAGCGCCTACCGGGCGGTTGCGGATCAGAATGAGCGTGCTCGCCTCGCGAAAGAGCAGCTTGCCAAGTTTCAGTCGCTGTTCGGCTCTGACGATCCATTGAAGGGCGCGGTTGACGAAGCGACCGATGGCTTCGCCACCCGGAATAACGCCAAGCTTCAGGCGGTCGCGCGCGATCTCGACGAGCTGCGCGGCTACGGCAGCGACTTCGTTGACACCGTTCTTAACGAAGACACTTGGACCAGCTGGGGTAACGCCGGCAAAACCATCCTCAACTCGCTGAAGAGCGAGTTCATCAAGCTGGCCCTGCTCAACCCGCTGAAGAACCTGATCAACGGCAACAGCAACCTTCCGACCCTTACTTCTGCGATCGGCAACATCGGCAAGCTGTTCGGCGGCGGCGTGGGCAAGAACGCAACCGGCACGGAAAGCTGGTCCGGTGGCATGACCTGGGTCAACGAGAACGGGCCCGAAATCGCCGATCTGCCGAACGGCACGCGCATCTACCCGGCGGCCGAGACGCGCCGGATGCTCGCCGCCAACGAGAACAGCGGCGGCGGTCGGGTGAAGGTCGACATCGGCCTCAACACCGACCTGTTCACGGCGACTGTCGCGGGCACTGCTGATCAGCGCATCGGCGCCGCAGCCCCGAACATTGCCGCTGGCGGTGCGCAGATGGGAAAAATGGAAATGGCGAAAGCTCGGCGGCGGCAGCTCGGGAGGCGTGGTTGACGATCTACCTTCCCGAGCATCCGCTCCCCAAGTCCGCCGCTCCAGCGCCGATCGTTTTCGGGGGTTGGCAGACCCCTCCGACCGGCGGCGTTGAGCAGTGGCTCGGCTTCATGGGTTCGCGCATGTCGATGGCGATCGTGACGCCAAATCTAAAGCCCGAGCCGGATAGCCGGCTATGGACTGCGGCGCTGATGGACGCGTGGATGACGGGCGAGACGATCGCCTGCCGCTTTCCCCAGCCGGGCTTTAAGGTTGGAGCGCCCGGCGCGGGTGTCGTGGACGGCGCGGGGCAATCGGGCATGACGCTCAATCTGCGCGGCCTCACGCCCGGATATGCCTTTCGCCGGCGGCAGTTCTTTTCGGTTGTCCACGCTGGGCGACGCTACCTCCAGTATGTCCGCGCCCAGATCGTCGTCGGGGCCGACGGTCGCGCCGCGTTGCCGATCGGACCCATGCTGCGGATCGCGCCGGCGGACGGTGACGTGTGCGAATTTATCCCGATGATTGAGGGCAAGCTGTCGGGTGACGCCGCGGGCTGGACGATGATCCCAGCGCGCGTCCAGGGGCTCAGCTTTACCATCAGCGAGATCGCCTGATGTCGCTCCTCTCACCGGCCATGGAGGCTGCGCTTCAGCAGCCGCAGGCCACCATCTTCGGCGCGATCCGCATGGACCTGCCCGGGCGCACCGTGCGGCTGCTGGTCGGCTCCGGCGTGGTGAATTTCACGGTCGACGGTGTGCTTGAAACGTTCACCGGCAAGGATGAAGTCATTGGGGTGTTCTCAGCTATCGACACCCTGACGGATGGGCTCGGGGACGAGGCCCCAGCCTTATCTCTGACCTTCATGCCCGAAGGCGAGGCCGCGGCCGCGCAGCTCGCCTCGGTCTCGATGCAGGGATCGCCGGTGCGGCTCTGGCTTGGTGCCATCGACATCCAAACCGGGTTGGTAATTGGCGACCCGCTGCTGCTGTTCAACGGCCTGCTCGACGTCGCGACGCTGAACCTGAGCACCACAGGTCGGACGGTCGATTATGAGGTGACCTCCATCTTCGAGGATTTCTTCCTCTCCGACGACGGCGCCAGGCTCTCGGACACCTTCCACCAGTATCTTTGGCCGGGCGAGCTTGGTTGCTCCTTCATCACCTATGTCGGGCAGCAGATCTACTGGGGCACCTCGAGCCCTGATGGAGTGAAGCGATGAGCGAGCACCACATGCTGCGCCGAGTGGCGGCCGCTCAGGCGACGCTCGACGAGTTCCGCGGCGAGCCATTTCGCTGGGGCCACAGCGATTGCTCGCGGCTGGTCGCGGCTCACCTCCGGCGGTTGGGCTACAAGGTCCGGCTGCCCGCGAAGGGCAGCTACGGCACGGCGCGCGCGGCAATGAAGCAGCTGCGCGGCCGAGGCTTTGCCACGCTGGCCGACGCGCTCGACGGAATGGGCTTAGAGCGAATTCCGCCCGCGGCCGCCTTGGTGGGCGATATCGTTCAGGGCGCCTCCGGTGATGCCTTCGGTGCGCTGGGCGTGCTGCTCGATAATGGCCGCCTTGTCGGCTATCATGAGCATGCTGATGGTGCTGCGGTTCTCCAGCAGGTTGACCTCGCCGCGGCGTGGCGGGTCGAGGTGTCCCGCTAATGTCGAAGTTTCTCGCCACAGCGGCCATGGTGGTTGGCGGTGTCGCCCTCATTGCAACAGGGGTGGGCGCGGCTGCGTCGCTTGGCATCGGCATCAGCCAAGCGACCCTCGCTACCGCAACCACGGTCGCCAAGGTAGCTGGTTTCGCCGCTGCGGCCCTGATGGCGACGAGCTCGCTTACCGCGGCCAAGGGGTCTGCCGGTGGCTCTCCTGACGAGTGGAAAGCCGATCCAGACGCAGGCATCGATATCGTTTTCGGCGACGCCTACAACGGCGGTCACATCATCTACCGCACGGCGTACGGCGACAAGAACAAGTACCAGAGCATCGTTACCGAGTGGTCGATCGGGCCGGTCCAGTCGCTCGACACCCTGTACATCGACCAAATCGCTCGGCCGGCTGTCGGCGGCGTCGTCACCGTGCCCAACCAGGGCTTCATCCACGAGGCACGGCAGCGCGGCCTGTGCCCGGAACCTGCGGCGCTGACGGTCGCCCCTTCCCAGCCATACGGCTGGACCGCGGCGCACAAGCTCTCCGGCAAGGCCGCGACGATCATGACCTTCGAATATGACACGAAGGGCAAGAACACGCAAACCTCGATCCCGACCTGCGGTTGGCGCGGCAAGGGCGTGCTCTGCTACGACCCACGGCTAGACAGCACCTATCCGGGCGGCTCCGGCCCGCAGCGCGCGAGCGATCAGACGACCTGGGCGTGGAGCAACAACCCCTATGTGGTCGGCCTGACCTGGTGCCTGGGCTGGAAGCAAAACGGCAAGCTGGTCGCTGGCGTCGGGCTGCCGATCGCTGGGATCCTCGTCGACCAGTTCGTGGAGGCTGCCAACGTCGCGACAGCGATGGGGTGGACCGTCGGCGGGGTGAAATCGACAACCGACGACAAGTGGGACGTGCTGAAGGACATTCTGCAAGCCGGCGCCGGCGAACCGCTGCGCCTCGGCGCGCTGCTCGGCTGCATTGTCCAGCGCCCGCGCGTGAGCCTAGCCACCATTGACCGCAACGCGCTGGCGCAGGGCGACATCACGATCGCGGCGATGCAGGCGCGTCGAGACCGGATCAATACCATCGTGCCCCGGTACTGGGGCGAGGAGACCAGCACCGACGCGAGCAGCGGCGTCACCACCACGACGTGGGCCGAGGTACCTGCCGCGCCGATCGTCGTCGCCGACTACGTCGCTGCCGACGGACGCCAGGTCCGCAAGGAGGCTTCCTATCCGCTGGTTCAGTGCTTCGCTGGCCAGCAGCCAACCCAGGCTGCACAGCTGGCGCGCTATGACCTCGAGAACAGCCGCGAGTTCGGGCCGATTACGCTGCCGCTCAAGATCAGGTGGATGGGCTACAAGCCCGGGGACGTCGTCACCCTCGATATTCCTGAAGCCGGGTTAGAAGGGCAGGCCGTGATGCTTCTCACCCGGTCTCTGGAAGCCAGCACCGGTGTGGTAACCATCACGGCGCGGTCGGAGACATTGGCGAAGCACGCATTTGCCCTTGGGCAGACCGCTACCCCGCCAGTCTCCCCGGGACTGCCAGCAAATGCATGGGAGTGGGATGTGCCGGGTCTCGCTGAACTGGAGGACACAGTCGCGGCTCAAGGCGAGCAGTTGGCCACGCTGCCGGCGGACGGAACCTTTGACTTCCAGGTGCCACTCGCATGACGGTCTCCGTTCGCTTCCAGCTTGGCGGCCACAGGGCGGTTGATTGGACCTCGGGCAACCCGGTGCTGCTCGATCGCGAGTTCGCGGCCGAGACGGACACGGGCAAATTCAAGCTGGGCGATGGTGTTACGGCCTGGGCAGCGCTGCCCTATCAGGCGTTCTGGAGCCGCTGGGGACGGATCACCGGCAACTTGGCGGATCAGGCGGACCTCGGTGCCCTCGCCGGTCGGAGCACGGTCAACGGCAACGACTGGAGCGGCGCCGACCTTCCGGTCACCCATGGCGGCACTGGCGCTTCCTCGGCTGCTGCTGCGCGATCGAACCTCGGTGCACTGGGCACTGCCGATAAGGGGACGGCCAATGGGGTTGCGAGCCTTGGCGCCGACGGGAAAGTCCCGGTTGCGCAGCTGCAACCGCTCGATCTGTCGCAGGTCAACCTGACCGGCAGCTACACGCTGACGCTCGCCGATCGCGGCAAGCATCTGTATTTCGGGGCCAACAGCGGCAACACGGTAACGATCCCGCCGAACGCCTCCGTGGCGTTTCCGATCGGCGCCCAGATCCTGGTCGTGAACAACGGCGGAGGTGCTCAGACCATCGCGCAGGGCAGCGGCGTGAAGCTGTTCGGATCGGGCGGCGTCAAGAATTACGGGCTGCCGTCGGGGAGCGCCGCGACGCTGATCAAGGTCGGCAGCGACAACTGGTTCATCTTCGGCACCAATCTTTCCTAAGCCCCGCCTGGAGGCCGCCCGTGCAAATCTCGCAACCTGTCCATCTCGCCGCATTCCGGCGGGATCCGCTGCGCATCGTCATCGACATCGACGGCGTCGATCTGAGCAGTGTTCCCGTCCGCTACGCGGTCGGCCTCTACCCTGACATCGATCCGGCATTTCGCTCCCTGACGCTCGGCCCCACCACCGTCCCGGGGGGCGACGGCGTCCGCCTGGTGAGCGTAACCTATCGGGACGGCCTGGCCAGCTCCCGGTTCGAGATCATCGCGAGCAAGGGGCTGATTGCGGCGTTGCCCAAGGCGGCGGAGCCCGGCGACGACTTCGCGCTCGCGCACGAGCTCGGCGTCGATGCCCTTCCGATCGCTGACGGCCTGACCCCCGTCGAGACGACCCTCTTCACCGGCACCCTGACCATCAAAGGAAGCATCAATGACTGACGTCTCCATCGACGTATCCGGCCCCGGCGCGCGCATGGCCAGCCTCAAGGCTGACGAGGCAGATGCGTCGGCTACGCGCGCGGCCAACTCCGAGAAGCAGGCTGCTGCGTCCGCAGCCAAGGCGACAGCTGCGATCGCGCCGGTTCAGACCGCCCGCGATAACGCGGTCCAGTCGATCGGCACGGCGCTCGCGCAGATCCTGGCGCTCAAGGGATCGTTTCGCACGCCGCAAGACGGGCTGAGCGCAACCGCAGAGGGCGGGACCTTCAGCGTCTATAGCACAGGCAACACGGCCGTGACCCTGTACCAGAAGGTCAGCGGCGCTGCGGTCCCGGTCAACTCGCTGCCGGGAATGTCTGCGACCGACCGCATCGCCCGTGTCGTTCCCATCACGCCGGACGTGGATAATGCGCCCTCCATCAATGCCGCGCTGGCCGATCCGCTGGTAGCGGGCGTGATCCTGCCTGCCGGAATCGCGACCATCCAGGGCGGGATCGTGGTGCCCAGCGGCAAGTACCTGCGCGGTGCTGGGCGCGGGGTCACGATCCTCAAGGCCATGACCGGCTTTGCCGCTGCGTCGGGCAGCTCGGGCCTCTTCACCGCCATGATCACCAGCGCGATGGGCGCTGTGTCGCCGATCGTGTCCGATCTCACCTGCGACGGATCCAAGATCCCGCAGTCGACCCTCCAGATCAAGGGCGTGGTCATGTACCGCGCGATCAACTTCGTCGTGGAGAACGTCGAGGTCATCGACATCAACAGCTACTCGTTCTGGGCGGTCGGCATCTTCGGTGATGCGGACAGCGTGCGCCCGACCGGGCTGTTCCGGAATATCCGCTCGATCAACGCCAACGTCCATTTCGAGTGCTCCAACGCGCTCAACGTCCTGTGGGATGGCATGGAGTGGAGCGGCGGCGATGACGAGATGTTCACCGAGGGCGTCTATCACGCGCTCGCCGGATCGAGGAACATTACCTACCAGAACGGCCGGCAGATCGGGCCGGGCGGCGGAATCATCCTCTACGTGGTGTCCGACGAGAACAGTACCGTGGAGAACATCCGCTTCTTCAACTGCGATGGCTTCGGCGCGACCGGGCAGCTGGCGGCCCACATCAACGGCGGTAGTGACACGCGCCGCTGCACGAACATCGAGATCGAGGACTGTGATGTGGGCGGCACCTCGGTCGGCCTCCTCGCGACCTACGCCGATGTGCGGCTCATCAACAGCCGGATCGATGCGCGTGCCAATGTCGGGGTAAACGGCGTCAACAACACCCAGATCGAGCTGATCGATTGCGAGGTGAAGGTCACCGCTACCGGCGCAGGCGCCTCCGTGACGCCGCTCCTGGCCGATGCGACCAGCATTATCGACATGTCGGGCGGCCACCTGTGGTACGACTGTGACGCCGGCAGCGAGGTCACCGCCTTCCCGAACCGTGTCTACACGACCGGCGTCACTTTCGGGCGAGATGCCTACGGTCGTGGCCCGATCCGCGGCGCGGCACCGGGCGGCATCGGCGGCAAGGTCCGGACGATCCTCACCGCCCCTCACAACAACGCCTTCGGCTCGATCATCGGCGATGGCACCCCCGCGGCGATGCTCTTCACCACAACGCCGGGCGCCAGTTACCGGGTTCTCGTTACCGGCCAGATCCGCGCTGTCTCGAACGGTGGGGGCGAGAGCCCGGGCGTCGGCTTCGCCGCCTACGGTGATGGCGGGCTGACGGTCTCTGGCCAGGGCCGCATCATGAGCGCGCTCAATGCCGGCTCGACCGGCGGGGCCGAGCGAATTGTCGCCCTGCAGAGCTTCGCCGAGCAGGACCAGTTCTCGACCGTGAGGATCGAGCCCGGCGAGTTCGTGAAGAAGTACCCGTTCCGCATGGAGGCGGTCATCATCGCGACCGGCGCTTACTCCTTCCAGGTCAAAGGCTGGAACGCCGGTGAGATCCAGCCTGGCGCTACCTTCGAGGTCGAGCGGATCGCCTGACAGGAGCAAACAAGGATGCCGCTGACCCACATGGGCGTGATTGCCCTCCGCATTGTCGCGACCGCGTTCGCCCTCTGGAACGTAAGGTGGGCGGCGAGCGGTGCCTTGGAGCTGATGCGAGGTAAGCTCCGACCTCCCGAGATCTATCTGGCAGTCGTGTTCTGGATGTCGGTCGCCGTGCTCGTGTTCCAAGCATCCTACATCGTCGGGCAGACCGATGGGTGGCGTCTTTTCGCATACACGATCCTCACAACGACTATGGCGTTGGGCAGCTTGGGGCATGTGCTCGGCGCGCCTTATGAGGCACGGCAATTCTACGCGACCTGGGATCACCTCGGCGTGGCAACGGCCATGGTGGACCTCGCCCGGGTCAATCCCCAAGCGGCTGAGCGCATCGCCGAGGAATGCCGCCACCTTACGGCGGCCCAGTTGGTGACCAAGCATGGCTGAACTGATCCAGATTATCCCGATGCTAGGTGCCAGCGGTGTCGCCGGGTGGGCGGGCAATGCCATCCTGCAATGGTCCAAGGCACGGGGCGAACGCGACCAGGCGCGAGCGAGCGCTGAGATCGACCTCGAGCAGCACCGCGACAAGCTCACCTTCGACCTGCTCTCGGCCGCTCGATCGGAACTCGCCGCAGCGCGCGCCGAGGTGGCCGAATTGCGGCCGCTGCAAACCCGCCTCGCTCACATCGAAGCACGCCTCGCCCACTTCGAGGAGGCTCTCGGCCATCTTGAGGCCCTGCTCGGCAGCCGCGATGCGCCGGAGCGCGCGCAGGCTGAGCGACTAGCAAAGGCCTTCGTCACCCGCATGCGGCGCCTGGGTGACGCTCACGGCACCCTGCTGAACGAAGCCCAGCGCGAGCAGAGCGCCGAGCGCATGGCAAGCCAGCTCGACCCGAGCATGCCGGATTACCCTCGCGCCTGATCGGCGCACCCAGGAGAACACCCATGGCAGATATCAAGCCGCCCCGGTCGGGCGCGGCGCAGCAGCCGCGCGTCTCTGGCGCGGCTGGTGGTGGCATTGCGGCCGCCATCGCCGCGGCGCTCGTGATCGCCGTTGCCGGGCTGAAGCCCGACGAGGGCAAGCGCAACGTCGATTACCTCGACATCGTGAAGGTGCCAACCGCTTGCTACGGGCACACCGGTTCCGACGTGAAGGTCGGGACGCGCCGCACGGACGCCGAGTGCGAGGCTCTTCTGTCCAAGGATGCGCAGGCCCACCTCGTCGGCGTCCTGCGCTGCACGCCGGTGCTGGCCAGCCACCCCAACCAGCTGGCGGCCGCCACCCGCATCACCTTCAACATCGGCGTCGCCGGCTATTGTGGGTCGAGCATAGCCGATCGCTTCAACCGCGGCGACTGGCAGCGCGCCTGCGACCGGTTCCTCGTCTGGAATAAGGCGGGCGGGAAAGTGGTCCGGGGCCTCACCCTACGCCGTGAGCGCGAGCGCGCGCAGTGCTTAGTGGAGTTGCCGGCATGACCGAGCAAGTCCCTGCGGCAGAGCCTGTCATCGTCCCGCCTTCGGCGCTCAACCAGCAGCTCAAGGCGCAGCTGCGCATCGGCATTGCCGCCATCGGCGGGTCGCTGGTGCTGCGGCACGTCCTGCCCGCCTGGGCGGTCAACGATCAGACGGTCGATTACCTTGCTGGGCTGGCGATGGTCGGGGGTGCGGCTGCCTGGTCGTGGTTCCGCGCCAGGCTCAACCACGCGCGCTGGCTCGCAGTCGCTCGCGACCAGCGCGTGCCCGACGAGGTCGCCAAGGTCGCTCCGACCACGCCGACTGCCTGACACCTTCCCCAACGGAGAACACCCATGAAGATCTTTGGCGTCACCATCACCACCAAGGCGGTCATTGCCGTCGCCGCTACGGCGCTCACCCAGGCAGTTGCCGCAGTCGCCCAGCCGGGCAACCCCATCGGCGATGCGGTGATCGCCGCAGTCGCCGCGGCCGAAAACACCAACCTCTCGGGCGCGGAGAAGAAAGCTCAGGTGCTCGCCGCTGTGGTCGACCTGATCAAGTCCGAGGTCGCCAAGGGCGGGCTGTCGGCGGCGATCACTGACGTCGAGCAGTTCGCCGGCATGGTGATCGAGGAGGTGGTGGGCAAGGTCAAGCAGACCTCCCTGCTCAGCATCGCGGTCGCACTGCTGAAGCTGCTCGGGCTCAAGTGAGCGGCACCGGCCGTGTCGTCGTGGTCTACGGCGGCACGGTTCCCAACACCGGCAAGGCCGCCCGCGCCGTCCAGGTAGATCCCGACGGCGGCGGCAAGCGCCTGCTCTTCTTCATTCCCATCGGGACCGATCCTCTCGTCGGCGCCGCCATCACCTGGGGTCCGCATCACGCGGAGTTTGCTGGCCAGCGCGTCGCGAAGCTCAGCAACGAGATCGACCCCGACGCTCCCCTCACCTGATCACAGGAAATCATCATGCCTCAGCTTTCGACCCGCGTTCGCAATGCCATGGGCAACGCGATCGAGACCGCGATCGGCGCTAGCCCGGTCATCGAGTTCCGCACCGGCTTGCCGCCCGCCTCGCCGGCAAGCGCTTCGGCCGGCAACCTGCTGATGTCCGGTACGTTGCCGGCAGACTGGATGGCCGACGCCGCCAATGGCGTGAAGAGCCTCAACGGCACGCCCAAGGCTGATGCCGCCGTGGCAGCCGGCTATGCTGGCCACTACCGCATCAAGGCCGCTGACGGCGCCTACGACATGCAGGGCCTCATCTCCGAGAACTGGACGGCGTCGAAGGCCTACGTCGTCAATCAACAGGTCAACCTCAACGGCAACGTCTACCGGGCAACCGCAGCCGGCACGTCCGCGGCCAACGGTGGACCCGCGGGCACCGGGGCGGCGATCGTCGATGGCGGCGTAACCTGGGCCTATGTCGGGCCCCAGGAGATGGTGCTGACCAACACCAATATCGCGGTTGGGCAGGACGGGATCACCGTCAACAGCCTCGCCCTGACGATGCCGGCAGCCTGATGATCCGGTGGTTCATCGCCACGCTGCTTGAGGCAGCGTGGAACGCCGTCACGCGGAACGACTCCGCGCGCTATTTCGATCGGTAGGCAGATGGTCGATTTCGTCACCGACCTGTTCGCGGCCGCATCTGATACGCCGATCGCGAACCACGCCCCGGACGTTGGCGGCGTGTGGGCGTCGTTTGGCGCGGGCGCGACGGTTATCGCTGCGTCGGGCACCGCATCGCCGACAGGAACGGGCGGCGACAACGGCGCGCTGAATTACGCCGTGCCGCCCTCTGCCGATTACACAGTAAGCTGTGTCTTCACGACGAAGGCCAATGGCAAGAACACGCCGCAGGTCTATGCTCGCGCGACGATCCTGAACAACGCCATCGGCAACTGCTATTTCTTCTTCTACAATGGCGGAGGCGATTGTTACCTGTCGGCCAAGACCGGTGGCAACAGCTATTATGAACTAGCCCACCTGTCCCGAACGCTGGTCGGCGGGGAAACGCTGTCGATCACCGTCAAGGGTACGACAATCAGTGCGGCCATCAACGGCACTACTGTGCTGAGCGTCACCGACACGAAGGTGACCGCGGCTGGCTACGCCGGGTTCGCGGGCAACGGCGGCAACATCGACAGCTTCCGGGCTTACACGGACGCGCCTGCATCGATCAGCGCGGCCAGCTCATCTACTCTCGCCGCGATCGGCGTTGCGGCATCGGCGGCGCTCCTGATCGCCGCCTCGGCCAGCATCTCGTTGAGCGCCATTGGCGTCACAGCCGCAGGCTCGGTTCCGATCCATGCGACAGCGGCGCCGGCACTCCAGCCGATCACGGCCCAGGCGGATGGCCGGCTGCCGATCGCCGGGACCGCAGCGGCGTCGCTGGGCAACATCGGCATCACCGCGGCCGGCACCCTGCCGATCCGCGGCGCGACGTCAGCGGCTCTCGATCAGATCGCCACCTCGTCAGCCGGCGAGCTCGACATTCACGGCGCTGCCGCGGCGACGCTCGGCGCCGTCACCGTCGACGCTCGCGCCGGCGGGGTCCAACTCGCCAGCGGCACTGCCGCGGCCACCCTTGGGCCGGTCACCGCGGCAGCTACAGGTGCGGCGAGCCTCGTCGCAGCGACCGGCGCCACGCTCCGGCCGGTGCAAGCGACCGGCGCTGGGGCCTCCCAGATCGTAGCAACCATGGCGGGGCAGCTGGGGGGCGTCACCGCCTCGGCAACCGCCACGGCGCCATTGCGCGCTGTCACGGCGGTCATCCTCGGATCGATCACCGTCGCCAGCGACGCCCGGATGCCGATCAGGGCGACAGCTTTTGTCACCCTCGACCCCATTGGCTTCGCCGCGAGCGCGCTCAGCGACGGCGAGCCGGTGATCACCCCGCCCGAGCGGATCGTCCCCGCGCCGGCGCAGCTGCGCCTAGTCCGCGCCATTGCCCGTCCCCGTATCGTTTTCGCCAGAGGATAACCGCATGCTGATATGGCCGACCAAGCGGGTCGACGAGGTGCTCGACTATCAGATTGACTGGACTGACCGGCTCGACGGCGAGGAGATTGTGGCACGGTCGGCGACGGCCGTCGCCCGGGGCGGCATCGCCGAGATCGAGCGCGGCACCGCAGTCACTGGCGCGGTGCAGACCGTGTGGCTCAAGGGCGGCCGACAGGGCGTCGGCTTCATCGACGTCACCGTAACCACGCCCTCGGGTCGGGTTCACGAGGAGGCGGTGCAGATCACGATCGCTCGCTAATTGGATTAGTGAGACGTCGAGTTGAACCTGTCGATAGCGTTCCGGAACCACGACAACTGGCTGAAGCCCAGTGGGGTCAACTCCCACCGTTCATTGTACCTGACCAACCCTTTGTCGAAGAGCGCTTTGATGATTTCTTGATCTGTGGCCTCAGGCAGAGGCCATCCGTCGCCTTCCTTCTTCGCTGTGTCGATCACAGCTTGTTCTTTTTCCGGAAGAGCGCTCATACGGTTTTCCTAATTTCTGTCATATCGCTGTGGCAAGAGGCGGCTGAGATTGCCGCTCAGCCTGCGGTAAAAATGGGATATCTGGGTGTGAGCCGATCTGCCATCTGCTACGTATGCGACCTCGGGTTCCTAGTCCCAACGTTGATATCGATCGAATCCGCTCGTCGGTTCGTTCCGTCCAGTGTGCCGATATACCTGGTCACGATCTTCCCAGATGACGATCACATCAAAGCACTGGAGCCACTGCTCTCTCGCCTGTCGGTGACGGTCATTCCCTTCGACCGCGAGCGAATTGAATCGGTCGCCGATGTCTGGGCCGAGTCTCACGTGCCGACAGCGGCGCTCGGCCGGTTCTTCCTGCCCGAACTGCTGCCGGATAGCGTGAAGCGCATCCTATATGTCGACGGTGACACGATGTTCGTGCGCGATCCATCGCCGCTGCTCGATCAACCGCTGCCGGCGGGCAAAATCGGCATGGTCGAGGATGCCCTCTCCTTCTACCGGCATGACCAATCTGCCAATGGCGCTGACGCGCGAGCGTATATGCAGGGGATCGGGCTTTCGCCGGATGCCCGTTACGCCAACTCTGGTGTTTTCGTCGTCGAGCGCGATGACTGGAAGGTGATCGCGACGGAAGCGTTGGCTTATCTCAGCGAGCATTCGAAGGCGTGTCTGTACCATGATCAGAGCGCGCTCAATGCGGTTCTCGGTGACCGCAGCTTCCCGCTTTCGCCGATCTGGAACTATCAATCTCGCTTTGTGCAGTGGCGGGCGAAGCCGATTGCGAAGCCGGCAATCCTGCATTTCACAGGAGCCGCCAAGCCTTGGATGGGTGAAGTCCGCCCTTGGAAGAAGGTTTCGCACCGAGTGCGCTCGATACTTGCGTCGCTGCCGACTAAGGGGCTGCCCCTGCGCTCCATGAGCGATCATGAAGTTGCCGCCCACAACAGCCAGTACGAGGGGCCTGTGCGGCTCGTCAGAAAATTCCTCGACACTCGCCAGCTACGTCGTGTCAGGTCGTTGCGTCGGTATCACCGCTCTGCGGTGCTCTAGTCCGCTCACGAGGAAACGGGCGGTTCGTCGCCCTGGTCCATGTCCTCTTCGATCAGCACGCGCAGGCCGAAGTGCTCGAGCGCACCTTCCCCGACGTCCTGACCGGCCATCAGCCGCTTCAACAGATAGGGCAGCTGCTCCGGCACGATGATCGACAGCGACCGCACCCGCGAGATGCTGCCCTCTATGTGGAGCGAGAAGTGTTCCGGTAGGCGAGGCATAACGCCTTAGAACGCAACGGGAACAGATTCGGCAAGCGTTATTGAACAAGCGAGCCCATGGACCAGTTCGGCGAACGCATTAGCCGGCCGCAGGTTTTTCCTTGCGCAGAGCGGCTATGCGGCGTTCTGCTTCAGCAATGATGCGGTCCTGCTCATCGGCTTTGGCATCCAGCGCGTCAGCTGCCTCAAGCATCGACTCGCGGACGCCGGATGGCTCAAGATGGCTAGCTAGATCGCGGTACCCACGCGCGCGTATTCGAAGGTCCTTTGCGGTCGTTGGACTTGTCATCGGCAGTTAGCTCAAAACCTCGCAGCGCGCGCAAAGCCCCGTTGCGTAAGCTCCCACCGCCCACGCAGCCGGATGAGATCTTTGGTTGCCAGTCCGTCTAGCAATCTCCCACTCGTACCTTCAGGTATGGCCCAACCCTGCCCGTCATGCTCTGCTGCGTCGATTATCGCCTGCTCAGCATCGGTAATGTCGTTCATTTACGCAGGCTCCTTTTTAGCGGACGCAAACTCAAGCGCAGCTTTTCTTTGCGAGCTGTGACAGCCGCCTTCGTGCGTCCTAGCGCCGTAGCGATCGCTGGCACCTTCGCCCCCTCGCCGATCATGACCCAAAGCCGATGGTCATCGTCTTGGGTCCACCGTTTAAATGGACGAGGATCTGGATCAAACGGCACCATCTTTCATTAGGCCCCTGAGAAGATGCTGCTAGTCCCCTCCTAACAGGCGAGGGCAAATTATCCGCCTCCGAAGGTTAAACAGCAAACAATCG
The DNA here is from genome assembly GCF_026540855.1 of Sphingomonas sp. GC_Shp_5. Lineage (GTDB taxonomy): Bacteria > Pseudomonadota > Alphaproteobacteria > Sphingomonadales > Sphingomonadaceae > Sphingomonas. The sequence continues at coordinate 84,403 of NZ_JALNUP010000009.1, forward strand.
CAAGGATGAACGCTCCGCACACGGCGAGCTCGACCCGCCATTCGCGTTGCTCTATTTCCGAGTGGTCGTCGCCGTGAGATCCGTGACGGCTTTGCTTCGACATCCGCTTCCCTGCGTGATTGCAGGTCGGCGACATAGCGGCGCTACCTTGCTCGAGCATGTACCAATCGGACATCCGGAATAACTGACCCACTGGCCGTGTGAGTAGCACTCCGGAGGATGCACCCTTCGCCTTTTCGGCGTCCCTGATGCCGTTCATCCGCTCAGGCTACGGCGTTCGCAGGCGCAAGCCCAGCTTCGTCTTGCGTCCCATGATCGCGGCCTTCGATCGACCAAGCGCCGTCGCTATGGCGGGCACCTTGTAGCCCTCGTTGATCATAGCCCGGAGACGGGCGTCATCATCACCGGTCCAGCGCCGGCTGGAGTTCATTCCTGGTCGGTACGGCATAGGCCCGGCACGACGCTTCAGGCCGGCTCAGTATCCCAGATCTTCGGCTGTTAGCCGCAACTGCGGCCCGTTACTGTGACTGAAAAACATCGCTCACCTATGCACATATAAAGATGTCTTTATGTCGCGTCTGGCTCCATCTTTGATCCCGAAGAAGCAGAATGCTCGATCGAGGCAAGTAAACGCCTTTCGGCATTATAGGCGCTACCCTGCCATTCCTTCACCACGTACACGGCGCCGTCGCGCATCGTGACCCTCAGGTTCGTATAGCTATGCCCGCGATCCCACTTCATGTGGGAGACGTCGGCGGCGCGGATCAGCGCATCCTCGATGCGGACCATGACTGGTGGGTGATCTGTCACGCTAGGATCCTCCTCATGATCATCACTACGAGCGCGAAACAGGTGAACAGCCCGGCCGCCAGATTGCTGTAGACGATGCACCTAATCATGAAGCGCTCGAACTCGGTGAACTCGCCGCTCATGCCGGCGCCCCGTCGTGCTCAGAGCCTTGGGCGGCGGCGTGCGCCTTCTCGTCAGCCGCAAGGATCGCGTGGGCCAACTCGACCCAATGCGACCACGGCCCCTCGGCGTTCTGATTGTCGTTCCTCGGCGACCAAGGAACGAACCAGCCTGTCAGCCAATCTGACCGCTGTATACCGAGGCGACGTTCGGCCTGGAGATGCTCGGGCAGATACGGGTCGAGCGCCTCGTCATCGAGCCGCGGCGCGCTGTTCTCAGCCACGGGCGGCTCCCCGATTCGCAATGGTGCAGCTGATCATTTCTGGCCTCCGTTCATTTTCCGACATTTTCCAATTGCCCTGAGGGGGTCTGATGGGTACAGACGCGCAACAAGTCGGAAACACACGAGAGCGAGCCACTGACTCTTAATCAGCGGGTCCTTGGTTCGAGCCCAAGTGCGTCCACCATTTTCTCCAACGGCTCCGCAGCGATGTGGGGCCGTTGTGCATTAAGCGTCCTCTGCTATTCCCCGTCGCGGGGTGACAGGCTCGGCAAACGGATTTTAACCCATGGCAGCATTCAAGGCACCCGATTTCAACCAGCGCGCCGCGGCAGCACGCGACGCCAAGCAGCGCGCGCTAGAGCTGCTGCGCAACAAGCCCGCGCAAGATCCGGCGGTCGTCGCCGAGCGTCAGGCCGCCCGCGCCGCGCGTGAGGCTGCCGAGGCGGAGCGCCGCGCCGCCAAGGCTGCCGCCATCGAAGCTGAGAAGGCTGCCAAGGCCGAGGCCAAGGCTGCAGCTGAGGCTGCTAAGGAGGCCGCCAAGCCCAAGCCGGTGACGCTGCCTACCGCAGCCGAGCTCAAGGCCGCTCGCGACGCACGCTACGCCGCCCGCAAGGCACGGGCGCGCTAACGCCGGATGCAGACGAAACGCTGGCGCTGCCGATCGGCGGGCTGGCCGTGACTGCCGTCAGGCGCAGACTGCCCGGGCGACGGGCCGCGCGGACACGCCAAGCAGATCACGGATAGCGGCGCGCTCCCCGGCGAGGTGCTCCTTCATGGTTTCAGCCATCGCCGCAGCGCCGACGCGATACCAGTCCCACCGGGCATGAAGATCGAGGTGGCGCGCGGACCTGATGAAGTCGCGATACTCCTCTGCCGCTGCGACGCACGCCGTTTTGAGCCGCAAACCGATACGGCCGCGTTCACCGCCGGCGGCAATCGCCACGGCGAAGATATCGCGGTGCTTGAACAGCGCGTACTCCATCGACAATCGCGACATTTCCATCCGCTTGTCGGCAAGTGACGCTACGAAGGCGTCGGACGGTTGCGTTCGCGCCAACATCGGCTTGGCCCACGCCAGGATTGCCAGCAACCGTTGCTGATGCTCATCCAACTGCCGCGCAAGCATAGCAGGGCTTTCGCTCGTTCGATGCTTCACGAACGATCAGTCCGGCATGATGGAGCGAGCGATGCAATTCTGACATACATCTAGCTCCAATTACCGGGTAGCATGATTGTTCCACGCCCGACACTTTGCTCGACATTACATATGCTTAACAGTTACAGCCAGCCGACCTGAGGGCATTCAAGCGGCCTCCATCGCCGCCACTACCGCCAGGATGACAGCGCCACGATCCTCGTCCGCGGCATGTTCCAGCTGAGTTTCCAACGCCGACGCCCGTGCACCGAGATCGCGCTCGTTGAACATCGCCGCCGACCCCGCGAGCTTGTGCAGCAGGCTGGCAAGCTGCGCGACAGCGTCTTCGTCGAGCTGATCCGACGCCGTCAACCCACGCGCGAACGTCGCCAGTTCGGCCTTGCGTGCGTCGAACTTTGCCTGCAGCGCCGGGCTGATCGAGAAGGCCGGCGCTGCAACCACCGTGCCGCGCGCCGCCGCCGTCCAGGCCTGGATCGCGGCGGCGAGGTCGGCGAGCTGCACCGGCTTGGTGAGATGGGCCTGCATGCCTGCGGCAAGGCACGCCGTGACGTCGTCGGCATAGGCGTTGGCGGTCAGCGCCAGGATCGGCAGCCGTGCGGCAGCGATCCCTGCCGCACGGATCTTCCGTGCCGCCTCCAGGCCGTCCATGACCGGCATCTGCATGTCCATCAGCACCAGGTCGAATCCCGCTCCGGACTGGTCGGCCTTCACCGCCGCCTGCAGCGCCTGCAGGCCGTTGGCCGCAATCACCGCTTCATGACCCAACCGGCCCAGCATCGCCGTCATCAGCGCCTGATTGACGTCGTGGTCTTCGGCGACCAGCACGCGCAGCGGTCGTGCCGGCACCGTCTCGGCTTCCCTGGTGCCGGACGTCGTCGCGTGAGACGTAGCTTCGATCAGCGGCAGCCGCAGCGTGAAGGTAGTACCGACCCCTTCGCGGCTGGCGAGCTCCAGGCTGCCCCCCATCAGCGCCGCCAGCTGGCGGCTGATCGCGAGGCCGAGCCCGGTGCCGCCGAACCGGCTCGCGGTGGACTGCTCCGCCTGGGTGAATTGCTCGAACACCGCCGCCTGGCGATGCGCGGGGATGCCGATGCCGGTATCCTCCACTTTGACCTCGAATGCTTGCCCCGCCCCATCGGCCACGATCGCGGCGCTGAGGCAGATGCTGCCCTGCTGGGTGAACTTTACGGCATTGCCGAGCAGATTGAGCGTGATCTGGCGCAGTCGCAGGCCATCGAGGAGGACGCAGACCGGCAGCGCCTCGTCGATGCGGACTACCAGCGGCAATTCTTTCTGCGAGGCGGCCGGCTGGATCAGCTTGGCGCAATTGCGCAGCGCGTGCCGCAGATCGATCGCTTCGGGCGAGACCTGCATCTGCCCCGCCTCGATCTTCGACAGATCGAGGATGTCGTTGAGCAGCCGCATCATCGCCCGACCCGAATCGACGATCAACTGGGCATGGTGGCGCTGCTCGGCACCAATATCGCTGTTGAGCAGCAGATCGGCAAAGCCGAGCACGCCGTTCATCGGCGTCCTGATTTCATGGCTCATGTTGGCAAGGAAGCTGGATTTGGCGCGCGCCGCCGCCTCGGCATGGACCCGCGCGGAATCCAGTTCCAGCTCGAGCCGCTTGCGCTCGGTGACGTCGCGCAGCGACGCGATCAGTTCCTGGGGCGCCCCGGTTGCGGCGTCGCGCACGAGCCCTGAATGCGCCTCGATCCACAACTCGTGGTCTGGCTCATCGGCACGATGGCTGCGATAGGTGATCACGCCACGCTCGATCTCCCCCGACACAAATAGATCGTGGAAGGTGAGCATCTCGTCACGATCGTCCTCATGGACCCACTCGGCGATCGAGCCCCCCACCAGTGTCTCGGCCTCGACGCCGAGCACCTCGCGCACCGATGGCGAGGCATAGGTGCAGCGGCCATCCAGATCGATGCGGAGCACGGCGTCGGTGGCATTGGCGGCCAGCAGGGCGAGTTCACGCTCGGCGTGTTCACGACGAACAATGTCCGCCTCGAGCCGCCGATTGGCCTCGCTAAGCGCCAGCATCCGCTCGCGGCGGTCCCGCCAGACGAGCAGGCCAAGCAGCAGGACGAGAAGCCCGCAGCAGACGAGCACGGCGACCATTGGGCGCTGCAGGTTCTCGGCGCGGGCCAGGCGAACCGCGAGCAGGCCGCTCTCCTCGGCGTCGATCTGCTTGATCACGGCAATGGTCGCCGCGGTCGATCGGTCGTTCTCCTTGCTGCCGAGCGCCGCCGTCGCCTGATCGGCGTGGCCGGTGTCGTGCAACCTGATCGTCTCGGTCGCGTCCCTCAGCCGCGTTGCCACCAAGCGTGCCAGCACGGCGATGCGCGCCTGTTGAGTGGGATTGTCGGCCGTCACCTGGCGCAGCGTGATCAGCGCCGGAATCAGCGCGTGACGGCTCTCCTCCAACGTCGTGCGCGCCTTGGGGTTACCGGTCAGCAAATAGCTACGGCGATAGACCTCCGCGCGCAGCAAGGTGATGCGAACTTGGGCCAGGCTCTCCCTGACTTCGAAGGTATGGCGAACCCAGCTGTCCGCCGCCTGCTTGCGCGCGGCGAGCCACAGGCCGGATCCTGCGCAACAGCTCAACAGCAAGAAGGCGATGATCATCACCGCCTGCGATCTGATCCATTTCCCGTACACGGCCGGCCTCCTGCACTTCCGGCAATATGGCCGACTGGTTAACAGGTTGTTGAGCTAATTACGGCATTCAGGAGCCGAAAAGTCGCGCGGGCGATGCACCAATTGCGTGTGTTTCCGCGTTGTTGCCTGGAGCCCTGACGGGCTTCGTGATGCTCACCGATGCGGACAGAGAGGTATGATGGCCCGGATCATTATCGCCGACGACGACGAGATCGTTGGAGAAATCGCTCGTGATGCGCTGATCGCCGCCGGCCATGGCGCCGGCTTGCTGGCTGATGGCGACGAGGCGCTCAAGGTGATCAAGGCGCGCAAGCCCGATGCGGTGGTGCTCGATTGCAACATGCCCGGTCTGTCCGGCGTACTACTCGTCCAGGAACTCCGGCGTATGCCCGACTTCGCCCGTCTGCCGGTGTTGATGCTGACCGGCCGCAAAGGCCAGCGCGACGAGGAGCTCGCCCGTTTCGCCGGCGCCGACGATTATATGAAAAAACCGTTCGATCCCGACGAGTTGGTGTTCCGGGTCGAGCAGTTGCTGGCAAAAGGCTGAGCGGCGCGATGGCACGTATCATCTATGTGGAAGACGACGATCTGGTCGGCAAGCTGGTCCAGCAGGTGCTGACCAACGCCGGGCATCTGATCGGCGTGGTGAGCCACGGCACGCTTGGCTTCGAGACGATCGCGTTCAAGAAGCCCGATCTGGTGATCCTCGATCAGGCGCTGCCGGGAATGCAGGGCCTCGAGATCCTCAAGGCGCTGCGCGCGCTACCGCAACTCTACCTCACCCCAATCATCATGCTCACCGCCAAGGGAGAGGAGCAGCATTGGGACGCAGCGATGGGCGCCGGCGCGAACGATTATTTGGTCAAGCCGTTTGATGCGGCGGACTTGATCGTCCGGGTCGAAACCGTGCTGCGCGAGAACAGCTTCCATCGCCCCGCGCCGGCCGCGGCATCCGGGTCAGTCGTCGAGCAGCCGACGCGTGACCCGCTCGGCTAGGTCAATCAAGCCTGTTTCCTGATCGGCGGTGATCGCGGCGCGCGGCGCGGTGTCGATCGCGCACAAGGCGCCGAGCGCGGTGCCGCACGGGCTCACCAGCGGCGCACCCACGTAAAAGCGGATGTGGGGGACACCCACCACCAACGGGTTGCCGGCAAACCGCGGGTCTGCCGCGGCATCGAGCACGCAGGTTAGTCCATGAGGCTGGGCGACGACATGGCTGCAGAATGATATGTCGCGGTCGATCTCATCGTGATCGAAGCCGATCCCGGCGACCACCCGCATGCGCCGCGCCGTGATCACCGTCGCGAGGCCCGTGGCGGAGCCGAACAGCGCCGCCGCCTCGCGCACATGAACGCCAACGTCGCGCGCACGTTCGTCGGTCACGCCCGCGCTGACGCGCTGCGCCATCTGGTCGCGCTGGAGGGACAGCCGAGGGGCTAACGCAAAGAAAGTCACGGTCGCTGCCTTTCGCCTGAGCGCGTTCGCTAGCGGAAGATCTTGACCAATCGGTAAACGACGTCGGTCACAATTGCCCCATCCAGGATGTCGCAAGGTGCGTTGCCGTGCCAATGCTGATAAGGCTGGCCTCCTCCAAATGATGGCACGACAGGAGGCAAGCATGGGCGTGACCGGTATAGGTGGCTTCTTCTTTCGCGCTAGGGATCCCGACGGCTTGCGCGCCTGGTATGTCGAGCATCTCGGCGTCGGTTCGGCGCCTTATGGGGCGTGGGACACCGCAGCGGGGCCGAGCGTGTTCGCGCCCTTTGCCAGCGACACCGACTATTTCACCGCCGATCGCCCATGGATGCTAAACCTCAGGGTCGACGATCTCGATGCGCTCTGCGCGGGTCTTGCCGCGGCAGGGATCACCGTCACGACCAATCCAGCGTGGGACATGCCGGGTGTCGGCCGGTTTGCACGCCTCAACGATCCCGAGGGCAATCCCCTCGAGCTGTGGCAACCCGATCAGGCTGGCTGAGACACGCTACCGACATAGCCCGCCACCGCCTGCGCGTGCGAAGGCAGGCCAGCGACGGTGCGTACGATCCCCTGGCGCAGATCGGCAAAAGCCGTGCGCATCGCGTCGGCCGGCAATAGGTTGGCGATCCGATGATGCGTCGCGGGCACCACCCCCTGCCCCAGCATCACCGATGCCCAGGAGTCGACGCGGAACAGCTCGTCCTGCGCCTGATAGGCGGCCGCGCTCTCGCGGAACAGCGCAATCCGGCTGTTCAGTGTGTCGGGCAGCGCCATAGCAGCGCATCGCCGCCAGAAAGGCGCGTCGTCGCGATGCGTCAGCGCATAATGGAGGATGATGAAGTCGCGGACATGCTCCCATTCCTCCCGCGCCTGAGCATTGTAGCGATTGCGCAGCGCGTCGCTGGCGCCGGCAAACGGAAAGGCCTGGATCAGCCGCGTCACTGCTGACATCACCAGGTGGATGCTGGTCGATTCGAGCGGCTCGATGAACCCGGCCGCGAGGCCCAGCGCGATGCAGTTTCGACTCCACGCGTGCTCGCGCATGCCCGTGCGATAGCGGATCAGTCGCGGCTCGAACAACGGCGCGCCATCCAGCGCCCCGAGCAAGGTCGCGCGGGCCTCGTCCTCGCTCATGAACTCGCTGGCGAACACCAGCCCGTTCCCTACCCGATGCTGCAGCGGGATGCGCCAACGCCAGCCGGCGCCATGAGCTATGGCGCGAGTGTAGGGGACAGGCGGTCCACTCGCTTCGGTCTGCACCGCCAGCGCGCTGTCGGTCGCGAGCCACTCGCGCCAATCGACAAAGCCGGTACCGAGCGCCTCGCCGGTCAGCAGCGCGCGAAAACCCGTGCAATCGATGAACAGATCGCCCGCAACGCGCTCGCCCGAGGCCAAATGCAGCGCAGCGATGTCGCCGCTTCCCTCGGCTAGTTCCACCCGCTCGATCCGCCCTTCCACCCGCGTGACGCCGGCGGGCTCTGCGCGCGATCGCAGGAAGCGGGCATAGGTGGTCGCATCGAGATGATAGGCATAGGCCAGCGCCGGCTCGCCACCGAGTGCGAACCGCTCTGCGGCAGCCGCCGATGCTTCCAATGAATAGTCGGTGTAGGCCGATGCGATCCCGCGGTCGCGCGCCTCGAGCCAGAAATGCTGGAAGTCGGCCATCACCACCGATCGGCCGACCGAGCCGAACGGGTGGAAATAGCGTTCGCCGATTCGGTCCCAATTCTCGAACGAGATGCCGAGCTTGAAGGTGGCGTGGGTCGCCCGCATGAACGCGGCTTCGTCCACCCCGAGCAGGCCGTGGAAGGCGCGTGTGGTGGGGATGGTCGATTCGCCGACGCCGACGATCCCGATCTCATCGGATTCCACCAGGATGACATCGATTAGTTCACCGAGCTGCGCCACCAGCGCCGCGGCGGCGAGCCAGCCCGCCGTGCCGCCGCCCGCGATGACGACCCGGGTCCGCGGCCTTGCCTCGCTCATCGGTTGAGCCGCTGGAGCAGATAGGCGCGCAGCTGCCGCGCGCCACGCTCGTCGAGTGGCGCGAGCGGCCCCTGCGCCGCGGCGGGCAGATGCACCGCGGCGCGCTCGGCCTCGCCGAAGATGTAATAGTCGAACATCGCGCGCCACCCCTCCTTCTCGCCGGCCGACCGATCACGCAGGCTGAGTATCGCGTGCAGCAGCGCATCCATCGGCGTGTCGAGGAACGCCGGCGCCTCGTTCCACCAATAATTGACGAGGATGTTGAAGGCGTCGAGCGCCTCGACATGGTGCCACCACAAGGCCGGGTAGACGAGCACGTCGCCCGGCTTGAGATCCGCGACCTGAGCCGCGGCCATTGCGGTCGCAAACCGGGGGTAGCGCGCGAGATCCGGTTCAGCGAGATCGACCATGCTCACCACCTGCCCCCCCGGGGTGGGTGCAATCGGGCCCGGGTAAAGGTTGTCGATCTGCCGGGGCGGAAAGAGCGTGAAGCGCCGTCGGCCCGCGACGCACACCGCCATGTTGTTCGACATGTCGTAATGGGTCGAAGCGATCGTGCGATTGCCGATCCAGATGCTCGCGAGCGGCGGGTGGCGCGTGAAGAAGCCGTCCGCGGCCACGATGTCGTTGGTCTCGCGCAGGCCCGGGAGATAGGTGTCGATGTCGGTCGAGCCGAGATACAGCGACGGCGCGTCCGGCTGGTCGACGGTGTCGAGGACGCGCGCCAAGAACCGCTCGAGCCGCATCCGCTCGGCGGTAAAGTTCATCCCGGTGACCGCGGCGTCATAGTGGAAGCGGCCACGTATGTCGGGGTCGCCGACATAGCCGACCACCTCATGGCCGGCATCGAACCTGCGCAGCATCGCCGCCGCATCGGCGGGTGAGGACAGCCCTGCCTGCACCAGCGGCCACTCCCGGGCCAGGCCACGGAGGATGACCGGCACGCCCTCTGCGATCAGGGCGTGCAAATCGGGTGCGTCATCCGGAGGACGATCCAGCACCCGCACCGGGTGGCCGAACGGCTCAGCGGGCGGCGTCATGACGCAGCTTGCGATCGAGCAGATGGCGGATGTTGCCGAGCGACGATGCCAACCAGAAGGCAGGGCGGAGATGATCGTCCCGATGGAGCCGGTCGAGCGCGGTACCATCGAGCGCCGCCAGTCGCGCCGCATCGATGGTGAAACAGTCGGGCACAGTGACGCGCCGCGTCTCGTCGAGCATGAGTTCGAGGGCCACCGGCACGATTAGGTCGAGCGACAGCCAGGCGGCGATCAGCGCCTCGCCCGCCTGCGCGCCGGCGTAGATGGTGCGCAGCACCTCAGCGGCATGGTCCAGCAGCGGCGCGTTGCCGCCATGCTCGCGGAAGATCGGCTCGCCGCTCGCGCCGACCCGCGGGTGATCGAGATCGATGTGGACCATCGGCTCGGCGTCGGGTGCCGCCATCCCGATCGAGAACGGCCCGCGCGCATGAAGCGCCGGCACGTAGCGCGCATCCCAGCGCTCGCCGTCGAGGAACAGATTTTCGTCGCGATCCAGCCCGAGCAGCACGGTGGCACGAAACGCACCCTCGTCACTGCGCCGCAACAGGATGGCATATTCGCGTTGCAGCGTCTCGAACTCGCTCGGGAACACCACCGCCTGGTTCACCGCGTCGCCAAAACGCGCGCCATGGCCGGTGGCCACCCGCAGATGCTGATGGTCGACGTTGTTGAGCAGCATCGGTCTGGTCATGGCGTCAACGTCTAGCGCAACAAGGCCGGTGGTTGCACCGGCCTTGCCGCCTTGTCCAAGGATCAGAAGCGATAGCGGGCCCCGATCAGGTAACGCACCGAGCCCTCGGTCTCGAACCAGGTGTTGATCTTGTCACGACCATAGGTCCGCACACCCTCTTCGAACAGGTTGATGCCTTCGAAGCTGATGCCGATGTTGGGCGTGATGTCGTAGCTGATGTTGACATCGACCTGGCTGTACGGCGCGGTGAACACCGGGTTGTGGTAGGTATCGCGGTTGAGCTGGCTGAGGAACTTGGCGCGCCAATTGTAGGAGAGCCGCGCCGAAATGCCGTGCTTGTCGTAGATCAGCGTCGCATTGGCGGTATCGGACAGCCCGACTAGCGCGAACTGATCGACGTCGGTGGGCGCTGCGACGTCGATGCCGACGTTGCCGCGCACCAGCGTGTAGCTCCCGGCAACGCCGATGCCCGTCTGGCCGAGGAAATATTGGCCCGCGATCTCGACGCCATAGATCTCAGCATTGCGATTGTTGATCGGCGTATTGACCGAGAAGTTGACCAGCGGATCGTTGGCATCCGCCAGCACGTCGATCGCCGCCAACGTTTGGTCGACGAAGCCCTGGTTCAGCTGGCGCGTCGCGGCATTATATTGCGCGCGGAACTGGGCGTCGGCCGCAGCGACATTGCCGTTGTTCTGCTGGATCAGCGCGGTGTAGGTGAACAGATTGACGTCGGTGATATCGGCGCCGAGCGTGGTCAGATTCTGCCGGGCCGTTCCCGACCGTGTGCCGGCCTGGCCGGAGGTCGGATCGCGCAAACCGAACAGATTGCGGTTGACCAGCGTGTTGCCGATGAAGTTCTTCACCTGCTTGTCGAACACACCAACCGAGAAGAAGGTGTCCTTGTTGGGATACCATTCCAGCGACAGATCGAAATTGTTCGACGACAGCGGATCGAGATCGGTGTTGTTGGCATTGCCGCCGGCGATGCCGCCGATCGCGGTCGGCCGCGGCGGCGTACCGACGCTGGTCGAGGCGAACAGGCTGCCATAAGGCGCGCGCGAGATCGTGCGGCTGAACGAGAAGCGGCTGATCAGATTGTCCACCAGCTCGATCTGGAAATCCATCGAGGGCAACAGGTTGCTGTAGCTGCCGCGATCGGTAACGGGCTGGCGATCGGGTGAATATTGGACATTGAAATCGTTGTCCGCCTGCCAGACCAGCGCGGTCGGGATCTGCTGCAGCGACTGCGCCCGAACCCGCGTGCTCTCGAAGCGCATCCCTGCGACCATGCTCGCGCGCTTGCCGAAGATATCGCCCTTCCACGTCGCCTGGCCGTAGATCGCCCAAATGTCTTCCTTGACGCGATTGTCGGTGTTCGCATCGAGGTTGTTGCGATGGTCGACGCCGTCGATCGACCTGCCGGGAAACGCCGTCTGGTTGGGGTCGAGCGGCAGGGTGCTGTAGTAGTTGTACAGCGTGTTGTAGAGCTTGGTCGCGTCCTCGGTGCGAAACGCGATCCGGCTGTTCGCGTCGGGATTGGGGTCGTTGTGCGTGAACTTGCACACCGCGCAGAACTGGAACACCTGCCCCGGGGCGACACGCTCGATGTCCGGCGGCAGTGAGTTGCCCCAGTCGCCGAGCACCTGGCGGGTGTTGACCTGCGTCTGACGCGTGGTGGTGGTGCGATAGTCGCCACCAAAGTCGAGGCGGTTGCCCTCTCCCCAGTCCCAACCGGCATCGAGCCGCAGCTCCTTCACCCGCTGCGTCTGGGTGGAGGCGAACTGGCGCTGGATCGCGCTGGACAGATCGCCGTTATCGAGCACGCCGTTGTTGTTGCCCTTGATGAACGGCAATCCGCCAGGATTGGCGGTCGAACTCGGCGTCGTGCTGGCGACGCCGTCGTTCACGGTCAGCGTCTGCGACGGGAAGCCGCTTTCGCTCCACGTCACCGAATGCGCCGCCACCACGGGAGCGTTGAACGCGACGGTGGTCGAGGTCTGGCCGTTGGGATTGTCGGGCAAGCTTTCCGCCTTGCCGATATGGCCATCCAGCGCGAGCGTGAAATTGTCGGTGACCTGCCATTTGGCGTTGCCACCGAAATCGTACAGCCGGTTCTTCTGGGCGCGATAGGCCTGTTCGAACGCGGCATCCTTGGCGCCGTTGATCGTCTCGTGGAGGTAGCTGGTCGTGGCGATGCCATCGCTGGCGTCGTCGAACGTCACCTCGTCGAACGGACGGTTGAACCAGTTGGACTGGGTGGAGCGACGCTCGGACGAGCGCTGCTGCGCGAATAGCGCGTCCGCGGTCAGCGTCAGCGTGTCGGTCGGCTTGAACTGCAGCACCGCCTGGCCGTTGATCCGCTCGCGATCGGATTCGGAGAAATGATAGCGGTGATCGTTCGGCACCGCGACCAGCGTGTTGCCGTCGGTCGGCACGTTGTTGAGCTTGGTATTGTCCGTCGCGCCTGGGGTGTTGCGGATGAAACCGTTGCCGGGATTGAGGAAGTCGGTCAGCGTGCGGATATTCCAGTCGTCGTTGGCGACGCTCGGCACGCTGAAGTTGCGCTTCTGGTAGCTGCCGAACAGCGACACGCCGAAGCGCTGGTTGGGATCGCTCCAGCTGGCGACGCCGGATACCTCGGGGGTTACCTTGCTGCCGCAATCGATACATTGATCGACGCTGTTGTCGTACACGCCCTTCGCGCCGATCGAGCCGGTGAAGCCGCTCTCGTTGCGATCGAGCGGGCGCAGCCCGACGATGTTGATCGACGCGCCGATCCCGCCCGAGGGCACGGCGGCGCGACCGGTCTTGTAGACCTCCAGCGTCTTGACGCCTTCGGAAGCGAGGTTGGCGAAATCGAACGAACGGCCGAACCCGCCGGCGCCGTCACCACCCTGATCGCCGCCGACCGCGACGATGTTCGAGGTCGCGAGCTGGCGGCCGTTGAGCGTGACGAGATTATACTGGCCGCCGAAGCCCCGCACGGTGACGGTCGAGCCCTCGCCGTTGACGCGGTCGATCGACACGCCGGTGATGCGCTGAAGCGATTCCGCGAGGTTGGTATTGGCAAATTTGCCGATGTCTTCGGCGGCGATCGCGTCCACCACGCCGAACGAGTCGCGCTTGATCGCGATCGACCGCTCCAGCGAGGCGCGCACGCCGGTGACGACGATGTCCGGGCGGGTGTCCGGCTGAGCGTTGCTGGCGACCGAGCCGGCCTCGGCTTGGACCGGTCCCGGCGCGGTATCGGCCTGCGGGGTTCCCTGCTGCGGATCGACCGGCGCCGTGCTCCCCGTGCTCGCTTCCGGTACGCTTTGCGCGACCGCCACGCCCGGCGCGATCAGCCCAGCCGCAAGCGCGGCAGCGGACGTGGTGCGCACAAGCACCGACGACAGGTGAAATCCCCTCATCATCCCTCCTACTCATCCGGTGCGCAAGCGCCGGATCCCATCCTCAGCGGTGTGATCCCGCTTGAAGGTGGAGGGTAGATTGGCCTCTTACGAAGTCAACCAACTTAGTTACGGTTTGTTTCCTGCTGTTACATTCATGCATCGCTCACGGCACTGACAGAGTTCACCAGAAGTAGCAGCCGCGTCTTTAGTCAGTGTTCCTGTCCCAGACCTGTCGCTGTCCAGTAGATGCCGCCTAGCAGATGATCGAGATAATGCTGGTCACGATACATCTCGACATTGTGGCCCAACGTGGTGACGAAGACGCGGCCATGCTCGTAGCGATGGTACCAGGCTACGGGATGATCGCGCCCCATCGGCTTGGCGACCTGGCCCGGCCAGATCTTGGTGGGATCGTAGCTGGTCTCGTCGACGTTGAGCACGGGATTGATCGTCACCCGATAGGGATTGTTGGTGACGTAGAATTCGTCGCTCCAGATCCAGCGGCTGGGCAAGCCGAAGGTCGCCGGGAAGCCCTTGTCCGCCACCGTCACCACCCCGGTCTGCAGCATCGGGTGGATCACGAACGAGCGGCCGACGAGCTTCTCGTACCACGGCCAGTTGCCCGGCGGGGTGATCGCGGCGCGATGGACCACGATGGCATTGCCGCCGCCGCGCATATAGGCTTCGAACTTCGCGCGCTGCGCCGGGTTCAGCTCCTCGCCCGGCGTGTTGAGAAACATTACCGCGGCATATTGGCGCAGGTCGCCATCGAACGCCTCGGTCTTATTGGTCCAGGTCAGCTCGAAGGCGTGGAGCTTGGCGAGGTGTTCCAGGCTGTCGCGCGCGACGGGGATGTATTCGTAATGATATTTGTTGGGGATCGCGAGCACGAGCAGCTTGAACTGGTGGTCGTCGGCGGCGCTGCGCGACGGCTGCACCAGCGCCATAACCGCGATCGTCGCCAGGGCAAGGGGTTTCACGTCCGACTGTCTCCTGTTGCGGCCTCGGGGCGATGCGTGGCCGGCAGCCGGGCGTTGATCCGCCCGGCGCTGAAAGTCACAGCCCGTAGGACAAGCGTAGATAGCCGAACTGGCCGGGCACGTCATAGGTGGTGGGATCGAAATTGGCGCTGTCGCAGGTGAAGCAGGCCGGCGGATCCTTGTCGAAGACGTTGTTGACGCCGGCGGTGAGGCGCACCCGATGGTCCAGCCAGCCGGGCGAGACATAGACCTGGACGTCGCCGTAGAAGGTGCTGCCCAGCCGGTTGCCATCGCCCTCGCGCACGCCGCTGATATAGCGCCCGGTGAACGACGCTCCGGCCGCTGGCGTCGAATAGTCGAGCGTGCCGTTGAGCTTGAACGAGGGATAGGCCTGGTCGGGGCTGCCGCGCTCGGTACCCTTGCGGTGGATCACGGTGGCGCCGGTCACGTCCGGCGTGACGACGTCATATTTGAACAGGAAGGCGGCGTTGACGTTGAGCCCGACCGTCCCGGGCCCCACCGGCACCGAGCGGAACACGAAGCTGGTGTCGATCCCCTGGGTCTTAATCCCGTTGAGGTTGAGCAGCCGGCCGCTGATGCCGGCGATGGTGCCGCTCGCGGTGCGCTGGATCGCAGCGCAGCTCGCCGGATCGCCATCGAACGCACAGCGGCTCAGCGTGTAATTGGCGGGCACCGAGTCGATCGCGTTCTGCAGGTCGATGTCGTAGAAATTGACCTCGAGGCTCAGCGCGCTGGCAAAGCCGCGACGCGCCCAGGCAGGGCTGTACACCGCGCCGGCGGTCCAGGTCCGCGACGTTTCCGGCCGCAGGCTGGTGGAGCCTTGCGAGAACACGCCGAGCTGCCCGCCGGTCGGCTCGGCATAGCTGCCGCTGGCGGGCACGCCGTTGGCAATGCAGTTGGCGCGCACCGTGGCGTTGCTGGTGAACGACCCGCCCGCCGCGCTGGTGCAGGGATCGTCGATGGTGGCATCGAAGCGCGACAGGCCGGCATAGAGTTCGCCGATGCTCGGCGCGCGCAGGCTCTCGGCATAGCCGCCGCGCAGCAGCAGGTCGGCCACCGGCTTCCACAGCCCGGTGCCGGTGAACGTGGTGTTGCTGCCGAACGTCGAATAGTTGGAATGGCGGACCGCGCCGCCGAGCTCGAGCCGGTTGAAGAACGGCTTGTCGGTGATCAGCGGCACGCGAAGCTCGCCGTAGAATTCGTCGACGTTGAATGCCCCACGCGCCGGGCTGGTCGGCACGTCGGCGCCGAGCCCGGCGACGATCAGCGGATCGGGATCGTAGCTCGCGCGCTGGTTGCGATGCTCATAACCGAGCGCGAAGCCGACCGCGCCGCCCGGCAGATCGAACAGATCGCCCGACAGGTTGGCCTGGAAGTCCCACAGCTCCTGCTGGCTCTTGTCGCGCTCGTCGAAGGTCACATAATCGAGCATCGGCTGCGTCACCGAGCCGGCGCCGCCGAAGATGTTGAACGGCACGCAGCCACCGGTGCATTGCGCGACCGGGCCCAGCGCGCGCGCCAGATTGGCGGCGTTGACGTTGCCGGTGAACAGTTGGTGCGCATCGTTGAGGCCGTAGACGCCGTTCACGTCCCAATACCATTTGCTGCTGCCGACGTTGAACGAACCGTCGAGCGTGCCGGTGACCGAAAAGGTATCCACCTGCTGCGAGAAGGTGCGCTGTCCGGCCTCGACGAAGCGGCGGCGGATCGTGGAATAATTGGCGGGGGTGCCGTCCGCGCCCGATGACAAGGTCACCCCGAACGGATTGTACGGGTTGGTCGCATCCACCGAGATCGTGTCGAGCAGATTGCCGTTGCCGCCGTCGGGCCCGATGAACAACGGCAGGAACGCGGCCAGCGTGGTCGAATTGCGACGGTTATAAACCGTCTTGACCCGCAGGTTCACGTCATGGCCGAGGTCCTGCTTGAACGACAGCCAGCCGCCGTAGCGCTCCGACGGCGTCAGCAGATAATTATAGGGCGCGAAGTTGAACGAGTCCGCGGTCGAGCTGTAGGGCTTGAAGTCGGTCGGGTAGACGGCATTGCGTCCGATCACCGGCGCGATCAGCGTCAGGCTCTGGCCTAGCACGTCGTAGCGACCGTTCGGCGTCGCACTCGAGCAGCCGCCCGCGGCGCAGCTGTCAGCCCCCGGGGTGGGAAATTGCGAGATCGACCGATCCGCCGTGCGGACCGACTGCTGCTTGGTATAATAGCCGCCGAACACCACCGAAGTGCCGGTGGTTGGCGACTGGACGCCATAATCGAGCGTTAGATTGTAGGTCTCGCCATCGCCCTGCCGATAGGTGCCAAACTGTCCCGAGGCCTTGAGCCCGTCCTGGCTCTGCTTGGTGATGATGTTGACCACGCCGGCGACGGCGTCGGATCCGTACAGCGGCGACGCGCCGGATTGCAGCACTTCGACGCGGCTGATCATGTTGATCGGGATCGAGTTGAGATCGACCGAGGCAGGGATGCCGCCCGCCGCGGAACCGTTGACGTAGCGAAGCCCGTCGACGAGCACGAGCGTTCGCTTGGCGCCGAGATAGCGCAGATCGATCTCGGCCGAACCCGAGCTGACCCCGGTGCCGTCCGGCGGACCGCCGATGTTGCCGGCGTTGTTGACCTTGGTGTTGAGCCCCCCGGCGGCGCTCGGCAGCCGCTGGAGCACGTCGGCGACCGAGGTGAGACCGGTCTGCGCGATGGCGGCTTCGTCGACGGTGATCACCGGCGACGGCTGGTCGGCCGGATCGCGACGGATGCGCGATCCGGTCACGACGATGTCTGCCGCGCCGGTCGCGGCGGCCGGGGTCGTCGCGGTGTCGGTGATCTGGGCTGCGGCTGGCGCCGCGAGGGCAACGGCGAGTGCCGAGGAGGCGACGCCGATGAGTATAGAGCGTGTCGATACGCGCATGATCATTACCCCCGTCATGGGCGACAACGTTCATCGCTGACCGCCGTGACTGCAGGATGCGCAACATCTGTAACGTTTCAAGACGGATTGTTACCAGGTCGCAACATTGATGGTGCGCTGTGGTTTTTCTGCCATAGCGCGGACCAGTAGCGGTTACCGGCCGGTCGCCCCCGCAACGACGTCGCTGCCCGTAATCATACGGCGGATGCGGGTCGCCAGTGCCTCCATCGCGAATGGCTTGGTCACCATCTCCATGCCATGCTCGAGAAAGCCGGCGGCCAGCGCGGCATTCTCGGCATAGCCGGTCATGAATAACACTTTCAGCCCAGGCCGCAGCTGTCGCGCCGCATCGGCGACCTGGCGGCCATTGAGCCCGGGCAAGCCGATGTCGGTGATCAGCAGATCGATCCGCCGGCGCGACTGGAGCACCTCGAGCCCCTTGAGGCCATCCACCGCCTCGAGCGCGGTATAGCCCAGTTCCTCGAGCACATCGACGATCAGCCCGCGGACCACCGTCTCGTCCTCCACCACCAGCACCACCTCGCCATCATGGGCTTGATGGGCGGCACTCACCTGCGGCAGCGCCTCCTCCTCCGCCGCCGCACCATGGTGACGCGGCAGGTAAAGCTTGAAGGTCGTCCCTTCGCCGATCTCGCTGTAGATCCTGGCATAGCCTTCGGACTGTTGCGCAAAGCCGTAGATCATCGACAGCCCCAGCCCCGTCCCCTGCCCGATCGGCTTGGTGGTAAAAAAGGGCTCGAACGCCTTGGCGATGGTGTCGGCGGACATGCCGGTGCCGGTGTCGGTGACGCAGATGCACACATATTGCCCCGGCTCCACCCCGCGCTGCTGCGCCGCATAGGCGCTGTCGAGGTGGGCGTTGCAGGTCTCGATGATCAGCTTGCCACCATCCGGCATCGCGTCCCGGGCGTTGATCACCAGGTTGAGCACCGCACTTTCCAGCTGATTGGCGTCGCAGCGGGTGACCCACAGCCCGCCCGCGAGCACCAGTTCCAGCTCAATCCGCTCGCCGATCGTGCGGCGCATCAGATCCTCCATCGAGGCGAGCAGCATGTTCGCGCGCACCGGTCGCGGGTCGAGCGGCTGGCGCCGCGAGAAGGCGAGCAGGCGATGGGTCAGCGCCGCCGCGCGCTGCGCCGCGGTCGAGGCGCCGGTGATGAACCGTTCGAGCTCGGCCGTCCGCCCCTGGACGATACGGCGCTGGACGATCTCGAGGCTGCCGGTGATCCCCTGCAGCAAGTTGTTGAAATCATGGGCAATGCCGCCGGTCAACTGGCCGACCGCCTCCATCTTCTGCGACTGGCGCAGCGCCGCCTCGGCCTCTGCCAGCGCGGCTGCTGTCGCCACTTCTGCGGTGACGTCGCGACCGAAACCGTAGAAGCTGCCGTTCTCGGGCACGGTGGACCAGGAGACCACTCGCGTCTCGCCGGTCTTGGTCCGCAAGGTGGTGCGATAGTCCGGCAGAGATTCGCCAGCCTGCAGCAGCCGCACCCTGGTGGCGAAGGCGCCGTCGTCGTCGACGATGAAGTCGGCGCTGCGGCGCCCCACCGTCTCCTCGCGGCTCCAGCCGAGCGTCGCGCTCCAGGAGGGATTGACGTCGACGATGGTGCCGCGCCGGTCGGTCACTACCTTGAGCACCGGCGACAGCGACCAGATCCGCTCGCGGTCCCCCGCCAGCCGCCGCTCGTCGGTGATGTCGCGCCCCACCGCGTGGATCCGCCCCTCATCCGGCCCGGCGGTCCATGCGAGCAGCCGGTAATTTCCCTGATTGGTGCGATAGCGGTTCTCAAACGCCAGCGTGGTGACACCATGGCTGAGCTTGTCGACCTCGGCAGCCGTGCTGGCGAGATCGTCGGGATGGAGGAAATCGACCAGCAGGTGCCCGACCATCTCGTCTTCCGACCAGCCCAGCATCCGCGTCGCCGAGGGGTTCACCGCAGTGATCATGCCCTCAAAGGTGCATACCAGCAGCAGATCCTGCGACATCGCCCACAATCGGTTGCGATCATCCTGCAACTGTCGGCTGGCGAGCACCTTCTCGGTGGTCTCGATCACGATCGCGACCACCCCGATCGGCGTGCCATGCTCGTCGAACGCCGGTGAATATTCGAGGTCGGTCCACAGCAGCCGCGGCGTGCCGTCGCGTGTCAGGGTGAGTTCCTGATCCTTGTAGCTCAGCGTTCCGCCCTCGCGGAACACCTTTTGCATGACATGGGCGTTGAAGTCGGCGACCTCGTGCCAGCCTTCCAGCACATTGGTGCCGAGCAGCGCCGGGTGGCGCCCCCCGGCGAACCCGCGATAGGCGTCATTGTAGATCATCACGCCGCGCTCACCCCACAAGGTGACGATCGGCACCGGCGAGCGGAGCATGAAGGCGAGCGCGGTCTTCATCGCCGCCGACCAGCCTTCGATCGGTCCCAGGCTGGTGCTGCTCCAGTCGAAGCGCGCGATCAGCTCGCCCAGTTCGCCTCCGCCATGAAGGAAGGCGCGATCCTGGTCTCGCTCGATCCCCATAGTGCAGCCCGCTCCGTCATCTATACCTGTGATTGCGACGGGCTTTAACGCGTGTTTGCGATCAGCGGGAGGCCCCTCATGATCGGGCGAACGGCAACACCCCGGCGCGCGCGAGATCGTGATCGACGACATGGCCGGTCAGCCGCAGGAACAGGCGCTGCGCCTGCTGCCACGAACCCAGGCTCGATGCCCGGTCCCGCTCGCGACGGCACGACACGATCCGGCTGCCCCATGAGGCGATCGCGCGGTCGGCAGCCGCGGCGTCGTCGCGAGGGTGGATCACCAACGACGGGAACGGCAGCCGGCTGCCCGGCGACGCGAACAGCTTTGCCGGATCCGCCGCCACCGCCGCGCCGGGAAAGAAGATCGCGCCGCCGATCCGCGCGACATCGTGAGCCGGCGACAACCGCGCCCACCAGGCCGCGGCCGCGCAGCCGATGCCATCGACCACCAGCAGGATCGACCGATCCGCCCGGTGCACCACCTGGTCGAGCCGGGCGGCCCAGGCGCGGCGCTCGGCGCTGCTGCGGATGTCGGCGGCGATCATCACCTCGCTGGCGCCGGGCCAGCCGAACAGCGCCTGCCACGGCGGCAGCGCGTCGGCGTCGCTGATGGTCACGATCGCGAAACGGTCGGGATTGGCTGCGAGCGGCATCCTGGTCTCCTCGTCCGTCCGCCGCGACCTCAACGGCCGGACCGCGCGACGTCACCGCATAGTGGTCAAGCGCAGCGGCTTGCGCCTGACAGACAATCTTCGCCGCCGCGGAAGTTTTCTTAATTCCCATCGGTGCGGAGGAATTTCATCATTGCCGCCAGGAGGTGGAGATGATCCACAACGACAACAGCCTCTTTACCGGGCCCGGCAGCTCATCGCTGATCGCCGACGCTGCGGACGGGCTGCGCGCCGCACGCCAGGCTTGGCGCGAACGCCAGCCGGGCGGCCGCACCGCCAGGAGCTTCCCCGCCCGCGAGGCGCTTGAGCGCGTGGTCGAGACGCTCGCCGCCGCCATGTACCCCCGCCGCCTCGGCCGCTTCCGCGGCAGCGATGCGGACGAGGAAGCCTATGTCGTCGCCAAGCTGCTCGCCGCGACCGGCGAGCTGGAGCGCGAGATCGCGGCCGAGCTCGGCTATTGGGAGGAAGAGGCGGCGGGCCGCGCCTTCGACGCCGGCCAGGCCGGCACCATCGTGCGCATCTTCGCCCAGGGGCTCGGCACCATCCGCCGCCAGATCGATGGCGATGTCGAGGCCGCGTTCCTGGGTGATCCCGCCGCCGGCAGCCTCGACGAGATCCTGGTCTCCTATCCGGGCGCGATCGCCAGCGTGCATCATCGCATCGCCCATGCGCTGCACGGCCTCGGCGCCCCCATCGTCGCGCGGATGATCTCCGAACTCGCCAATGAGCGCACCGGCATCGATATTCATCCCGGCGCGACCATCGGCAGCCATTTCTTCATCGATCACGGCACCGGCGTGGTGATCGGCGAGACCGCGATCGTCGGCGACCGGGTCCGGCTCTACCAGCACGTCACGCTCGGCGCGCGCAGCCCGCTCGGCGCCGCCCATCCCGGCCCGCGCGATCGCTACGCGCGTCACCCGATCGTCGAGGACGATGTCGTCATCTATGCCGGTGCGACGATCCTCGGCCGGGTGACGATCGGGGCCGGCGCGACCATCGGCGGCAATGTCTGGCTGCTCAGCGACGTGCCGCGCGGTGGCGTGGTGGTCCAGCCCGAAGCGGTCCTGCTGGCGCCGACGGTGGGCGAAGAGTTGCGCGACTCGCTCGTCGCGGCCGCAGCCTGATGGCGACGCGCGCGCGGCCGGTGATCGGCGTCCTGTGCTGCAACGAAGTGGCGGAGCGCCCGGTCCAGGCGGTCGCCAGCCGCTTCGTGGCGCCGCTGGCGCGCTGGGCGGATGCCGCGGTGCTGCTGGTGCCCGCGCTCCCCGACACCACCGATGTCGCAACGCTGGTGACGGTGCTCGACGGCCTGTTGCTGACCGGCTCGCGATCGCATGTCGCGCCGCATCGCTACGATGGCGCGCCGCTACCCGCAGGGCAGCTGCAGGACGAGGATCGCGACGAGGTCGCGCTCGCGCTCGCCGGCGCGATGATCGAGGCGGGTAAGCCGGTGTTCGGCATCTGCCGCGGCTTGCAAGAGATCAACGTACTGTTCGGCGGCACTCTGGCACCGGCGGCGGATGCGGCGCATCACCACCGCGGCCACTGGGGCGGTGATTATGACGCGCTGTTTGGCCATGGCCATGAGGTGGAGCTTGCCGCGCGCGGCCGGCTCGCCGATGCCACCGGGGTTCGCCGCCTGCGCGTCAACTCCGTCCACCAGCAGGGCATCGACCGGCTCGGCGGCGGCCTGACCGTCGAGGCGCTGGCCTCGCACGACGGGCTGGTCGAGGCGGTGTCGGCGCGCCCGTGCGGGGCCGATGTGCTGGCGGTGCAATGGCACCCCGAATGGGATGCGGCCTTCACCCCAGCCAGCCAGGCGTTCTTTTCCCTGATCGGTGCCGGCCTGCGCGGCGGCACCGCAAGCTTTCACCACGGAGGACTTAATGAAGACATCGATCCTGCTCGCGACGCTCGCCGCCGCCACCCTGAGCCTGTCGGCCTGTGCCAAGCACGACGAGGCGACCAACGCCGCGGCCACTGACACGGTAACGCTCAACGACGAGAGCGATGCCGGCCTCGACAATTCTGCGACGCTCGAGTCACCCGCGCTCGGCAACGACATCGCGCCGCTCGACAACGCCAGCACCGACGACACCGTCACCGCAGCGCCTGGCAACGGCGGCTGACGCCGACGCGTCGATCTTTACCCGAACACGCCAGGTAAGCTCCCTAGGCGTAGACTGGCGGCTCGACATTGCTGGTGTCGGGCCGTCCCTTTGCATGGACGGCAGCGGTACCCGCGGTGCATCTTGCCACCGGGTCGCCTTCGCCGACATAGAAGGCCGCATGATCATCCATGCCGACGCCTTCGAGGACCTCGCCACGCCCAATGGCGTGATGCGCACCCACCTGTTCCGCCCCGCGATCGAGGGACGCTATCCGGGGGTGCTGCTGTTCTCGGAGATCTACCAGGTCACCGCGCCGATTCGCCGGCTCGCGGCGTTCATCGCCGGCCACGGCTTTTGCGTGGCGGTGCCCGAGGTCTACCACGAATATGAAGAGCCCGGCGTGGTGCTGCGCTACGACCAGCCCGGCACCGATCGCGGCAACGAACTGAAGTTCACCAAGCCGGTCGCCGCCTTTGATGCCGACGCCGCTGCGGTGCTGGACTACCTCGCAGAGCACCCCGCGTGCAGCGGCGGCCTTGCCACTGCCGGCGTCTGCCTCGGGGGCCATCTTGCCTATCGCGCCGCGCTCGACCCGCGCGTGACGGCAGCGGCCTGTTTCTACCCGACCGACATCCACTCAGCCACGCTTGGCGCGGGCAAGCAGGACGACAGCCTGGCGCGGATGGGCGAGCTCGCCGCCGACACGCTGTTCGTCTGGGGCCGCCAGGACCCGCATGTTCCGTTCGCCGGAAGACAGGCGATCCGCGAGCGGCTTGAAGAAGTGGGCGCGCGCTATGAATGGCATGAGGTGAACGCCGCCCATGCGTTCCTGCGCGACGAAGGTCCGCGCTTTGACCCTGCGCTGTTCGTCCAGGCGACCGGCTGGATGATCGACCTGTTCCGCAGGACCCTGCGCACCATACCCTGAGCGGGCGTCGTCTCGAGCGGCCTTGGCGGAGGGGATGCCGGAACCGTCCGGCACCCCCTGCGGTCGCATTATTCCTCGGCGCCGAGCGTCTTCTTGGCCGCGTCGATCGCCGCCTTGCCGCTCTTGCGCGCGGTCTTCACCGCCTTGTCGGCGGTCCGCTCGATCTTGGTGCCGGCCTTGCGACCGAGCCCGATTGTCTTGGCCATCGCCCGGCGCGCTTCCGAATAGGTCGCCGCGACCATCGGATAATCGGCGCGCAGATTGTAACGCTGGCGATATTCCTCGGGGGTGAGGCCGTTGGTGGAAAGATGACGACGCAGCGTCTTGTACTTCTTGCCATCGATCATCGAGATGATGTGATCGGGCGAGGCAAGAGACTTGCGCGCCGATACTGCCGGCTCGAAGCTCGGCGCCACCTCGGTGTCGGCTTCCGCGTCCGGTCCGGCGGCGAGCTTGGTGACGGCGGCATGCATCGACAGCAGGAACGAGGGAACATCGTCCGCCGACGTACGGGTATTGGGGTTCGCCAGCCAGGCGGCGGTCAATTCGGCGGCGAGTTCGACGGCGTTGAATGATTCGGTCACGCGATTTCCTTAGCTGTTCGGCCCGGTATACGATCAGACCATTAGAACAGCTGATCGCGCCTGAATAGTCGGCACGAACATCATAGCCGCGTATACTTTCCAATTGATTGCCGGCGTTTACATCGATCAACTGCGTAAAAGTCGCGGCAACGGCGGGTCGAGCGAGCGTGGCGCTTTGATCGGGACCTGATCGGGCCCGCGCACGTTGACCCCGCTCTCGACGAAAGCACCCCCATGCCCCACGCCAGCAACATCGTTTATTGCGACGGCCCCGACAGCCCTCACGCGTTCGACATCGTCCCGGTGCTGCCGCGCAACGGCACGCTCGATGCGATGTGCCCGGTATGCAAGGGCCATGGCCAGTGGAACACCGAGATCGACCTGGTGAGCTTCCGCTGCCAGCGTGCGATCTGTGGCCACTGCCTGGGCGCCGGCTGGATCGAGACCGGCAGCGATCTGATCGGCTTGCCGGACATCACCCTCAACGCCAACGGCCAACCCGAATGGACCACCGTCTATGTCTCCCGCGACGATCTCGCCGCGCGCGAGGGCGGCGATTCGGGGCTGACCGTCACACCCTGAGCCTTCCCCCCCGCCCATTCGGGACACCAGTAGATTGCTTCACTTTCTGATCGCCGACAGCGAGACTCCCGACGAGCGCGAGGCGCGCCGGGACAGCGCCGGCAAGAGTGCCGGCGAAACCTATGCCGCGACGCTGCGCCAGCTCCACCCGGGGGTGGAGATCACCATCATCTCCCCCGCCGATGGCGACGCGCCGGTGCTCACCACCGCGGCCGTGCGCGCGTTCGACGCGGTGTTCCTCTCGGGATCGCCGCTCCACGTCTATGACGACACCCCCGAGGTTCGCCGCCAGCTCGAATTTATGCGCACCGTCTATGCCGCGGGGACGCCGTCGTTCGGCTCCTGCGCCGGCCTGCAGGCCGCCGCGGCGGCCGCCGGTGGTACGGTGCGCAAGATGCCGCGGCGGATGGAGGCCGGCATCGCGCGACGGATCACCGCCACCGCGGCGGGTCGCGATCATCCGCTGCTCGCTGGCCGGCCGCCAAGCTGGGACGCGCCGGCGATCCACGGTGACGAGGTCGAGACGCTGCCGCCGGGCGGGATGATCCTCGCGCGCAACGCCGCCGCCCAAATCCAGGCGGTCGAGATCCGCCACGATCGCGGCGTGTTCTGGGGCGTCCAATATCATCCCGAGCTGGCACTGGGCGAGATCGCGGTCGCCCTCCGCCGCCAGGCCGAGTCGCTGGTTGACGCGGGTCTGGCCACCACGACCAGCGATGTGGACATCCACGCCGATCGCCTCGACCAGCTCCACCGCGACCCCGATCACCAGTCGGCACGCTGGCTACTCGGCATCGACGACGAACTCGCCGATGAAGGCCGGCGCCGCACCGAGATCCGCAACTTCATCGCCCATCTGCCGCTGCTCGATCCCGACAAGGCCGAGGATCTCGCGGCCGCGGCATAGCGGCCGCGCAAAGGCCGGAGGTTAGGCCGCCTCGGCCGCACGGCGCGAGCCGGGGCGGTGGCGCAGCTCGTCGAGCGCATCGGCATTGTCGCGACCCCAGGCGTAGAGCAGCTCAACCGGCTCCACGAACCGATAGCCGAGCGCGGTGAGGCGATAGTCGACCGCCGGCGGGATGGTACCCTGGACATGGCGGCTGATCAGCCCGCTTGCTTCCATCTCGCGCAGCGTCTGGGTCAGCATCTTCTTGGAAATGCCCGGCAGGCTGCGCAGCAGCACCCCCGCCCGCGCCGCGCCGCCGTGACGGGCGTGGAGCGTGTGCAGGATCATGCTCGTCCATTTGGTCGCGAACAGCGCCAGCACGCGGCGCGGCGCGCAATCCTCGCGCCAGTCCGTGTCGATGTCGGCAGGCTGCATGACTGGGTACCTCCTGGTGCCTATGACCCCAAATGGTGCCGTCTAGAAGCTGCCTGCCCGGGTGACTAGCTGCATGATCATCAACGGATAAACGGAGCATGATGATGGCAAGAACCGCATTGGTGGTCGGCGCGAGCGGGATCGTCGGCAGCGCGACCGCGGCGCTGCTGGTTGAACAGGGCTGGACCGTCCACGGTCTGGCCCGCCGCCGCAGCACCCAGCACGGCATCCTGCCGGTCGCGGCCGATCTGCAGGACGCCGCCGGTACCGCCGCCGCGCTCGCCGGGGTCAACCCCGACGCGGTGTTCATCACCACCTGGGCGCGGCAGGACAGCGAGGCCGAGAACGTCAGGGTCAACTCGGCGATGGTCCGCAACCTGCTCGACGGCCTGCCGACGGCGACCGGGCCGCGCCATGTCGCGCTGGTCACCGGCCTCAAGCACTATCTCGGGCCGTTCGAATCCTACGGCAAGGGCACGCTGCCGCAGACCCCGTTTCGCGAGGAGCAGGGCCGGCTCGATGTCGCCAATTTCTATTACGCCCAGGAGGACGAGGTGTTCGCCGCCGCGGCGCGCGACGGCTTCACCTGGAGCGTCCACCGCCCGCACACGGTGATCGGCAAGGCGATCGGCAATGCGATGAACATGGGCACCACGCTCGCCGTCTACGCGACGCTGTGCCGCGAGACCGGGCGGCCGTTCCGCTTCCCCGGCTCCGCGGCGCAATGGAGCGGGCTTAACGACATGACGAGCGCGCGCATCCTCGCCGAGCAATTGCTGTGGGCGGCGACCACCCCGGTGGCGGCGAACGAGGCGTTCAACATCGTCAACGGCGACGTCTTCCGCTGGCAGTGGATGTGGTCGCGGATCACCGACTGGTTCGGGATCGAGGCGGCACCGTTCGACGGCACCGTCCAGCCGCTCGAGCA
Source organism: Sphingomonas sp. GC_Shp_5 (assembly GCF_026540855.1). Taxonomy (GTDB): domain Bacteria; phylum Pseudomonadota; class Alphaproteobacteria; order Sphingomonadales; family Sphingomonadaceae; genus Sphingomonas. The sequence continues at coordinate 111,592 of NZ_JALNUP010000009.1, forward strand.
GCAGATGGCCGGCGATGCCGCGCTGTGGCGCCAGATCGCCGAGCGCGACGGCCTGGCCGAGCCCGATCTCGCCCGCCTCGCCTCCCCCTGGCACACCGACGCCGACCTCGGTCGCCCGATCGAAGTGATCACCGACATGGGTAAGAGCCGCCGGCTGGGCTTTACCGCCTATCAGCCGACCGACGACGCCTTCTTCGACCTGTTCGCGCAGCTCCGCGCCGACCGCCTCATTCCCTGACGGCGGCGCTGATCTGACGGCGACGCGGGCGGCGGGGTGCAGCAGCGCCCCGCCGGTTGCCGTCCGAGCGACAATCCGGCCTGGCAGGCGAACAGACCGTCGTCCTGCCCACCGCGGTCGATGTATTCACCCAAACATAGCGACGCTCGGCGCCGTAATTGCGGCTATGTCGCTAGATGATAATCACTCGCACTAAGCGCAACAACTCACCATTCATGAGCAGCGGTCATCGCGTCATGCAAAATGAGCCCTGTATTCTGCCGCGAAAAACGTTGTTACTCTTGCCGTCAGGAACAAGACCTGCGGCTCACCGGTTCGACAGGCTTATCATCACATTCGGCAAGCGGCGGCAGCGATGCGCCCGAAAGGATCACGAGCATGAACAGCCCAGGTGAGGCAGGCATGTCACGGCGCGGCGTATTGGTCGGCACCGCGGCCTCGGCAGCGCTCACGGCCGTGCCGGTCGCCGACGCGCAGACCCCCGCTGCCAAGGCGCCGCCGGCGATGGCGACGGTGTCGCTCGAGGTGAACGGCAAGCGCCAGTCGCTCGAGCTCGACACCCGCACCACGTTGCTCGATGCGCTGCGCGAGCATCTCCACCTGACCGGCACCAAGAAGGGCTGCGATCACGGCCAGTGCGGCGCCTGCACCGTGATCGTCGAGGGCAAGCGGATCAATTCCTGCCTCAGCCTCGCGGTGATGCACCAGGGTGACAAGGTCACCACCATCGAGGGCCTCGGCACGCCCGATCATCTCCACCCGATGCAGGCGGCCTTCATCAAGCATGACGGCTATCAGTGCGGCTATTGCACTCCGGGGCAGATCTGCTCGGCGGTGGCGGTGCTCGACGAGATCAAGGCCGGCGTGCCGAGCCACGTCACCGGCGATCTCTCCGCCCGCCCGCAGCCGACCAACATCGAGATGCGCGAGCGGATGAGCGGCAACATCTGCCGCTGCGGCGCCTATTCCAACATCGCCGAGGCGATGGCCGACGTTGCGGGGACCCGAGCATGAAGCCCTTTACCTACGAGCGCGCCAAGACGCCGGCCCAGGCCGCCGCCGCGGTCGTCGGCTCGCCGACGGCCAAGTTCATCGCCGGCGGCACCAACCTGCTCGATCTGATGAAGCTGCAGATCGAGACGCCGACCCATCTGGTCGACGTGCAGGACCTCAAGCTGGACCGGATCGAGGCGGCCGACGGCGGCCTGCGGATCGGCGCGTTGGTCTCCAACACCGATCTTGCGGCCGATGCCCGGGTCCGCCGCGACTATGGCGTGCTCAGCCGCGCGATCGTCGCCGGCGCGAGCGGCCAGCTCCGCAACAAGGCGACCACCGCGGGCAATCTGCTCCAGCGCACCCGTTGCCCATATTTCTACGACACCAACCAGGCGTGCAACAAGCGCAAGCCCGGCTCGGGCTGCGCGGCGATCGGCGGCTATTCGCGCCAGCTCGCGGTGATCGGCACCAGCAATGCCTGCATCGCCACCTACCCCGGCGACATGGCGGTGGCGCTGCGGCTGCTCGACGCCAAGGTCGAGACGGTCAATGCCGCCGGCGAGACCCGCGTCATCCCGATCGCCGATTTCCATCGGCTCCCGGGCGACACGCCGCACATCGACACCAATCTCGCGCGTGGCGAGCTGATCACCGCCGTCACCCTACCCCAGCCACTCGGCGGCACCCACATCTACCACAAGGTGCGTGACCGCGCGTCCTACGCCTTCGCGCTGGTCTCGGTCGCCGCGGTGATCCAGCAGGACGGCACCGGCCGCGCCGCAATCGGCGGGATCGCGCACAAGCCGTGGCGCGTCGAGGCGGCCGAGGCAGCGATGCCGCAGGGGTCCAAGGCCGTGGCCAGCCGGCTGCTCGCCGGCGCCACCCCCACCCACGACAATGCCTTCAAGGTGCCGCTGGTCGAGCGTACGCTCGCTGCCGCCATCGCCGAAGCGAGGACCGCATGAAGTTCACCACGCCTGCGGGCACCAATCCGATCGACCAGCTCAAGGTGGTCGGCAAGCCGCACGACCGGATCGACGGCAAGTTCAAGACCACCGGCACCGCGCCTTATGCCTATGAGCGCCACGATGCCGTCGCCAACCCGGCCTATGGCTTCGTCGTCGGCTCGGCGATCGCCAAGGGGCGGATCAACGCGATCGACCTGTCCGCTGCCAGGGCGGCGCCGGGCGTTCTTGCCATCGTCACCGCCGATAATGCCGGCTCGCTGGTGCCCAAGCTCGGCAAGGGCAAGATGAACACCGCCAAGCTGCTCGGCGGGCCCGAGATCGAGCATTATCACCAGGCGATCGCCGTGGTCGTCGCCGAGACCTTCGAACAGGCCCGCGCCGCCGCATCGCTGGTGCAGGTCGATTATGCCCGCACCCAGGGCCGCTTCGATCTCGCCGCCGAGCTCAAGCGCGCGCCGCTCAAGGGCAACAGCAGCGGCGAGGGCAGCAGCGCGCCGCCGGTCGATCGCGTCGGCGATTTCGACAAGGCGTTCGCCGCGGCGCCGGTCACGCTCGATGCGCATTACACCACGCCCGATCAGAGCCATGCGATGATGGAGCCGCATGCCTCGATCGCGCGCTGGGACGGCGACAAGCTGACGCTGTGGACGTCGAATCAGATGATCGCCTGGGGCAAGGGCGATGTCGCGCTCACCCTCGGTCTGCCCAAGGACAATGTCCGCCTGATCTCGCCCTATATCGGCGGTGGGTTCGGCGGTAAGCTGTTCGTCCGCACCGATGCGATCATGGCGGCGCTCGGTGCCAAGGCGGCCGGCCGGCCGGTCAAGGTCGCGCTGCAGCGGCCGCTGATGTTCAACAACACCACTCACCGCCCGGCGACCGAGCAGCGCATCCGCCTCGGCGCGACGCGCGACGGCAAGCTCACCGCGATCGCGCATGAGAGCGGCTCGGGCGATCTGCCCGGCGGTGGTCCCGAAACCGCGGTGTCGCAGACCAAGCTGCTCTATGCCGGCGCCAATCGGCTGACCGCGATGCGCCTCGCCGTGCTCGATCTGCCCGAAGGCAATGCCATGCGCGCACCCGGCGAGGCCCCCGGCCTGATGGCGCTCGAAATCGCGATGGACGAGATGGCCGAGAAGCTCGGCATGGATCCCGTCGCCTTCCGCATCGCCAATGACACCCAGGTCGATCCCGAGAAGCCGACGCGCAAATTCTCGCAGCGCCAGCTGGTCGAATGCCTCCAGCAGGGGGCGGACCGGTTCGGCTGGTCGAAGCGGAACGCCAAGCCCGGCCAGGTCCGCGACGGCCAGTGGCTGATCGGCATGGGGGTCGCCTCCGGCTTCCGCAACAACCTGCTGATGAAGTCGGCGGCGCGCGTCGGGCTCGATGCCAAGGGCGTGATCACCGTCGCCACCGACATGACCGATATCGGTACCGGCACCTACACCATCATCGCCCAGACCGCGGCGGAGATGATGGGCGTCGACATGGACAAGGTCGTGGTGCTGCTCGGCGACTCGTCCTTCCCCGCCTCGGCGGGTTCGGGCGGGCAATGGGGCGCCAACAACTCCACCGCGGGCGTCTATGCCGCCTGCGTCAAGCTGCGCGAGGCGGTGGCGCAGAAGCTCGGCTTCAACTCGGCCGAGGTCGAGTTCGCCGACGGCAAGGTCAAGAGCGGCAATCGCAGCGTCAGCCTCGCCGAGGCGGCGGGCAGCGCCGGCCTCTCCGCCGAGGACCAGATCGAATATGGCGATCTGGACAAGCAGTTCCAGCAATCGACCTTCGCCGGCCATTTCGTCGAGGTCGCGGTCAACGCCTATACCGGCGAAACCCGGATCAGGCGGATGCTCGCGGTCTGTGCCGCGGGGCGCATCCTCAACCCCAAATCGGCGCGTAGCCAGGTGATCGGGGCGATGACCATGGGCGCCGGCGGCGCGCTGATGGAGGAACTCGCGGTCGACAAGCGGTTCGGCTTCTTCGTCAACCACGATCTCGCCAGCTACGAGGTGCCGGTCCACGCCGACATCCCACACCAGGAAGTGATCTTCCTCGACGAAACCGATCCGCTCTCCTCGCCGATGAAGGCGAAGGGCGTCGGCGAGCTTGGCCTATGCGGTGTCGCCGCGGCGATCGCCAACGCGATCTACAATGCCACCGGCGTGCGCGTGCGCGATTATCCGATCACGCTCGACAAGCATCTCGCCAAGCTGCCGCAGCTGGTCTGACGCGTCCCCGTCATCCCGGGCGCTGCCCCGGGGTGACGGCCGCGGGCGGCGCTAGGCCCCCTGCATGATGCCGAGGAAGTTCGCGCACGGCAGCGTGCCGCCCTCGCGCAGATGCACCAGCCACATCGAGGTGCTGGTCCCCTCGTCCGCCAGCGGCACATAGACCAGCCCGGCGGACTGGATCGCGCGCAACGACTCCGCGATGATCGTCATGCCCACGCCGGCCGCGGCGAGCCCCAGCAGCGTCGTCACCTCGTGCACGGACTGCGCGACCACCGGCTCGGCGCCCGCCCTGCGCATCAGCGCGAACACTTCCTCGGTAAAACCGCCGCTGCGCTGGCTGGAATAGATCACCAGCGGATGCTCGGCGAGGTCGGCCAGCCACAAGGTTTCCCGCACGGCCAGCGGATGATCGGGCCGCATCGCCACCACCAGCCGCTCTTCGAGGATCAGCGTCGACGATAGGTTGGCCGGCAGCGCCGGGGGCGACGCGCTGCGCATGAAGCCGATGTCGAGCGAGCGATCCTCGATCGCGGCGATTTGTGCCGAGCCGATCATCTCCGACAGCGACAGGCGCACGTCCGGAAAGCGTCGGCGGAAGTCGTTCACCGCGGTCGCCACCCGCGCGATGAACGGCGCCGACGGGTTGAAGCCGATCCGAAGGTCGCCCAATTCGCCCCGCCCCGCCCGCCGCGCCACGGTGATCGCGCGCTCGGCCTGCGCCAATGTCGCCCGCGCCGCCTCGAGAAACGCCGTTCCCGCCGCGGTGAGCGTGACGCGGCGACTGGTACGCTCGAACAATTGCACCTCCAGCTCCTCCTCGAGCAGCCGGATCTGCTGGCTCAGCGGCGGCTGCGATATGCCGAGCCGCGCCGCCGCTCTGGCGAAGTGCAGGTCCTCGGCGACCTGGACGAAGTAGCGAAGATGCCTCAGCTCCATGGGATTGATACGTTGCACATATCAATCAAGCTGGAAATGATATTAGACACGAGCGCAACAAAGGAAGAGATGCTGCGCCGCGGCATCCTTCTGGATTGCATCGCCCGCGATAACAATTAGCCCTTGTCACCACCTTGTTCGGTACCGTCGGCCGTTCGCGCCGTCGGCCTCGGGATCGGAAAACACCGCCCCATGATCGGGATCGTACGCACAGCTTTGGCCCGGCCGTTGACGTTCATCGTCATGGCCATCCTGATCGCGATCGTGGGCGTGCTCGCGGCGATGCGCACGCCGGTGGACATCTTTCCCGACATCCGGGTGCCGGTGATCGCCACCGCCTGGCAATATAGCGGTCTGTCGCCGGACGAGATGTCCGGCCGGATCATCACGCCGTTCGAGCGCGTGCTGACCACCACCGTCAACGACATCGATCATATCGAAAGCCAGTCGTTGCCGGGCATCGGCGTGGTGAAGATCTATTTCCAGCCGGGCGCCGACATCCGTACCGCGACCGCGCAGGTCGCCTCGGTGTCGCAGACCGTGCTCAAGCAGCTTCCTCCCGGCGTCACCCCGCCGCTGGTGCTCAACTACAGCGCTTCGACGGTGCCGATCGTGCAGCTCGCCTTGTCCGGCAAGGGTATGTCCGAAGGCCAGATGCTGGATCTCGCGCAGAACCAGATCCGCCCGGGCCTGGTCACCGTGCCTGGCGCCGCCATTCCGCTGCCGTCGGGCGGCCGCACCCGCCAGATCCAGATCGATCTCGATCCGCAGGCGCTCCAGTCCAAGGGGCTGAGTGCGCAGGACGTCGGCAACGCGATCGCGGCGCAGAACCAGATCAACCCCGCCGGCTTCGCCAAGATCGGCGGCTTCCAATATGCCGTGCGCCTCAACAACGCACCCGGCACGGTCGAAGAACTCAACGCGATCCCGATCAAGGTGGTCGGCGGCGCCACCATCTACATGCGCGACGTCGCCCATGTCCGCGACGGCTCGGCGCCGCAGACCAACGTCGTCCATGTCGACGGCGCGCGCTCAGTGACGATGACGGTGCTCAAGAACGGCGCCACCTCCACCCTGTCGATCGTCCAGGGCATCAAGGACGCGCTGCCCAAGATCCAGGAGACGCTGCCCGCCGCGCTCAAGATCGTGCCGATCGGGGACCAGTCGCTGTTCGTGAAGGCCGCGGTCGAGGGCGTGATCAAGGAAGGCGCGATCGCGGCGGCGCTGACCAGCCTGATGATCCTGCTGTTCCTTGGCTCGTGGCGCTCGACGGTGATCATCGCGATCTCGATCCCGCTCGCGATCCTCGCCGCGATCATCGGCCTGTCGATCACCGGCAACACGCTCAACACCATGACGCTTGGCGGCCTCAGCCTCGCAGTCGGCATTCTCGTCGACGACGCGACGGTGACGATCGAGAACATCAACTGGCATCTCGAACAGGGCAAGCCGGTCAACCAGGCGATCCTCGACGGCGCCGCGCAGATCGTCACCCCGGCGTTCGTGTCGCTGCTGTGCATCTGCATCGTGTTCGTGCCGATGTTCTTCCTGCCCGGCGTCGCCGGCTTCCTGTTCGTGCCGCTCGCGCTCGCGGTGGTGTTCGCGATAATCGCCTCGTTCATCCTGTCGCGCACCCTGGTGCCGACGATGGCGATGTACCTGCTCAAGCCGCACGGGCATGGCGACGATCACGACCAGCACAGCGCCGGCAACCCCGCCACGCGCAACCCATTGGTCCGTTTTCAGCGCGGTTTCGAGAGCCGCTTCGAGCGGATTAGGACCAGCTACGGCGGCATGCTTGAACGCGTGTTGGCCGCGCCCAAAGGCTTCGTGATCGGCTTCCTGATCGTCGTGCTGTTGTCGTTCGGGCTCGTGCCGATCCTTGGCCAGAACTTCTTCCCCGCGGTCGACGCTGGTCAAATGGCGCTCCACGTCCGCGCGCCCGTCGGCAGCCGGATTGAGGAGACCTCGGCCGAGTTCGACCGCATCGAGCGTCGCATCCGCGAAATCATCCCGGCGAGCGAGCTCGTCTCGGTGGTCGACAACATCGGCTTGCCGGTGAGCTCGATCAACACCACCTATAACAACTCGGGCACGGTCGGCCCGCAGGATGGCGACATCCTGATCCAGCTCGCCAAGGAGCATAAGCCGACCGCCGATTACGTCCGCACGCTGCGCGAGCAGCTGCCGCGCAACTTCTCCGGCTCGACCTTCTCCTTCCTGCCCGCCGACATCACCAGCCAGATCCTGAACTTCGGTGCTCCTGCCCCGATCGACATCCAGATCGCCGGCAAGGATGCCGCGGCCAACGCCGCTTATGCGCAAAAGATCATGCGGCGGATGACCAAGATCGCCGGCGTCACCGACGCGCGCATCCAGCAGAGCGATCGCTATCCGCAGCTCAACGTCGCGGTCGATCGCAGCCGTATCGGTCAATATGGCCTCACCGAGCGGGACGTCACCAGCAGCCTGGCGAGTTCGCTCGCCGGCACCTCGCAGACCGCGCCGGTGTTCTTCCTCAACCCGGACAATGGGGTGTCCTACCCCGTCGTCGCCCAGGCGCCCGAGTATCAGGTCGGATCGATGAGCGACCTGTCGAGCATCCCCGTCACCGGATCCGATGGCCGCTCGCAGGTGCTCGGCGGGCTTGGCACCATCGTCCGGTCCAACTCGGCGGCGGTGGTCTCGCACTACAACATCGCACCGGTAACCGACATCTACGCGACGCCGGCCGGGCGCGATCTCGGCGCAGTCGCGGGCGACATCAAGAAGGTGCTGGCCGATCTCAAGGCGCAGACGCCGAAGGGCGCGACGGTCACGCTACGCGGGCAATATGCGACGATGAACGGCGCGTTCTCCGGCCTCGGCTTCGGCCTGATCGGCGCGATCGTGCTGATCTATCTGCTGATCGTGGTCAACTTCCAGAGCTGGCTCGATCCGTTCGTGATCATCACCGCGCTGCCCGGTGCGCTTGCCGGCATCATCTGGATGCTGTTCACCACCGGCACCACGCTGTCGGTGCCGGCGCTCACCGGCGCGATCATGTGCATGGGCGTCGCCACCGCCAACGCGATCCTTGTCGTCAGCTTCGCCCGTGAGCGGCTCGCCGAGGTCGGCAACGCCACCCTCGCCGCACTGGAGGCCGGGATGACCCGGTTCCGCCCGGTGCTGATGACCGCGCTGGCGATGATCATCGGCATGCTGCCGATGGCATTGGGCATGGGCGAAGGCGGCGAGCAGAACGCCCCGCTCGGCCGCGCGGTGATCGGCGGCCTGCTGGTTGCGACCTTCGCCACGCTGATGTTCGTGCCCGTTATCTTCAGCCTCGTGCACCGCCGCCACGGCGCGGCAAGCACCACGCCCGAGGCCAGCCATCTGGAGGAAGTTCATGTCTGAGGGCCACCAGGTCTCTCCCGACAACAGCGCAGGCCGGTCGATGAAGACGGTCGGCATCGTCGCGGCGGTGGTCGCCGTCGGCGTGGTCGGCGCAGGAATCGCGACGCGGTCGCATTCCGACCGCCAACTCGCCGGCTGGACAGCCGCGCAGGCGACACCGACGGTGACGGTGATCCAGCCCAAACCGGCGGCTTCCACCGCCGCGCTGACGCTTCCCGCAACGTTGCAGGCGCTCAACAGCGCGCCAATCTTCGCGCGGACCAGCGGCTATGTGCGCAAATGGTATGTCGACATCGGCGACAACGTCCGCGCCGGGCAGACACTTGCGGTGCTCGACGCGCCCGAGGTGGAGCAGCAGCTCGCCGGCGCCCGCGCCGATCTCGAGACTGCGCGCGCCAACCAGCAGCTTGCCGCCTCCACCGCGACGCGCTGGCGGAACATGCTCGCCAAGGACGCGGTGTCGAAGCAGGAGACCGACGAGAAGGTCGGTGACCTCGCCGCCAAGACCGCGGTCACCAACGCTGCGCGCGCCAACGTTTCGCGGCTCACCTATACGCAAGGCTTCACCCGCCTCGTCGCGCCGTTCAGCGGCGTCGTCACCAGCCGCTCGACCGATATCGGCGCGCTCGTCACGGCCGGCACCGCCGCATCGACGCCGCTATTCACCGTTTCGGACGTCGGCCGGATGCGCGCCTATGTACGCGTGCCGCAATCCTATTCGGCGCAGATCCATCCCGGCATGCACGTCGCGCTCACCCTGCCCGAATATGCCGGCCGCTCGTTCGATGCGACGCTGACCCGCACCGCCGGTGCGGTCGAACAGAATTCGGGCACGGTGCTCGTCGAGCTGCAGGCCGCCAACGGCGATCGTGCGCTCAAGCCCGGCGCCTATGCTCAGGCGAGCTTCCCGGTTGCCGGTAGCAGCGGCGCCGTGTCACTGCCGGCCAGCGCACTGATCATCGGCGAGCGCGGCACCCAGGTCGCCACCGTCGGCGGTGACGGCAAGGCGCACCTCAAGACGATCAAGATCGCGCAGGATCGTGGCGCAACCTTCGAGATCAGCGCCGGGATCGCGACGAGCGATCGCGTCATCGACAACCCACCGGACTCCTTGGCGGATGGCGATGCCGTGCAGATCGCGCGCACCGCGGCGACGACCGATGCCCCACATTAAGTCGCCGCTGCTGCGTGCGGCCGTCCTGGGCTGGCTGGTGACGACGGCAGCCTGCTCCACCGCCCCCAATTATGTCCGCCCCGCGGTGCCGACGCCCGAGGCCTATAAGGAAGCCAAGGGCTGGCAGACGGCGGGCACCACCGTGCCACCCGCGGGCAAATGGTGGCAGGCGTTCGCCGATCCTACGCTGAGCGCGATGGAGGAGCGGATCGAGGCCGGTAATGCCGACCTCGCCGCAGCGGTGGCGCGCTATGATCAGGCACAAGGCTTGCTCCGCCAGGCGCGTGCCGATCGCTCGCCCCAGATCGGCCTTGGCACCGACGTGTCGCGCGACCGCGTGTCCGCCGGCCGCCCGCTGACGTCAGGGAGCGCCGCCACCTATACTGTTGCCACCGTCGGGCCGTCGCTCTCCTATGAGCTCGATCTGTTCGGCAGGGTCCGCAACTTGATCCGCGCCAGCCGCGCCGATGTCGCTACCAGCGCCGCGGATCTCGCGGGAGTCCGCCTCGGCCTGCAGGCGCAGCTGGCGAGCGTCTATTTCGACATGCGCGGGCTCGACGCGCGCATCGTTCTGCTTCGCCAGACGGTGGATGCCTACAACCGCGCCTTCACCCTCACCGACACCCGCCACACCGGGGGCATTGCTTCGGGAATCGACGTCAGCCGCTCGCAGAACCAGCTGTCGAGCGCGCGCGCCGAGCTGTCGGCGGTGGCGATCGACCGCCAGCGTGACGAGCATGCCATCGCCGTGCTGCTCGGCGAGGCGCCGGCCGGTTTCTCGATCGCCGTGGTCGATTCACAGTTCGCGCCGCCGACGATCCCCGCCGGCTTGCCCTCGACACTGCTCGAGCGTCGCCCCGACATCGCCGCGGCAGAGCGCCGGGTTGCCGCCGCCAACGCGCGGATCGGCGTCGCCCGCGCCGCGCTGTTCCCGAGCGTCACGCTCGGTGCCTCAGGAGGCTTCGAGGCCGCCAGCGGAGCGCTGCTGACGGCGTCCAACGGCTTTTGGGCGTTGGGCCCGCTCGCCGCCGCGGTATCGATCTTCGATGGTGGACGACGCCGGGCGGGAGTGCGCATCGCGCGCGCCGAATATGACGAGGCCGCCGCCTCCTACCGCCAGACCGTGCTCACCGCCTTTCGGGAAGTCGAGGACGATCTGGCCAGCCAGCGCCTGCTCGCCAGCCAGGAGCGCGATCAGAGCGTGGCCGCGGCCGCCGCCGAGCGCACCCGCGAGCTGGCGCTGATCCGCTACCGCGATGGCGCCGCCGATTACCTCGAGGTCGTCACCGCGCAGACTGCGGCGCTGGATGCCGAACGGGCGCTGCTCACCGTCCGCAGCCAGCAGCTGCAGACCGCCACCGACACCATCCGTGCGCTTGGCGGGCAGTACTAACGGCGCCCATCCGCCGTCATCCCAGCCCCTGGCTTTGCGCCCAGGCGGCGAACAGCGCCGGCCACGCCTCGGCGGGCTTGCCCGCGGCGCGGCGGATGCCGAAGCCATGGCCGCCATGGGTGAACAGATGCGTCTCGACCGCGACACCGGCTCTCTTCAGCGCCGCGCGGAATTCCAGCGTATTGTCGACCGGCACGGTTGGATCGTCCTCGGCATGAACCAGAAAGCAGGGCGGCGTCGCCGATGACACGTTGGCGGCGGTGCTGTGCCGCCGCTCCAGTGCCGGCGGCGCAGCCTTGCCGATCAACAGCTCGCGCGACCCGGGGTGCGCCAGCGGCAGGCTCATCGATTGCACCGCGTAGATCGGCGCCGCAATGTCCGGCCGGGCGCTGAGCCTGTCTGCCGCATCGACCGGTGCATAGGTGGACGCTGCGAAACGCGTGGCAAGATCGCCGCAGACATGCCCGCCGGCGGAGGAGCCCATTGCCGCTACCCGCTCCGGGAGCACGCCGTAATCGCGTGCGCGCGATCGGATCAGTCGCATCGCACGCTGGGCATCCGCGAGTGCGACATCGGGGCCTGCGGCCCAGCCGTCGCCTGGCAACCGATAGAAGAGCACGAACACCGTCCAGCCACGTGCGGCCAGCCAGCGGCCGATCTCATAGCCTTCCTTGTCGATCACCACCCAGCGATAGCCGCCGCCCGGCGTGACCAGCACCGCCGACCCGTTGGGAATGGCAGGGCGGAACACCACCAGCCGCGGCCGGCTGATACCGTGGACGGCGCGGTCGGTGAGCTGGGGATCCTTGCTGCGCTCATCCACCGTCTCGATCAGCGGCGTCGCGGGCATCCCCGGCGCGCCGGCGGGCCACAGGTCGATCGTCTCGCTAGGATCGGCCAGCCCCGGCGTTGGCGGGCCACCCGTGGCCGGCGGTCTGGTCTGCGCCGCGACTCCAACAGAAAGGCCGGCAGCCAAGCTGCCGAGGATGGCATGGCGACGATCGATCATCACGGGGTCGCTCCGACAAGATGGGCGCGCTCCGACGGAACGCGCCCAGGGAGGAGAGGAAACCGGCAGGCCGGATCACATCTTGAAGCGCGCGCCCATCAGGAAGGTGCGGCCGAAGTGATTGTTCTCGTAATTCCGGTTGGCATCGAAATCGGTGTAGCGATCGCGATATTCGTCGGTGAGGTTGGTGCCCTCAAGCGAGATCTCTACCGACGGCGTCAGCTTATAGCGCAGCGAGGCATCGACGTTGATCGTCGAGTTATAGCCCTCGAAAACGTTGCCGGTGCCGCTGTTCGCATCGATGTACGGCCCGCGATAGCTGATCGAGCCGCGCGCGCTGAACTTGCTGTCCTCGTAGTAAAGCGTGCCGTTGTAGGCGCGCTTGGACAGACCGAACAGTGTCGCGGTGCGGGTCGCGGGAACGTTGGGACCGAAGGTGCAGGCGGCGGTCGGCGTGGCGCGGACGCAGGCGGCCACGGTCGGCCCACTGACGCTGTAGCTCGCGGTCGAATCGATGAAGGTCGCGTTGGTGATGATGCCGAAGTTCTTGAGGAATCCCGGCAGGAAGCGGAACGAGGTCTGGAAGGCGACCTCCAGCCCCTTCAGCGATGCGCCGGTACCATTGGTGATCGAGTTGATCGTCCACAGCTGGCCCTCGGGATTGGAAGCGGCCGGCGAGCTCGGCGGGATGATCGAGGTCGGCAGCCCGGTGGAGGCGTAGGTGCCCGTGGTGGTCACCGACACCGGGAAGCTCTCGACGTCCTTCTTGAACACCGCGACCGACAGGATCGACTGCGGCGCGAAATACCATTCGGCCGACAGATCGTAGGAGGTGGCGCGGAACGGATCGAGCTGCGGGTTGCCGAAGCTGATCCGATAGTTGAAGCCGTCCACCGAGCCACCTGGCGTAAGATTGCCCAGTGACGGCCGGGTGATCACCTTGGCCACGGCGGCGCGCAGGATCACGTCACTGGTCGGGAAGAAGGCGACGTTCATCGCGGGCAGCCAGTCGTCGTAGCTGCGCTCCACCGTCACCGCCGCGCCATTGTTGAGGCCGGTCGAGGTCTGGTGGGTATGGACGTAGCGCATGCCCGCATTGGCGGCATATTTCAGCCCGAGCAGGTCACCCTTGACGTCGAATTCGGCATAGCCGCCCGAGACTTCCTCGACGACGTTGCGGATGTTGCCGGCATCGGGCGCCAACGCGCGACCGTACAGTCCGGTATAGGCTGCCGACGCATCGATGTTGGGGATCAGGAAGCTGGTGGTGGTGCCGGATGGCTGGCCGGCGTTGCCGAGGTTGAAGGTCTCGCCCAGCGTGCCGGCCGGGAAGCCGTAGACCGCGTTGGCGCCGAACACCGATGACGGCGTGCAGGTGATCTGGCCAAGCACCGCGTCGCGCGCCGCTGCGGTCGCGGTCGGGCAGACCACCGCGTCTCGGGTATAGCCTTGCGTATCGAACTCGAACCGCCGGTAGAGCCCGCCCGCCTTGATCTGGAAGCCGTCGGTGACGTCCCACTCGGTGCGTAGCTGCCCGGTGCGGAAGGTGTTCACCGTCTCGGACGGCCGGTCGCGGATTTCGGCGAGCTGGAAGTTGGCCGGATCGGTGACTCTGGTGCCGAAGCTCAGCACCGGGCTGCGCGAGTTGGTGTAATCGAAGCTGTAGCCCTGTGCGTCGCGATCATCGAACACGAAGGTGGTTTCGATCGGAATCGTCGCGTCGGACTTGGAGAAGCCGCCGAGCAGGGTGAAGCGGAACTTGTCCGTCACGTCCTGGTCCCAGCTGCCGCCGAGCTGGTAGAATTCGGTCTTTGACTGGCGCAGATAGTGTTCGGTGCGGACCCAGGCATCGTTGAGCGTGCCCGAGACGAGGTTGTTGTTGGCATCGTAGGTCGGGTTAACGAGGTCGATCGAGCGCTCGTTCGAGCGCAGCAGCACCTCGCCCCACTTCTCCTCGCGGGTTTCCTTGAACTTCGAATAAAGCCCGTCGATCGACACCTTGGTCGCATCGGTCGGCGCCCATTGGATGCTGGCGGTGATCCCCAGCCGGTCACGATCATGGCGGACCGAGCCATAGCGGGGAATGCGCGGGTGGAAGGCGAGCGCCGCCTGGTCGCACGCCGCGCCCGGAATATAGGCGCCGCCCGCATTCTGGGTGGTGAAGCAGCGCGTCCCGTTGACCGAGTCGAACCGCGCCTGGGCGAAGCGGGTGGTGTTGTTGCCGAGTTCGAAATTGTTGGTCGACTGATAGGCGGCCGACACGGCGACCCCGAAGGTGCCATCGGCGTTCTTCCACGACAGCAGCCCGGCGAGTCGCGGCCCCCAGTTCTTCGACAGGTCGTTGAAGCTCGCCTGGCCCGAGGCGACAAAGGTGAAGCCTTCCTTGCCGCCCAGCGGATTGCCGGTGTTGAGATCCACGACCGCGCCGAGCGAGCCTTCGTCGAGCGAGGCTTCGGCGGTCTTGTGGACCACGATCGAGTTGAACAGCTCGGAGGCGAACACGTTGAAATCGAACGCGCGGTCGCGGTTCGACGAGGCGCCGTCGGTGGAGGTCGCCACCGTCTCCAGCCCGTTCACCCGCACCCGGGTGAATTGCGCGCCCAGCCCGCGCACCGTGATCGCGCGGCCCTCGCCGGCGTCACGCTGGATCGAGATGCCGGGGATGCGCTGCAGCGATTCGGCAAGGTTCTGATCGGGGAATTTGGCGATATCCTCGGCGACGATCGCATCCACCGAGGCGACCGACTCGCGCTTGACGTTGAGTGCCGCATCGAGCGAGCGGCGGAAGCCGGTGACGATGATGTCGGGCTCGGGGCTGGCGATCTGTGTCGACGTGTCGACCTGGGCATCGCCGGCACGCTGCGTCACCGTCGCGCCATTGTCGGGCGCAGCCGCGGGCGCGATGCCGGTCTGCGCCGGGGCGGGGTCGGTTTGGGCAGGGGCCCCCGGCGTGGTGGTGTCGGGGATCTGCGCCGCCTGCGCCATCGCCGCAGCGGGCAGCAGCATCGCCAGCGTCAGCGCGCCGACCGAGATCCCGCCGAGCCGCGCGCGCCGGCGCAGAGCCGCCTTGGTGTTGCATTCCATCGTCATCCACTCCCCACACATGGCCTTTGCGGCCCTTGTTGTGCCCGCATGACACCGGTATCCGGGCTGTGTGAGCCCGAACGTGCCATGGACGTCGTCGACGGGGTGATGATGTTGTGCCGCTGCGCCACCGGCGCGATCAGCTACCCTCCCGCAGCGGCCATGTCTCATGGTCTCGCTCCGCTCACCCCCTTGCGGTAGGTAACCGGTGTCAGCAACATGTCGCGGCCCCTGCCGGCTGTCAATATGGTGATCCGAGGAGAGTCGAAATGAAGCTCTACATGATATCCGCCGCGGCCCTGCCGATGATCCTAGCGCTGCCCGGCGCGTCGGCGCCGCGGGCGATGATCGTGATCGACGAAACCACGGTAAGAGCAGAGGAAGCACCGCCGCACGGCGCGATCGGCATGAGCACCGCCTATCGCATCAGCGATGCCGTCCCGGCGCGCACCCTCGAATTCCGCAAGCGCGTGCTGCACCCGGGCGCGGCCATCGGCGCACACCCCATCGCGCATGACGAGGTCTATTATGTGCTCGGCGGCGAGGGCATCGTCACCTCGGGTGCAGACGCTCGCGCTCTGCGCGCCGGCATGGCCGCCTATCTTTACGATGGCGCCACCGTCGGCATCCGCCAGAACGGCACCGCGCCGCTGGCGCTGATCATCGCCTATCCGGTGCCGACGATGCGCCAGCCCGCCGCTTAAGTTCCCGGCTGGATGTAAGGCACGCGCGCGAACAGCGCTCGCTGCCAGGCGCGCGGATCATCCTCCACCCGCGCCCGCGCATCGAACACCATGGTCGAGCGTGCCGCCAGTTCGTAGCGCGGCCAGTGCGGGATCGCCGGATTGTTGGGGTCACCGGTGCGCGCGAAGGCGACGAAGCTCTCCTGCATCGCCCGGCTCGCAGCCTGCGCCTCGGCGCCGGTGCCGGTCAGCGCATCAGCGGTGTCGAGCGTACCGAACACCAGGCCGATGTCGATCGAGTGGAACGCACCCCGGCGCGGCTCGGTCCGCGCGCGGTAATCGACCTGATAGACATAGGCCGGCGCCCCCGCCCGGGCGCGCTCTTCCGCCTCGATCACCTGCCCACGCCAGCTGCGGCCGGTGGTGGTGGCATCGTAGAACACGTCGGTCGGCGACCAGTCGGGAAAGCGCAGCCGATATTCCTCCACCACCCATTCGGGCAGGATGTCGATCCGCAGCTCGGGCGCCAGCCGGGCGGCGAGGTTGCTCCAGTCGAGCCCCTGCACCTTGGCCGAATCGGGCGCGATGAACGCGCGCGTCTCGCCTGCGGTATTGCCCAGCATCATCGGGATGCCGAGCGACTGCGGATTGGCGTCGGGCCAGAACGGGTGGCGGACGAGCCACTTCATGTCGACCACCGGCCCCATGTAGACGCCGCCGCCGATCACCGGATCGACCGCATCCAGCGCCGCCATCAACCGCTCCGCCGGCATCGTCGTCAGCGGCGACAGGTCGTTGTCGGCGACGCCGAGCTTGGCGAGATAGGCGCGTGCGCGTGCGGTGGCGTTGAGCGGGCCCGACGCCGTCACCTGCTGGCCGCTCATCGTCGCCGCGCGGTGGAACAAGCCGGCGGCGGCCGGCATCCCCATCATCGTCGCGATCTTGGCGCCGCCGCCGGATTGGCCAAACACCATCACCCGGCCAGGATCGCCGCCGAAGCCGGCGATATTGTCGCGCACCCATTGCAACGCCAGGATCAGGTCGAGCTGCCCGGCATTGCCGCTGTCGGCGAAGCGCGGATCGAGTCGCGCCAAATACAGATAGCCGAGCGCGTTGAGCCGATGATTGACCGAGACCACCACCACGTCGCCGCGCGCGGCAAGGTGACGACCGTCCTGCCGCGCCAGATTGGCGCTGCCCGAAGAATAGGCGCCACCGTGGATATAGACCATCACCGGCTTATTCGCGCCCGGATGGAGGTCGCTGCTCCACACGTTGAGAACCAGGCAGTCCTCGCCATAATGCAGCCCCTCGTCGTCGCGCCCGGCTGCACCGCGCTGCGGGCTCGACGGACCGAAGGCGAGCGCGCGCACCGGTGTGGTGACGGTGGGTTCGCGGGTCGGCGCCATGAACCGCTGCGCCCGGCCATAGCGGATGCCCTTGAAGCTGACGACGCCGGCGCGGTCACGCGCGCCGATGAAGGTGCCGGCGGCACAATGCGCGATCGGCTCGCCGCCCTGCCCGCGCGCCGCCGCGGGCAGCAACAACGGCATCATCGCGGCGGCGCCGCCGACGAGAACGCTGCGGCGATCGGTATTCAGGCTCATCCCTCTCTCCTCATCGGGCCGGGCGGTGTTCCGCCTCGGCCATGGTCGTCAGCGCCGGACGTCGAGCCCTCCGGCAAGGTACGCGTCGATATCGGCCTGGCGGAACAGGCTGGCGTCGCCCGGTAGCGAGTGTTTCAGCGCCGCCAGCGCCAGACCGGTGCGTGCCGCCTCGCCGATGTCGGCGTCCGAGCGCAGCGCGTGCAGCACGCCGGCGGCAAAGGCGTCGCCGCCGCCGATCCGGTCGACGATCCCCGCCAGCACCACCTCGTCGGTTTCGACATGGCCGTCGCGCGCATCGATCCGCGCCGACAGGCGGTGGAGATCGACATGCTCGACATGCCGCGCGGTGGACGCGATCAGCTGGAGCCGGGGGAAAGCGGCAAACGCCGCCTCGGCCGCCGCCCGGCGCCGCTCGCCGCCGCTCTCGTCGAACTCGCGCCCGAGCAGCAGCGCGATATCGCGATGGTTGCCGAACATCAGGTCGGCATGCGCCACCAACTGGGTAAGAATGGCCCGCGGATCGCTGTCCCAGCGCTCCCACAATTTGCCGCGCCAATTGCCGTCGAACGACACCGCGATGCCGCGGGCGACGGCCGCCTCGGCCGCCGCAATCGCGCTCGCCGCCGGCACCGGGCCCAGCGCCGGGGTGATCCCCGACAAGTGCAGGCGATCGACGCCCGCCAGCAACGCATCCCAATCCCATGCATCGATTGGCGCTTCGGCAAAGGATGAGCCGGCGCGGTCGTAGATCACCTCGGTGGCGCGCATGCCGGCACCAGACGTAACCAGATATAGGCCCATCCGCTCGCCGCCGAGGCCGATCCCGCCGGTGTCGACGCCGTGGCCACGCAAGGTGGTGATCGCCCCGCGGCCGAGGTCGTTGTCCGGCACCCGGCTGGCGATCCCGGAGGTGTGGCCAAGCCGCGCCAGCGCGGTCGCGACGTTCGCCTCGGCACCCGCCACCCACACGTCGAGCTTGGGCGTCTGCAGCAACAGCTCGCGCCCCGGCGGCGACAGCCGCAGCATGATCTCACCAAATGCCAGGAACTTGGCCATTGCGCTTCTTCCCCCTCGTCACCCCGTCACGCCTGCCGCGCCAAGGCGACGGCTCGGGATGACACCGCCTAGCGTGCCAGCCAGCCGCCATCCACTGCCAGGATGTGCCCCTGCACATAGTCCGCCGCCCGGCTGGCGAGGAATACCGCGGCGCCGCCGAGATCGGCCGGGTCGCCCCAGCGCGCTGCCGGAATGCGGTCGAGGATCGCGCGGTTGCGCGTCTCGTCCGCCTGGAGAGCGGTGGTATTGTTGGTGGCGATGTAGCCCGGCGCGATTGCGTTGACGTTGATGCCCTTGCCCGCCCATTCGTTGGCAAGCAGCTTGGTGAGGCCACCGATCCCCGACTTCGCGGCGGTGTAGCTCGGCACGCGGATGCCGCCCTGGAAGGTCAGCATGGAGGCAATGTTGATGATCTTGCCGCCACCGTGTCCCTGTTGGTGCGCCGCGATCATGTGCCGCCCTGCCGCCTGGCACAGGAAGAAGACGCTCTTGAGATTGGTGTCGATCACCGCGTCCCAATCCTCTTCGCTGAAATCGACCGCATCGGCACGGCGGATGATGCCGGCGTTGTTGACCAGAATGTCGAGGCCACCGAGCGCCGCCACCGCCTCGTCGACGACCCGCTGTACCGGCTCGATCGTCGACAAGTCGGCGGTGATGATCGCTGCCTGGCGGCCGAGTGCCTGCACCTGCGCCAGCGTGTCGTCGGCCCGGGTACGGCCGACACAGGCGATATCGGCGCCTGCCGCGGCCAGTGCCAGCGCGATCGCCTGGCCGATGCCGGTGTTGGCGCCGGTGACCACGGCAACCTTGCCGGTAAGATCGAAGGGAGAGATCATCATGGCTCCAATGCCCAGATAGGCCTGATCGACCGAGCGTCGCGCGGGGACAGGCCCTCCCCCGCGCCCTCCCCGCCGTGGCAGGAAAAAGCCGTCACGCCAGCTGGCAGATATCCAGCACTTTCATGTCGGTATAATCCTGGTTCTCGCCGGCCATTGCCCAGATGAAGGCGTATGATTTGGTCCCTGCCCCCATGTGGATCGACCAGGGCGGGCTGATCACCGCTTCCTCGTTCTGCATGACGATGTGACGGGTAGCCTCGCCCTCGCCCATGAAGTGCATCACCCGATCCTTGTCGAGATTGTCGAGCTCGAAGTAGAAATAGATCTCGCTGCGCCGCTCGTGGATGTGTGGCGGCATGGTGTTCCAGACGCTGCCGGGCTTCAGCACCGTCAGGCCCATCACCAGCTGCGCGCTGTCGCACACACCGGGGATCACCAGCTGGTAGATCGTCCGCTCGTTGGATTCCTCCAAGCTGCCGCGATCGAGCGCATTGGCATCGGCGATCGACAGCTTGCGCGTGGCGAACCCCTGGTGCGCCGGGCAGGAGGCGAGATAGAAGCGCGCGCCGTCGCCGGCGAACTGGACGTCCTTCGCGCCCATGGTGACGTAGAGGCAATCCTTGTTGCCGAGTGTGAAGCTCTCGCCATCGACGGTGACGGTGCCGTCGACGCGACCGACGTTGACCACCGCGAGCTCGCGCCGCTCGAGAAACGGATGGCCCGCCGCCGCTGCCGGCTCGGTCTGGTCGGGCAGCTTCACCGTGCCGCTTCCGACCGCAACCCCGCCGATCACGAACCGGTCGGCATGGGTATAGTTGAGCACGCACTCGCCGCTGCGGAACAGATCGCCGATCAAATAGCGATCGCGCAGCTCCTCATTGGACACGCACTCCATCATGTCGGGGTGGGTGGCGTAATAGGTACGGTCGAACATGGCAGGCTCCGTTCGGGGCTGGATCAGGCTGCGGCGGCAGCCGAGGGGGTGTCGTCGATGCGATAGGCGCGGCGCACCAGGCCGTCGGTCAGCTCGTGGGCAAGCTCGGCCGCCTCCCAGTCGGCAAGCCGGTGCTCGGCAACCAGCCGCGCGAGGAAGCCGCAATCGACGCGCCGCGCGACGTCATGCCGCGCCGGGATCGACAGGAAGGCGCGGGTGTCGTCGTTGAAGCCGACGGTATTGTAGAAGCCCGCCGTTTCGGTGGTCATCTCGCGGAAGCGGCGCATGCCCTCCGGGCTGTCGTGAAACCACCACGCCGGCCCGAGCTTGAGGCACGGGTAATGGCCGGCGAGCGGCGCCAGCTCGCGGGCATAGGCGCTCTCGTCGAGCGTGAAGAGGATGATCGACAACCGCGTGTCGGTGCCGAACCGGTCGAGCAGCGGCTTGAGCGCGCCGACATAGTCGGTGCGCGTCGGGATGTCGGCACCCTTGTCGCGGCCGTGGCTCGCGAATAGGCCGGCGTTGTGGTTGCGATAGGCCCCAGGATGGATCTGCATCACCATGCCGTCGTCGGCGGACATCGCCGCCATTTCGGTGAGCATCTGCGCGCGGAACAGTTCCGCATCCGCCGCCGACCAGCGACCGCCGACGATCCGCGCGAACAGCGCCTCGGCCTCGGTGGTCGACAGATTAGCGGTGGCGGCGGTAGGATGGCCATGATCGGTCGCGGTGGCGCCGGCGGCGCGGAAATCGGCGCGGCGGCGGCGGTGTGCGGCGAGATAGCCTCGCCAGCTGTGCACATCCTCGCCGGTGAGCGCGGCGAACCGTGCCATCGCCGGCGCGAATGCCTCATGCTCGACGTCGATCACGCCGTCCGGGCGGTAGGTGGTCACCACCCGGCCGCGCCAGCCGGAGCGCTGGATCGCAGCATGCGCGGCAAGATCGTCGTGCGCGCCCTCGGTGGTGGCGAGGAAATCGATCCGGAAGCGATCGAACAATGCCCGCGGGCGGAAGGCATCGGTGGCGAGATGCTCGGCGATCGCATCGAAATAATGATCCGCGGTCGTCGCATCGAGCGTCACGTTGAGCCCGAACAGGTCGGCAAAGACATGGTCGAGCCACAGCCGCGACGGCGTGCCGCGGAACAGATGATAGTGACTGGCGAACAGCCGCCACGCGGCGCGACGGTCGGTCGCCGGCGTGCCGTCGCGACGGGGGGTGGCCAGCGCGTCGAGGTCGATGCCCTGACTGTACAGCATCCGGTAAAGATAATGGTCGGGCGCGAGCAGCAGCGTCGTCGCGTCGGTCCAGGGCCGGTTGTCCGCGAACCAGGCAGGGTCGGTGTGGCCGTGCGGGCTGACGATCGGTAGCGTCGCCACTTGCGCATAGAGGGCGCGCGCGATGTCGCGCATGGTCGGATCGGCGGGGAACAGGCGATCGGGATGGAGTTCAAGTCGCACCGCCATCGCTATCCTCCTCCGTCATCGCTTCTGTTGAGCGCCGCGTCGTTGGTAACCGGTGTCAGCACGTCGCGCAACCACTGTGTTCGTCACTCGTGCGGCGGCGCGGCCACCGAACCGCGGCGGATCAACGTCGACAGGAACAGCGACGGTTCCTCGACTTCCGCCTCGCCCTCGTCGGCAATCAGCTTGAGTGCCGCCGAGCGCGCCATCGAGGCGATCGGCCAGCGCACCGTAGTCAGCGGTGGCCAGACATGGGCGGCGATCGGCGTGTCGTCGAATCCGATGATCGACAGGTCGCGGGGCACCGCCAGCCCGCGCTGCGAGGCAGCGTGGATCACGCCCGCCGCCATCTCGTCGTTGCACGAGAAGATCGCGGTCGGCCGCGGCGTCAGGTCGAGCAGCCGTTCGGCGGCGACCATGCCCGATTCGAACGTGTAATTGCCCTCGGCAACCATGCTTCGCGGCAGCGCGATGCCCGCTGCCGACAGCGCCTCCTCAAATCCCGCCCGCCGCTCCCGCGCCGAACGGAAGCCGTGCGGGCCGCCGACCAGTCCGATGCGCCGATGCCCCTGCGCGATCAGATAATCGGTGGCGTTGCGCACCGCCTCGCGATCGTTGGAGGCGACCATATGCTCGGCATCGTCGAGAACCACCGAGCCCATCCGCACATAGCGACAGCCGGCATCCTCACACAATTTGGCGACCATCTCATTCTCGCTGATCGGCGGCATCAGCAACACGCCGAACAGGCGCTGGCGCTCCAGGAAGTGCCGCAGATCCTCCAGCATCGTCGCCGAGCCGCGGTCGACCGGCCGCACCACCATCTCGAACTCGGTATCGTGCAGCGCCTCGAGCATGCCCTGCTGGACGTTCATCACCGTCTGCGCATTGGGATTGTCGTGGACCAGCCCGATCAGGAAGTTACGCCGCAGCGCCAGCGCGCGCGCCTGCGGGTTGGGCACATAGCCGAGCCCGCCGATCACCTCCTCCACCCGCTTGCGGGTGTCGTCATTGAGCAGCGGCGAGCGGTTGATCACCCGGCTTACCGTCTTCTTGGACACCCCGGCGATCCGTGCCACATCGTTGATCGTCGGCTGTCCGGTCTTGCGCATCGATCAGGCATAGCCGGATGGCGGCGGCAGCACTAGCCTTGCACATGAGCTTCACCAGCCGCTATGCTGACACCGGTTACCGGCGCAGTTGGCAAGGCACCGGACGAAGAGGATGTGATGCGTACAGGCTTGACGATCGTCCCGGCCGATACCGTCGCCACGTTGCTGGTGGATGCGACGGCGGGCGAGCGGGTGGAGGAGGTCGTTCTTCGCGAACCGATCGGGCGCGGTCAGAAGGTTGCTTTGCGCGCCATCGCGGCGGGTGAGCCGGTGATCAAGTTCGGCTTCCCGATCGGCCATGCCACGCGTGACGTCGCCGCCGGCGAGCACGTCCACAGCCACAATCTCGCGACCGCGCTGCGTGGTGCCGGCGCCTATGTCTACCGCCCGGCACCGGCCAACGAGATCTCCTCGCTGGCGGCGCTGCCAGGGTTTGACGGCTACGTCCGCGCCGATGGCCGGGTTGGCACCCGCAACGAGATCTGGATCCTGCCTACCGTCGGCTGTGTTGGCCGCACCGCCGAGCGGATCGCGACAAGAGCGGCGGCGATGCTCGGCAATCAGGTGGATGGCGTCCACGCCTTCAACCATCCGCACGGCTGCTCGCAGCTTGGCCAGGACCTCGCCGGCACCCGTGCTATCCTTGCGAGCCTCGCCTGCCATCCCAATGCCGGCGGCGTGCTGCTGGTCGGGCTGGGGTGTGAGGAAAATCAGCTCGATGCCTTGATGGCGGCGATCCCGTCGTGGCGTCATCCGGCGATCCGTACGGTGACGGCCCAGGCCAGCGCCGACGAGGTGGAAGACGGCGTCGCCAAGGTCGCCGAACTGGCCGCGCTGGCGACGACGCGCCGCCAGCAGGTCGGGCTCGATCGGCTGGTGCTCGGCGTAAAATGCGGCGGCTCGGACGGCCTGTCCGGGCTCACCGCCAACCCGCTGGTCGGCCGGATCAGCGATGCGATCGACGCGGCCGGCGGCCAGGTGATCCTCACCGAAATCCCCGAGATGTTTGGCGCCGAACAGCTGCTGATGGATCGCGCCGCGGACGAGCGGGTGTTCGGCGAGGTCGTCGCGCTGGTGAGCAGCTTTAAGCAATATTTCGTCGACCATGGCGAGCCGGTGTCGGAGAACCCCTCACCGGGCAACGTCGCCGGCGGCATCACCACGCTCGAGGAGAAATCGCTGGGTGCGGTGCAGAAAGGCGGTCGCGCGGCCGTTACCGCGGTGCTGCGCTATGGCGAGCGGGTCGCAGCCAGCGGGCTGAGCTTGCTCGAGGCGCCGGGCAACGACGCGGTATCGTGCACCGCCCTCGCTGCGGCGGGCGCCACCGCGATCCTGTTTACCACCGGCCGCGGCACGCCGATGGGCTTCCCGGTGCCGACGATCAAGATCGCCTCCAATACCGCGCTCGCCGAGCGCAAGCCCGGGTGGATCGACTTCGATGCCGGGCAGGTGCTCGATGGCGGCTTTGCGACCGCCGAAGAGCGGCTGCTGGGGCTGGTTGCCGCCACGGCGTCCGGCGCCAGCACCGCGGCCGAGCGCAACGGCGAACGCGAGATCGCGATTTGGAAGCGTGGGGTAACGCTGTGAGCCGCCTGTCGCGCAACACGCTCGGACAGGTGCCGGCGGGCATCCACGTTCCCCGCCGCCGCCGCGTCGCGCCCGGCGTCGGCGTGGTCCATTTTGGCCCCGGCGCGTTCCACCGAGCCCATCAGGCGAGCTATATCGACAGGGTGCTGGATCACGATCCGCGCTGGAGCATCGCCGCCGTCTCGCTACGCAGCCGCGGCACCGTCGCAACGCTCGCCGAGCAGGACGGGCTCTATACCCTCGCGATCCGCGACGCCGAACCATCCTGGCGGGTGATCGACGCGCATCGCGCCTTCCTCGGCCCGGATGATGCCGCGCGCACCGCCACGCTGCTGGCCGATCCAGCGGTCCGTCTGGTCACCACCTCCGTCACCGAGAAGGGCTATTGCCTCCGGGCCGATGGCACGCTCGACCTCGACCACGAAGATATCGCCGCGGATCTTGCCGGCAGTGGCGCGCCGACGAGCGTGATCGGCTGGCTGGTCGGCGGCCTCGCGGCGCGCCGCGCCGCCCGCGTGGCACCGTTCGTGCCGCTGCCGTGCGACAATCTCGCCGACAACGGCGCCAAGCTCCACGCAGCGCTGGTCGCCTTCGCCCGGGTGCGCGATCCTGAGCTAGCCGCATGGATCACCGGCGAGGTTCGGATACCCTCGACCATGGTCGATTCGATCACGCCGGCGTCCGATGAGCCGTTCTACGGCGATGTCGCTGCGGCGCTGGGGCTGGACGACCGCGCCGCGGTCCAGCGCGAGGCGTTCAGCCAGTGGGTGATCGAGGACTGCGGCGTGCCGCTCGGCCCCGATCTGGCGGGTGCCGGCGCGATCCTCACCGCCAACGTCAGCGGCTATGAACAGGCCAAGCTCCGCATCCTCAACGGCGCCCATTCGACGCTAGCCTATATAGGCCTGCTCCGCGGCCATGCCAGCGTCGCCGCGGCGATGGCGGACGCGCCGCTCGCCGCCTTTGTCGACGCAATGATCAGTCGCGACATCATTCCGATGCTCGCTCCGGTCGCCGGGCTCGATCTCGCCACCTATCGCGCGACAGTGCTCCAGCGCTTCCGCAACCCCGCGATCCTTCATCGGCTCGAGCAGATCGCGCAGGACGGCTCGCAGAAGCTACCCTACCGGCTCGGCGACACGCTGGCGGCGAACCGCCATGCCGGGCGCATGCCGGGCCATGTCGTGGCCGCGCTCGGCAGCTGGGTCGCCTTCGTGATCACCCGCATTCGCACCGGCTTAGCGGTGATCGATCCGGCGGCATCGATGCTCACCGCCGCCGCGGCGGACGGCACGCCGGCAACGGTGATCCGCTGGCTTGCCGAACGCCGCATCGCCCTGCCCGCGGCCCTTCTCGACGATGCACCGCTGCTCGCGGCGATCGACCTGGCTGCGAACGCGGCGCTCGATAACGACTGGGACAAGCTGCTGTCGGCTTGCCAATGACACCGGTTTCCCATACGCCGGAATCAACAATCATAAGATGATGAGGGGCGGGTGCAGCAGAGCGAATCCAGCAGGCCGGCAGAGCGCATCGCGCATGCCTTTGTCGAGGCGCGACGCACCGGCAGCGCGCTCGCAGAATTTCCAGGCGCGATGCCCGTGAGCCTTGCCGATGGCTATCAGGTTCAAGACGCGGCGCTGGCGATCGCCGGCGGCACCGTCGCCGGCTGGAAGGTCGGCCGGATCAACCCGCCCGAGGACGGCGTCGACCGGCTGACCGGCCCAATCTTCGCCGACCAGGTGGTCGATGCCGCAGACGACCCCGTCGCCATGCCGATCTTTGCCGACGGCTTCGGTGCCGCGGAAGCGGAATTCCTGCTGCGCATCGGTGCCGCGCCCGATCCCGCACAGACCAGCTTCACGCTCGAACAGGCGCGCGCGCTGATCGATGCGGTGCACGTCGGCATCGAGATCGCGAGTTCGCCCTTCCCCGGCATCAACAGCCATGGCCCCGGTGTCACCGTCGCCGATTTCGGCAACAACAATGGCCTGATCGTCGGTGCCGAGGCGGATGGCTGGCGCGAGGGCGACATCAACCAATGGGCGGTGACGCTGACGATCAACGGCGAAGAGATAGGCGCCGCCACCGCGGCGGCGATGCTCGACGGACCGTTCGGCGCCGCGCGCTACCTGTTCGAGCATATGGCGGCGCGCGGCATCCCGCTCACCGCAGGGCAATGGATATCGACCGGCGCCGTCACCGGGGTCCATAAGGTGGCGGTCGGCGATACCGTGGAAGCGGCGTTCGACGGCCGGCTCACCGTCAGGTGCACGATCAAGGCCCGCTAGAGGCCGAGGGAGAGGACAACATGGCCACACAGGAATTGAGGGACGCCCTCGCCGCACAGCCGCAGGCGGCGGCGCCCCCGCCACGGATCGGTCGCTATCGCTGGGTGATCTGCAGCCTGCTGTTTGCCGCGACCGCAATCAATTATGTCGATCGGCAGATGATCGGCGTGCTCAAACCGACCATCTCCGCCGAACTCGGCTGGTCGGAAACGACCTATGCCGATGTTATCTTCTGGTTTCAGGCGGCCTATGCGATCGGCTATCTGAGCTTCGGGCGGATCGTCGATCTGGTCGGCGCGCGGATCGGCTACACCATCGCCTTCGTGATCTGGACGCTCGGCCACACGCTGTGCGGCTTCGTCGGCTCGGCCTTCCAGTTCTCGGTCGCGCGATTTATCCTCGGCATCGGCGAGAGCGGCAACTTCCCCGCCGGGATCAAGGCGGTGACCGAGTGGTTCCCCGCCAAGGAACGCGCGCTCGCGACCGGCGTGTTCAACGCCGGTGCCAACATCGGCGCGGTGGTAACGCCGCTGATCGTGCCCGCCCTCACCATCGCGTTCGGCTGGCGGATGGCGTTTATCGTCACTGGGGCCGCCAGCCTGCTGTGGCTGGTTGCCTGGATCGCCGTCTACCGCCGCCCGCGCGAGAGCGACCGGGTGTCCCCCGCCGAGCTGGCCCATATCGAGAGCGATCCGGCCGATCCGGTCGAGCCGATCAGCTGGGGCCGGCTGATCCGCTATCGCGAGACCTGGGCCTATGCGCTCGGCAAGTTCCTGATCGATCCCATTTGGTGGCTGTTCCTGTTCTGGACGCCCGATTTCCTCGCCAAGACCTACCACCTCGATCTCAAGAGCTTCGGGCCCCCGCTGGTGGTGATCTACGTGATCTCCGATCTCGGCAGCGTCGCGGGAGGCTGGTCGTCGTCGCGGCTGATGCGGCGCGGGCTGTCCGCCAACGCCGCTCGCAAGATCACCATGCTGGTCTGCGCAATCCTGGTGATGCCGATCTTCACCGCGCAATATATCAGCAGTTTGTGGTTGGCGGTCGCCGTCGTCGGGCTCGCCACCGCGGCCCACCAGGCGTTCTCGGCCAACCTCTACACCTTGCCGTCGGACATGTTTCCGCGTGCCGCGGTGGGTTCGGTGATCGGGATCGGCGGCACCGTCGGCGCCATCGGCGGCATGATGATGGCCAAGTTCACCGGCTACATCCTCGATACCACCGGCAGCTACGCACCGATCTTCGCGGTGGCGGGCAGCACCTATCTGATCGCGGTGGTCGTCATCCACCTGCTCAGCCCCCGGCTGACCCGGGTTGACGCGGCCTGACGCTCGACCATCACGCCCCAACCGTAGCCCCTTGTCCTTGCGCAGCGGTCATGCCGCCGAAGGTCGAGGGAGCTTCAGGGAGAGCCTGCTTGACCTA